>NZ_JAKVIM010000009.1 GCF_022601715.1 Acinetobacter zhairuonensis | reverse complement strand
AAGGTGCTCCCGGTCAGATCCAGTGTCCAGTTGCCTGAGCCATCTACGGTCAGACGTGGATCAGCTGTGGTGTAAGTCGTACCACCCACTTTGACGCTGAGAACACTGAGGGCAGTACTAGCATCGATATCCACCTTACCTTTAAACAGTAATGTATTGTCATTGGTAATGAAGTCACCTGCAGTGCCTGTATCATCAGTAATTGAATTAAAAGTGACTAATAAATTTGCATTTTGAGTATCAGTCTTATCAACTTTGGATATATCACTATCCGAAGCAGTATTGTTATAAGCATCACTTCCTAAAGCTGTAACAGTTGAAAGGTCTTTAACTGCATCAGGACCAATGGCAACGATACCTGTAGTTGGATCAATCGTAACGTTGGCAGGTGTATTATCTAAACTCCAATTACCATCTTCACCTTTAGTGGCATTTAATGTCACCACATTATCTGATTCATCTGTATAAGTAATGACCTGTTTAACATTATCCTCACCTGGTTTAACTGCAACTGCTCCGGTTGCTAGTGCTGTTACATCAGGAGTATCTGCAGATGTAGGTGTACTGTCATCGACCTGAGCAGTATCACTATCAGTCGCTGTATTATTACTCGAGTTAGTACCTGTAGAAGTCACTGTGCTGCCATCTTTCACAGCATCCATACCTATGGTCACTTCACCCGTAGAAGGATTAATCGTCACACCTGTAGGAGTTTTATCAAGAATCCATTTACCATCAGAACCCTTTGTTGCGGTTAAAACCACAGTATTATTGGATTCATCTATATAATTGATGACTTGTTTAACATTATTAGTGCCTGGTTTAGCTGTAACCACACCACCGTTTAAACCAATTACATCAGGTTTATCCGCTGATGGTGCTGGTGTTCCACCACCTCCTCCACCGCCACCACCTCCAGCGGCAGCCAATCCCACAATTGGAATTAAGGCCAACAACCAATACGGATTAAACTCGTATGCCGCTGAAGTTAGAGCTTCTCCGCCTAAAGCCTGACCGGCGCTCACTTCATCAGCCAACATACTCACTGCGTGTTGTTGTAAACCACTTTCAGGAACATAGGCATAATAATTGCCATTTTCATGTAGACCAATCAGCAGGTTCGTTGTGATTCCATCGGTTCCATAATAGCCTTGAATAATTAAATCTGGATCAATTGGATTTGAACCATCATCTTCAAAGCCAATATATAAATCATTACCAACACGTTGAATTTTAATATTTTCAGGTGCAAATTGAGTTGCATCATCTATCAACTCGTAATTAATGCCTTTTTGGGCTTGAATCGTGACAGGCTGGTCATGTGTTTTCGTGACTTGGAATGCTGAAATAACTTTTTTTGCATCGTGCAGTTTTATCGTTACAGTCTGATTTGACATGTTATTTATCCTTTTCTTATAGCTTGATTCTAAAAATAGTGAATAAATGCAGGGAGCAAGTCTTATTCAGCTTTCATTCCATAGGTAATGATTTCTACGCGTCTATTCGGTAAATCACACTGCTCACGTGCTGCCTTATCTTTTGCATATTTCTGCTCACAATCACTTACAATCAGCTCTTGCTCACCACGTCCTTCGACTAAAATATTCTTTTTAACCACGCCATCTTGAACCAACAGCATACGTACTGTTTCTGCACGACGCTGCGAAAGCTGCTGATTAGAATTTTCCGAACCTACTGGATCTGTATATCCAATCACCGCGATATGACTTATCGCCTCCTGATCACGCGCAATTTCTGCTGCAATGGCTGCAATTTCTTTCCGCCCTTTGGCTGTAATATCATTAGGTCCTGACTTAGCAAAACTAAATAGAGTACTTGCTTCTAGCGTATATTTTTTCAGCATCGTTTTGACTGGAACCTGAACATAAACAGGTTTTGCACATTCCTGAACTTCTTTAACACGAGAAACCGTGTTCACTTCTTCTTTAAGATTTGGCAAAAAGGCTTGCGCTTGGCTTTCAGTAAGCGCTTGTATTTGTACGTTCTGACCCGACCCATTCATTAAGCGATAATATTGTGTCGTTCCCTCTGTTAAGGTTTGCAGTGAATTCTGTTTTCGGGCATTCATGTAATTTAATTCACTATTGGTATATGCCGCATTTATACGTGTAGGGTGGGAACATAACTGTACTGCCTTATAAGCTCCTGGCAGCAAAGATGTAAAATAGTGTCCTTCGATAAAAATATTCGCAGCTGGACCACTTAAACCTTCTTTATCTCGAATAAATACAACTTGAGTACGTCCCTCTTTAATACTTTGAGGTTGTGCAAAAGGTTTAGAATCAAATATATTCCAATGCTCTAATGGTGGTTTCTTTGTTGCAGATGAACAACCAAACCCAAATACTGAAACTCCAAATATTAATATTAACCTTTTAACATTCATAATACCCACCTCTTTTATTATATCTCAATATTATTCAACCCAATCTATGGGATTATTATAACCTCTACATAAACCCCTATAAAAAATAAGTGTTTATGCAATTTTTTAATAAAACTTAATCATAAATAATATAAAAAAATGAGCAAAAAACAATAGCTTTAATTAGGTTTTTTTGAATAACATGAACTGAGTCACAAATTAAAGATAAAAATTTAAAATAATTTTTTTATTATTATTAAATTAAAAAACCATATTTAAAATATGGTTTTTTAATTTTCAAAAATTATCAGAAACATAGAATATACATTTAAAATCCATATTATTTTATAAACTCGAAATTATTTTAACCACACATATGGACCACTTATATTAATAACAAAAATCATAATAACTTTTAGTTTTAATTTTATTAAATATTCACTATCGTTCTTGTAGCGCTTGCTTCATGCGCGTAATCGGTTTGATTAAATATTGGAATATTGTTTTTTCTCCTGTTTTAACGTCAACACTGGCAATCATGCCTGGAATAATTGGCATCGGTTTGCCATTTTTATCCGTCAAAGAGTTCTGATGGGTTTCAACCAAAATGCGGTAATAGGCTTCCTCAGGATTTAAATTCAGCTCACTTGGTCGAGTTTTATCTCTGAGGGTGTCTGGGCTAATTAACGTGACTTTACCTTCCAAACCGCCATACAAGGCATAGTCATAAGCCGTAATTTTTACAATTGCAGCAAGCCCAGGGTGTACAAATGCGACATCTTGCGGACGGATATAGGCTTCAACCAGCAATTTGTCATTTAAAGGCACAATTTCCATAATGTCCTGCCCAGCCTGAACCACCCCACCAACCGTATTGATTTTGATGTTTTTGACAATCCCTTTTAACGGTGCTCGAATCAGGGAGCGATCTACAGGGTCAGCCCGCATTGCCATATTTTCTTTGGCTTGAGCAAGCTCAGACTCTACCCGAACCAACTCATTATTGGCATCCGCGGCATATTGATTCCGCTTTTCGTCAATTTGCAGTGCTAAATCTGAGGACTGACGACGCATACGTAATAATTCAACTTCAGACATTACCCCTTCAGCTACCATAGGTGCTGTGATTGAAATTTCACGATCCAGCATTGCCTTACTGGTTTTTAATCCTGTAATCGCTTCATCAACCGCACGTTTACGAGCTGTATATGCAGCACGCTCTCGATGCTTGAGTGACTCACTAATTCCAGCAGGAAATTGAATGTTAGTCCCATAAGATTCAGCTCTTAAACGCGCTGACATTGCTTCAAGGTTGGCAACTTTGGCTTCACTTTCCCTTAAAATGGCTGAACTACGAGTATCATCTAACCGTAGCAATATCTGTCCTTTTTCAACAATATCACCTTCTTTCACCAGCATCTCTTTGATGGTCCCAGGGTCCAAGCTTTGTAAGATTTGTTCACGACTGGTCGGTATGACACTCCCTTGTCCTCGTGTCACTTCTTCTACAGGACTGTGATAAGCCCAAAATACAAATACAATTAAAAATACAAACAGCAAACCAATCGTCCAGAAGAGCCCTGTATGCTTTTCTGTTTGTAAAGCAGCATGCAAGTCGTTGAGTAACTGTAAGTCTTTGGACTGTACTCGTTCTGCGGATGGGTTCTGATTATCTTTCATAAGCCTCACTTATATTGATCTGCTCGTTGTCGTTATAGCGATTCAACATTCTGTTCTTGTAATGGTGTTTCTTTTGTATGTTTACGAACTGTTGCCACATGTTCAGGCTGAATCACAATGGTTCTCCCCTCTGCTTTCTCTGCTTGAGTCGCTGATGTTGCGGCTTGTGTTGCAGCAGCACTTGATACGGACGTTTTCTTTTGTTCATTTTGAGCAAGCTTTTTCAACACCTCATCTCTAGGGCCATCCATCACCACTTGTCCTTGATCGATCACCACCACACGACTCACAATACTCAGCACTTGAGTTCGATGCGTGACCACCACCAAGGTTTTGTCTTTACCCCATTGATGCAAAGCATTCAGAGTTTGACGCTCTGTTAATTGATCCAGCCCATTGGTCGGCTCATCCAACAAGACCACGCGCGGGGAGCGCAAAGTAAGTCGCGCCAAGGCAATAATCTGTTTTTGCCCTCCTGAGAGTCCCAAACCATCTTCACCCAAAGGCATATCCAAGCCACGCGGATGATTTTGAATCAGGCTATCCAAACCAAAGCGTTTTAAGGCGAGCAATAATTCCTGATCTGTCGAGAAACCATCTTGTCGTGCCAAATCGAGATTTTCACGTAAAGTCCCCAAAAAAAGACGCGGTGCTTGACCCAGCATTGCGACCTGATTACGTAAGAAATTAGGATCAAGTTGACGTAAATCCACACCATCGAGGGTGACATTCCCCTCCAGTGGTTCAAACATGCCGCTAGCAAGTTTCAAGGTGGTTGTTTTACCACTGCCAATTTTTCCCAATATTCCAACTTTTTCACCCGCGGCTATACTCAAGTTCAAGGCTTTTAAAGCAGGTGGAATATCTTTCTGATATTTAAAACTTACATTTTGAAATTTAAGCTCACCTTTTACTTGATCAAGGCTAATATATTGCCGATCCGGATGACGTTCAATTTTTCGCTCAATAATGCTTTGTAGCCCTTGCAGACCAATTTTGGCTTGCTGGAAACGAATTGCCAAACTCGAAATTTGTGCCAAAGGTGCCAAAGCTCGACCAGACAAAATGACTGCGGCAATCAGTGCTCCCATGGTAATTTTGTTGTTTGGATCTGGGCTATGAATTAGATAGGTTCCGACAATCACCAAAATCACGGTATTTAATTGCTGCACCGCGACAGAAAAATTGACTACGAAATTACTCAAATCGCGAGTTTTTGTACTTGAAGCTGCATTTTTAGCGGTGTAATGATCCCACTTCTGTTGTGCCCAACTGGTGGCATTATTGGCTTTTAAAGTTTCAATACCTTCTATTGCCTCGACAGCTAAACCTTGACGTTGCGAAGACTCTTTCATGGATTCATTGATATATCGTGCCAAAGGTGCTTGGGCTAAAAGTCCAACCAACATCACTATAGGTATTAATATTAATGGGACGAATGCCAATTGACCGCCGATCAGCCAAATCACCGTGATAAACAGCAGCAAGAAAGGTAAATCGACCAAGACCAGTAAACTAGCGCTGGTCATAAATTCCCTCACCGATTCAAACTCACGCAAGTTATTGGCATAGGAACCAGAAGATGCTGGGCGTTCAGCCAAATCTAAACTCATCACTCGGCGAAAAATGGCTGAACTAATAATGAGATCTGCCTTTTTACCCGCAATATCGGTCAAATGCCCTCGAATCATCTTGGCAACGAACTCAAAGCTAATCGCCAGAATAACCCCAATACTGAGCACCCAGAGTGTTTCATAGGACTTATTGGGAATTACACGGTCATAAACATTCATAACGTAGAGGGAGCTAACCAGCGCCAAAAAGTTAATAATGAATGTCGCCAGAATCACCTGTGCATAATAGGCACGAAAACGCCAGATTACTTTCCAGAACCAAGCTTTAGGCAAGTGATATTCAGGTAGTTCAGAGCGCAAATCATGTGCGAGTTTCGGTTTAATAAACCAGCAATAACCCAAATACAACTCACTTAATTGTTGCTGCGTCAGACGTTGCTTTAACCCATCGGTTTGCTGCAACTCATATACACGTTCGTCTGCACTGCCTTCAATTCGTGTAATGACTGCGGCTTGATCTTGCTGCAATACAATCACGACGGGCACCGCCAAAGCAGGAATTTCATGCAGTGCTTTTTGCGTTAAAGTATTCTCAAAACCGTGACTTTTTAATACTTCCACCAAAGATGAATAATTCACATTTAAATGCTGATCATGTGTCACCTGCGCCATTAAGGTCGCGACAGGTAATGGACTCCCCAATAATCGGGTCGCCAATGCAATATGCTCTATGATGGATTTCATTCTCTTTATGTCATCCTTTTTTAATTCTTCGACCGCAAGGTCATTTATGCATCATCCACATCCGTTTTGGATCTGCCGTTTGTTTTGCTACTGCCTCACCCAGTTGCTAATGTTGGCTTGAGCACGTAAATAAGCCAGCGCAGCCATGCGATAATCATTTCGTGCTGTTACATAAGCCATTTCGACGCCTGCCAATTCGTTATAGGCATTCAGTACATCAATCAGGCTTTTTCGTGCAATTTTGAACTGTTTCTCGTTGTCACTAACCACCTTACGAGAAGCAATAATTTGCTCTTGCGAAATCTGCATTTTTTGTTGGCTTTGAAACATATCAATTTCTGCAGTCCGTGCGCGCTCTTCAATATCTCGCTGAATTTGATCAAGACGTGCTTTGGCAGCAACTGCAGATTGACCACTTTGTTCAACTGAATATTTCGCCCCCTGATTTAACAAATCCCACGACATATTCAAATACACCTGACGATCCTCAGTCGTCACATTGCCCTCCAAGTTAATACTTGGATAACGTTTGGCTTTACGATATTTAACCTCAGAGCGAATACTGTCTAGCTCCGCTTCTTGAGCTAAATAAGATGGATGTTGGGTTACTTCGCTAAGTTCATAGCGGCTAATGAATTCGGAAGGTGCCAGCCCTGCAAAAGGATCGCTCAAGGTGTTTTGATCAATTACCTCTGGTGAATACTTCTTAAGATGACTCAGCGCAAAGCCCAATTCACGCTGCAAGCTGCTGATGGTGTGTTCAACCTGCATTTGTCGTGCACGTGCCTGTGTTAGCTCTGAACGACGCCCAGCATCATATTGCACAATGACACTCACATCTTGCGTAAACTTATTATGACGCTCCAAACTCCGCATCTGCACCGCAAGGGCTTCATGCGCATTCAGGGCTTTTAAATATTCGGAACCAATGTTGTAACCTAGCTCCTCAGCCGTCTCATCTATCTTTTGTTCAAAATATTGTGATTTCTTTTCATCACGATCCACTTGCGCACGAATGGCACCAAATGAATACAAGTTCAAACTCCCTCTAATCCCTGGCGTGAAATCCTCACTCACATAGTCATATTGACTTTCATGTGACTGATCTAGAATCTGATTTGCGGTTAAAGCCAAGGTCGGATAATGCAGGGCTTTAGATTCTTTCACCTTACTGAGTGCAGCTTCTTCGTTGGCTTGGGCTTCTAACATCATTGGGTCTTGCTCCAAAGCTGTTTTCAACAATGTCTTTAACTGAACGGCATAAACTGATGTGCTAAATAAAAGTGTGATTAATAGAGCAACCCGTTTATTCCAACTCATTTGTGGTGCTCGTCTGATTCGCATTCTCATAATGGTTTCTTTAGATGTTTCTTATACGCACATGACACTGTGACTTTTACCTTATAAGCCAGTTTAACAATTAAATTCAAAGTGTTAATAGTCGAAATGCATAACCAACAGACAAGCACAATCATCAAGCAGAGCTTAATTATGATTAATATTTATATGATTTTTTGATGCATAAAAAATAGCATTAGAAATTCAAAAATTAAATTTACTAGCAGAATACCCACAATAATTGGATTTTTATATACAGATATACATATACATAATCATGATAATAAAATGATCTGTTACTCTGTTTTGATTATTTATTAAGCAAAACTTAACGATATGTAAAACCAAGTATTTTGGTATACATTTTTTGTTACAAATAAACCAACCAAATCACTCAACTTTAGTGATCCTACTCACCGCTTTTTTATTTTAGTTATGATGCTTTTCATTCTGATCTACTCCATTAAATTAAAACCGCAACCTCAAAAACACTATCCCTATTTCTTGGTATATTTCATTTGGGCTTTGAATTTATATTTATAAAACCTGAAAAGACACCACCTTCAAACACGCATTAAAAAAGCCACCTAAAAGGTGGCTTTTCTTTCAGCAGCGCTGAACATCAACAATTAACCAAGTTTCTTAGAAACGTAGTCAATTGCAGATTGAACTGTAGTGATTTCGTTAGAATCTTCATCAGGAATAGTGATGTCGAAATCATTTTCGAAAGACATTACAAGTTCAACTAGGTCTAGAGAGTCTGCACCTAAGTCATCCATGAAAGATGCTTCGTTTTTGATCTCTTCTACTTTAAGACCAAGTTGTTCTGCAACCGCTTGTTTAACGCGTTGTTCGATATCGCTCACAGGAATTCTCCTCATTGCTTGTGGCGTTTTTAAATGCCGTTAGTTTAATTGAAACTCTAATATTTTGAAAGTTCATACATCAGCCAATTAGCTCATGTATAAACCACCATTTACGTGTAAAACCGTACCTGTAATATAACTTGCCTTCTCAGAAGCCAAGAAACTTACAGCATTCGCGATATCTTGTGGTTCACCTAAGCGCTGAAGTGCCACTTGATCACTCATTTTTTTGCGAATTTCTTCGCTCAACTGTTCCGTCATTTCAGTCGCGATAAAACCTGGTGCAACTGAATTGACAGTAATTTGGCGGCTACCCATTTCTTTTGCAAGGCTGCGGCTAAATGCCTCAATCCCTGCTTTAGCAGCTGAATAGTTTGCCTGGCCTGGGTTTGCGAAATGCGCAACCACAGAACTGATATTAATAATTCGTCCAAAACGAGCTTTGGTCATGCCTTTAAGAACGCGTTTTGATAAGCGGTAAACGGCTTTTAAATGAATGTTCAGAATATCATCCCAATCATCTTCAGACATACGCAACAACAAATTATCACGGGTAATCCCTGCATTATTTACAAGTGCAAGAACTGGACCATAATTTTGTTCGATATCTGTAACCAAAGCGTCTATTGCTGCACCGTCACGTACATCAAGCACTTTACCGGCACCATTTTCACCAAATGCTGCTGATAATTTTTCTGCACCAGACTCTGAAGTCGCAGTACCTACAACAAAATAACCGTCTTGAATCAACTGTTGAGCGATGGCTGCACCAATCCCTCGACTCGCGCCTGTCACTAAAGCGACTTTGCGTTCTTGTGTCATGCAATTTTCCCTTCTGCCACTAAAATGGCATTCAGTGCATCCTCCATACGACCTTTGGTGTCGAGTGGGAATGCTTTATCAATATTTGGTAAACGCTTCGCAAGATTGGCAAGTACGTTACCTGGACCACACTCAACAATAAATTGAATGCCTTGATCCTGCACAAACTGCATGGTTTTGGTCCATTGTACGGATTGGTACAATTGTGCAGTTAATGCCTGACGTAATTGCGCTACATCTGTCGCGATTTCCGCGTTGACATTTTGTATTACAGGAATGCTAGGTAGCTCAATGGCAGTTTGTTCCAAAGCAAGTGCAAATTGTTCGGCAGCAGGTTTCATTAGCGAACAATGTGATGGCACAGACACAGGAAGTGCAATTGCTTTGCCTGATTGTTCTTTTGCAATTGCCATCACCGCTTCTACAGCCGCCTTCTCACCCGCAATAACCACTTGACCTTGCGCATTGTAGTTCGCAGCGTCTACAGAACCCTGACCTTGTGCCGTTACTTCAGCACACAACTCAATAACTTTGGCATCTTCTAGACCCAAAATCGCTGCCATTGCGCCTTTGCCTTGAGGCACAGCATTTTGCATGAGCTTGCCACGCAAGTTCACCAACTTTACAGCATCGCCCAATGACATTGCACCAGCAGCAACTAAAGCACTGTATTCACCAAGTGAATGACCGGCAAGGTATTTAGGCGCAACACCGCCCAACTCTAACCATACACGCCATAAAGCAATACTGGCTGTAAGCAATACAGGTTGAGTGAATTCAGTTTGATCTAAGCCTTCACCGCTTTGGGCAATATGCCACAAATCAAAACCAAGGGCTTCAGAAGCTTCCGCGAACGTGTCACGAACACCACTAAACTGTTCAGCAAGTTCAGCCAGCATGCCAGCTTTTTGCGAACCTTGACCTGGAAACACAAATGCAGTTTTTGTTGCTTGAGCTGCTTGTTCGAGTGGTCTAGCAGACATATAAAAAATCCTTTATGTAGTCACTGCTCATTCTTGGATCGGAAATTTAACACTTAATTTTGTTTTTGGTAATTGCGAAATACAACAAAAATTGGAGACAAAAAAAGGGAGCTTACGCTCCCAATTTTTTCACTAAGCTTTAAGCTTAATGCTTCGACAATTATTCAGCAGATGCTTTAGCGAACAATTGACGACCACGGTAGATACCATCTTTAGTTACGTGGTGACGACGATGCGTTTCACCAGTAGCTTGGTCTACAGTTAATGCATTCTCGGTTAAAGCGTCATGTGAACGGCGCATGTCACGGCGAGAGCGACTTTTACGGTTTTGCTGAACGGCCATGATGGCTCCTTACAAATCGAAAAAATATGGATCAGAACAAATTCAGTTGTCTTATACGCGAGAGTATAACACAAAAATTAGTTAAGTTTACCCTTCAAACCTGCCAAAACATCAAACGGGTTGTCCCGTTTTTCTTCAACAAGTTCTTCAACGGCAGGTTGGTGCTTATGTTCACAAGCATCATGCTTGGGAGACAAAGGCATCAACAATAACAATTCATCTTCTATCAGAGAGAGTAAATCAGCAGTCGCAGGTGCATCATAGCTCCCTTTGGTTGTTGCTTCACTCTCACCTAAGACGATGAAATCAGCATCCTCATCCAAGCGCTCTATCAGTGACTCATCATCCACTAGAGCTAGATGAAAATCTGAAACGAGTTTAATGTTGACCACGTCTAAACAACGTTGACATTCCATTGGAACATTCGTTTCAACACGACCATCTAGCCATACAAGACGGCGATGATACGCATCCATTGATAGCTTACAGTCTATGTTAATCAATTGATCATCAATTGATCCAACAGCTTCACGAGCAATACGAACAAAGCGAGACAAAGGCAGTTGACCTGACCATGTAAAGCCTTGTTCGGCCCATTTAAACGGCTCAATCTGTGCCGGAAAGGTATTTGCTGACATAATTAAGGCGGCAATTCTACAAATTCATCAGTTCTCTGTCAAAGATTAAGATACAATTTTGTACTTATTTAGACAGACCATTTGGGTAACTTAAGTCATGCATCTGTTGCAGCCGCAAACAGAAGTGAGTAATTCATCACTTGTGAGCACAATTTCAACTGTCGATTCTGACATTTCAAACCGCCAAGTGCAACTCTCGACGTGGGAGAATTTGTATACAGAAGCAGAACAAGTTGATTGGCTCATCTTACACTTTAATCATTGGTTTTCCCATCTGAATGTGACATTGGTCAAAGGTGACTTTGAACCTGAATATTTCCCCGCAACACAAAATGCCCCTGCTCGCATTCAATTTGCCCATGGTTTCTTTAATAGTGCATTGCATGAAATTAGCCATTGGACCATTGCAGGTGAACAACGTCGTCTCCTACCCGACCTAGGTTACTGGTACGCACCTGATGGCCGTACCCAAGAGCAACAGGCACTCTTTGAACAAGTCGAAATTAAGCCTCAAGCCATTGAATGGATGTTCGCCAAGGCCTTTGGACGTAAATTCCGTGTCTCTTTAGACAATCTCACGGGTGAAGGTGGGGATGGTTCTAACTTTAAAAACAATGTTTTTGCACAGGTGCAAGGTTATTGTGCTGGAGAAATAAAGCTACCACGCGATGCCAAATACTTGATTGACTGCATTTGTGACTGCACACGAAGTGGCAAAAGATTACAAAGTGACGAGTTTCAACGTGAAATGCTGGATTAATTACAGAAATTCATCAAAGTTAAATGACAACATGCTGTATTTTAAGCAGATAATAGATAAAAAATCAGGAGAAAAATATGTTGCACTTAAGAATACATCCTGATAATCCACAACCGCGCTTAATCAGTCAGGCAGTGGAACGCATTCGTGCGGGTGACGTGGTGATCTACCCAACCGATGCCGCTTATGCCATTGGTTGCCAAATCGGGAATAAGAATGCCATGGAACGCATTTCTCAGATTCGTGGCTTAGGACCGAAACATCAATACGCGATTCTCTGTTCTGATTTATCCGACATTGCGACCTATGCAAAAGTCGACAATGCCATGTATCGCTTATTGAAAAACAATACTCCTGCGGTCACCACCTTTATTTTACCTGCGACCAGTGAAGTGCCGCGTCGCTTGATGCATCCGAAAAAGAAAACCATTGGTCTACGCATTCCAAGTAACCCCATTTGTCAAATGCTGCTGAAAGAATTGGGCGAACCACTACTAACCAGCACCCTAATCCTGCCAGGGATTGCCGATCCGCTTGATGATCCTTATGAAATTGAGATGCAACTGGAAAAACGGATTGATGTGTTTATTGATGGTGGATTAGGTACCTTAAGCACCACCAGTATTGTGGATTTATCTGGTGACCATCCCCAAGTGATTCGTAAAGGCGTAGGAGATGTGAGCGCTTTTGAATAAGGTGATTCATCCGAGTTAGGGAGGTTTTGGACTCTAACTCTGATGTACTACACCTTTTGACCTGCTTATCTGTTGTTTCACCAACATTTTATTAGCTGACATATATAAAAAGAGGATTCCATCTATCATCACCAAAATAAATATCCACTATTTACTTACTGCTTTTTTTGTTATTTGAACGGTGAAGTAATTTATTCACACCCGAATATGCATTACACTAAGCCCTATTAAAATTATGTATTTTTTAATCGCCTCTACTTTTTCTCCCTTAAGTACTGATTCGAAAACACATAATCATGCCTTTGAAAATTCGCGTGGCCAATAACTGTAATGAATCAACCCGTCCATAATGCCATGGAAGATACGCCGCACATCCGTGTTCTGGATGAATGGCATGACTCCATCCCCGAGGATTTATACATTCCTCCAGCTGCATTTGAAATTCTTTTAGAGCATTTCGAAGGACCACTCGACTTTTTAATTTACCTGATTCAAAAAAATGGTTTCGACTTATTACAGTTAGACATTGCTCCCATTGCAGCACAGTATCTGTCTTATATGGATGCAATGAAGTCACTGAATATTGAACTCACCGCGGACTATATGGTGATGGCAGCATTATTGGCAGATTTGAAATCTCGCCTTTTACTGCCGAAACCATGCAGTATTGCCGTGGAAAAAGATCCAAAGCAGGAATTGATTGACCGCTTAGAAACCTATCTGCGCGTCAAGCAAGCGGCTGAACGCTTGGGCCAAATGAGTGTGCTTGAACGTGATACGTTTGAGACCAATGTCAGTCTGGGCGATATTGCAGTCCGTCATGAAGGCTTTTCTGTCAATCTTTTACATGATGCCTTGTTTTGCGTGTTTAACCGCCCAGAACCCGTCATGCATAAAATTGAGCAAGAACCTGTTTTGCTTGAAGAACGCATTGCCTTTATTGAACAAAAGCTGCAAGCAGGTGAAGTGTTAGAATTTATTGATTTGCTAAAACCGAGTCAGGGTCGTATGGGCGTGGTCGTGACCTTTATGGCAGTGCTTGAACTGACACGTCAGCAACGCATTCAAATTATTGGTTCAGGCATAGAGGCACCTCTTAGTGTTCAAGGAGCTCAGGCATGAACGATGTTGATCTGTTTTCACAATCCGAAATGCAGCATGAAATGTTAATGCAACTGGAGGCGATTATTTTTGCCAGTGATGCACCTGTATCATTAGCACGCCTGAAAGAAGCCTTTCAAGATCAATATTCCAAAACTGAACTGCGCCAACTGATCCAACAATTAATGGTGTTACAACATGGTCGCTCGATTGAACTGGTTGAAACTGCTCAAGGTTTCCGTTTTCAAGTGCGCGCCAAATATCGCCAAATCATTACTCAAACTTGGCCTGAGCGTCCAGCACGCTTATCGCCTTCTCTGCTCGAAATCTTAGCGGTGGTGGCTTACCATCAACCCGTGACTCGTGCGGACATTGAACAAATTCGTGGAGTCTCGAATAATAGTCAAATTCTGAGAACCCTATTTGACTGGAACTGGATTAAAGAATCTGGTTTTCGGGAACTCCCTGGAAGACCCGCGTTGTTGGTTACAACGCCACAGTTTTTAAACGCATTTGGCCTAACATCAATTGGTCAATTGCCTCCCCTACAGGATGCCAAGGAAGCTTTTATGGCTCTCGATGCGCAAGCACCGAAGTCTTAAATAGGCGAACTGTTGATGATAATTTCTAAGGTTATGCTGTCATGAGTGAAAAATTGCAAAAGGTGCTCGCGCGCGTTGGTTTAGGCTCTCGCCGTTATATGGAAGAGGTCATTGCTGCTGGTCGTGTGAGTGTCAACGGTCGTGTTGCTCAAGTGGGCGAACGTATTGAGCCAGGCGATGAGCTTCGTATCGATGGTCGTAAAGTGCAGTTCCAAATTGAAGATGAAATTCGTCGTCGCGTTCTGATTTACTACAAACCAGAAGGTGAAATTTGTTCACGTAACGATCCAGAACAACGTCCAACGGTATTTGATAATTTGCCAAGCATTGCTAATGATCGCTGGGTGATGGTGGGTCGTCTAGATATCAACTCGACTGGCTTGTTATTGTTCACAAATGATGGCGAGCTTGCAAACCGTTTAATGCACCCATCGAACGAGATTGAGCGTGAATACGCTGTACGTGTAATGGGTGAAGTGACCCCTCAACTTAAAAATAACATGCTGAAAGGTGTGGTATTGGATGATGGTCCAGCCAAGTTTGAATCATTCTCTGAAATTGGTGGTGACGGGATTAACCGTTGGTACCAAGTGGTCGTAAAAGAAGGACGTAACCGTGAAGTTCGTCGTATTTTCGAATCACAAGGTTTAAAAGTAAGCCGCCTTTTACGTACCCGTTATGGCACTGTAATTTTGCCACGCGAATTACGTACAGGTCGCTGGATGGAACTCGACAAGGGCGACATCGACAACTTAACCAAGTCAGTTGAATTAAAGCCACGTCAAGGCACAGGTTTGTACGGCATGGCGAAACGTCGTACTGAACGTATGCAAGATAAACCTTTGGCAGCACGCCGTGGTGGTTTCTTACGTCAGCAACGTCGTGACAATGAAGATGAAGGTCAACAAAAACCAACATTTAACCGTGAACGTCGTGAAAACCCGAATGGTCATACACACCGCCGTCAGGACAATGCGCAATCAGGTTACGGTCAGCGTGAACAACGTCAAAGCTCTGGCTACGCACAACGTGACAACCGTTCTGACAACTTTGGCAACAAAGGCGCTTATGGTCAACGCGACAATCGCGATGAACAAGCGCCGCGTAAACCATTTGGCACAAACAAAAGCTTTAAGAAGTTTTAATTAGCTGCCTACAGATATTTAAAAAAACCGCCTTAGGGCGGTTTTTTTATCACCCTGCATTAAGACATACTTTGCTAGATGCCTTTTGGAATCGCACCTAGCAGTCGTTTGGTGTACTCATGCTGCGGAGTCTGATACAGATCATCCGAGTTGGCAATTTCAACGATATCCCCATGATTCATCACCATAATTTGATCGGAAATGTATTTCACTACCGATAGATCATGGGAGATAAAGATGTAACTCAAGCCAAATTCATCCTGTAAATCTTGCAGTAAATTCAAGACTTGGGCTTGAACCGACACATCTAATGCCGACACTGATTCATCACAGATCAGAATTTCCGGTTTTAAAGTCAAACATCGGGCAATGGCTATACGCTGTCGCTGCCCACCAGAAAACTCATGCGGATAACGATGAAATGCGGAGGCTGGTAAACTCACCCGTTCCAGTAAATCCAAAGCGATTTTTTTCCGCTCAGCATCGTTAGTACCAATGCCATGCACCTGCATGGGTTCCAACAAAATTTGTCCCACGGTAAAGCGCGGGTTTAAAGATGCATAAGGATTTTGAAAAATAATCTGAATTTTACGTTGAAACTGGGCAAACTGCTTCTCCGACATTGCCAAGATATCTTGCCCATAAATCCGAGCGGTTCCGCCTGAGGCTTGTTGCAAGCGCATCAGCAGTAGACCAATGGTGGTTTTCCCCGAACCTGACTCACCGACCAAGCCCAAGGTTTTGCCTTTCGCCAATTGAAATGACACCCCTTTGACGGCTTGAAATTCCTCACGACCAAATAATCCTTTACGACTATAAAAGGATTTCTTCAGATCTCGCACATCCAGAATAATTTCCTCATTGCCTTTTAAACCCCGTGGTCGCTGTGCTCGCGGCTGATCGGCTACACCTAGCTCTACCCAAGTTTGACCTTGTTGTTGCATAAAATCACTGATCATTGGCAGTCGAAATGGACGCTGCGACAATTGTGGACGACATTGTAATAAGGCACGTGTATAAATATCTTGCGGTTGTTCAAGAACTGACTTGACTGCACCTTGCTCACGAATTTCACCATGCCGCATCACGATCACTTCATCAGCAATTTCACTGACCAATGCTAGATCATGCGTGATAAACAGCATCGACATTTGTCGGCGTTGTTGTAAATCCTGTAATAAATCCAGAATTTGCTTTTGGATGGTCACATCCAGTGCCGTTGTCGGTTCGTCTGCAATCAGTAACTTCGGTTCACAGGCAATTGCCATCGCAATCATCACCCGCTGTTGCTGCCCACCAGAAAGTTGGCTGGGATAGGCATCAATTTTGGTTTCAGCGGACGGTATTCCAACTTCTTTTAGCAGCTCTAAAGTGCGTGCTCTGGCTTGCTTACGCCCCATCGCCAAATGCAGTCTGAGCACTTCTGCAATTTGATCGCCCACGGTAAAAACAGGATTGAGTGAAGACATCGGCTCCTGAAAAATCATGGCAATGTCCTTACCACAGACCTTGCGCATCTCTGCTCGGGACAACGTGAGTAAATTAACCCCCTCAAATACAATTTTACTTTCAGCCGAAATTTGACTTTGCTCTGGTGGCAATAAACCCATGGTCGCCAGTGACGTGACTGATTTACCACTACCCGATTCACCGACTAAGGCAACCGTGGTATTGGTCGGAATTTCAAATGAAATCCCTTTGACTGTTTCAATATATTGTTTATTTTCGCCTTTAAAACTAACTTTAAGATTTTCAACTTTTAATAAGATTGAGTTTTGCTCTAATTCGGTCATGTTCATTCACCTCTTATTTTAGTTTTGGGTCCAATGCATCACGCAATGCATCGGTAAACATGGAAAATGCCGTGACCAAGACTGCCATCGCGACCGAAGCCGCCGCCAGTTGCCACCATTTACCTAAAATCAATTCACTTTGCGCTTCATTCAGCATACTGCCCCATGACACCACACCCACAGGAACACCAAAACCCAAGAAGCTAAGAATGACTTCGGACTTAATAAACGCGACGACAAGAATGGAGATTTGCACCAAAGCGATATGACTGACGTTCGGGAAAATATGTACAAACATGCGTCGAAAATGACTGACTCCAATGGCTTTGGCTGCCAGTACATACTCACGTGAGGTATGTTTCAT
The DNA here is from genome assembly GCF_022601715.1 of Acinetobacter zhairuonensis. Classification (GTDB taxonomy): domain Bacteria; phylum Pseudomonadota; class Gammaproteobacteria; order Pseudomonadales; family Moraxellaceae; genus Acinetobacter. Next base: position 128,355 of record NZ_JAKVIM010000009.1, on the reverse strand, counting down.
ATACTCGGCACGAATCAGTCGATAAACCCCCGTCCAGCCTGTTAAACCGAGGATCAGGACAATCGAGAGAATGCCTTTTTGCTGTAATACCGCTGCAATCGCTAAGATCAATAACAGATAAGGAATAGAGGTAAAGATGTTATAAAACCAGTTCAAAACATCATCGACCCAGCCACCAAAATAGCCCGAAATTGCTCCAAGTACCGTACCAATCACCACCGCCAATAGCGCAGCGACAACACCAACAATAATGGAAGTTTCTGCACCTTTAATGGTTTTTTGCAGCACATCTTGCCCCCATTTGTCGGCACCAAATGGCAAGGTTTGTTTTAATTCCACTTGCTGATCGAGTAAATGACCATCCAGCTGTTGATCAATTGCCCGCATATCTTCAGCCAATGGATCGGTTACGCCATAATAATCTATTGCAGCACCTGTACCCTGCTCTTTGGCAATTTCGGCATTGAGTTCACGAATCACATCTTTTAAAGGATCGACAGGATTTTCAGGTAAAACTTGTGGTTGAACCTCCTCTTTTTCAGATATTTCACTGACAGGAGCTGCGCCAATAAACGTCGGTGGTGCATAACTGACTGCCACTTCTTTATTCCAGTTCGAGGCAATCACCCCCGTCATTGATAAGAGCAACATCAGAAAATAACACAGCACTATAAACAATGAGATCATCGCTATTCGATCTGCCTTTAAACGGCGCATCGCAAGTTGCCAAAGCCCAGAAGACGCAGTTTCCGAGGTATCCAGTGCTTTTCTTTTAAATATCACACTTAGCATAGTTCACCTACTTCAACTGTACGCGAGGATCGACCAGCTTATACACCAGATCGGCAATCAGGTTAAAAATCATGGTGGCAGCTGCAACATAAACGGTAATGGCTTTAATCACAGGAAAATCACTGCGTTCAACCGCAATAATCACTTCTCGTCCAATGCCAGGAATACCAAAAAAGCGTTCAATCAAAAATGCCCCAATCAGCAAAGCAGGTAAACTTGCCATGACATCGGTAATAATTGGAATAGACGCATTACGCAATATATGCACGCCAAGAATACGGCTTTCACCAACCCCTTTGGCACGTGCAGTACGAACATAATCCTGATTGACTTCGTCCAGAACAAAGCTGCGGTAGAGTCTTAAGGTCGGTGCAATGCTGACGACCAGCATAATGAAAATCGGCAATAAGGCGTATTTAAACAGGTTTTCACTAAAGCTATCACTCCAACCTTGCACAGGGAACCAACTGAGTTGATAAGCAAAGACATATTGAAAAACAATGATGTAGACTAAAATACTAATCGACATACCAATGGTACACATCATCATGACCATACGGTCGGTTAAAGTGCCGCGTACCGCAGACACTGCCAATGCCAGAATAATCGAGATGACAGTTTGTAAAATGGTGAGTGGAATTAATAGCGTTAGTGATGGACCTAAACGTGTGGTGATAATTTGTGAAACAGACTCGCCTGTACTCCAGCTCAGACCATAATCAAACGTCAGAATCTGTTTGATGAAAATCCAGAGCTGCACATAGTAGGGTTGATCCACACCCAACTGTTGACGAATATTTTCAATCTGTTCTGGATTGGACATTTTACCTGCCAGAATATAAGCAGGATCTCCTCCCACCCAGTTAAACAGAAAGAAGATCAGCAGCACCACTCCGAGCATAGTCGGAATCATCTGCCATAGGCGACGTATGATATATGCCAGCATCTCGATGCCCTCTATTTAACCCGTTGACCGGTAATTTCATCAAAAAAGGCTTTGTTGTCTGGTTTACGACCCAAGAAATCTTTGACCAAATCTTCCGCTGGTTTCTGCCCGCCTTGCGATAAAATGGTCTGACGATAACGCTGCCCCACTTCGGGATTATTCAAATTATTACCAAAGGCAGATAACATGTCTAAAGCCATCACTTCAGACCACATATAGCCGTAATATCCGACTTGATAGCCGCCCATGATGTGTCCAAACTGCCCTGGAAATTCCGTCGTTGGAACATAGCCCAACGCGGTTGCCCCTTCCATTTTCTTCCAGACCTCTAAAGGCTGCACCTTTAAAGCATCGCTACCATGCAATGCCATATCGTATTGGGCGTAAAGGGTTTGGCGGGCATAGTGTAAACCCCGACCATAGCTGTGTACTGCATTCAGTTTGGCAATCAGCGCATCATCCACCCGCGGACACTTGGTTTGGCAATAGTCTGCAACTTTCGATAAAGTCTCTTTACGTCTTGCCCACTCCTCATACATTTGCGAAGGTGCTTCAACAAAATCACGCTCTACCGAGGTGCCTGATTGCACTGAATAGCGGGTATTCGATAAAATGCCATGCAACGCATGCCCAAACTCGTGCACAAAGGTTTCCAGCTCATCACTGTTTAAGCCATTGCGATTGAAGTTGGTCACCAAAGCTGAAATTGGTTTGCGTCCTGTAAGGCTGCTGCCACCATAAACACCCCACACCGCGGCATGTCCATATTTGCCTTCACGCGGGAACTTATCGACATACAATCCCCCCAGAAGTTGTCCTGTTTTCTGATCCGTAACATCGTAATATTCAACTTCATTTTGCCAAACATCAACTTTGACAGGCTTAAATTGAATACCATAGAGATCGGATGAAATCACAAATAACCAGTCCTGTGCCGCTTGGGTTGGGAAATACTCGCGCATTTTTTCTTGATCGACCTGATACTTGGCTTTACGTAGTTTTTCGCTCCAATACGCCTCACTCCAGCGCTCAATTTTGGCTTGTTCAAGCGGAATGTTTAAAGTTTTGGCTTTGAATTCACGCAGTGTTTCGACTTCTTTTTTCTCCAAAGGTGCAACGGTTGCATGCACCTCAGACAGAAACTTATTCACGTTTTCAGGCGTTTCTGCCATACGTTTATGCAGCGCCCACTCGGCATAGCTAGATTTACCAAACAATTGTGCCAGTTCATAACGCAAGTCCATGGCTTGTTTCAGCAAGCCCAAATTACGCTCGCCACCTCGGCGGGTATAGGCAATTTGATAACGCTTGCGTGCAGCATCGTTATCTGCCAATTCCATGAAAGGACGATATTCAGGATATTCAAAACCAAGTAAATAATTGCCTTTGTCATTCTGCTTTAAGGCGTCGATATAGCTTTGTGGCAATCCTTTTAATTCAGCAGGTGTAAATTCTAGCTTTTGCGGATTATCACGCACATTACGTGCATACTCCTGCTCAATCTTCGCCAGTTCCGCCAAAATCACTTTCAAGCGCACCTGCTTTTCGACACTTAACTGAATCCCTGTTTTTTCGAAATCGTTGAGTAAGTCTTCACGAAACTTGCTATCAATTGCATCAGTGGCTTTAGTATTCTTAATTTGTTGATACAGTTTTGGATTTTGATAAATATCGGTCTGGAACTGACTAATCTTGATTTCACAATCTTCAGCCGCTATACGCAGTGCTGGATCTGGGGAAACATTACTGTATAAGCCAATCGGTCCATAAAAATCTTCAAAGGAGGCAAATATACGATCCCATTCTGCAAGTACAGGTGCTGCATTATTTTGTGCCTGCATCGGCTTGGCTGCAAAGATCTTGAGCTGCTTTTGAATGTCCTGAATTTTGGCATCACACAAGGCAGGAATTTCTTTGGCTTGAAATTGCGGCAAGGTCTGACGCGTGGGAGAATCTGCAAAAGCAAACTGCTGTGCAGCAAAAGTTAAAACGCCGAGTGCGGTCAATTTGAAAGTCGGATGATTCATCATTACTCCAGTTTTATTTAATTTCTATTTCTTCATATCAATATCGATGTACATCCATTCCGCAGGCAGAATCGGATGCTTTTTAAAACCAATCACGCGGGGTTGTGCCAAGACATTGCGATAACGTGCGCCAATGATCTGTACCGGCATATACACTTCGAGCAAGCGTGACATTTTCCGATACAGTGCGTTCCGTTCTGGGCCGGGTGTCATTTTCTGGCTTTGTTCATATAAACGGTCATATTCAGGAATTTTGACGCAAGCATTGTTGGTCACATTGATGTTTTTGCCATAGAACAACTGCATAAAGTTGTCGGCATCTGGATAATCCGCAATCCAAGCCGAACTCTTAAACATGGTCTTGCACTGTTTTTCCAATTTCAGAGCTTCAGCAAAAGGTAAAGACTGCGTGCTCATTTTAATTTTGATGCTGTCCAGCGTTTTTTTCCAAAACTCTGCCTGTTGCTGACTGCGTGCATTATTGCCCGAGATGGTCATATTAATTTGCAAAGGTTTGCCATTGGGCAAAGTTCGCCAACCATCTGCACCGACTTTATACTGATAACGATCTAACAGCAGATTGGCAGCTTTGACTGAATACGGAATACTGCTTTTATAGTTGGGATCATAACCGACCACCCCATTTGGAATCGGAGCTTGTAAACGTTCCGCATCGCCTTTTTGCAAAATACTGATGTAATTTTCAGGAGAGAATGCCATCGCCATGGCACGGCGCAATGCGATTTTGTCTTTACTAAAGCCCCCCACAACAGGGTTTTGCATGTTCCAATAATGATAATCAACTGAAGGATCGGTAATCCGTGACAGTTGTACGCCCTTTTTCGCCAATTCAGGTTTGAGCTGGCCATTTTGCAGAGCCTGAACGGTTAACTCACCATCCAAGGCAAACAGATCAACTTCATCTTTAATAAAAGACAACCAGCGTGATTGCCCTTCCTCCATCACTTGAATATCAATCACGCCAATTTGCGGCATTTTTTTGCCTTGCATGGCTTGCACAATTTTCTGATCTTCTGCCGACGTCGCCTTAAAGTTCCAGACAAAACTACGAAAATCGGGATTGGCTTTTAAAATAATACGTGAGCCTGGCGTCCAGCGGGTCAGCAGATAGGGTCCTGTACCCACAGGATGCCCCATCACAAAACCTGCTTTGTCTCGATATTTTTCAATCACTTCACGCGCAACTGCGCCTGCTGGCTGATGTGCCAGCAGCATTGGAAAGTTCTGATCTGGACTGGTCAAACGAATGACCAAGGTATAACGATCTGGAGTTTGTAAACCTGCAACGGGCTGATCGTAATTAAACTTGCCAGTTTTGGTCGCTTGTTTCAGCACCGCATCCATCCCTAAAATACGTCCATCGAGCAACCAGCTATTGGGAGAACGTAAGTTCGGATCGAGCAAGCGTTTAAAGGTATAGACATAATCTGCCGAGGTCAGTTCACGCTTTTTGCCTTTAAAGACAGGATCAGCAGCAAAATAAATGCCCTTTTGAAGATGAATGGTATAGGTCAAACCATCGGCACTAACTTCGGGTAAAGCTGCTGCTGTACGCGGCACCAGCTTGGCAGGCGAAGCTAAATAATCGTAGGTAAATAAGGTTTCAAAGATTGAACCATTTACATGTGCTGAATACAGATCATGGACACCTGCGGGGTCAAATCCTGTTTCAGCCACGGGGAACACGTAACGCAAAACTTTATGCGGATCGGCAGGGCTTTGTGCCCAGACACTCACAGAGCTTGTGATTAAAAGGCTGCCTGCCAATCCCCCTTTCACCCAATGCTGCATTTTTTGATTCAACTGTTTCATTCTTCTTCCAAACTCATTTATTTTTTACAGGCTGTATATCAAGATATTGCCAGTTGGTATTCATCATCGGATGGGCTTTAAAGCCCTGAACTTGTGGATGCAGCAACCAGTTACGAATACGACTGCTATGAATAATCCATGGATTATCGGCTTCTATTTGACGGCTTAATTTTTCGTAATAAGGCAGACGTTGCTGAGGCGCTAAACTCAACATTTGTTGATATAGCGCATCATACGTTTTGGATTGATAGCAGCTTAAATTGCCCTGCGCTGCATTCGGTCCATACAACAACTGGGCAAAATTTTCCCCTTCTGGGTAGTCTGCAATCCAAGCACCACCCCAGACCATATATTTGCATTGGGTGGCGGCCTTTAAGTTATCGGCAAAATTACTGACCTGAAAATCAACCCGAATCCCGATGGCATCCAGATTCTTTTTCCATAATTCCGACTGCACCACCGAACTGGAACTGTTTTCGGTCATAAACTTTAAGGTCAGCGGTTTGCCCGTCGGTAAAGTACGATAACCATCTGCACCCTTTTTATAGCCAAAGCGATCCAACAGCTTATTAGCTAGAACGGGGTTATAAGCCAGACTACTACGGTAATTGGGATTAAAACCTTGAACGCCATCTGGAATCAGCATTTCCGACTTCACCGCCTGTCCCTTATAGAGTTGTTTAATCGCTTCATCTTGATTAAACGACAAGCTAATGGCACGGCGTAAAGCAATTTTGTCGAGACTGAATCCGCCCACAATCGGATCTTTCATGTTGAACATGGTGTAGGTAATTTCAGGATCTTTGTTAGGATAATGCTGAATGCCTTGCTTCACCAATTCAGGTTTTAGCTTCTGACCATCCAGTGCCTGTGGCACAGCATTCGAGGTCAATTTATCAAAGTCGAGCTGCCCTGTTTTAAATGCCAACCAGCGCGATTGCTCTTCCTCAATAATACTGACCTCGACTTTACCAATTTGCGGCATCTGTTTGCCCGACATCTGCTGCACCAGTTGGTTGTCCCAAGCCGTACCTGTCGATTTAAAATTCCAGACAAAACCACGGTAATTCGGATTGGCTGTCAATTCAATTTTGCTACGAGGCACATACTTACTCAGTTGATAAGGTCCTGTGCCGACTGGATGCTGTGCAATCCGATCACCATAATACTCAACCACTTCCCGCGCGGTCGCGCCAAAAGTCACATAAGCCAGAATATATTGAAAATTATAATCAGGACGGGTCAGGGTAATTTGTAAGGTATAAGGATCCAGTGCTTTTAAACCTGCAATTGGGGCATCGTAATTAAACCTCCCCATTTTCTTAGCCAGTGCATTGGCTTCATTGCCACCCACAATTTTCCCATCAATAAACGAGTAGGTGGTGGAACGGTTTTTCGGATCTAAAATACGCTGAATACTGTAAATATAATCTTGGGCTTTCAGCTCGCGACGCTGCCCTTTGAATGCTGGATCAGGCGAAAAATAAATCCCAGGTTTAATTTTAAAGGTATATACCTTGCCATTCTGCTCAATCCGCGGCAAAGCTTGTACTGTATTGGGAACCAATTGCACGGGGCGAGCCAGATAATCATATTTCAGCAAAGGCTCAAAAATGACTTCGGCTATTTTTCCACTGTAAAAATTGTAGGTTTTGACCATATCAAAACCATCATCAGGTGCTTCCATCGCCACGTGTAAAATCTTGTTGGACTGTGCCGCAGCATTGGCTTGCAGTATACAGCCCGATGAAATCAGCAGGGTTAAAATGGCAATTCTTAAATTTTTGGCTTCCAATTTTTACCGTTCCTGTGATACCCGCATAAGTGCTGGTTTATTCATTGTTTTTAAACTGTTGTGTTTGTTGTTATCCATTTTCCATTTAAGCAAATTCTCTCGCATTAGTCCTCTGCTTAAGTGATGAATCAACAATGATTTGATCCTAAAGCGAATTCCGTGCCATCCCGAAAAACTTGCTCGTGTTTAAAAAATTCGCATACTTTAAAGTTATTTTTTATTAGATATTTATCGTATTTTTATCTAATTATTTTCTTCATCCAATTGACCAAAAACGACAACTCAACAGCATATAAAATACCCTTACACAATGCACAAAAAAAACTCATACATGATACATAATTGCACATTCCTTATTTTTTTATAACAACAAATACAACCAAATATTTGTTTTTTAAAGTTTTTATTATTAATATGTTTTATAAAAATAATTTATAATTTCATAAAAAATAGAGCAAATAGTTTACTTTTTAAACATAAATTAAAAATACACAAAAACAAGCCTGACTTTAAGTTCCAAATTGACGCATTTTCACTCTCCCTCATCATTTCAGCATTCCTACTTATATAGCTAATACAACTTGTGAATAAAATCACACTTTAAAATTATAATATTTATATATTTCAATCACATATATTTATATAAAGCATTAAAAAACAAATTGGCATCTGAATTGCTTAAATCAACCCAGCAATCTTGCTAAATACAAAAAAAGGATTACTTTTACTATGATAAAGAACAAAAATGCTAAGGTGGCGGTCAAGCCGTCAATTAGCAAAGCAATTCTTAAATTAAGTACGCTTAGTTTAAGTATGATGTGCTTGTCTTTAGCTCATGCCGAAGAAACCGAAAGTACAGAAATACAAGAACAACCCGTAAAAGTTGCCAAAGTCACAGTAACAGGATCTTCAATTAAAGGGGTTGCCGCACAAAGTGCCTCCCCAATTACAATTATTAAAGGCGAAGACTTAACCAATCAGGGGATTACAACCGTAGAAGAAGCCTTGACCAAGGTCAGTGCCAACCAAGCGGGCTATTCAACTGCTCAAAATGTCGGGGCAAGTAATACCGAAGGCTCATCTGCCAACTTGCGTGCCCTCGGCACAGATAAAACCCTTGTGCTTTTGAATGGTCGTCGCCTCGCCTATAGTCCATTCAGTACTTCGACCACCAACCTAAATATCATCCCGATGGCGATGATTGATCGAATTGAAATTTTACGTGACGGCGCTTCAGCGGTCTATGGGGCCGATGCGATTGCAGGGGTGATCAACTTCATTACCAAAAAAAGTTATGAAGGTTTAAGTATAAGTGGCGGTCTGGTTCAACCTGAACAATCAGGTGGAGACAAACAAGACATCCAAATCTTTGGGGGTTATGGCGATTTAGATGAACAAGGCTTTAACGTGTTTGGTGTGGTGGACTATCGTCGCTCCAATGACATTATGGCAAAAGATCGCAAGGTCAGTAAGCGCGGCGGTGTATTACCCGAACTTGGTATTGATGCCAGTTCTGCCAATGGTTTCCCTGCCAATTTCTATGACCCAACCACAGGAACCTTGGGCAATCCATATGGCAATGCCAACTGTAATAACTCAGCCAATGTGGTGGCAGATGGCGGTCTGTGTTACTTAAACACCCAAGCCTTGATCGGCATTGTGCCTGAAACAGAAACCATTTCTGCTATGGGTCGAGGTACGCTCAAACTGAGCGATACCTTTAACGCGATTGGTGAATATATTTATTCTCGCAGTGAAGTCACCACTTCCATTGCACCCGACGTTTACAGTCGCTCAGTCACCCTTCCATCCACCAGTCCTTACTACCCTGGCAATGGTATTACCCCTGCGGTCAGCGGTTTAAGTGGCGATCCACTGCAGCTGTATTTACGCTCCCAAGCTGGCAACCGCGTATCCCAATCGGTGAATGAATCGCACCGTGCCTTTGCTGGTATTGAAGGCGAAGCCTATGGCTGGGATGTCAATGCTGGGGTGACCTATGCCAAAAGTGAAGCCACAGATAGTTTTGTCAGTGGTTACTTGAACCGCAGCCAATTACAAGCAGCCTTAGATGATGGCTCCATTAACCCCTTTGGTGCCAGTGCAGACTCGAGTTTATGGAATTCCTTTGCCGTGTCAGGTGACTCGAATATTGCCACGCTAGATTCAACCACAATTGATTTTACATTCAGTCGTCCAATTTTCACCTTACCTGCGGGTGATGTTGGTTTCGCAATTGGCGGTAGCTTTACCACTCAAGACTGGGAATCTAAAGTGAATCAAGAAATTGTGAGTCAAGTCCCAAGTAGTGGTATTGACCCTAATGAGCCTGTCAACACAGGTAATCGAGACATCACTGCGGTATTTACCGAGTTACAGATTCCAATTACTCAAACTTTAGAAGCACAACTGGCTGCCCGATATGATGACTATAGCGACTTTGGCGATACCTTTAATCCGAAAGTTGCATTCCGTTGGGAACCTTTAAAACAACTAATGCTGCGTACTTCATACAGCACAGGTTTCCGTGCCCCAAGTTTATGGGAAATGAATGCACCTCAAAGTCAGACCTACACGGGTGCAAAATATGATGACCCTGTACTCTGCCCAGGCGGTACTGCCAGCTCTCCACAATACCAGACTGAATGTAATACCCAATTCATGCGTATGCAGGGTGGTTCATCTGACCTAGAGCCTGAAGAATCTACTTCATTTAACGCAGGTTTCGTGTTTGAGCCTGTTAAAAATCTAGTCTTCACCCTCGACTACTACAATATTGAAATTGAAAACCTGATCGGTCTGATTGGTGAAACTACAATTTTCTCAGACCCTGTGAAATATGCTGACCGCTTTGTACGTGACTCAGAAGGACGTATCGAATACATCAACACCACACTGGTGAATATGGGGGGCATTAAAACCGAAGGTTTGGACGTTTCTCTAAACTATCAAACACCTATGACGGCAACGGGTCGTTTTGGTTTCGGCATTGATGGCACTTATGTCATGAAATATGACCGCCAAGAAGAAAAAGGCGGTGAATGGGAAAGTGTAGTTGGTACTTATGATGACCCTGCTGTATTGCGCTGGAAGCACGTTGCCAACATTAACTGGAGTTATGAAAACTGGAAGCTGATCTTTGAACAAGAATTCTTCCGCGGTTATAACGACCAAAATGCGACAGGTGATGATGCCTATGACCATCACAAAGTCAGTGACTACACCCTCTACAACCTTTCAGGAACCTACAAAGGCTTTAAAAATCTGGAGCTAACTGCGGGCATTAAAAACATGTTTGATGCAGAACCAGCAGCATCGAACGTACTGGATAACTTCCAATACGGTTATGACCCACGCTATAGCGACCCAACGGGACGCGCTTACTTCATGCGAGGTACTTACAAGTTCTAATGGGCGTTCTGTTCATACTGTCTTGAACACCTCCAGCAAGACAGTATGGGCAAAACATTTCATCCTTCGTTTAGCCAAACAACAAATACCGTCAAACCGCCCATCTTCCGTGAGCAGTGATGCGTGAACGATTTATTGTTTGTCTCAAATTTCAGGAGTAACAATGGGCACGAGTTTCACCGCATTAGAGAATAATTCAGCCAAACGCCTGATTGGTATTGGGGCAGTCATTTTTCTGCATCTTCTTATTTTCTATGCCCTTATGGAAGGTTTATCCAAAACCATACATAAGCCAGAAGAACAAACTGTTGAATTGATGATTATTCAAGATCAACCACCTGAACCCGAAAAGCCAAAACCCAAAGAGATTCCACCTGAACCACCGAAGTTGGTCAAAGAGGTGCAGAAAACCCCAGAACCGGAAAAACCTGTAGAAAAAGTTGAGCGCGTACAAAAGACAGCCCCTGTCACACCGACCCAGCCTGTTAAAGCTGCCACACCAACACCTACCGCGGCACCTTCTCCAAGCCCTGTAGCAGCACCCGCACCTGTTGCGGCAGCAGCAACACCAGCCCCTGCACCTAAACCTGCGGGTGTAACTCGTGGCGTTTCGCGTGGTGAAGCAGGCTGCAAATCGCCAGATTATCCGCGTGATGCGCTCATGAATGAAGAACAAGGTGCAGTCACGATTTCGGTTTTGGTCGGCACCAACGGTAGTGTGATCGACACCAAAATCAAAAAATCCAGTGGTAGTAAAAATTTAGACCGTGCGGCATCCAAAGCCTTTAGCCTCTGCACCTTTAAACCCGCAATGAAAGATGGCGAAGCACAAGAGTCCTGGTATGACATTCCCTATGAATTTGTCTTGAACTAATGAATTAAACAAAAATTGGAGCATATAAATGAATAATATGATGAATCCTGTAAAAAAAATCGCAGCCGCGAGCTTAATTGCAGCAAGCACCCTACTCCCAATTCACCCTGCATTTGCAGAAGATGCTGCCCCTGCAACCACCACAGCGGTGACTTCGACCAACACCGCCACTGCACCGCAACCACCTGCCAAAGCAGATGCTACGCCTGCATATAATCCTTATGGTTTAGAAGCGATGTGGAAAGAAGGTGACATGGTGGCAAAAACGACCCTGTTTATTTTGGTGATGATGTCAATTGGCACGTGGTACATCATGATTACCAAACTGCTGCAACAGTCCAAAATTAAAGGACAAGGTCGCAAAGCCGATGCTGAATTCTGGGATGCCAGCACCCTCGAAAATGCAACAGATAGCTTAGAAAAAGACAGTGTATTCCGCTTTATTGCCGAAAAAGGCATTCATTCCACCAAAAATCATGAAGGTACCTTATTAGAACGCATTGACTTCAATACTTGGGTGACCATTTCCATTCAACGTGCCATCGACAAAATTCAAAGTCATTTGAGTGGTGGCTTGGCATTTCTAGCAACAGTCGGTTCAACCGCACCATTTGTAGGTCTGTTTGGTACGGTTTGGGGAATTTACCATGCACTCACCGCCATTGGCATGTCGGGGCAAGCGTCGATTGACAAAGTTGCAGGTCCCGTGGGTGAAGCGCTGATTATGACGGCGATTGGTCTTGCAGTCGCAGTTCCAGCAGTTCTTGGCTATAACTGGTTAACTCGCCGTAATAAAGCGGTGATGGAAAATGTCCGTACTTTTGGTTCTGATTTACATACTGTTTTACTCAGTGGTGAAATCAGCAGTAATCCAAATCATAAAAAAGTCGTCAACAAATAAAAGAGGACATCAAGCATGGGCATGATGGTCAGTTCAGATGATAGTGAAGATGATGTAATCGGCACCATTAATACAACCCCGCTGGTTGATATTATGTTGGTTTTACTGATTATTTTCCTAATAACGGTGCCTGTAGCCATTCATACAGTGCCGGTAAAATTACCTGAGGAAAAAAATACGCCTTATGCCAATAAACCTGAAAATATTCAGCTTGCTGTGAATAAAAATGGTGATGTGTTCTGGAATGAAAAATATATCGGAGACAAAGCCACTTTATTAACACGATTACAAGTAGAGGCACAAAAACGCCCTCAACCTGAAGTACACATTCGGGGTGATCAGTTCACCCACTTTGAAGCGATTGATCAGGTCATCAATGCAACCAAACAAGCTGGGATTGGCAAAATTGCATTTGTTACCACTCCCCCAGCGTCACCATAATCGGGTCAGAAGGAGCAAGTTATGGGTATGAATGTTGGCTCAAATGATGACGATGATGTACTGCTCGATGTCAACATGACACCGTTAATTGATGTGATGTTGGTGTTGATCATTATGTTTATTATCACCATCCCTATTCCCAATAATGCCATCAACATTAATTTGCCGAATGGTGCTCCACCACCACAAAGCAATGAACACCCACCTGAGATCATCAATCTCAAATTAGATGCACAAGGTAAAATTTTCTGGAATGATCAGCCTGTAGAAAATAAGCAAGCCTTGGAAAGTTTATTACTGACGGTGGCGAAAAAGGCAGAACCAGATCAGATTAAACTGCAGCCTGACCGCATGACCGAGTACAAACAAGTCGCGATGGTTATGGCGATGGCACAGCGTCTGAATATCACAAAAATCGGGATTGAAAGTAACACTTCACTTTAATCTTATCGAAAAAAAATCCGCATTTCGTGTTATGTGAAATGCGGATTTTTTTCCCTTCTGCTGCGGATTACAGCACTGGAATATCAATCCATAACGCCTCTGGGAAATGCTTGGCCAAATATGCTTTGAGATATTCAGACGTATCTTTGGAAATTAATGGATCTTGTGATTCATCATTTAAATTATACGCCAAAGCATATAAAGATAAACCTCGCGCTTTTAGTGCTTCCAAGCTGAGTAAAGTATGGTTAATACTGCCCAAACGCCCAGAGCTCACCAAAATCACTGGAAACTTTTTCTGTTCCAGATAGTCAATCGTGAGTAATTCTGTGGTGAGCGGCACCATTAAACCACCCGCGCCTTCCAGTAACACCACTTCAAATTTTTCTGCCAACCGCTGTGTTGCAGCTTCAATCTTGGCAAAATCAATCTCACGACCATCAAGCTTGGTAGCTAAATGCGGTGATGCAGGATAGCTAAAAATTTCAGGCATGGTCAGTTTGCTTTCATCTTCTGGCAACCAACCTGTCCCCATAATTTCACGATGTTGCTGAATATCTTCAGAGACATCGACATTACCCGTTTGAATCAATTTTTGCGTGATCACCTGCTGACCTTGCTCATTCCATAACTTCGCCAAATATCCTGTGGTATAGGTCTTACCAATACCTGTATCAATCCCACTGATAAAATAGATGTCTGCTGTCATGTTGTTCTCCGTGCAATACAATAAATCGGGTGATAGCTGAGTAGGTATTGTGTTTGCCCTTGCTGATCCGTCTCCGAAAATTGCTGATAATCATGATAAAACTGTTGTAGCGAATGCTTGGTCCAACGATGTGAAGTACTGGTTGCTGTCACACCCGTGGCTTTTAAATGTTGTAATACTTGCTTGGGATGTGAAAAATGCAAGGTCTTGATCTGTTCACTCAGATGTAACACGTCAAAACCTGATTGCCTTAACACATGCTCAAGTTCTGGCAAGGTATGATATTCAAGTCCCTGCCCCGTTAAGGCTTTAATTTCTTTTAAGTTCTGCTGCCCAAAAATAGAAAAACAGAAAAAGCCATCTTGCACCAAAGCGCATGCTATTTTATTAAAAACGGCCCGTAAATCGGTCATCCACTGCAAGGCGGAACTTGATGTGACCAAGTTCAATTGTGCGGGAAGTTCAAGCTGTTCGATGTCGCCAATTCGCCAATCAATCTGTTGCAGCTGCGCAAAATGACGCTGCACATCGGCATAAATGTCATTTAGAATCAGCTGATCAATTTGCAAATTTTGCAATAACAGATGACTTAAATTGCCAGAACCACAGCCAATTTCAAAAACTCGCGCTTGATGCTGTATCGGCAGATGCTCCAGCATCAATTGCATCAGATACTGACAAATTTGCTTTTGTGCGATGGCATGTTCGGTATAGCTTTGTCCCGCTTGTGCAAAACGCAGCGCCACGCGAGACTTATCTATTTGAGATGGATTCAACGCTAAAACTCATAACAAAGCGATAAACTGATCTAGTTCATCTTGCTGAAATTGGGTATTTAAACAGATACGTAAACGCGAACTTTGCACAGGCACCGTAGGTGGACGCACAGGCATAATATAGAAACCTGCCTGCTGTAACTGTGCCGCAGTATCGACCGTTTTTTTCGACTCACCAATAATGACAGGCACAATATGGCTGGTCGACGGACAAGCATACCCTTTTGCTTGTACGGCTTGTTGTAAATAAGCGCTTAATTGTTGTAAATGCTGACGATTGGCGTGCATCGTAAGCTGTTTTTTGAGGATAAAATTGGTCCATGCCATACAGATTGGAGGCTGTGCGGTACTGAAAATCAGGGAACGCATACGATTAATCAAAAATTCACGGATAATCGGATGGCAAATTAAATAACCACCGACAGATGCCATCGCCTTGCCAAACGTCCCGACCAAGAAGTCGATCTGCTCGATCACTTGATATTGCTCGGCACAACCTAAGCCCTGTTCCCCACGTACGCCAATGGCATGTGCTTCATCGACATACAGCATGACTTTGGCAAATTGCGATTTAATCCGAACTAGCTCAGCCAAGTCTGTTTCATCACCATCCATACTAAAAATGGATTCAGTCACCACAATAATCCGATCAAAAGCATCATCTGAATGATATTTTTGTAGCAACTGCGACAGATGCTGTAAGTCATTATGGCGATAACGCACATACTTGGCAGAAGAAAGACGAATGCCGTCAATCATACTGGCATGCACCAGCTTATCCGCCAAAATCAGGGTTTTGGCATCGCTGACCGCAGGTAAAATCCCAATATTCATGTGATAGCCACTGTTAAATAACAGCGCAGCACGACCTGCAAAAGCCTGACTTAAACTGGCTTCCAACTGTTCATATTCAGGGAAATTCCCTGTCAGCAACCGCGAAGAAGATGAACTCATGACGCGATGCGCATTCGGTGTTTCATCAAAGAACTGTTCACGTAAGCTCAGATCCGATGCCAAGCCTAAATAGTCATTGGAAGCCAAATTCAACATACGGCGGTTCTGAATTTCAATCCATTTGCCCTGCTGAGTGTTTGAAGTGAATTGACGCAAATTGCCCTGCTGTTTCAATTCATCCAACTGTACAGCATAGTGATCTAACAAATTCATGCGGCTTCCTCTTGCATATGACGAACCACATCCACCAATTCAGTCAACAAGGTGTCGAGCTGAACTTCTGAAATCACATATGGTGGCATCACATAAACCAACTTACCAAATGGACGAATCCAGATACCGCGTTTTACAAATTCTTGCTGTAGCGTTTTCATATCAACATTAAAGTTCAGCTCAACCACACCTATCGCACCCAATATACGCACATCCTGCACATAATTGAGTTGTGCCAATGGTGCGAGATGTTGCTGTAGCTGGTTACGAATACGTTGGATGGTACTTTGCCAGTCTTGAGAGACCAATAACTGCGTACTGCGTAACGCCACTGCACAAGCCAGTGGATTTGCCATAAAGGTTGGACCATGCATAAACACGCCTGCTTCACCTTTAGAAATGGTTTCCGCCACATGCTTCGAAGTTAAAGTCGCAGACAGAGTCATATAGCCACCTGTTAAACCTTTACCGATACACATAATATCGGGTTCAACTTGGGCATGTTCCCAAGCAAAGAGTTTGCCTGTACGTCCAAAACCGGTCGCGATTTCATCAAAAATCAGCAGGATTTTATATTTTTCACAGAGTAATTTGGCTTGACGCAAATACTCAGGATGATAGAAGCGCATGCCTCCTGCACCTTGCACAATCGGCTCAATAATCAAACCTGCAATACTGTGGTGATGCTGTTCCAAGGTCTGCGCCAGCTCTGTAATATCCGCAGGATCCCAAGTCTGGTCGAAACCGACCTGTGGTGCAGGAACAAAAATACGATTCGGCAAACTACTGCCAAAAATCTGATGCATGCCCGTCACAGGATCACACACCGACATGGCATTCCATGTATCCCCGTGATAACCAGAACGTGGCGTAACAAAATTGGTTTTTTCGGTATTGCCTTGTGATGTCCAATATTGCACTGCCATTTTCAGCGCAACTTCAACCGCAACCGAACCTGAATCGGCATAGAAAATTTTATCTAAACTAGGCGGGGTAATCTCTAATAACAATTTACCCAGTTCAATCGCTGGATCATGGGTAAAACCCCCAAACATAATATGCGAAATATTTTGCAGTTGGTCGGTCACCGCTTGATTCAAATCAGGGTGGTTATACCCATGAATCGCACACCACCATGAAGACATACCATCAATCAGTTGACGTCCATCATCCAGTTCAATCACTGCCCCATAGGCTTTTTTAACCTTGAAGGTTGGCAGTGGATTGGTCATAGAGGTGTACGGATGCCAGATAT
Organism: Acinetobacter zhairuonensis; assembly: GCF_022601715.1. Taxonomy (GTDB): domain Bacteria; phylum Pseudomonadota; class Gammaproteobacteria; order Pseudomonadales; family Moraxellaceae; genus Acinetobacter. The sequence continues at coordinate 110,984 of NZ_JAKVIM010000009.1, read as the reverse complement.
GTTCAAGGTCAAATAAATCGGTCATCCATAACTCCTGTGGTGTCCTGTTTTTTTCAATGAGGGCTATCTTAAACCTGCAAGTTTTCAAAAAACATTGCGAGAATGGTCATTCCTAGACAGCCTGAACGGGTTGCTTTAAAAAATCTTGAATTATTTGCACAGTTTGTTCAACTTCAAAACATGGGAAGCCATGCGAAACCTGTTCAATCGCGACAATTTTTGCTTTTCCTGCAAGTAACTGCTGGGTATTTGGAATAATTTCGCAAGGAACCAGTGCATCCTGCTGCGCAAATACATGCATTTGCTGTCCCGTATAATGCGCTAAAGTTTCAGTCAAATTCAACTGCTCTAACAACACTAAACCTTGTTCTAATAGTGAAACTGATTGTGGTTTAATCAGTTTTTGCATTTGAATAAAATCTTTCTTGGCAGAATCTGTACCTTGGCACACCAAAAATCCAAAACGTTTTAAAGTTGCCACAGCATCCTGTTGAAAGGACTGCTTAAACTGAATAAAGGTTTGCTCTGGCATGGCAGTTGACCAACTCGCTTGCGCTACAAAGCAAGGATTTGATGCCAAGTTAATCAAGATTTTCTGTTCTGAAAATTGTTGTTCGAGTTGCTGCACCAAAAGCGTGGCAAGTTGTCCACCCAACGACCAGCCCATAATCACATCAAAGCGACGCGCCAGTTCCACATGTTGTTGCAAAATATCGGCATCAAAAGCATTAAAAATATTAATCAACTCAACAGCATGTCCTTGTTGTTGCAGTTGCTGCTGTAAAGGCTCTAGCAGTTGTGTACCGCCACCCCAACCCGTAATCAGTAAAATACTTGCGTTCAACGTTTTGCTCTAAGAATGAAACTTTGCACAGCAGTATAACCACTTTTATTTTTTTACTGAGCTGCATTTCCTATCATTCTGCAACTGGGAAGTCATGCTTTGGAACACGTGATTTCTATGCGAAAAACCAGCTCGATTAGAGCTGGATCTGCTGTATCGCACTCATCGCAGCATCGAATTTTCACTCACAGACCATTACGATAGTCTGCTAAGATAATGTTTCCATCGTATCGAAAAATCAGAAGAAAATGACTTTGAATACCTTGCTCCGTGTCAGTTTGCTTGGCATAACCTGTACCTTCGGCACTTATAGTCTCAGTCATGCCGAAACTTCGGTTCTTTCCTCATCGGCGTCTAGCCAGAAACAATGGGTGGGGCAACCTGCACCTAGCTTTAAGTTACAAGATCAAAATGGCAAATGGCATGAAGCCAAACAATATCGTGGTCAGTGGGTGGTTTTGTATTTTTATCCAAAGGATGACTCTCCTGGTTGTACCCAAGAAGCCAATCAATTTAAAGCCTTGTATCCAAAGTTCTTAAAATCGAATGCCGTGGTGCTGGGTGTCAGTCTGGATGATGTGAAATCACATCAAAAATTTTCCACAAAATTGGGGTTACCTTTTCCGATCTTGGCAGACCAGAAACAGCAACTTGCAGGTCAGTTTGGAATTGTAAGGAATTTTGGCATTGCACAAATTGCCAAACGTGAAACCTTCTTAATCGATCCGCAAGGCACGATTGTCTATCACTACAGCAGCGTGAACACCCAGACCCATGCCAATCAGGTCTTGGCTGATATTCAAAAGTTTTCTAAAAAATAAAAACCATTGCTCATTAAAAAAGGTTTTCAAACTTACATCTGAAAACCTTTTTTCATTGCATACAGTGCTTACATTTGCGACTGAATATAATTTTGTAAGCCAATCAATTCAATTAAGCGCATTTGCTTTTCTAACCAGTAGGTATGGTCTTCTTCGGTATCAGACATTTGCTGGCGCAACATATCGCGCGTCACATAGTCACCCTTTTCTTCTGCCAGCTTCACACCTTGCGCCAACTTTTCACGTACATGGTATTCCAGTGCCAAGTCCGCTTTCAAACAAGTCACCACATCTTGACCTACATGAATATCATCACGGTTCATGTTTGGCGTACCTTCAAGGAACAGTACACGACGAATCAGGGCATCTGCATGCGAAGCTTCTTCTTGCATTTCATGATCAATACGCTCGAAGATTTTACTTAAACCCCAATCTTCATACATACGTGAATGAATGAGATACTGATCGCGAGCTGCAAGTTCCCCACCGATCAACATATTTAAATAGTCTACTACTTCTGGATTGCCACGCATCTCGTTATACCCCATACCTTTTTGAAATATTATGGCGACATTTAGCTAGGATTGCAAAAGTTTAATTTTGTAAGTTTATGATTTTTATAAAATTAAAATGAGAAACATACGCATTTGCAGTTTAAATTCGCTCATTTTCCACATATAAAATAAGCCTTTGCAGTATTTTGCATCTCATGGCAAAGGTTATTTCATTCAAATTTTGCTTATTTTAAAATTTGTAACTATTTAAAATAGTTCTTATTTCGCCACGTTTTTAAAACATCACGAAGTTAAAATTAACACATCATCATTTTTTATTATTAAAAATAAAAAGTTACTCTCAATTTAGAGCTATTATCCCTCCACTGTTGCATAGTCACAGTTAAACACATCTCCCAATATTTCTTATTGATGACGTTGTCTATATGGGCTAAGAAAATCGTATTTACCTCGACCAATTTGCTTTTATAACGTGCATCAACATCTACGTTGAAATGACGCATAAGTAAGATACCTGTGTCTCATAAGCAAAGACTTTCATCACATTCACGCTTACACTATGCCAATACCTAAAACAACAACGGTTGATCTATGACAAACTTAGCAACACACGCACCTGTACTGGTCACAGGTGCCTCAGGTTATATTGCCAGTTGGGTAATTCAAAAATTATTAACCCAAGGCTATACCGTACATGCCACTGTCCGTGACCTGAACAAAACTCAAAGCTTCGCGCATTTATCTAAAATTGCAGAAAGCAGCACAGGAACACTAAAACTATTTAAAGCGAATTTGCTCGAACCAAATTCTTTTAAAGAAGCCATGCAGGGCTGTGAAATTGTGTTTCATATGGCGTCGCCTTTCGTTGTCACCAACTATAAGAATGCCGTTAAAGACATCATTGAACCTGCTGTTTTAGGTACAGAAAATGTTTTAAATACTGTGAATGAAACTGAGTCAGTCAAACGCGTCATTGTCACTTCGAGCATCGCATCGACCTATGGCGATGCTGTGGATATTTTAAAAACTGACCATAATACTTTTGATGAAAGTCACTGGAATACCAGCAGCTCTGAGACCCATCAACCTTATCCATATTCTAAAGTGATGGCTGAGCGTAAAGCTTGGGAAATGGCGGATGCACAAGACCGTTGGCAATTGGTTTGCATTAACCCAGCATTGGTCTTTGGTCGTTCATTAACGCCAAATACGCAGTCAGGTTCAATTGAGGTCTTACAACAATTTACCAATGGCTTAACTCTCGCGGGTGTTCCACCCATGTGGAATGGTGTGGTCGATGTTCAAGATGTCGCCGAAGCACACCTACAGGCTGCATTTAATCCCAAAGCAACAGGTCGTTACATCGTCAGTGGCGATACTTTGAGTTTGCTTGAAATTGGTCAATTACTTAAAGCACATTTTGGTTGGAAGTTTCCTTTTCCACGTAATGAGCTACCAAAAACTGCCTTTAAAGTGATTGGTCCGCTGATTGGTTTTAGCCGTGAGTTTGTTGAACTGAATATGGGTTACCCTATTTATTTTGATGCGAGCAAGAGCCAAAAAGAATTAGGTTTACAGTATCGTGATGTCAAAGAAAGCTTGGTTGAGCACTTTCAACAATTGCTCAACGACGGTGTGATCAAACAATATATTCCTTAATGATCATCATAAAAAAAGACACCTGATCGGTGTCTTTTTTTATTTCATACCAAACAAAATTTTAAGCTTCTAACTGACCATAATCTTGCATCAGTTGAATAAACTCAGCTTCGTTGATCACAGCAATACCTAGCTTCTCCGCTTTATCCAGCTTGGAACCTGCTTTTTCACCCGCAACGACACACTTGGTTTTACTCGATACACTACCACTGACACGTGCGCCCAGTGCTTGCAGGAGTTGTGTTGCTTCATCACGCCCCATGCTACTCAGTGTTCCTGTCACCACCCAACTTTCACCATTTAAAGGTTGACGTGTTGGCGCCACAGGCGCATCCCAATGAATGCCAGCAGCAAATAAACGCTCTAATACTTCCAAATTATGCGGTGCTTGGAAAAAGTCATAAATCCATTCAGCGGTGATATTGCCCACATCAGGAGTTTTCTTGAGTGCTTCAATATCTGCTTGCTGCAGCGCTTCAAAAGTCTGAAAAGTATTGGCTAACATGCGTGCCGTGGTTTCACCGACACCGCGAATCCCCAGCGCATAAATAAAAGCAGCCAGCGTGGTTTTTTTGCTGTTTTCAATTGCATCAAACAGATTCTGAACCGACTTCTCGCCCATTTTTTCAATGGTGAGTAATTTTTCACGATGTTCATGCAGATGGTAAATATCAGCCACATCTTGGAGTAAATCCAGATACAACAGCGATTCAACCCAACGTTCTCCCAGACCTTCAATGTCCATGGCTTTACGTGAAACAAAGTGACGAATCGCTTCAATACGCTGTGCTGCACAATACAAACCACCCGAACAACGCGCTAAAGCTTCACCTTCAGGCATCACCACAGGAGAGGCGCATACAGGACACTGTTCTGGTAAATGTACATCCTGAGTATCATTCGGACGGAATTCAGGCCAAACTTTCTCAACTTTTGGAATCACATCACCACTACGATACACGCTGACCGTATCGCCGATACGCACATCTAAACGGTGAATTTCACCAATATTATGCAAGGTCACATTAGAAACCGTGACCCCACCAACGGCCACTGGATTTAACCGCGCCACAGGGGTTAAAGTTCCTGTACGCCCAACCTGCCAGTCAATATTTTCTACCGTGGTCAACGCCGCAACCGCTGGGAATTTGTAGGCGGTTGCCCAGCGTGGTTCACGACTTAAAAAGCCCAATTGCTGTTGCTGTTTTAAATCGTTGACCTTAACCACCATCCCGTCAATTTCAACGCTTAGGTCAGGGCGTTCCTGATTAATTTTTTCATAAGCTTGCTGCACGGCTTGAATGCTATCGCAAATGAAATGACGCTCACCCACTGCAAAGCCAAATTCTGTTAACCATTCCAGACTTGCAGACATAGTCGGCAAGCCATGACTCGGTTGACACTGCGCAATGCCATACGCATAAAACGCCAAAGGACGTGACACTGCAATTGCAGGATCAAGCTGTCTTAAACTACCCGCAGCGGCATTACGAGGATTGGCAAAGGTCTTTTCCCCTTTGGCTTCATTTTCTGCATTGAGTTTCTCGAAACCCAATTTAGGCATCAACACTTCGCCACGTACTTCTAACAGCTCAGGTACAATGCCTGAAACATGGCTGAGTACTTTGGGTAAATTACGAATGGTTTTCACATTTTGGGTAATATCTTCACCCGTTTCACCATCGCCACGAGTCACGCCACGAACCAGCACCCCATGTTCATACCACAATGAAATGGCTAAGCCGTCAAACTTCAATTCGACATCATATTCAATCTTTTGGTTTGGTAAACGCTCTTCAATGCGTCGTGCAAAAGCAAACAGTTCTTCCTGATTAAACACATTGCCCAAAGACAACATCGGTACTACATGAGTAACCGATTCAAATTTTGCTAAAGGCTTGCCGCCAACTTTATTGGTCGGAGTATCAGGTTGAGTCCACTCAGGATATTGTTGTTCGAGTGCCTTGAGCTGGTGAAATAGCTGATCATATTCACTGTCGGCAATGGTGGGCTGATCCATTACATAATAGGCATGATTATGCTGTGCCAGAATCTGAATCAGTTGACGCATTTGTGCGACAACAGTGTTTTGCTGAGTCATAGTTTCACCATAAAAAAGGGCGGTGTGCTCCGCCCTTCAACAATCTTGTCTGCCTATTATAAAAGTCAGACTCTCATTTTCAATTTGATATTATACCGTTGCCTGTTGACCTGAACGATAGTCAATTGCCTGATGGCGCCAGAATTCACGCGATTGCGCCGTCATTTCCTGCTGGTTCTGGTCGTAAATCGTGCCATCAATTTCACGGGCAATCAGGTTGGAAATACTGACCATGGTATCAAAGGCATTTTGTACATCGTTATGCGGTAATGCCAAGAAGAAAGCCAAGCCTTTAATTTGTTCATTGGCTAGCGTTTCCAAGTCAAAGCCTGCTGGTCCTTCTTCGGTAATCTGTAAAACCGAGAAAGAAAGGTGTTCATGTTCCTCATCATAACGATGGAAGCATGCCATTTCACCATAACGTAGACCGTATTTAAGCAATACTTTCATTGTCTTATCCCCGGTCAAAATACGACGTTCAGGATAAATATTGAAAACAATGAATTCTTCTGCCGTTTGTAAAACACTTTCTTCATCTACACGTTGTTGCTCGTGTAAGTGCTCATCTAAAATGCTGCTTTCTTCGTTAAATTCAATAATTTCAGCTTTTTCGACATGCGAGTGTAAATGTAAACCTTCTTCTACTTTTGCAGCAGTGTCAGTTTCTACTACTTTGGCTGTTGCAGTTACCTCAACCCCAGCTTCCGTTTGTACTGCTTCTGTCGAAGTTTTCTCATCCTTATTTACTGCAGTTTCTGCAGCTTGTTCTTTTTCAGTGGCAACCTTAGACTCATTTTTATCTGCTGTATCCGCAATCGCTTCTGCTTCATTTAAAGTCGGCTCAACACGTGCAGTCGTTTCTTCTGCCGTTGGGGTTTGCAACTGGTCACGAACGTGACGTGGGATAATCGGAAGCTGACTGTCCGAGTTTAGCTGCAATTCACTTTCAAGTGACGGGGTTGCATCTGCTGGTTTTTTCAACAGCATGCGTAACCCTACAAAAATTATGATAACGGCAATAACAATACCGACTATTGTTGTGACTTCCATATTATGACTCCGCGACTAAACCGTATTCTTTTGCCTGTTCCAAATCTACACTAACGAGTTTTGATGTACCTGGTTCTGGCATTGTAACCCCCAATAAATCGGTGGCCATCGTCATTGCTAACTTATTATGTGTAATGTAAATGAATTGCACCTGTTCAGAAAGCTCTTTTACCAAATTACAGAAGCGACCTACATTGGCATCATCTAAAGGCGCATCCACTTCATCTAGTACGCAGAACGGCGCTGGATTTAAACGGAAAATTGCAAAAACCAGTGCCAAAGCTGTCAGTGCTTTCTCACCACCAGACAATAATGCCAGTGAACTGTTGCGCTTCCCTGGCGGGCGGGCCATGAGTTTGACCCCAGACTGCCAGTCATCTTCCAAACTTAAGCTGGCTTCACCACCTTCAAAGACTTTCGGGAACAATTCCTGCAATTCAGCATTGACCTGATCAAATGTCGTCATAAACAGCTTACGTGTTTCCTGATCAATGCTCTTCATTGCGGCTTGCAATTGCGCCACGGTCTTTTCGAGGTCTTCAATCTGATGACTGAGTTCTTCAAAACGTTTGGAAACTTCTTCATATTCTTCTGAAGCAGCCAAGTTGACTGCCCCTAATTTGGCGAACTGTTGCTGGGCTTTTTCCAACTTTGCCTGATGCGCAGGTAAGTCAATTGCAAGACCTGTAATTAAGTCACTGTCCATGGCTTTCAGCTGCTCGGAATAGTGTTGAAAATCCGATTTGGCTGCCTGCCATGCCAAACGTTTTTCTTCCAGTTGCGTGCGTAACCGCTCATCTTGCTGTTGCTGATGATGACGCTGTTCGGTGACTCGTTGCTGCTTTTCTTGCACACTGTTCAGTTCCAGCTGCCACGCATTCCACGTTTTCTGCAATTTTTCAGTTTGCTGAAATTGCTCAGCAAATTGAGATTCCAAAGTTGGCAGTTCTAGCTGTACAGGATCGACAAATTTTTTCGCCTGTTCAATCTGCTGATTAATTTGCTGGTTCTGGGCTTTTAGGAAGGACCCATCCTTTTCCAGCAAGGCAGTCTGTTGCTGTATTTGTGTGCTTTGACGGCGTAACAGTTCCAGTTCTTGCTGTGACTGTATGCTTTGCTGCTGAGCAAACTCTAATTGCTCAGTCAATTCTTCCAGTTGAAATTGCGTGGTTTTAAAGTGAGGTAACACCTGTTCTAGCTTCAAAGTCAGTGCATGCAGATCAATTTCCAGATCATCTTTTTGCATGGCATCTTCTTCAATCTGCTCATCCAACTGTTGTAATTGGTCGCGTAATTGCTGCTGCTGAATCGCAAAAGCATGTGCACTACTTTGCAACTTGGCAATACTGACATCCAACTGCTGTAAGCTTTGTTGCTGCTGTTTGAGCAGTGCTTGCTGTTGTTTCAAATCTGTCTGATGCTGCTCAATCTGTTGTTGCGCACTCGGTAATTGCTGTTCAGCCTGCTCAAATTTCGCCTGTAGATTACTCAGTTCAATCTCAATACTTTCTAGACGTATACGATGACTCAGCGCACCTTGACCCGCTTGGCTGCTCTCATCATAGAGCAAGCCAATCACCCAGTCTGCCGCGACATGATAACCATCCAAACTTAAAATCGACTGCCCATGTTTGAGCTGAGCTTGATAAGACAATGCTTCGTTCAGCGTCGTCGCTATCGCAACCTGGTTCCACAGTGAATGCTGTGCAGAGGCAATCCAGTCTGCCAGACACGGTAATTGTGCCAATGCCAGCTTACTGCTGCCTGCACTCATTTTAAGCTGACGTGCGATACTGTCTTGGAATTCAGCATCCTCATCCAACACCTCTGCGGAAAGCCATTTGGCAAGGAACTTTTCAATCAATTGTGCGTGAGGTTTACCTTGCTCAGTCAATTTTAAAGTCTGCATCAATTGCACATTGGCATTGTGCGATGCAGGGCTTTGCTTGACCAACAGTTGAGTCAGATTTTTATGTTCAGATTGTAAAACCTGTATTTCAGATTTTAATTGCAAGACCTGTGTCTTTTGCTGAGCCGATTGCTCTTGCAATTGTTCCAACTGCTGACGCTGTTGCTGAATCGCTTGCTCGGACTGTTCCATCTGAGTTTGCAGCAAGTGCTTGTCTTGCTCCAACTGCTGAATATCTTCACTTTGGGCTTGGTTTTGAATCTGAGCGGCTTGCAGCTGTAAAGTCTGCTTCTGCTGTTCAATCCGCACCATATTTTTGCTGAGTTGCTCAGACTGCGCCAGCATTTGCATTTTTTGCTGTTGCTGCTTTTCGACCTGCGCTTTGACCTGTTCAAACTGCTGCTGGACTTGCTGTTGTTGCGCTTTTAAATCTTGATAACTTTGCGTCTGTTGCTGGCTCATCTGTTCTTGTTGCTGCAACTGTTCAGTTTGCTGTTCTTGCTGTTGCAACAAGGTTTCAAGCTGCAATTCAATCAACTGTAAACGCTCTTTGCTTTGTGCTTTTTGCTGTTCCAGTTGTGCCAGTGTCGAGGTGTTTTGCTGAAAGAGTGACTGCTTTTGTTCCAAGGTCATCTTGAGTTCAGCCAGTTTCTTCTCGGCTTGTTGCCATTCACTTTGTAATGGCGTCGATTGCTGAATCAGACGCTGAAATAATTCACTGGTTGAGCCTAAGTCATGCTCCAAAGTGGTTAATTCAGAACGTACCAATTTAAACTGATCACCTAGTTCATTCATCTGTACCGTATATTCCTGCTGCAAACGACTACTTTGTTCACACTGGAAAGACAGTACCTCCACTTTAATGGTCCGAATGGTTTTTTCTAATTCTTTGTATTGAATGGCCGTTTCAGACTGACGCTTTAAGGTTTTAAGCTGTGACTTTAATTCTTGTGCAATATCTTCTAAGCGAGATAAATTTTGCGCGGTATGATCCAAATGCAACAAGGTTTCACGACGACGTGCCTGATAACGGGACACCCCTGCCGCTTCTTCAATAAACACCCGCATTTCTTCAGGCTTGGCATCCACCAGACGGTTAATCATGCCTTGTTCAATAATGGCATAAGAACGCGGACCTAAACCTGTGCCCAAGAAAATATCGGTAATATCACGACGACGACATTTGGTGCCATTTAAGAAATATTCAGACTTACCCTCTCGGGTGACTTGACGACGCACCGCCAGCTCATTGTAGGCATTATAGGCCCCGCCTAACTTGCCATAGGTATTCTCAAAACGCAGTTCTACACTGGCCATCCCTACAGGTTTACGCTTAGCCGTCCCCGTGAAAATGACATCCTGCATGCTGCCGCCACGCAGTTGGCGCGCATTGGATTCACCCATAACCCAACGAATGGCATCAATGACATTGGATTTTCCACAGCCATTTGGTCCAACCACGGCAGATCGGTTGGCTTTGAACTGTAAAGTTGTGCTATCGGCAAAAGATTTGAAGCCTGAAAGTTTTAAACTGCTTAAACGCATAATGTCCTGATTAACGTCGTGAACGACGCGCCCATGCTAATTCGATTTGTTTCATGCGTGTTAGAGATTCCAACACCAAGTTACGCAAGTGTCGACAAAAATCATCCATAAATAAAGTGGCTTGTTGTGATTTTCGGATTAAAATTGCATCACTCACCAGTTTAAACAACTCGAACGACTCTTGTAACTCTCTTCTTGAGGTATTTAGGGTTAAGAAGTAACTACGACGCACCGAAGGCAACAGCTCCTGATAGAAATTCATTAAATAAGGATTTGCCACCATATCGTGCTGCTTGGCCAGATACTGAAAGATTAAATCATAGAATTTTTCAGTATGCCCGTGACGGCATTCTTCCTGAATTTGCTCCATCAAGCGCTGAAACTGCTCCACTTCATGCTGGCGCCAAGTGTCCGCAATGCGCTGCACAATCTGCCCAGACAGCATGGCACAACTGTCGAACAGTGCCCGCACCTGCTGCGCCGACATTTCTGAGACAATTGCCCCACGTCGTGGAAAAATCTGAATCAGATGCGTGCGCTCCAAGATCAATAAAGCTTCACGCACCGAGCCGCGACTGACATCCAGCTCTTTGGCGATTCTTAACTCCTGAATTCGCTCACCTTCGACCAGTTCGCCACTAATGATTTGCTCACTAATATGTTTGGCGATCTGCTCGGACAGGCTTTCTATTTCTTCTTGTTGCATACTCTTCCTATCTTGTTTTTATAAGATGCAATCCACAATACATCACACGACTGAAGCAATCGTTGTAACTGATTTCAGCAGTCCTGCACCATGTCCTTGTCAGACAATATTATGTCTAAAAAGCCAATTAAAACAGCAAAAGTCATCAATAATTTTCAGAAGAATTTTGCAAATCCTTGGTAAATAAAATAAGCACCTACAGTCGTCAGCAAGCCTGCGAAGCATCGCTTTAGCATTTCAGGTGACAATTGATGTGCAACTTTCGCACCAAGTTTAGCAGTGATAAAACTCATCAAGCTAATGCCTAAAAAAGCATAAACATGAATATAACCAATGGTATTCGGTACATTGACCTGCGCTTTGGCACCAAACCACATAAAGCCAAGTGCTCCCGCAAGCGCAATTGGCAGTCCACAAGCCGCGGAAGTCGCGACCGCTTTTTGCATCACCACGCCATGACGGTTCAAATATGGTACGGTGAGGCTACCACCACCAATCCCAAAAATCGCAGAGGCAACTCCAATCCCGCCACCTGCAAGCATTTGCTTGGCTGTCGGAGGTAAATGTTTAGAGGTATCCACTTGGGCTTTTGCACCTTTGAACATGCGAAAAGCCACCCAAATGGCAAAGAAGCCAATGATCAGCTGTAAACCTTGTCCTGGCAACAAATCAGCAATTCCTGCTCCTAGAAAAGAACCTAGCACTAAACCTGGGGCTAAATTGCGAAATACCGACCACAACACAGCCCCTTGCTTATGATGTGCTGACACAGAACTGAGCGAAGTCACAATAATGGTCGCCAATGAGGTCCCAAGCGCCATGTGCATAATCACGGATGGATCATATTGAAGCTGGATAAAAACAATATAGAGAATAGGCACAATAATTAAACCACCACCCACACCAAATAATCCTGCGGTAAATCCTGCGATTGCACCAATCAGTAAATATATGATTAACTCCATAAATATTTTCCACTATGCTCAGATTCAAATGGATGTAGAAACTCGACAACTACAACAACGACTTCAGGCTGCTCAACAACTCCCTGAAGTCCTGATGCTTAAACCGACCACAACATCAACCAATGATGATGTGCGGGAAATTGCACAAAAAGGAATACACAGTGCATTGGTCTGTAGCGCACAACAGACGCAAGGGAGAGGTCAGCGACAACGACAATGGGTGTCACCTGAAGGAAACGTGTATTTAAGCACATTGCTAAATACTCGAACAGCAATAGATGGGCGTTTAGCTTTAGAAGTTGCTTTGAATATTCTGCACATGCCCAGCCTTGAAGCCCTGAACTTGCAAATTAAATGGCCGAATGACCTGTACAGCGTACAAGGTAAATGGGGCGGTATTCTAATTGAACCGATTAGCCCGAACCAAGTGATTGTTGGGGTTGGGCTTAATCTTGCACCTGTGTCTGATAACAGCATTGATCAGCAAGTCACCTCGCTCACCGAATTAGGTCTGCAAGCGACTTCACGTATTGATCTGATTGCCGAACTGTATCTAGCGATCCATCGTGCAGGAGAGTGGTTTGATCACCAAAGCTATAACCTCGCCGCACGCTTTAATCGTTACGCAGCCTTTCAACAGCAAGCGGTAGAGTTTGAACACAGTACAGGCAGTTGCTCGGGCACTTTTGTTGGCATTCAGGATGATGGTGCGGTACTGCTAGAAACCGAAGCAGGTATCCAAAGTTTTTACCAAGGTCGTTTACGACTCAGTACAGCAACCGAATAGGATGATGTGATGAAAAGTTTATGGCTTGATATTGGGAATACCCGACTCAAATATTGGATAACCGAACACGAGCAAATTGTGGAGCATGCAGCTGAACTGCATTTGCAATCCCCTGCCGACTTACTGCTCGGTTTAATCCAGCACTTTCAAGGTTTGAACATTCAGCAAGTCGGAGTCTCATCGGTACTGGATCAAGAGAATAATCAACGTATTCAGTCCATTCTGAAACGTTTGGCCGTCCCCGTGATCTTTGCCAAAGTGCATACTGAATATGCAGGCTTAAAATGTGGCTATGATGACCCCAAACAGCTAGGAATTGACCGTTGGTTACAAGTCTTAGCGGTTGCGAATAACGCCAGCCAAAACTATTGTGTGATTAGTTGCGGTACTGCTCTGACCATTGACTTAGCAGATGGACTACAACACTTAGGTGGCTATATTCTGCCGAATCTGTACTTACAACGTGACTCGCTGATTCAAAACACCAAAGGCATTAAAATTCCTGATGCCGCCTTTGAAGAGCTCAGTCCAGGTCGCAATACCATCGATGCCGTGCATCATGGCATTTTATTAGGCTTACTGAGTACCATTGAACGAGTCATGCAGCACTCACCGCGTCAATTGGTCCTGACGGGTGGCGATGCGGAGCTGTTTGCTCAGCATTTACAGCAGTATCAGCCGATTGTAGAAGCGGATTTATTGTTAAAAGGGTTACAGCATTACATTCAGCATCAAGCTGAAGCAGTGAAAAGCTGAAATAGCAATTTTCAAATGTTAAAAAAGGTGCATCAAGCACCTTTTTTAACATGACATCAAACCATTATTTTTTCGGGTCATTATTGCCAAATAGTGGACCCATGCCACCACCGCCACCGAATTGCTTTTGCAAGCCACCCAATGAACGCATCATTTTTGCCATGCCCGATGGATTCGCAAACTTCTTCATCATTTTCGCCATTTGCGCATGTTGCTTGATGAGCTTGTTCACCTCTGCCACATCCATACCACAACCTGCTGCGATACGTTTTTTACGGCTTGGGTTCATCAAGTCTGGGTTACGGCGTTCTTTAATGGTCATCGATTGAATAATCGCTTCCATTTTTTTCACTTGCTTTTCAGGATTCGCTTGCGCAATTGCATCTTGAATGCCTGAATTGCTCATGCCAGGCAACTTGTCCAAGAAGCCCATCATGCCGCCCATTTTGTTCATTTGCTCAAATTGCATCAGCATATCTTCAAAGTTGAAGCTGCCGCCTTTTTGCAATTTTTTCGCCATTTTTTCGGCTTTCTCTTTGTCGATTTTACGTTCAACTTCTTCGACTAAAGAAAGTACATCACCCATACCCAAGATACGTTGTGCAACACGCTCAGGATGGAATGGCTCTAAGGCATCAAGCTTTTCGCCCATACCCAAGAATTTGATTGGCTTACCTGTAATGGCACGAACAGAAAGAGCTGCACCACCACGTGCATCACCATCAGTCTTGGTCAGGATTACACCCGTTAACGGTAATGCATCATTAAAGGCTTTAGCTGTATTTGCCGCATCCTGACCTGTCATGGCATCAACCACGAACAAGGTTTCAGTTGGCTTAATTGCAGCGTGTAGCTCTTTAATTTCGTCCATCATGTCATCATCGACATGTAAACGACCAGCGGTATCGACAATCAAGACATCCGCAAACTGGATTTTGGCTTGTTCAATCGCACGCTTAGCAATATCAATTGGCTTTTCATTGGCATTCGAGTCAAAGAAAATTGCGTCAACTTCACCCGCTACCGTTTGCAACTGTTTGATTGCAGCAGGACGGTAAACGTCGGCAGACACCATTGCTACTTTTTTCTTTTGGCGCTCTTGTAAGAAACGCGCTAATTTTGCCGCAGTGGTGGTTTTACCCGCACCTTGCAAACCAGCAAGAAGTACAACCACTGGCGGTTTCGCTGCGAGGTCAAGGCTTTCATTTGCCTCGCCCATCATCTTGGTTAATTCGTTATAAACAATTTTAACGAAGGCTTGCCCAGGGGATAACTGCGTCATCACTTCCTGGCCTAATGCTTCTTCCTTAACTTTCGCGATGAATTCACGAGTTACAGGTAACGCAACATCGGCTTCAAGAAGTGCCATACGTACTTCACGTAACGTATCTTTAATATTATCTTCGGTTAGCTGCCCTGAGCCAGTAACATTTCTTAAACTCTGCGTGAGTCGTTCTGTTAAGGTATCAAACATTGCAAAATCCGCTTAAAATAGCCATTAGCAAAAAAATCTTTCTTAAAATAGAAAATTTATGCATAAGATGCTATAGGATACTGTAGTTCGAGTCGAATTTATATAAATGAATATTCATCATCCTGAAAAAGGTTTGACATGATTAGTCTTCCCTTGGTTTATACCATTTTGGCTTTAATTGCCTATACCACCTCTTTTTGGTATTTATTCCTGCATTTAATGTCGAAACGTGAACCAAACCACTGGTTTATTGGCGTGATTTTAGGTTTAGGTCTGCTGCTACATGCAGGGGTGCTATACCACGATATGATTACACCACTAGGGGTAAATTACGATGTTTTTGTACTCATGTCTTTTACTTCAGGCTTGATGCTGCTGCTGAGTCTCATTTTTAGTACTTATCGTCCGATTCTGGCGTTAAATTTGATTGGTATTCCTGTCGCAGCAACAGGACTCATTTTAGGCTTTGCCTTGAGTAAGCCTGACCAGTTTATTGAACAGCATTCGGTCAGTTTAGATATTCATATTATTCTGTCTTTATCTGCTTACGCGGTTTTACTGATGGCAACCATTCAGGCCGTCATTTTATGGTTCCAAAACCGTGAACTCAAAAATAAACAAAAGAAGCGTATTTGGGTCAATCTACTGCCATCCTTTCAGGCGATGGAATCGTTATTATTTGATTTAATTCATACTGGCTTTATTCTTTTAACCGTGGCTTTACTGTTTGGCTTCTTCACCATTGAAGACTTTTTTGCTCAGCATTTAGCGCATAAAACGGCGTTCAGTATTATTTCGTGGTTTGTATATGGTTCACTGTTGATTGGTCATTATAAATTTGGCTGGCGTGGACAAAAGGCCATTCGCTTTACCCTGATCGGTTTCTTTCTTTTAGCGGTTGGTTTTATCGGTTCTAAGTTTGTCTTGGAAATGATTTTGGGGAAATAAAGTCTTTTTTGATTAGTTTGCCTTATTAAATATATGGCACATTCATCAATAAGCGAGCCTAGAACATGGAAATTCAACAGAAAAGCCCAGTTTATATAAATTAGGCCTTTCTTTAATCAGTAATCCATTGATTTCAAATGCACTAAATAGTTTATTTCGTATAAAGTATATTATGTTGATTTTAGGAAAACTTAACTCCCCTGTTTAATCCCTAAACGATCAACTTCTTTAGCAATATCCAACATGACTTGGAATTTATCTAGTTGGGCCACAAAAGGAATATATTGGAATAAATCCACTTTTCTTATGTTCTCAATAACTTGTGGTCCACCCAATACAGCTGGCGGCTCAAAAGCATAGATTTCATTTTCGTTGACTTCACCTAGGTTTGTTAGACATCGCTCAAAAAGTAGATTTTCATTTTTATCAAAGATATCAATAGCCTTTTTTGAACCTTCCATTGTTATTGAAGATAACAGAGATCTCAATAAAGCCAACTCAGTATTGTTTTCATCGTCTCGAAGAGTTGGGTAAATTCTTAAATTAACCATATCTATGGTTAATTTTGACCTCGTATTTTTTCCTACAGTATATAATTCACCGAAAGCACTTCGACCGATGACATAGAACTCATCATGTTCAGGAAAGTTAGTATCTTTTAAACAAAGCTCTAAAATATCTTCATAATCCACTGGATTAACAAGCCAAAACCCCCCATTTTCAAAGGATGCGAAACCGAGTTTATCCCAAATATAAAATAGATATTCAGGGAAAGTATGCTCATGTTGGGCTATAAATTCAGGCGTTGGTTTTTTATCGATTTCGATACTTGAAAAATGACTCTGAAAAAATACAAGAAATTCATCAACTAATTTTTTTGAATCTAATTCCATTACTTACATCTCTCTAATTTCACATTGAGTTTAGTCGTATCTTTTATACTTGGATCAACACCTTTCACCGCATCATCTATTGAATCGACGCGACTTATTGACTCTCCTGCCGCTTTATTGCCCCAACCACTGCCAATTGATGAATTGACATTCTTTAAGCCCATATCCATAGGCGCATCACTCATAGTTCCTGCTGATATCTGATCAGGATTATGGAGTGCAGCCATGGTTGACATGATATCTTTTGAATCTTGATCAGCCTTTTTACGTGCACTTATAGGATCTATTGTTTCTAAGTTTTCTTCAAATTTTGAAGCAGCTAATCTCGTTTCGTAATCACGCCTAGCCTGAACCTGATCCAGACCACTTCCCCGACCATTCTGTTTAAACAGCTCCCGACCTTTTTCATAATCTTTTGCAGTCATACCGTTTAATGCATTCTGCTGCATTTCTAACTGACGATCGGTTTCCCATTTCAGATATTGATCTTCTGACCATTTTTCACTTTTGGCTTATGGTGGATGTCCTAAATCAATATTTTTACGAGCATTGGCTCGGGCTTTAGGGGTATTTACTGGATCAAAACAACCGACCTTATGCTCTTTCATTTTAGCAAAAGCAATCTTATTCGATGGCTGCGTATGACTTACTTTTTTATTATCATTATTAGATTGAAGACCATAATAGTGTTAGTAGTTTTCTCCCTTATAGATGACGCCTATCGCCATTCCTGCCACACCATACTGTTCCATAAGTGGTTTAAATGACTGGTTAACAGCAGTTTCAATATCTTTTTGATTTGCTTCTATTTCATATGCATTTGAATGAATACTACATCCCACAGCTAAGGTAAAGAGACTAGTTTTAAATAGTTTTAGGATTTTAGATAACATTCCTGCTATTAGCCTCAATAATACAAATAACAATGTTCTCACTTATCTAATATATTTTCTGTAATAAATCCTTACCCCTTCTATTTAATGAAGTGGGCGTTATGCGAAATAACATTAAAACTCATCCACGCACTCACAAAAGCCTCACTTAACCAATCGTGCGGGTTGTATTCACATCTACAGGAAGATTCGACTAGTGTATGACAATATTCCCTAACCAATAGCACTGATCGATAAACCTTAAGTACATAAGAAAGATAATAAAATTGATCATTTTTTATCCACCTGTTATACTGGCTAAATATTTACTCCCCTTCTTCCAATTTAGAGTAACGCCAATGAAGTAAGTCTTATTTTCCGTCAAATCTATTTTATTTGTTTTCTGACGTGCAAAATAAACTTATTTACTACTCTATATCTCTATAAAAATTTATTTTGTATGTCCTGTATAAAGGAGTCTTCAATGACCCAACAGGCCTGTACTGTAAAAAATCTCAGCGTTCAATTTGCTCATGAACCACTTTTTCAGCATTTAAACTTTGAATTACCCGCTGCCCAATGTTCAGCTCTGATCGGACGCAATGGTCAAGGCAAATCAATATTAATGTCGCTACTCACTCAGACGCACATGCCCAATTATGCGAGTGGCGAAGTGATTTGGCATATGCCATTTTCCTACTTAAGTCAGCTCGCGCGTTTAAGCAACTGTACGCTTGCCGAAGCCCTTAATATTGCTGACTTACATGCAAGTTTTCAACGTATTGAACAATCGACTGCGAGCTTTGAAGACTATGACTGCGTCGAACATGCATGGCATCAACCCACTGAATGGTTGAAATTGCTAGAAAGTGCAAACTTACCTACAGATCTATCTAGCTCAGTTTCTCAACTGAGTGAAGGTCAGAAAACTAAACTGGCACTGTGTCGCCTTTTTTTACAAACTGAGCATTATTTACTTCTTGATGAGCCCAGTAATCACTTAGACCATGCAAGTCGTGCATGGTTAAGTCAAAAAATCCTTCAGCATCCTGCGGGCTGTTTAGTCATTAGCCACGACCGCACATTGTTAAATCAAATCTCCAATACGTATGTTTTAAATGATTTTGGTTTACAACACTTCCGTTGCAACTATGCCGAGTATCAGTCACAAGCAGAGCAACAACAGCAGGCACTACAACACAATATCTCGCAAGAGAAACGCGAACTAAAACAATTACAAGTCCAACAGCATGAGCAGCGCATGAAAGCTCAGAAAAGGCAAAAGTCTGGGAAGAAATTACGAAGCTCTGGTTCTCAAGCAAAAATCCTACTCGACTTTAAAAAAGAACGTGCGAGTCAAACCTTATCGGGAGTCGCGCAGCAACAACTTCGCCAAAAGGAACAAGCGCAAGATGAGCTCAAAAACAAACAGCAGCAACTAGAACAGATTAAGTCACAAAAGTTTGATTTCCATTTTCAACCTAAACAAACAGGTGAAATTCTTCGTTTGAAAGAAGTGGGTTTAGCAGCACTTTCTATCTCGCCTATTTCTTTCGCCTTACACAACAGAGAAAAAATCCAACTGCGCGGCCAAAATGGTTCAGGTAAGTCGACCCTACTTTGTGCCATTCAAAATCATAGTCATGTTCAATCGGGAGACATTTTTAAGCGTGGAGCATCGTTATATTTAGATCAAAACTTTAGCCTACTGAATCCAGAACTAAATGCGGTACACAATTTACAATTATTGAATCCGTCTTTGTCCGATGAGGAGTGTCGGAATCAATTGGGGCAACTTCGAATTCGACGAGATAAGGCTCTGCTTCCCATCTCACTACTCAGTGGCGGTGAACAACTCAAAGTCGCTTTACTGTGTATCAGTCTCGCAGCACAGCCTGTGGACTTACTGTTACTGGACGAACCCGAAAATCATCTCGACATCAACTCAAGACAACTGTTGGCACAGGCTATACGCGATTTTACAGGGGCGGTTATTTTAGTTTCGCATGATGATGCCTTTATCGAGGAGACACAGATTGAAAACTATTTCGATTTAACCCAAACACCTTAGACTAGACAGCGTGATCGGATTTGCGTATAACACCGTTTCTCAAATTTAACTGGTGACTCGAACCGTGAAACTCATCCTTGCACCCATGGAAGGCTTAACTGACCCGATTATGCGTGATGTCTTAACATCCGTCGGCAGCTTTGACTGGTGTGTAACCGAGTTTATTCGTGTCACCAACTCAGTTTTGCCTGATCATATTTTTCATCAGTTTTGCCCTGAATTACTGAACGGTGGAAAAACAGCTGCGGGTACACCCGTGCATGTACAATTTTTAGGTAATGATCCTGAAATGCTGGCTGCTAATGCCATTCGTGCCGTGAAACTGGGTGCACCTGCCATCGATATGAACTTTGGTTGCCCTGCAAAAACGGTAAACCGCCACCGCGGTGGTTCTGTATTGCTAGATGAACCTGAAGTGGTACACGAATTGGTCAAAGCCGTGCGTGATGCAGTACCAGAGCATATTCCTGTTTCCGCAAAAATGCGCTTGGGTTATATGGACCGTCATTTCATGCTCGACAATGCACATGCCATTGAAGATGCAGGCGCGGCTTGGGTGACTGTACATGCACGAACCAAAGCTGATGGCTATACCCCACCTGCATTTTGGGATCAGTTACAACCAATTCGTGAAGCCTTGAAAATTAACGTAATTGCCAATGGCGAGATATGGACCAATGCCGACGCCAAACAGTGTCGTCTTGAATCAGGCTGTGAAGATTTAATGATTGGTCGTGGTGCTGTAACCACTCCCGATTTAACCCTGTGTATTCGCCAAAATTCAGATACGCCTTTACTGAATTGGAACGACTTACTCACGTTGCAGATCCGCTTTATTAATGGACCTGCCAAAACTGAAATTGGCATGCTGGGGCGCTACAAGCAGTGGCTGGGTATGATGTCCAAACATTATCCTGAAGCAAAATTGCTCTGGGATGAAGTGAAACGAATTAAACAACTGCATGAAATTGTAGAAAAATTAGAACCGACCATACTCTAAGTATTATAAAAAAGTCATGAGGCATCTATTATGCCTCATGACTTGATCATCTATAACATTAACTCACTTCACTGAGTAAAATCGGCATTCCCGTTTCCAAATGCATCGGCATAGAAATATGTTGATGCGCGACTTTCCATGCTCCTTCGACTTTTTGAAAACAAATCGTGGTTCGACACCAAAAAACTTCTAAATTTGGGGTTGCATCAATTTGATCGACCTTGGAAAAACAGTGCAATACAGCAAGTTCAGGTTGCGCAATCATTTTAATGGCTTCACGATAAACCCGAATATTCCCGACTTTCACGGGTAAATAACGCTTCCATAATTGTTTGTAAGCTTGAATACCCGTTAAATGGGTACTGACATCGATTAAACTCACCTCTTCGACACACAGATCTGCTAAAGCTTGAATATCCATGTTTGCCACCGCTTCATCCCAATGTTTTAGCATCGCGAGGACTTCATGGGCGCTTTGCTCATCACCCGAAATTTCTATGCTCATCGTGTCATTCCTTTACAGTGTATCTACTTTTCTTCAACATAAGCCCTGAATTTGATGGCATCACGACTTGAGCGCATCTGCATACAAATTAAAAACAATCAGAGACATTTGCATTTTTATACACAGTCTTAGAAGGCGCACTCCCTACAGCCTTCACAAACCTACATCATGTGATTCCCATCACACTATAAAAACTATAGCTAAAATAATTTAGAGAATAAAGCTGTAATTTTATCGGACATCCAAGCCCTTCTTTCGCTATCAGTTTTCATAAATCTTAGCCAATAAAAAAGCATGTCGATGGACATGCTTCTCAAAATTTATCCTGCATTCAGCTAAACCGTTAAGTCTTTAATGGTCTCGACCGAGCCATTATTTTTGACCGACTCTATGCCCTTATCACGTGACTGTTCGGAAGAATAAAACTGACTTGTCCCAATCACCTGATGATTGGCAGCTTTTAAGTTGAAATACGGCTTGCCGTTACTGGCGGTCAAACGCTCATAACGGTTGTCATCAGCACTATTCTTATGGACAGATTCTATGCCCACATGCGCCGAGGCTTTGGCTTTATACAGCTCACTCGTTAAAATGACTTCCCCATTACCTGCTTTGAGTACAAAGCGATATTGACCATCTTTTGCCTGACTCAGCTCGAACCATCCAGACATATTCTCATTCCTCTTGTTGTTTTCACTTTATTTATTGTTGCTTGAAACTATTTAAGTTCTAAGAAATATAAATGACTTTTAGACAACAAAAAAGAGCATTTTTAATCAAACAGTCGCCCAGCAGGAATCATGAAGATTTAGGCTGCCCCAAAACCATGCAATTCAGGGGCAGTATTTAACAAATAAAAATAGATCAGAGCAATCAGACGACATCAGCCGCTACGATGGTTTTCCCATAACAGGCTTTTTCCATTTCTAAAATTTCCACACAAAGCTGCACAGTCAAATCGGTCTGCTTGGGAAGTAACTGTTGTAGCGTAAAAAGGAGTTGGTTCGAAATTTCTGTTTTGGTCTGTAAATCACGACCAGAAAGTAAGGAAACCTTAGCATGAACATAAGCTTGATTGGATTCACCCAAACCAATCAAATAATCACGTTGGCAAATCGCTCGGCTTTTAATGTCCGCGGCTGCCTTAACGTGACCTGTCGCGAACAAGGCTTGATTCAACCCCATTAATACAGGTTGAGCATGAAAGTCTTTTAAATTGTCAGAATATTCCAAATGAATATGTGGCATCTACGTGCAACCCAAACAGTGAAAACTGGGTTATAGCATGTTTTAACCCGTCACTGCTGCATGAAAGCTTGTTCATTAGAACTTCGACCATCAACAGTGACGTAGAACCATGTGATTACACTTTTTTCACATATTCTGATTTCAGTTTAATTGCACCAATCCCATCAATTTTGCAATCAATATCATGACCATCGCTGGCTTCAGGCAGTAAACGAATATTCTTTACTTTGGTTCCCACTTTCACAACCGAAGATGATCCTTTAATTTTCAGATCTTTAATCACAGTGACCGTATCACCATCAACCAGTAAATTACCGTTACTGTCTTTGATTTGGGTCACTTCCTCTGTTAAGTTCGCTTCACCCTCTCGCCACTCATGTGAGCATTCTGGGCAAATCAACAAGTCGCCATCTTGATAGGTATATTCTGATTGGCATTTTGGACATGGAGCTAAAGACATAAAAAACTCGAAAAAAATGAAAGAAGTTCAATGTGACCCAGTTTACTCGAAAGTGGGATAAAACCCTATACTTCATATGGTTATTCTGTCTTCACATTGTCTTATAACAATGACTTACTCTGTTTGCTGTAACAGTGCTTGTAGTATCACAGCATGATTCTGCGTTTCATTCTTTGCTGCGGTAATTAGACTCAGCTTGTGTTGTTGAGCCAAAGTTCGTAATTCAGTGAGTCTTTCTGGATACTGCTGCAATTCAAGCAAATACTTTTCTCGAAACTCTTCCCAGCCGATTAAATCTTGGTGATAAGCCTGCCTGAGTGCTGTGGAAGGTGTGATGTCTTTGGTCCACAAATCAATTTTGGCATCTTCCTTTTTCATGCCTCTTGGCCATAAACGATCGACTAACACTCTTAGTCCATCTTCTGCTACAACAGGACTATAGACACGCTTGATCTGAATCTGCATTGCTTTCCTTACCGATGCTGAAATGAATAATTCATTTAACTTTCCATACTGATGTCTTCAACATTTCCATCTTCATCAAATGAGACACACAACACATAGTTCGTGACATTTTCAGGCAAACTAAAATCAATTGAATCATCATTTTCTTCAACGGAATGAAAATCGAGGAAGCGCTGGGTTGATAACAACTCAATCACTTGTTTGGCATCGGGATGCGTCAACCCAGTATGATGTTGCCAATATTTTGGGGAAATTTCTTGCAAATGATGCTCAACATAGAGACGAACCTGATTATCCCGTGCAGTGTCTTGCAGATAGCTTTGCCAAATCGCATTTCTGGCTTTCTGCTCCCTTTCTTTGAAATTACTAAACGTGTGCATTGTCCTTGCCTATGATCCGTCAGGGATTTCAGGTGTAACCAGAAGAGCCAGCAATTGCAAAGACTCTTGCCATCCTAAATAACACGCCTCTACTGGAATCACATCGGGAATACCTGATTGGGTGATCTGTATTTCGGTACCTACTGATACCACCTTGAATTCAACCTTGACCTCAATCAAATCGGGCATGTTGGGGTCTTCAAATTGATCGGTATAGCGTAACAGCTCATTTGGAACTACTTCATGATAGGTTCCACCAAAACCAATCCGTGTGCCCGTCGAAAAGTTAGTGAAATACATGCGATATTTACCCTCAGGCTTTACTTCAAGCAACTCCACATGCGCGGTAAAACCATGTGGTGCCATCCATTTCACCAAGGCATCTGCTGTGGTAAATGCACGATAAACACGCTCAGGAGGTGCATTAAAAACGCGATGTAATTGAACCGTATTCGACATGGGACACCTATATTTTTATTATTTACTTCTGTTAGTGTACGGTAAGCAGTGGAGACTTATGTATAACTTGAGTACAAATTATACAGCAGCCATCCACTAAGACATCTTATTATTCGTCATCATAATCATAGAGATAGCTGAGACAACCCCAACCGTCATATTCACCTTGAAACATTTCAGCTATTTTAACAAACCACTCTTCCAAATCTTGAACATCCTGATATTCAGGAATCATATTGACATGAATATTCAGCACCCATAAATCACTGCCATCATTTTTAACTTCTTCTTGAAACAGCGAAACCTTTTGCTCTTCATGCAACAAATGCAAAGCACATTTATCCGCTTGTTCTTGAGTGGTGAACACAATTGAAAATTCAATTTCATGCAGATCGGTCAGGTCATTGCCGTCTTCATACATCTGCCAAAGTACATTACCGTTATCATCATCTGGAAATAATTCATAATTACGGCTCATTCTTATGTCCCTGCTTTTTGCTTATTAATTAAACGTAATTTAGCATGAATTTATGACAGTTTAAGCCCTAAAATTGATATTTTTAGAAGGCAGGCAAACTTTGAATATCCACCAGCTCACCGCTTAAGGGTTGCGTAAATTTGAGATGACTGGCATGTAAAGCCATACGCTTTAATGGGCTGCCAAATGGGTCAGGGTGATATAACTTATCCCCCGTAATTGGGTGTCCAATATATTGCATATGCACGCGTAATTGATGAGAACGTCCAGTAATCGGGGTGAGCAGTACGCGGCTAATATCCTGTTCTGCATCATATTCCATCACTTGAAATAAGGTTTTTGCCGCTTTACCTAATTCAAAATGTACTATTTGGCGTGGTCGGTTTTCCCAGTCCGTGATTAACGGCACTTCGACACTGCCTTCTTGTTGGATTTTTCCTTGCACCAAAGCTTGATAATGCTTGGTTACGGTACGTGCTTGAAACATTTTACTGACCGCAACCTCAGCATCACGGTGTTTGGCAAACATTAAAATTCCTGAAGTTGCCATGTCTAAACGATGGGTAATTTTCGCATCAGGAAACTGCGCTAAAACTCTGAAATAGGCACTGTCATGATGTTCTGGTAAGCGACCAGGTACAGACAACAATCCCGCTGGTTTATTAATGATCACCAAGTCCGCATCTTCATACACAATCTGCAACGGTTCTTGTGGCGGCGTATAAACAAAGTGGTCATTTAATGGCATAAGAAAACTTGGATTCCAACAAAGCGGGCAAAATATCAAGCTCGGACAGTACTGTCAATTCTGACTATTTCAAACAATTCCCTACCTACACAGACACACTGCATCGCCTTAAAAAACGAAAACATTAAATCCATGATTTAATGTCGCTTGTTCATTTCTGTCAGCAAGTCCAGTTGAATTTCCTGAATTTGTGTCAGCCGTTCCCATTGATGCGACAATAAATGATCCATTTTTTCGTGCAAATGCCGAATCTCTAATTCCGCTTTCAGGTTGATCTGATAGTCATGTTGTGAACGTAAGCGATCTTTGGATTCCTGTCGATTTTGGCTCATCATAATAATTGGTGCCTGAATGGCAGCTAAACAGGATAAGACCAAATTTAGTAAAATAAAAGGATAAGGATCTACTGGATGCACCAGTAACACCACGGTATTTAACAGAATCCAGAGCACTAAAAAGATGGCAAAAATAATGAGAAATGTCCAACTTCCCCCAAACGTGGCGATTTTATCTGCCAGCTTTTCACCAAGCGTCCAGTGTTGATCAAATTCAGTCTCAATATTTTTCGTAATGAGCTCTTGTTTTTGCATGCTGATCAACACTTCACGTTCCAAGTCTGTCAGTTCACCTTTTTCAGATTTAAGCAGTGCATGCACATATTGAATACGATAATGGGTCAGATCAGGTCGACAAATAAAACTGTCTGCCGACCAGTCGGGATAATCTTTTTTAATTTCATCGCCAATCACGTCTCGAATCACATAGCCAGAGACTAAGGCTTTATAAGGAAAAGTTTTTTTACACACTGCACAATGGTGCGTTTGGTTTTGTCTATCCATCATCATTTTAATTCTATTGGGTCTTTTACCCCCATCATAGCAACTTTTATCTTCTTCGCAGTCACCACAGTGACTCACATAAGCGGGAATAAAAATTCATCAAATAATATAGAGAACAATCAAAGGCACTAAATTAAATACGATGATCAAAATTTTATAGACCGCCATCGCACCATAATGCATGGCATCAAAGGTTTGCTCACTCAGATTAAACCAACGTCCATGCAAACTTCTCATCCAATCGCGGGCATAGATCAAAACAAAAAACCAAATCAATAAAATCAGATAATTAATGCCCAAAGACCAACACAATGCTTGACGTAATAATTCCATATTCATGGTCATCACCTCTATATGTTCAATTGAAATTTGATCTGGCTGAACTAAAGCTTTATCGCCACACGGAAACCACGTGCAGCATAGTAAGACTCAGCGCCATTATGATACGTGAATACCTGACCGTATCTGCGGTCACAAAACAAGGCGCCACCCAATGCCCGAATGGCTGTAGGTGTTTCAATCCAACTTGAAGTTTTAGTATCAAAGTTTCCCCATTGTTGTAATTCACGATATTGCTGCTCGGTCAGTAATACTGCACCCATCTGATTTGCCAAATGTACCGCACTATCTTGTGGAGGATTTTGTTTCCGAGCCGCCAAAGCTTCAGCGTCATAACAAAGACTACGGCGTCCCTGCGGGCTTTCTTCTGCGTAATCGACAAAAAAGTATTGATTTTGCTCAAACTGAATCAGATCGGGCTCGCCCCCTGTTTGCTCCATCCAGTGCAAGGTTTGAATTTTTTCAGGGTGTGCTTGCAGCTTAAGCAACACATCGCTCCAACTCAGATCAGGATGTCTTGCAGCATGTTGCTCAAAGCGTTGTTGTAATCGGTTAAATAGCTCTTGATCACTCAAGGGCTGATCTAGGCTTTTACTGCTCATTTTTACTCTTCTTTTTATGGCATAGTTTTAGTAGAGATATTCTTTTATGTTACTGAAAGTGAGAAATAGACTTCGTCTTGATTTGTAAATATAAGCAGAGAATTGCGGATAGAAAAGCATACTTTAAGAAATGACATTTGAACTGACAACTGAGAAATCTGGAAATTATTATTATGTTTTTATTAGATTTTATTCTTCAAAAATTTTTTAGGGTGTCAAGGGAAAACATCAGTGGTTTACTTCAACAACCATGACTTTGTAAATCATAACCTTGTGCCTATAAACTTTTGGTCTATAGCGTCCTAAGCCGAATCGAGACCTTTTGGGTAAGTACTACACTCACGTTGTACGCAACTGGTAGCAAACTACTCTTTCCGATCCCTATCACACCCTTGAGATATAGTGTAGGCAGTTTAGGCTGGGATTGTTTCCCTTAAAAATTGAATTTTTAATCATTTTCAAGGTTTTTTCCCATAAAATAAAATTTATTAAGAATTATTTTTCATTTAATAAAATTTAATCAGCTATTAATTTCATTTTTATGCATTATCTGCGTTTTTTTACCACCAACACATTCAAGTATCCATAAATGACTATGCCCAAATCACCATGATGGCTGCCAGAATCACCAAAAGTAACCCCAAATGATCTGAACGCGCTAATTTCTCTTTAAAGAAAAATGCCGAAATCAACAAACTAAACAAGATTTCAATTTGTCCCAGTGTTTTGACTAAAGCCACCGTCTGCATACTCATGGCACTAAACCAGCCTAATGAGGCCAAAAAGCTACACACACTGACTTTAAAAGTCAGCCCTAAGCGCTGCCCCATGTGATATAAGGTTTTTCGGCTAAATAAGCCCAAATACAACAGCATAATGATGCATTGAAAGCTGATTAAAATGCACAGTACCCAAGCTGCACGATGTAAAAACGGGAGCATTCCCAGTTCAAGACTGGCTTCACGAACCAATAAAGAAGTAACCGCAAAGCATAACCCACTGCCCAATCCGATCATTAAAGTTTTCATGGACAAGGCGGTCTGGCTACTTCCTTTACTGAGTAAGAACACGGCGATTGCACCAATCAAAACGCCTAACCAGCCCCAAGTGGTTAAATGCTCTTGTAAAAAAATTACCCCTATTAAAGCTGCCAAAATGGCTTCACTTTTTGCCAGCCCGATGCCAATCGCATAATTCTTTTGCTGGAACAACTTCACCATTAAGGCTGTCGCATAAATTTGGCTAATTCCTGCGATCACAATATACAGCCAAAACTGCGTGGAAAAACTGACCTCTGCCGTTACAGGACGTTGGCTATATAAAAATCCAAGATAGCTGAAAGCAAAGATGGGAGAAAACAGAAAACGAGCAAGGGTTGTTCCATAAACATCTACTGTTGTACTCAATTGCTTTTGAAAAGCATTGCGCCATGCCTGCATAAAAGCAGCCATAATGGTAAACAGTACCCATGCGATTGCCATAGCTTTTACTTCACATCCAAACCAGCCGCTAATTTACTCGCTTCAAGTTCACTTTTCGAGTTTTAGTTTGGTTTTTGCCTTCTCTTAGTTGGATGAGATACAGGCTACATGAATGAATCTCCAATAAATGCAATATCAGCTTTCTGAGTGGAAAGTGCAGAATCAACCCTACGTGTAATATTCATTAGTAATATGCTTAATTAGAAAACCAACCTCAAAGACAAGGTCAATTTAGCTATAGTCAGAAATCCATAATTGAAATGCAAAGCCTACTTTTCAGCACAACATGTATTAGCACTGCGAGCTTCTCAGTTACACTCAATAAATGCATAAACCGTAACTCCGATCACCTGACATCTAAAACAGTTGGGATGTGGCATAGGACTGGGTGCTTGATATAGCCATAAGCCTAAACAATAGGAATAATTCAGGGTCAACTTAGTGTTGTTTGTGGAAACAATAAGTTTTAAATGGCAAATTAATTTTGACTTTCCTTGTGAAGGTTATGATTTTACTTCGATGGATGAATTCTTTTTGAACACAAGAATGCTGTAAATTTTTAACATCCATTTTTCAGTCTGATCTATGACTTTAAAATATTTAACAACATTTATTAATATGCACATATGAATCAGACCTATATAAAGCTAACTGATTCAATGATCTGCTTAGTAAGTTCCAGCTTATTAAACTTTTCATGTATACAAAAATTAAGCTGCTACATGTTTCAGCATATTCATATATTTTCTCTCCCCCCTTTCTTTATATATATTCCGTAAAAGCAGATGTGCAATTTCGAGCAAAATAGTGGAAAATTAAGCGAATTAATTCTTCTATAAATTGTTGAAGTGAGCATTTCATGAGTACTGTTGCATTTACGGCTTTCACCCTTATTGGTGTAGACGCGCAAAAATTTCTACAAGGTCAAGTTACGGTTCACGTAGAACGTCTAATGGAAAACCAAACTCGCTATACCGCAATTTGTGATCTGAAAGGTCGAATTCATTTTGGCATGTGGCTCAAAAAAATTAATTCTGAAAGCTTTGAAATCATCACCACACAAGATCAAAGTGAAGAGTTCGCGAAGCATATCAAGAAATTTGGTGCATTTTCCAAAATGAAACTCGAAGCAGTTGGCACCGTGTTTCCAACAGTTGTCGATATTCATACTGAGTTTTCAGCGACAGAAACTGATATTCAAGCTTGGCAATTACAAGCCATTGAAACTGGTCAAGCCTGGATCTGCCAAGCGACCGAACACGAATTTCAGCCACAGGAATTACGTTTGCACCAACGTGAAGGCGTTCACTTTGATAAAGGCTGTTATTTAGGTCAGGAAATTGTGGCTCGTCTCTGGTTCAAAGCCAAACCAAAACATTGGTTACATCTGGTTCAAGGTCAAGGAGAGGTTCCAGCTCCTTCAAGCCAGCTCAATAATGATGTTGAAGTTGTGAATAGCATCCAAACAACTGAAGGATATACAGCATTAGTTGTTGCAAAGCCTGCCGCTATTGAAGAATTAGGCTTACAAATCTTAAACCTACCTGAAACATTAAATGGTGATGTTGCGAGACCAAGCAACTAATTTTTTGATCCAATATGACCCGAGATCGTATATAAAAACTATACGATCTCTTCACAATTAAATAAATTCTTATTAAAAATAAGTACTTATTATGAATTTTGTCTTATTTTTATAATTATTTGAGTGACATACATCATTTTTATCAAAAATAAATACCTAGTTTTGGTTATTTTTCAACCAATTAAATTGCGACTCATAATTTGGAATTTAATACCATAAATCATTATAATTCAGATAATTATAATAATTCACGCAGTAAAAAATAGGTTTTTTACTCTATTTAGATTGTTTTTTGAACTAACCAGTTTTCCTAGAGCATTTACTCTTATTTTAATTGTGATATTTTTGTCACATGGAGTAACAACATAATTTTGGTCGGACCTACCAAAAAATTCCAGATTTTACATAAACATACTTAAAAAATCGTGTACCTCAAGGGAAGATGAAAGAATGAAATTAAAAGCGCTAACTACCGCAATGATTCTCGCAGCATTACCAACAGCTGGAGCATTTGCAGCGGCACTTGACCGTTCAGGACAATCAATGTCTGCTTTCTTGCAGCCTGGTAACTATTTTGAAGCAGGTATATCTGTACTTGACCCAGATGTATCGGGTCAAGAAAGTGGGACTTCACCTACAACTCGCAATATTGACGATATGGCGAATGATTATTACTTTCCAAGTGCAGCATTAAAATTACAAGTTACTGATAAATTCTCCTTTGGTATTCTTTACGATCAGCCTTTTGGTGCAGATGCTGAATACACTGGCAATAACGTATTTGTATCAAATCCTGGCACAGATTCAGTACTTTCTGCATCAGCAGTCGATGGCATTGTAACTAAAACTGCAGTCGCCCAACTCCAAGCAAATAATATTCCTGTGAATGACACAACACTTGCGGCTGCAAAGCAACAAGTGATGGCTAGCCCACAATTCCAACAACTTTCTGCAGGTCTCAGTGCTGCTAACAATTATTTAGGTACTGGCGGTACTAATGTAGAAGTTGATACACAGAGTTTATCTTTAGTTCTTGGTTTCCAACCTATTAAAAACTTAAATTTATATGCTGGTGGTGTTTATCAAACGATAAAAGGACAGGTTTCACTACGTGGTCAAGCATATAGTTTATTTAATGGCTATGATGCTACGATTAAAGAAACATCAGGTACAGGTTGGTTAGCGGGTGTTGCATATCAAATTCCAGAAATTGCACTAAAAACTTCTTTAACCTACCGTTCTGAAATTGATCATGACACAAACGCAGCGGAGTCATTGTCTATTCTTGACTTCCCTGCATTAACAAACATTTTATCAGGTCTTGGTGTTAGTCAAGATACTTTAAGCGCAATTAAAGATGGTAAAACAACAATTACTACTCCTCAATCAGTTAACTTAGATTTCCAAACAGGAATCATGGCAAATACCGTTGCATTTGCTAATGTTCGTTGGGTGAACTGGAAAGACTTCTCGATTACACCATACAAATTTGGCAAAGTTGCAGAAGCTGTAGGTCCATTAGTTAATCGTCCAAATGGCTTTACACTTGTAGAGTATACAGATGACCAATGGTCTGCAAATGTGGGTGTAGGTCGTAAATTAAATGAACAATGGGCGGGTAACGTTTCCGTAGGTTGGGACTCTGGTGCAGGTAACCCTGTATCTACCCTTGGTCCAACAGAGGGTTACTGGAACCTTGGTCTAGGTGTTCAGTATAGCCCAACACCTGCAACCTTTATTGCTGGTGGTGTGAAATACTTCTGGTTAGGTGATGCCAAAGCACAGACTGGCGCTCAAGCTGGGGGCAGCGAATATGTCGCCGACTTCTCTGATAATGATGCGATCGCATACGGCTTGAAACTTGGTTATCGCTTCTAAGTTGAAAGCATGATTCAAAAAGACCATCTTATGAGATGGTCTTTTTTTGGCAAAAAATATCAAAATTCAATCAATCAATTTTAACAAATCGCGTAAGCGTCTCTAATTTAAACACTTAGTTCGGCTATAAATTATTTCTTAAATTTAATTAACTACTCTAATTTTTCATATAAAAATCATAAATATACAACCGAAACATTAGTACTTTTACTCTATTCAAGTACTTTCTGTGCATGACTTAGTTCAATGAATGAACAATGTAGTGCATTTACTCTTTTTTATTTTATGTTACCTTCCCTTAACTTTTAGTTACAAAGCGATATCAGGGAAAATATCCATGAAGCTTAGCGTGCTCAAAAAAGCAATTTTACTTAGTCTTATTCCTACTACATCAACATTTGCCGCGGGTCTTGACCGTTCTGGTCAATCTATTGCAGCTTTTCTGCAACCAGGAAACTACTTTGAAGCAGGTATTTCTGTATTAGATCCAGAAGTATCAGGCAAAGATAAAAATGGGAATCATACGGGTGACATGGCTGGTGACTATTACTTCCCTCATGCAGCTTTAAAAATTCAAGCAACTGATCATTTCTCTGTCGGTTTAATTTACGATCAGCCTTTTGGTGCTGATGCCGAATACTCAGGGGATAGTGGTTTTGTAGAGAATCGCCCTGTTCCATTTAACGGTGGTACATCAGTTGTTGTAGATACTCAAAACCTAAATTTATTAGTCGGTTACCAGCCAAATGAGAACTGGAACTTATATGCAGGTGCAGTTTATCAAACGGTAGATGGAACAGTTTTATTGCGTGGCCAAACCTATAGCGTTCTAAATGGTTATGATTTTAGAACAGGTGAAGATGAGTCTGTTGGCTGGTTGGCTGGCGTTGCTTATCAAATTCCTGAAATTGCCTTAAAAGCATCTGTAACTTATCGTGCTGAAATTAAGCATAAAATGAATGCTTATGAGCATTT
The DNA here is from genome assembly GCF_022601715.1 of Acinetobacter zhairuonensis. GTDB lineage: Bacteria > Pseudomonadota > Gammaproteobacteria > Pseudomonadales > Moraxellaceae > Acinetobacter. The sequence continues at coordinate 77,626 of NZ_JAKVIM010000009.1, read as the reverse complement.
TGGGCTTGCAGGTTTAACGGGAAATGCAACCCTTGATGGTGTGATGACCGCATTAAATGCCTCAAGTGGTGAAACTGAATTAACTACACCACAATCGGTCAATATCGATTTTCAAACAGGCATCATGGCAAATACTGTGGCATTTGCCAATGTACGCTGGGTAGACTGGTCAAACTTCAAAGTTCAACCTTATAACTTTGGCAAACTTTCGAATGAAGTTGGTAAACTTCCTAGTATTAATAAACCAAATGGCTTTAACCTGATTGATTATAAAGATGACCAAATTTCTGCAACTGTAGGTTTGGGGCGTAAATTCAGTGATCGTTGGAGTTCTAATGTGTCTGTAGGTTGGGACTCTGGTGCAGGCAATCCTGTGACTACACTGGGTCCAACAGAAGGCTTCTGGAGTGTGGGAACTGGTGTACGCTTCTCTCCTGCTGAAAATTACTTCATCGGTGCAGGCGTAAAATATTACTGGTTGGGTGATGCAGATGCCGTTACGGGAGCTCATTCTGAAGCAGGAACATTTACTGACAACAATGCTATCGCCTACGGTTTAAATGTCGGCTATAAATTCTAAAACATAGAATTTATATAAAAAAAAGACGGACTCATAAGTCCGTCTTTTTTTATTGAATATCTATGCTTAAGCAGGAATATCACGTACAGATGCGTTACGAATCGCTTCTTTTAACGCTGCATAGCCGTTGATGGGTGGAAATTGTGGAAATTCAGCAATTACATTTTCTGGCGCATCGAACAAGAAACCATGATCGGCTTCACCCAGCATTGTGGTGTCATTATAAGAATCGCCTGCCGCAATCACGCGGAAATTTAAGCCATGCAGTGCTTTTACAGCCTGACGTTTTTGATCTGGTTGACGTAATTTATACGCTGAAATCATACCTTGATCATCTGTCTCGAGCTTATGACAGAAAATGGTCGGCCAACCTAATTGCTGCATCAGGGGATGTGCAAACTCATAGAACGTATCTGAAAGAATAATCAATTGGAAATGCGTGCTCACCCATTCCACAAATTCTTTTGCACCTGGGAATGGACCCATTTCTGCAATTACTTCTTGGATATCATCCAAACCTAAATTATGTTGCTTTAACAGATTCAGACGTTGCGTCATCAACACATCGTAGTCAGGAATATCACGTGTTGTCGCTTCTAGCTCTTTAATCCCAGTTTTTTTTGCAAAGTTAATCCAAATTTCTGGAACTAACACACCTTCTAAATCAAGACATACGACTTCCATGATTACCCTCAACTGTCTATGAAAAAAATTTGGACTATAATAGCATCAACTTATGATTCTGTAGTTGCTGTTTTTTAAATCTATTTTTTTCATAAGCATTTATTTTTTAATGCTAAGTAGAAATATTCAATTCAATTAGAATATTTTTAAAATCTTTTAATATAGGTTTTGAAGTATCCAAGCCTATAGCCAGGAACTCTCATGACTGCTATCCCTACTGTCGATCATATTGATGCTCTTGCATCTGAATATGCAGATAAATCTCCAAGTGAAATCTTGGAACTTGCCCTGAATCAAGAAGGTGAAATTGCGATTTCTTTTTCAGGTGCAGAAGATGTTGTCCTTATTGATATGGCTGCTAATTTGGGTAAACCCTTCCGTGTTTTCAGCTTAGACACAGGGCGTTTACATCCAGAAACCTATCAATTCATCGAAACTGTGCGTAAACACTACAACATCACCATCGAAATTTGCTTTCCTGAATCAGAAGCCGTGCAAGCGCTTGTAAATGAAAAAGGCTTGTTTAGTTTTTATCAAGATGACCACAAAGAATGTTGTGGAATTCGTAAAGTCCAACCTTTACGTAAAAAACTGGCGACTTTAGATGGCTGGATTACGGGACAACGAAAAGACCAAAGCCCAGGTACACGTACTGAAATCCCTGTAATTCAATCTGATGTCGGTTTTTCAGGCCCAGGTAAACAGTTGATTAAATACAATCCGTTGGCCAACTGGTCAAGTGCAGATGTATGGAATTATATTCGTATGATGGAAATTCCATACAATCCATTACACGAACGTGGTTTTATCTCAATTGGTTGTGAACCATGTACCCGTCCTGTATTGCCGAATCAGCATGAACGTGAAGGCCGCTGGTGGTGGGAAGAAGCCACTCATAAAGAATGTGGTTTACATGCGGGCAATTTAAAATAATTATTTGTCAAGAAAAAGTCACTGAATCTCCAGTGACTTTTTTTTCGGAAGATTAAGCCAATAAACCCATAACTTTTGTAAATAAAAGACGCTATACTCAAATCAAGTTTGATAATTCTAACAAGGTAACTCAGATAAGAGTTACCCAAAGAAATTGCAGTGAGGCAATCAAAATTATGCGCCCATTACATCCGATAGATTTTATTTTTCTGTCTTTAGAGAAACGGCAACAACCGATGCATGTTGGGGGACTATTCCTCTTTCAAATTCCCGACAATGCCCCAGAGACCTTCATTCAAGACCTCGTCACCGATATCCGTAATTGTAAATGTAATCCAATTCCCCCATTCAATAACAAACTCAATGGGTTATTGTGGGATGAAGATGAAGAGTTTGATCTTGATCATCACTTCCGCCATATTGCACTACCACATCCGGGTCGGATTCGTGAATTACTCACCTATATTTCACAAGAACATAGCGCCTTGATTGACCGTGCGAAACCACTCTGGACCTGCCATATTATTGAAGGGATTGAAGGTAATCGCTTTGCTATGTACTTTAAAATCCATCATGCCATGGTGGATGGTATTGCAGGCATGCGTCTGGTTGAAAAATCACTGTCGCATGATCCGAATGCAAAAAGCATAGTACCACCATGGTGTGTAGAAGGACCGCGTGCCAAACGACTAAAAGAACCAAAAGCCAGCCGCATGAAAAAAATATTCGGTGGTTTGATGCAGCAAGTCGAAGCAACACCAATTGTGATGCGTGAGCTCTCCAAAACTGTGATGAATGACATGGGACGTAATCCCGATTATGTTTCAAGTTTTCAAGCACCAAGCAGTATTTTGAATCAACGTGTCAGCTCTTCACGCCGTTTTGCTGCACAATCGTTTGAGTTTGATCGTCTGCGTCATATCGCATCTGCACTCAGTGTCACCATTAATGATGTGGTACTTGCCATCTGCTCGGGTGCATTACGCGAGTATTTACTCAGTCAAAATGCCTTACCGAAGAAACCACTCATTGCGATGGTTCCTGCTTCGATTCGTGATGATGATTCGGAAGTGTCTAACCGTATTACCATGATTCTGGCAAATTTAGGCACACATAAAGAAGACCCGCTTGAGCGTTTACAGATTATTCGCCGTAGTGTTTTAAATGCAAAAGAACGCTTTAAACGCATGAATTCAAGTCAGATTATGAATTACAGTGCTTTTGTTTATACCGCAGCAGGTTTAAACATTGCCTCTGGCTTAATGCCGAAACGTCAAGCTTTTAACTTGGTCATTTCCAATGTACCTGGACCTCGTGAGCCATTGTATTGGAATGGTGCGAAGTTAGATGCGCTTTATCCAGCCTCTATTGTATTAGATGGACAAGCTTTAAATATTACCATGACCAGTTATTTAGATAAGCTTGAAGTCGGTTTGACTGCGTGTCGTGTTGCCCTGCCGAAAATGCAGAACTTATTGACACATTTAGAAGAAGAAATTCAACGCTTTGAAAGTATTGTTGGGGTGAAAAACCCAAAGTTGAAAGCGGTAAGTTAACCGCCGAAACGAATGACAAAAATTAAGTAGAATAAATTAAGGGGCTTCAGATGAGCCCCTTAAGCTTTAATAGTGCGACACTGTTTCAGTAACTGATGGCACACTGAACGAATCATGGCTGTTGTAATTTGGGTTTCTTTACCCTGTTCGTCAACGATATAACCTGTATGCACGGTTTTGTTATCTAGTACGTGCTTAATACCTTGTTTGATAATTTTTTCACTCATGCTCATATCACACCTCTTCTTGCTAAGACTAAACACCAGATAAATGGAAATTTAGTTTGGCTACTTGGTATGACTAGTATTGAAAAAACCAGCACGAAAGTAAAATCTCAGTTGTAACAAGTGTTTAACGACATCCTGTTACAATTTCAGCTCAGAATGATATCGTATTGCTCTTGCGTATATAAATTTTCCACCTGAAATTTAATCACACGATTAATAAAATGCTCCAAATCCGCCACAGCTGGGGCCTCTGCCGTCAGTAGTCGATCTATCACTGATGGATGGGCAACGACAGTAAAGCCACTCTGTGACTCGAAAGCTCGGGTATATCGCAAGATTTCTCGAAAGATTTCGTAACATACCGTCTCTGCAGTTTTCACATAACCGCGCCCCTGACAGGTCGGGCAAGATTCACATAATAAGTGTTCTAATGACTCTCGTGTGCGCTTACGAGTCATTTCGACCAAACCAAGCTCAGAAACCTGAGTAATCTTGGTCTTGGCATGGTCGCGTTCCAGCATACGATCAAACTGACTCATCACTTCTTCACGATGCTGTGCTTCCTGCATGTCAATGAAATCAATAATGATGATGCCACCCAAGTTACGTAGACGTAGCTGACGTGCAATCACCTGTGTCGCCTCCATATTGGTTTTGAACACGGTATCTTCCAGTGTTCTTCCACCAACATAGGAGCCTGTATTGACATCAATGGTGGTCATGGCTTCGGTCTGGTCAATCATTAGATAACCACCAGACTTCAAAGCAACACGAGTTTGTAATGCTTTTTGAATATCTTCTTCAACATTGTACAGATCGAAAATCGGACGTTCACCAGGGTAATGAATCAAGCGATTTTGAATATTCGGAACAAATTCAGCGACAAACTCCTGCAACTTGGCATGGATTTCACGTGAATCGACATAAATTTTTGAAGTATTTTCATTCGCCAAATCACGAATGATACGTTGCGGTAATGGAAGTTCTTCAAAAATTAATGAAGGAACTGCAATGCTTTTTTGTTTGCGCTGAATGTATTCCCATAACTTCGCTAGATAAGCCATATCCTGCGCAATTGAAGCTTCATCAATCCCTTCCGCAGCAGTACGTACGATCACAGAACCCGGTAATTCGTGTTCGGCTTGAATTTTCTCAATAATGGAGCGTAAACGGTCACGTTCTGCTTCAGATTCAATCCTTTGTGATACGCCAATATGGTTACCAAAAGGCATCAGCACCAAATAGCGCGAAGGAATAGAAAGATCCGTACTTAAACGAGCACCTTTGGTCCCGAGCATATCTTTCATGACTTGAACCGTCAGAATCTGCCCAGGCTGTAGCAGCTCAAACACATTTGGAATCGGCTGGTTACGCGGCCAGACCATATCATTAATATGTAAAAATGCAGTCCGAGATAGCCCAATATCAACAAAAGCGGCCTGCATACCTGGCAAGACGCGAACCACTTTGCCTTTATAAATATTGCCTACTAAACCCCGCTTCACCGTGCGTTCAACGTATAATTCGTTGACCGTACCGTTTTCAATTAACGCCACACGACACTCCATAGGTGTGACATTAATCAGTAATTCGTCAGACATAATAAGACTCAAAACATTATAAAAATTTTTGTTTCACCATTAATTTAGCACCTTAATGGCTTTGAATAATTCGACGGTCTCATGTAACGGCAAACCAACCACGTTGGTATAACTGCCTTCAATTCGGGGGATATAACGCGAAGCAAGCCCTTGAATGGCGTAGGCTCCCGCTTTCCCTTCGGGTTCCCCTGTTGCCCAGTAGTCTTCCATATCTTTCAGGCTCAATACTTGAAATTCGACTTGGGTACGAACCACTATACTTGAAATTTGCTCAGATGTGCGTACACAAACACCAGAAAATACATCATGCTTTCTGCCTGATATTTTTACCCACATTTCAAAGGCATGTGCTTTAGATTCTGGCTTGCCCAAAATTGCACCATCGACACTTAAACTGGTATCTGCGGCAATAATTACGGCATCAGGAAAATATTGTTGAACTGCTGCCGCTTTTTCACAAGCCAAACGCTGCACATAATCTGCGGCGGACTCACCTTCACACACAGTTTCATCAATATCGGGACTATAAATTGAAAAGTCTAGACCGAGCTGCTGAAGCAGCTCGCGTCGACGAGGAGAACTTGAAGCGAGAACTATATGCGCCATTTTTTCAGCACAAAATAAACCAATGGCCAGGTTAGAATACTGGTCAATAAAGGCTGCCAATGTCGAGCAAAAGGAAACTGAATACCGCCCATAATTTGCCCAAGCCACATCATAAACAGATACGCCAAAATTGCCAGTGCAGCAATCACCCATAAATTGGCAAAGGTCAGCACACGTCGCTCACGAATCAGAAAGCGTGCCACAAAGCTAATCACCACAAAACAAAAAGCATTTAGTCCCAGTGGTGCATCCATGAGTAAATCGACAAAAATACCCGTACCGAAAGCAAACCAGACGCCACACCATGTCGGCTGACAGAGTACCCAGAACAGCACCACCATCATCATGAACAATGGACGCCAGCCTGAAACCCCATAAGACAATGGATAGACCATCAACACGGATGCAATAATGACTGAAAAGATGATCGGAAATAGCGGATCTTGACGTTTTTCTTGACGAAGTTTAGCGATTGGCATGCGGTTGCTCCATCGCTAATGAATCGGAAAACAACACCACAACATGATGACCGCTGGCTAACTGTGCTGCGGGCACCACATCAATCTTTGCAAATTCACCTGTGGTATGTCGGCTAACTTTAGACACGGTACCCACCAAATATCCTGCAGGGAAATGTGCGCCTAAACCTGAGCTATACACTTTTTCACCCACTTTAATATTGGCGCTAGTTGGCACATATTCCATCTTCAGATGACCTAAATCACCTGTACCAGAAACAATGGCACGCATACCCGTATATTCTAGACGTACTGATAAAGAATGGTCTTTATCGGACAGCAACATCACACGGCTACTGTGCGGATAGACATTGATGATTTGCCCCATAATGCCTTTGTCGTCTAGAACTGTTTGTCCAACTTTTAAATTATTGGTCGAACCGCGGTTAATGACAATAATGTGGCGTAATGGGTCTGCATCGGTGCCAATCACTTCAGCAATTTCCATACGACCATCAATGATTAATGGCGTATCGAGTAAACCACGTAAACGGGTATTTTCAGCAGAAAGTTCTGAAAGCTTTTGCAAACGGACTTGTGCTTGTAAAAGCTCCGCTTGCATTGCTGTATTTTCACGGCGCAATTGCGCTTCAGACTTGGTTTGCTGACTCAGCCATTCGCTAGACAAGACAGGATAGCTCGCCAGTGCATAAATCGGGTTATATGCCGCGTACAAGACATCTCTTGCAGGTTGTATCACATGAGGTAAGCGCCAGTTTAAAAAAAGCACCACCAAACATGTTACAACCGCAATGAAAAATGAGCGAAATGATGGGGGCTGCCTAGAAAACAAATTTGTTTGCACAGCCAAATCCTTAATTAACCAACAAATAACATGTCGTGATTTGGATTATCAAAGAATTCTAAAACTTTACCGCCACCACGAGTGACGCAAGTTAAAGGATCTTCAGCAACAACCACTGGTAAACCTGTTTCCTGAGCCAAAAGTTTGTCTAAGTTGCGAAGCAATGCACCACCACCTGTCAACACAATACCGCGCTCTGCAATATCAGAAGATAATTCTGGTGGCGTTTGTTCCAATGCAGATTTTACTGCTGAAACAATGCTTTGTAGTGGATCAGAAATCGCTTGGGTAATTTCGTCTGAAGTTACCGTAATTGCGCGAGGGACACCCTCAGCCAAGTTACGACCACGAACTTCAATCTCTAAAGTTTTACCATTTTCGTCTGGTAAAGCCATACCCACTTCTTTCTTAATGTTTTCAGCAGTGGTTTCACCAATCACGCAGCCGTGAGCTTTACGAACATAATTAATGATTTGTTCATCAAATACATCGCCACCCACACGTAATGAGTCAGCATAGACACAACCTTGCAACGAAATAATTGCAATTTCAGTGGTACCACCACCAACATCGACCACCATCGAGCCACAAGCTTGCTCTACAGGTAAGCCTGCACCAATTGCAGCGGCCATCGGTTCTTCAATTAAACGTACATCACGCGCACCGGCATTAAATACAGCTTCACGAATCGCACGACGCTCAACCAAAGTTGATTTGCATGGAACACACACCACAACACGTGGTGCAGGTGGGAATAAACGCTTTTCATGCACTTTACCAATAAATTGGTTCAGCATGGTTTCAGTTACTTCAAAATCAGCAATGACACCGTCTTTCATTGGGCGAATTGCAGAGATGTTCGCCGGAGTACGACCAAGCATTTGCTTCGCATCAAGACCAACAGCGGCAACAATTTTTTGTGAACCACTGTGACGAATCGCCACAACTGTTGGTTCATTTAATATAATGCCTCGTCCTGGTGCATAAATAAGTGTATTTGCTGTACCTAAATCAATGGCGAGATCTGGCGAAAACAAGCCAATTAGTCGTTTTAGAATCACGGGGTCGTTCTCAGTTTTACTATATGTGGACGCAAGGTGGCAACTTTAACTAAATGTGATGCTTTGAACAAGTCAATCGCTTATTATAACGCACGATATTTTGAAATTTTTTGATACTGAATTAGGTGATGTTATGTCTACATCGGATGCACAGCATTCAGCAGATTTAAATGCACAAACCGTTTCAGCAATTGCCAATCTTGCTCGATTGTCGCTTGATGATACGCAATCTGCTGAATATGCTCAAAGTTTAAATAAAATTTTAGGCATGATGGAAACCCTAAAAGGCATCGACACCGACGGTGTTGAGCCATTGAAGAGCCCTTTTGATAATCCACAGCCGTTACGTGAAGACGTGGTAACTGAACAGAATCATCGTGAAGAATATCAAGCTGTTGCACCTGCAACTGAAGCAGGCTTGTACCTTGTACCTCGCGTAATTGAATAATTTCCGCTCAGTTAAGCATTTTTTTTAAATTAAACGTAAAGAATTATTTCTCATGACCGATTTACATCGCTTATCGATTCGTGAACTTGCTGAGGGTTTGGCACAAGCTCAATTCTCTTCTCGCGAACTGACTGCACATTATTTAAAACGTATTGAAAAAATCGATGCTCAAGTCCAATCGTATGTGACTGTGACGGCTGAACAAGCACTGGCTCAGGCAGATGCTGCCGATGCTTTGCGTCAAGCTGGTCACGCGACTGCCCTGACGGGTGTGCCGATTGCGCATAAAGATATTTTCTGTACCCAAGGCATCCGTACCTCTGCGGGTTCTAAAATGTTGGACAACTTTATCTCTCCTTATGACGCAACTGTGGTTGCCAAAGGTAAAGCTGCGGGTCTGGTGACTTTAGGTAAAGTGAACATGGACGAATTTGCCATGGGTTCAACTTCCGAGTCTTCTTATTACGGCGCGACCAAAAACCCGTGGGCACTCGATCACGTCCCGGGTGGTTCTTCTGGTGGTTCTGCGGCTGTGGTTGCTGCTGACCTTGCTCCGTTTGCGACTGGTACAGATACAGGTGGTTCAATCCGTCAGCCTGCATCGTTCTGTGGTTTAACCGGTTTAAAACCAACCTATGGTCGCGTATCGCGTTTCGGGATGATTGCCTATGCATCATCACTCGATCAAGGCGGTCCAATGGCGCGTTCGGCAGAAGACTGTGCCTACCTCATGAACGTGATGGCAGGTCATGACGCCAAAGATTCAACTTCGGTAGACAAAGACGCTGATGACTATGTGGCGAACCTAAATAGCACATCGGTTAAAGGCTTACGCATTGGTATTCCAAAACAATACTTTAATGTGGCAGGTTTAGACGCAGCAGTTAAAGCGCGCGTTGAAGAATCTTTGAAGAAGCTAGAGGAAATGGGCGCGACCTTGGTTGAGATTGATCTCAACATGACTGAAGCTTATGTTCCAACTTATTATTTGATTGCCCCAGCTGAAGCATCTTCTAACTTGTCTCGTTTTGATGGCGTGCGTTATGGCTACCGCTGTGAAAACCCAACCGACATCTTAGACCTGTATAAGCGTTCACGTTCTGAAGGTTTTGGTTCTGAAGTGCAACGTCGTATCCTGATTGGTACATATGCGTTGTCTGCGGGTTACTACGATGCTTACTATGTAAAAGCACAGAAAGTACGTCGTTTAATCCAACAAGACTTCTTAAAAGCTTTTGAAACGGTTGATGTGATTGCTGCACCTTCTGCGCCAACCACAGCTTATCGCATTGGTGCATCGTTAGACCCAGTAGAAATGTACTTGGGTGACATCTACACCATCGCAGTGAACTTGGCAGGTTTACCAGCCATCAACGCGCCTGTGGGCTTTGACCAAGACAACTTACCTGTGGGCTTACAGTTGATTGGTAACTACTGGTCTGAATCACAATTATTGTCTGTGGTGCATCAGTACCAACAAGTAACAGACTTCCACACCCAACGTGCGGCAATTGCTGAGGAGAATGCATAATGGCTGAAGCTCAAAAGTTGAAATTAATTGACGGTTGGGAAGTCGTTATCGGGATTGAGATTCACACTCAGCTTGCAACCAAATCTAAAATTTTCTCGGGTTCTTCGACTGAATTTGGTCAAGACCCAAACACCCAAGCGAGTTTGGTTGATTTGGCAATGCCGGGTGTGCTGCCTGTTTTAAACAAACAAGTCGTAGATTTGGCGATTCGTTTTGGTTTGGGTGTTGATGCCTACATCGACCAAGCCTCAGTATTTGCGCGTAAAAACTACTTCTACCCAGACTCACCTAAAGGCTACCAAATTAGCCAGATGGACAACCCGATTGTGGGCTTGGGTCATATCGACATTCAGCTTGAAGATGGCACGACCAAACGTATTGATATCACCCGTGCCCATCTTGAAGAAGATGCAGGTAAATCGATTCACGACCAGTTTGAAGGCATGTCGGGCATCGACTTGAACCGTGCAGGTACACCTTTACTTGAAATCGTGTCTGAACCAGACATGCGTTCGGTTGAAGAAGCAGTTGCCTACATTAAAGCGATTCACACACTGGTACGTTGGTTAGGTATTTCTGACGGTAACATGGCAGAAGGTTCGTTCCGTGCCGACTGTAACGTGTCTTTACGTCGTCCGGGTCAGCCTTTTGGTACACGTTGTGAATTGAAAAACCTCAACTCATTCCGTTTCATTGAGCAAGCGATTAATGTTGAAATTGAACGCCAAATGGAAATTTTGGAATGGGACGGCACCATTGATCAGGAAACACGTTTGTTTGACCCTGTGAAAATGGAAACCCGTTCAATGCGTTCTAAAGAAGAAGCGAACGATTACCGCTACTTCCCAGACCCTGACTTGTTGCCTGTGATTATTGCAGATGCGCAAATCGAAGCTGCACGTGCGGAATTGCCTGAGTTACCTGCGGCACGTCGTGAACGCTTTGTGGCTGACTTTGGTGTGACTGAATACGATGCACACGTATTAACGCTAACGCGTGAAATGTCTGAGTTTTATGAAGCCGTGGTTCAAGCTGCTGGTGGTGCTGCACAAGGTAAAGTGTCTGCTAACTGGGTGATGGGCGAATTCTCGGGTGCTTTAAACAAAGCAGGCTTAGAGTTGGCGGATTCCCCTGTTTCGGCTGAACAATTGGGCGGCATGATTGCACGTATTGTGGACAACACCATTAACGGCAAAATCGCGAAGCAAGTATTTGGCTTTATGTGGGAAGAAGGCAAAACTGCCGATGCCATTATTGCTGAAAAAGGCTTGAAGCAAGAAACTGATACAGGCGCGATTGAAGCGATCATCAAAGATGTGCTTGCAGCCAACGAGAAGATGGTTGAGGAATACAAGTCTGGTAAAGAGAAAGCCTTTAACGGTCTTGTCGGTCAAGTGATGAAAGCTGCAAAAGGTAAAGCCAACCCTGCGCAAGTAAATGAATTGATGAAGAAATTGATTGGTTGATTTGATCTAATTTCAAAAGAAAACCCGCTTTAGAGCGGGTTTTCTTTTAGTCATTTACTGGTTCAATATTTTCACAATTTGAATTATAAAAAATATTTATATAAATATTAAACACATCTAGAAAAAATTTAATAAACAAATAACCAGATACTAAGCCAATTACGCCCAAGTCAACTATTCCTAGATCCTTAAAAAAATCCTGTCCGAAAAAAAGCTGACCACAAACTCCTTTAATTAAAGTTAAACTCGATGTTACAACTGCTACATAAGTAGCAATTTGAAATACAAGCTGACTAACCATATTAAAGTCAAAATCCCTATTGATTATTTTACTTATTAGAACAGCTTCTAGAAAAATAGCTATCCCTGTTGCCCAACCGAAAAAATGTTTCGTACTTTCTGAAGCTAAAATCATATAGATAGTATTAAGATCAACAAATTTAGCAATTATTAAAGCTATGATTAATACGCATGCAAGTATACCAAATCCCTTGATATCAAATTTTTTTTTATTAATTGCTTGCATTAAAACTCTCTACATTTTTCTTTTCAGTTTCTAGTTGTGCTCCACCAACTACTCCACCAATTAGTGCTCCTGCAAGAACACCTGGAACACCACCTAATACCCCAATCAAACTGCCAATCCCTGCAGCAACCTTAAATGAATTGTTATCCATTTCAGCCCTTACAGCATTAACTTTATAAACATTACCATTTAATTTAAATTTTTCAGATCCAACTATTCTCTGTAACTCCCCCCTATTTCGAACTTTATAATTCAGATATATTTTTTTCCCATCTTTTTCATCTTGCACATATAAACGCATATCTTTGTCTCAAAAATGTAGTGCTTTTATAATTTAAACATATTTTCATATTTTCCTAATAGTTTTTTAATAATCAACTACTAATATCATATTATAACCACACTTATTACTATTCTTTATGCATCGCTTCTACCCTCCTAGATCTCTCTTTTCAAAGGAGGATATACTTGCCACGCAATTCATTTGATACACGCAGTGCCCTCTCTTTTCTTAAAAGAGAGGGCTAGAAAGGGAATTATTATTTAAATTTCAAACATACAATTAATCAAACACTTCTCATCAAAAATTACATAACCATCAAAAAAACTATCATCCAACACCAAACTTGAAGACTTAGGACGTATTCAACTGTCAAAGTCCTTCTTTATGCGCGACTTCTAATCACCTTCATCCCCAGCCTTCATTACCAATTAATTAAAATCATAAATTCAGTATTAGAAGCTCCCTCTCCTTCTAGGAGAGGATTAGGGAGAGGTAAATATTTAATTTTCAAAATTTTAAACATACAATCAATCAAACACTTCACATCCAAAACAATATGACTATCAAAAAAATATCCTCTATCTCCAAACTTGAAGACTTTGGACGTGTCCAACTTTCAAAGTCCTTTTTTATGCGTGACTTCCTCTACAGTGAAATCGCGAATTGGTACGGTATACCCAACTTTCCTGACCATCCTGATATTGCTATCCGTACAGGCACAGAACTATGCCAACAATTACTTGAACCGCTACAAGAAAAATTCGGACGTATCACCATTCGTTCCGCTTATCGCTCACCAAGCGTCAATCAAATGGGAAATGAACAAGGACATAACTGCGCAACTAACGAGAAAAATTTTGCCAGCCATATTTGGGACTATCCCGATGCAAAAGGCTATGGTGCAACAGCCTGTATTGTCATTCCATCATTTTTAGAACTTTATGAGAAAGACCAAGCCAATTGGCAGCAACTTGCTTATTGGATTCACAACCACTTGAACTATAGCCATTTACAATTTTTCCCTAAACTGTGCGCTTTCAATATTGGCTGGCATGAACAACCAGCACGGGAAATTTATAGTTATATTCAACCGAAAGGCTACTTACTGCGTGGTGAAGCAGCACATGAAAAATTTGAAAAGTTTTATCCTAATTTATTGTAATGTCCCCTCATCCCCCGCCTTCTCCCACAAGGAGAAGGAGCTTTCATTACAAGTCTAATTCTTTCTCAAATTTGATATTGAAAATTCCCTCTCCTGAGCAAGTTTTAAAGCACTGCTTTAAAACGAAGCGCTGAGGGTTAGGGAGAGATAAAACTACCTCACCACACCCAACTTATTCCAAATATCAGGTGTCAAAAAGGTCGTCACCATCTTATTTAAATCCACATAACGCAACAAACCATTCAACTGCTGCTTCACTTCAGTATTCTTTACAATTTCCTCGCCCGTAATGCGCCCCAACTGCTGAAAACTTTCCCCAACCGCTTGAATGCCATCTGCCTGAATCACGGCTTTGGTCTGCGTAGAACATTGCTCAACCAAAATGCGCTGCAACACCTGTGCAACGTTTTTATCCAGTGCTGTTTTCTGATCTTCCGTGACCTGACTAAACTGCTTTAACTCTGGATGGGTAGATAACGCCACAAAGGTCCATTGCAACACCGCAGATTTATCGGTAGCCGTAGTCGATTTCACCAAACAGTCACTCAGTTGATCCACTGTGCTACTCGCCATGCTCATCTGCGTTGCACCCAAAACTGTGGCTGCCAATAACGCTGCACGACCAAGACCCGACCATTTCCCCTGAGTTTTCACAAGCTGAACCGACATATACCAAACTCCAATCAATCATTGGCTACTTTGTAGCATAGGCATTCAGGTTCAGTTGTTATGACTCTGTATCTCGTAAGGCTATTTGCCTAACAATTGCAACACATGCTGCAAACGTACATTTTCAGGATTGTGCTTATACACCGCATAAATTGGGGCAATACAGGGTAAATCTGCCTTTAAAGGCTTATACACAATCTGTTTATTCCAGAAGTCTCGAATTGCTTCGGGCACAATCGATAAGCCAATCCCTGCTGCAATCAAATTTAAACTGGAGGTTAAGCGCGGGGCTTCTTGCACAATTTTCGGACTAAAGCCTGCCTGATAACAACTTGCCATAATATTGTCGAATAAGTCCTGCCCCGCTAAACGACGGTACAACACAAAATCATAAGGTTCCAAAGCTAGCAATTGAATGGCATCAGGATGTTCTGCCAGTGGATGATTATTCGGCATTGCCACAATCAAGGGCTCATCCAATACATGCAGACTATTCAGTCCTAAACCAATTGGCGCGGGTTTACGTAAAAATACGATGTCATTTTTATCATTACTAATGGAATCAATCAGCGAGTTACTGCCTTCTTCTTCCAAATGAATTGACACCGCAGGAAAAGCTTCACGGAAATTACGCAGTAAGGCAGGTAAAAAAGGATGTAAGCCAACTGAATTGGTCAAACCAATATTCAACTGCCCTTCCAAACCTTGGGTAATGTTCTGCACCCGCTGCGAAATGGCTTGTGCATGTGCCAATATGGTCAGCGCTTCCTGATACAGCACTTTGCCCGCTTCAGTCGCCTCGACACCACGTGGCAAGCGCTTCAGTAACTGCGCATTCAGTTCATCTTCCAACCCTTTAATAATGCGGGTCAACGGTGGTTGCTGCATATTCAGACGTACCGCCGCACGTGAAATATTGCTTTCTTCCACTACCGCGACAAAGGCTTTCAGCTTGTGAATATCCATCCGACTCCCCAATTTAAAACATACTTTTTAGGTATGGATCGAACCATAAATAGCATTTTTCATTATAACGCAATAAGCGCATACTTTTGATATTCAAGAGCGCGAGGTTGATCATGAAAACTGAAGTAATTCCATTAGAGCAAGAGATTCACCCCAATTCTCAGGAGTTATTTATGGGATTTATGAAGCTCGGTCTGATGGGCTTTGGCGGGGTACTACCACTGGCACATCGTATGATTGTGGATGAGCGAAAATGGCTGACAATTGAGGAATTCACGCACTTACTGGGGGTGTGCCAACTACTGCCAGGCGGCAATATCATTAATATGTCTGTGGCAATTGGCTATCAATTTCAAGGGGTCAAAGGTGCTATCAGTGCCGCAGTAGGTTTAATTTCGGCACCGACCTTCATCGTGATTATGCTCTATGAACTGTATGCCAGATTTCAATCTGTTCCAATGGTCAAACACATGCTTGAAGGTCTGGCTGCGGCCGCCGCAGGCTTGCTTTTAGCCATGGGGCTGAAAATGTTACGCCCAATCATGCACCGCTATTTAACTTGGTTCACTATCGCCATGACCTTTCTGTTCATGCTGATCATCAAAATTCCGCTGTTGCTGACTTTAATCATGTTAGTTGCCATCAACATTAGCGTGTTGAGCCTCAATAAAGGAGTAAAAAACCGATGATTTTAATTACTCTAGCCATCCTTTTTACTCAACTGTCTTTATTGGCTTTTGGTGGCGGTCCTGCAATATTGCCCGAAATGCAACATCAGGTGGTCGAAGTGCATCACTGGCTCACCGCAGCTGAATTTAACACCATGTTTGCCATGGCTCAGGCGGCTCCAGGACCGAATATGATGATTGTGCCCTTAGTCGGTTGGCATGTGGCAGGTCCCGCAGGACTCTTAGTGACTTCGTTTGCCAAATTTGGACCATCATCCGTCATTACCATTTTTGCGCTCAAATTCTGGAATCAGTTTAAAGATCATCCTCTACGTGAACGATTCGAAAAAGCGTTAAAACCGATTACCGTAGGTTTGGTGCTGGTGAGTTCTTGGATTATTGCCGATGCTTCGGCTCAGAATACCTTGCTGATGACCATTATTGTCATTGCGACGGTACTAAGCATGTTTAAAAAAGTACATCCGCTATGGGTGATGCTGTTTGGTGCGGTAATGGGAGCTTGTTTTCTATAAAAATTATAAAGGTCAATCAACCCGCATGCTGCGGGTTTCATCATTTTATTGATTAAGTCACGAGTACATCCAGCTCATTGAGAACATCTACTGCCTAACACGACATAATTTAATATTGCGCTAAATCTCGTTCCGGACAAGAGAGTTCATAATATTCAGCTTGCGGACGGCTTGTGAGACTACGGTCATAATAGTCAGTCGTTGCTTTATCTCTCGCTTGTGAAGAACACTGATTCTTTTGAGCAAATTGTTGTAATGCTGCTATGTCTGCAGTTTTTCGAAATACAGCACCCCATCCTTCACTGACACAACAACCTACATATTCAGACATATATTCATCTGACACCGCGACCACACTTTGCCCCATAAACTTGAGTGGTTTCTTGATGCTAAACACATCGTTGTAGTCATAACGGGAAACTTCTGGTTTCTTGGCGATAAAACCGCCCGCCTGTAATGCCTTAAAAGTAGGAAAATCCTGCTTTGCTGCACTCATTCCATGATAAGTAGTCAATTCCGCTGTCATAGTCACTGAAAAAGAACTCATGGCGAACACAGTAAAATTTTTAAAACCGCATACTTTAGCTCCATCTTTATATCCATGGTTATTGCTGTATGACTGCCCCGCATTTTAATGCAGAACAGCGTGAATGAACCAATAAGCACGATCTCAACATTGAATCACTGTGAATTGCCATAGCGCTTATGCATCATGATTACTTACGACTAAAGACAACAAAGCACAACTTAAATCGGTCATCTGGCTATGCTAAGGTGATGTCAAACCACTTCATCAATAACAACAGAGAGAACAACATGTCTAAACAAATTCTCATGCTGGTCGGTGACTATGCCGAAGATTACGAAACCATGGTGCCATTCCAATTTCTAACCGGACTCGGCTATAGCGTACACGCGGTTTGCCCTGATAAAAAAGCGGGGGACAGCATTGCCACAGCCATTCACGATTTTGAAGGTGAGCAAACCTATAGCGAAAAGCGCGGACATAACTTTGCCATTAACTATGATTTTAATGCCGTGAATAGCGCTGACTATATTGGTCTGGTGATTCCTGGCGGACGTGCACCTGAATATTTACGCATGAATGCCCGTGTGCTTGAGATTGTGCAGGAGTTTGATGCGGCGAAGAAACCAATTGCAGCTGTATGTCACGGCGCACAAATTTTAGCTGCGGCAAATGTACTCCAAGGTCGTACTTGTTCAGCCTATCCTGCTTGTGCGGCAGAAGTAAAACTGGCGGGCGGTCACTATGCCGAAATTGCTGTGACTGAAGCCGTGACCGATGGACACTTGGTGACTGCCCCTGCTTGGCCTGCACACCCTGCTTGGATGGCACAGTATGTCAAAGCCCTTGGTGCAAGCATTCAAATTTAAGACAATTTCTTTAGTCATTATCGTTGCGTTCCAGACACAGTCTAAGGAACGCAACCAAGTGTTGATCTATTTCATTAAGGGCAACTGATGGTGGATGGTTGGAGATTTGTTCCAGTACCAATAAAAATAGCCGCCTTGATTTTGCAATAAGGTATGCGTTTTCAGGATAGTTTGCTGAGCACTCCCCCAACAGGCATGTGCCGAGTTACGGTTGTTATGCAGGTTAATGTATTCTCGCTCCGAATGTGCAGGTTGCGGGGGTAAATACAAGGCTGAACCTACAGGAATCCACAAATCAGCCAGATAGATTTTCTTGCGCTTCGGCCAATAACGCGCCACGCTAATTACCAAAGGTAAGCTTTCATCCGTTGAAGCAAAGATATGCGGAAAATCATGATGTTCCAGATCGGTACAAATAAAAGGAAATAAGGTTTTACCACTCCCTGCGGGTTTGCCTGCATCTAAATAGGGACACCAGTAACTTGCCCACATGCCGTAGTCATATTCAATTTGGGAAAGTATGGTCACGGGGCTTTGAATTTGAATGGCTTGACCTGCTTCTAGCAAAGTGAAGCCAAAAGCAGCGGCATTTTCTCGGGTTGCCCATAAGGGTTCAAATTCAAACTCAGCACCTTCAAACTCCAATTGGGTTTCTAAGCCATAAGGCGCCGTGTCTTTGCTGCCTAAAGAACGTGGTACGCGGTATTCTTTACCTTTATTTTTCTGGCTTTCAACTGCCAAAGCTAGTGGTTTCACCTTGTCTGGCAATATACTTAAATAGCTGGGTCGACCTGCATCATTATAAAAATAAGGGGTGAGCTGAATATTAACCTCATATTCTCTCACCTCCCGATCCAATAAAGGGGCTTCAAAGTAAGCGCCATTATCTGAACTGTTACACATCCCATGTTCCTATTGATTGGTTATCATTCCGTGACCACGCCAGTTTCATCGCCTTTAACTTCTCAAAGCATTGTTTATTGCACCTGTTTTAACATGCGTTTTGCACCAGCATGGTTATAGTTGCTGGCAAGGTTCTGCAAAATTTTATTGGCTTGTCCTTTGGGATTGGAAAAACGGCTACTGTATGCGGGCACACTGGTCAAACAGCGTGCAACGAGCATGCCTGAATCGGTATACACATTGGCATTCGTCCCCGTCAATTTCCCGAAGTTATAGGCACGTTGAGCATTGTTACAGGCGTTTAATTTGTTGGTGCCTTTACTCAGATCGCGTCGCGCTGCTACATAGGCTTTTAATTGTTGCTGCTGAGGCGTTTCTACAGCAGATGCTGAAGCAGTTTGTACGCCTTCCGCGGGCTTGGAGTCTTTCTTCTTCTCGGCTTCTTTTTTATTGTCTGTGTCTTTGCTGCTTTCTGCTTTGTTCGACTTGGCTGAAGTCGCAGTCTTCGTCGACTTTTTCTCCGAAGCTGCAAATCCACCATTTTTATAGAATTGCTTGGCTTCATCTGCACTCAAAACACGAGTCTGTAAACTCACCGTACGTGCCTTTGCATTTGAATCCAATTTACCTTCTGCCGTTGGTTCAATCGAAACAATCCATCGTTCATCAGCCAACACACACTGATATGCTCCGACACCCTGCTTCACTTGACTGTTCGCATTCAGACGTTTTTTCTGAGCCTGATCTTTTACCAAATGCAGATGACTTTTATACAACAAGGAAAATTTTCCGCCTTTGGCATGACAATAATTGCCTAAATACTTGCGCGGATATAACGCTTGAATTTCATTTGAACTTTGTTGTTGTCCCCAATCATAGACATATTCTTTCGCGCCCCCATTCGCAGCATTCAAGTTCTTCTGGTCAATTAACGCTTGTGCAGAGGCATAATTATTCTTGGAATCTGAACCAAAACCACTCAAATGGTTACAGCCCTGCAAAGTTAATCCCAGTGCCCCAATAAAAATGAATTTTTTTAAATTCACGTCGTCGTTCTCATTAATTATTTTATTGTTTAAAAATATCGCATATTACATAAAATAACAAATCATAGATTATTGATTTTATTATTCATTTTTATATTTTTATTGAAAACCCGATCAAATTCACCCAATTTAATGCCAATCATTTTTTCTTTTTATACTTTTATTTGTATCAATTAACAAAAACAAGGAATGAGGATGAGCTCCTCATTCTCAAGATCGAATATGGATTTCCATAACACTACTTTACGATGGCTTCAATTTTATCTAAATTCCAGACACCGCCTGCGGCCAAACCTCGGCACATGCCTGTCCAGCGATCGATAGTTTGCACAAACTGCTGACCATTCCACACCCATTCGGCAACTGCCCAGCAATCTCCGATACCACGCCCTTTTTGTCCACTATGAATCCGCCCTTCGGAAAAGTCTGAAGCCGTTTCCGTGACAAAAGTTGCAGGACCTTTCAATGCAGTATCTAAAACCCACATGCCATAGCCTTCATTATAGGCAGCACGCCAGCACAGCGTTGTAGCTAAAATCTTCTGATTGCTCAATTTATAAAGTTGAATCGCTTGTGGCTCTTGCCCATCTCCCGTATAAATTCCCTCGCAAAAGCCTTCTGCAACCTCTTCCCCTTTGGGTTGTGCCGAAATCAAGGTCTTATACAACGCTTGATATTGGCGATGCTGAGGCTCTAAAGATAGGTAAGGTGAATTTGCTGATTTAACCTGTTTCACCTGCAATTTCGGTGCTGCTGTACGTACTCGAGCTTCACTGTTCTGCCCTTTTTTAATTATGGCACCGACCGTGTTTAACCGCTTTTGAAAATCATCCATTTTTAACAATGTCGCAGTCATGCCTTGGTCTGAGATTTGCCAATGGAAATCCTGATTTTTAAACTCAATTTTGGCATTTTGTGCAGCAACTTGTAATAAAGCATTCACTTGCAAATGAGACAGCGTTCCCATCAAAGGAAGCTGATTGCTATCCACATTGACTACCCCTAAATCTCTATCATTTACAAAAAAATGAATATTCTTAACTTTGGACTCAGGCAAGACTTCTTCTTCAAAGCTGGCTAATGCAAATTCTGCCCGAACAGGTTGCTTTGCACCTGCATGACGTGTCAAAAGAATGGAAGCGGGCTCTAACGCACTAGCTTCATCATTTTGATAACCTGCTGCACGACAAGTCCCTGTATTACTACAATAGATTTCCCAGTCTTGATGGGAAAAGGACATGCCTTGAATGTCTTGTGCCAGTGCTGCGAGACTGATTGATATCAAACAGCTTGCTGAAAGAAAAGAAGGGATAAATTTCATGATGAATTCACTATTATTTATTGTCATGATCGTATTTTAGTTTAACGCGTTTCTGCCGATCTCACAGATTCCATTTATGTTCAGCATAAAAAAACCTGCCAATTGCAGGTTTTTAGAAGCGAGACTAATCTTTCAAATTAATCATCCAAAATCGATTCAAAGGCTTTTAAACGCTTATAAATCGACAACAGTTCAATAATGGTTTTCCATGACATAATCAGATATTGAAATGATTCGCGAACTTTATCAAATACATTCCCAATTTGATTGACCAGACCTAAAGTCATTTTTCCCGCTGCAATAGATGGAAACAGCACCACCAAGCTATAGAGAATATCCAGTTGGCGATACCACGTAGCAACCAAATTAAAATAAGCATAATGGAAATACAGTCGGAAATAGTTCTTGCGTACTCGACTAAAAAGCTCCGTTAAAGTTGCTGGCTGCGCACGATCTGCATGATCTTCGCCATAGACCAGTTCTTTACGATAGGCGGCTTCCACTTTCTGATTGTTAAATTCCAAACCCGGTAATTTACTGCCGACCACCATCAACAACACGGTTCCAAAAATTGCCCAGATAATAGATGCCCAGACCAGTGAATGCTGAATTTCACCAACAATAGGCAACACAGGAACATGTTTGGACAAGTCAAATAGAATAGGCAAGAACGCCACCAACACCATAATGGCTTTAATCAGTTCAACACCAAGATCTTCCATAATGGTTGCAAAGCGCATGGTATCTTCCTGTACACGCTGTGATGCCCCTTCAACACGACGTAATTGCTCCCAACGCTCGGTATAGTATTCATTCATTGCCGTCCGCCAACGAAACACGTAATGGCTGGTAAAAAATGCATTGACCACCGCAAAAGTCACGGCAACCATGGCAATGTAAAGGAAAGTTAAAGTTCCCGTATACAGGTCTTTAATATCCCCGCCTTTACCCAACATATTTTGGATTAAGTCCCAGAACGGTCCATACCACGCATTAATCGCAACACTGACCTGCACCCCAAACCAGATGTTAAATAAAATGAAGGCAGAGCCCCAAATCGACCAGCGCTGCCACTTACTGTCAGAAAAAAATCGCCAAAAAGCAGCAAACAATGCGGTCGATATAAAAAACCAGAGATAAAACCATAAGAATGAAGCTGACCAGAAACGGCTTACCCCAATCGGCAATTCAGCACTCGCATATCCTTCTGGCCATCCAATGGCACTTCCCCATGTATTTCCACCCGTATACCACAGCGCGACATTGATCACCGACCAGATCAATACAGAAATAAAAAACCATTTGGGATTTGGAAAAAATGATTTAAACATCGAACCCGAAAATCCTTGAGTTATTGGAATGAATACCCTTCGAATACTAATCCTAAATGTGTAATTTCTGGTACGAAGTTTTACAGATATTTGTACTTTTTTCTTTTTGAATCACTCACTTATGAAAACAATTCTCATTTACCTAGCCAATTAGTGGATCAATCTCATAATTTATAGGTGTTTTGTCTTTTCCCCATTCAGAGCTAGATTTGCCCCTCTCGCGCCAGCGTGCTTTACATAATTATTATTTTTCTTGCTTCTATCTCACCTTATATTTCTGGTTTATTGCAATTTTTCTAAAAGATTCGCTTTAATGAGACAATATCTAGGTCTTTTGGAGAACAGAGCTTACCCTCTCCCATGACACACAATTACGTGATTAATTTCACTCTTCAAACAAAGAGTGATAAATATTAAAGATGAGGAATGCTACACTATTGCCATAAATTTAACCCCATTCATAAGGAGAATAAAATGGAATCATTTGTCATCGAACTGATCAAACCGATTACCCTCGAAAAAGAAAATTTTGCACCGAAAGTCTTTGAAGAAGGCACTGTACTCAAAGTCTTACTTAAAACACCAAATTCATTATTGGTCAGTGATGATGCCAAATTTAGTTTTACCGTAGAGCTGAATGATGAAGATATAACTTGGCGCAAGCTTTAAGGTTCCTAATGCCCAAGTTTGCTGTTTACCAATCTCGCAAATACACACTCCATATCTTTGATATGGAGTTATTCTTCAAGTCACTCATTGACTTCGCTTAAATACACAACGCCTTAAAACTCCGCATACATCAATACAAATAATTATTTTGAGCAAAACTGCTTTGCGATATTTACATTCAGACAATTCAACTTATGATGTAAAAGTTCCTCTACTCTACGCACAGATGGAATTGTGTGGATACCCCCATAAGGTTTTAAATGATGAAAAAAATAATTCTTGCCAGCCTAATCGCGATTTCAACTCAATTTGCTTTCGCTGAAAACAAAGCGCCGACCACTGATCCCGCCTTTGCCGAAGTCGAAGCCATGGTAAAAGCCAATAACATGACTGGTGCCTATCAAGCACTGGAAAAACTGGGTAAAGCAGGCAATGCTCAAGCACTCTATAATTTGGGCTATTTGACCCAGACAGGACAAGGTGCACCAAAAAACGAAAAGAAAGCCATTCAATTGTATGAACAATCTGCCAGCAAAGGCTATCCAGTCGCAGACTATGTATTAGCTAAAAACTATCTCGCAGGATCGCTCGGGGTAAAACAGGATACCGCCAAAGCAAAACAATATTTTGAAAAAGCATCTGCCAAAGGCTTCAGTGATGCGACGGTCGATCTTGCCGTGTTACTGTTTTCGGAAAACAATCCAGCATCCGACAAATTGGCGCTACAAAAGCTAGACCCTTTAATCAAAAAAGGCAATTTCCAAGCCATTCATGCCAAAGCTTTATATGACATCAGCACTGGCTTTAAAAATGAAGATGAAGCTCCTATCAAGCAAGGTCTGGCAAACATTCAAGACTTAGCTCAAAAAGGTTATATTCCAGCCTTAATGGCAGTCGGTAATATGTTTACCAATGGCAATATCGTGCCGCAAAACTTACCTGAAGCGAAAAAAATCTTTTCTGCTCTTGCCAAAGAAAATGTTCCTCAAGCCCAAGAATCCTTAGCCGTGGTTGAAAAAATGATGGCAGAACAAGCCAAAGCTCCCGCAACTGCACCAACGAAAGCGGCGAAAAAGAGCTAAAATTTACATCGCTGAGCAAAAGAATGCCCATCAATGGATGGGCTTTTTGATATTTCATGTAAAGCTGTTTTTGCAGTACTTAGCCCCACCATATGGCAATCAGTCCACTAATCACAGCAAAACCTAAAACAGTACTCAACATCAACGGGGTTAAAGCTTTTTCATTGAGACCATAGGTTTGACCAAAAATTCCAAAGGCAATCGGCATGGGTAAAGCTGCCAGTAAAGTACCCGCATAGAGCATTTCTTGACTGACATCTGGCAATACTGAAAACAGTAGAAAGATGGTCAACGGCATGAATACAATTTTAAACGACACCAAAATCAGACTTTGCATATCGACCGCTTTTAAGCCAATGCCCACCAGACTGCCACCAATCACAAATAATGCCAGTGGTGATGCCGTTTTACCCAGCATCGCTAGAATCTGATCAATCACGCTTGGTAATTTTAAACCCAACAACACACAGCTCATGCCTAGTATAATTGCAAGAATTACAGGATTTTTCAGGAGATTCTTTAAGGTGGATAAAACTACCTGTTTCAGACTGCCCTGTTGTAATCCGGCTTCCGCAATCATCAGCACCAATGCCACAATTAATAGATTTTCAATAATTAAGGTCAGTGAAATATAAATTGCCGCGTGTTGCCCAATTAACATGGTCAAAATCGCAGTACCAATAAAGCCTGTATTCGACATCGATGCCCCCATCGCCATAACCGCAGATGCAGTTAAGCGATGTTGAAAATATTGCCGATACAAAACAAAGGCACAAACGAACAGCAGCAAGGAACCACCACCATAGGCAATGAAATAGCTGGGATGCCAAATCTCATCTAGGTTACGGCTCGCCAAGGCATGTAATAAAAAGGCTGGTAACGCAATCTTAATTACAAAGGCACTCAAGGCTTTGATTTGCTCTGGCAGCATTAATCCACCTTTGACACAAGCAAAACCCAACAGCACCAATAAGATGATGGGCAAAATCGTACTTAAGACCACGTTTTCGCTCCACGCCAATGCTTGTTCAAAACAACTCCTATCTATTCATTAGAATCAATCGATGAGGGCAATACTCCATTTAAAATTTAAATGCAGTGTGCCAAGAGCTCAATCCGAAAAGGGCTTAAACAATTGCTTGATCCCATGCGGTTGGCAACGCAAATATTGGGGTGCAATTTCCATGCTTTCCCCCAGTTCAGCCGCTGCATGCCAAGGCCAGCGCGGATCATATAACATCGCGCGGGCCAAACCAATTGCATCCGCTTGTTCTTGTTGCAACACTTGCTCTGCTTGTTGAGCTTCGGTAATTAAGCCTACTGCAATCACTGGTATATCAAGGGCTTGTTTCACTGTTTGTGCAAATGGCACTTGGTAATTGGCGCCAATCTGAATGGCTTGTTCTACATGCAAGCCACCACTCGACACATGAATATAGGTAGCCCCCAATTGTTGCAATCGTTTCGACAATTCGACCGATTCCTCAACCGTCCAGCCGCCATCAAACCAGTCTTGAGCCGAAAGACGCACCCCAATTGGATAACCGTCTGGAACAGCAGACTGCATTGCTTGGAAGGTTTCTAAAGTCATCCGAATCCGATTTTCAAAGTTACCACCATATTCATCCTGACGTTGATTCGCGAGTGGCGACAAAAACTGATGCAGCAAATAGCCATGCGCTGCATGTAACTCAATCAAATCGAAGCCTGCCTCTACCGCACGTACGGCTGCCTGAGCAAAATCTTGCTGAACCTGTTTGAGCTCTTCGATGGACAGTGCATGAGGAGGCAGATCTTTAGGATTAAAAGAAATATTACTGGCAGAAACCGTTTGCCAACCATGCTGATCTTCAGGTGGAATTTGCCCTCTGCCTAGCCAAGGTTTATCAGTAGAGGCTTTACGACCAGCATGTGCCAATTGAATGGCAAAAGGCATCGGTGAAATAGAGCGAACTTTTTCTAATAACTGTCGCATCTGATCACGTTGCCGATCATTCCAAAGCCCTAAATCTGCAAAGCTAATCCGCCCTTCTGGCTGCACTGCAGTGGCTTCCACAATGCACAAACCTGCCCCCGAGAGTGCATAGTTCGCCCATTGTTGTTCATGCCAATAGCTTAATTCGCCCTGATCATTGGCTGAATATTGGCACATCGGCGCAATAACGATGCGATTTTTCACTTGAAGTGATCCATACTGAATGGGCTGAAATAAGCGTGACATGCAAGGCCTCATCATTCTAATTTTCGTGACTTATCACGTTATACAGATTCTGCCGAGGCTGCAAATACTCTTTTCATCTATTGTTTGAGTTTCATACTCAATAGAAACTGACCAAACTTGGAAAAAACTTGCATTCCCGCGCATTCAGCCCGATATTAGCCTTGTTGTTTCCAACCGATCATTTAAAACCTATGCCTGAATTACCCGAAGTTGAAACCACCAAAACCAGTCTACTGCCTTTGATTGGGCAACAGGTAAAATCCGTAACTGTGCATGAATCACGCTTACGTTGGCCGATTCCAGAGGATCTACAACGCCTTCAGGGACAAAAACTGCTAAAACTTACACGTCGCTCCAAGTATATTTTGGCTGAGTTTGAACAAGATCGCATGCTCTGGCATCTAGGTATGTCGGGAAGCTTTAGATTATGTGAAACCCATGAAGAGAAACGTAAACATGATCATTTGATCATTCAGTTTGATGACATGCAATTACGCTACCATGATCCACGCCGATTCGGCTGTATCCTGTGGTGGGATGCTGAGACAGAGTCTAAACTGCTTTCATCGCTGGGACCTGAACCCTTAAGCGAAGCCTTTAATGCTGAATATTTAACTCAAAAGCTGAATAATAAGCATGTCGGCATAAAAGTTGCAGTAATGGATAATCATGTTGTGGTTGGTGTGGGGAATATCTACGCAACGGAAAGTTTGTTTAATCTGGGGATACATCCAGCACAACCAGCGTCCAGTTTGACGACCAGTCAAATTGAAAAACTGGTGCTGGAAATCAAACGCATTTTAAAACAAGCCATTGATCTGGGTGGATCAACCTTACGTGACTATAGTAATGCCATGGGAGAAAATGGTTATTTCCAGCAAACCCTGTTGGCTTATGGACGTGCAGGAGAGATGTGTGTGAACTGTGAAACAACTCTGGAAAATTTAAAACTGGGACAACGTGCCAGCGTCTTTTGCCCTCAATGCCAACCCTTGAAAAAAGTCTCTACAACTGCATCGATCAAGCGAGGTAAGATCAAATGAAAACAGCCATTGTTCGACATATTCTGGTCAAAGATAAAGATTTAGCCGACCAATTGAAAAAAAAGATACTCGATGGTGCCGATTTTGCCAAAGTTGCGAAACAATATTCGACCTGTAATTCGGGTAAACGCGGCGGAGAACTCGGTGAAGTGAAAAAAGGACAACTGGTGCCTGTGATTGATAAGCTGGTATTTACTGCTGCTGAAGGGGTTTTGCATGGTCCAATTAAAAGCCAGTTTGGTTTTCATCTGGTTGAAATTAAATTTCGCATGGCTTTTTAACTGCTATAAGCTGAGAAGTACCTAAACCTTTTAGGTACTTCCCTGTCGGATTTGACTTTAATCGACCTTCATTTGGTAAACCCAGGCTTCACTTTGCTCACCAGATTCTAATTCGACTGGCACCGAAACGCGCTCATATTGCATACCTTCGAATTCATCCAAAGCATCCCAATGATCAGATAATCTCTCCGAAATAAACAGATAGCCTTCCACTTTCGGTGCATGCTGATCAAGCACAATGGCAAACAACCCTTTATCTGGTCCCCAGTCCAAAATATACACCACACCATTTACATAAGCTTTCTGCCAAGTGCCACCAATACGCTCCAGAAGATGTGCATTTTCATGATTGGGACGTAAGGTTCCATAGACAAACAATTGATTCATCAGACAAACATCTTCAATTTAATAATCTAAGCAAATCTTAATGGGGATAAATTATAAAAACTAGCTCCCGACATCCAATTCTAGGCGAAAAAAAACGGCAACTTGAATTGCCGATTTTGGACATCAACCCATTATGATTTATTCTTTAACTCATCACGGATTTCACGTAACAATTGAATATCTTCAGGTGTTGGTGCTGGTTCAGCTGCAGCTTCTTCTTGTTTACGGCGCATACGATTCAACATTTTCACCATTAAAAACACTACCCACGCCAGAATAATGAAGTTAATCGCAACTGTTAAAAAATTTCCGTAGGTCAGAATATTGACTCCAGCTTTGGTTAATTCATCTAAAGATTGCAGGTTATTCGGATTATCACCCAACACGATAAATTTTTGCGTGAAATCTACCCCACCACCTGTAATGACCGTAATGAGTGGCATGATGATGTCTTTTACCAATGAATCTACAATCTTACCAAATGCACCACCAATGATTACACCGACGGCGAGGTCAATCATATTCCCTTTAACTGCGAATTCGCGAAATTCTTGAATAATGCTCATTTAAATCTCCAGTTCTTTTTTGACTTTAATTTATGTGATGAAGTATACATTATTGAAATCTATATATTTCCATCTAATTTACTTGGTTTTGTAAATTCTCTACAACGCTTTGTTGAACAACTTATACAAAAAAACCGCTGATCGAAATCAGCGGTTTTTATCATCCGAAGATAAGAATAACTTATTTGTTACGCTTACGTTCGTTTTCAGTCAACCAGCGCTTACGGATACGGATTGATTTAGGAGTTACTTCAACTAATTCATCATCTTCAATGAACTCAAGCGCTTGTTCAAGCGTGTATTCAACTGCTGGAACAAGAGTCAACGCATCATCAGTACCAGAAGCACGTACGTTAGTTAACTGTTTCGCTTTAGTTGGGTTAACCACCATATCGTCTGAACGTGAGTTAATACCTACGATCATACCTTCGTAAACTTCTAACTGCGGCTTAGCGAATAAACGACCACGGTCTTGTAAGCTGAACAGTGCATAGCCCAAGCAAGTACCTTGAACCATAGAAATCAACACACCATTTTGACGCTTCGCAACAGTACCTTGTTTCATCGGACCGTAGTGAGAGAAGCTTGATGTCATGATCCCTGTACCAGAAGTCATGGTCAAGAATTCAGAACGGAAACCAATTAAGCCACGTGAAGGTACAGTTGCTTCAATACGGATACGGCCTTTACCGTCAACTTCCATATTGGTCATTTCACCTTTACGGCTACCCATTTGTTCCATTACAGAACCTTGGTGCTGTTCTTCAACGTCAAATGTAACGTTTTCGTATGGTTCTTGCTTTTCACCGTCAACTTCTTTCAAGATTACTTGTGGACGAGATACGCCCATTTCGAAACCTTCACGACGCATATTTTCAATTAAAACTGAAAGGTGAAGTTCACCACGACCAGAAACTTTGAAACGGTCTGGACTGTCAGTGTCTTCTACACGTAATGCTACGTTATGAATTAATTCGCGGTCTAAACGTTCACGGATGTTACGTGAAGTAACGAATTTACCTTCTTTACCTGCAAACGGTGAGTTGTTTACTTGGAAAGTCATTGTCACTGTAGGTTCATCTACAGACAATGGTGGTAAAGCTTCAACATTTTTCGGATCACAAATGGTGTCAGAAATATGAAGTTCATCAATACCTGTAATACATACGATGTCGCCAGCAGATGCTGAATCAACATCAACGCGATCTAAACCATGGTAACCCATAATTTTTAAGATACGGCCGTTACGCGTCTTACCGTCTTTATCAATGACAGTTACAGGTGTATTTAAACCAATTGAACCACGTTGAATACGACCAACACCAATAACACCTACGAAGCTGTTATAGTCAAGTGAAGAAATCTGCATTTGGAATGGACCATCAACATCAACTGCTGGTGGTTCAACAATGTCAACGATTGTTTGGAACAATGGCGTCATGTCGTCAGCCAACTCTTCTGGAGAAGGACCAGCAACACCGCGTAGACCAGATGCATAAACAACTGGGAAGTCTAGCTGTTCGTCAGTACCACCAAGGTTGTCGAACAAGTCAAATACTTGATCAATAACCCAGTCTGGACGCGCGCTTGGCTTGTCTACTTTGTTAATAATTACGATTGGCTTCAAACCACGCGCGAACGCTTTTTGCGTTACGAAACGAGTTTGTGGCATTGGACCTTCTTGAGAATCAACAAGAAGAAGTACGCAGTCAACCATCGACATTACACGTTCCACTTCACCACCGAAATCGGCGTGTCCTGGGGTGTCGACGATGTTAATACGGTACTCAGTATTCGTACGAGCATCCATCCATTTAATTGCAGTGTTCTTTGCAAGAATGGTAATACCACGTTCACTTTCAATAGCGCCCGAATCCATGACACGCTCAATCTCACCTGCGCGATCACCGAGTGCACCTGATTGTTGAAGTAATTTGTCGACAAGAGTCGTCTTACCATGATCGACGTGCGCAATAATGGCAATGTTACGGAGAGTTTTGATATCTGACATGTAAATTCGATACGCTTTAAATTTGAGGGCAAATTATACAGAAAAATAATAGATTTTAGTAGTGACAGTTTATTGACAAGCTCATTTTTTTTCACAAGTGCTCGGCATTTTGTTTTGTAAAGCTGTGTATCTCGATTAGAATAGCGCCATCTTGCTAACACCTTTTGACATATGTCTGATCAAAATCTCTCTCCCAATCAACCAGATCAGCTTGATTTGGTTTATGGTTTAAATGACCGCCCTCAACCCTTCATAGCTTTCCTTGCAGCCTTCCAACATTTACTTGCGATTATTGTTCCAATTGTTACTCCTGGTTTACTGATCTGTTTAGCATTGGGTG
Organism: Acinetobacter zhairuonensis; assembly: GCF_022601715.1. Taxonomy (GTDB): domain Bacteria; phylum Pseudomonadota; class Gammaproteobacteria; order Pseudomonadales; family Moraxellaceae; genus Acinetobacter. The sequence goes on along the minus strand of NZ_JAKVIM010000009.1, from coordinate 46,207 downwards.
TTTCCAAACAAGACACCAACATGATTTTATCCATGTCTTTGGTGATCTCAGGCATTGCAACCTTTTTACAATGTAAAAAAGTCGGACCATTTGGCGCAGGCTTACTGATTGTTCAAGGCACCAGCTTTAACTTTATTGGTCCAATCATCGGGATTGGCTCTGCCATGGTCGCTGCGGGTACACCAGTAGAGTCCGTCATGGCCGCTATTTTTGGTGTGGTAATTGCGGGTTCATTCATTGAAATGGGGGTGTCACGAATTTTACCGTGGGTTAAAATGCTGATTACACCTTTGGTAACAGGCATTGTGGTGCTGTTGATTGGTCTGACTTTAATTAAGGAAGGCTTAATTAGCATGGGTGGTGGCTATCAAGCCATGTCCAACAACACCTTCGCCAATACAGACAACTTGATTATGTCATGTACGGTTTTAGGCTTAATTATCTTGCTGAATCGCATCCGTATTACATGGGTAAAAAGTTCTGCAATCTTAATTGCCTTAGTTGCGGGATATACTCTTGCAGGCTTTATGGGGCATCTGGATTTTTCAGGTTTAAAAGATGCGCCTTTAGTACAAGTTCCGACGCCAATGCATTTTGGACTCAGCTTCTCTTGGAGCTTGTTTATTCCAATGGCCTTCATCTATTTAGTGACGTCTTTGGAAGCCATTGGTGATATCACCGCGACCTCAAAACTTTCCAACCAGCCTGTGGATGGTGCCACTTGGATGGAACGTATTAAAGGCGGTGTCTTGGTGAATGGTGCGAACTCTTTCCTTGCTGGTATTTTTAATACTTTCCCAAGCTCGGTGTTTGCACAAAACAATGGAGTAATTCAGCTGACGGGTGTTGCAAGCCGTTATGTCGGAATCTGGATTGCAGCCATGTTGGTCATTTTAGGTTTATTACCAGCAGTGGCAGGCGTAATTCAAGCTGTGCCTCAAGCAGTACTCGGTGGTGCAGTCATGGTGATGTTCGGTGCAGTAGCTGCATCGGGGATTAACATTCTTGCTGGGGTTCATTTAGACCGTCGTGCACTGCTTATTATTGCCATCTCATTGGCACTGGGGCTAGGTGTTGCACAAGTTCCACAAATCTTGGAACATTTACCTGAATTGTTCCGTAACATTTTTAGTTCGGGTGTTGCGACAGGTGGTATTGCCGCACTGATTTTAAATATTGTGCTTCCTGAAACGAAGAAATAAGTTTTCATTTCTGTATGCACCTTGCCCAGCATTGTCTGGGCATCGTTTTTACTATGGAGTAAATAAGATGGATCCACGAAGTGAAGTTGTTCTTCGTCAACAGGAATTTCTCTCTGGCTCAGTTTTACTGGTCAATGCACCGTGTGACGAATTAAATACACAGCTGATTGGTGCTGTAGAGCCTCATTTTTGGACATGGAATTTTAACGAATTACAATATTTTGAGACTCAACAAAGCTCTGTACATTTTGGCACAGATTTGCCAGAAGTCAGCTTTGAACAAGCCATTGTTTTTGTTCCAAAATCAAAAGAACTACTTAACTATGTGCTACACCAACTGGTCAGTCGTTTGGCCGTAGGCGCATCGATCTTTTTAGTTGGTGAAAAGAAAGGTGGTGTAGAACGTGCTTCTAAACAGCTACAACCTTTTGGTAAAACCCTCAAATTAGACAGCGCTCGACATTGTCAAATGTGGCAACTGGTCACCGAAAAAACCGTAACGGCAAAACCTTTGGCCGATTGGGCACAACACTACACTGTACCAACCCCGAAAGGTGAATTACAGATTTGCGCATTACCAGGTGTATTTAGCCAAAACCGTCTAGACGTGGGTACAGCCGTGTTATTACCTCATCTTTCACACGTCACTTCTGGAAAAATTGCAGACTTTGGCTGTGGTGCAGGTGTGATCAGCGCCTATTTGGCCAAGTTAAATCCGAAAAATCGCATTTTTGCACTGGATGTCGATGCCTTTGCATTAGCTTCAACAAAAATGACTTTTGAGAAAAATAACCTTTTACCAGAACAACTTGAGATTAAAGCGGTACACGGCATTGAGGATGCACCACTATTCTTACACGCTATCGTCAGCAATCCCCCATTCCATCAAGGCATTCATACAGATTACAATGCCAGCGAAAATTTATGCAAAACATCCCGTCGCCATCTTAAATCGGATGGCGAGTTGTGGATTGTTGCCAACCGCTTTCTGAATTATCCATTATTAATTGAGCAAAGTTTTGGCCAATGTACAACCAAAGCCGATCAACAAGGCTTTAAAGTGCTGTTTGCCAGCACACAAAAGAAATCTTAAGGAACAATGATGAGCGAAACGACTCAACCAGCTCAACTCAAGCGAAAGCTTGGAGCTCGCCATCTGAATATGATCGCCATTGGTGGTTCAATTGGTACAGGTTTATTCCTTGCCTCAGGTGCAACCATTGCAAATGCTGGTCCAGGCGGGGCGTTATTGGCCTACTGCTTAATTGGTGTGATGATTTACTTTCTCATGACCAGTTTGGGTGAGTTAGCAACACATAACCCAACATCGGGTGCATTTTTCACCTATGGCACCAAGTATGTTGAAGGTGGTTTTGGTTTCGCCCTTGGCTGGAACTATTGGTATAACTGGGCCATTACGGTTGCATTTGAATTGGTTGCAGTCCAATTCATCATGAAATTCTGGTTTCCCGACCTGCCCGGCTTCTACTGGAGTGCTCTCTTCTTAGCTGTTGTCTTTGGGATCAATGCACTGACAGTCAAAGGCTTTGGTGAAAGTGAATTCTTCTTCTCCTTAGTCAAAGTCCTTGCCATTATTGTGTTTATCATCATTGGTATTTTCATGATTGGTAAAATCATGATGACGCCAGATGTCGCAACTTTTGCCAACTGGAGCAAGGGTGAAGCACCCTTCGTTGGTGGCTTATCTGCACTGATTGGTGTAGCAATGATTGCAGGATTCTCGTTTCAGGGTACCGAGATGGTCGGTGTTGCTGCTGGTGAATCGAAAGATCCTCAAAAGACTATCCCAATTGCCATCAAACAGATTTTTTGGCGTATTCTACTGTTTTATGTGGTGTGTATTTTCATTATCGGCACACTCATTTCATATGATGATCCACTCCTGTTACAAGCGGCTTCATCTGAGAATATTGCACTCTCTCCGTTTACCTTACTCTATGAAAAAGCTGGTTTTGCCTTTGCTGCCAGTGTGATGAATGCCGTGATTTTAACTGCGATTCTATCGGCAGGTAACTCGGGGATGTATTCATCGACGCGCATGCTGTTCAATATGGCTCAAAATGGCAGTGCACCTAAAGTGTTTGCCAAATTAGACCCTCGCGGCGTACCCATGAATGCGCTTTATGCGACAACAGCAATTGCTGCACTTTGCTTCTTAACTACTTTCATTGGAGAAGAACAGGTCTTTAATTGGCTGCTCAACATGTCAGGTATGTGTGGCTTTATTGTTTGGTTAGGGATTGCTGTCTCACACTATCGTTTCCGTAAAGGCTATGTTACCCAAGGTCATAAGGTTGAAGACTTAGCTTATCGTGCGAAATTCTTCCCATTTGCACCGTGGTTTGCCTTTATTCTATGTGCCATTGTTGTTTTAGGTCAAAACTACCAAGCTGTACTTGATGGTGAATGGCTCTCTGTTTTATCGACCTATATTGGTATTTTCTTATTCTTGGCGATTTGGCTTGGTTATAAATGGAAATACAAAACCAAGTTGATTTCCTACCAAGAAATGGATGTTAACCCAATGAATCTAGACCGCGAATAATTTTCCTATTAAAAAACAGCCTTCGGGCTGTTTTTTTTATTACTTGAAATGACATGCATTATTTATAAATTCTAAGTGAATGCATGATTAAAACTATCTCTATTAAAATTAAAAGTACTGCCTTTTTTAAAAATTTAGCATCAATCAAAATATTGCTAATTTCAAAACTAAAAAGCCCCGACTTCCTGTCGAGGCTTTTTTAGATCTTGCTACGGCATAACTCCTGTCGTGCCTTTTGCATCCATTCATCACTTTTATTGTTATTGTAAAGAAACATCCTGTTCCTGATGGTTTCATTATAGAAAGAATAAATTTTTTCACCTAGACGTTAAAAGGCTCAAATCCTGTCAGCCAAAACCTACAAAACCGACTGATAACTTTATTTCGAATAATCTCGAGCACCAAATAATGCCGTCCCAATTCGCACCATGGTCGAACCTGCTGCAATCGCAGCATCCAGATCAGCCGACATCCCCATACTTAAAGTATCCCAATCCTGAGGATGTGCGTGACATGCTTTGACTTGATCAAACAACTTTCTGGCATCCATCAAAGCGGCTGTATTGTTGGGTGCTGGAATCACCATAATGCCACGCAATCTTAAATGAGGAAGCTGACTAATTTCACCAACCAACTGAGCAACTTCTTCTGGCTGACATCCATCTTTGGTATCTTGTCCATCAATATTCACTTGTAGACAAATATTCAAAGGTGACTGCGTAGCCAATCGCTGACCTGATAAACGTTCTGCAATAATCAAACGATCTACTCCATGCACCCAAGCAAATTTTTCCGCCAAATGCTTGGTTTTATTCCGTTGCACATGCCCAATAAAGTGCCACTCAATCTCTAAATCAGACAAGGCCTCAATCTTTTCCAGTGCCTCTTGCAGATAATTTTCTCCAAATGCACGCTGCCCTATTGCATACATGTCACGCAATGCCTCACTTGGATGAGTTTTTGAAACCGCAAGCAATTGCACCGTTTCAGCTTCACGCCCAGTACGTGAACAAGCAGCCTCTATTTGCTTTAAAACCTGATTTCGCGACTCTTTCAAACTATTCATTGACGATCTTCTCATTTCATTCATCTTTTTTTACGTTCCAGCAACTCTAACTGTTGGTTAAGCAGCAGGAAAGCCTTATTATTCTATCAAAATAATTAAGATTTATATGATCTCGGGGAATTCATGGATATTACAGAATTATTGGCTTTTTCGGCAAAAAACGGGGCTTCCGACTTACACTTATCTGCGGGTATGCCTCCAATGATTCGCGTAGACGGTGAAGTAAGACGTATCAACCTACCTGCATTAGAACATAAAGAAGTACACAAACTGGTGTACGACATTATGAATGACAAACAGCGTCGCGATTATGAAGAACAACTGGAAACCGACTTCTCTTTTGAAGTTCCTGGGGTTGCCCGTTTCCGTGTCAACGCATTTAACCAGAACCGCGGTGCAGGTGCTGTATTCCGTACCATTCCATCTAAAGTTTTGACCATGGACGACCTTGGTCTGGGCAATATTTTTAAAGAGATCTGTGATTACCCTCGTGGCATCGTATTGGTCACAGGACCAACGGGTTCTGGTAAATCAACAACCCTAGCCGCAATGCTGGACTACATTAATGATCGACGTTATGACCATATTTTAACGGTCGAAGATCCAATCGAATTTGTACACCAATCCAAAAAATGTCTGATTAACCAGCGTGAAGTACACCGTGATACTCATGGCTTCAACGAAGCACTCCGCTCAGCATTACGTGAAGACCCTGACATTATTCTAGTCGGTGAGATGCGTGACCTTGAAACCATTCGTCTGGCTTTAACTGCTGCTGAAACGGGTCACTTGGTTTTCGGTACACTGCATACTACCTCCGCAGCGAAAACCATTGACCGTGTCATTGACGTATTCCCTGCCGAAGAAAAAGATATGGTTCGCGCGATGCTCTCAGAATCACTACAGGCCGTCATTTCACAAACACTCTTAAAGAAAAATGGTGGAGGTCGTGTGGCAGCCCATGAAATCATGATTGGTATTCCAGCGATTCGTAACTTAATTCGTGAAAACAAAGTTGCACAAATGTACTCTGCCATTCAAACAGGTGCCAACTATGGTATGACCACCCTAGATCAGAGCCTTAAAACTCTAGTATCGAAAGGTGTGATTAGTCCTCAAACAGCACGTACTGTTGCCAAACAACCAGAATCATTCTTATAAGAATACAGAAACGGAATTAGGATAAGGTTATGGACTTTAACGACTTACTCAATTTAATGATTCAACAAAAAGCTTCGGATCTTTTTGTCACGGCTGAAGTTGAACCATCGATGAAAATTAATGGTCAAATTGTACCCGTTGCAAAGACCAAGCTGACTGGTGAGATTGTTGGTCAACTGATTAATTCAATCATGAGCGACAAACAGCGTAAAGAATTTACTGAGACTCGTGAATGTAACTTTGCGATTATGAATCGCGAAAAAACAGCGCGTTTTCGTGTTAGTGCTTTTCAACAACGTGATCAACCCGGCATGGTTCTTCGTCGCATTGAAACCAAAATTCCAACCATGGATGAGCTTAAACTTCCTCCTGTATTGAAAGATTTAGCCATGACCAAACGTGGCATCATTATCTTTGTAGGTGCAACAGGGACAGGTAAATCGACTTCTTTGGCATCGATCATTGGTTATCGCAACCAAAATTCCAAAGGTCATATTATTACCATTGAAGACCCGATTGAATTTATTCACGAACATGCAGGCTGTATTATTACCCAACGTGAAGTGGGTATTGATACAGACTCTTTTGAAATCGCATTAAAAAATACTTTACGTCAGGCACCGGATGTCATTCTGATTGGTGAGATTCGATCACGTGAGACTATGGACTATGCGATTGCCTTTGCCGAAACAGGACATTTAGTTTTCGCAACACTACATGCCAACAACGCTAACCAAGCCATTGACCGTATTATCCACTTCTTTGAAGCTGATCGTCATAGTCAATTATTTATGGACTTGTCTTTAAATCTAAAAGCGATGGTGGCTCAACAACTGATTCCAACTATTGATGGCAATTCACGTCGAGCTGCGATTGAAATTCTGATTAACTCCCCTTTAATTTCCGACTTGATCCGTAAAGGTGATGTTCATGAAATTAAAGACCTTATGAAGCGTTCACGTGAACTCGGCATGCAGACCTTTGACCAAGCACTCTACGATCTATATAAAGCCAAGCAAATCACCTATAAAGATGCGCTGAAACATGCTGATTCGCCAAACGACTTACGTTTACAAATCAAACTTTCAGAAGAAGGGGCGGATCGTTTAATGAATGCCAGCTCACATATTACCTTTGATGGTCAATAAATAGAGTCTCTCACTAGGTTTAAAAACGAGCCAATTGGCTCGTTTTTTAATTTGAGATTAATTCTTTATCATTTTATAATTCAAACATCAAAGAAAAAGCAGCCTTAAGGCTGCTTTTTCAAATCAAAATCAATAATGAATTATTGAGCTTGACCAGGTTGTACTGTAACAGTACGGCTACCAGTGATTGTCGCGAATACACGACGGTTCATAGCACGACCTTCTTTAGTTTTGTTGTCAGCAATCGGTTGATCCCAAGCGAAACCTTGAGTAGACAAACGAGCTGCATCTACATTGTATTCATTTACAAGAGCAGATTTAACAGAGTTAGCACGAGCTAAAGATAAACGTTCGTTTAATGCACGTGGACCTGTGTTGTCTGTGTGACCTTCGATGCGAGCAGTAGCGTTTGGATATTCAACTAACTTCTCAGCAACTTTAGCAATTTCTGGCTTGTATTGGTCTTTGATGTTTGATTTGTTCGTATCAAAGAACACACGAAGTTCCATGTTAAGATCTTCAGTCAATTGCTCAGGAACTGGCTCAACTGGAGCAACTGGCTCAACTTCTACTACTGGTGCAGCAGGTTTCAAGTGACCACCAAGAACCACATTAAGACCAGCTAAAGCTGTATAGTTCCAGAAGTCTTCGTCGATGTTATAAGTAGCACGAGCCTCAGTACGTAGAGATAAAGCATCATTTAAGCGCCAGAAAGCACCAAGACCAGCATTACCTAAAGTACCTTCTTCACCATCACGATAAGCTAAAGCAGGAGCATCAAAATCGTATTCATAGTGACCAGCACCTAATAATACGTATGGCTTGATTTTGCTGTCATAGTTTTTAGTAAACAAATCTGAAGTAGCATAGAAATTACCATTGATTTGTTTTTGCTTATATTCACCAGCACTTGGATCAACATCACCTTTTACTTGGTTATATTCAGCTTCAAAACCTAACCAAGGAGTAAGCTCGATACCCAAAGCAGCACCAACCATCAAGTCATCTTGTAATTCGTGACTATTCGTTAAGTTACGATTGTTATGGTCGGTACCAAACATTGTATAACCAAGCATTAACGGCGTAATGGTTACACCTGCGTTAGCAGCAGCCAAAGGTGCAGCAACGAGCATCGCTAAAGCAATACGACTCATTTTCATGGATTTATCCTCCAGAGATAAACAATTGTTGTTCAAGCTAAGCTTAAAATTTTTGCTATCCTGAGATAGGCTTTTTTAAATACCCCAGTTTTATTTTTAAGCTACTCACCTTGAATAATACAAACACTCAATTGGTTTGTCCAAGTGTTTGATAATTTTAATCAAGTAAATTATTGACAAAATTACTTACAATTTCAGTTGTAGTTCAGTAAATTTATGGTCTCTTTCTTTTTAAGAATAGCTTATTGTCACTTGCGTTTCACTATAGCATTTTCTTATTAGTAGAGAAACACATTTTTCATTATAAAATGAATAAAAAACAAGACATTATTATTCATTATTAAATTAAAAAATACAGGTACTTAGGTTGTTATTTATGCACCTCAACAAATATATGGCTTTCACATTATTAGAACTTGCCATCACAGCATTAGTTTTGTCAATACTAATTACGTTAGCCCTGCCTTATTATCATCAATTAAAAGCAAATCAAGAACGTAACTTCGTTTTAAGACAAATTAATAGCAATGTACAACTTGCTAAACAGCATGCTGTTATTCATCACACAAACGTCGTCATCTGTCCATCAATTGACATGCTTGCTTGCAAAGATTCAATGTGGGAGCATGGCTTTATTGTATTTCTCGATTTAAATAAAAATAGACAAGTAGACTCCAATGAATCCTTAATTGCTAAAGAACAAACCAACCTCAATTACGGCACATTAAATTGGCGAGGCACCCTACATTTTTCTAGTTTGAGTTTTATGGCTGAACATGGTCTACCCATAGGTTCCAATGGCAGCTTTTATTATTGCTCATCAATAACAAAACATTTAAAGATCATTCTCAATAAAATGGGAAATTCACGTAGTGAAGATCTAACCCGCTGTTGAAAACCAATGAGTCTACGGCAAAAACAACATCTAAATTCCAGTTTTCAATATACTGCTGTGGATTAAACAAAAACTGATTATTTTGATTTGGAGTTATATCAATGACTGATATAGTGATTGTAAATGGTGCTCGTACTGCCATGGGTGGTTTTCAAGGGAGTTTATCCGGCTTAACAGCACCAGAGCTTGGCGCAACAACAATTAAAGAAGCCATTGCTCGTGCCGGCCTACAACCTACTGATGTAGAAGAAGTCATTATGGGCTGTGTTTTACCTGCTGGCCTTAAGCAAGGTCCTGCGCGTCAAGCCATGCGTCAAGCGGGTTTACCTGATTCAACAGGTGCAGTCACGATCAACAAACTTTGTGGTTCTGGCATGAAAGCAGTCATGCAAGCTGCTGATATGATTAAAGCAGGTTCCGCTGAAATCGTGGTTGCAGGTGGTATGGAATCTATGACCAATGCACCTTATGTATTGACCAAAGCACGTGCTGGTTACCGTATGGGTCATGGTGAAGTCAAAGATCACATGTTCCTTGATGGCTTAGAGGATGCTGAAACGGGCCGTCTAATGGGTTCATTTGCACAAGACATGGCCAATACGCGTGGCTACACACGTGAACAAATGGATGCGTTTGCCATCCGTTCTTTACTGCGTGCACAAAATGCGGTTCAAGAAGGTTATTTTAAAGACGAAATCGTTCCTGTTACCGTTTCAACGCGTAAAGGCGATGTTGTTATCGATAAAGATGAACAACCGTTCAATGCCCATATCGAAAAGATTCCTTCTTTACGCCCTGCGTTTGCAAAAGACGGTACGATCACTGCTGCGAATGCCAGCTCAATTTCTGATGGTGCTTCAGCTTTAGTTCTAACTTCTGCAGACAATGCATCTGCAAAAGGTTTACAGCCATTGGCTAAAATCATGGCTTATGCGTCAAACTCACAGCACCCTTCTGAGTTCACGATTGCTCCTGTTGGCGCCATTGAAAAAGTTTTGAAGAAAACAGGTTGGGATGCGCAGGACGTTGATCTTTGGGAAATTAATGAAGCATTTGCTATGGTAACTATGTGCCCAATGGATGACTTTAAACTCGATCCTGCGAAAGTCAACATTAATGGTGGTGCATGTGCACTGGGACACCCTGTCGGTTCAACAGGTTCACGCATCATTTTGACGCTTATTCATGCTTTAAAACGTACAGGCGGCAAAAAAGGCATTGCAGCCCTCTGTATCGGTGGTGGTGAAGCAACTGCGGTTGCTATTGAATTGCTTTAAGCTTCAATGCAACACCTCCACTCAATTCATGAGTGAATAAAAAATCCTCCTTTTATGGAGGTTTTTTTATGCTTACATTTTTGCATTATTTTTTTTAATTAAGGCTGATAGATTAAACACTCAAAACAACAATGGAAAATAGAACAATGCAACTCAACCATTATCTCAATTTCCAAGGTGAAGCCGAAACTGCGTTCAATTTTTATAAGTCGGTGTTTGGCGGTGAGTTTGCCATGCTGAGTCGTTATGGGGATATGCCACCAAGCGAAGACATCACTTTATCCGATGTAGATAAAAATCTGATCCTGCATGTTTCATTACCAATCAATGAATTTACAGTCTTGATGGCTTCTGATACTTCAGAGCAGTTTTGCGCTCCAAATGCCGTATTTATTAAAGGCAGCAATCACTATATTTCAATTAATCTGGATAAACACGAACAAGCTGAGGCTCAACGTTTATTTGATGCACTCTCTGTCAATGGTCAAATTGAGATGCCTTTAGAAAAAACTTTTTGGGGTGCTCTGTACGGTGCATTTACCGATCAGTTTGGGGTGAAATGGATGATCAACTGCCAATTGATAGAAATATAAGACTATAAAATTAAACTTATTGTTTTATTTGCATTGTTCCATAAATAAAAAAGCCAGAGTTCATCTGGCTTTTTTTCAACTAGAGCAAATTAAGCCCCAGTTTGATAGCTTGCTTGAGCAACCGCAGTTGATGCTTGGTACGGGTTGGTAAAATCACCTAAACCAGCCGCAGCTTCCTGAACATCTTTACCTTCTTTAATCACGAAAGTATCGAAACCGGAACGCTTCATATAGTTTAAGACATCCTTAAACACATCACCTGTCGCACGCAATTCACCTTGGAAACCTTGTCGACGCAACAATGCTGCAAATGAATAACCACGACCATCGTTAAAGCCAGCAAAATCAATAAAGATCGCATCTAACTGATCTAAAGGAAATTCGTTCACTTCTGGAGAAGCATCAACAGTAATCAGCAATGCTTTTTTACCTGTAATGTTGGCAAGCTGATCCAACTGATCAACAGTGAGCACGACATCACCTTGCGGTAATACAGCATCGTCACCGATCAACTGGTAGCTATTGTCTGTCACTGTGCCATCTTTAGAGAGCACTTGTAGTGCGGTATTAAGCATAAGCACGCTCCTTGAATGGTTGAATGCCAACACGACGGTAAGTTTCAATAAACTCTTCACCTTCTTGACGTAAATCAAGATAAGTATTCAGAATTTCTTCAATGATGTCAGGTACAGCATCTGCTGCAAATGATGGTCCTAAGATGTCACCAATTGAAGCATCATGGTCTGCATTACCACCTAAAGTAATTTGGTAGAATTCAGCGCCTTTTTTATCGACACCTAAAATGCCAATATTACCGACGTGGTGATGACCACAAGCATTCATACAACCTGAGATGTTCAAGTCGATATGACCCAAATTGTAAACCGTATCTAAGTCATCAAAACGACGTGAAATCGCTTCAGAAATAGGAATCGATTTCGCATTCGCCAATGAACAGAAGTCACCGCCTGGGCAGCAGATAATATCGGTAATGAAACCAATATGCGCACGCGCCAAATCGTGTTGTTCTAGGGTTTGCCACAATTCAAACAAATCTTTTTGCGGTACATCCACCAACGAAATGTTTTGTTCATGCGTGGTACGTAATTCACCGAACGTATATTTGTCTGCAAGGTCTGCAATCAAATTCATTTCTTCAGTGGTCACGTCACCTGGTGCAATACCCGCACGTTTTAGAGAAATGGTGACAACGCGGTAACCAGCGACTTTATGTGCATTGGTATTGATGTTAAACCACTGTTTGAACTTAGGATATTCAGCAAACAATGCCGTGAAGTCTTCATCCGCCAATTGTTGATAAGCAAATGGGGTAAATTCTTCATCCAGTTTCGCTAAAGTTTCAGCATCGACTTTCAATGTTTTGATAGTGTGAGCAAATTCTGCTTCCACTTTTTCAGCAAACACTGCAGGCGTTAATGCTTTGACTAAAATTTTGATACGTGCTTTATATTTGTTGTCACGGCGACCGTGTAAGTTATACACACGAAGTACCGCTTCAAGATAAGCAATCAAATCTTCACGCGGCAACCATTCTTTGATAATTGAACCAATGATTGGTGTACGACCTAAACCACCACCCACTTTGATTTTATAACCGATCTCACCCGCTGCATTTTTCACGATATAGACACCGATATCATGGAATGAAGTTGCAGCACGATCTACTTCTTCTAAAGCAGACACGGCAATTTTGAATTTACGTGGCAAGAACGCAAATTCAGGGTGGAAAGTGGACCATTGACGAATCAATTCACAAGTCGGACGTGGGTCAGCAATTTCACCTGCCACAACGCCTGCGTATTGGTCAGTCGTGGTATTACGAATACAGTTACCTGAAGTTTGAATCGCATGCATCTGCACAGTTGCCAACTCGGCAAGCATGTCAGGCACGTTTTCAAGTGCTGGCCAGTTAAACTGAATGTTTTGACGTGTTGACACGTGTGCATAACCACGGTCATATTCTTTCGCTAATTCCGCAACCTTGCGTAACTGCGTTGAGCTCATCAAACCATAAGGAACGGCAATACGTAACATTGGCGCATAGCGTTGTACGTATAAACCATTTTGGAGACGTAGCGGACGATATTCATCTTCAGTGAGTTTACCCGCTAAATAACGTTCCGTTTGGTCACGGAACTGTGCAACACGTTCATTGATCAGTTGCTGATCAAAATCAGTATATAAATACATGGCGTACAGCTAGTAGTTTCATTATAACGACTGACAGCATAACGAGATTTAAACTATCAACAAAATGCGTTTTTTACATATTTCATAGCGGTTTTATTGATAAGTCATTTTTATTTTCTCAAAGCCTGTATTTATAAGGCTTCTCCCTTCTTTTTCACTGTTTCGGCTTTGTTCTTCTATCTTTATTTATTTTTGTGATATTCAGCTCAATAACACCTTAATATGGCTTTCACATAAGAAAAAAGCCCGATGAATCAGGCTTTTTCTTTTAGATAAGTTCACTTACTGCAAAGCATAGGCCACCAAGTAATCTCCCATCTTGGTACCAAAGGAACCATGTCCGCCAGCCATGATCACTACATATTGCTTACCATTGATTTCATAGGTCATAGGTGTTGCCTGTCCCCCAGCGGGTAAACGTCCTTCCCACAACTGTTCGCCATTGCTGACATTAAATGCGCGAAGATAATTATCCTGCGTACCAGCGACAAACATGACATTACCTGCGGTTGAGATTGGTCCGCCCAAACCAGGTACCCCAATTTTTAACGGTGGCAGCTGGAACAACTGCGGCAGACTGTCACGAATGGTCCCAATCCGTTTTTTCCAGACCACTTGATGGGTTTTCAAATCTACCCCTGCTACATAGCCCCAAGCGGGTTGTTTACACGGCAAACCCAGTGGCGATAAGAACGCACTAATTTCTACGCCATAAGGCACACCATACATCGGTTGTATCCCCTGTTCAGTTCCCGCTCCTTTAGCCGTTTCTTGACGATTCGGATCTGCTGGAATTAAGCGGCTGACAAAAGGCAATCCGATGGGATTCATCACAGCGACCTGACGATCAGCATTCACCGACATACCGCCCCATTCAAATACGCCTAAATTACCAGGGAAGACCAAAGTACCATTTTCTGAAGGTGGGGTATAAATTCCGTCATAATTTAAGCGATGGAAAGATACACGACAAATCAACTGATCAAACATGGTCGCGCCCCACATGTCTTTATCTTTTAACTTTTCTTGGGGGGCAAGATTCAAATTAGAGAATGGTTGGGTTGCTGAATAATGCTCGCCTTGAGTTTGTGGTCCACGCTTTACAGTTTGAGGAACGGCGCGCTCCGTAATCGGCACAATGGCTTTCCCTGTTCGTCGATCTAATACAAAGACATTGCCTGTTTTGGTTAAGACATAAATGGCTGGAACTGTTTGACCTGTTGCATCCTGCACATCTGCCAATGACGGTTGGGCGGGTACATCCATATCCCATAAATCATGGTGTGTCGTTTGGAAATGCCAAACCAACTTACCTGTACTGGCATTAATCGCCAGCATGGAATTGGCATAACGCTCTTTTAACTCGGTACGATCTCCACCCCAAATATCGGGTGTTCCCACGCCTGTTGGTACATACACGATATCCAGCTTGGAATCGTAAGCTAGAGGAGCCCAAGCATTCGGCGAATTATGCACGAAAGTGGTATTTTCATTTGGCATGGCATTCGGATTTTGTGCCCCTGTATCAAAGACCCAGAGCAATTTACCCGTATTCACATCATAGCCACGAATTACCCCTGAAGGTTCTTTAGAGGAATAATTGTCTGTGACTGAACCTGCAATCACGATGGTCGTGCCTGAAATAATCCCAGGTGAGGTTGGGTTATATCCCCCTGGATAGGCATAAGGCATAAACTTTTGTAAATTCACTTCGCCTTGCTCACCAAAATCGGTACAGACTTTTCCTGTGTCTGCATTCACAGCCACCAAGCGTCCATCATTGACGGGAACAATCACCTTGCGAGGACATTCAGCAGAGGTCGATTTTCGAGTTTGCAAACTGGTTGCAAACTCGGCTGTATTATTGGCATCGTAGTACATCACCCCACGACAAGTCAGATGCTGAAAAGTATGATCAGCTTTGAGTTTAGGATCAAAACGCCATTTCTCTTGACCGCTGGCAGGGTCCAAGGCTATCAACCATTGATGGGTGGTACACATAAATAGGTTGTCGCCCACTTTAATTGGGGTCACCTGATTGGTTGTTTCCCCAGAATCTTTATCGGTTTTGACATCTCCTGTACGGAATGTCCACGCGACCTTGAGGTCTTTGACATTTTTATCATTAATTTGTGTCAGCGGAGAATAACGCACTCCTGCTTGGGTACGCCCATAGGCAGGCCAGTCCTCTTCAGCGATGCCTTCAATCGCCTTAGCTGACTCAGGCTGTGGTTGTTGAATGACACCATTGATTTCCTGTGGATCATTAAAAATCGCATAGACCATCACTGCAATTGCAATCAGCAATGTCCCTGAAAGTGCAATTTTACTGCCCTGCGCCATACTCATGTTTCGGGTCACTGCAGGAATGAGCAGCCATAAGCCAAGTATTCCCAGAATATCCAAACGGGGTGCAAGAGCCCAAAAATCTGTTCCAACTTCCCATAGACTCCACAATATGGTTGCCAGCATCAGAAAGCTAAAGATCCATAATGAAGAGGATTGCCCCTTTTTAAGTAAAAATGCTGATGCCAGAAGCAACACCGCGGCAATCACATAGTAGATGGATCCTCCCAATAAAGTGAGCCAAACGCCGCCAATTAGTAAATAAGCAGCAATCACGAGCATCACAATAACTGTAAAGGTTCGCATGGCATTCGATGGGTTACTCATTCTATTCACCTCATTGATTTTATTATCGATGGCGCTACTGCAATGTCCTACACGACAGAGAGCCTATTGTTGTGGTTTCTTATCTGATTTAGTTCAAGTCGGAGTTCATTAGATCAATTCGTTCAGAGTCGATGCTTAAGACATTTAAAATGCGGTTTGAAACTTAATCCCCCCAACCCAGACATTTTCCCCATTTTTATAGGCGCCTACATGTCGGATATATTGCAGATTTGGGCGGATCATTAACCAATTGGTCGCATGTAACCCATAATACAGTTCAGTATTGTATTCTTCGTCTTGTCCAGTGTTTAAATCATCATTCAGATGGATGCGGGCAAATCCTAATGCAATTTCATCTCTCGGGCGCATATCCAACAGACCAGTATAAATCAGACCGATATTTTGCATATTATCCACACTATTGGTCTTGTCATCATGCACGGTCAGGTTGATGAATCCCGTCATCCCGCGATGAGAATCTTGCGCATGTTGCAGTAATTGTTGTTTAGCCACAATCCACATGCCTTGCTTATGCGATGTTGCATTGGGATTCTGAATTTCTACAGCATCTGCACTGCTATAGTAATAGCCCAGTCGATATTCACCTGTTTTGCCTTGCATGCCCATTTTCGGTTGCCAGACCAACTCGACTGGAACAATGACACCATCTGAACCCGAAGTACTTAAATTAAAGCCTTGACTACGTTTTAAGTTTTCGGGGTTATATTCATATACCCCAATTTGACTAAATAGTTCTGGTGATATTTGATATTTCAGTCTGGCTGCCCATTGGCTAACGGGCCAGTTAAACCACTGATCCCCGACCCAGTTCCCGACCTGAGAACCACACAAAGCCAAATTCTGAAAATCACAATCGAAACTATTAAAATCTTCACCTTCACCAAAACGCCCGACTTTAATATCCAACTTTTGATTCAAAAACTGTTTTTTAATCCAGAGATTGGTCAAGCGCCATGTTTGCCCACGCCCCCAAACCTCTTGAGTTGAACTTAAATGTCCTGCTAGCGCATCTGATGTTTGTGACAAAGAATGCCCATTCCGCTCTGTCACAATGATTTGTGCTTCGGTATCTTGCCAGCCCAATATTTTATCTAAATCAAAATGGCTTCCCAACACGAACTGATCAGCATATTCAGTACCATCATTTGAATGTTTTTTTGCATCCAGTAAAGATGCCATTTCGCCTGTATACCCCAGATTGAAGCTATATCCCTTGGCTTGCAATTCAGTTCGGGTACCATTCCAGTCCCCAAACATCCACGGGCTATCTACAGCAAAGGCAGATTGCGCATAAGCCCCAGCATTTATACTCAAGCCTATCAAACCCCACATGAGGCAGTTCCTTGTGATACGGAGCTTTTGCATACCTGCAACCTTTTATAATTATGTTATTGCTGTTTAGGTTACCCCTGTTTTTTGTGGTTAAAATACAACCATTTTGTCGTTTTTTGTTAAGCTATTGATATAGAATGAATTGCATAAAAAATACAACTTACCAACTGCCTGTACCTAATGCCTGCCCAATAAAATCATAACGCATCTCTGATCTGGAGAATTTAATCGGACATGCCAGCTGCGCTTGGGTTTCAGAGGAATGTTGATGCAATGGCACCTGTACCACCCAATGTCGTTGTTGTGCCAAATCCGAATGCAGCGCCTCATCTAACTGTAACACTGGCTCAACACAAACATCTTGAGTCGAAAAGAGTTGCTGCCACGCTTCTAAAGATTGAGTTTTAATTTTTTGTTGTAAAGCATGTCTCACCGCAAGACGATCTTCCGCAAGGAGTGACGCACCTTTCTCTAACAGTAGCGGAAGCTCCAACAACGTTGCCAAACCTGACATAAATTGTGGTTCTAAACTGCCAATTGAAAGATAGCGTCCATCTTGCGTTTCATAGTAATCGTAGAAGCTGGCACCATTCAGTATTCCCGATTCTGGCTGTTGCGTGATATTTCCTGCCAATGCAGCGGCAGCAGCCATACTGTTCAACGCCACCACACAATCAGTCATCGAGATATCAATATACTGCCCTTGACCACTCTGAGCACGTTCAATCACCGCAGTTAAAATTCCAATCACGGCATGTAGCGAACCGCCCGCAATATCTGCAACCTGAATACCTAAAGGTGGTGGTCCACTCTGCTGTCTTCCACTGTGCCCTGCAATACCAGACAAGGCTAGATAATTAATGTCATGCCCCGCTTTATCTTTATAATCCCCCGTTTGCCCATAGCCTGTAATGGAACAATAAATCAGTCGCGGGTTAATTTTCGCTAAAGTGGCATAGTCCAATCCCAGTCGCTGCATGACCCCAGGGCGGAATTGCTCTACTACAATATCGTATTCAGCAATCTTCTCTTTAATTGTAGTAATGTTTTGGGGATCTTTTAAATCTAAGGTAATCGACTGTTTATTCCGGTTTAAATAAAGATGGGCTGTAGCCTGCCCATGCGCATAGGGTGGAAAAAGACGAATCAGGTCAGGTCGGGTCGGTGATTCCACATGAATTACTTCAGCCCCCATATCCGCCAAATATAAAGTGGCAAATGGTCCAGGTAACAGTGTTGAAAAATCCAGGACTTTCAGTCCTTTTAAAGCATGCTGCATGTTCTTTTTATCCTTAAACTATTGTATTTTTATGTATCTTAGAAATATAAAATCAACAAAACAATGTCATGTTCAGCCATTTACCTTGATCATTTCGGCAATTTACCATGTAGAAAGGCAAATTTTATTATTGTAAATTGCCTATAAAAACTTTTTTAGCGTCATTTAGGTCATACGCAAGTGAATACAAAAGAGACTGAAGGATTTAACATGAGCCGCGATACAATTAGTATCCACTTTGTCAATGCGGCTTTGACTGGCGTAAAACGCCTTGGCATGGATGTCGAAACCTTACTTTCGCACGTCGGAATTGAAGCCGAACTGCTACGTCAGCCTAAAGCTCGAATTTCTCCAGAACAATACACACGTTTTGTGAAAATGTTATGGATGGTGACTCAGGACGAACATATTGGTTTTGATACTCAGCCGCGTCGCTTGGGTACCTTTGCCATCATGTGCCAACTGATCATCCATGCAAAAACCTTGGGTGATGCACTCGAATTATCGACTCAATTCTATAAATTATTTGGCGATGAATGGTGTGTTGCGCTTGAACGCGATAAGCATGAAGCCCGCCTTGTCCCGCTTATTCCAACTGAGATGGATCCGAATCATTTCATCACTGAAAGTATGTTGATGATTTGGCATGGCTTGGCATCTTGGTTGATTGAACGCCGTTTGCCTTTAGAGCGCGTACATTTTGGCTACCCGCGTCCTGCCCATGCAGATGAATATGATGCCCTGTTTTTCGCACCCGTGATGCAATTTGACATGCCACGTACCGAAATCACCTTTGCCGCAGATTATTTAGATTTACCCATTCGTCAAAACGAAGAAACGCTGGAAGAATTCTTAAAAGCAGCGCCAGCACAGCTCTTGGTCAAATTCAAAAACACCAACTCGCTCACTTCTCGTATCCGTGAAGTACTCAAGAGTCAAATTGGTGAAGAAATGCCAACGCTGAATGATGTTGCATCTATGCTATATCTTTCACCGCAAACTTTACGTCGTCGTCTGGCTGCGGAAGGCAAAAGCTATCAAGGCGTGAAAGATGCATTGCGTCGTGATGCCGCGATTCACTTACTCCTCAATCCAAATCTGACTTTAGAAGACGTGGCACAGCAAGTTGGTTTCAGTGAAACCAGTACCTTCCACCGTGCTTTCAAGAAATGGACAGGTGTGACCCCAGGTTTATACCGTCAATTACATGGTTATTTATAAGCTTTACAACTGATTTTCAAAAACCCAGATTCAAGAATCTGGGTTTTTTTATGACTAAAACAACCGAATCCAATCGCTTCCCTCTATTTTCCAAGCTTCAATTTTATCGAGCAGCTCCAGCGATTGACCAAAATGATCATACTACCCATACATCTCTTGTCATTGCGCTTCCTCAATTTATCATTACACTCGAAAAACAGAAAATCATGAAAATACACAAGGAATCAGAAGATGAGCGAGGCTTACATCATTGATGCGATACGCACGCCACGCGGAAAAGGGAAAAAGGATGGCTCACTCTATGAAGTGAAACCAATTAGCTTGGTCGTTGGCTTATTAAAAGAATTACAACAGCGTCACCAGCTGGATACTGCCAAAGTTGACGATATTGTACTGGGCTGCGTAACCCCAATTGGTGATCAAGGTGCAGATATTGCCAAAACTGCAGCCATAGCGGCAGGTTGGCATGATGATGTGGCAGGCGTACAAATTAATCGTTTCTGTGCCTCAGGTTTAGAAGCCGTCAATTTAGCTGCGCAAAAAGTCCGTTCAGGTTGGGAAGATGTCGTGGTTGCAGGCGGTGTCGAGTCTATGTCACGCGTACCCATGGGTTCAGATGGCGGCGCTTGGGCACTCGACCCTGAAACCAACTTAAATTCCGCTTTTGTGCCACAAGGCATTGGTGCCGATTTAATTGCCACTTTAGATGGCTATAGCCGTGCAGATGTCGATGCTTTTGCCGTCGCTTCACAACAAAAAGCCGCTGCTGCACAAGCCAACGGTTATTTTGATCAATCCGTTGTCCCTGTCAAAGATCATTCAGGGATAATGATTTTGGAAAAAGATGAATTTATTAAAGCGCATACCACGACTGAAGGCTTAGCCAAACTCAACCCAAGCTTTGAAATGATGGGGCAAATGGGCTTCGATGCCGTGGCCTTACAAAAGTATCCAGAAGCCCAAAAAATTCAGCATGTGCATCATGCAGGCAACTCCTCAGGCATTGTGGATGGCGCTGCTGTAGTTTTACTCGCTTCAGAAAAAGCTGTCCAAGAACAAGGCTTAAAACCACGAGCCAAAGTGCTAGCCACAGCATTGGTCGGCACTGACCCAACCATCATGCTCACAGGTCCTGCTCCTGCTGCACGCAAAGCCTTAGCCAAAGCTGGCTTAAGCATAGATGATATTGACCTGTTTGAAGTGAATGAAGCCTTTGCTGCCGTGGTGATGCGCTTTATTAAAGAACTGAATGTGCCTGCGGAAAAAGTCAATGTCAATGGTGGAGCGATTGCCATGGGACATCCGCTTGGTGCAACAGGTGCCATGATTCTGGGAACGCTATTAGATGAACTGGAACGCCAAGGCAAAAAACGTGGCTTAGCCACCTTATGTGTCGGTGGTGGAATGGGCATCGCTACCATTATTGAGTTGGTCTAAGGAAGGAAAATACAAATGAGCGCGATTAAATACGAAAAAAACGCAGAGAATATCGTCATTCTTACCCTCGACTCATCGGGTCAATCTGCCAATACCATGAATTCAGAATTCCGTGATTCGCTGGATGCGGTCAATCAACAGCTGCAAGCGGAAATGGATTTGAGCGGCATTATTTTCCGTTCTGCCAAAAAGACTTTCTTTGCAGGCGGTGACTTGGATGAACTGATTCAAGTCCAGCCCGAACATGCCACTGATTTTTTTAATATGGTGGAAAAACTGAAAGGCAACCTGCGCAGTATTGAAACCCTTGGTGTACCTGTAGTCGCGGCTTTAAATGGCACAGCACTCGGTGGTGGCTGGGAAATTGCTCTCGGCTGTCATTATCGCATTGCCATCAATGACCCTAAAACTCAATTTGGTTTACCTGAAGTGACCTTAGGTTTATTGCCTGGTGGTGGTGGCATCGTACGCATGGTCCGTCTGCTCGGTTTGCAAAATGCCTTACCCTTCCTGATGGAAGGTAAACCATTTGGCGTTGAAAAAGCCAAAGCACTCGGCTTGGTGCAGGATACCGCAGAGAATGAACAAGAGTTGCTAGAAAAAGCCTTGGCATGGATTAAAACCAATCCAAAAAGTCAGCAACCCTTTGACGTTAAAGGCTACAAGATTCCAGGGGGCGATCCGAAAAGCCCTGCCGTGGCGCAAATGCTTGCCATTGCCCCAGCAATGCTGCGAGACAAAACCAAAGGCTGTTACCCTGCTCCTGAAGCAATTCTGGCAGCAGCAGTTGAAGGCGCTCAGGTCGATGTCGATACTGCATTAAGGATTGAATCTCGCTACTTTACCAAACTCACTGTAGGGCAAGTCTCTAAAAACATGATTGGTACGTTCTGGCATGGACTGAATGCAATCAAATCAGGTGCCAGCCGTCCTGCGAATGTTGCCAAATGGCAAGCGACAAAAGTCGGTGTATTGGGTGCAGGTATGATGGGTGCGGGCATTGCTTATGCCACCGCCAGCAAAGGCATTCCTGTCATCTTAAAAGATGTTTCCATCGAAAATGCAGAAAAAGGCAAAGCCTATACGCAAAAGCTCTTAGAAAAACGCGTTGCCCAAGGTCGCTTATCGGAAGAAAAGCGAGATCAGATTTTATCCCTGATCACACCAACCGCTGAAGTTGCTGATTTACAAGGCTGTGACTTGATCATTGAAGCCGTGTTTGAAAATCAGGAACTCAAAGCCCAAGTCACGCAAGAAACTGAACCGTATTTGGCTGAAAACGGCGTAATGGCATCTAACACGTCAACCTTACCTATTACGGGATTGGCGCAAGCCAGCAAGAATGATCAGGCATTTATTGGGCTGCATTTCTTTAGCCCTGTGGATAAAATGCAATTGGTTGAAATAATCAAAGGCAAAAACACCTCTGCGGAAACCTTAGCCAAAGCCTATGACTTTGTACAACAAATAGGTAAAACACCCATTGTCGTAAATGACCGTCGTGGTTTCTTTACCAGTCGCGTGTTTGGTACCTTTATTCAGGAAGGCATGCGCATACTGGCTGAAGGTGTACACCCTGCCAGAATTGAAATGGCAGCCCTCAAAGCAGGTATGCCTGTAGGGCCGTTGGCTATTCAAGATGAAGTGTCCTTAACTTTGAGTGAACATGTGGCGAATGAAGCACGTAAATCGCTACTAGCCGAAGGTAAAACCCCAGCGCAAACGCCTGTGGATGAAGTATTACACAGTATGATTCACGAGCTAAACCGTAAAGGCAAAGCCGCGGGTGCAGGGTTCTATGACTATCCTGAACAGGGCAAAAAACATTTGTGGGATGGACTCAGCCGCTGGTCGAAAGCTCATGATATTTCTGAACAGGACATGATTGATCGTTTCCTGTTTGTGCAAGCTCTAGAAACTTTACGCTGTTATGAAGAAGGTGTTTTGGAGTCGGTCATTGATGCCAATGTTGGCTCAATTTTCGGAATTGGTTATGCCCCTTGGACAGGCGGTGCAATTCAGTTCCTGAATCAATATGGACTGGACGCCGCACTGCAACGCACAGAACAATTGGCTGACCGTTTTGGCGAACGCTTTAATCCGCCGCAACTTTTAAGAGAAAAAGCGCAACGTAACGAGCGCATCCAATAATCTCTATCGATACATACTGATTTGGGTGGAGCCTCCTTCCAAATCAGCTATGCGTCATCAGCTAAAATAACAACAATTAAGCTTTTTATAAAATTTGGTCTGCATCCATCACATTTTATGTTATAAAGTTACATAATTATTAGAAGTTTCTTTTTATCCATTGGGTTATTTGTTATGTCAGACAATACTTCTCCTGAAAAATCCCCATGGGGTTGGAAGGCCCTGATCATTGCCACAATTCTGAGTATTATTTTTCTCGTGGTGTTCTATTTAGCAATGAAGAACGAACCTGATTATATGCCAGGTAAACAAAGAGAAGCTCGTGAAGCTCAAGCGAACAGTTCAATGCAGGCGCAGCAAACTGGTTCTACGGAACACAATATGAGTGCTGAAGAACATCAAATGAGTGCTGATGAGCATGCTGCCATGAATGACTCTTCGGCTTCGACTGCGCATCAAGGACATTAAATATTAAAAAAGCCATCTTTTAACAGATGGCTTTTTTACATGGGTCACGTGGCTTCAATCATTTTCAAGCAAAGACATCTGCATATCGATATGTGGAATACCACAATCCAAATACTCTTCTCCACGCACTTGAAAGCCTAACTGTTGGTAAAAGGCAATTGCATGCACTTGAGACGACAGTTGCAGTAAAGGACGTTGTTGTTGCTGTGCTTGCTGAATAATATCGAGCATTAATTGCTTACCAATGCCTTGTCCACGATGTGATGCCAAAACAGCTACCCGACCAATACTGTGATTCGGCAATAAGCGCGCAGTCGCGATGGCATGCTCACCTTCATACACCACAAAATGCTGCGATACCGCATCCTGCGCATCCCACTCATCTTTAACCGCAATGTGCTGTTCCTGAATAAATACCTGCTCACGAATCGGTTTGGCATCAGTCTGTAATTCAGTCCAAGTCCCCGTACGAATCTGTAATGCCATCTTTAGTTCCTTTGATTGATTAGACTTAGCACTTCGCACCAATATCACGTTGATCCCATTGATCATTTAACAGCAATTCCAACGAGTGCTTTTGAATGCCATACATCTGCTTTAAAGCCTCAATTTGTGCCAATACCGTAACATCAGGTGCAACATAATCAGCGCGCTTGGTGGCTAAAATCATTTTATTTTTGCTGGTATGCTCTAAAGACACAAATTCAAACACCTTGGTTTCATAGCCATAGGCTTTTAACAGTAAGGCACGGATGGTATCGGTCAACATTTCCGCCTGCTGCCCTGCATGAATACCAAAGTGCAGCATCGGTTTCAGTACCTCGGGGCTTTTCAGTTGTGGACGTAACTCTTTATGACAACACGGCGCACACATGATCATCTGTGCATTTAAGCGAATACCAGTATGAATGGCAAAATCGGTAGCCACATCGCAGGCATGCAATGCAATCATCACATCTAGGCGTTCAGGTTGATATGTTCGAACATCGCCTTGGAAAAAGTCGAGTTGGGTAAAGCCAGAAGCCGCTGCCACCTGTTGACAGAATTGCACCATCTTTTCATTCAGTTCCACGCCCGTGACAAACGGGACTTGCTGATGTTTCGCCAAATAATCGTACAAAGCAAAGGTTAAATAGCCTTTGCCAGAACCAAAATCAACCACACGTAATGCCTGATCTTGATTTGGAAGTTGGGTCAAAGCTCCCGAAAAAATTTCGACAAATTTATTAATCTGTTTCCATTTACGCGCCATGCTCGGAATGATCTGTGCCTGCGCATCTGTAATGCCCAGATGCTGCAAGAATGCACTTTCTTGTTCTACAAAACGATGTTTAGTCCGATCATGGGCTTGGGCTAGTCGAATATCTGCTTTTGTCTCAACACTTTTTTGACTGAGTGTCAGTAAATCTTTTTTCTTATTACGTTTCAGTTGAAGATCTTGGGTGGTTGTAAAGAGATTGCCTTGCTTACAACAGCTCAGATACTCAGTAATCAGCTGCATGGCTTGATTTATTGGGTAATTTTTAGTGACATCTTGGGTTTTATGTCGATATAGAACATTCAACATGGGTTGCTGTTGTAATTCAATCACCCGAAATGTCATTTTTTCTAACTGCTGAATTTCTCCCTTGTATTGGCTCAGAATTAAACGCTCAAAGCTTTGTGTTTCAAGTGCTTGTTGTACAGCATCGAGAAACTGTTGTTCCTGAGCCGAGGGGGAAGTCATATCAGACATAAAATAAACCTAATTTAATTTGCGACTAAATTTTAAAGCGTCTTACGTGAAAAGCAAAATTCAATTACTATACACTTGTATTTTTAATAAAAAGCATAATTTATGACGCTTCCCATAGTCCAAGACTATCATCATATGGAAGAACAGTTAAATGTCTGGAGCCATGCGCTAGGGGCAATACTGGCTTGCATTGCAACGGTACTGCTGATCATCAAAGGTGCGGATTTACACACTGGACAGTGGATAGGACTCTGGGTGTATGGCTTCAGCATGATCCTGTTATTTACAGGTTCAACCTTATACCACATGGCGAAAACACCCGATAAACGCTTCTGGTATAAAAAACTGGATCACACAGCCATTTATTACCTGATTGCAGGAACCTACACTCCATTCCTTTCTATTGCTATCCCGACCGAGAAAGCACACAACCTATTGATTGCGCTATGGGTGATTGCACTGATTGGAACACTATTCAAATTAATTTTCATTCATCGCTTTCAGAAGGTTTCCCTGATTGCATATTTAGTCATGGGTTGGCTGGCTGTATTATTAATGGATGATATGCAACATTATTTATCTGCCGATGCACTCTTTTGGCTAGTTTTTGGTGGTCTGGCTTATACCGTTGGAGCATTGTTTTATGCTCTAAAACGGGTAAGATATACCCATGCCATCTGGCATGTATTTGTACTAATAGGCGCAGGATCACATTTCCTCGCGATCTATTTGTACGTGATTTAATCTTCTCCTCTCGAGTTTTAGTGACCCTAAAAGAGTAGATGCGAGCTAGATTTTTCGTTGTTTTTTTAAGAAATTACGCCTTTTTTAAAAAGATTACGCTTTTAAAACTAAGTTTTTTTAATTTTAGTAAGTGTAAGGTTATCCATGGCGTCATCAACTACAGCTACATTAGAAGTAGCAACTAATTCAAAATTTCGTGTACTCACGGCAAGTCTTGTGGGTACCACTATCGAATTCTTCGATTTCTATATTTATGCCACTGCTGCGGTCATTATTTTTCCGCATCTGTTCTTCCCTGCAAGTACAGACCCTATGGCAGCCACCATTCAGTCACTGGCGACCTTTGCAATTGCCTTTATTGCACGTCCAATTGGTGCCGCACTGTTTGGACATCTCGGTGATCGGATTGGGCGGAAAGCCACTCTAGTCGCAGCCCTACTCACCATGGGCATTTCTACCGTCTGCATCGGCTTATTACCTACTTATGCCCAAATTGGTATTGTTGCACCTTTACTGCTAGCCCTTTGCCGTCTAGGTCAAGGTCTTGGTTTAGGCGGTGAATGGTCAGGTGCGGTGTTATTGGCAACTGAAAATGCGCCAGAAGGTAAACGTGCGTGGTATGGCATGTTCCCGCAACTCGGGGCTCCAATCGGCTTTATCTTGGCGACAGGTTCCTTCTTGACCCTTGGTGCATTCATGTCTGAACAGGACTTTATGCAATGGGGCTGGCGTATTCCATTTATTGCCAGTGCGGTTTTGGTGATTGTAGGACTTTGGATTCGTTTAAAACTGCATGAAACTCCTGCTTTCCAGAAAGTTCTGGATAAGCAAAAAGAAGTGAATGTACCTTTTAAAGAAGTCATGACCAAACATTTACCGATGTTGGTTTTAGGCACAATTGCAGCGATTTGTACCTTTGTGGTGTTCTATCTGACCACCGTATTTGCACTGAATTGGGGAACGACTCAACTCGGTTATTCACGTGCTGAATTTTTAGAAATGCAGCTGGTTGCAACACTCTGTTTCGCTGCCTTCATTCCCCTTTCTGCGGTATTGGCAGAAAAATTTGGTCGTAAAACAACCTCTATTGCTGTCTGTGTTCTGTCTGCATTATTTGGTTTAGTGTTCTCCAGTATGTTGGAATCTGGCAACAGCTTTGTGGTGTTCTTATTCTTATGTACAGGCTTAGCCATTATGGGCTTAACCTATGGACCGATCGGAACTGTATTGTCTGAAATTTTCCCAACCTCAGTACGCTATACAGGCTCTGCCCTTACCTTTAACTTGGCGGGTATTTTTGGTGCCTCATTTGCACCTTTGATTGCCACCAAACTGGCAACTACGTACGGTTTATATGCAGTGGGTTATTATCTAACTGCGGCATCGATCTTGTCACTATTGGCATTCCTTGCCATCCGTGAAACTAAAAATGATGATGTAAACAATCAAGTTTAATTTCTATCACACCCGATAATAACTACACACAACGGAAAGCCCTCAAGCATCGCTTGAGGGCTTTTTTTAGCACTTCATTTTGAACAAGAGTGGATTAAACCAACTCAATAATATCAATGGTCGGTGGCACTCGAAAACGGAATGGTACACCGACCATGCCTGTACCGACGGTGACAAACACATCCGCATGCTCGTGGTTATACAGTCCTTTTTTATGTCCAAGAATAGACACTTTTTTCATCACATAATCAGTTAACCACGGCAATTCCACTTGCCCACCATGCGTGTGTCCAGACAACATTAACGGGCGATTCGGTAGTTTTGGCACCATATCCACCGTATCGGGGTTATGTGACAAAATCACCCAAGGTTTGTCCTGTGGCAAATCCGGCATATAGCGCATATCCGCCTTGCCTGCCCACAAATCACCCACCCCAATCAGGCGAAATTCTTCAAACTCCACAATCTGACCTTCAATATCAATCACATCATTTACACTTAAAGCATGGCGGAGTAAGTCCTGAATTGGTGGCCCAGGATATTGCTCATCATGATTACCATAAACTGAATACACAGGTGCCTGAATGTTTTTTAACGGCGCCAATTCATCGGCTAAGGTATCTTCTGGTTCGTAGGTCCAATCCCCTGCTACAACCACCAAGTCAGGTTGCTGTTGATTGATTTTCTCGACAATAATTTTCAGTTGACGCTCATGCCCTGAAAATAAACCAATATGTAAATCGGCAACCAAGGCAATTTTCACGGGTTTCTGAATACGAGTACCAGCATCCAACTGATATTGTGTTGTTTTGATTAGTACACAATGTGGTTCGACAAAACGAGCATACAGCAGCAACAAACTCAGCAAGAACACAAAGCCCGCTTCATGTAGGGAATAGTAACCACTCCAGCCCGCATATACACTAAAGAGTGCCAAAGGCCACAATAGATAAGACAAATAAAAGGCAAGCAAATGTACAAAAGCTTTAAAGGGATGGATGGTTTCTGTATGCGACTGGCTATGCCAAGCCTGCGCAATCGCCCACAGTGCAATCAGCACGAAACTTGCATAAAAAATGTAAATCATTGAGTCATTCGTCAATATCATTACTCGCTCTACCAGTTACTAATTATCTATTTATATTTATCTTTTCATAGCTGACTATTATACTCAAACCAAATCTAGCGATTATAGTGCAATGAGTATAATGGGCCCGAGCAATCACGTTGTGCAACGTCAGTTGACTGTAATAAATAAGAAGACTTCAGCTAAAGCTGCCATTTTACTGTGTAGCAGTTTACTTTTAGGCTTGCCTGCATGCTCGACTCTTCCTCAATATACGCCACAACCTGTGGTCAATTCATTTGATATTGACACTTCTCATACATCTTTAGCCCAAATCATTGAACCCCTACGGGATCAAAATCCAGACTTAACAGGCTTTCATGTATTAAATGATCCACTAGAAGCACTGGCAGCACGGATTCACCTGATTGAACGTGCCGAAAAAACACTAGATTTACAATACTATATTTGGGATAACGACAAAATTGGCGCCATCGCCTTACATGCGATTATCAAAGCTGCAGACCGTGGTGTTAAAGTCCGCATGCTGATTGATGACAATAATGCTGGCAAGATGGAAGGCGTATATTTGGCATTGGCACAACATCGTAATATTGATGTCAAACTGTATAATCCTTACGGTTTTCGCGATTTTCGTGCCATGGATATTTTGCTCGATTTAAAACGCGTGAATCGGCGCATGCATAACAAGAGCTTTATTGCAGATAATCAGATTGCCCTGATTGGCGGACGCAATATGAGTAATCAATACTATAACGTCAGTGATCATTATCAGTTTTCTGATGTTGATGTGATGCTGGTCGGGACAGCTTCCGATCAAATCGCCTCCTCCTTCAATGATTACTGGAATGATAGTTATGCCTATCCTGTCGACCAA
Organism: Acinetobacter zhairuonensis; assembly: GCF_022601715.1. GTDB lineage: Bacteria > Pseudomonadota > Gammaproteobacteria > Pseudomonadales > Moraxellaceae > Acinetobacter. Next base: position 16,448 of record NZ_JAKVIM010000009.1, on the reverse strand, counting down.
ATTGTTGATCCGAAAAGATATACCTTGCGTTATGACGGCTTAAAGCAACAAGTCAACGATCACTATGCAGATGTCACAGTGCAAAACTACCTCGATTTGGCGAATCGCTCACATACTTTTGAAGAGTGGCTAAATCACAGCATTCAATTTGATTGGGTCAAAGCCGAAGTGGTCAAAGACTCTCCGAACAAGACCCGAGACCAAGCCAAGCCTGAAGATTATCTCAATCATCAATTGATCTCTCGCTTAGAAGCGCCGAATGAGAGTCTGGATATTGTGTCTGCTTATTTTGTGCCTGAAAAGAAAGGCGCAGATGTACTGGAAAAAATCTCGCAAAAAGGCGTACAAGTTCGTGTGCTGACCAACTCTTTCATCGCGAACGATGTGGCTTTAGTGCATGCCTTCTATGGCAAATATCGCCAAGATTTATTAGAAAATGGGGTGCAATTATATGAATTTCTTGCTGCACCTGAACAAGAAAACTGGTATCGCAATACTGAAGAACTTTCGCAAAAAGCAAAAATCAGCTTAAGAGGCTTAAGTCATTCCAGCTTACATGCCAAAATGCTGGCGATTGATGAAAACCAAGTCTTTATTGGTTCGTTTAATTTCGATCCGCGCTCTGCTTATCTGAACACCGAAATTGGGGTGATTCTCAATAGCCCACCTCTGGCAAAAGCTGTGCATGAAACCATGGACAAAAATCTATCCAAGTATGCCTATAAACTGGTTTTAGATGCCAACAATAATATTAACTGGCAGCTCACCCATCCAAATGGTGAAGTCAAAACCTTCACCAAAGAACCGAAAATGAAATGGTGGCACAAAGCAGGAATTAAGTTTATTTCATGGTTACCAGTAGAAGGCTTTATGTGATCCCTGAAAAAAGCAGCACTTAGACCAAAGCGCTGTTAGAAGAGGATTGAACGGTATGGAGTACACGCTGATGTAGCTGAACCAAGCCTGCATTCATTTCACGCTGTACCAGTGCCGTCAAACTATCGACTGTATGCCCTTCAGTATGAATCATCGGTAAAGTAAGAAGATGTGCGGTCACTTTCGGCATTTCCAACACATTTTTAATATGATCAATAAAGGTAATATTGCCAATAAACGGCGCAATCATGTCCAGCTCGCCTTGTTGATTCACATAACAAATGATACAGATCTGCACTGGGCGTTGCGCTTCAATCGCAGCCCCTAAAATACGCCCATGTACTTTTTTAATGCGTGTACCATCAGATGTGGTTGCTTCAGGAAAAAACAATACTGGAATATCTTGCTTGAGAAATGCAGTAATTTGTTCACGAATCTTAATTGAATCCCCTGAACCACGCTTAATAAACAAAGTTCCGCCCGCTTTCGCCAGCTTGCCAAAGACTGGCCATTTTTCAATTTCAGCTTTTGCCAAAAAGAAAACCCGCGCACCCGAGCCTAATACTGCAATATCTAGCCAAGAAATGTGATTACTCACCCACAGCGCAGGATCATACGGAATAGTACCGTGCACTTCTACGTCGATATTGAAAACCTTGCACAACTGGCGGCAAAAATACTGCACGTAGCGAGTATTGTTGGCATTGTTCGGATCTTTATATAGACCATGTCGGGCAACCAGATAAAAGCCTTCCGAAACTACACCAAAACCCGCACTGAGCTTACGACCATACAAAAACAGCTTAGAAATTGGATTCAATGAAGACGTTTGAGCAGCTGAATTTTCTTTCATAAATTTTTTACTAACCAGCAAAACGATTAATGTCTGTTGATGAACTTTGCTCCATTCTATACTGTTCAATCTGCATGTGCATTGATTATAAAAACCGAATATTAGCATTACAAAATCCAATTTTAATTCATCTCTCAACGCGCTTATGATGATTCTGTAAGCATCAAAATTGATAGGTGAACCAGATGCATACTCATACACCACATCGAAAATCAAAACATCATCACTGGCTGCATATGCTGCAATTGATCGTTGGCTTTAGCATCTTGTATTTCGCGGTCATCATTCTGTTTGCAAAATTGTTCGCAGCCACTCGATAACTCGACTAATCTCAAGCATCTCTGCCCTTTTTCCACTAGAATAGAATTTTAAAGTGGAGAAATGGCTGAGTGGCAAATTTACAACGACATCAAGGTGGTGAACGCATTATTCTGGTCAGTGTTTCTGTGCAAATGCTGGAAAATCTTGATGCCGAAGAATTCAATTTGCTGGCTCAATCTGCGGGCGCCGAAATTTTGGCACATCTGCAAGCACAACGTGTTAAACCAGATGCCAAACTCTTTATCGGTTCAGGCAAGGCTGAAGAAATTGCCGAACTGGTTTCCGAGCATGAAGCCGAGCTGGTAATTTTCGATCATGCGCTGACGCCTGCCCAAGCACGTAATCTGGAACAGATCTTGAAATGCCGTGTAGTGGATCGCAACGAACTGATTCTGGATATTTTTGCGCAACGTGCGCGTACCTTTGAAGGTAAATTGCAAGTCGAATTGGCCCAGTTACAGCATTTAGCCTCTCGTTTAATTCGAAGCCGCGGTACCTTAGACAGTCAAAAAGGCGGGATCGGCTTACGTGGTCCAGGTGAAACCCTGCTTGAAACTGACCGTCGTTTACTCAAAATCCGTATGGGCCAACTTAAAGCCAAACTGGATAAAGTTCGACAAACCCGTCTGCAAGGTCGTGTTGCCCGTCAAAAAGCAGCAGTTCCAACTGTATCCTTAGTGGGTTATACCAATGCTGGAAAATCCACGCTGTTTAATGTCCTCGCCAATAGCGATGTCTATGCTGCCGACCAGCTGTTTGCTACCCTAGACCCTACTTTACGCCGCCTGTCTTGGGAAGGTATCGGTACAGTTGTGTTAGCCGATACTGTTGGTTTTGTCCGAAATCTCTCTCATTCTTTAGTCGAATCTTTTAAAGCTACCTTAGAAGAAACAGTGGAAGCCACCCTGCTCTTGCATGTGATTGATTCTAGTAGTCCAGACATGCTGGAACAGATTGAAGCCGTTGAAAAAGTTTTAAAAGAAATTGGGGCAGATGTACCTGTACTTCGGGTCTATAACAAAATTGACCAGAGTGGTGAAGAAGCCAAAATCATGTATAGCCAGCCGAATTGCCCTGAACGTGTTTACGTCTCTGCCCATACGGGACAAGGCATAGCGCTGTTACAACAAGCGGTACATGAATGCCTGATGGGACAGATTCAAAACTTTGAATTAACGCTGCTACCTGCTTATGGCAAATTACGCACTCAACTGTATGCACTCAATGTTATTCAATCCGAACATTATGATGATCAAGGTCATTTACATCTCACTGTGAAAATTGCACCAGCCAAATTAGAACAACTCATTCGACAAGCACATTTACCACTCGATCAAATTCTTGGTGAGAAAGCAAGCATGTTTGAGAGAACTCTTGAGGAGTTTGAAATCAAGCCCTAAATCGGTTAAAACGTGATGAGTAAAATTTATTAATGTAATGACTAAATCATGGATTGGATAAAAAATACGGATTGGCCAGCATGGGTTGGCACACTGGGCTTAATTGTCGGATTTCGAGAGTGTGCCGTATGGATGATGACTCAGTTCAATCATCCTGAACTCGGCAACCTGATGGGCTTAATCAGTTTACTAATCCTGCTGTTAATCTGGCGTAAGTTCCGCAAAGTACCTGCTCGTCTGGTCGATACCAATAATAAAATCATGAAAGAAAGTGCCTTTGCTTTTTTGCCGATTAGTGCTGGCTCTTTGTTGATGCTGGTGCATATGGGCAGCGAGATTCCTTTATTTCTAGTAGTTCTGGTGGTCAGTACACTCCTTCCGCTCTGGATTTACGCCAAAATGGCAAAGCACTGGCTATAAGGAATCATTACATGTTTGCAGTTCTATCTGGATTTCTCATTACGCTGGTTGCCTATCTTTGTGCCAAGCCGATTAATAAAAAAATCCCGCAGGTGCCTGTCATCGTGATCGGCATGTTTTTCGTGATTGGCTTGCTGTTTTTATTCGGTGTGCCTTATGAGTCCTATATGACTCAAACCAATACTATTTTCAGTCATTTATTGGGCTATGTCACGGTTGCTCTGGCCATTCCTTTGGCTGCCATGCGCTATGATGATTTACCGCCTAAGGCGATTGTCGGTATCTTGGTGTTCGCCAGTATCAGTGCTGTTGCCTTGCCGATGGGTTTGGCCTATCTATTACATATGGCTGATTCGACCATCATGGCATTTGCCACCCGTGCCGTCACCACCCCCATTGCGATTAATATTGCCACTTTATTGCACGCACCAGTCACGTTAGTCATTCTGATTGTCATTTTATCTGGGGTGATTGGCGCTGCTTTTTCTCCGCTTATTTTACGTCACATAAATGATGAACGTGCCTCGGGACTTGCGCTAGGTCTTGCTGCTCATGCAATTGGCACGGCGCAAGCTTGGCAACGTGGAAGTGTGGCAGGACGATATGCTGCATTTGGCATGGCAGTAAATGCTGTTTTCACTGCAATTTGGCTGCCAACTTTCATACTTTACCTGCAAAATATGTGACCAACAAAACATTCTAAAGGTTGTTTTGTACAGCAAACATGCCTAAGATAGTTTTGGTTTAGTCAATAAGTCAGTAAAAAGGAATTTATGATGGGGAAAGCTAAATTAGTTGGCGCACTTGTTTTTTCTGCTTTGAGTAGCATGGCTTTTGCAGAAGATATTTCAGGGACATGGAAAAATATTGATGATAAAACAGGCTCATCAAAAGCCGTTCTAGAAATTCGTCAGGAAACCAATGGCACTTATACCGCCAAAGTGGTGAAGGTGACACCGCGCCCAGGTTATACACCGAAAGATACTTGTATCGCCTGCCCTGCACCTTATACCAACAAGCCAATTTTAGGCATGGATGTCCTGAAAGGTTTAAAGCATGAAGATGGCTTAAATTATACAGGTGGCAAAATTATTGACCCGCTTTCAGGGAAAATTTATAGCACCAAAGCCAAGATGAGTGCCAACGGCAAGCGTTTAACTTTACGCGGATATGTCGGTGTTTCTGCGCTAGGACGTAGCCAGACCTGGATTCGCCAAGAATAAGAAATTCAATCCATTTAAACCGCCGAAGAGGCGGTTTTTTTTATGGCTAAACTTCCCATCTTCAGCTTTCAAGAAAATTGACTCTATAGTTTACTAAATCTTAACCTTTTCATTGAGATACACGATAAAGTGAATGTACATATCCCAGCGATATAACAATGTATAAGGTTTTTACATCAACAGGGAATACATGAAAAAAATCATCTCTTTCAGCTTTTTCACAGGTTTAGTCATCGCAAGCACAGCCGCTCTAGCGCAAGATATTTCGGGGACTTGGCAACAAATTGACGATAAAACAGGTTCACCCAAGGCCGTGATTGAAATTCGTAAAGAATCTAACAATACCTTTACCGGCAAAATTGTCAAAATTACCCCACGCCCAGGCTATACCCCGCGTGAACGTTGTAATAATTGTCCCGCTCCTTACACCAATCAACCAATTTTAGGCATGGAAATTCTAAAAGGGCTGAAACAGGTAGAAGGTACCTCAAGCTATGAAAAAGGGCGCGTGATCGACCCACTTTCAGGTAAATTCTATGATGCCAAAATGAAATTAAATGCATCAGGCAAACGTCTGTCGTTAAGAGCCTATATGGGCGTTTCTGCGCTAGGACGCAATCAGACTTGGTTAAGAATCGACTAGCACTTCAGCTTATACGGCATTGGGCTGATCTGGCTCAATCCGTATGCAAAAAACTCTAAAAGATACTAAAAATAAAAGTAAAACCCAATAAACTCAACAGTTTCCAATTGAGCAGTTTTCTCATTGCTGTACCGCTAAAACTTACATAGCATATTTTTTATAAGGATATAACAACTTCAATTATTTCTAATGGATAGAAAAATGAGAAAAATGCTCTCTTGCATGTTTATTTTCGGTTCAATGCTGACTGCAAACCCTGTTTTTGCCAAAGACATTGCAGGCATTTGGCAGCATATTGATGATAAGTCAGGTAGTCCTCAAGCCACCATCGAAATTAAGAAAGAAGCCAATAATACCTATTCAGGTACGGTCATTAACTTGATTAAACGCCCGGGTCATACCCCCTCAGCAAATTGCGTAAATTGCCCTGCCCCCTATACCAATCAACCGATTTTAGGGATGATGGTCTTAAAGGGTTTAAAAAATATTGAAGGCACTTCTAGCTATAATGGCGGGCGCGTAATCGACCCACTAAATGGTCAAATTTATGATGCCAAAATGAAACTCAATCCTTCAGGAAAACGTTTATCACTACGCGCCTATATGGGCGCCTCCATATTGGGACGTAACCAGACTTGGGTAAGAATCCAGTAAGATTAAAAAAGCCACGTAACCGTGGCTTTTTTTCAGTGCATCATGGGATTGTCGACTGCAAACAATTGCCGATCTTCTAAACGATACGCCATTAATTGATTACCCCAAACACAGCCACCATCTACATTTTGAATCTGTGGATGTACACTCTTACCTTGTAGTGCCGCCCAATGCCCAAAAATCACTTGGTGGGTTTGTGCCGCTTGCGATTCAAACTCAAACCAAGGCTGAAAACCTTCAGGCATAGGATCATCTAACGAATCTTTAAAGCTAAATTCCAAGCGCCCTTCAGCATTGGTTAAACGCATACGGGTCAAATAATTGGTAATACAGCGTAAGCGATCATGTCCTGTCAGATCATCCGACCACAGATCAGGTTGCGTGCCATACATCTCTTGTAAAAATGCATCCATCACAGCAAAATCTTCATGACCAATGACTGCTTCAACTTCTTTGGCAAGTGCAGCGGTCTGCTCAGCCGACCAAATACATGGGATACCCGCATGGGTCAAAATGGTCTGTTCATTTGGAAATAAACATAAAGGCTGCTTACGTAACCAGTCAATTAAATCATCACTATCAATGGCATCAATCACATCACGGGTGTGATCTTTATCTTTAATTTTTTTGAGACCACGTGCACCAGCCAATAGGGTTAAATCATGATTCCCTAAGACTGTCGCGGCTGCGCCACGTTCCACCAATTTCTTGATGAAACGCAATGCACCAATCGAGTTCTCACCACGCGCCACTAAGTCACCCGCAAACCAGATAAAATCTTGGTCGGGATCAAACTGAATCGACTTGAGTAATGCCTTCAAGGCTTCAAAACATCCTTGAACATCACCAATCACATAATTGTAGCGCGCCATGCTTACACCATTTGATCTGCTAAAGCGACAAACTGAGCTAGACTCAGCGTTTCAGGACGTGCCATTGGGTCGATACCTGCTTGCTCAAAACCATCTTCACGTAACATGCCTTTTAAGCTGTTGCGTAAGGTTTTACGACGTTGGGTAAACACGTGAGCCACTAAACGAGCCAAAGCTTTTTCATCTTTTGCAATAATTGGCTTGGTTGCATACGGCTCTAAACGGAATACAGCTGAGGTCACTTTCGGTGGTGGATTAAATGAGCCTGGTGGCACTTCAAACAAAAAAGTGGGTTTACAGTAATACTGAATCATCACCGATAAACGCCCATATTCTTTAGTATTTGGTGATGCAGTAATACGGTCTACCACTTCTTTTTGCAGCATAAAATGCATGTCTTTAATTTTGTCGCCAAATTCCAAGAGATGAAATAACAATGGTGTTGAAATATTATATGGCAGGTTACCTACTACACGGAGCGGGCGACCTTCTACAAACAGTTCAGTAAAGTCGTATTTCAAAGCATCAGTTTCAACAATAGTCAAACGTTCTGGATGAGGCACACGCCCTGGTAAACCTGCAGCCAAATCTCGGTCCAACTCTACCACCGTCAATGCATCACACTCACCAATTAAAGGTGATGTCAGTGCCGCTAATCCAGGTCCAATTTCAACAATATTATCCCCAGAACGCGGATTGACTGAACGTACAATTTTCGCAATCACACGTTGGTCATGTAAAAAGTTTTGACCGAAACGCTTACGCGTGTGATGCCCTTCATCTTTAGGGTTTAAGGCATTAATCTGATACATAGACATTTCCAACGTGTAAATAAGACAAGATCATTAACGCGCTAAATCTAGCGCCAAGTCCACAGCAACATGTAAGCTTGAGCTTTTTGCAAGCCCTGTGCCTGCAAGGGAGAGTGCTGTGCCATGATCTACAGAAGTACGAATAAAAGGTAAGCCCAAAGTAATATTGATGGCTTCACCAAAGCCTTGTGATTTTAACACAGGTAAGCCTTGATCGTGATACATCGCTAAAACCGCATCGGCATCTTTTAGGTTTTCTGGGGTAAATAAGGTATCGGCAGGTAGGCTTAAACTCAGATTAATCCCTTGAGCACGATAGCTTTCCAGTACAGGATTTATCACCTCAATTTCTTCCATTCCCAAATAACCGCCCTCGCCTGCATGCGGGTTTAAACCACAGACCAGTACCTTCGGCTGACTGATCTTAAATTTAGTCTTTAAATCATGCAGCAGAATATCAATCACTTGATGCAAGCGTTGAGCCGTAATCGCATCAGCGACTGCTCTCAAAGGTAGATGTGTAGTTGCCAAAGCCACTCGCAAGGTTTTAGTCGCCAGCATCATCACGACCCGCTCGACACCCGCAAACTCTTGGTAATATTCAGTATGTCCACTGAACGCAATACCTGCATCATTAATCACTGACTTTTGTACTGGTGCAGTCGCCACCCCGACACTTTGACCCGACATGGCATAATCTGCTGAGCGTCTTAACTGTTCGAGCACATAAGCAGAATTATTCGGATTCAACACACCGTCTATCACAGGCTCATGTAGGGCGACATGTTCAACAAAGAGTTGCCCTAAAGCAGAGGATTGCGCTTGCCCTGTATAAGCAATCAACTCCACTTCTAGCTTTAACAGGACTGCACGTTGCTGCAGTAAGTTCAGATCCGCCAGAACAACAATAGGGCGTTCATCCACACGGTTTGCCAGACTTAAACAGATATCTGGACCAATTCCAGCTGGTTCACCACTTGTGACATATAGCGGAAGCATGATTCACCTAAACCACATTATTTTGAATAAGGGTATTTTACTGAATTTATAACTGGAATACCGTTACTTCTTCTATTTATTCAGGTAATTCCTGTTGCAGATCACATTGATTTGATTGTGACTATCCTTTTGAAAGCCTAAAATCCAACAAATCTCACACTTAAAATTTATGTAAAAAACGGACTGGATGGATAGAAACAAGGTTTACTGAGCGATAAATGCTGATCTGCATCACTCATTGCGGAAATTACACGAAGCAATCTCTATAAAAGAGATAACATATCCATCTGTTTTTATTATTTTTAAATCAATTCATTTTTCTTTGATTGAATGTCTACATAAATACAAGAAAATGATCGAATTACTGAGAAAACACTGGTCAAAAATAAACACTTCCTCTATAATACAGCGCTTGAAATTCATATTTTCATTTGTGATTCTGGGCGACTTCGTTTAGAATCGCGTCTCCTTTTGTTTGGACAGATTCCATAGTCCAAACCAACTATAATAGGTAGTGGTTTAAATGAAAACTCTCAGCGCTAAGCCTGCTGAAGTTCAACACGACTGGTACGTTGTTGACGCTTCTGGCAAAACTTTAGGTCGCCTTGCGACTGAAATCGCTCGTCGTTTACGCGGTAAGCACAAGACTTCTTATACTCCTCACGTTGACACTGGCGACTACATCGTTGTTATCAATGCTGAAGAAATTCAAGTGACTGGTAAAAAAGCACTTGATAAAAAATACTATCGCCACACTGGCTTCCCTGGTGGTATCCGTGAGACTAACTTTGAAAAGTTAATCGCTCACAAACCAGAAGCAGTTTTAGAAAAAGCTGTTAAAGGTATGTTACCAAAAGGTCCTCTTGGTTATGCAATGATCAAGAAAATGAAAGTGTATGCAGGTACTGAGCATCCACACGCTGCTCAACAGCCACAAGTTTTGGACATCTAAGGGATAACAGCACATGGCTACTAATTATGGTACAGGTCGCCGTAAGACCGCAACTGCACGTGTTTTCCTATCTGCTGGTACTGGCAAACTCGTAATCAACAATCGTACTCTTGAGCAATATTTCGGTCGTGAAACTGCTCGTATGGTTGTTCGTCAACCTTTAGAGCTTCTTGAAGCTACTGAGAAATATGACCTTTACATCACTGTTGCTGGTGGTGGTATCGGTGGTCAAGCTGGCGCAATCCGTCACGGTATTACTCGTGCACTGATCGCTGCTGACGAAACTTTAAAACCTGCTCTTCGTCAAGCTGGTTTCGTTACTCGTGATGCTCGTGAAGTTGAACGTAAGAAACTTGGTTTACGTAAAGCTCGTAAACGTCCTCAATTCTCTAAACGTTAATTCGTTTACCGAATCGGACAAAAAGCCTTGGTTTATCCAAGGCTTTTTTATTGGCGTAGTATTTATAATCGATGACAACTACATAGTTTCCATCGCTTGCTACACAACAAAAATGTTATCATCACTTCTAAGCCAAATAACTTGCGCTTATAACACGCTCATTTTCTAATTATTCACTCGGCTTTGTGGGATTATGTCTGTCGAAAATACGCCACTCCAAGGAATTACCCTCTATAGTCATGCAGATGACTTCCGTTCCCATTGGATTCGTTACGTCCTTGCCGAAAAACAAATCAAATTTAATCTGATCTTGCTTGATTATGAGGATGAGGATCTTGCGAGCTTAAATCCCTATCATCAGCTTCCAATGTTGATCGAAAATGATCTAAAATTATTCAATACCAATATTATTTCTGAATATTTAGACGATCGCTACCGTCAAAATAAACTCTATGCCGATGCACCTGCACCGCGTGCAGAACAGCGCCAATATATCTGGCGCTTTGAACAAGACTGGCTCAAACTTGCCGATATTATGCTGCGCCATCCCGATACCCTAAATAAGAATGAACAGCATAAAGCTCAGAAAAAACTCAGAGATACCCTGATCTCTTTGACCCCTCTCTTCCAGCACTATCCGTATTTTATGTCGGATAACTTTACAATTTTAGATTGTATGTTGGCACCAATTTTCTTACGGTTAGATTCTATGGGTATCGAGCTACCCCATAAGTTGTGCCGTCCGATCTTGTTGTATTGCCAACGTATCTTCCAACGTCCTGCATTCATCAAATCCCTGACCCTGCAGGAAAAAAATCGCTATAGCAAATTTTTATCGATATAACCGAGTAATGGATAATGTCTGAACAGGAAATTAAATTAAGCCCAACACGCCCTTATTTGGCACGTGCCATTTATGAATGGATCTGTGATAACAACTTAACCCCTTATTTACTGGTCGATGCAACTCAGCCAAATACTCGGGTGCCTGAACAATTCATTCAAGATGGTCAGATTGTATTGAATATAGTGCCGCATGCGGTCCACCAGCTGCATATGAGTAACGATGCGATTACCTTCTCTGCACGTTTTGGTGGTGTATCTCGTGATATTTATGTGCCACTATATGCAGTATTAGGCATCTATGCACGTGAAAATGGGCAAGGCTTATTTTTTGACCCGAATGAATATGAAAATATTCAAATTCAGCAAGATGATTTAAAATCTGAACCTGAACAAAACGAAGAACAACCCAAGAAAAAGCCAAGCTTGAGGTTATTAGACTAGAACAAGAGGAAGTAATAATGGCTTTTGACTTAGTACAATATTTTGCAGAGCAAATTCACATTCAAAAGCCTGAGCTTCTGAATCAGTATGATCCAAGTGAGCGTAAATCTCATTTGCTTGAAATCAACACGCTGAGTCTGGGTAAGCTAATCACCTTATGGCGTACCGATGAAAATAAACTCTACCAAGAAATTCAATCGCAAGATCAACTCTATGTAGTCGATATTGCGCGCCACCTCACAACGTCTGACCAAAATCACTCTAAACTGACCAAGCCTGAATTTGAACACACCATGACTGAGGTATTGTCTCTACAATTGGCAGAGCTTAAACAATTGGATGATACAGGTAATTATGGCATCAAAGGCTTACGTGAATTGATCACAGGTCAAGTTGAACATTTATCTGGACAAGCTGAGGACTGGATCTGGTCAACAAATGAACTAACAGAACTCAAAGGCTCTAAACCGATCCCTGAAGAAGAGATATCATTAGAGGAGACTATGAAGGAGTTTAATCAAATGGTTCATCAAAATGCAGTAGAACACCATGAACAAGTAGCTGAAGTTGAAAAAACAGCAGTGCCGACTTGGGCAAAAGTTTTAGAGCCAGTGGTGGCTTTGGCAATTCTATGGGTACTTTATTCAGCAGCGACCCAAATGTTTGCTTAATCCCTAATACATGAAGATGATTCACTCGCAATCATCTTCATTTCTACCTAAAAATAAGAATTAACGCTCAAATATTCATCAACAATTCTAATTTACACACAGTTTAATTTTGATTACACGATAAAATTTACACAATGTTACATTTTCCTTACCCTCAGATTCTGACCATCAGATTTATATGCTTATTCATATTTCCATCTTCAATACGAGAATAGGGTCACATTAAAGTTGAGTGAAACCATCTGATTTTTACAAAAACTGTCCCCTCACTTTAACAGCAAAAATAATTTAGATTGATAATATTTTGCAGCCATTCATATAATCAAATTGACTTGATACCAAGTTAAAACAATCAAAATTTTAAAAAAACATAAGAGAATCAATATGGCTAGAGTATCATTAGAGGCATTATCGAATATCGATGGTTTCCATGCAGCAGCATTAGTTGATGGAGAAAGCGGTTTAGCATTGGCAACACAAGGTGGAGGAGATATTGACCTTGAGTTGGCTGCTGCAGGCAATACAGAGGTTGTGCGTTCAAAACGTCGAGTGGCAAATGCCCTGAATTTGAATGACAGCATTGAAGACATATTGATCACTCTGGGTAAGCAGTACCATTTGATCCGTCCACTGGAAGGGAATGAAAAACTGTTCTTGTATCTTGTTCTAGAACGTTCAAAGGCGAATTTAGCCATGGCGCGTCATGAACTGAAAAGCTATGAAAAAGGGTTAGATTTTGCATAATTGACCCTCCCCTTTGACTGGTTTATCTAGCCAAGGGGGAACCTGGCCTGATTTATGATTTTTAACTTGTAAGACGTGTAGAGATAGTATGACTGAGCAATATCTTAATATTGCGATAACTGGCTTAAGTATTCATCATTCAGAGGAGCTTAAAACCCAGCTACGTAATCTCATTCCACAACAGTATGAAATTAAATGGAGTACAGCAGCTGATCCCACCATTGACTGCTTATTCATCCATGAAAATTTCTACGACACTGACGGCATTCAAAAAATTATCCAAAGCCGAAACTTTCCTTGGCTTAAAATCACAAAAAATACAGCCAATGAAAATTTAATAAAGGAAAACACTTTATCTCTACCTATCGTTAATCCTCAGAGTTTTTCTGACTGGATATTACAGCATCTGCTGAACGCCAATATTACAGAACATCATGAACAATTCTTTGAAGTGAACCCAAAGAAAACACCCTATAAACTCGAATACTTTAACAAGATGCTCGACAAAGAGCGTCATTCCAAACTCCATTTGTTTGATACCCTCGGCACGATTGCCATTATTGATGTGCAAAACAATATTGCATGGTTAAACACTGAAAGAGAACAAGCTTTTACTGATTCAGGTTTTGACTATGACATTGCCAGTACCAGTAGCTTTATGAAAGTATCACGCAAACAAGCCTATATTCTCAGTGACTGGCTCTGGCAATTTTTTTGGGATTCCCCATTATTCTTAAAAGAAATGGCACCTGAAGATGGGCATTTCAAAATACATATGTGGCCAAAACCTCCGCTTGATGCAGATCGAAAGATTATCTTCCAACTTTCAAGCTGCTTTATTCAAGGAGGGAAAGTTTCAAAAATAGCCACTCAACTCAACATTCCATTAGAAACAGTGCAGCGATTTATTGCTGCGAATATTGCGACCAATAATATTTCCAAAATCAATATTTGGGATAAGCACTTTAATCCACCAGAAGCTCCAGCAGCGACCGAAGATACAGGATTGATTAAAAGTTTCTTTGGAAAATTAAGAAAAAAATTGGGGATATAGGAAAATATTATGATTTTACAACGGTTTAAAATTGTATTTGCAGGGGGTATGGGAGCTGGTAAAACTGAAGCCATAAAATCATTATCAGAAATTCCAGTACTACATACAGAAGCATTTAACACCGACTCAGAACGCCATAGTAAGATGGAGACAACTGTTGGTATTGATTATGGCGAAATCACTATAGAGGATAATGTCACCATTGGACTCTATGGGACCCCAGGACAAAGTCGTTTTGACTTTATTTGGTCAGCGATTACCAAAGGGGCGATTGGCGCTGTCATCTTAATTGATCATCATTCCGATCATCCTATTCAAGAACTAGAAAGCTACTTGGAGAGCTTTCAGAACTTCACCGACAACATTGCCATTGGGATTACACATACTGATCTGATCTCGGAGTCCGCAAAATCTACTGGTATTTATAAAGACTGGTTGTTGCAGCATGAATTATTTGCCCCACTGTTCTTTATTGATGCACGTAAAAAAGATGATGTTTTGCTGTTGTTAGAAGCACTCATTACTTCAATTGAAGTTAACTCCAATATTGCCAATTAACCATCATAAAGGTTTTATATGTTTACTTTAGAGCAAAGCCGCACCGCACCCAAAGAGTTAATTCAATTTGCCAAAGAGGAAATGCAAGACCTGCTCATGAATGTTCGTGGTGTTAATTACGTCATGCTCTGTAGCACAGATGGTTTTGAATTAGAGCACGTGCATAAAAAGGATAGTTATAATAGCACTAAACTTGCAGCAGTCAGCAGTTCAATCTTGGCAATGGTTGCAGCATTTATGAATGAAATTCACTTAGAAGGCTGTCAGTCCATCACTTTAGATGCAGATAATGGTAAAGCCATCCTCACCTCGATTCCTTCAAGTAAACACCCATTGATTATTGTGACCTTAACTGAGAAAGATGTTTTACTTGGTCAGCTACTCTACTCGCTCAAGACAGCCAGTAGCCGCATTTCTAATTTCTGATATATGTTAAAGAGAATTAAAAGCTGAATTTAAAGAAGCCTCATCTAAATGATAGGGCTTCTTTGTATTAGTAATTTTTGCAGATTATTAAAGACATTTAAAATTTAAAACCACATTAATATATGCTGCCTTTTATGCTTACTATAGTGCAGTCAGTTGTCCTTGTTAGGAGTTAGTCCCATTTATCAAATAACTTCATTGTTGCCAAATCATCGCCCTCAGCCGCACACTCCAACATGCTATAACCTTCATCATCAGCTTGGTTTAGATCCGCATGCTCTAATAATAATTGCTCAACTTATTCAACATCAACAAGAGATGCTAAATAGACCAGCTCAGGAAATGAGGAGAAAGATTTAAGTCACAAATAAGTAGCTCAAGTTTTAAGAATCACACTGTAATTAAAAAAATAATGTTTTTATTGTTCCAGCAAATGTTATAGAACCTAAAATTAACGTTACAACCCAATGTTCTTTAGCTAATTCTATTAAAACTATAGGATGGATACCATTTTTATCCATTCAATTAGCTTCAGTTTTCAGAGAACCATCTAAAGTCCTCTCAAGTAAGTTAGACATGATATCTACTTATCGCAAAGTAGATGGATGAAGTTTTATATATTCTTGATTTTGAGATGCTAAAACCTCCTCTTTACCGTTTAGCATATCTTTAGCCTTAATAGAGTTAATTTGACAAATCGTATGTAACCACCCATGTTTACCATGAGATAAATATTAAATATTATATATTTATCAATAATTTAGCCAAATCTATTTTTCTATCGTCTTCTACGATATAAAGCTTCCCACCTAATACTTTATAACGGTGTTCAATAGCTTGAAATCCAAAATTAATATTTCTCATATTCCAATGAATATAATTATTTACTCAATGGGCTTCTAAATACTCAAAAAATTCTTTTAGCATCCCTATTTCTAAATCATTATAAGTGTCAGCAATCATTTCAAATTTTATTTTCTTTTGCTCAGCTATTTTATGAATTGAAAAAGAATGTGTTTGATTTGTTGTTCAATTAGCAATTGAAGTAATTCTAGGAGTACGAGCATCTTGAATGTCATAAAAGACTCACAAGAATAATGGATTACAAAATAGTTTTATCTTTTCTCACTTATCTCTTTTAATGTTTTCTTAGCATCATTACGTCTTTAAACGAGAGTGAAGCGTGGGGATTTTTTGATAGGCAATAAAAAACACCCCCTTCTTAGTAGAAGGGGGTGTTTTTAGAATTAATGAGCTGGCGATGACTTACTCTCACATGGGTA
>NZ_JAKVIM010000008.1 GCF_022601715.1 Acinetobacter zhairuonensis | reverse complement strand
CCATGTGAGAGTAAGTCATCGCCAGCTCATTAATTCTAAAAACACCCCCTTCTACTAAGAAGGGGGTGTTTTTTTATTGTCGGGAATAAGAAAAATACAGAATTAAAACCCGCTGTAACTAGAATAACTCCACAAAAAACTCAAAAAGGGCAAAATTAATGAATGTAAGGTTATCCAATCTTATTTTCTGTACTTTCTATGCTGTATTAGAAAATTTTAGAACGAGGTGGCTACTATGAGTAAAGAGAATCACGGAATTAGGATAGCTGTTAAAACTATCGATTCAGAGTCAATTTTGCTATTAAAAGTTACTGGAAAGTTAATCCATCATGATTATGAGGAAATTATTTCAGCTTTAGAATCTAGCCTTAAAGAGATTAACTCTGAACACATCAAAATACTGGTCGATATAACTGAGTTTTCAGGATGGGAGCCACAAGCAGTTTGGGATGATTTTAAGCTAGGTTTAAAAATTGGTTTTAACATAGATAAAGTTGCGATCTATGGTGAAAAAAAATGGCAAAAATTAGTGGCTAAGATTGGAAATTGGTTTATCTCTGGCGAAATAAAAAATTTTGCTGATTATCAATCATCTATTAAGTGGTTAGTTGATTGATATTATTGCTGTTTTAATTGAAATGATTAGACTAAGCTTAAAAACTAAAGTTGTGATTTTAAAAATAAACTGCATGATTTAAATCAATGGTGAAGCAAAGTTAACATTTTGATGAGGAGGTCTCATCAATGAATCCTGATGGCAATGATGTCATCCAAACGCATCATACTCGTGTGAACTTGGATGAGATTATATTAGCTGCACTAGAAAAAGCAGGTCAAGATGTTCACTGCCTGACACCTGAGGATTTAGCTCTGATTGATTAATTTCATATTCGTGGCAGAGTTGCGACAATCGAATTAGCACGAGCAGTCGGGCTTGAACAAAGCATACCTGTACTTAATGTTGGCAGTGGCATAGGCGGAACTTCACGATGTTTAGCTGAAGTGTTTGACTGTCATGTCACAGGTATTGATCTGATAGACGAATACTGTCAGGCTGCGAAGATGCTTTCTGTTCGAACAAACCTTAAGTATTTTGTTGATTTTCATCAAGGTGATACGACGGAACTTCCATTTGATGATTAGACCCTCGATGTTATTTGGACACAACATGTAGCGATGAACATTCCCGATAAGGAGCAGTTCTATAAAGAAATGTACAGAGTGCTAAAGTCAGGTAGCACACTTGCTTTATGATGTTCTTGCTGGTCCATCTGGGACTGTGCTTTGTCCTGTACCTTGGGCAAAACACAAGAGAGTCGTTTTTTGGTCGAGCCATTTGAGCTTCGTAAGGACTAGGTTGATGCGGGATTTACGATTCAAGATTGCTCGGATACCAAAGACGCAGCACGTACATGCTTTGTGACACTTGTTGAGAAGATTAAAAATGAAGGCTTACTATCCCTTGGATTTCATCTTTTCACTTAAGTCAGATTTTCAAGTGATGGCGTAAAATCAGCGGTGAAATCTTGAAGAGGAGAGAATTGTTCTTGTACAAGTGAATGCAAAGAAATAGACACAGCCGAATACAAGTTTAGAGTTGTTAGGCATATTGGCATTGAGCTTATTTTAAGCTTTAGCTGTTATTAAAATTTACAGGTAGAACAGTCACGAAATTTAGGTTTTAATTGTGGTTTGAGAGTGAAAACTAGAATGGTTATATCATATGAAACTGAACTCTTTCTCACAGATCCCCGAAGATGATGAAGAACTTCATCTCCCAGAGCTTGTGTATTGGTCGTCTTTAGGGGATGTCGATCAAGTTGAACAATTATTATTTGATGGTGCTGACCCGAATCAAACAGATGAAGAAGGTTATAGCGCTTTACAAGCTGCAGCGGAGAATGATCATTTAGATGTCGTGAAGTTGCTGGTTAGCAAAGGGGCGAGAATCGATTATCGTTCTGAATATACCGCGCTTGAACTCGCAGAAATGGCTGAAAATAAAGCCGTGATTGAGTATTTAAAAAGCTTATAAATCAGGAACTCTGAGAAAAGCCCAATATGAAATTGGGCTTATCAAGTTTAATAAGGCATGAATTTAGAATGAGCCTTTTAATTTTTCTTCGTGTTGTTTCACCTGTTGTGCATATTTTTTGCCTTGGCGCCGCATTTTCCAGCTCGACTCATAGCCAGTAGGACCGACATTATAGTAGGCGAGGGCTTTTTTCCAACTGCCTGCGGATTGATTATATCTCGCTAAAATGTAGGTGCCACAATTAATATTACTGGCTTCTTCAAATAAATCACCTGGACAAGTTTGTTGCCAATAAGAAGGCATCACTTGCGTTAAACCCACTGCGCCTGCTGGTGAAATGGCATAGTTTCGATAGCTGGATTCTTGGTGAATCATCGCTGCAATTAGCAAAGGATCGACTTGATATTGTTCAGCACTTTGCACAATCATCGGTGCAACTCGATTTGCTGTAGCTGAATCTACGGCGTAAGCCTTTTGAATACCTGTAGAGAGTTTGGTTGCACGCTTTTCTAAAGAACTACCACCCAAACTGGAACAGCCTGAAAGAATTAGCAAGCCCAATGCAGCCAAAGCCATTTTAATTCGTGTTGATTGTTTTAAGTTGAGTAAATGATGTTGTGGTTGTGAGTGCAACAAAATGAGTTTCCAAAGATGATTCAAGCGTCTTAGATGTTAGGTAGCCTAATATAGTGAGTCAATATGAATTACTTTAATGAATAGAAGTATTCTGTAATGTTTAAGCATCTCAAATATTGATGATTTTTAGTATTAATAAATACAAAGAAAAGCCCCCATCATCCTGACGGGGGCTTTTCTGTATGTGGTATTTTGTAATCAACTCCTGTTAATTACGACGCTTCCTGCGATATTTATTCTTATTTAAAGAAACTTCCTGTCTCTGTATATGCTTATATTATGCTGATATGCACTGAGGGCATAGGCGTAAATCGCGTTGCTTACTGTAAGCCAAAACCTACAGGGTTGCATCGCAATATGAGCATGCAAAATACAACGCAGGCTATCTTCTGATACCTATCATCAAGTACAGATGAGAGATACAAGGGAACTAAGTTGCTAAGATTAATTTGAGTATGGTTTAACTTTCTAAAACGAGTATGGAAAGGAGTTTTATGCACGGGATAGGCTCTTTGCGTATATATTCTGTTCAAGAAAGCCTCGCGATCATACATTTGTATAATGATCAGTTATTCGAAATAGAAAGTATGCTTAAAGACCGATTTTGAAACCGTGATCCATAGCACGATAGCAACATCACCGGCGTCATTTCGTGATTATGATTGAAGTATTGTTAAGGGCAAATAAAAAGCTGAATGATCAACATTCAGCTTTTTGAAGCGATAGTTAGATTAAAAATGTGCATCTAAACCGATATAAGGACCTTTAAATTCAAGTTTAATATCGTTACGGCTGTAGTCATCTAAATCAACCGTAAAAATACGATAACCTGCTTTCAGACCGACATCGACCAACATATTGTCGATAAAGTTATACTGGATTTCCGCCAAAGCATCCGTTAATTGTGCATCATCAAAGTTGCTATACGTCATTTCCGCTTTTGCACTTAGACCCGTAAAAGGCAGTTTTCCGCCAACAGTAGCGTAAATAATTGGATAAGTTTCATCGATATCTACGCGCTGACCAGCGTAATTGGTGATGTCACCGTTTAAGGTGGTTGCACCCGCACCGATATCTAGATCAACCACATTGTCTAAAATTTCATAATAAAGAATGAAGTCGGCATGATCGAGGTTAACGGAATAGTCAGGTTGTCCTAATAAGCTGCTCTTGGTTTCAGTATCCAAATTCACATAGCGAATTTTGGCATTTGGAATAATTGGAACTGGGTGCTCTAAAGCGACTGAAAATTGAACTGCACCATCATTGTCCAGCTTTTCTTTAGTTCCTGGAGCAGTATTGGTCATTTGTGCATCGCCATCATATGCCCAATAACTGATATCACCTTTGAGTGCGACCAAATCAGCTTGAGCTAAACCACTCAAAGCTACACCTAATGTCAGTAATCCTGCTTGTGTTACTTTCATGCTTTTATCCTATATTGTGCTGTGTCTTGGTGTTAAAAACGTTGAAAAGAAGAGTTATTCGATTGTATTTGGAAGAATGATATAGCGATGTGAACAAAGATGCAGTAGTCAAAGTGCTTTTTTACATAAAAGTCTAGACCGGAGGTGATGTAACTTGAGCTATATTTCTGATTTCTGGATAAAAACCTTAAGTTGATCACATCAGTATTTTCTACGCTGAATTTTTTTTTGGATTCCACTTTTCAGTGCGAGATGAATGAAGCAAAACAATGAAGAATCGTGGTATAGACTGGTTATTTTAATACTTTTATATCCAGCCAAAGTGGCTTAGATTCTATGAATTAAGTTTTGCTTAAAATGTAAGCAAAATTGAGCGATAAATTAGAATAATTTTCCAGTATTTGATAGTTCTTGCATTTTGGGCTTTGTTAATCTATTTTTAAAAATATCGCAAATAACGAGTTATATTTTGATCAATTGATTAAAAATAGAATACAAAAGGATGAACTTTCATCCAGAAATTACAGCAAAAAATAACAAAAGTGAGTATTGTTCAATTATTAAGAGGTGAAAACAATCCGAAAGACTTTAACCAAGATTTTGTGTGCATTTCATCTGTTTGCAATTTAGAACGAGACACCCAAAAGGTGGAAGCTAAATCAAACAACAAAAAGATTTTTGAATGGTATCTTTTTTGCTAGCCATATTAATCCGTATAACAAGCAGCAATCAAGTTACCCCAAGGTTTAGGTGTGTTTCATGGCAGATTCTCGTGAAAACTGGACGTCACGATCTGGTTTTATTATTGCAGCCGTAGGTTCGGCTGTAGGTTTAGGTAATATTTGGCGCTTTCCCTACGTTGCTTATGAAAATGGTGGCGGCGCGTTCCTTATTCCATATTTACTTGCATTGATTACTGCAGGTCTACCACTGTTATTCTTGGATTATGCAGTCGGGCATCGTAGCAACAACTCTCCACCCAAAGCGTATCGTGCTTTATTTAAAGGCGGTGAAACCTTAGGTTGGTGGCAAGTGTGTGTCTGTATCATTATTGGCTTGTACTATGCCAGCGTACTCACGTGGGCAGGAAGCTATGTTTACTTCTCCATTGGTCAAGCATGGGGCAGTGATCCTGAGAGTTTCTTCTTTAATACCTACTTAGAAACGTCTAAAGCATCAGGCATCGATTTCCAGTTTGTCAGCCATCTATTCTGGCCAATTGTTGGGATTTGGGCATTGACACTGATCATCTTGTTTGGTGGTGTGAAGAAAGGGGTGGAGCTGTCGAATAAAATCTTCATGCCTTTGTTATTCGTTTTATTCTCATTCCTTGTTATTCAAGCACTGCGTTTACCAGGTGCGGCACAGGGCTTAAATGCGTTCTTTACCCCGAACTGGTCTGCAATGATGGACTATAAGGTATGGCTCGCAGCCTATGGTCACACGTTCTTCTCGCTGTCTGTTGGCTTCGGTATTATGGTGACCTATTCATCATATTTAAAACCAAAAACCAACTTGACGGGTTCAGGTTTGATCGTTGGTTTTGCCAATGCATCTACTGAAATCTTGGCCGGTATTGGTATCTTTGCTGCATTGGGCTTTATGGCACATGCTGCTGGTTCAGAAGTTAAAGATGTCGTGAGTGGTGGTATTGGTCTTGCATTTATTGCCTTCCCGAAAATTATTTCGAGCTTGGGTGCGGGTGCTGACCTATTCGGTTTCTTATTCTTCTCGTCATTGTTTGTTGCGGGTATTTCTTCCATGGTGAGTATTTTGGAAGTTCCAATTGCTGCTATGCAAGATAAATTGAAATGGAGCCGTGCCAAAGCTGTATCGATTGTGGGTGGCGGAAGTGCACTGGTTTCTATCAGTATTTTCTCTAGCGTAAATGCGATTAAACTGGTGGATATTATTGACCACTTTATCAATAACATTGGTATTGTGGGCGGTGCATTGGCATCCATTATCTGTATCGCTTGGTTTAAGCGCTCTGCATTGATTCAGCTTCGTGATCATGTAAACCGTGTATCAACCATTCAATTAGGTAAAGGTTGGGCATTTACATTAACTGTAATTACGACTTTTATCTTAATTACTACACTAGGAATGACCCTGTTCAACTTAGTGAAGAATGGTTACGACACTTACAGCATGAGCTTGCAAGGTGTGTTTGGATGGGGCAGCGTGATTTTCTGTGCTGTCGTTGCAACCGTACTCAGCAAGATGAAAGATCGATAGGAGACCAGCATGAATACTTCTGCAATCATAATGATGATTATTTCGATCACGTTCTTATGGGGCGGCTTGGCTTTATCCATCGCTCATTTGATGAAGCACCCTGAAGAGCTCGATGATGTGCTGGAAGAAGTGAAAGATCAGCACACATTGTAAATAAATTGTTTCAGTAAATACTGAGCATATGCAAATGAAAGCCATTATCATTTAAGATGGTGGCTTTCTTATTTGAAGAGCATGACGGTATGGATCCTCTATTGCCGTATCAAGTTTGGGTTGCATTTGGTGTGACCTTTCTCGCAGGACTGGCAACAGTTTTGGGTGGTGCTTTGGTCTTGTTCTTTAAAAAGCCCAGTTATCGCGTACTCTCGTTTGGTTTGGCATTTTCTGCTGGCGCGATGATTTATGTTTCCTTGACGGAAATCCTGAATAAATCGATTCATTCTTTTAGCCAAGCTTTTGATGATAAAACAGGTTATGCCCTTGGCACGTTCTCCTTATTACTCGGGGTGATTTTGGTTTTAATTCTAGACCGTTGTATTCCCAATCCCCATGAAACCATCGAAGAACAGAGTGCGCATGGCATCAATCAACAACAATTATTACGCACGGGCTTACTGACTTTATTTGCGATTACTGCACATAACTTTCCAGAAGGCTTGGCGACTTTCTTTGCAACGTTGGAAAGCCCAGCATTGGGTGCACCTTTGGCGGTTGCGATTGGTATTCATAATATTCCTGAAGGGATTGCAATCGCTTTGCCTGTCTATATGGCCACACAGAAAAAAAGTTCCGCATTAATTGCCAGTTTTGTTTCAGGGCTAGCCGAGCCTTTAGGGGCGATGATTGGTTACTTTATTTTGGCACCGTATTTGAGTTTTAGTGTCTATGGCGCGGTATTTGGCATTATTGGCGGGGTGATGGTGTATTTGGCTTTGGATGAATTGCTCCCAACCGCCAAGAAATACGCGAAAGGGCATGAAACAGTCTATGGTTTAGTTACAGGAATGGCATGTTTAGCGTTGAGTTTGGTGCTGTTTAAGTTTGTCAGTTAAGCATCAGTGAAGGGAACAGAAACCTGCGTTTCTATTCCCTTTTGGCATTAAGCCGTTTTTTCAATTAAACAATAATAAAAACCGTCACCTTTGCCTGCGGCTGGTAGCAGTTGGCGGCCATAACTTTGTGCAATGCCCCAATCGGCTTGAATCGGCTGCTCTTTGGCATCAGGATGTTGAGCAAAGAAGTCGACCATTTGCTGTTCATTTTCTGCTTTTAAAATTGAGCAGGTGATATACAGCATTGTGCCGCCCACTTTAAGTTGTTGCCACATATTTTCAAGAATTTGCTTTTGTAGCTGAACCGTTTGGGCAATATCACTCGACTGACGCAATAAACGAATATCAGGATGGCGACGGATTACACCAATGGCTGAACAGGGTGCATCGAGGATGATGCAATCTGCAAGCTCAGGTGATGTCCATTTCACAGCATCGGCCGTGATAATTTCAACAGGTACATCGTTTAAAGCCAAACGTTCTAAGTTTTCAGCGACCCGTTTTAAGCGTTTTTCATCTTGATCCAGCGCGATTAGTTTTCTCGGCTGATATTTCTCTAAAATATGTGCCGTTTTGCCGCCAGGTGCTGCACAAGCATCAATCACAAATTTGCCATTCAAGTCTGGCAATAATGTTGCACAAAGTTGAGCATGTTCATCTTGTACTGAAAAACCACCCGCTTCAAAACCAGGCAGGCTTGGGATATGAATACTTTCATCAAGCACAATACCGACATTTGAAAGTTCACATGGGTGTGCTTCAATGCCTTCATCTTCTAAAATTTCAAGATATTCGTCACGGCTGACTTGTAAGGTGTTAACACGCAAAGTTAAGGGTGCAACTTGTTTAAGCTCGTAGCTGATTTCAGCCAGCTGCTCGCCCCAGTCTTTTTTCAAACGTTTGGATAACCAACTCGGTAAATTCGATGCCTGCTCTAGGACATCATAGAATTGTTCTGATTCACGTGTTGCACGGCGCAGAATGGCATTCACGACACCACTTAAGCTTTCCATACCCAATTGTTTGGTTGCATCAACTGTTTCAGAAATAGCGGCATGGGCTGCAACGCGGGTACAGAGCAATTGATATAAACCAACGTATAAACAGGTTTCAACCACTTGGTTGTCCAGAGGTTTAGACAACAACGGTAAAGTCACTTGTTTAAGTGCGTGCCATTGGCGTAAACAGCCAAGTACTAATTCATGGTACAAGGCACGGTCTTTGTCAGACACAATCGCCATTTGTTGTGGCAGAACCGACGCCAGTGATTGACCATTTTGGACAGCCAACAACGTTTTAACAACCTGAGCACGTAAGTTTAAAGTCTTACCCGAGGCGTTGGGAGATGGTCTCATTATAAAATTTGTCCAATAGTCAGTTTTTGAGTTTGTGCAATCTGCACAGGATTTAATGGCTTACCACCCGGCCATTGTAACAGAGTGAGGCAAACAGCTTGCTGATTACCACAAGCCACATGTACGCCTTGTTTATCAATTGCCAAGATCGTACCAGCAGCTTGTTGCGTAACCGTCTGATTCGAAAGAAGTGAGCCCCAAACGCGCAGATTATTGCTTTCATCTAAAGCAATATAGGCAACAGGCCAAGGATTGAACGCACGGATATTACGGTCAATCGCGACAGCGTCTTGAGACCAATCAATTTGTGCTTCGGCTTTACTGAGTTTATGTGCATATACGGTCAGTGCTTCATCTTGCACTTCACGCTGCTCTAAATACTGCTGCAAAGTTTGTTCAGATTCCAACACCGCAACAATCGCTTCAGCACCTTGTAGCGCCAGTTTGTCATGCAGGGTGGCAGAGGTATCGCTGGCTTCAATCGGGCAGTAGGTTTTGTACATCATGTCGCCCGTATCTAAACCTGCCGCCATTTTCATAATGGTCACGCCTGTTTCTGTATCGCCAGTGGCAATGGCACGTTGAATCGGTGCAGCACCACGCCAGCGCGGTAACAATGAACCATGGATATTCAGGCAGCCATATTTAGGCGTATCGAGTACCACTTGCGGCAAGATCAAGCCATACGCAGCCACCACCATGACATCGGCATTTAAATCTTTTAATTGTTGTTGTGCTGCTAAGCCTTCTTCAGTGGAAGATTTGAAGTGTAGCGGTTGATATACCGGCAGATTATGTTCCAGTGCCAACTGTTTCACCGCAGATGCAGTGAGTTTTTGTCCACGACCCGCTTTGCGGTCAGGTTGGGTGTATACCGCCACAATTTCATGTTCTGTTTTCAGTAAAGCAGCCAAAGCACAAGCCGCAAATTCAGGTGTACCGGCAAAGATGATTTTCACACATCAAATTCCATAGAAACTTGCGCCTATTATATGCGAAAACCAACGCCAAGCCGAATGCACGACATCTGCTGTAACATTCAGCTTGGTCAGGTTCAGTTCTGGGTAAAGGAATAGGATTGGATCAGATTTTTATAAACTTTTAGTTATGCAAAATTAAAAAAATATTCATGAAAGTTTTGTATTTAATCGGTGGTGTTCGGTTTATAGTAGCTTCATTCAAGTTCTCTTTGAGATCATGTGTCGGAATATAGCCTGTGTTGTTTGAATGCAGGAAAGTTGAATGCTGGTTGTCTGTTGAACACTTCGCTGTAGTATGATGTTGCCTATATTTCGACTGATTCAAGATGATCTGTCAGTCTTATTTAGCCAGAGTGAATCGCAGATTCATATCAAGCACAAACTTTGTTGGAAATGCAAATGCCTGATTATCGTTCAAAAACATCGACACACGGAAGAAACATGGCGGGTGCGCGTGGCTTATGGCGCGCAACAGGGATGAAAGATGAGGATTTTGGTAAACCGATTATTGCGGTAGTCAACTCATTCACCCAGTTTGTTCCAGGTCACGTCCACTTAAAAGACTTAGGTCAACTTGTGGCTCGTCAAATTGAAGCGTCAGGTGGTGTAGCCAAAGAATTTAATACCATCGCAGTCGATGATGGTATTGCGATGGGGCATGATGGCATGCTGTATTCATTACCATCGCGTGACTTGATTGCGGACTCGGTGGAATACATGGTGAATGCACACTGTGCCGATGCCATGGTGTGTATTTCGAACTGTGACAAAATTACCCCAGGCATGTTGATGGCGTCTATGCGCTTAAACATTCCAGTAGTGTTTGTGTCTGGTGGTCCGATGGAAGCGGGTAAGGTTAAAATTCGTGGCAACGAACACGCGATTGACCTTGTCGATGCGATGATTGTAGCGGCAGATGACAGTTTCACAGACGAAGAAGTAGCTGAATACGAACGTTCAGCATGTCCGACTTGTGGTTCATGTTCAGGTATGTTTACTGCAAACTCCATGAACTGTTTAACCGAAGCTTTGGGCTTATCACTTCCAGGTAATGGTTCAACTTTGGCGACGCATGCGAATCGTAAAAAATTATTCGAAAAAGCAGGTCAGTTGATTGTTGAAATCACCAAACGCCATTACGAACAAAATGATTACAGCTTGTTACCACGTGCAATTGCCAGCAAAGCTGCATTTGAAAATGCCATGACCCTTGATATTTCAATGGGGGGGTCAACCAATACAGTGCTACATTTATTGGCAGCAGCAAATGAAGCAGAAGTTGACTTTACCATGACCGACATCGACCGTTTGTCACGTAAAGTGCCGGTACTGTGTAAAGTTGCTCCTGCAAAACAAGATGTACATATGGAAGATGTTCACCGCGCAGGTGGCATTATGTCGATCTTGGGTGAATTGGATCGTGCAGGTTTGCTCGATACTTCTGTACCGACAGTACATGAAAAAACTTTAAAAGATGCCTTAGATAAATGGGACATCATTCGTACTGAAGACGAAGATGTTTATCAATTCTTCCGTTCAGCACCGGGTGGCGTACCAACGCAAACTGCATTCTCACAAGATCGTTATTACTCTCGTTTAGATGGTGACCGTAACAACGGTGTCATTCGTAATGCTGAGCATGCTTTCTCTCAAGATGGCGGTTTGGCTGTACTTTACGGCAATATTGCACTTGAAGGCTGTATCGTTAAAACAGCAGGTGTTGATGATTCGATCTTGAAATTCAACGGCACAGCACGTGTATTTGAAAGCCAAGATGCGGCGGTAGAGGCAATTTTGGGTGGCAAAATCACCGCAGGTGATGTGGTCGTGATTCGTTACGAAGGTCCACGTGGTGGTCCGGGTATGCAAGAAATGTTGTATCCAACCAGTTACTTAAAGTCGAAAGGTTTGGGTAAAGATTGTGCCTTGTTGACGGATGGTCGTTTCTCTGGTGGCTCATCAGGTCTTTCCATTGGTCACGTTTCACCAGAAGCAGCTGAAGGTGGTGCGATTGGCTTGGTGGAAGATGGCGACCGTATCGAAATCGATATTCCAAACCGTACTATTCACTTAGCGGTGGACGAAGCAACGATGGCAGCGCGCCGTGAAGTACAAGAAGCGAAAGGTTGGCAGCCTGCTGAACCGCGTCCACGTAAAGTGTCTAAAGCATTAAAGGCGTATGCCATGCATACCACCAGCGCTTCAAAAGGCGCAGTACGTGAAATCTAATTTGTAATTCTTTTACAGATTAAAAAAGCACTCCATTTGGGGTGCTTTTTTTATTTAAACGTTCTCTAGTGAGCACGATGGTGTCTCAGACAACATAATAGATTCAAAAATAAAACGGTTAAGTCCATGGAAAGGTTGCTGGGTTCTGAGTCAATGTTTCAAAAAATCATTGTACTTTTATCTCCCGCTTACTTTCTATACACTAAAAAATAGAAGAAATAACCAAGACTGTCGCGCATACCTAGCCAGCACCAAGGACAAATATAATGAGTAAAGACAATATCCGTGAACATTCAGCGCCCGTCTATGCAGGCATTGAAAATGCACCTGCACGTTCCATGATGCGCGCCACTGGCTTTCAGGATGCCGATTTTGAACGTCCATTTATTGGGATTGCCTCGACATGGGCGAATGTCACGCCGTGCAATATGCACATTGATGGCTTGGCACGGGAAGTCGAGTCGGGAGTGAATGCCGCAGGCGGTAAAGGCATTATTTTTAATACCATCACCATTTCGGATGGAATTTCCAATGGCACGGAAGGAATGAAATATTCCCTGCTTTCACGGGAAATTATCGCTGATTCCATTGAAACGGTGATGGGTTGTCAGGCTTACGATGCCGTGATTGCGATTGGTGGCTGTGATAAAAACATGCCAGGTTGCATTATGGGCATGGCACGTTTAAACCGACCTGCGATCTTTATTTATGGCGGTACTATTCAACCAGGGGCAGGACATACTGATATGATTTCCGTATTTGAGGCGGTGGGTCAGCATGCCAAAGGTGAAATCAATGCTATTCAGGTGAAACAGATTGAAGAAGTGGCATTGCCTGGTCCTGGCTCTTGTGGCGGTATGTACACTGCCAATTCCATGGCATCTGCCATTGAAGCTTTGGGCATGAGTTTGCCCGGATCTTCAGCGCAGGAAGCGGTCTCGGCAGATAAAATTCAGGATTGTCAGCGTGCGGGTGAAGCGGTGATGAACCTACTCAAGCTGGATATTAAGCCACGCGACATCATGACCAAAGCGGCATTTGAAAATGCCATTAAAGTTTTGATTGCTTTAGGGGGATCGACCAATGGGGTGCTGCATTTAATTGCCATGGCCCATACCGCGGGTGTCGAACTGAGTCTGGACGATTTTGTACGAATTGGGGCAGAGATTCCCGTGGTGGCAGATGTACGTCCTTCGGGCAAATACCTGATGTCTGAACTGATTGCGATCGGTGGCATTCAGCCATTGATGAAACGCATGCTCGATGCAGGCATGCTGGATGGAACCTGTTTAACCGTGACGGGTAAAACTTTGGCGGAAAATCTGGCAGATGTCGATGATTATCCTGAAGGTCAGCAGATCATTCTGCCTTTTGATGCCCCCATTAAAAAAGACTCACATTTGGTGATTCTGAAAGGCAATTTATCACCGACAGGTGCTGTCGCCAAAATTACAGGCAAAGAAGGTCTGTATTTTGAAGGTCCAGCACGGGTGTTTGAAGGGGAAATCAGTGCCATGCGTGGGATTTTAGAAGGGGAAGTCCAAGCGGGCGAAGTGGTGGTGATTCGTGGGGTAGGACCCAAAGGTGGACCCGGCATGCCAGAGATGTTGAAGCCGACTTCAGCGATTATTGGCAAGGGACTCGGCAGTTCGGTTGCGCTGATTACCGATGGACGCTTTTCTGGCGGCAGCCATGGCTTCGTGATTGGGCATGTGACCCCAGAAGCTTATGAAGGTGGTCCGATTGGCTTGGTGCAAAACGGAGACCGGATTTCGATTAATGCGGAAACCCGAGAAATGACCTGGCATGTTCCAGAGCAGGAAATTACCGCACGGCAAAACCGTTGGGTCAAGCCAAAACCCAATTATACCCACGGTGCATTGGCGAAGTTTGCTAAACTCACCACTGGGGCAGAAAAGGGTGCAGTCACCGATTTAAACTTGGAACTGTAGTCTATCGCGGTGGATTGAACAATTAGTCTTGAATTGTGCTACGTTTTGCTCGAGACTTATTGTATTTTAAGACTTTCTGTTCACTGTGCTGGTTATTTTTCTGCGAATTGAAGACAATTTCACTCGCTATTTCTAGATTAGAGGCAACTCATGTCACTGTTACGCCGTTGGTTCGATCCGATCCGATCGAGATGGTTTTATCAAAAGCCAACTCGTCAAGAGGTATTGCCCACGGAACATGGATTAAATATTCATCTACGCTTGGATGATGTCTACAGTTATCTGGCCGTACAGCAGTTGCCGCAATTAGAAGAAATTTTGAGTGATGAACTCAAGCCTTTGAAAGTCATTATTTCCAGCCAAATACCTGAGCCGCCGAATCAAATGTCGGCGCAGGAATGGCAACACTACTGCCTGAATGACGCACAGATTTTATCGAAACAACATCGTTTTAGTTTCCATGAAACCCCTGAACAACCACCACAAGAAGCGATTGCACAAGCAGAAACCATTCTAAGAAACACTCCGCTGCAAGGGCAGGACTTCCTGTATTTACTGGAAGATGTCTTTCATATGCTGTGGCAAAAGCAATATGGAAAATTGCGCACCTTATATGCCATGGCGAGTAAACATCATCAGGAACAGCACTTACCAGAACGGGTGTTTAATGATGATGCCGTGCTGGCGAGCTATTTTGAATTTTCGGATCGTAAATATCATGCAGTCGATGATCTGCTACGTTTAACCCGCCGTTTAAAGCAACAAAAATTACTGACGGGTAATCCCATCTTCCTGATTAATCATATTGAATGGCGCGAGCATTTAATTAGTGATGCTGAGGAACTGAATGAAATTCAGGCGCTTGATCCAGAATTGGACTTATATATCGCACTAGAAGACCCGATTTCGTGGCTACTGTTGGCGTATATTAAAGAGGAATTGGCTGCTTATTATAATATTCAGTTAACGGTCTATCCGCTGAGTTATCAGGGACGGGACTGGTTTGACTGGAGTCTGGCGACTCGGTTATCTAAGCGTACCGAGGTGGCATTTACCCCTTTCTGTCGTCCAACCAAAGAAGCCACCTTTGCCATGGCACAGTTGTATTATAGTGTGCCCGAAGAACAGCGTATCGAAGCGATGCATCGCATTTTGCAGGCGGTGTGGACCCAAGGTAAGGATCTTTCTTTTAAGGCGCATTATCTGGAGCTACAACGCGAGTTGGGCTTAGAGCCACAGGATGTAAAACATGAGGATATTCAGGCTCAGCTGAAAGAAAATGATGTACTCTGTGAAATGAAGTCACAACCTGACTTTCCTGTACTGGAATTACGGATCGATGGGCAAAGCTATACATTTAATAGTCTATATCGGGTTTGGATGATTGAAAGTATTTTTAGTAATGTGTTAGAAGAAAAATATAAAATTGAAAACGAAGCGGATTACTCCCGCTCCATACCAGAAGATAAAACCAATGCAGAAAGAGAAATGTGAGTCACTCGAGCAAGTTCGAGACAAAATTGATGTGATTGATCAGCACCTGATTGAACTGATTACTACCCGCCAGTTTTATGTGGATCAGGCGGTGCGTTTTAAACGGACGGAACATGAAGTGCAATCCCCAGAACGGGTCGAGCAGGTGATTGCCAAGGTTCGAAAACAGGCCACACAACAGGGGACTGATCCCGATTTAATTGAACAGATTTATCGGGAAATGATTCAGCATTTTATTCGCCGTGAACTCAAAGAAATTCGCCCTTAGTTGACGCTTAATCGACTATGCGTTGAAGAATGCAATGCCCTGATTGAAGTTAAGGCAAATCTTTCTACTTAGCATTTGAGTATAAAAAAACCCTTCGTATGTGAAGGGTTTTTTTATTGCTGTAAAAGCTCGCTTTTACATGAATTTCACGCCTTGCTGACCCGCAGGGGTGACTTTGAAGATTTCCACTTCAAAGGTAATATTTTTACCCGCCAATGGATGATTAAAATCCACTTCGGTAATGTCATCACCGACAGTCTTAACGACGCCATACAGGCTTTGTTTGGCTTTGTCTTCAAATTCGATCATGTTCCCTTCAACAGGACGCTGTTCAAATTTCACGGTGTCAAACTTTTGCACGTTTTCAGGATTCCAAGGTCCAAAAGCATCTTCTGGTGGAAGACTGACAGTACGACGGTCACCCGCACGTAAACCAAACAGGGCTTTTTCAAAACCAGGGAGTAAACTGCCATCGCCCATGACCAAGCTGACAGGTTCAGCACGGCTACGGGTATTGTCAATTTCTACACCATTTTCAATGGCAACGGAAAAATGAAGATCGACTTTTGAACCTTGTTCAATGCGGGTCTCTTCATTCGGATTAATAATTTCATTCATGGTGTTGCGCATCCGCACGTTGAATTCGATGTTTTTCTAGGAAAAACGTATCTATGAGCAGCAAAATGGTACCCAAGGTAATCGCACTGTCGGCTAGGTTAAATGCAGGGAAATGACTATTGTTGTAATAGACATGAATAAAATCGACCACATAACCCAAGGTCACGCGATCAATTAAATTTCCTACAGCACCCCCTAAAATCAGGGCAATTGCCATTGGCAAAATGGTGACGCTCTTCGGCATTCGCATGAGCCAAAATACGAAAATCACCGAAACCAAAGCTGC
Source organism: Acinetobacter zhairuonensis (assembly GCF_022601715.1). GTDB lineage: Bacteria > Pseudomonadota > Gammaproteobacteria > Pseudomonadales > Moraxellaceae > Acinetobacter. The sequence goes on along the minus strand of NZ_JAKVIM010000008.1, from coordinate 136,975 downwards.
AAGTGAGGTAAAGAAATAACGTTGCCAGCCGCCTGCATCGGACAAGAAACTAAAGGCTGCGCCATAGTTATGCAATAAAGTCCAATTTAAAAAAGGCAGCACAGGTACCGGATCTGCATAATTCAGATGCGTTGAGGCAATCCACTTGGTCCATTGATCTAACACAATCGCCAAAATAGATAACCCCACCCACAGCAAATTGTGTGGGTAGAATTGAAACAGGCCCGCTTTCTGTTGTGGATTAGGCATATTTTCTCTCTTCGCCTTGACCAGTAGGGAGGTTAATAATACAACGAGAGCACAGACCTGGATGTTCATGATGTGTATTCACATCAGGCAGAACATGCCAGCAGCGCGCACATTTTTCACCTTCCGCAGCAGAGACTTTTACGCGTAAACCGTCTAGATCAGATTCCTGACCTTGGGCAGCATCAAAAGCATAAACATGGACTTGTGACGTGATCAGAACGAAGCGAAGTTCATCACCTAAACGATCCAATACTGTTTTCAGTTCTTCATTCGCCCAAAGTTCGACTTTGGCAGACAGGTTAGAACCGACTAATTTTTCGTTACGTGCGACTTCAATATGTTTGTTTACGGCAGATTTCACCGTAATCAGGGTTTGCCAATCGGCTTCTGACAACAAGTTCGCCGTTGATGCGACTGGAATGGCATACCACTCTGAAGTGAACACATATTTCTCAGTTTGTTCTGGGATGAGCGGCCATGCTTCTTGTGCAGTAAAGCTCAAGATTGGCGACATCCAACGGACAAAAGCCTGCACCAAGTGATAAAGCGCAGTTTGAGCCGAATGACGCGCTTGAGAATCCGCTTTGGTGGTGTACTGACGATCTTTGATGATGTCGAGGTAGAAACCACCCAAGTCGTTAATACAGAAGTTGGTCAAGGCATTGGTGACGATATGGAAGTTCATATCTTCATAGGCTTGTTGAATAGTTTTCTGTACATCAGCCGCACGTTGCAAGATGTATTGATCCAATGCGATCAATTGATCTACAGGCAGGGCATCCGTCGATGGTTTGAAACCATTCAAGTTCGCCAATAAGAAACGCAAGGTATTACGAATACGACGGTAACCGTCCGATGCACGGCTAAAGATTTCTTTACCTGCGGTCATTTCATAACGGTAATCGGCAGATGCAATCCAGAAACGTAAACCGTCTGCACCCATATCTTTAATGATGTCTTGCGGAGTAATGATGTTGCCTAAAGACTTCGACATCTTACGACCTTTCTCATCCACCACGAAGCCATGGGTCAACAAGCCTTTGTATGGCGCGCGTTGATTGATGGCAACAGAGGTCAACAATGAAGACTGGAACCAACCACGGTGCTGGTCTGAACCTTCAAGGTACAAATCTGCTGGATCGGTCAATTCTTCACGCTCACGCAGGACTGCATAGTGCGTTGTGCCTGAGTCGAACCAAACGTCTAAGGTGTCACGTACGCAGTTGTATTGCTCTGCTTCGTCACCGATAAAGTCTTTCGCGTCACGGTTGTACCATGCGTCAATGCCTTCTTGTTCGATCAGTAAAGCCACTTCTTCAATCAGCTCTGCTGTGCGTGGGTGCAATGCATTGGTGTCTTTATGCACGAAGAACGGGATTGGCACACCCCAAGTCCGTTGACGTGAGATACACCAGTCTGGACGACCTTCGATCATGGCTTGAATACGGTTTTTACCCCAATCAGGCACGAAGCTGATTTCATTTTCAATCGCATTCAATGCGCCTTGGCGCAAACCTTTGGCATCCATGCTGATAAACCATTGTGGTGTCGCACGGAAGATGATTGGAGTTTTGTGGCGCCAGCAGTGTGGATAGCTATGTTTGATTGGCTTATGTGCCCACAGTTTGCCTGCTTCGCTTAACGCCACAATGATTTGTGGGTTGGCTTTGTAAATATGCTCGCCTGCAAAAATTGGTGAGTTAGGTAAGTAGACGCCGTTACCGCCAACAGGATTGTCCACTTTTAAGTTATAGAGTAAGCCAACTTTATAGTCGTCCACACCATGACCTGGGGCAGTATGCACCGCACCTGTACCGCTGTCTGCAGTCACATGCTCACCCAAAATCACAGGGATTTGGCGTTCTGCGATAAGTGGGTGTTGCAGGCTGACATGCTCAAGTTTATTGCCGGTGAATTCAGCCAAGACTTCAACGCTGTTAAAACCATAACGTTCCGTTGCAGATTCAACTAAGTTTTTCGCCAAGATAAAGTTTTGTGGCTCTTTTTCTTCACCACGCGCTTTGACTAACTGATATTCAAGTTCAGCATGTAATGCAACCGCTTGGTTGGCAGGCAAAGTCCAAGGGGTTGTGGTCCAGATCACGATGTCTGTGCGATCAGTAACTTGTACGCCTAAACGTGCAGAAAGGTCTGCCAAATCCACCACGCTGAAACCAACATCAATCGCGTCAGATTTCTTGTCTTCGTATTCAACTTCTGCTTCAGCCAGTGCTGAACCACAGTCCAAACACCAGTTGACTGGCTTAAGTCCTGGTTCGATATGACCCGCTTTGGCAATCGCACCGACAGAACGCACGATATCCGCTTCTTGCTTGAAGTTCATGGTCAAGTAAGGATTGTCCCAATCCCCAAACACACCCATACGTACGAAGTCTTTTTTCTGTAATTCGACTTGGGTGTAGGCATATTCACGGCAGGCTTTACGGAAAGTTGAAGCATCAACTTTTACGCCAACTTTGCCGACTTTTTCTTCAACTTTCAGTTCAATCGGTAGACCATGGCAGTCCCAGCCCGGCACATATGGCGCATCGAAACCATCCAGCACACGGCTTTTAATAATAATGTCTTTCAGGACTTTGTTGACTGCATGGCCCAAGTGGATCTGACCATTGGCATACGGAGGACCATCATGCAGCACATATTTTTTCTTACCAATACGCGATGCGCGAATCTGCTGATAAATGTTGTCGGCATACCACTCTTCTAACCATTTTGCTTCACGTACTGCGAGGTTTGCCTTCATTGCAAATTCAGTACCTGGGAGGTTTAGTGTGGCTTTATAATCCACTGCATTTTCAGGAGTTTGCTTATCGCTCATGCAAGATATCTTCCAATTTAATCAGCTTTGAGACTGACGCGTTTTACATAAAAATAGGATGGTGTTTAAAAGGGAAAGGTTGGGTTGTTGTGACGAAACTCAAGTAGTTTCTCCACATCATCATCAATTCCCGCTTTGAGTGCTTCCAGCGAAGGGTAGTTCTTTTCACCATGTAAATAGTTCAAGAAAGTAACCCGCATTAACAAGCCATACAGATTAGCAGAAACATTGGGGAAATGTACTTCTAATCGCCATTCTGGATGCTCTTGTTTGATGGCAGGTCGGGTGCCGACATGCCCTGCACCAAACAAAGCTGTTGCCTGATAACCCACAACTCCTTTTTGTTCTGGGTGATCTTGCACAACTTTGTCTTGTAAAGAAGTGGTTTCACAAATGACATCCACACCATAAATACCGTTCAAACAAGGTTTATGACGGTTTAAACGCACATTAATGGTTGGAAAGTCGAGGGTACGTCCAATTTGGTCGCCATATTGGACACGACCAGTAATACTGTAGGGACGTCCCAGTAATTTCGCGGCAAGAGCTAAATCACCTGCTTGCAAGGTTTGGCGAATGCGGGTTGAACTGACACGTTCTCCATTTAAGGCAATGGTGCTTAAATTGGTCACTTGAAAACCGAAGCTGCGCAGATATTCACTATTGCCTTGGCGATTCTTGCCAAAATGGAAATCATCGCCCAGTACCAAATGCGCTGCATTGAGTTGCTGCTTGAGTAAATCGGCAAACGCTTCGGCGCTTAAACCACGGAAATACTGATCAAATTTGGCAACGGCAATATAGTCCACACCCAGCTCAGTTAAATATTCGACTTTTTCACGCAGTGAGCTGATTCGAGGAGGCGCTTCATAGCCTTGGAAAAATTCTAGGGGTTGCGGCTCAAAGATCATGACCAAAGTTTTGAGTTGTTGTTGTGCAGCAACTTGCTTCAGTTGCTGGATCATGGCCTGATGCCCCAAATGTACACCGTCAAAATTACCAATAGTCACAGCAGTTTTGGCTAATTGAAAGTCTGGCGCTAAAGCATTCAGGCGGAGCAGCTTCATGGGCTAATCAATAAATGAAAAATAATCAGGCTTATATATTGCCATATTCTGCTCGTTTCGTCTTGTTGTTGTGTTTTTACCCAGAAAAATTTATGAAAGCAGTCAATAAGAATAATTAAAAATGATTTTAAAATTGAAAATTAATCAGAATTGCTTATTTTTTAGGTCTGTATGATCAAGGAAACTACTTAATCGGGGAGTTGTCCAATATAAAAGTCCTTTTATCACGTGCCTGATCAGAAATTGATAATGACGGATTGGCTGATATGGAACCAATTGGTGCTGTTTGCTGTCGAGGAAGAAGATAGCGCGTTCAGTATGTCATTTTTTCTTTCCTTGCTTATGCCTTTATTCAGAGTAGAAGTAGCGAATGAAGCATGATCTAGGGAAGTTATATGATCCGTGGATATGATTGGAATTTGCGCCTCGTCTGATTTTGATTTTTAATACTAGTGTTTTCTTTTGAGTAGCTGCGATGAAATCTTCTTTGGCGCTGATTATGGCTTTACCCAATGAGTCTAAAGGCTTGTTTGAACAGGCACAGATTGATGTGCATTACAGTGGTATTGGTAAAGTCAATGCAGCATTTAAAGCCTTTGAAGTGATTCAGGCAACGGGCTGTAAAACCCTGCTAAATTTAGGTAGCGCAGGCAGTTCCCATTTTGAACGCCACGCCTTGGTTGAAGTGACCAGCTTTGTACAACGCGATATGGATGTGTCTCCACTGGGCTTTGAAGTGGGGGTGACGCCAATGGATCAGGATCATCCTGCGGCCATTGATTTAGAACCCTATTTTGCCCATTTACCGAAAGGTATTTGTGGCACAGGCGACAACTTTGAAATTGGTCAGCCGAAAGTACCGTGTCATTTGGTGGATATGGAAGGCTATGCCATGGCCAAAGTCTGTAAAAAACTTGGGGTACGCCTAATTTCGGTGAAATATATTACCGATGGTGCAGATGATGCAGCACATATTGATTGGGAAGAGAATCTGATGCTGGGAGCGAAAAAGTTATTGTCGCTCTATCAGTCTTTAGAGGCTTAACTGATTTGGCGACCATAGTGATCTATGGTCGTATGCCAAAATCTAAATCAGGATGCGATGTTTTGCTCGCGTGGTAAAATACCGTACAACATCATATGCACGGTATGTTGAATCACCCGTTGTTGCATACTGCGGTTGCGCAAGGTTTTACCTGTGACCATTTCCATCTGTGTTGAGAAGTCGGCATAGTTTTGCGTTACTGCCCAAATATTCAGAATCAACAATTCAGGATCAATGTCTGCAGAAATTTTACCTTGCTCTTGCCACATGATGATCACTTTGGCTTTGCGTTTCACCAGTTTTTTCAGTGGACCTTTCAGGATCTCTAAAATATGTGGTGCACCTTGAATAATTTCTAAAGCAAATAAACGCGAAGCTTTCGGTTGTGTACGCGACAGCTCAATTTTTTGCAATAAGTAATTGGTGATCGCTTCCGTCGGCTCTAATTCTGCTTCCAGCATTTGTAGAGGCGCTAACCATTTTTGTAAAACTGTTGTTAGCACTTCGACATATAAGGCTTCTTTATTTTCATAGTAATAGAAAATGTTCGACTTATGCATTTCTGCAAGTTGAGCGATTTCATCTAAACTAGCCCCGTTAAATCCATATAAGGAAAAAACATCAAGTGCGGCATTCAGCAATTGATGGCGCTTTTGAGTACTCTTTTTTTGTTCCATTCGTCGCTTAAAAAATTCAGGGAAGGGTAAATTGTACGGCAAATCAGCAGATTTGTGCATCAAGAAATCAGCTAATTTGATGAAATAGCATATTTTCGGGATGAAAAAACAGTGCGCTATTTCACATTCATTCTCTTGAAAAAATTAAATAGACAGATGTATAGAAAAACGCATCAATTTGGGTCGTTTTCCTAGGTAAATATGACATTTTTATGACAAAGTCGTGGCTGCATGTGATGGGCTTAGTGTTGTGAGGTTTGCTCCAATCTTCAATTGTGGACTGGAGCAAGAGTAGGGATCAGGTTGCCAAAACCGCATTCAGGACTTGCTGTTCCAGTTCAGCAAAGGGAATATTTTTTTCACGCGGACGTGGCAGATCCACCTGAAATTGCCGTGCGATATGCCCCTGATCCAGCAAGATAATACGATTTGCCAGTTGTACAGCTTCGCTAACATCATGGGTGACCAAAATGGCGGTAAAGCCTTGTTCCCGCCATAATTTTTCAATCAGGTTCTGCATTTCCAGACGGGTTAAAGCATCCAGTGCACCGAGCGGTTCATCCAGCAATAACACACGTGGTTGATGGGACAGGGCACGTGCCAGTGCAGTACGCTGACGCTGACCACCTGAAAGCTGCGAAGGCCAAAGCCCTACTTTTTCTTTTAAGCCAACTTTTTCCAGTAATGCTGTGGCATGCGCATGTGCGCTTTTATCCAGTCCAAGATGGACGTTTTGTTCAATGCTGCGCCAAGGTAACAGGCGTGGGTCTTGGAACATCACGCGGATGTCATCACTGGTGATGCCTTCACGTAAATGGCGTGCCGATTTAAATTTGATTTCACCATAACTGGGCTGTTCCAGATCAGCGATCAATCTTAATAAGGTACTTTTGCCGCAGCCACTACGCCCGACAATCGCGAGGAATTCTCCAGGTTGAATGTGTAGGTCTAAATCTTCCAAGACTTTGACCTCACCATAAAACTTGTGTAGTTGTTCAATCATGATTTCAGCACCCAGCACGGCATCTGGTTGAATATCTGCTTGTCGGGATTTTGGCTGTTGCAGGCGCTCGGCAACATGTTGCCCAATACTTAAGTCAGTCATGTTCTACTCCTTATTTTTGATAGCCAGGGTGCCAGCGCAATAAATATTTTTCTAAGCTCACCGCAAGTACATCTGCCAACTTACCCAATAGGGCATAGAGTAAGATGCCGACCAGAACTACATCAGTCTGTAAAAACTCTCGGGCATTCATGGTCATATAGCCAATGCCTGCTTGGGCGGAAATGGTTTCCGCGACAATCAATAACACCCAAACTAACCCAAGGGAAAAGCGTAAGCCGACCAAAATGGAGGGCATCGCCCCAGGGAGAATAATATTTTTATACAGTTCCCAACGGCTGAGTCCGTAGCTTTTACCCATCTCAATCAGTTGTGGGTCAACCGAACGAATGCCGTGGTAAGTATTAATATAAATCGGGAAGAATACCCCAACGGCCACCAAGAACAGTTTGGCTGTTTCATCAATCCCGAACCAGAGAATCACTAATGGAATCAAGGCTAAGGCAGGAATATTGCGAATCATTTGTAAGGTGGTATCGAGGAGGGTCGAGGCGGTTTTAGAGGAACCGTTCAGGAGTCCTAAAAGCAAACCTAAGCCGCCGCCAATCGCCAGTCCGAGTAAGGCTCGTCCCGCGCTGACTTTGACATGGTGCCAGAGTTCACCGCTGATCAGTAAGTGCCAGAAGGCACTCACTACTGCTGTGGGTGCAGGTAGAATTCGACTTTGCAGTAGACCTGTACTGGAAGCAATTTGCCAGACTAGAATCAGCAAAAAAGGGAACAACCAAGGCAGCAAGCGCTGCCCAATTTTTGTTCCACGTGAAACTTTCCGCTTCGGGAAAGTTTCAGCTACAGTTATTTTGGACATTAGGCCGGCTCCTGAATGGGGCGAGATACTTCGCTTTGATTCGGCACATAATTGTTCGCAACAATTTCTCCAAATGGTCCGGTTAAATTAGGTTGCGACAATTTCTTACGGGTTTCGAGTGGCAAAAGTGGGAACACCAGTTCGGCAAAGCGAATCGATTCTTCCAAATGCGGATAGCCTGAGAAAATAAAGGTACTAATCCCCAAATCGGCATATTCCTGAATCCGATCCGCTACGGTTTGCGGATCACCGACCAGCGCTGTTCCCGCACCGCCACGTACCAGCCCCACACCTGCCCATAGGTTTGGATAGACTTCGAGTTTGCTACGGTCGCCATTATGCAGTTCCGCCATGCGACGTTGCCCGACAGAATCCATTTGTTTGAATTTTTGTTGTGCTGCTGCAATGGTCGCGTCATCCACATATTGAATCAGCTCATTGGCTGCTTTCCATGCTTCCGCATTGGTTTCACGGACAATCACATGTAGTCGAATACCATAGTTAAGCTGTCGTCCTTTCGCAGCGGCTTTGGCACGGACATTTTCAATTTTTTCTTTGACTGCTGCCGGTGGTTCACCCCAAGTTAAATAGGTATCGACTTGTTCGGTTGCTAGTTCAACCGCAGCGTCGGATGAACCTCCAAACCACAGTGGGGGATAGGGCTGTTGTATCGGTGGATAGAGCAGCTTGGCATCATCGACTTTCAAGTGTTCCCCATGAAAACTGAAGGATTCACCTGTATGCGAGCGGGTCAGAATTTCACGCCAGATTTGAGTGTATTCACTGGCAGTTTCATAACGCGAAGCATGGTCTTCATAAATGCCATCACCTCTCAGTTCTTGTTCATCTCCACCCGTCACCAGATTGAGCAACACGCGCCCATTGGACAAGCGGTCGAAGGTTGCTGCCATACGTGCAGCCAATGCAGGCGTGGTGACCTCTGGGCGGAGTGCCACTAAAAACTTCAAGTTCTTGGTTGCATCAATCAAGCTGGCGGCAGTTATCCAAGGATCTTCACATGAACGTCCTGTTGGAATCAGCACCCCTTCATAACCTAAGTTGTCCACGGCAACTGCTATTTGCTTCATATAAGCATGATCAACTTGGCGTGCGCCTTTGCTGGTGCCTAAATAACGACTGTCACCATGGGTGGGAATAAACCAGAAAATTTTCATTATCAATATCCTTCTATTTTTTTGCAGATTAGTGAGTTTTAGGTGCCGCCCAAATGGTGGTTTGAACTTGAATATTTTTCGGAATCAATTGAACCTGCTGGAATAGGTCTGCAATCTGCTGCTGTGCCTGTACCACTTCCGGTGTTAAAGTTTTAATCGGGGACGGTTTTAGGCGCTTATCAATCACACGCTGGGCAATTGAGCTTTCTAAACCTGTACTTTGCGTATACACGCTTAACGCCTGTGGCTGATTTTTCAAGACCCACTGATCCGCCTGATTCAAGCCATGTAAAAACTGCGATGTAGCTTGCGGGTGAGCGGCAATAAATTTGGGATTGCCAATATAGAACGAATAGGTTTTCGGGAAAGCCGTCCCGTCAATCAGCACTTGGGCATGTGCATCTTGCTCGGCAGCACTGAGGTAGGGTTCCCAAATGGCCCAAGCATCAATAGACTGTTTGTCAAATGCTGCCCGGGCGTCTGCAGGGGGGAGCCAAATCGGTTGAATGTCCTGCCAGCTCAAGCCCGCTTTCTGTAAAATTTTCGCCAATAATTCATGCGCGCTCGAGCCTTTTTGTACCGCAATGCGTTTGCCTTTCAAATCTTGAATCGAGTGAAGGGTACTCCCTTTAGGGATCAGCAAGGCTTGCGAGTTGGCAGGCACCAGTTCATAACCGACATAACTTAAATCTTTACCAGCAGCTTGAGCGAAGATCGGTGGAGTATTGCCTACAGCACCAAAATCAATCGCACCCACTGCCAATGCTTCCAGCATTTGTGGTCCCGCAGGGAACTCTTTCCATTCAATTTTGGCTTGCGGAAATTCTTGTTCAAACAGTTTCTGCTGACGTGCGACTAACAAATTCAGGGATGATTTCTGGTAGCCAATTGACAGGGTATCCACCGCTTCGGCAGTGTTTTGCGCTGCCGCATCAGTTTGACTCGATTCGGACTTTTGGCATGCGCTGAGCGCAAGGCTGAGTGCGCTAATACCAACGAAAGTTATTGTTTTAAGTGCGTTCATTCTGCTGTTACTCATTGTTAGGCATGTGTACTGATGATGAGCAGATACGCTATAGGGCTTTCTTTAGCGAAAAAAATAAGAAATTAGGGATTAATCATGCAAAAAAGAGATAAATCAAAAATTTGCAAAAGATTGCAAAAAATGTGATTTATACAATTAACTCTGAATTGGTTTTGTTTTTTAATAAATGTTTGAAAATAAATTATTTATATTGATTTTATTGTGGTGAAAATAAGTAAATCATATTTAAGCATAAGCGGACTGGTATATTGTAATCATAAAGTCAGATATGGTTAGTGAAAATTTAGCTTTCGCTGAATGACGACAGGGTGCAAAGAGAACAACAAGATAAATCTAAGGTATATGCCAAGGTGGTTTTTCGAGCAACTTGGCACATGAATAAGTCAAGAGGCGGGGATTAAATCCGTTTTTTAAACACCAAGGAATTGCGTTGATAGTTATAAAGGGCTTGGCGTGCATTGGGTAATTCATCGACATTGGCGGTTTCGAAGCCATGTTCTAAAAACCAGTGCGCCGTGCGAGTGGTGAGCACAAATAATTGCTGTATGCCCAGACTACGCGCTTTATCTTCCAAATAATGCAGGATTTGGCTGCCACGGTTGGACTTACGATAACTCGGATGTACCGCCACGCAGGCAATTTCGGCAGAGTGTAACTCACCCTGTTGTACAGGAATTGGGTAAAGCGCTGCACAGGCGAGAATCATGCCGTCTCGTTCAATCACGGCAAACTGTTCGATTTCTGTTTCCAGTCGTTCCCGAGAGCGATAGACCAAAATGCCATCTTCTTCCAGTGGACGCAGTAAATTGATTAAACCGCCTACATCCTGAATATTCGCCATGCGCACATCTTCATAATGCGCATCCGTCACCATGGTGCCTGAACCATCGCGGGTAAATAGTTCTTCGAGTAAAGCGCCATCATAGGTATAGGAAATCAGATGCACGCGATGCACGCCTTTCAGTGAGGCAGTTTGTGCGCTGCGTAACTGTTGCGCCAGTTCAGGATTTGTGTCTTGATGCTGGGCAATGTGCTGATCCAATCGCTGTGGCGTAACCTCTCGTAATAATTGACCTTGGGCATTTTGCAAACCATGTTGCTTGCCCAGAAAAATCAACTTATCTGCTTTTAAGCTAATGGCGGTTTTGGTCGCCACTTCTTCAGCAGGCAAATTGAAGACTTCTCCTGTGGTGGAGTAACCGACAGGACCGAGCATGACGATATTGTGTTGTTGTAGGTGTTTTTGAATGGCATCAGTATCGACACTGCGCACTTCACCCGTGAGCTGGAAGTCAATGCCATCTCGAATGCCATAGGGTTTGGCGGTAATAAAATTGCCCGAAACCACATCGATGCGCGCACCGTACATCGGGGAATTGGCTAAACCCATGGACAGTAAAGCTTCGATTTGCAGGCGAATCGAGCCGACAGCATTCATGACACAACCCAAAGACTCGCGGGTGGTAATGCGACGGTGCTGATGAAAGGGCGTACTCAGTCCGCTACTTTTGAGGTTCTGATTGATTTGTTGACGCGCACCATGCACCAGAATCAGCCGAATGCCGAGGGAATTGAGTAAGGCAATATCATGGATAATATGTTGAAAGTTTTCATGTTGTACCGCTTCACCATCAAACATGATCACGAAGGTTTTGTTGCGGTGTGCATTGATGTAGGGTGCAGAATGTCGAAACCAGTGCACATACTGTAAGGTTGTGCTTTGTGAAGCATCGTTCGAATTCGCTTGCATGCCTATCTCAAAAATTTGAATCAATAGTCGATTTTAATCAAAAAAATGCCAGGTGAACAATCTTAGATAAAAAAACACCTTAACTTGCGTTAAGGTGCCGAGGGAAGGGAATTCAAGCGAGCCTAAATGATTAGCTGATAATGTGCAGAATGCGATTGTTACGCTCATTCACTAGCACGTAATCACCATTAATTTTGTACCATTGTTGATTGCGTGCAGGTTTGTGCAAGCGTTTCGCATCACGATAATTTACGGCATAACGGGAAGAGTCATAACCACGTGGTAGGGTCTGACCGACACGCCAATCACGGCTTGGGTTGATACGTTTATATCGGTTGTCATTCCAGCGACCATCTTCTTTTTTCCAATCATGGTCGTGATGTTCGGCATGGTAGCGGTCATCATAACGATGCTCATAAGCTGGCGCTGCAATTGCAGATGCGGTCACGGCTGTACCTAAAGTAAAAACAAGTGCTGAAACTAATTTATTCATGATCTACCTCAATGTTTCTTTATATCTTTTCGATGAGATCAAGATAGCGAACAACAGCAGAGAAAAAATGAGAGCACTATTATACAAATGTGAATTTGATGAAGAAAAAAAGAAGATTGTAAATGCGCGTCGCACAAGGGATACACGCAAATCAGGCGATCAAACGCGACAAAGTTGCGCGATGAATCGTCAAGCTGTAGACATAAAAAAGCCAGCCTAGGGATGAGCCAGACTGGCGGAAAAATTAAAGAAAATTGCTACCTGCTTAATCGTTCACAATACGCAGAATATCGTTATTGCCTGAATCAATTAAAATGTAGTCATTGTTGATTTTGTACCATTGTTGATTGCGTGCAGGTTTAGGCAAGTTATGTTCTTTATATCCGACTTTGTAACCATTGCCACGATAATGCTGCGGCATGACATAACCTGTTTGCCATTGATGCTGCTGTAGACGTTTCACCCCGCGTTCTTCACGCATGCGGCGTTTGTCTTGAATACGTTCATCATTTTGATCAAAATCACGGAAGTCGCGCCCCTTACCTTGATTATTGCGCGGATGGTCACCCCCACGATTATCAAAGTGGGGTGCAGCAGAACTCAGGCTGCTTGCCATCAATGCACTGAAAGAAATGGTCAATATTGCCATCATCTTCTTCATGTTGACCCCTCGTTATCGATGTGTTCATTTCACAGTTCTTAATGTACGAAAAAAATGCAGAGAAACTGTGAAGGAATTGGATTAATTCTTTAAAAAAATAGATAAATTAAGAATATTATCCATGAAATCATTCAGTTTGGAAATCTTTCTAAAGCGGCAAGTTCTGCTGGTGAGTACATTCAACTCGGGCAAAGTGTACAGAGATTAAGCTTAGGACCTAGATTTAATAAAGATTTACAAGGTCAAAAAACACTTAATTCTACTGTTCAACCAGATGCTGCAAGCCATCTATAACTATCAATGATAGCATGTGCTTGCTGTGCATTATCCAAGGCGTGTATCAGCGTTTCAGGGATTGAATGGAACGCATCAGTTTAACTTTGTACTGTAAATCAGTCATGAAAATGTCCCCTTAAGATGTACTGCTGAGAAGGTCTGCGCAGTTTAGGTAAGCCCTTTTGATTTATAAAACCGAATATAATTATTAAATTAATAAAATGAAGTGATTGTTGGGATGAAAAAAATCCTCTACTCGAAGAGGATTTTTTAATCTGTTCAGCTCAAGTCTTTAGTTGATCAATCTTGTGCATCAATACTTTGTCCACTCATATGCAGGCTGTCGTCGCCCATTAAATATAAATAAGCAGGCATGATTGATTCTGGCGTTGCCAAGGTTTTTGGATCTTCATCTGGATAAGCTTTGGCACGCATTGCCGTGCGGGTTGCACCAGGGTTAACGCAATTGAAACGGACATTCGGATGCTGATTTTCTTTGGCAAATAGTAAGCTTACGGCTTCAATCGCAATTTTAGAAACCGAATATGCACCCCATCTTTCTCGCACCTGACGACCAACGCCAGAACTGGCAAAAACGACTGAAGCATGTTCAGACTTTTGCAGTAGGGGGAGTAGTTCCTGCGTCAAAATGAAGGGCGCACGCAGGTTCACGGCCATGACATCATCCCAAACATCAATTGGGTAATTCTCCAGTTCTGTACGTTCACCCAAGATGCCCGCATTATGCAAAATGCCATCCAGACGACCAAATTGCTTTTCTAAGGTGTCATACAGCAGTTCATAATCGCGCGGTGAAGCACTGGACAATTGCAGCGGTAAAATTGCAGGTTGTGGTGCACCTAAACTTTCAATCTCATCGTAAAGGACTTCCAGTTTATTCAGGGTACGACCATGTAACACCACGGTCGCACCATGTAGTGCATAGCTGAGTGCGGCAGCACGACCAATGCCATCGCTAGCCCCAGTAATTAAAATGATGCGATCTTTAAGCAGATCTGGGCGAGGTTGATATTCAGAATATTTCATGGTCACCTCCTTCTTATTTTTTACTTGATCAAGTTTATGTATTTATAGCATTGTTGAGCGTAAGTTTTTGTTGAATCACGTGTTGTAATTCGGTCACGTTGTTCACAATACAATTCGCCTGCCATGCGGCGAGGTCATCTTTGTGCGCCAGTGGTAAATAGCCATATGCTGCCAAAATCGTGTACATTTGGGCATTACGACCGGCATCAATATCACGTGGGTGATCACCCACATAAATACATTGTTCCGCAGGCAGTTGCAATTGCTTTGCTGCCAGATACATCGGCTCAGGATCAGGTTTGGTCTTGCTGACATCTTCAGGACAGACCAATACCGCACAGCGTTCAGTCAGATTCAGTGCAGCTAGTAAAGATTCACTCAGTCCGCGGGGTTTATTGGTGACAATCCCCCAAGGAATGTTCTGCAGTTCCAATTGTTCCAATAAGGGATACATCCCTGCGAACAGGTCGGTATCCACCGCAATATCTGCGCCGTACAAATCCAGAAAGCGTTGGCGATGTGCCAGAAAAACAGGATCATCCACCGCAAGTTCGGGATAGACCAGTTTGACCATGGCACGTGCGCCTTCAGAGACTTGGGTGCGAATCAACTCGGCCTCGACAACCTCACGTCCCTCATCGCGGCACATGCCTTGAATAATGCGAATAAAGTCCGCTGCGGTATCAATTAAAGTGCCATCTAAATCAAACAGAACGGCTTTCATTCTGTACCTGCTTTCACGGTATAAACCATGTAGTTGACATCGACATTCGGTGCTAGCCAGTAGCGTTTGGTCAATGGATTGTAGTGCAGACCTGTCATATCTTTCAGATTTAAGCCTGCTTGACGAATATCGTGCGCCAACTCAGATGGCTTAATAAATTTATGATAATCATGCGTGCCTTTGGCCAACATTCTTAAAATGTATTCCGCACCAATAATCGCAAACAAATAGGCTTTCGGATTACGGTTAATGGTCGAGAAAAACACGTGTCCACCTGGTTTGACCAAGGTTTGGCAAGCTTGAATAATGGAGGCTGGATCGGGCACATGCTCCAGCATTTCCATACAAGTCACCACATCGTATTGCCCCGCTTGTTCTTTGGCTAATTCTTCAACAGGCACTTGGCGGTATTCAATATTTTGCACACCTTCTTGTTCCGCATGGATGCGTGCCACATTGAGAGGAGCCACGCCCATATCAATGCCTAGCACCTCGGCACCACGACGCGCCATACTTTCAGCCAAAATACCGCCACCGCAGCCCACATCGAGGACTTTTTTTCCTGCTAGACCATTGACCCGTTCATCAATCCAGTTGAGGCGCAGCGGGTTGATTTGATGTAAAGGTCGGAATTCAGAATGCTGATCCCACCATATAGCAGCGAACGCTTCAAATTTGGCAATTTCTTGCGGATCAACATTTAATTGCGACATTAGCGCCACCTCAATCAAGTTGTTTTCATATAAAGATCAATACGGCTAGTGTAGCGTTAATTCTAAAAAAAGCGATAAAAGCAGTAAAAAAGTTCACAGAAGGAAAACGAAATCGACTAAATTGTTTTATAGTTTTCGCATAAGCTCATCATAATGATTTAGAGGACAACAAACGCAATGAAAAAATTCCTTTTGGGTAGCCTTGCAACGGCCGTATTTGCATTTTCTGGTAGTGTTATGGCTGCGGATTTTGTGGCAGGGAAAGACTACACTGTAGTTGCAAACCCAGGCAAAGTTGAAGTGCCAGGAAAAATCGAAGTGCGTGAATTCTTTTGGTATGGTTGCCCGCACTGCTTTAAATTAGAACCGCATATGCAAACCTGGTTGAAGAACATTCCAAAAGATGTGCGTTTTGTACGTACGCCAGCAGCCATGAACCCAATCTGGGAGCAGGGTGCACGTGGTTACTATGTATCTGAAGCATTGGGCGTGCGCAAAAAAACGCATTTACCATTGTTCCATGCGATTCATGTGAATGGTCAACAGATTTTTGATCAGCAATCTCAAGCAAAATTCTTTAGCAAATACGGTGTACCTGAAGCTAAATTTAACAGTATGTTTAACTCCTTCCCAATCACTTCAAAAGTCGCACAATCACAGCAATTGGCGAGACAATACCAGTTAACGGGTGTGCCTGCAGTCGTCGTGAATGGTAAGTATGTCGTGCAAGGTGAAGATGCGAAAGTCACGCAAGTGGTGAGCTACTTGGTCGAGAAAGAGCGTAAAGCCAAATAAGATCTAACACGAAAAAAAACCTGCATTGTTGCAGGTTTTTTTATGCATCATGATCAAGTATTTTTTACAACATATGCTGGTTGAACATGGGCAATACCCCCAAATAAAAGCTGAATTTGGCGTTGGGTTTGTTGTTTAAACTGTAATTGTTGTGCTGAATCGATTTCGGTCTTGCCCTGAAGACTAAGGTTGATCCATGACATCGCCCAATTCAAAGATTGGTTAATCAAAATACTGGCTAAACTATGCAAATCCTGCGAGGAATAGAGGTGTTGTGGCAGTTTGACTTGACTTAAATCATGGCTAAGGTCATCAATCAGAGAATCAATTTCACGCGCGATCGCTTGTCGTAACACGGGTGAACCTCCCCAACGTTCAGCACTGAAAAAGATCCACCATTCAGGGTGTTGCTGTACTGAAGATAAAAAATGACTGAGATGCTCGTCTATATTCGCATCAGGCTGAAACAGCGTGGCGAGTTTGAGTTGATGTAACACGCGTTTTAGTTGCAAGGCAACCCGATCAACCAGTTCTAAACCCAATTGATCTTTGTCTTGGAAATGTCGATAAAAAGCCGCAGGAACCAATCCGACTGTACGGGTGATTTCTCTCAGGCTCATGCTGCTAAAGGAAAGTCCAGATGAACTTAAACTTAAAGTGGCATCCAAGAGCGCTTGGCGGCTTTGTTGTTTGCGCTCATCTCTTATCGAC
This sequence comes from Acinetobacter zhairuonensis, assembly GCF_022601715.1. Lineage (GTDB taxonomy): Bacteria > Pseudomonadota > Gammaproteobacteria > Pseudomonadales > Moraxellaceae > Acinetobacter. The sequence continues at coordinate 119,777 of NZ_JAKVIM010000008.1, read as the reverse complement.
ATAATAGCACTCAGCAGGGTTTGACTGAGTTTAACAAATTTATTGCTGATAAAAACAGCATCTTGCGATGTCTTAAACTGCTGTTTGAATTCTCCGTCTCGGAGTTTTTTAACGTCCGTTTTACAGATATACCATTTGCTTCGAGAGCATCTGCTATACTTGGGCGCAACGAATTTCAGTCAATCTTAAAGGCGAATTATGCGTATCGACCAACGTACTCTAGATCAATTACGTGATGTAAAAATTACACGCAATTACACACGTTATGCCGAAGGTTCTGTACTGGTTGAATTTGGCCATACCAAAGTGCTGTGTACGGCCAGTATTGATAATTCTGTACCTCGTTTCCTGAAAGGCAAAGGGCAAGGTTGGGTCACCGCGGAGTATGGCATGTTGCCACGTTCAACCCATACCCGTAGTGACCGTGAAGCGGCACGTGGCAAACAGTCAGGTCGTACCCAAGAAATCCAACGTTTGATTGGTCGTAGTTTACGCGCCATGGTGGATTTAAAGAAATTGGGTGAAAACACCATTACCATCGATTGTGATGTGATTCAGGCGGATGGCGGTACACGTACTGCAGCGATTACAGGTGCAGCGGTTGCTTTAGTCGATGCAATGAATGTTTTGCTGGAACAGAAGAAAATTAAGCATGATCCATTAAAAGGTTTGGTTGCTGCGATTTCTGTTGGTATTTTCAAGGATGAAGTCTTACTGGATTTGTGTTACGAAGAAGATTCAAACTGTCAGACCGATTTGAATGTGGTGATGACACAAGCAGGGGAATTCATTGAAATTCAAGGTACTGCGGAAGATAAACCGTTTACCCGTAGCCAAACTAATGCCATGTTAGAAATGGCTGAAGCAGGCATTCAAGCATTGATTCAAAAGCAGCAAGAAGCATTAGGCTGGTAATGCGCTTGATGGTTTAAGCATAAAAAAGCATCCTACAGGGTGCTTTTTTTATTACAAAACCTAATCAAATCAAGACCAATCCATAACAGGCACTTAATTGTATCGTCAAGATCATACTGTAGACTGCATGCCATCAATTTTATTGGAGCAGGCTGCTATGGCTCAATTTTTTATCCTCTTTTGCGCAGTGGTGACCTTTGTCATTATGGCATGTGATCCACGTCCTGCTGAATTCAACCAAACAGCTTCTGCATGGAATAAATCAGAAAAAAATGAAGTGATCAACCAAGCCACCCAAAAAGAGTCATCGAAGTTATAAAGCTTTATCCTACTTTTTCGCTAAAAGCTGATAAGTATGATTTTTACCATTTAACACATCCATATTTAAATCTTTATATTGATTCAGTAGTTGAGGATGTGGGTATTTACATTCAGGATTTAGCTCGACGCCTGTTTGATGGATGGCACTGTAGCAAGAATTCACTTCCTGAATAAATTGATAATAAGGCGGAAGTGGTAGCTGGGCAGCAGTTAGCACTTTGGGTGCAAGAAAGTGGGCTGCAATATTCTTTTGCTGGAACAGGCTACGATCGATCGGGTAGTTACTCCAAACAGCCAATGGCGTACTGAAAAATTTCACATCTTTCTTTTCGGCTTTTTCTTGCTCTGAAGCAAAGAAATGATAGTCATCATATACTTGACCTAAGCTTGGTAAATGATCTCCAAAGAAAATCACAATAGTTGGACGTTCAACTTGTTTTAAATCTTGGATTAATTTCGTGACATGTTGATCGGCACGCTGCAAGCCCGTGAGGTAGGTATTCAGTTGGCGTTTTGAGGCGTCGCTGAGACCCTCTTGCTTAATGTTGAAATGATCTTTACCGTAGCGATCATCATTGTAGCTAAAGTGGTTTTCTACTGTAATCGCGTAAATAAATTGTGGCTGCTTAGTATGTGTGAGCTGGCTACGAATATTTTGATAGAGTAGTTCATCTGTTGCCCAACCACCTTGATTGATATATTTGGCACGATCTTGTGAACTGATCATATTCTCTAAAGATGTAAAGCGATTAAAGCCTAAATTTGTATAAACTGAGTTTCGATTGAAAAAAAACTTGCCATTATTATGCATGGCCGTGGTGTCATAGCCCAAGCTACTTAAATACGTGGCCAGGGAATAAGTTGGACGCTTCAGCTTGGAAACATACATTAACTCATTATGATTCAAGTAAATATTGAGACTAGTGAGTACCTCAAACTCAACATTCGCTGTACCGCCACCAAAACTCGGTGAAAGCAGACTTGCAGTTTGATAGCGATCAAGGGTAGGGGTAATGTTCTGTGGAATACTTTTGCCTAACTGACGGGCATCCCAATGCGCCTCACTCATGATCATCACAATATTCGGTTGTTGTTCAGTAGGTGAAGTGGCAGTCGTTGTTTGGCTAAAAGTTGTATACAGGGCTTTGATGGTTGGCTCTGGAATATTTTCTGTAAACAGTTGGGTATTTAAGCTATCTATGGATTTGGAAAAGAAAAAGGGGATAAAACCAATTTTTTGAATGGTCAGATGGTCACCAATCCAATCACCTCTAGTATTGGGAAAAGCTTGTTGATATTTACATAGCCAGCTTTGAGGGGATTGCTGACAAAAATGACCAAAGTTATTACTAAAGTTGGCGCTAATCAAAAATCCAAGCCCCAATAGTGATAATAGTGCATTCGAAAAAAAGAGCCGCTTTTTCTCAAGGCGCTCTTTACGGTAAAGGAACACCATTAGTGCAATACATAAGGTAACGCCTGTGAGCACCGAAAATTTGAGTAACCAAGGCGCGACAATAAAGGTTTCTTTAATCAGTAAGAAATCACTGGGCACTAGACTGGCAGATAAGTATTTTTCTTTTTGTTCATTGATAAAAATCAGCAATAAGAAAATAAATTGGCTAAAGAAAAGAGTAATAAATGTTTTTCTAAACAATAAGTAAATAAAGGAAATGAGTGCGTAATTAATTAACACTGAAATCACGATTTTTGCGCCATTTAAGTGAAAATATATTTCTGGATTTTTTAAAATTTTCGGTAGAGCTGGGTATAAGCAAAAAAGGGCTACCGATACCAGTGCAATCAGCAAAAATAGAATTTGCTGTTTCCAGATATTTATAACAGCCGCTATGGGGGAGAAAAGTTAGCTCGGAATTATAGAACTTTCGAGATAATTTTCAATCGACTTAATGTGTATGGAAAATAGGCGATCAAGCTAAATGTTGATCGCCGATGTTTGGAGGAAAATTAGCCATTAAAACGCATGGATAAATCAATCGCTTTGACATCTTTGGTCAGTACACCCATTGAAATATAATCAACACCCGTTGTGGCCACTTGGCGTAAATTTTCAATGGTAATATTACCCGAAGCTTCCAGTTTACAGCGACCTGCTACATGCTGAACCGCATCAATCATTTGTTGTTGACTAAAATTATCCAACATCACAATATCCGCTTGGGCTTCAAGTGCTTGGTTCAATTCATCCCAAGTTTCAACTTCCACTTCTACAGGTTTACCTGGTGCAATTTGATGGGCTTTGGCAATCGCCTCAGCAATTCCACCTGCCGCCATAATGTGATTTTCTTTAATTAAAAAGGCATCAAACAGACCTAAACGGTGATTTTGACCACCACCGACTGCAACTGCATATTTCTGCGCAATACGTAAACCAGGGATGGTTTTGCGAGTGTCTAGAAGTTTGGTATTTAAGCCATCCAGCTGTTTAACATAATCGGCAGTTTTGGTCGCCACTGCCGAAAGAGTCTGAATAAAGTTCAGTGCTGGACGTTCAACCGTTAGTAAACTGCGTGCGGAACCTGCAAGCTTTAAAAATGCTTCATTGGCAAGAACCGTATCACCATCTTGTTTTAACCAAGTGACTTGGACTGAAGCATCAAAGGCCTGAATTAAGGCATTGACCCATGGTTGACCCGCTAAGATCATGTCTTCGCGGCTAATGATGGTTGCCGTCGCTTGCTCATCTTCAGGGGTCAATAAAGCCGTAATATCCCCATCCCCAATATCTTCTTGGAGTGCTTGTTGAATATTGATTTGAATTGATTGTTCAAGCAACGCTGGAGAAATGCTCATAGTCTTTCCGTGTCTTTTTTAACCCATGAAAATTGCGCGTTATCTTAACACTGTTCTGCTGTAAATAGATTTGTTCTGTGCAGTTTATTCTGTAGATTTGAGATTTCGTGATGAAAGTTTTAGCATGGTGCACATACCGATTAACCCTCCATAAAATTAGGAATGGATTATGCAGCAGGCTCCATCTTTTCAGGTTGTCGATGGTCAACTCATCGGTGCGACACAAATTCCATCGCCTAATTTTAATCAGCGACCAGAGACAGCCCAAATTGAACTGGTGGTGATCCACAACATCAGTTTGCCGCCGTCACAGTTTGGCGGAGGCTATATCCAGCAATTTTTCCAGAACCAGCTGGATCCGAGTGTGCATCCCTATTTTGAAACTATTAAAGAACTCAAGGTTTCGGCGCATTTGTTGATCTTACGTACGGGCGAGGTACTGCAATTTGTGAATTTTGCGCAACGTGCTTGGCATGCAGGACGTTCAGCTTATTTGGGGCAACAGGAATGCAATGATTATTCGATTGGGATTGAGTTAGAGGGCAGTGATGATACTGCTTTTGAAGAACAGCAATATCAGGTTTTGGCACAAGTGATTGTGAGCTTGCAGCAAGCTTATCCTGCAATTCAACAGCATTTGGCTGGGCACTCCGATATTGCGCCAGGGCGTAAAACGGATCCGGGTCCTTTCTTTGATTGGGGCAAGTTACGTAGCTTGATCCAACAGATCAAGCATGCAAAATAAAAAGACATTTCCGTTGAGATTAATCATTTAACAACGATTTTCTTTCACAAGTTTCATTACAATAGCGACTAATTTTTTTACTGGGTGGTAACGATGGCGCTTTGGCGATCGACCTTTATTGTCAGTGCAATGACCATGTTGTCTCGCGTACTTGGTTTAGTCCGCGATATTGTCTTGCTCAATGTATTTGGTGCAGGTAAGGATTTCGATACGTTCGTCGTCGCTTTCCGTATCCCCAATTTTTTTCGGCGCTTATTTGCGGAAGGGGCGTTTTCACAAGCTTTTATTCCTGTACTAACGGAATATAAAACCAGTAAGACACACGCAGAAGTCCAGATTCTCATCAGTCGAGTGTTTGGTGGTTTACTCACTGTGATGACCTTGCTGACCTTTATTGCGATGGTCGCTGCGCCTGCAGTTTTGTATATTTATGCGCCAGGTTTCCACTCAGATCCAGCGAAATTTGATCTGGCGGTGAGCATGTTCCGCCTCACTATTCCCTATTTAATGTTCATGTCACTGACGGCTTTTGCCAGTAGCATTCTGAACAGTTATGGATCTTTTTCAACGCCTGCATTTGCTCCTGTTTTACTCAATGTTGCAATGATTGCAGGGGCATGGTGGCTCACACCGTATATGGCTCAGCCGATCATGGCATTGGGTTGGTCGGTGGTTGCAGCAGGGGTATTGCAGCTTGCGATCCAGATCCCAGAATTGTGGCGCAAGAATTTATTGATTCCACCAAAGGTCGACTTTAAACATGAAGGGGTCGATCGCATCATGAAGTTGATGTTGCCTGCCTTATTCGGTGTTTCAGTGACCCAAATCAATTTATTGCTGAATACCATCTGGGCATCCTTTATGCAGGATGGATCGGTGTCATGGCTCTATAGTGCGGAACGTATGACCGAGTTGCCGCTCGGGTTGATTGGTGTGGCGATTGGTACCGTCATATTACCGTCTTTGTCGGCACGACATGCGGAACAGGATCAACATAAATTCCGTGGCATGATGGACTGGGCTGCGAAGGTGATAGTCATGGTTGGGCTACCTGCCAGTATTGCGTTGTTTATGCTGTCGACCCCGATTATTCAAGCCTTGTTTCAACGTGGTGAATTTACCTTAGAAGATACGCAAATGACAGCACTGGCTTTGCAGTGTATGAGTGCTGGGGTAATTTCTTTTATGTTGATTAAAGTCTTTGCACCTGGTTTCTATGCCCAGCAAGATACCAAAACCCCAGTCCGGGTCGGTTTAATGGCAGTTGCAGCAAATGCGATTTTAAACGTCGTGTTTATTGGTTTCTTTAAACTGATTGATTGGCATGCCGAACACATGGCATTGGCATTGGCATCTTCAGGTTCGGCGTTGGTGAATGCAGGTATGCTGTATTTCTATTTGCATAAACGTCATATCTTCCGTTTTGGTCCACATTGGAAAAAACTGTTTTTACAATATGGAGTGGCTAATATCGTGATGATTGCTGCTTTGGCTTACGGTTTAACTTGGTATGATGGCACAGTGTCACAATGGATGCGTGTTGCTGAAGTGATTGGCTTATGTGTACTTGGGGTTGCGGCTTACCTGATCGGATTAATCTTAATGGGCTTCCGCCCACGAGATATTCGACCATAAGCGATTGACGATTTACAGAAAAATCTAGTTTAGAGTTTTAAAAAAAGGGGACTGAAATCAGTCCCTTTTTTATTAAGGTAACACTTGTAATAATTCGACATCAAAAATTAAGGTACTGTTTGGCTCGATAATATCGCCAGAACCAATCTGACCATAGGCAAGATTCGATGGAATAAAGAAGCGATATTTTGCGCCTTCTTTCATCAACTGTAGGCCTTCCGTCCAGCCTTGAATGACTTGATTGACTTGGAATTCGGCAGGATGCTGACGAGCGATTGAACTATCAAAAACTGTCCCATCAATTAAACGTCCTTCATAGTCGACTTTGACTTTAGAACTTACTTTCGGGGTTTTCCCTGTACCAGTTTTTAGTACTTGATATTGCAGACCTGAAGCAGTGGTTTGTACGCCTGACTTTTTGGCATTTTCTGCGAGAAAAGCTGTGCCAATTTTACTATTTTCTTCAGCTTGCTTTCTTAATTCAATCAGTTGTCGTGCTTCAGCCTGCTTTTTATATTGGGTTAAAATACGCGCCATTTCCTCATCAGTAAGCGATGCATCTTTCCCTTGAGCCGCTTCACGCAGCCCTTGAATAAAGGCTTCGAGATTTAAATCTTTCATGGACTCGGCGTTGGTACGACCCATCAAATAGCCAAAGCTATAACCGACTTGTTCTGAAGCGGAGCTGCTGGTGGTAATTGGCTTGGCAAAAGCAGTGGCACTCAATAACAGGGTAGATGCCAACAGTATTTGTATTTTCATTCAATCTTCCTAAGGAATTTTCGTGTCGCTATATTCGAGTATCAGGAATACGTAGGACAGAACTTTTTATTTTTTAGTGTATTCAAGTTCAATCAGTTTAGAACTTTTAATATATAAAATCTGTTCTAGTTGAGGAACACTCGATTTTGTAAAAAGTCGATTGCCTAAAGCGAAAGAAGGAGAGCTAAGCTCTCCTCTATTTCTTATTTCACTTTAATTAATTCAACATCAAAAATCAGCGTACTGTTGGCAGGAATGGTGCCTGGAACACCTTGTTCACCGTAACCCAATTTTGCTGGAATAAACAGAGTCGCTTTGCCGCCTTCTTTCATTAACTGTAAACCTTCAGTCCAGCCTGGGATGACCTGATTCAATGGGAACTCAATTGGTTCACCACGTTGAATCGAGCTATCAAAAACTTTACCGTCAACCAATTTACCTGTGTAGTGTACGGTTACCACAGAGTCAGCTGCTGGCTGCTTGCCAGTCCCTTCTTGGGTAATGATATATTGCAGTCCAGAAGCTGTGGTTTTCACGCCCGATTTTTTAGCATTTTCGGTCAGGAAGCTATCGCTTGCACTTTGTGTATTTTTGGCTTGATCTGCTTGTTTTTGCTGCATTTCTTGTTGGAATTGCTGATAAGCTTGTTGTAATTCTTGCTCGGTATAAGCAGGCTGGGTACGAGCGTGCCCTTCACGGACGCCTGTCACAAAGCTGTTAATGTCGAGTTCAGGTGGTGTTTGGTGGGCAACTTCATAGCCTAAAGCATAGCTAATTTTTTCAACAGCAGAAGCATTTTTAGAGGCTTTTGAAGTGATGGCTTCAGGGTGTTGGGTTGCATAATAAACTGGAACAAGTGCAGCACCGCCTAAAATTACAGCAACAGCGATGGGTAAGGCTTTACTCATAGGGTTTTCCAAAATTCATTGTAGTATTCAAAATTTGCCACCATTTTAGCAAATTTTTAAAAGCGTAGATGCTATTTCAACCAGCTTTATAATTGGATATTACTATATGCCTGTATCAATAAAGAAGCTATAACAGACTGATAAGCTAAAACATTTTTTATACAAATAAAAAGGACCAGCATAATGCTGATCCTTTTTAATTAAATAGAGCTAGAACGATCAATCATCTTGGGTATTTTTATAGGCATACGCGTAGTTATAACCATAACTTGAGCCAGCCGTACGTTGAATATCATTCAAGATAATACCCGTAACTTTAACGCTCGCTTGTTCAAAGCGGTTAACGACCAATTCCAGTTCTTTAATTTGTGTCTTACCATAGCGTGCAATCACAAGGTTAACGCCTGCATATTGCGAAATGATAATACCATCAGTAACCGCCAGAATTGGTGGAGTATCCACAATAATATGATCAAACTGAGTAGAAAGCTGTTCAAGTAAGTCTTTAAATCGCGTTGTACTGAGCAGCTCAGATGGGTTTGCGGGGCTTTTACCTCGAGTAATGACTGATAAATTTTCAACTTCAGTCGTTTTAACAATTTTATCTAGTGGTTGTTGATCATTCAGATATTCCGCCAGACCAGATTGATTATCCTGATGGAAATATTTATGTAAATACCCGCGTCGTAAGTCAGCATCAATTAAGAGTACACGCTTATTGCTTTGCGCCAGAATCACTGCCAGATTAGTCGAAACAAAAGACTTACCGAGCTCTGGTGCTGGTCCGGAAATCATAATGACATTATTTCGCGCATTATTGAGTGCAAAATGGATTGCGGTACGCATGCTACGTAAACTTTCAATCGCGATATCATCACTATTTTTGACGGCAAGAATAGGGATGTGTTTCTTCTTCTTGAGAATGTTGATACGGTTTTCTTGCACAGGCGAACGAGGAACTGTTGCATAAACAGGAAGATCAAGTTCGGTCTCGATTTGACCAGAATCTTTAATTCCTGTACGCATCATATTTCGCATCAATGCTACAAGGACACCAATAAAGCCACCGACAAAAATTGATAATAGTAGTACCAATAACTTTTTAGGCTTAATTGGTTCAATTGGCAACACCGCTGTATCAACAATACGAACATTGCCAATTTCACCGGCTTTGGCAATACGTAACTGCTGATAAGAGTTTAATAAAGTGGTGTAGAGTTGTTGTTTAACTTCAACTTCACGATATAACTGTAAATAGCGGCGTTGCAGGTCTGGTAATTGTTTTAATGTTGCATTGAGTTCTTTAATTTTACTATTAATTGAGGCAAGTTGAGCATCGATTTGCTGCATTGCAGGATGTTCAGCTGTATATTTTTCAGCAAGTTCAGCTTGTTTTTGCTCTAATTGAATCTTTTGGGTTTCAAGATTAATACTTTGAGTTAGATAGAGTTCAGACTCTTTGGTAACATCTACCGTATTATACTGTTCACGGAATTTGTTAAACTCACGTTCAGCAACATCAAGTTGTTGTTTTAGTTCAGGGAGTTGCTCATCCAGAAATTTTAGGGTTTGGGCAGTTTCCGCAGAACGACGTTCGATATTCTGTTTGCTATAAGCAACTAAAATAGAATTTAAAACTTTAGTGATGTGTTCTTTATCAGGGCCTTGATAATTCAGTCCAAGTACACCTGTGAGTTTACCTTTTTCTGCCACAGAATAATGATCAAGAATCGAATTTACCGCAGCAGGCAGCGACATCTTCTGAACATTATAACTTGAATTTAATGAGTCACGGCTAAAAATGCCAATATTCCACGTTCCATAAGAAGAGCGGTCTTGATTCAACTGGTTTAAGGAGCCCTTAAAAACTACTTCATCTGTTTTTTGATCTATTAAAGTAAATAGTTTACCTTCAAAACGTAGAAGAAGTGGTTGATTTAGATATTCAGCGGGAACATCAAACTTTCTGATCTGAAATGACTTTTCATTATTGTAAAAAGTAACAGCCTGTGGTTGATATTCCGTTTGAAAGGTATCTTGATTAAGCAGGCGATTAAAGATCGTATCATCAGTAGAAGAAATACTAAAATCTAAATGTAGTTGCTGTATGACTTGCCCGAGAACCAAACGTGATCTCAAAATCTCAATTTCTGCTTGGGCTGGCGACTTTTGCTCTACCATAGATGATAGATTACCTAATAAAGCAGCAGTACCTGCTCCCTTACTATCTTCAACCTGGATCAATGCATCTACTGCGTAAATATCTTGAGTTGTTCTTAAATAGAGTAATGCACACACCAGACTTAAGATGGTACATAAAGCAATTAGTTTCCATTGAGCAATTAGCGAAAAGAACAGCTCTTTTAAATCAATTGTGTCTTCTGTATTGGTATTTTGGCTCATAATTTTGCTATCAATGGGTTAAATATGTTTCTTCCAGTCATTTATACAATTTTGTATAAGCTGACAGGTATCATCAAAAACGGCTTGTTCATGCTGGTAAGGGTCAGGCACATTTTTCCCTTGCCAATGCCCTAATCGAAAGGTTTTTCCTTTGGAAAAAGGCCATGTCTGTTCGATATGTTTTTGTTGATTTTGACTCATCACTAATATTAAGTCTGATTTTTTAATTAACTCGGCACTTAACTTTTTTGCAATATGTGGCTGCATATCAATACCATGCCTTTGCATGCACAAAATAGCTTTATCGTCGGCACTATGTCCAATTAAACCAGAGATCCCCGCAGACTCAACATGCAGTTGGGGAAATTCCTGTTTTAAAAAATATTCAGCCATTGGGCTACGACAAATATTTCCAATACAGACCACGAGAATATTCTGAATATGCATTAGTTCCCCAACCGATCAATGTTATAAAGTGCGTTAGAGAAAGGTAGAATTTGGGTCACAATACGTTGCCAACGAGCTAACCCAGTAGAATCTACATAGACAATATCATTACGACGCATTTTAAACTGATTGGCTAAGCCAAAATCACCTAGACTGAGTAGGTTCATATGATATAGCTCAGTTTGCTGTGTTCGTCCATCACTGCGTAAGACATAAATACGACTTGCACTGGCGGTATTGGGGTTTAAACCAAGACTTTCTCCCAATACATCACTCAAAGTCATGCCTTGATCGCGCATCTGTAATGACTGATTTTTACCCGACTCACCCATCACGTAAATTTTTTGATTTTCTTTAGAATTTACATAAAGCGTATCGTTGGGTTGAATTAAAAGATTATGGAGTGAATAACCTGCTTTTTCTAAATCAATGCTATTTAACTGATAAGTACGACCCTGACGAACTAATGTGATGGAGGTATTATCCCCATACTGGGTGTTTACCCCGCCAGCTAAACCGAGTGCAGTATATACACTAACAGGTTGATCACTCAGGAAAAATTGCCCGCCTCTCATTACATTCCCTTGCACAGAATAACGTTGACCTTGATAAGACAATACGCGTGCAATCACATCGGGTGTTTTTAAATAACGAGACAGTTGACTACGCAACTCCTGATTGACTTGAGCGAGTGATTTACCAGCTGCTTTGTAGCGTCCAATAATTGGAAACTGAATATAGCCTGTTTGATCAATTTGAAAGCCATTGGCTTGAATGGATTGATCATTGTTAGCATTGCTTACAGGAGGTGTAATTTCAGGATATGCCCATAAATAAATAGATAAGATATCACCTGGACTGAGTTTGTAGTTCAGTTGAGAGTGACGAAATAAACTAGAAATATCTTGAATATCAGTATTTTGGTTTTGTTGCAAATGACGTAGTGTATTTTGATTTAACTGTATCACATTCACGGAGCTTCCTAGCTCTGTCTGATAAATGCCTTGTTCAGGTAAATCGTATGTTTGTAGGCCAGGCGCTAATGCACAACCGACAGTGCTGAGTGTGAACCCCAAAAGGCCTATATGTTGTAGAAATTTCACTCTGAACCCTATTATAAAAATATTTCAATCTTTTGATGAGATTGAGTGTATCTATTCAAAATTTAGCTAACTATAACAAATTGTATAATTTATTTATACGCATTTGCGTTAAGACAAAATGTATTTCTGTTATATTAGCCAATAGCCGATAAAATGGCATTTAATTTATTCTAAAGTCAATGAGTACGGGCATCAAGGCAGACACATGTTGCATAATTCTGAGTTAAAAATAGCCATTATTGGTCTGGGGTATGTAGGTTTGCCATTGGCAGTGGAATTCGGGAAAAAAGTACCAGTTGTTGGATTTGATATTTATCAAAAAAGAATTGAAGAGTTGAAAGGTGCACAAGATCACACCCTTGAGGTGAGTTCTGAAGAATTATTGGCTGCGACTCAGTTAAGCTATTCTTGTGAGTTAAAAGATTTACAAGACTGTAATTTTTTTATTGTGACTGTTCCAACCCCAATTGATGATTTTAAGCAACCTGATTTGACGCCATTAATTAAAGCATCTGAAAGCATTGGAAAAGTATTAAAAAAAGGCGATATCGTTGTCTACGAATCAACGGTTTATCCTGGTGCAACAGAAGAAGTTTGTATTCCTGTATTGGAAAGAGTTTCTGGACTCCAATTTAATCAGGATTTCTTTGCGGGTTATAGTCCAGAGCGTATTAATCCTGGTGACAAACAGCACCGTGTAACCAATATTTTAAAAATCACATCAGGCTCTACGCCTGAAACTGCTGACTATGTCGATCAAGTTTATAACTTAATTGTTGTGGCAGGTACACATAAGGCTCCAAGCATTAAGGTCGCAGAAGCAGCAAAGGTGATTGAAAATACACAACGTGATGTGAATATTGCGTTAATTAATGAACTGGCATTGATCTTCAATAAACTCGGTATTGATACTGAAGATGTACTCAAAGCTGCGGGTACGAAATGGAATTTTTTACCGTTTCGGCCAGGCTTGGTTGGTGGGCATTGTATCGGAGTCGATCCGTATTATTTAACGCATAAAGCTCAATCTATTGGTTTACACCCTGAAATTATTTTAGCTGCACGTCGATTAAATGACCGCATGGGTGAATATGTAGCAACGCAACTTATTAAAGAAATGGTGAAGAAGCGTATTCAGGTTGTGGGCTCAAAAATTTTGGTGATGGGTTTAAGTTTTAAGGAAAATTGCCCAGATATTCGAAACAGTAAAATCATTGATATGGTCAATGCCCTAAAAGATTATGATCTTGATTTGGATGTTTATGATCCATGGGTTGATCCTGAAGAGGTGAAACACGAATATGGTTTGGCGCCTGTTAAGAAGTTGGAAGTAGGGCAATATGACGCCATTATTCTTGCAGTTGCACATGATCAATTTAAGGCAATGACCTCACAAGAAATGCATGCTTTGGGTAAACAGAATCATGTCTTATATGACTTGAAATATATATTAGATAAAGAATTTTCAAATATTAGACTTTAGGAAATAGGGTTTTAAATAATGTCAGTTGATATTCAATTAGAATTAATTGGTCGTAAGCAAGAACTTTTTATTGATGATATTCAATTATGGGATGAAAAATTAAAAAATATTGTTTCATCTTCAAGATTTTTAGTCCTTGGCGGTGCAGGATCTATAGGTCAGGCTGTTGTTAAAGAAATTTTTAAAAGAAATCCATTAAAGCTACATGTTGTTGATATTTCTGAAAACAATTTAACTGAGGTCGTGCGAGATATTCGTAGCTCATTTGGTTATATTGAGGGTGACTTTCAAACCTTTGCATTAGACATTGGCTCTGATGAGTATGACGCATTTATTCAAAATGACGGAAAATTTGACTACGTATTAAATTTATCTGCGTTAAAGCATGTTCGTAGTGAAAAAGATCCTTATACTTTAATGCGAATGATTCATGTCAATATTTTAAATACTGAAAAAACAATTCAACAGTCTATCGAAAAAGGCGTAAAAAAATACTTCTGTGTTTCTACCGATAAGGCCGCGAACCCCGTCAATATGATGGGCGGTTCTAAACGGATTATGGAAATGTTTTTAATGCGTCAAAGTCAATATATCGATATTTCGACAGCACGATTTGCGAATGTGGCATTTTCGGATGGTTCATTACTGCATGGCTTTAATCAACGTATTCAAAAACAACAACCAATTGCTGCTCCAAATGATATTCGACGTTATTTTGTGACTCCTAAAGAATCGGGTGAACTTTGTTTAATGTCATGTTTATTGGGTGACAATAGAGATATTTTCTTCCCAAAATTAAGCGAACATTTACACCTCATTACTTTTGCTGATATCGCAGTGAAATATTTAAAGCATTTAGGTTATGAACCACATCTTTGTGAGACTGAAGATGAAGCTCGAGAATTAGTTAAGACTTTACCAAAACAAGGTAAGTGGCCATGTCTATTTGCGGGTAGCACGACGACTGGTGAAAAAGATTTTGAAGAGTTTTTTACAGATCATGAAGTTCTGGATATGCAGCGTTTCACTAATCTCGGTGTAATCAAAAATGCACTCAATATTGAAGAAGATAAATTACAGACTTTCGAAAACAAAATCAGTGCAATGCTAGAAGCCAAACAGTGGAACAAAGAAGAAATAGTCGATTTATTTAACTATATGATGCCGAACTTTGGTCATAAAGAAACTGGTCTATATTTAGATGGGAAAATGTAGTGGAAATTGCAAAATTTAATCAATTTGTACGTGATATTTATAAAACAGATCAATTCATTCCACTGCATGAGCCCCGTTTTATTGGAAATGAAAAACAGTACGTATTAGACACGATAGAAAGTACATTTGTATCTAGTGTTGGAGCATTTGTTACTGAGTTTGAAGAAAAAATTCAAAATTTTACAGGTACTAAGCGGGCTATAGCTACAGTGAATGGCACTGCTGCACTGCATGTAGCATTGCTGATGGCAGGGGTTAAGCGAGACGATCTTGTAGTAACACAAGCGTTAACCTTTGTCGCAACATGCAATGCACTTTCCTACATCGGTGCAGATCCTTTGTTTGTTGATGTTTCCTTAAAAACGATGGGCTTGTGTCCTACTGCATTAGCACAATATTTAGAAGAATATGCCTATATTAATGATTTAGGAGAGTGTCGACACAAAGCAACAAATCAGAGAATTTCAGCAGTTGTACCAATGCATACATTTGGTCATCCTGTAGAGTTGGATGAGTTAATGGTTGTGTGTCAAAAATGGCATTTAACATTGGTGGAAGATGCTGCGGAGAGTTTAGGGTCATATTATAAAGGTCAGCATACAGGGACTTTAGGTCCAATTTCAGCATTAAGTTTTAACGGTAATAAAGTTATCACTACAGGTGGTGGTGGAATGGTTTTATGTCAAGATGAACAGCTTGGTATCAAAACAAAACATATTACGACCACTGCAAAAATTCCACATCCTTATGAGTTTTATCATGATGAGAATGGATTTAACTACCGTATGCCAAATTTAAATGCTGCGTTAGGCTGTGCTCAAATGGAAAACTTAAATGATTTTCTTGATAAAAAAAGAAGCCTTGCTCAGCACTATTTAGAGTTTTTTAAAGACTCAGATACTCAATTTTTTGTAGAACCTCAAGACTGTCATTCAAACTATTGGTTAAATGCGATTATTTGTGAAAATAAAGCGCATCGAGATCTTGTATTGCAAGGCACTAACGAAAGTAAAGTAATGACTCGTCCAATTTGGACATTAATGACCAAATTACCAATGTACAAAAATGCGTTACAAGACCATTTAACGCATTCAAATTGGTTAGAAGAGCGTGTTGTCAATATTCCAAGCTCTGTTCCTTTGGAGTTTTGAGATGAAAAAAATAGCCGTATTTACAGGAACCCGGGCAGAATATGGGTTGCTGTATTGGTTAATGAAAGATATACAAAGTGATCCAGACTTAGAGCTACAGATTTTAGCTACGGCAATGCATTATTCACCTGAGCATGGGGAGACATGGAAAACTATCGTTAATGATGGTTTTGAAATTACTGAATCGGTTGAAATGCTACTTTCTTCAGATACTCCAAGTGCTATTGTGAAATCTATGGGAGTAGGGTTGCTTGGTTTTGCTGATGCATTACGCCGTATGCAACCTGATTTGCTA
Organism: Acinetobacter zhairuonensis; assembly: GCF_022601715.1. Classification (GTDB taxonomy): domain Bacteria; phylum Pseudomonadota; class Gammaproteobacteria; order Pseudomonadales; family Moraxellaceae; genus Acinetobacter. The sequence continues at coordinate 103,580 of NZ_JAKVIM010000008.1, read as the reverse complement.
GTGGTTTTGGGGGATCGTTTTGAGGCATTAGCCGTGACGCAAGCTGCCTTGATTATGCAAATTCCTGTTGCACATTTGCATGGTGGTGAAATCACAGAAGGCGCTTATGACGAATCAATCCGTCACGCAATTACAAAAATGGCAACACTACATTTCGCTGCAGCCGAACCATATCAAAAACGAATAATTCAATTGGGTGAGCAACCTGAAAAGGTCTTTAATGTCGGTGCATTAGGCTTAGACCATATTCAGCGCACAGAGTTTAGAACCTTAGATGAGTTGAGTGAAATCTATGATTTTGATTTCAAAAAACCTTATATTCTGATCACTTATCATCCAGAGACTAATTTGCATGATGAGGATGTAACACCATTGTTTAAGGCATTAAGGGCTCAAGATAACCTCAATTTTGTTTTTAGTTATCCTAATGCGGACAATGGAAATACTGAAATTGTAAAAGAGATGTTGGATCTGCATGCGGAAATGCCAGATCGTGTGCTTTTAGTTAAAAGTTTTGGTATTCAGAATTATTTGAGTGTTTTGAAATATTCACTTGCAATGGTTGGTAATTCTTCAAGTGGATTATCTGAGGCACCTGCGTTACAAGTGGTTACAGTTAATATTGGTGACCGTCAGAAGGGTCGCCTACGTTGCAAATCGATTATTGATGTCAAACTAAATCAAATTGAAATTCAGGATGCGATAAAGCAGGCGCAAGAATTTCCAGAATCTGAATTAGAGCAAGTGCAACCTCCTTTGGGTTACGGTAATACTTCTCAAAAAATTATAGAAGTCATTAAGACAATAGATTTTAAGAAAAAGGCTCCATTTTATGATCTTTGATGAAAACGAAATTTATGTGATTGCTGAAATTGGTGTGAATCACAATGGTTCTGTAGAACTAGCAAAAGAACTCATTTTAAAAGCAAAAGAATGTGGGGCTAATGCGGTTAAGTTTCAGACTTTCAAAGCAGATAGCTTACTCTCAGATCAAACGGAAATGGCTGCTTACCAAAAAGAAAATACGGGTTCGGCACAAAGTCAGCTTGAACTTGTGAAAAGCCTTGAGTTGACATATGAGCAAACAAAAGAGATTCAGAACTTTTGTTATGCCGAAAATATTACTTTTATATCAACACCTTTTGATTCGGAAAGTTTAAGGTTTTTGGTCGATGAGCTTGATGTGCCATTTTTAAAAGTTTCATCGGCAGATATTTCTAACTTACCATTTTTATATGAGTTGGCATGTACTGGTAAACATGTGATTTTATCGACAGGCACAGCAAGTCTAGGGGACATTGAACAAGCATTGTCGGTTTTTGCATTTGTTCTTGATAAAGGAACAAACATTCGCCCTTCACAACAATTATTTAGAGAGTCATATTCAAAATTTGCTGTTCGTAAAAAGTTAAAAGAACAGGTATCAATTTTGCATTGTGTAACGCAATATCCAGCATTATTTGAACAATCCAATTTACGGGCAATTGAAACAATTAAAAATGTTTTTGGATTAACGACAGGCTATTCTGATCATACTTTAGATGAATATGCGGCAGTTATTAGCTTGAGTTTAGGTGCTCGAATTTTTGAAAAGCATATAACGCTTGATAAAAATATGGCTGGACCAGACCATGCGGCATCTATGGAAGCCGATGAATTTAAACGCTATGTTGAGATATTACATAAAACCCATGCGGCTCTTGGTGATGGCATAAAATTTATGTTAGAGCAAGAAAGTGATAATTATTATTTAGTGCGACGTAGTATTGTGGCGAGTAAAGAGATTGCCGAAGGTGAACTCTTTACACAGGAAAATATTACAACCAAACGAGCTGGTAAGGTTGTCTTAGAACCAAATAAATATTGGGATGTTTTGGGGAGTTATGCAACCAAAGCGTTTAAAAAGAATGATTTTATTGAATAATAAATGAAGAAACTAGCGATTTTTGGAACTAGCGGCTTTGCAAAGGAGTTATTAGATTTAGCTCTCGATCAAGGTTATACCGATATATGTTTTTTAGAAAAGGAAGCAGGGAAAAACCAAACTTTGTTAGGTTTCCCTGTGTTTTTGGAATCTGAAATAGTTGGTGTTGCGAATATTGACTTTACTATAGGTATCGCTGCTCCGAAAATTCGTCAAAAAATTTATGAATTTTATCCTCATTTGAATTTTCCAAATTTAATACATTCCCAGGCTACATTGGGTTTTGGAGTTCGCGAACAATTAGATCATTCTAAAGGCGTGATAATTGCTGCAGGTGCGAGAGTTACCAATTCTTGTAGCTTCGGTGATTTTGTGGTTTTGAGCTTCAACTGCACAATAGGGCATGACTGTAAACTCGATAGCTACGTGTCGATTATGCCTGGTGTGAATTTGTCTGGATGTATCCATGTGGGTACTGGCGTATACATTGGCACAAATGCTGCAATTCTGCCAGGTATGGGACCTTTAGAATTAAAGAAGTTGGGTGAATACTCAACGATTGGTGCTGGTGCTGTAGTGTTAAAAAATACTTTAGTGCATACAACATACGTAGGTGCACCAGCGAAGGAATTAAAACGTAATGATTGATGTAAAAAAAATAGTTTTGAACAAAAGAGACACGATATTAAAGGCATTAGAATTATTAGACCTATATGCTTTAAGAATTGTGTTGGTGGTAGATGAAGATAATCATTTACTTGGTAGTATAACTGACGGTGACATCCGTCGAGGCTTACTTAAAGGCCAAGATTTACATGCTTCTGTTGAAACGATTATGCATGTAACCCCTTATGCAATTGAGGATGGTGAATTAACAAATCGGCAGATTTTTGAAATAATGCGAGAAAAGCGTTATTTGGCATTGCCGGTTCTAAAAGCAGGTCAATTAGTCAACATTATAACTTTAGAAGATTTAATTAGCCGTAAAAGAAAAGAAAACCCTGTATTTATTATGGCAGGCGGTTTTGGTACTAGATTACGACCATTGACTGATAAATGCCCGAAACCTATGTTGCCTGTTGGTGGAAAACCGCTGTTAGAAACCATCGTATTAAGTTTAAAAGAACAAGGGTTTTATAAGTTTTATATTTCAACTCATTATTTGCCTGAAATTATTGAAGAGCATTTTGGAAATGGCGAAAAATTTGATGTTCAAATTCAATATGTGCATGAAAATGATCCGCTAGGTACAGGTGGAGCATTAAGCTTGTTGCCGAAAGAAGAAATCAAGCTACCTTTTATTGTTATTAATGGTGATGTGCTCACTAACATGAATTTTGGAAAACTTATTGATTTTCATGAACAAAACAAATCAGTAGCAACAATGTGTGTGCGTGAGTTTCAGTACCAAATTCCGTATGGTGTGGTTAATTCAGAAAATAATGTAATTCAAGGAATGACAGAAAAACCGAGTTATTTCTTTGATATAAATACAGGTATTTATGTGATTTCTCCTGAGTTACTTGCACAAGTTAATGCTGAATTTATAGGAATGCCTACAATATTAGAGCAGCAGATTGCTTTACAGCAAAAAATTACGAGCTATCCATTGCATGAATATTGGTTGGATATTGGGCATATGGAAGACTATAATCGGGCGCAACGCGATATTATAAATTTAGATTTTGGTAAATTCTGATGTTAGAGCAATACCATGTAACGGCACTTATTCCTGCAAGAGGGGGAAGTAAGCGATTACCCCGTAAAAATACAAAATTACTTTGTGGAAAACCCCTAATTTCTTGGTCGATTGAAGTTGCATTGGCTTCAATATATATAGATCACGTAGTAGTTTCTACAGATGATTTAGAGATTAAGCAGATTGCAGAGCAATATGGTGCAGATGTTCCTTTTTTACGACCAGATGCCTTATCGAATGATCATGCTTCTAGTTTTGATGTTATTAAACATGCAATAGAAAAATTGGATATTAAAAAAGAAAACCATCTTATTGTATTGCTTCAACCGACGTCTCCACTACGTTTGGTTACAGAGTTAGATGCTGCTTTAGATTTTTTTATTGCAAAAAATGCGAAAGGTATTGTTTCTGTATCTGAGACAGAGCATAGCCCATTGTGGTCCAATATTATGCCTGATAATAGTAGTCTAGCAGAATTTATTAGGCCCGAGGTAGAGGGTAAAAGAAGTCAGGATCTACCCAAATTTTATCGTCTAAATGGATCAATTTATATTTATGAGGTTTTATCTCTATTAGAAAATGATAAAATTTTCTTTGATTCAGATGTATATGGATTTCAGACAGAAAAGGCAACAGCAGTTGATATTGATAGTGAAATAGACTTTTTTTGGGCCGAAGCGATTTTAAAAAGTAAATAATATGAATTTATATATAGTTGAGTCACCATTACAGCTCATTTGTGCATTTGAATCGATAAACTTAAATAAGAAAGACCATTACCTGCTATTAATTCGCTTGAGTGGTAGAGGGGATAATGATAAGCATCTAAGAAACTGCATAGATTTTCTAGGATTGAAATGTGTTTTTTTTACTCTCAGACCAAATCATGTAAAAATAGATTTTATTTTTAATTTGTCATTATGGATTAAAGTATTTTTTAGAAAATATGAAATAATATATTTTGGAAGTGCATGTTCATCATTTATAAAATTCATAAATTTATTTTTATGGGGGAAGGAGTATATCTATTTAGATGATGGATTGGCTACGTTGCGTATACAAAAGAAAATTGAACAAAGAAAAATTAATGAGCTTAATTTTTTTACATTTTTCAACATCAGTGGAATTGGTAAACAGAAAATATATAAAAATGAATTTAATGCTATTAAAAATTATTTAGAGAAAAGCAGAACACATAGTTCGTATTTTATTGGTCAACCAGTAGAAAAGATGATTGGATTCAGCAAAGAGGATTATATAAAATGTGTTAATATGGTTGCAAAACAATACTCAAAAGAAAGCCCATTAATATATATTCCTCATAGAGTTGAAGATATTGAAAATATAAAGGGTATTTCAAATATAAAGATTTTAAAAATTGAAATGCCGGTTGAATTATTTTTCATATTATCAAGTAATGAATTACCAAGTAAGATATATTCTTGTTATTCAACTGCATTGATTACATTAAAAAATATGATTCCAAATGTTGAGTGTTACAGTTTTTATAGTAAGGTGAATAATTTAGAGGAAATAGATGTTATTTATAGCTATTTTAAAGAAACTTCTATTAATATAATTGAATTTTAAGTGTGAAGGTTTGTTAAAAAACATGTCGATTTTAAAGGATGGAGTTACATATTTATTAGCAGAGTTTATATCAAAAATAACACCTTTCTTGGTTATACCATATCTAACCAGAATAATGGGTGCTTCAGATTATGGGGTTGTTAGTTATTATCAGACTGTGATTTTGCTAATTTTAATTTTTGTTAGTATGAGTCAAGAGGGTGCGATTACAAGATATTATTATAAATACGGCAAGAAATCTTTGATTTCTATTGTTAATGTCTGTTATCTATATAACTTTTTAATTACATTTTTTCTAATTTTATTTTTTTATGTAATTGGTAAGATGGATTATATAATTCTCACATTAATTGCATCTTTCCAGTCGTTGTTTAATGTTCAGTTGTCACTTAGGCAGTGTCAAAAAAAAGCAATCCAGTATTTTTTTCTCCAATGTATTAATTCATTTGCTTTAGTATTTAGTTTAATATATTTTTTTAATTATGGTGTGTTGGATAATCTTAAATCGTGGATGTTCTCTTTTTTATTTTCTTATTTTTTAGGATTTATAATTTCATATATTAATTTTAGTAGAAATAAAAAAGAAAACTTCAGAGTAAGAAAAATTAAAATAATGCTAATATACTTTTTATCCTTTGGTATTCCATTACTTTTGCATCAATTTAGTATGTTTGCAAAAGGTCAATTTGATAAAATTTATATATATAATTATTTCGACTCTGAAAAGTTGGGGGTTTACTCAGCGGGAGTGCAGTTAGCAAGCATTGTATCTGTTGGATTAATGGCTTTGAATAAAGCATTGTTACCATACTACTTTGATTTTTTGAAAAATAAAAAAATAAGAGAGAGAAAAATTTTACTTTTTTCACTTGTTAGTTTTTGTATAGTTCCTTTACCTCCAATATTTTTTTCTTTAATAAATGATAATATTTATGCTCTTATTTTGGGGGAAGGATTTCAAGGTGTAAAACAATATACTATTATTTTCTCAGCTGCTTTTATGCTCATTCTTCCATACCTTATTGTTGTTAATTATTTATTTTATCATGGTAAGGTTTTGGTAATAAGTATAATTTCATTTTTTTCATTGCTTTGTTACTTGATTTCACTTTATTATTTTTCAAACATTAGTATTTATAAAGTGCCATATTCAATTCTTATTTGTAATTTGGTGCAGATTTTTTTATTATATCTCTATATTCTAGGTAAAAATTTATTTAATGTTAGGGTTCTTAAATGCAACTGTTAATACTTATCATCGCTGCATATTTATTTATGCCTGTTATTGGAGAGTTATATTTATTGCTTAGTGGTGACATGGTTGTTGCAGGAGATGTAACGTGGCAGCTATTTGTAAATAATTTGATATACGCTTTAATAGTATTTTCAATAGTGTTTTTTTTATATTTAAAGAAGGAAATTAATTTAATATCATTTTTACCATCTACTAAAGATACTAGAAGTTTGAGACGTATGCTAGTTATAATGATAATTTTTTGCTGTTTTGTCTTTATTTTTTCTGGTTATGATTATCTTTTTAAGGGGCAAAATCGAGGGGATATTAGGGTTGGATTTGGTCCTTTAGGTTTTTTATATAAGTGGATTACTATATATGCAACTCCTTTAATAATATTGTTGACAACAATAATCTTTATTACCAATAAAAAAATTAGTAAGAAAATTTGTTATGTTATCTATTTTTTGGGTGTTTTAAGCGCATTTTTTACAGGGTATAAGTTTGTTGTTATATTTACTTTAATTCCTGTATTTCTTTTACTGTTTTATAAAAAAAATATTATAAAGGTTGTTTTGTATATTACTCCTATTGTATTAGTGATTTTAACTTTTACAACAAGACAAGTCATGAATTACTCTAGCTATAATGACGCATTTTATTTTATTATTCATAGAATGACTGTAATGTCTGCGTTTGGTACTATAGGTGTCTGGAATTATTTTGCTAATGGTGTTGATATAGATCAATCTTCTAAACTTTTATATAATCTTTTTGGTAATACTATTAGTGAGCATGTTTTTGGTCTGAAGTTTAATTCTGTAGATGTTTTGGATTCTAATTTATCTAGAAAGATAACATATATGGTTTATCCAAATTGGGAGAAGGCTATTTCAGGAACAACTAATGTTACTGTTACTAATTTTGGTGAGGCAGTTTATATATTAGGGAGTTTTTACTGGATCTACGCAATTTTTTCTGGGGTTATTATTTCTTTTTTCTTAAATAAGATTGATTTATTTATTTACAAGGGTGATATTTTAAGAACTTGTATGTATTATATTTTTACTGCCGCGGTAATTTTGTCCTGGTTAAATTCTTCATCTTTTTTAACATTATTTAGTTTTCCAGTTTTTTTGTATATGATAATGTCTTATTGTTTTCTTAAATTTATTTTAAATACTAAAATAGTGTGAATGTTATGCAAAATAGATACTTGGTTTCGGTAATTATGCCATCATTTAACTCTTCATTATTTATCGAGAAAACTATAAATTCTGTTTTGAGTCAAAATTACTCTGATTGGGAGTTGATTATTATTGATGATTGTTCAAGTGATAACTCTTTATCTGTAATAGAAAAATATATACATCAGGATAATAGAATTAAGCTTATTTGTTTAGAAAAAAATTCTGGTGCAGCAGTTGCTCGTAACACAGGAATTCAACAGGCCCAAGGACGCTTTATTGCATTCTTAGATAGTGATGATACTTGGCATCCTGATAAACTCAATAAACAAGTCACTTTTATGATTGAAAATGGTTATGCATTAACTTATACAAAATACCATAAAGTCAATGAAGTCGGGGATTTTTTATCTACGGTAAATATACCACTAAAAGTTGCCTATAGTCAGCTCTTAAAAACTTGTGTGATTGGTTGTCTTACTGCAATGTACGATACAAAAAAAATAGGCAAAGTTGAATTTCCATTAATTAGAAAACGCCAAGACTTCGCATTATGGTTAAAAATTTTGAAATTAACTCCTTATGCTTATGGTCTTAATGTAGATTTAGCAAGTTACACGGTGCGCTCTGATTCAATTTCAGCGAATAAGTTTAAAGCAGCTCAGTACAATTGGTATTTATATCGCCATATAGAAAATCTATCCTTTATTCAATCTATTTATTGTTTCTCTCATTATATGCTTAAAGGTATAATTCGTTCGAAATTACCTTTTATTGCTAATATATTTAATATTTAAAAATAGGATTATTTAATGTCTTTAATAGTATCTGTTGTTGGGCTTGGTTATGTTGGGTTATCAAATGCAATTTTACTTTCTCAACATAATCAAGTAATTGCAGTCGATACAGATGAAAATCGTATTCAATTAGTAAATCAACGTAGATCCCCTATTCATGATCGTGAAATAATTGAATATTTGAAAAATAAAAAACTGAATTTAGAAGCAACAATGAATTATAAAGATGCCTTTGAACGTTCAGATATTGTTATTGTCGCAACTCCTACTGATTACGATGAAGATAAAAATTATTTCAACACATTCTCTGTTGAATCTGTCATTGAACAAGTAATATTTGTAAATAAAGATGCACTAATTATAATAAAATCAACAATTCCTGTAGGATTTGTTGAGTCTGTTAGGAAGAAATATAATACTTCAAATATTATTTTTTCTCCTGAATTCCTGCGTGAGGGGAAGGCTTTGCACGATAATCTTTTTCCTTCTCGAATTATTGTAGGAGAACAATCAGATCGTGCTAAGAACTTTGCTAATCTGTTGTTGCAAGGAGCTCTAAAAAAGGATATCCCAATTCTATTAACAGATCCAACTGAAGCAGAAGCAATCAAGCTTTTTGCTAATACGTATTTGGCTATGAGAGTTTCATTTTTCAATGAATTAGATACATATGCTGAAATAAAGAATTTGGAAACTAAGCAAATTATTGAAGGAATATGTTTAGATTCGCGTATTGGGAATTATTATAATAATCCTTCTTTCGGTTATGGTGGCTATTGTTTACCAAAAGACACAAAGCAGCTATTGGCAAACTATGCGGATGTTCCTAATAAAATTATTACTGCGGTGGTAGAAGCAAATAATACACGTAAAAACTTTATTGTTAATGCAATTTTAGCCAAGAATCCCAAAGTTGTTGGTGTATTCCGTCTTATTATGAAACATGGATCTGATAACTTTAGATCTTCTGCTGTTGAAAAAATTATTGAGAAGTTATTGCAGCATGATATAAGAGTAATCATCTATGAACCTACTTTGAAAGTAAATGAATTTAATCAGTGTCTTGTAGAGAAAGATTTGAACAATTTTAAAATGGATAGTGATGTGATTCTGTCTAATCGCTTGAATGATGATTTACTCGATGTGATTGAAAAGGTTTATACTAGAGATATTTTTAATCAAGATTAACATTGGTATGTAGTAAAAAAAAGCTCTTCATGAAAACGAGTGTTTTTTATATTATTGATTTTAAAGGTTATTTAAAATAATGTTAGTTAAAAATTTGAGTTTGATACTATGAAACGATTATTAGATATACTGATTTCACTAATAGCACTAATATTATTGTCTCCGATTTTCCTCATTGTTTGTTATAAAGTACGTAAAAATTTAGGTTCGCCTATTTTTTTCTGCCAAGAGCGTCCTGGTAAAGATGGAAAACTATTTAAGATGATTAAGTTTCGTTCTATGACGGACGCTTTTGATCGAGAGGGTAATCCTCTGTCTGATGAAAAGCGTATTACTCCTTTTGGTCAAAAATTGCGCTCCACTACATTGGACGAAATGCCTCAACTTTTTAACGTGTTAAAAGGGGATATGAGCATTGTTGGTCCAAGACCGCAATTAAAAGAATTTCTTGAACATTATACCCCAGAACAGATGAGACGTCATGAGGTCCGCCCTGGCATGACTGGGCTTGCTCAAGTCAGTGGTCGCAATAATTTGGATTGGGAAGATAAATTTAAATTAGACATTGAATATGTAAATACACAGACGCTAGCATTAGACTTTAAAATTATGTTTAAAACAGTTTTAGTCATGCTTAAAAAAGAAGGTATTAATGCACCCAATCAGGTCGTTGGTGCAAGTCGGTTTTCTAAAACTACAGAAAAAGTTGATGTATAATCTCAAACATTTATCTAATATGCTGTGATTTCTACAAATGATTAAAAAAGCAATCTTACCTGTTGCTGGTTTAGGTACGCGTTTTTTACCTGCAAGTAAATCTATTCCTAAAGAAATGGTGACCGTGGTCGATCGTCCAGCAATTGAATATGTTGTGCGTGAGGCGGTTCAAGCAGGAATCGAACAAATTATTTTAGTCACGCATTCTTCCAAAGCTTCAATTGAAAATTATTTTGATCGAAATTTTGAACTCGAAACGACCTTAGCGCAGAAAAATAAAACTGATCTTTTGAAAGAAATTACTGAAATCCTACCTTCACATGTGAGTGTAGTGAGTGTACGTCAGCCACAGCCCTTAGGGCTCGGCCATGCTGTTTTGTGTGCCAAAAGCATTATTGGAACTGATGATTTTGCTGTACTGCTTCCAGATGTATTGGTTAAAGCCAAATCAGACCAAAATGATCTTGCCAGTATGATTCAGCGTTATGAGACTGCACAAGCAGCACAAATTATGGTTGAAGCAGTTCCTGAGCATTTGGTGGATCAATATGGAATTGTGGATGTTGCCAGCTCGCCTTTAGAAGGTGAAAGTATCACTATGCAAGGCATTGTAGAAAAACCAGCTGTAGGGACAGCACCTTCAAATTTATCTGTTGTTGGGCGTTATATTCTACCAGCCAAAATTATGCAGTTACTGGAGCAAACTCCGAAGGGTGCAGGAAATGAAATCCAGTTGACCGATGCAATTGCAATGTTGCAGCGTACTGATTTAGTTGAGGCTTATCGAATGAAAGGCGAGACTTTTGACTGTGGCAGTAAACTCGGCTATTTGAAGGCTGTTTTGCATTATGGTATTGCACATCCTCAATTAGGGCACGAATTCAAGCAGTTGATTGCCGAATTGAATGTCGAATAAAAATAAGTGCGGTGGGTGAATTATGAAAGTTGCAATATTAGGTGCGACACTGAATGCAGGTGTCATGGCTGTATTGTTATCCGAATATGGCAATCAAGTCTATTGGTGCAGTCAACAAACTAATGAGCACTCCCATCAGAAACGGGTTCAGTATTTAGATGAAGATGTAAATTCTCGTCTTAATCGACAACATAAATTGGGACAGCTTCTTTATTGTGCTGTAGTTGAACTCCCTTTGGATGTAGATGTTTATTTCTTTTGTTATAGCCCAACAGAGATTGAGATCGCGGTTCAGACCCTCAAGACATTGGCTTTAAAACCGATTATTCATCCAAGATTGATGATTAATGCTGCAACTTTTGGATTAAATGCTACAAATAAGCTTAGCGAGATTTCGCCTCAAGATTACTGGGTCTACTTACCTGATGTGATTCAGGAGGGGAATGCCATTAATAGTGTGCTGCATTTAAAGCAGATTATTGTTGGGGTAGAGGAAGCCCCCGCTAGAACTATGATTGAAGAGTTGTTACGACCTATATTTAGTACAACTAACCAATATTTATTCATGCCGATTCTAGATGCTGAATTTACGAAGCTGAGTATCTCGGGAATGCTGGCGACTCGAATTAGCTATATCAATGACCTTGCTCTGGTAGCTGAAAAATTAGGCATTGATATTGTGAATGTGACGCAGGGTATGGGTGCGGATTCGCGAATCGGTTCAACTTATTTATCACCTGGAGTCGGTTTCGGTGGTGAAAATTTTTCGCATGATATTTTGACGTTATCCAGTGAAGTTTCAAAAAGTGGTGCGAAAAGCCGTCTGTTACAACAGGTTTTGGATATTAATGAGCAGCAAAAAGAAATTTTATTTCGTAAACTCTGGAGTTATTACCATTCAGATTTAAAAAATAAAGTTGTTGCAATTTGGGGCGCATCATTCAAAGAAAATACCTCAAGTATTCATAACTCCCCAATTCATGCCATGCTGAATGCACTCTGGGCACAAGGTGCGAAGATTAAACTACATGATCCACAAGCGCTGAAAGAAATATATCAACAGTATGGTCATCGAGAAGATTTGATTTTGTGTACAGATGCTTATGATGCAGCTCAAGATGCAGATGCCTTATGTGTGATCACCGCATGGAAACAATACGCTAGCCCTGATTATAAAAAACTACAGCAATTTATGCGTCATCCGCTTATTCTAGATGGACGTAACATTTATGATCCTCTATATGTCAAAGCGCAGGGTTTTGCATATGAGGGAGTTGGTCGGGTATGAGAGAAAATATCGAAAATTTTCCTAAGCACGCATTGCCTTCTACTGAACAAAAATTACAGCAGTTAGCGGAACAAATGCAGTTGGTTCATTTGAACCAGCTCTTTGCAGAGCAACCACAACGTTTTGAAAACTTCAGTTTGCGTTGTGAAGATTTGCTTTTTGATTTTAGTAAGCACCGTGTCAATTTGCTTGTGACAAAGGCATTGCTCTCATTAGCAGAAGCAAAACAATTAAAAGCTTGGATCGGTCGTCTATTTTCAGTTGAGACAATTAATTACACCGAGCAACGTGCAGCGATGCATTGGGCTTTGCGCTTGCCTCAAGATTCCGATGTTTTTCCTGAATTATCGCAGCAAGTGCATGAACAATTAGGCCGAATGTTTGATTTGGTGGAAAAAATACATGCAGGACAATATCGTGGAGTGACGGGTGAGGTCATTCAAGATGTGGTGAATATTGGGGTGGGTGGCTCAGATTTGGGTCCTTTGATGGTCTCTCATGCCTTATCGGATTTTAAAGTCCAAACAGCGAAGCCCTTAAATGTCCATTTTGTGTCGACCATGGATGGCAGCCAGCTTTCAGAGCTCTTACATCAGTTAAGACCTGAAACCACCTTGTTTATTATTTCTTCCAAATCATTTGGAACAATTGATACCTTGTCGAATGCGGAAACGGTGCGCCAATGGCTGGAGAAAAGCTTAGGGCAACGCGATTGTGTGCTTAAAAGTCATTTTATTGGCGTATCAACTAAACCTGAAAAAATGACGGCCTGGGGAATTCATCCTGATCACCAGTTCTTATTATGGGACTGGGTAGGAGGGCGTTATTCTCTTTGGTCTTGTATTGGATTACCGATTGCTTTGCAAATTGGAGTTGACGGATTTAAAGCCCTACTTTCGGGTGCACATTTGGTGGATCAACATTTTCAAAATGCACCGTTTGAGCAAAATATTCCTGTGCTGATGGGTTTATTAGGGGTATGGAATACTAACTATCTGAATATGCAGACCCATGCTGTTCTGCCTTATGATGGTCGGTTGAAATATTTTGCTGCGTATTTACAGCAGCTCGAAATGGAATCCAACGGTAAATCTCTACAGAGGAATCATCAAAAAGTTGAATCTGCGACTTGCCCAATTGTATGGGGCGAGGTGGGGCCAAATGCACAGCATGCGTTCTATCAGTTGCTGCATCAGGGGACGCATGCGGTGAGTTGTGATTTTATCGCACCCGTACAGCGTTATAATGCAAAACAATTTACTTATGTGGAAAATGCCGAAGCACTCATTGAGCAACATCATTTAGCTCTGTCTAACTGTTTGGCGCAATCAAGATTACTGGCGTTTGGTAATCAAGCATTGTGTGCGAATGAAGTGGAAAATCTACCAGAATATAAAAAATATGAGGGAAATCAGCCAAGTACAACAATATTGATCAATGAGTTAAACCCCAAAACACTAGGTATGCTGATTGCACTCTATGAACATAAAGTGTTTGTGCAGTCGGTGATTTGGAATATTAATCCCTTTGATCAGTGGGGCGTGGAAAAAGGCAAAGAAATTGCCAATCAGTTATTACCAGTACTGAATGGTCAGCAAACTGATATGACAGAGTTTGATGCTTCGACCCAAGGTCTACTGAAAGTGTTATTAGGCAATACGTATGACTAAAATTTTGGTCACAGGTAAAAAGGTTTAACTGATTCTCATGTCTAAAGAGGATTGTTTAATATTCTGCAATAAGTGAGCATTAGAAGATGTTAGAGGAGGATGGAGTATCTATCCAATTTTATTCGTCGATTGTGTTGCGCTAGGTTTGATCATATAAGAAAGAACGAGTATGGTGCTCGTTCTTTCTATGAATGGATTTTGAAAATAAATTAAACCTTTTTTGAACTCTTATAATCATAAGCATAGTTATAGCCATAATGTGAATCTACAGTACGTTGAATATCGTTGATGATAATTCCCGTAATTTTAGTATTGGCTTGTTCAAACCGATGAATAACAAGATCTAACTCTTTCATTTGGGTTTTCGCATAACGTGCAATCACAAGATTTACACCTGCATATTGTGAAATGATAATACTGTCTGTCACCGCCAAAATTGGTGGTGTATCGATAAGAATATAATCGAATTGACCAGAGAGCTGTTCGAGTAGACTTTTAAAGCCATCCATGCTCAATAATTCTGAAGGGTTTGCTGGGTTGTTACCACATGTAATGAACGATAGATTTTCAACTTCTGTATGTTTGAGAATCTTTTCAAGAGGCTGCTGACCATTTAAAAAGTCTGCTAAACCTGCTTGATTATCTTGATTGAAATATTTGTGTAAATGCCCACGACGCAGGTTAGCATCAATCAACAATATACGCTTATTGGTTTGCGCTAAAATTACAGCAAGGTTGGTGGCAATAAAGGATTTACCTAGATCAGGTCCTGGACTAGAAATCATAATTATATTGTTAGGTGCATGATTGAGCGCAAATTGAATAGCGGTACGCATGCTACGTAAGCTTTCAATCGCCATATCATCACTATTTTCAACTGCAAGAATTGGAATATGTTTCTTCTTTTCAAGCAGTTTACTATGACTTTCTTGTACAGGTGAATGTGGAATAGTTGCATACACAGGCAGATTAAATACATTTTCAATTTGAGCTGAATCTTTAATGCCTGTATGTAGCATGTTGCGTAGAAAGGCTAAAACTGTACCGAGGAAAGCACCTAAGAAAATAGCTAAAATTAAAATCTGTAATTTTTTAGGTGCAATCGGTTTAATTGGTTTGATTGCAGTATCGACAATACGAACATTGCCAATTTCACCTGCTTTGGAAATACGTAGTTGTTGGTAAGAATTTAATAAGTTGGTATAAAGTTGTTGTTTAACTTCGACTTCACGGTACAACTGTAAATAGCGGCGTTGCAAGTCGGGTAATTGTTTAAGTGTTGTATTGAGTTCATTAATTTTATTGTTAATTGCTTCAAGTTGAGCATTAACTTGTTTCATTTCAGGGTGTGCAGCGGTGTACTTCTGTGCCAATTCAGCACGTGTTTGTTGTAGGGCGATTTTCTGAGTTTCAAGGTTAATACTTTGTGTAAGATAAAGCTCAGACTCTCGTGTAACATCAACCGTATTGTATTGCTCACGGAATTTGTTAAATTCACGTTCAGCAACATCAAGTTGTTGTTTTAGCTCAGGTAATTGCTCATCTAAAAACTTCAGTGTTTGTGCGGTTTCTGCAGAACGACGTTCAATGTTTTGTTGACTATACGAGGCTAAAATAGCATTTAGTACTTTGATAATATGCTCTTTATCTGTACCTTGATAGTTCAGTCCTAAAATACCTGTGAGCCTGCCTTTTTCTGTAACTGAGTAATTCTCTAGAATATTATTTACTGCTGCAGGTAAAGATTGTTTCTGAATGAGATAGGTATCATTGAGTTGATCTTGAGTATGGATTGTAATATTCCATACACCATCGACAGTACGAATGTTATTAGGTTGATTGACCTTAGCTGTAAGTAGGACTTGCTCAGTTTTTGGATCTGTTAAATTGAATTGATGATCTGTGAAGCGGAGTTCAAGGCTTTGATCTTCGTAGTTTTCTGGGACTTTAAATTGTGTTATTTCGAATGCTTTTTCGTTATCTTTGAACAGGACAGATTGAGTGCTGTACTGGGTCTTATAAATGTGTGGAGAGAGTAAACGATCGAAAAATGAGTTTTCTGTACCAGAGACTTGTAAGTCTAGGTTGAGATGTTGAATTACATTTCCGAGTACTAAGTGAGATTTTAGAATCTCGATTTCAGCTTGAGCCGGTGACTCTTGATCTACCATGGAAGATAAATCACCGAGTAAGGCAGCGGTACCAGCCCCTTGACTGTTTTCCACCTGAATTAAAGCGCTCACTGCATAAGTGTTAGGTGTAGCTCTTAAATAAAGCAGTGCACACCCCAAGCTTAAGATGGTGCATAACGCAATCAGTTTCCATTGAGCGATGAGTGAAAAAAATAGTTCTTTTAAATCACTTGTTTCTACTTTATTGATATTTTGGCTCATAATTTTATTATCTATGGGTTAAATTTATTGTTTCCAGTCACTTATACAGGTTTGTGTAAGTTGACAGGTGTCATCAAAAACGGCTCGTTACGTGCTGGTAAGGATTGAAAATGTTTTACCTTATCAGTGACCCAAACGAAATATTTTCATTTGGGAAACGGCTATGCTTGTCCAATATGCAATTGAAGAAATTTCTGCTTGGAAACGTATTTTGCTATTGGACAAGGACAAATATTTCCAATACAGCCCATAAGAATATTTTAAATATGTATTAGTTAGTTCCCAATCGATCAATATTATACAAAGCATTAGAGAACGGTAAAATTTGGGTAATGATACGTTGCCAACGGGCTAAGCCTGTAGAGTCAACATAAACAATATCATTGCTATGCATTCTAAATTGATTGGCTAAACCGAAATCACCCAGACTCATTAAATTCATATGATACAGTTCAGTTTGTTGCTGCTTTGGGTCACTACGTAGTACATAAATTCGTTTAGCACTTGCAGTATTTGAATCAATGCCTAGGCTTTCTCCCAGAACATCACTTAGGGTCATACCTTGATCACGCATGGGCAAAGATTGATTCCTACCAGATTCACCCATGACATAAATCTTCTGGTCCTCTTTAGAATTTACATAGAGAGTATCATTAGGTTGAATGAGTAGATTGTGTAAAGAATAACCAGACTTTTCGAGTTGAATACTATTCAACTTGTAAGTTCTACCTTGGCGTACCAACGTAATAGAGGTGTTATCACCATATTGTGTATTAATCCCACCAGCCATACTAAGAGCGGTATAAACACTGACGGGCTGATCACTTAGAAAGAATTGCCCACCTCTCATCACATTACCTTGAACTGAATAACGCTGGCCCTGATAAGACAGAACACGTGCAATCACATCAGGTGTTTTTAAATAACGAGAGAGCTGACTACGCAACTCTTGATTCACTTGAGAGAGTGATTTTCCAGCAGCTTTATAGCGCCCAATAATGGGGAATTGAATATAACCACTTTGGTCGATTTGGAATCCATTGGCTTGAATAGATTGTTCGCTGGAAATATTACTCGCTGCAGGCGTAATTTCAGGATAAGCCCACAAGTAAATGGATAGAATATCGCCTGGACTCAACTTGTATGAGAGTTGGGAATGGCGAAATAAGCTAGAATAATCTTGTAGATTGCTGTTTGAAGTTTGATTTAAATCACGTAAGGTATTTTGGTTGAGTTGAATGACATGCACTGTACTACCAAGTTCAGTTTGATAAATACCTTGTTCAGGTAAATTGTAAGTTTGAAGGCCTGGTGCTAGAGCGCAACCAACAGTGCTGAGTGTGAACCCTAAAAGGCCAATATATTGTAGTAATTTCACTCTGTACCCCTGTAATTCATTGTAAATTATAAATATATTTCAATCTGTGGGGGTGATTGAGATTGTTTAATAAATATACTAATACATCAAATTATACAGTGCAATTATAATTTTTTACGATAGTACAAACCTAACTACAGTCCAATAGTAAAAATGGAGTGTCAACAAGACTTAGTAATTGTATATATGATACAAGCAGGATATGATGAAACAAGATTGAAATTTTCTGATCTACAATAATTACAGTCTTGTACTTAGTGATAGCACTTTATTATATAAAGTCTTTAATATAATTAAAAATGTATTAGATTTAATTGGTATAAAATTTACTCAAATTCAATTAATCGTAAATTCAATGCTAGTAATATAAGGAATCCATAGGCAAGCATATTAAAAAAAATTCGAAATCATAGGCCAGTTTATTCAGTTTGGCAAAAATCAAATAAAGCAATTTTTTATATGTTTAAATATTTAAAAGTTGATTTTAAATTATGTCTAAAAATGAAAAAATTTTAAATAATACATTGGCTTTGTACATTAGGCTTTTGGTTACAGTTGTACTGAACTTATATGCAACTAGAATATTATTAAAGAATCTTGGTGTGGAAGATTTTGGTTTATATGGAGCATTGGCGGGAGTTATTGCGTTATTTTCATTTTTTCAGACTGCATTGTCGAATGCATCGAATCGCTTCTTAAATATAGAAATGGAGAAAGGTACAATATCTTATATTCAAAAAATATTTTCTACAGCATTTTTTCTACATATTTTTATTGCATTATTTTTTTGTATATTAATTAAAATTTTTGGTGCTTTAGTAATCAATTTTTTTGTAAAATTACCGATTGAAAAAATAAATATTGCCTTGCAAGTTTTTAATTTATCAATACTGTCTCTATTCTTTTTAGTTATTACCATTCCATTTGAATCCATATTGATGGCGAAAGAAAAGTTTGGAATATATGCTTTGATTTCTGTACTTGATGTAACTTTGAAGCTGGTATTGGCTTATGCTTTAATATTCCTTCCTCATGATAAGCTGTTATATTATGCGTCAGGTTTTGTTTGTATAGTTTTTTTAATAAGATTAACTTATGTAGTTTATAGTCAATTAAATATTGTTGAAGCAAGGGTTAAATTTCATATAGATAATGATTTTCTTAAAAAAATAATAAATTTTATTAGTTGGGATTTGTATTTGAGTTTTTCTAAGGTTTTTAAAGTAGAGGGTATAATGCTCTTGATGAATAATTTTTTTGGTTTGATAGCGGTTGCAAGTGTAAAAATAAGTTATCAAATCAATGCAGCTTTATATAGTTTATCTGGTAATCTATTGGTTGCAGTTAAGCCACAATTAATGCGTAGTTATGCTGATTATGATGTTGATAGAATGAATGTATTAACATTTTACTCGGCAAAATATTCTTATTATTTAATGCTGATATTTTGTGCTCCAATTATATTAAATATTGATTATATTATGAAGTTTTGGCTGGGATCCCCACCTGATTATGCTAAAGTAATTACGGTTTTTGTACTAATTTCCAGTTTGATTGAGGTGGTTTTTGAGCCAATTGTGATATTAATTCATGCTACTGGTAATGTGAAAAAATACTGTTTTTTAACAGGGACTGTTATTTTTTTATCAGTTCCATTGGTTTATTTTATATTTAAATTTGGTTTTGATTATCATTATGCTTATATTGTTTATGCCTTGAATACTACCTTAGCTGCATTTTTAAATTTATGGATAGCAAAAAAAATGATTAATGATTTTGATGTATCCAAATTTTTTATGAATGTTTTAGTTAATATAATTATTACTACTAGTACAATTATTTTAATCCTCAAGGCAATAGCTGAATTTGTAATTGTGAGTGATTTTGTTGGATTTTTGATCATTTTTATGTTAGAAACTTTAGTTGTGATTTCGTTAATATATGGTTTAGGTATAGAAAAAGCGCATAAAAAATTGGTTAAATCCTATTTAAAATCAAAGATTAAATGCTATTTTAGGAGTAATTGATGCTTAAATTGATAAGCTTAGATTCATTCTATAGATTTCTTGAATCGTTGATGTATTAGCTGGTTAATTATTCTATAGAACATCATTTTTCATACTGGGTAATAAGGATTTCTAATAAAAACTAGCATTAAATAGCTCGAATAAATATTGAACTGTTGTTGAATTTGAAAATAAAGAGACTGGTTTTGCAGCTGCAATATAACAATAGCTAAATCCTGAATATATAAAACTCCTATCAGGAATTGCTGTAATGAATACAAATCAGTTTAATACCGAAAACTTCAAAAATGCATATATAGGAATCATTAGTAATTATATTTTTACATAAAGCAGGTCAGAGGAAGCATGTTAGTACAGAAAATATACTTATGAATCTATATCATCATATTGATCGGACCCAAGTCAAATTTAACTTTATACATTTACGACTCAATAAGGTGATTATGAAATTCGTGAGTTAGGTTGTAGAATTTTTCCGATTCTTACTTATAATCCAATTAAACACTTGTTCAAGCTAACACGTTATTTAAAGCAATATCTTGAATATTGAATTGTGCATGTACATATTCGCTAAGTAATGCTTTTCATCTGTTAGCAGAAAAGATGCTGTGAAATATTTGTTTTAGTACAGCAGAAGGTGTATTGTTATTACATAATGCTATAGATTTAGAATTATGTAGTCAAACAACAGAAACAACTAAAATTATTGGAAAAGCATTAAACAATATATTCACATGTTAAAAACTATTCAAGTCGATCGGTTAAGTGGAGTAAAGAATAATAGACTAACATTATAAATTGCTAAAAAATTAAGGAACATGATATTTTTTTACATTATTGATTGTAGGTGAAGCACTTTTAGAGATATCGATTAAGCAAATTAGACAAGATTATACTTTAACTAAAAGTATATATTTCTTAGGTGCTAGAGATGATATGTCAAACTTAATGGCTGGTACTGATCTCATGTTAATGCCATCATTACATGAAGGATTTCCAGTCCAGTGGTGTTGCTGGAAGGTCAAGCAATTGGTTTAAAGCCTATAATATCTTCGATGATATCAAAAGAAGTTGATTTGGGTGTAATCATAATTTATTTTAAAGAGTTCAATAACATTGAAAAATGGATTAAGCGTTTGAATATATAAATCTAGTAAGCAATCAGTTTGATAGTAATGTCGAAGTCTTGCTAAGAGTGGTTTTGATATAAAACAAAAATCCGTCGAACTTTAACCTTGTATAATAATATGGATAGTATTTCTAATGATATTAATTGATAATACTGCTTTTTTTAATTTATACAGTTTAATTTATTTTTGTACAGCATGTATGGTTATAGCTTCTGCTTTATCTTCAGAGATTAAGAAGGATGTTTTACTACAAAATAAATTAAGTCAATATTTAGTTTTTTTCCCTTTAATTTTTTTAATATTCCTTGTCGGTCTCAGGGAATATGATGTAGGAACTGATACAGCTAGTTATTTTGATATACTTTGGAATGAAACATTTGTTTTGAATTTTCGTGGTGAGTTTTTATTCGGTTTAATCGCTTCGATTCTACAATATTTTAATCTGGGTTATACTTATTTTCTATTATTGATATCCTTCTTATTTTATGCTTTTACTTATAATGCGTTAAAAAACTATACTGAAAAATTTGAATCAAATCTTCTTATTACCTTCTTTGCATGTATGTCATTTTTCTTTTATTTAAGTATGAGTATTAATGTGATTAGGCAAGGGGTGGCTTTAGCCGTTTTATTGTTTGCTTATTCTTTGTGGGTTAATAAGAAGAGTAATATTATAATTTTACTGTGTATGTTTCTGTCATTAGCTTTTCATTTGACTTCAATTATACCAATTTTATTGTTTTTGTTTTCTTATTTTTTAGGAAAAATTAGAATCTTTAATTTTCTAATATTTATTTATTTTTTTTCAATAATTTTATCTTACTATAATTTTGGTATTCTAAACTTTTCCTCACTATTCTTAGATTTTTTTGCTGATGATAGGTATTTGGATTATTTTTCAGAAGGAAATTCTGAATACAGTGTTGGATTTAAACTGCAGTTTGTTATATTGAATACTTTCTTTCTTTTGATTTCTTTATACATTATAAGTAAATTGAATGATATTAATTTGTTATCTCAATATAAATTACTTGTTTCTTATTATATGATTTCAAGTGTTGTTTTTTTTATGGCATTTCAGTTGCCATTTTCAGATCGTTGGGGATTGTTCTCATGGTGTGTTATTCCATTGCTAATTTCTCCATTGTTTTATTCACCATTTGTTAATGAAAAAATAAAAATTCATTATGTTTTAATGTTAATTTTAATTTACATTGGTTTTTATTTCTATGATAAATGAATCTGAAATTACACCTATTATTAGTGTGGGTATTCCGTTCTATAATGCTGAAAAGTTTTTGGCTTACTCTATTCAGTCTATACTTTGTCAATCATATACTAATTGGGAATTGATTCTTGTGGATGATGGATCAACAGATAATTCTCTTAAGATTGCTCAAGAATTTGCTCGTAAAGATCATCGTATTAAAGTGCTCTGTGATGGTGAAAATAAAAAACTACCCAATCGTCTAAATCAATTAATAAAAGAATCAAAAGGTAAATTTATAGCAAGGATGGATGCAGATGATATTATGCATCCTAGCCGTTTGGAAATACAGTTAAATTATCTTTTAGAAAATAATGCATTTGATCTAGTCTCTACTGGTTTGGTCTCTATAGATGATCAGAATAGAGTCTGTGGATTTAGAAGTGTTGATTCACTTACTACCGGAATATCTAAACCTTTTAAGTTTAATATTGCTCATCCAACTGTAATGGCCAGAAAAGAATGGTATTTAAGAAACTTATATAGTTTAGACTACCCTCGTGCTGAAGATTTTGAGTTGTGGTGCCGTACATATGCTAAAAGCGATTTAAAAATAGCAATTCTTCCAGATTTACTTCTTTTTTATCGTGAATTTGGAAACATCTCAATCGATAATCTTTTAAAAACATGTTCAGATGAACGTAAAATAAGAAATTATTATCAAATGAATAATAAGATTTATAATTTTATTTATTTTAATTTTAAATATGTTTTTATTTATGCAATTGGCATTTTAGGGTTGGGGCAGAATCTTTCGAAGCGAAGAAATCGGGAATTATCTGATCATGATGCAAAAGAATTGCAAGAATTATTGAATTCGGTTGTGAATAATAAGTAACAGCTTATGAAAGCTCATTTTGTAGACCTGCTACTATAATAATAATAATTAAATGAAAATTAATAAAAGTAGATTGATTTTACCAAGACATTCTTAAAGAACTATTCATCAATATAGCTTTCGATGGATAAGCCTGAATCTAAAAACTTTTGCACACGTAATTGACGAGTTTACAATCAAGTACAAAGCATTCTTTAGAATCTTATATGTTTAAATCTACCAAACTTGCAGTACATCGAAACAACCACTAGGAAAGGATTAAGTCAGTTTATTTTGGTATGGAAATCCTATACTTTTCAATGAATATATTGAAATTTTCTTTTTTATAAAGAGTTACTCGCTTTATTCAAATTCGTATGAGGTGTATGTTCATTAACTATTCTGAATCAATTTACAGAATTTAGATAGACTTTTTGGCTAAGTCATATTTCAATTTTTGTTACATGGCTGAACTTTATTTTTTTTAAACTTTTTGCAACAAAATGGATAATTAATTAAAAGACACAGCTCAAAAAAAGTATTTTAATTAAAGATGCAAAAGAGACAATCAGAACATGTTTTTAGGAAAAAGTTCTATTTTTGTCACTTAATTAAGGAAAGAATAATTTTTAAAAAAACTAAAAAAGCTGAAAATTATGAGTACGATAGTGTTTATTGGCACGATAGCATCTAGCATTTATGATTTTCGTGCAGATTTAATCCGTAGCCTCTTAAAGCAGGGACATCAAATCTATGCTTTTATATCTCAATACAATACAGAAGATGTAAATAAAATAGAACAACTAGGTGCCATTCCTGTTACATATACTTTAAACCGTGGTGGTTTAAATCCACTGGCTGATATTGTTGCGACTTATCAACTTTTAAAAAAAATAAAGAATATAAGTCCTGATGTGGTCTTTTCATATTTTTCTAAGCCAGTCATTTTTGGGACTCTAGCTGCGAAACTCGCAAAAGTACCTCGTGTAATCGGTATGCTTGAGGGTCTAGGTTACACTTTTACAGAGCAGCCAGAAGGCCTAAGCCATAAAACTAAATTTATCCGATACATTCAGGTTTTTCTCTACAAAATCGCATTGCCAATGCTGGATAAACTTGTTTTCTTAAATCCAGATGATCCAAAAGATTTATTGGAAACATATTCTATAAAAGTAAAAAAAGTAGTGATCCTCGGTGGAATAGGCTTAAATTTACAAGAATATTCATATCAACCTGTTGAAGATATTTCCCTTCCGATTAAATTTTTATTTATTGGTCGATTGCTTAAAGAAAAAGGAATACATGAGTTTGTTCAAGCCGCTAAATTGGTGAAAAAACAATATCCTAAAACACAGTTTACGATTCTTGGACAAATAGATACTTTTAATATTGGAGCACTACAACAAGAAGAATTAGATGATTTGATTGCTTCATGTGTTGTTGAGTATCAAGGTCAGGTGAATAATGTAAAAGACTGGATCGTGAATAGTCATGTATTTGTATTGCCCTCTTATCGTGAGGGTGTACCTCGTAGTACACAAGAAGCAATGGCAATAGGTCGTGCAATTATTACTACAGATGTTCCAGGTTGCCGAGAAACTGTAATTCAAAATCGCAATGGTTTCATTATTCCAAAGTGGGATTCCAAAACTTTGGCTGAATATATGATTTATTTTATTGAAAATCCTAAACAGATTCGTTGTATGGGAGATGAAAGCTACAAAATCGCAGTCGATAAGTTTGATGCTGAAAAAGTAAATCAACGACTACAAAATATTTTAGGAGTCTGAAAATGATAAAACGCCTCCTTGATATTGTGATTGCTTCAGGTGCCTTAGTTCTACTTTCACCCTTGTATATTTATGTTGCATATAAGGTGAAAAAAAACTTGGGATCACCTGTCTTGTTCCGTCAAGTACGACCAGGACTTAATGGCACGCCATTTGAGATGATTAAGTTCCGCACCATGAAGGATGCTTTGGATGCACAAGGCAATCCTTTACCAGATATTGAACGTTTAACTCCTTTTGGTAAAAAACTGCGTGCTACAAGTTTGGATGAAATGCCTGAATTATGGAATGTGATTAAAGGTGATATGAGTATTGTAGGTCCGCGTCCTTTACTGATGGAATATTTACCACTTTATAATGCAGAACAAGCCAAGCGGAATGATGTGCGCCCTGGCATGACAGGTCATGTACAAGTGAATGGACGTAATGCAATTAGTTGGGAGGAAAAATTTAAACTCGATATTTGGTATGTTGAAAATCAATCAGTTTGGTTGGATTTTAAAATTATGCTGAAAACAATTAAAGTTGTTTTAATTAAAGAAAATGTAAATGATGAATCAGGTCACTCTATGCCTAAATTTACAGGCAATAAACAAGGTGATTAAAATGAATTCTAATGTGAAATGTTCTTTAGTAGATGTTGATGATGAATGGGATAATGCAGTAAAGAAATTTAATTTTGATATATATCATTTAAGTGGATGGCTTAAATCTTCAGCACTCATAGATGGCGGTCAGGCGAAAGGGTTAATTATTCAGTCTGATAATAATGAGTTGCTTTTTCCGCTAATTATCAGGGAAATAGATGGCATATTTTGGGATGCAACTTCTACATATGGTTATGGTGGTCCATTAGGGGATAGTATATTAACAAACCAAGAGATTGATCAGTTATTGAAAAATGCAATTAAATTTTTAAAGGAGCAAAATTGTGTTTCTTGGTTTATTCGATTACACCCCATATTAAATATTGAGTGGAACAGTAAACTGGGTATTATTGTTGAGCATGGACCAACATTATCTTCAGATTTGAGTAAAACAGAAGAAGAACATTGGACTGAAACCCAAATTAGACATCAACGAGGTATTAAAAAGGCATTAAAACAATCTATATATACAAAAATAGAAGATTTAAATGAAAGTAATGCTTTGATTTTTTATAAAATTTATACTGAAACCATGCAGCATCTAAATGCATCGGAATTTTATTTTTTTGATGATTCATATTTTATACAGTTGGCAGAAAATCTAAAAGGAAGAATTCTATTAATTACAGCTTATCATAAGGAAATACCAATTGCTGCTTCAATCTATACCTATTGTAAAGAAAGTGGAATTATTCAATATTATTTAGGTGGTACTCTAGATGATTATCGAAATTTACAACCTGCTAAGCTGATTACACATATTGCAAGAGCTTGGGGCCGTGAAAATCAATACACCATCTTGCATCTTGGCGGAGGTTTAGGAGCGTGTCTAGACTCATTATATGAATATAAAAAAGGATTCAGTTCGAATGAGCATTTATTTAAAACGCATCGTATTGTCGTGAACTCTGATATTTATATCAAATTATTAAATAAAAATGGCAGAGCTGGACAGTTAACAGAATACTTTCCGCTTTATCGGAAACCAAATGGGAGGTCATCTCATGATTAAATCTAAAAATGTGTCTCTTAGACCAATTGAGTTGCACGATGATATTTTATTGCAAAAATTGATTAATGATTCAGTGGTGGCTGGAAATGTAACTGGATGGTCCTTTCCTGTATCTCTGTTTTCCCAAAATAATTGGATTCAGTCAAATACAAATAGTTCAAATTATCGCTTAGTTATTGTAGATAATGAAACGAATGAAGCAATTGGTATCACCGGGTTGTGGGATATTGATTGGCATAATCAATCAGCTAATATGCCAATAAAAATCTTACCAGAAAAAAATAAAAAAGGCTTTGGTACAGAAGTTATTATGTTAACCATGGCATGGGCATTTTACAATGTCGGACTCAGACGTTTATATGGTCCAGTTTTAGACTTCAATGGGCCAAGTATGGGGGCTTATGTTAAAAAATGCGGTTGGAGGATTGAAGGTCGACAACGTGAAGCGGTTTTCCGTAAGGGAGAATGGCATGATGTATACGATATAGCAATTCTCAAGCATGAATTTGATGCTCTACCTCATGTAGCTGAGTTTATTGATGCAGTATGCCCTGTAGATACCACACCGAATATCAATTCCCAAGATTATATTTAGGGAAAAAAAGATGCTAAATACTACATTGGAGCCATGGCCAAGCTTCACAGTAGAAGAAGCAGATGCTGTTAAAGAACTGCTTCTTTCAAATAAAGTGAATTATTGGACTGGACAAGAATGTCGTGAATTTGAGAAAGAATTTGCTCAATTTTCCCAAACCAAATATGCCGTAGCACTAGCGAATGGTACGGTAGCACTTGATGTTGCTTTAAAAGCTTTAAATATTGGTACTGGTGATGATGTAATTGTTACGTCAAGGACATTTCTTGCATCTGCCAGCTGTATTGTCACAGCGGGTGCTAATCCTATTTTTGCAGATGTTGAGTTGGATTCTCAAAATATCTCTAGAAAGACTATTGAAGCGGTATTAACCCCGAATACCAAAGCGATTATTTGCGTACATTTAGCGGGTTGGATGTGTGATATGGATCCAATCATGCAGTTGGCGGAAGAAAAAGGTTTATTTGTTATTGAAGATTGTGCTCAAGCACATGGTGCACAATATAAAGGAAAATCAGCGGGTTCGATTGGTCATATTGGGGCATGGTCGTTTTGTCAGGACAAAATTATGAGCACTGGTGGTGAAGGCGGGATGGTCACCACCAATAACGAGAGCTTATGGAAAAAAATGTGGTCTTATAAAGACCATGGTAAAAATTATGACAGCATTTACCATAAACAACACCCACCTGGTTTCCATTGGGTACATGACTCTTTTGGAACCAATTGGCGCATGATGGAAATGCAGGCTGTGCTCGGGCGTATGCAACTGGAAAAAATGCCAATATGGACAAAAAAACGTACACAAAATGCGCAGCGTATATTGGCTGTATTTCGAAATAGCCCTTATTTTTCTGTAAATTATCCAAACCAAGATTATATACATGCCAATTATAAGTGCTATGTACAGGTGAATACTGAACAATTACCCGTAGGTTGGTCCCGTGACCGTATTTTGAATGAAATAAATGCACAAGGTGTGCCATGCTTTATTGGCTCTTGTTCAGAAGTTTATTTAGAAAAAGCATTTGAAGGTACTATTTGGAGACCCAAAACACGCTTAGTGAACGCTCAACAATTAGGTGAAACCAGTTTAATGTTTTTGGTACATCCGACCTTAACAGAAGAGAGTCTGACAAAAACTGTGAATGCTATTCAGCAGGTTATACAGATGATGAATGCAATACATAACTAAACCAATTAAGGTGATTCTCGACAAAAGATTGGATACATCGCCCTTTTAAAAATAATGTAAATTTTAGAGATTACTGATTTGCAATTATTCAGTTTCCGTTACTATTTAGACAGTAAACATGGCCTATATTTGGATTAAAGAAGGATAATAGTACTAATTTGTGTTATTAAATTAATTTAGTCTTCGTATTCGTGGTTGGAAAACTAGCCCTCACATAAACTGTCAATTGGTATGTGATGTATTTTTCTATGCAATGCTCTGCTAGGACAATCTATCAGATATTATGTTTATGACCTTGCGTAGCAGAGCTTCTTAGGTTCACGATACTGTATTTTGATTTTAGAATGTTATTACACAAACAACTGAATTAAAATCATATTTAGGCGTAGAAACTGCTGGGGAAGCAGTAACTGAAAGCTTCTTTCATATATCAAGACAAGAGTCTATGTGGTACATGGCAGTGTATTTCTACTAGCAAACGAACCAATCATGTCTAGTTTGAATATATTGAGATTTACTACAACCGAATCAGACAATACGCTGTAAATAGCGGATTAAGTCTGACAGCATTTCAACAAAAATATTTTAAGAATTTAGAAAGATTTGCTGTCGAAAATACTGCCTAGGGGCAATTTTATTGTAGTGGGATTACCCATATATACTGGCAATATGCTTCTAAATATTCCGATAGCTTGTCGGATATAAATAGGAAAATGAATTTACTGCCGACTTCATTAGATTATTTGGTTTGTTCTTTTTTTAATGGGTTGAAGCTCAGAATGACTTATCCGATTTTATTGGGATTCCTGTTTAATTGAACCGAAACCCTTTTTGATCTTGCGAGAATAGCCCTTTCTATAATTGATTGGTTTAGGATTTACTTCCAGATATTTTTCAATTTCTGCATTGAAGACCGTTTCAGCCAGCTGTTTAATCCGAGACTTTAGAATAAAAGTTTTAGCCAGTGAGTGGTTGTTCTGATTGTAATTTTTTAAAGTTGTTATTTATCATCCTTTATCATTAATATCTGATTAATTTAATAAAATAATGATTTATTTTGATGAGTATCTCAATTTAATTAAAAACAAATATAAATTTATCAATTTTACCAATTTTTGGGGATTTATCGGCCTTTATGATGGCTTTATAGTTGTGCTATGTCATGCGTTTGCTTGATCGAGAAGGTTTACGTTGAGACTTAAAGTGCATTTAGTGAATGCTCAATTTCTAAGTGAAACAAATTTAAGGTTCTTGGCAGATAGCTCCCTTAAGTGAAGAGAGTCCTGTAAAAACTGTGAATACGATTAAGAAGATTGAGCAGACGATTGAGGCTATACCATTTCAACATGCATTTTTATTGATATAAAAATGGGCATAAAGATGCAATCCTGTAAAGGGGATCATCATTGTGAAAAATATAATCCATCAATTTGCTGCACAACCAAGAATATATAAGCAAATTTTCCTAAGTTTTTTAGACTTATTGGCTTTCCCTGTAATTTTATGGTTGTGCTATGTCATTCGTTTGTTTGATCCTGAAACGCCAATTATTTCAGATGCGACCTATGGCATTCTCTTGATCAGTTTTATTGCGGTCTTAAGTTTGATGATCACAGGCGTTTATCGTTTTATTGTCCATACTTTTGAAGAAATCCTGATATTGAAGTTAGCACTTGCTGTCGCAATGACGATGATCGCCTTATATGTACTGCGTTCAAGTACAGCAACATTTGTACCGATGTCTGTCCCATTTATATTCGGATTTCTGATGTTTACATGGGTTTGGTTGAGTAGGGTATATATACGTTTTTTAGTCAGAGCCTCATATTGTGCTGAAATTGGTCGTCACAGAGTTGCAATTTATGGTGCAGGTGCAGCTGGTCAGCAAATTGAGGCGGCACTTAAATGTTCAGGTCAGTATCTACCTATATTCTTTATTGATGATGATCCATCCTTACAAGGAAGAATTATTGGCAGTATACCCGTTTATCCAGTGGACAAAGCATTACAGCGGCTTAAGAAAGACCGAATAGATGAAATTTTATTGGCACTTCCTTCTGTGGGACGTGTAAGAAAAGCAGAGATTATCCATGAGCTTGAGCCTTGTTGTTTAAAAATTACTGCACTACCGGGTTTGACCCAGTTGGTTCATGGTGAAATTAAAATTTCAGATATTCAGGAAGTCGATATTATTGACTTGTTAGGGCGTGATCCTGTTCCCCCGATTGAACACTTATTGACCAAGAATATTGAAAATAAAATTGTGATGGTGACTGGTGCAGGTGGCTCTATAGGCTCTGAATTATGTCGTCAAATTGTCAAGAATAGGCCGAAAGCGCTAATTATTTATGAACTGAACGAATTCTCGTTGTATAACATTGACCAAGAATTACATTCAAGTAGTGATGTGACCATCATTCCTGTTTTGGGTTCTGTGCGGGATCAAGCCAAATTAGAGTATGAGATTGAACGGTATGGTGTTCAAACGGTTTATCATGCAGCTGCATACAAGCATGTACCATTAGTCGAATGTAATCCGCTGGATGGACTGAAAAATAATGCAATTGGTACGGCATGTAGTCTCAATGCAGCTGTTAAAAAAGGGGTGGAAACATTTGTATTAATTTCGACAGATAAAGCGGTTCGACCTACCAATGTGATGGGGGCTTCTAAACGACTGGCAGAGCTATATTGTCAATCTGTTGCTGCAATACAGCAAAATACACGTATCAGTATTGTTCGATTTGGTAATGTTTTAGGGTCATCAGGTTCAGTCGTCCCTTTGTTCAAACAGCAAATTGCCAATGGTGGTCCCATCACGGTGACTCATCCAGAGGTGACGCGTTACTTTATGACAATTCCTGAAGCCTCACAATTGGTGATTCAGGCGGGTGCACTGGGGCAAGGTGGAGAAATCTTCTTATTGGATATGGGGGAACCTGTATGCATTCAGAATTTGGCACGACAAATGATTAAACTCAGTGGTTGTACTGTGCGAGAAACTGGGTCGTTGAGTGGTGATATTGAGATCGCCTACAGTGGCTTACGTCCAGGAGAGAAGCTGTATGAGGAACTGTTGATTGACCAAGAGAATACAGAGTATACAGAGCATACGCGGATTCGTCGTTCCTTTGAAAAGGATTATCCTTTACAAGAAATACAAATAGTCTTTGATAAAATAAATCAAATGGATGCAGCAAAACCAGATATTGATTGGTTATTGACTCAACTTGAGCATTATGTCGATGGGTATAAACGGGGTAATCAAGTTATAATCAACTAAATTATATAGATTGGCTTGATGACTATAATATCGATATTACAGGATTCATTTGATAGCTTAATTTAGGGCTTACTGAAAGTTTTGCAAGGAAAAAAATATGGCTAAAATTTTAGTCACAGGTGGCGCAGGTTACATTGGCTCACATACCTGTGTTGAGTTATTAACGGCTGGTCATGACGTTGTTGTGTTAGATAATCTCTCGAATAGTTCAGTAGAATCTTTGGCTCGAGTGCAAGCGCTGGCAGGTAAATCTCTTGATTTTATTGAAGGGGATATTCGAGATGGTGAAACACTAGATCATCTTTTTTCGCAGCATACAATTGATGCAGTGATTCATTTCGCTGGTTTGAAAGCGGTGGGTGAAAGCCAGCAGATTCCTTTGACTTATTTTGATAATAACATTTCGGGGAGTCTAAATTTAGTCAAAGCCATGGAACGTGCTGGTGTATTTAAGCTGGTGTTTAGTTCTTCTGCGACTGTCTATGATGAAGCGAATGTTTCTCCACTCAATGAAGATATGCCGACAGGTATGCCTTCGAATAATTACGGTTATACCAAACTGATCGTTGAGCAGATGCTGCAAAAACTCAGTCTTGCAGATGCTCGTTGGTCGATTGCTTTGTTGCGTTACTTTAACCCTGTTGGAGCACATAAAAGTGGTCAAATTGGTGAAGATCCACAAGGAATTCCAAATAACTTAATGCCTTATGTGACACAAGTCGCTGTAGGGCGTCGTAAAAAACTGGCTATTTTTGGTCAAGATTACGATACCGTTGATGGTACGGGTGTTCGTGATTATATTCATGTGGTTGATCTAGCCAATGCGCATTTATGTGCGCTGAATAACCGTTTAGCCGCTACGGGTTGTCGTGCATGGAATATTGGTACGGGGCAAGGTGCCTCAGTTTTGCAAATTAAAAATACCTTTGAGCAAGTCAATGGGATTGAGATTGCTTTTGAATTTGCACCACGACGTGCGGGGGATGTTGCGACTTCATTTGCAGATAATACTCGCGCAGTGACAGAATTGAACTGGCAACCGCAATATGGTTTGGAAGATATGCTGGCTGACAGTTGGAACTGGCAGAAGCAGAATCCGCAAGGGTATGATCAATAACTGCAGTCTAAGTTATTGATCGTGTAGTAAGCCTTTTACCGATTTTGATAAAAGGCTTCTCATAGAAATAATAAAGAAGATTTGAAATTAAGATGGTTAAAATAATCGTGAGCAATATATTTAAATAAGCAGCTAAATTAAAAAAACGAGTTATATATAGAAAAATAACGGGATGTATGAGATAGATACCATAAGTTGCTTCACCAAGGTTTGATAAAAATTTGGAGAAAATTAATTGAATTGTAGTTACTTCTAGCTTATAAAAACCAAGAGTTAAGGTTACTGCGGCAATAGAAAAAATAATTCGATTTAAATTTGTGACTATTTGAATTTGATCTCCGTTAACAGGGTAAAACCATAAGATACAAATTGATATGAAAATCAGTAGAGGTGCAATACGTTTCATTGTCAATTCATGAAAATTGTAATATATAGCTAAGCCACTAAAATATAAAAATAAATTATTAAATGGGTTGATATAGGCTTTCCATTGCTGTGCGAGAGTTAAATGGTGATCAAGGGTGAAAAATGCGAAATATATTCCGATTATGATAGCTCCTAAGAGGGCTAAATTACCGAATAATTTTCGTTTATTGTAAAGCATAATCAGTATGGGTGTGAAAGCATAGTAAACACATTCATTGCCTATGCTCCATGCACCCACATTTATATATTCACTCGGTGCTAAAAATCCATATAATAGTGTTATGTTTAATATGAATTTAGATAAATCAAAATAGTGGGTGAGATAGAATTGATCAAGGCTAACAATGACAATAACAACCCAGAGAAGGGGGAGTAATCTAAATAAGCGCCGAATAAAAAAAATAAAAGAAGATTTAAAATTGCATATGAAATGATTATATACAATTCCCATGCTTAGCCCAGATAGCACGAAAAATATTGAAACACCATAAATACCTAGATTTCCTAAAAGACTACCAGCTTGAGGATGCCAAAGCGTCCAGCTGATCAGGTGGTAAATCATGATGGCGCAGGCGGTGATCCCTCTTAACCAATCAAGGGTTTCATATCTTTTCATGTGAGTTTTCTAATCAGGTGGGAACGAGGACAAATATGTCCCCGTTCAAATCAAACTACATCTGAATCAACTGGGTCAATTCATTTACGTATGTTTGCATTGGCTCAGGATTCTGATCCAAACGGCTTTCAATATTTAAGCGCAGTAAAGGTTCTGTGTTGGATGCACGGACGTTAAAACGCCAAGTTCCAAAATCTAAGCTCACCCCATCGGTGCGGTCAATCTTAGGATTTTGATCTGCGAAATGGTCAAACAGTTTTTGAATGGTGGCTTGGGTATCTGCAACCTTAAAATTGATTTCACCACTACATGGGAACTTGGTGATCATATCTTCAACCAAGCTAGATAGAGATTGTCCAGTTTCAGAAAGTACGCTAATCGCAAGCAACCATGGAATCATACCGCTATCACAATAGGCGAAATCACGGAAATAGTGGTGTGCACTCATTTCTCCGCCATAGACCGCATTATGCTCGCGCATAACATCTTTAATAAAGGCATGACCAGATTTAGATTGTACGGTAATCCCTCGATACTGATCGACAATATCTAAGGTATTCCAGACCAAACGTGGGTCATGTACAATTTTTTCATTGGCTTGCTTTAACAAAAAGGCCTGTGCCAATAAACCGACAATATAATAGCCTTCAATAAATTGCCCTTTTTCATCAAACAGGAAGCAGCGGTCAAAATCGCCATCCCAAGCAATGCCCATATCCGCCTGATGTTCCAGTACTGCATTACGAGTGCTGTCACGGTTTTCGATCAAGATTGGATTAGGAATGCCATTTGGGAATGTCCCATCGGCTTCATGGTGAATTTTAATAAATTCGACTGGAATTTGCAGTTGAGTGAATTTCTGTTCTAGTGCATCAATCACATGTCCTGCTGCACCATTACCTGCATTAACCACCAGTTTCAAAGGACGAATTTTTTCAGGACGAATATAGGTCAGTAGATGGTCGATAAATTCAGGCAAAATATCATAACTTTGCACTGTACCTTTATGCTCAATAGTCTGAAATGCGCCAGATTCAGCCAGTGCTTGAATCTCTTTTAAACCCGTGTCGGCACTAATTGGGCGTGCATTTTCACGCACAAGTTTCATGCCGTTATAATCCATTGGATTGTGGCTTGCCGTAATTTCAATACCGCCTTGTACATCAAGATGGAAGGCACCGAAATAGACCTCTTCCGTACCCGTCATCCCTAAATCCAGTACATTCACGCCTGCATCGGTAAGACCTTGAATAGTGGCTTGCTTGAGTCCTTCACTGCTGAGACGGATATCACAGCCAATCACCACGGTTTTTGGTTGATAGATTTGCCCATAGGCGCGGCCAATCTTGTAGGCAATCTCTTCATTTAATTCTGTGCCGAGTTTGCCTCGAATGTCATAAGCTTTAAAACAGGTCAGAGAGGTCATATCTTTCACTCATAATCATTTTATAAAAAAGGCTCGATGTTCGAGCCTTTGGTATCATTCGACGGTAACACTTTTGGCCAAGTTTCTCGGCTGGTCTACATCTGTACCGCGCAGGACTGCGACATGGTAGGAGAGTAACTGCACTGGCACGCTATACACAATCGGTGCTAGGGTTGCACTGATACTTGGTACACTCACCACATGTTGACGTTCTTTGCTTTGAATGCCGCTGTGTTCATCTGCGAAGACAAACAGTTCTCCACCACGTGCCTGAACTTCTTCCATATTGGATTTAAGTTTATCCAGCATGTCATCTTGCGGAGCCAGAATGACTACAGGCATATCATTATCAACCAAGGCCAATGGACCATGTTTGAGTTCACCTGCAGCATAACCTTCCGCATGGATGTAGGAAATTTCCTTGAGTTTGAGAGCACCTTCTAGAGCAATCGGGAAGTGTGTGCCACGACCCAAGAACAAGCAGTGCTGCTTTTCTACAAACAATTCAGACAGGTGCAGAATTGCTGGATTATTTTGTAGCGTATCCAGAATCACTTTTGGTAAGTGCCAAAGTTCTGCGGCAATCGTTTGGATTTGATGCTCGGAAATGGTTTGTTTGATTTGACCAATTTTCAGAATCAGCAACATCAATGCAGCGAGTTGTGTCGTGAAGGCTTTGGTTGAAGCCACCCCAATTTCTGGTCCTGCCAAAGTGAGTAAGCTATGGCTAGTTTCACGGATCATCGAGGATGTTGCGACATTACAAATTGCCATGGTCACAATATTGCTATTCTTTGCTGCTGCACGTTTTTGGGTATCGCGCAGTGCCGCTAAAGTATCCGCAGTTTCACCCGATTGTGAAATGCACAAGTAAAGCGTGTTATTGACAATCACAGGGGTGCGATAGCGGAACTCGCTGGCAATTTCGACCTGGCAAGGCACATCAATCAGTTGTTCAAACCAGTATTTGGCAATCATGCCTGCATGGTAACTGGTCCCACAAGCCAGAACTTGCACTTGCTGGATATTGGCAAAATCTACTTCGGCCTGTTGCAGGAAATCAGCACGTAAAGCATTGCCATCCAGTGCTTGCGAAATGGTTTGTTGTAATGCTTCAGGTTGCTCGTAAATTTCCTTTAGCATGTAATGCTTGAATTCACCTTTAGAGGCATTGCTGACGGTGGCATCAAGCTCTTTGACTGGACGCTGTACCAACTGCCCATTGACAAACACTTCAATTTTGTCACGGGTCAAGCGCGCGATATCGCCTTCTTCAAGGTAGATAAAGCGGTTGGTAATAGGGAGCAATGCCAATTGATCCGAGCTAATGAAATTCTCACCAATCCCGACGCCAATCACTAGAGGCGAGCCTTCACGCACAGTGATTAACTCATTCGGATAATCGGTATGAATAATCCCGAGGGCATAAGCACCTTTCAGTTGCGGCACTACGCTTTGTACCGCTTCTAACAAACTCGAGGTGGATTTCAATGCATCATGTACAAGGTGCGCAACCACTTCAGTATCGGTTTGTGAAGTGAATACATAACCAAGTGCTTCAAGATCATCTTTCAGCTCTTGGTAGTTTTCGATAATACCGTTATGTACCACCGCAACATCGCCTGAAACATGCGGATGGGCATTATTTTCAGTCGGTTTACCATGGGTAGCCCAACGGGTATGCGCGATCCCTAGGTTGCCGACAATTTGTGATTCACTTACGGCTTGTTCTAGATTGGCGACTTTACCGACACGACGTTCACGTAAAATCTGGTCATGGTTAACCAAGGCTAAACCCGCTGAGTCATAGCCACGATATTCAAGTCGCTTGAGACCTTCAATGAGAATATTGGTAATACTACGTTCTGCAACGCCACCGACAATACCACACATAGGACGATCCTCTTATTTCTTCAATTTTTGTGGACGTTGAAAATTTTCTTTGACCAGTTGTTTAGAGCGTTCAATGGCTAAACAATTATCTTCGACATCGCGGGTAATCACGGAACCTGCACCAACGGTTGCGCCGTTGCCAATGCGGACAGGGGCAACCAGTGAACTGTTGGAACCAATAAATGCAGCATCACCAATGATGGTTTTAAATTTGTTGGCACCATCATAGTTACAGGTAATGGTGCCTGCACCAATATTAGAACCTGCACCAATTTCGGCATCGCCTAAATAGGTAAAGTGGTTGGCTTTAGAGCCTAGACCGACACTCGAGTTTTTGACTTCGACAAAGTTACCGATATGCACTTCATTGGCGAGTTTTGCCCCTGGGCGTAAGCGCGCAAAAGGTCCAATTTGGGTATCTTCACCGACAATGGCTTGATCAAATAAACTGTAGGGTTGAACTTTGGTGCCTGTGGCAATTTTGGTGTTCTTAATCACACAGCCTGCACCAATTTCTACACGGTCACCGAACTCGCAGTCACCTTCAATAATGACGTTAATGTCGATACGTACATCTTGCCCAACTTTGAGTGTGCCACGCAGATCAAAACGGCTCGGATCAATCAAATGCACACCTTGTTGCATGAGTTGCTTGGCTTGGAAGTTTTGAAATTGACGTTCAAGCGCTGCAAGTTGAATACGATCATTGACGCCTTCAACTTCAAATGCCATCTCAGGTTTAACTGAAGCCACTTCAAGACCATCTGCCAGTGCCATCGCCACGATGTCAGTCAGGTAGTATTCACCTTGGGCATTGTTGTTGCTCAATTGTGGCAACCATTGATGCAGTTTGGCATTGCTGACACAGTAAATACCCGTGTTGATTTCTTGAATCTGGCGTTGTTGCTCGTTGGCATCTTTGTGTTCAACAATTGCCTGAATTTGCCCATTTTCACGCACAATGCGTCCATAGCCTGTGGCATCTTCGAGGGTTAAAGTCACCAAACCAATGCCTGTTCCACGTGAAGCATCCAGTAATTTTTGTAAGGTCGCTGGTGTGATACATGGGACATCACCCGATAAAATCAGGGAAATACCGTCTTGTGGCAGCACAGGCAAGGTCATTTGTACCGCATGACCTGTACCGAGTTGCTCGGCTTGTTCAACCCATTGGACTTGTTCATGGTTAAAATATTGTTGTACTTGTTCACCGCCATGTCCATAAATGGTAATGATATGTTCAGCATTGAGTTGTTTT
Source organism: Acinetobacter zhairuonensis (assembly GCF_022601715.1). Classification (GTDB taxonomy): domain Bacteria; phylum Pseudomonadota; class Gammaproteobacteria; order Pseudomonadales; family Moraxellaceae; genus Acinetobacter. The sequence goes on along the minus strand of NZ_JAKVIM010000008.1, from coordinate 65,100 downwards.
GCTGTGTCAATCACATGACCAAGTAAGGGGCGTCCTGCTAAGGGTTGTAAAACTTTGGGTAGCTGGGAACGCATACGTGTTCCTTTACCTGCAGCAAGAATAATCACAGAAGTTGTCATAACACACCTTACATGCTGACCTTAAGCCAGAGAAATATTGAGGTATATAAAAATACAGAGCGCTGCCCATAGCCCTGCAATAATGTCATCCAGCATGATGCCGAAACCACCATGCACTTGACGGTCAATCACGCGAATTGGCCATGGTTTCCACACATCAAATAGACGGAACAGTAAAAAACCAATTAATGCAGAGATCAAACTCATTTGTCCGAAGTAGATCAACGGTAATACTGTAATTGATTGACCCGCGAACTCGTCCCAGACAATGCGCCCATCATCATGTACACCCATCACTTTGGCGGTTTGTCCGCAAATGTAGATGCCGATGAGTGACATCAGAATGATGGCGTAGATGGAGTTGAGAAAGCCTAAATTCAACCACAGCGGAATAAAGAGCAGGGCAAAGGCTGAACCAAAAGTACCTGGTGCTTTGGGTAATAAACCTGAGCCAAAACCGACGCCGCAAAATACGATACAGCGGTTCGACCAAGACATGTGTTTAAACTGAATTGGAGGTTTATGCAAAGTGTTGATACCCTTGAAATTGAAGCGGATGATCTTTGCCATCTTTTTCAAATGTAAGCCCAGTTGAATTTGTAATTGTTCCAATTACCGTAATTTTTACATCTAATTGTTGTTGCAAAAGCTGTTGGTAATTTTGCGGGCTTATTGTAAAGCATAACTCATAGTCATCGCCACCTGCGAGCGCGTATTGCCATTGTTGTGCTTGTGTTAATTGTTGCACATTTGGGTCAATCGGTAGTTGCTCAAGTTGCAAGTGGGCACCGACCTGTGACGCTTTAAGAATGTGTCCTAAATCTTGCGCCAGACCATCCGAGACATCAATCATGGCGGAGGCAAGACCTTTCAGTTGCTGTCCGAGCTGGCAGCGTGGGGTCGGGTAGTCTAAGCGTTGTTTTAAAGGGTGGTCTGGATGTTGCAGCCCAAAAGCGGCATCGCCGACTTGACCACTGACACAGACATAGTCGCCCAACTGTGCACCTGAGCGCTTTACCGCTTGGTTGGTGTCAATCCAGCCGAGAGCAGTCACAGAAATGGTGAGATGTGGGCTTTGCGTGGTATCACCACCGATTAAACTCACCCCAAATTGATCGCAGCAATCATAGAGTCCCTGACTAAAGTCTTTTAGCCAGTCATGATCAATTTGGGGTAGGCTCAATGCCAATAAAATACTATGCGGTTTGGCACCCATTGCTGCGATATCGGAAAGATTTACCGCAACAGACTTCCAGCCAATGGCATGGGCAGGAGTATCGAGAGGAAAATGTCGTCCCGCAATCAAGGTATCGGTACAGATCACCAATTGTTGCTGCGGAGGAGGGGTAAGCAAGGCTGAGTCATCGCCGACACCTAAATCGACCGAATGCTGATGCGCTCGATTAAAATAGGTTTCAATAATAGAAAACTCAGCCATACTACTTACTATACGTCTTATTGTGCTTGTTGCTTTTCTGCTGCACGAAGGCTGTTGGCTAAACGGTCCAATACACCATTGATGTATTTGTGACTGTCTGCACCGCCAAAGTGTTTTGCAAGCTCAATCGCTTCATCTAAAACCACGCGATATGGGATTTCAAGATGTTCTTTCAATTCGTAAGCACCTAAACGCAGTGTTGCAAGTTCAACACCGTCTAAGGCTTCGATTTGGCGATCTAGCACAGGAATAAGAAGCGCATCCAAAGCGTCATGATTGGCAACCACTTGAGTCAGCAATTCATGATAATAGCTTAGGTCCACTTTATGCATGGCATTTTCAACACGGGTACGCGCTTCAATTTCATGCACTGGGTTGCGGCTCATTTGCCATTCATAAATGCCTTGTACAGCAAAACGACGTGCTTTACGTTTTGCAGCATAAGCGGCTTGAAGTGTTTGCGACATGCTTTAAATAGCCTTTAACAAGTTAACCATTTCAATTGCAGTAAGAGCAGCTTCGCTACCTTTATTACCTGCTTTTGTTCCAGAGCGTTCAATCGCTTGTTCAATGCTGTCCGTAGTCAATACACCATTAATTACTGGTAAGCCAGTGTCTAAGCCTACAACGCCTAGACCTTTGGCACATTCACCTGCAACAAAGTCGAAGTGAGGCGTGCTACCACGAATCACTGCGCCCAGCGCGATGATGGCATCAAAGCGATCAGAAGCTGCCAGTTTTTTCGCAACCACTGGAAGTTCCCATGCGCCTGGTGCATGAACAACAGTGATATTATCCTCTGATACACCATGACGTTTCAATGTATCAATTGCACCTTCGAGTAAGTGTTCAACGACAAAGCTATTGAAACGACCAACTAAAATCGCGTAACGGCCTTCGCTCGCGAGATGTAATAAACCTTCAATTCGGCGAATCGCCATAGCAACCTCGATTATTTCGTTAATGTTTGTTGAGCGGTGACATATTCCACCACTTCAAGATTAAAACCTGATAATGCGTTGAAACGTAGCGGCGAACTGAGCAGCTTCATTTTTTCAACACCTAAATCACGTAAAATTTGTGCGCCTACACCAATGGTTTGGTATTGCTGTGACAATGCTGCACTGGATTTGGTTTTCTTCGGTGCAGTCAGACTGTCGAGGGCAGGACCGAGGTCTTGCAAATGACGTTGACCAATCCACACCAGTACGCCGCGATCACTTTGTGCAATTTCTTTTAAAGCACGATCCAAGTTCCACGCAGGTTCACCATCTTGCTTATTGAGTTTCAGCAAGTCTCGTGTAGGATTGAAACCATGCACGCGAACTGTGGTGATGCCGTCTTTTGGCTCACCTTTGACCAAAGCCAAATGAATATCTGGATTACCAATTTCACGGTAACGATAGAGCTCAAATGTGCCATATTCGGTATCGATGCTTTCTTGACCAAGACGCTCAACCGTTTGTTCATTGGTCATGCGGTAATGGATCAGGTCGGCAATGGTCCCTATTTTAAGACCATGCTTTTCTGCAAAAATTTCTAAATCTGGACGACGTGCCATGGTGCCGTCTTCTTTAATGATTTCACAAATCACAGAAGCGGGTTCTAAACCAGCAATACGGGCAAGATCACAGCCTGCTTCGGTATGTCCCGCACGGTGCAGTACACCACCTGGTTGTGCCATCAAGGGGAAGATATGCCCTGGCTGTACAATATCGCTTGGCTTGGCATGTGCCGCGACGGCAGTTTGAATGGTATGCGCACGTTCTGCCGCAGAAATACCTGTGGTGATGCCTTCTGCTGCTTCAATCGAGAGGGTGAAGTTGGTGGCGTGCTGCGCACCATTGGCATCTACCATTAAAGGCAAATTCAATTGCTGACAACGCTCACGACTTAAAGTGAGGCATACTAAACCGCGGGCATGCGTAATCATGAAGTTAATATCTTCTGGACGGACATGCGTTGCTGCAATGACCAAGTCACCTTCATTTTCACGGTCTTCATCATCCATCAGGATGACCATTTTCCCTGCACGGATATCTGCTACAAGCTCTTCAACGGTATTGAGCGGCATCAATCTTCACCTTTCTATTCATCTGCAAATCACTCAGGAATTTGCATTTTTGATTGTGGCATAGTCTAACGCTTTTTTAGACAGTTTGCCTATGCTTTTACTTTTCTGTACGTGAATTGTTATACACAGCCACGCACGACTTTAAAAGAGTTGAGCCATTTAAAAATGATCAAACGGTTAAACTCGCGGGGTCAAAATTGGCTGATCTGGGTTAAACCTTCGCACACAACATCGCTTTTTCATCAGTTTCACACCTCTTGATCCGCTGGTGCATCGTGTTGAACTATGCTATGAGCGATTAGGCTTTGTAGGTCGAGAGCAAGATACTGGTTTCAGTGTTGTAAATGCCTGAAATGGTTCGAATCCGCTCAAGGGTCTTATCAAAACTTTCTAAACTGTCCGACTTCAACTCCACCAATAAATCCCATTTGCCATTGGTGGTATGCAGCGTGTGTACCGCAGGATCAATTCTGAGTTCTTTCACCACAGCACTGGTCTTGGTGCCTTCCACCATAATATTCATCCAAGCACGGATGGTGTTTTTTTCACTGCCAGGCTTCAAGCGTACGGTATAGCCGGTAATGATGCCACTGGATTCCAAATATTCGATGCGTTTTTGCACCGTGTTGCGGGAAACACGCACTTTATTGGCGATATCAGTAATCGACATTCGGGCATTATCACGCAGCAAACCGAGAATTTGGCTGTCCGTATCATTCATTTTGATTTTCCTTGTCAGCATTTTGCTAAAATTTATTGCATTTTAATCAAAATTACAACTTTTTGGATTCGTTTTGATTTTTCATACTATGTGTACTGGGTAACACTCCAGTTGGAACTACACCGAGCTGAGGCGGTGTCCAATAGGTGGGGTGTTTCCTATTTTTAATGGATTGGATCAACCAAATTCTCAGAGGATAAATCAATGTCTTTGTCGTATGAAATGGAAAACAGTGGCGCATGGCAAACCTACCTTGCTCAGATTAACCGTGTTGCACCTTATCTGGAAGAAGACTTAATCCCTTTTATCAATACATTAAAGCGTCCAAAGCGTGCGCTTATTGTTGATGTACCAATCGTAATGGACGATGGTTCTATTCAGCATTTCGAAGGTTACCGTGTACAACACAACTTGTCGCGTGGACCAGGTAAGGGCGGTATTCGCTACCATCCAGATGTTGAATTGAATGAAGTGATGGCGCTCTCAGCGTGGATGACCATCAAAACTGCAGTATTAAATTTACCGTATGGCGGCGCCAAAGGCGGTATTCGTGTAGACCCTCGTAAATTGTCTCCGCGTGAGCTTGAGCGTTTAACGCGTCGTTTCACCAGCGAAATTAGCCCGATCATTGGCCCACAAAACGATATTCCAGCTCCAGACGTAGGCACCAATGCCGACATTATGGGTTGGATGATGGATACCTATTCCAGCATTAAAGGTCACACAGTGACGGGTGTTGTAACAGGTAAGCCAGTGCATTTGGGCGGTTCTTTAGGTCGTGTTCGTGCTACAGGTCGTGGTGTATTCGTAACAGGTTTAGAAGTTGCGAAGAAAATCAATTTGCCACTTGAAGGCAGTCGTGTCGCAGTTCAGGGCTTTGGTAACGTGGGTAGCGAAGCCGCTTACCTATTCCAAAAAGCCAATGCGAAAGTGGTGTGTGTACAAGACCATACTGGCACCATTTTTAATGAAAATGGCATCGATATTAAAGCATTGCAAGATTACGTCGCGATTCACAAAGGTATCGCGGGTTACCCAGATGCAAGCCTGATTGAAGATGACGCATTCTGGGCAGTAGAAATGGATATTTTAATCCCTGCTGCATTAGAAGGTCAGATTACGCCTGAGCGTGCACAGAAACTGACTGCGAAATTGATCTTGGAAGGTGCAAACGGTCCAACTTATCCAGAAGCAGAAGACATTCTTTCACAACGTCAAATCATGATTGTGCCAGATGTACTGTGTAACGCTGGTGGTGTAACCGTAAGTTACTTCGAATGGGTACAGGACATGGCAAGTTACTTCTGGACTGAGGAGGAAATTAACGAGCGCTTAGACAAACTCATGATTAAAGCAGTTGAAGACGTTTGGCATAAAGCCAACGAAAAAGACTGTAGCTTGCGTACAGCAGCGTACATTTTGGCGTGTGAACGCATTTTGAAAGCACGTAAAGAGCGCGGAATTTTCCCTGGTTAAGGGAAAATTTCACACTGCTGAAGTGTGAACTGAAGAAAGATTAACGTCAGATTTATTAAGGAAGAACAGACCATGAACCAGAATAACCAACCAAGTCGCCAAGATTTTAATCAGTATATGGTGCCTGTATTTGCACCCGCTCAATTTATTCCTGTGCGCGGTGAAGGTTCTCGTTTATGGGATCAGCAAGGTAAAGAATATATCGATTTTGCCGGTGGTATTGCGGTGAATGCGCTTGGGCATGCACATCCAGTTGCGGTCAAAGCCTTAGTCGAACAAGGTCAGAAGTTATGGCATATCGGTAACGGCTATACCAATGAACCTGTACTTACCCTCGCAAAACAATTGGTTGAAAGTACCTTTGCCGATAAAGTGTTCTTCTGTAACTCTGGTGCAGAAGCCAATGAAGCGGCTTTGAAACTTGCGCGCAAAGTGGGTCTACTGTCAGGCTCTGCGCGCAAGAACAAGATTATTGCATTTAAAAATGCCTTCCACGGCCGTACCTTATTTACGGTATCGGCAGGTGGTCAACCGAAATACTCACAAGACTTTGCACCTCTTCCAGAAGGTATTCACCATCTCCCATTCAATGATTTGGATGCAGCACGTGCAGCCATTGATGCCGACACGTGTGCGGTGATTGTTGAGCCGATTCAAGGTGAAGGCGGTGTGATCACGGCAAAGCCTGAATTCTTAAAAGGCTTACGTGAACTGTGTGATCAACACGGTGCAGTGCTGATTTTTGATGAAGTGCAAACCGGTGTCGGTCGTACAGGGGCGCTATATGCCTATATGAACACTGAAGTGACACCAGACATTTTAACCACAGCCAAAGCACTGGGTGGTGGTTTCCCAATCGGTGCCATGATTACCACAGATAAATACGCCAACATGTATGCGGTGGGTGATCACGGTACAACTTACGGTGGTAATCCATTGGCATCTGCTGTCGCTAATGCAGTGTTTGGATTCATCAATACCCCTGAAGTATTGAATGGTGTACGTACCCGTGCGCAAATTTTTGCAGAAGGTTTAAACCGTTTAAATGAACGTTTTGGCTTGTTTGACGAAGTTCGTGGTCAAGGTTTATTGATTGGTTGCGTACTCAAAGCGGAATATGCAGGTAAAGCCAAAGACATCGTCACCCTTGCTGGTGAAGAAGGCTTGTTGGCACTGATTGCAGGTCCAAACGTGGTTCGTTTCACCCCATCTTTAATTATTCCTGAAGCAGATATCGAAGCAGGTCTACAACGTTTCGAGCGTGCACTCGCACGTTTTGTTGGCGCGTGATAGGCGGCCACTGCTGATGATGATTGTTAGACATGCAGAGCTTCGAGATCTAGATGACATCTTCATTCTGGCAGGGAAGTCGGGCGTTGGCCTGACTTCTTTACCGCAGAATAAAGAGATCTTATCGGCTCGAATTGCACGCACACAAAAGACTTTACAAGGTCAAGCTGCGCCAAGTGAACAAGGTTATTTATTTGTTTTAGAAGATACGCAAGAGCAGCGTGTAGTTGGCGTGAGTGCCATTGAAGTTGCCGTGGGTCTGACGGAACCATTTTATAACTTTCATGTGGGCAAGCAAGTCCATGCCTCACAGGCTCTGAATGTTTATAAAGCATTAGATACGCTGTTTTTAAGTAATGACCTGACCGGTTGTAGCGAACTCTGTACCTTGTTTTTAGATCCAGATTACCGCAAAGACCAGAACGGCAAATTACTGTCCAAAATTCGTTTTCTGTTTATCGCAGCATTCCAGCAGGCGTTTCAAAACACCCTGATTGCGGAAATGCGCGGTTATTCAGATGAAATTGGTCGATCACCGTTTTGGGATGCGTTGGGCAACCACTTCTTCAATATGGATTTTTCCACTGCGGACTATCTCAGTGGTATTGGGCAAAAAGTCTTTATTGCGGAATTGATGCCACGCTTCCCGGTGTATATCGATTTGCTGCCTTTGGCGGCACAGCAAGTGATTGCGCAACTTCATCCGCATACCGTTCCTGCCGCTCGTGTTTTGGAATCGGAAGGTCTGCGTTATCAAGGGTATGTCGATATTTTTGATGCAGGTCCAACGCTGGAAGCCGAAGTGAAAAACTTACGTGCAGTGAAAGATAGCCGAATCTGTGCCGTGAAAATCGTGCACAGCCAACCAGAAGCGACGGGTCGCTATTTGGTAGCGAATGATCGTTATCTCGATTATCGCGCAATCTTAATTCAACATGCTGCCAATGCAGACAGTTTGAGTTTAACGGCTGAACAAGCCTATGCCCTTGGCGTACAAGCCGGGCAAAGTATTCGTATGTTGCCTTTAGACAAAGCGGAGCAAAAATAATGTCACAAGGAAATTTATATATTAATGGGACATGGTCTCCAGCGCAGGGTGCAGCATGGAACAAACTCGATCCTGTTTCTCAAGAAGTGATTTGGCAAGGTGCGGAAGCGACTGCGGTTCAAGTTGAGCAAGCATGTCAGTCAGCGCGTGCAGCCTTTGCTGCGTGGGCACGTCGCCCACTTGCAGAGCGTATTGAAGTGATTCACCGCTTTGCCAGCTTGTTAGAACAAAATAAACAACAGTTAGCGACTGTGATCAGTCGTGAAACCAGTAAACCAATCTGGGAAACCTTGACCGAAGTACAAACGATGATTGCCAAAGTGGCGATTTCGATTCGTGCTTACCATGAACGTACAGGCGAAAGCATCACTGAAATGGCTGATGGTGCCGCGTCTTTACGTCACCGTCCTCATGGGGTGTTGGCTGTATTTGGTCCATATAACTTCCCGGGACACTTGCCAAATGGTCACATTGTGCCAGCACTCATTGCGGGCAATACCATTGTTTTTAAACCAAGTGAACTCACGCCGTGGACTGCGGAAGAAACTGTGAAGTTATGGTATGAAGCAGGCTTACCCGCAGGTGTCTTGAACTTGGTACAGGGCGGTCGTAGTACCGGTGAAGCCTTGGCGCAATCACATGAAATTGATGGCTTGTTGTTCACGGGTAGCGCTAATACTGGTTACCACTTGCATAAGCAATTGGCAGGTGCGCCAGAAAAAATTCTCGCGTTAGAAATGGGTGGCAACAACGCCTTAATTATCGATGAAATTACCGATATTGATGCGGTAGTGAACTTAACCATTCAATCTGCCTTTATTTCGGCAGGTCAGCGTTGTACTTGTGCACGCCGTTTGATTATCAAAAATGGTGCTGCAGGCGATGCCTTTATTCAACGTTTGGTTGAAGTGAGCCGCAACTTGGTGGTGGGTCAGTGGGATGCACAGCCACAACCGTTCATGGGTGGTGTGATTTCATTACAGGCTGCACAGCAGATTTTACAAGCACAACAACGTTTGCTGGATTTGGGCGCTGAGGTGTTATTGCCTGTGACCCAAGCCGATCCAAACAGCAGCTTGTTAAGCCCGGGTCTTTTAGACGTGACCAAGGTCAATGATGTGCCAGATGAAGAATATTTTGGTCCATTGAGCTGTATCTATCGTTATGAGCATTTTGATGATGCTTTACGTCTTGCCAATGCAACACGTTTTGGTTTGTCAGTCGGTTTGATTTCCCCAGATCGTGAACTGTTCGAGCGCTTATTGATTGAAGCACGTGCAGGCATTGTGAACTGGAACAAACCATTAACCGGTGCTTCAAGTGCCGCGCCATTTGGTGGTGTGGGTGCATCGGGCAACCATCGTGCCAGTGCGTTTTATGCGGCAGATTATTGCGCATGGCCAATGGCATCACTGGAAAGTCAGCAGGTAAGTCTGCCTGAAAAATTATCACCGGGCATTGTGCTGTAGTTGAAGAAAAGGGAATTTAGAAATGTCAGGCTATGAAATTAATTTTGATGGTTTAGTGGGTCCAACGCATCACTATGCAGGACTGTCATTCGGTAACGAAGCATCGACCAAAAACCGTAATAATGTATCGAATCCAAAATTGGCTGCCAAGCAAGGTCTGTTAAAGATGAAAGCCTTGGCAGATTTGGGCTTGAAACAAGGGGTGTTTGCACCGCAAGAGCGTCCACATGTGCCAACTTTGCGTAAGTTAGGTTTCCGTGGTGATGACCATAGCGTCATTGAACAAGCAATGCGCACCTCGCCAGAATTGTTGTCGGCATTGAGTTCAGCCTCATGCATGTGGACAGCTAATGCGGCAACCGTTTCACCTTCGGCAGACAGTGCCGATGGTCGTGTGCATTTTACTGCGGCAAACCTGAACAACAAATTCCACCGTTCCATCGAACATGAAACCACGTCACGCGTGATGGCAGCAATGTTTAATGATGAGCGTCACTTTGCTCATCATGAAGCCTTACCGCCAGTGGCATTGTTTGGTGATGAAGGTGCGGCGAACCATAACCGTTTGGGCGGTGCTTATGATCAAGCCAGCGTTCAAGTGTTTGTTTATGGTCAGCAATTCATGGGTGGTGGTGTGGGCCCAAAACGCTATCCAGCACGTCAATCGCTTGAAGCAAGTCAAGCAGTCGCGCGTTTACATCAGTTGAAAGCCGAACAAACCGTGTTTGTGCAGCAACATCCAGATGTGATTGATCAAGGTGTGTTCCACAACGACGTGATTGCGGTGAGCAACCAAAACGTCCTGTTCCATCATCAACATGCATTCTTGAATCAAACAGCTGCTTTGGCTGAAATTCGTGAAAAAATGGCGTTGTTGGGTCAAGAGTTCGTGGCAATTGAAGTACCAGACCAACGTGTGTCGGTGAAAGATGCGGTGAATACTTATCTGTTCAATAGCCAATTGCTCACCCGTCCCGATGGTGGCATGAGCATTGTGGTGCCTGAAGAATCTCGTCAAAACCAAGCGGTGTGGAGCTACTTGAATGACATGATTCAAATGGGTACGCCAATTGATGACATCAAGGTTTTCGACTTACGTGAAAGTATGCGTAACGGTGGTGGTCCGGCATGTTTACGTTTACGTGTCGCAGTGAATGAAGCGGAATTGAAGGCGATTAATCCAAATCTGTTCATGAATGATGCCTTATTTGCCCGCCTAAATGCGTGGGTTGATCAGCATTACCGTGATGAATTAAGCCAACAGGATTTGGCAGATCCGCACCTGTTGATCGAAAGCCGTACTGCGTTAGATGAATTGACGCAAATCTTGGGCTTAGGTTCGGTATATCACTTCCAACGTTAATCAGCAGGCAGGGACAGCAGATGATGGATTTTTTAAAGAGTGTTTTAGAGCAAAAAGTACCGACCTCGACTCGAGAGGTGCAGGATGACTTTAGCTGGGAATGGTTGGCTGAAGGCGTCCTGTCTTTTACGCCAAAACAGGATTATGAAAAAGCCATCGTGTTGTCTGCAGGCGTGCATGGCAATGAAACTGCGCCGATCGAGTTATTGGCGCAGATCAGTCAGGATATTTTTACAGGTGCATTACAACTCAAGGTCAAATTGTTGTTGATCTTGGGTAATCCTGTCGCGATTCGTTCAGGTCAACGCTATGTTGAAAATGACATGAATCGCATGTTCTGTGGCGCACATCAGCAATTGGCACAGACCTTTGAAGCCAAGCGTGTCGCAGAGCTGGAACAGTTGGTGGCAGATTTTTATCGATCGTGCCCTGAACAGGTCAAGCGCTATCACTATGATTTACATACGGCAATTCGTCCGTCTTTGCTTCCGACCTTTGCTTTATTCCCTTATCAAACCCATCGTTATGATGCTGGAATGCTGGAATGCTTAAGTGCAGCCGAACTGGATGCCTTGGTGTATCACAATGCTGCAGGGCGGACCTTTACCCACTATACCAGCTCCAGATTTCAGGCAGCGAGCTCAACTCTTGAACTCGGTCATGCCAAACCTTTTGGTCAAAATGATTTATCGGCTTTTACAGCCATTGATCAAGTGTTGCGCGCGGTAGTGACAGAACAGGCATTACCTGTACGTCAAAAACAGGCCATTAAAAACTTTCGTGTGGTCGATTCGATTATCAAAACTGAAGATGACTTTCAGCTCAATCTTGCCGATTCTGCCCCAAATTTTTCAACGTTCCAATCTGATGCAGTTATTGCACTACAACAGGGCAAACCATATGTAGTTGCACCAGAACAGGTCTGGATTTTGTTTCCAAATACCCAAGTGAAAAAGGGCTTAAGAGCAGGTTTGATATTAACTGAGCTTCGTGCGTGATTATTCGTGTCAATTTATTAAATATGATGATGGTGGTTTATCGAATTTAAATCGTTAAATTAATTTTCAATGGAATTGAATATATGGATATTGTAAAAAATATTAATGAAATATTTTCGTCCAGTGATTATAAGTCTGCTTATAGTCATTGGATAAACTCGTTTCGTGTTTTTATTAAGCTATTGTTTTTCAATATAAAATTAATTAGATTGGCATAGCTTTTGCAATCTGTGTTGTGATTATTTGGTTGCTGTTATTGAAGTGTGAAAACAGGGCTGAATAATAAAAATTAATGTTATTGAAAGATAATATGTAGCTTAATTTTGGACTGTAATGAAATAACGGACTTATTTTATTTTAGTCCCATATTTACACCCCATTTGGGCGGTAAATTGGAGTAATAAACAAGATGAATGGAAAAAAACTCACTCAGTCAAATGAACCGTTAGAGGGCGATTTACTGGGCGGACATCATTACGATTCAGCTAAAGAAGAACAACTCGATCGTTCTCTCAGCAATCGCCATATTCAAATGATTGCGATTGGCGGAGCCATCGGAACAGGTCTATTCATGGGTTCGGGGCAAACCATTGCCAATTCTGGAACCTCAGTCATTTTGACTTATATGATCGTTGGCTTTGTCTTGTTTTTTGTCATGCGTGCCATGGGGGAGTTGCTGCTTTCCAACACCAACTATAAGTCATTTGTGGATTTTGCTACGGATTATTTAGGTCCTTGGGCGGGCTACTTTTTGGGCTGGACCTACTGGCTTAGTTGGGTCATTACCGCGATTGCCGATATTATCGCGATTGGTGGCTATATGCAGTTCTGGTATCCGGACTTGCCTGTGTGGATCCCTGCTTTGGCTACCATCACCATTTTGACCGTGCTGAACTTACTGACGGTGAAAATGTTTGGTGAAACCGAGTTCTGGTTTGCCATGATCAAGATTGTGGCGATTGTGGCCTTTTTGATCTTGGGCATTAGCTTGGTGGTGATGGGCTTTGTATCACCAAATGGAGTCAAGGCATCCTTCTCGCATATCACTGATCCTGATGCGTTTTTACCGCATGGTGTGACAGGTTTCTTGGCGGGTTTCCAGATGGCGGTGTTTGCTTTCTTGGGTATTGAATTGGTCGGTACCACTGCAGCAGAAACCAAAAACCCAGAAAAATCATTACCTAAAGCCATTAATTCAATTCCTTGGCGCATTCTGTTGTTCTATGTGGGTGCTTTATTGGTCATCATTTCCGTGACCTCATGGCATCAAGTTGACCCAGGTAAAAGTCCATTTGTGGCCATGTTCCAACTGGTCGGACTTACAGCTGCTGCTGCTGTGGTGAACTTTGTGGTGGTGACTTCGGCAATGTCTTCGGCAAACAGCGGTATCTTTGCCACCAGTCGTATGTTGTATGGCTTGGCGGTTGAGAAAGATGCACCGCAACGCTTTAGAAGCTTGTCTAAAGGTAAAGTGCCTGTACAAGCACTGTTGTGTTCGATGATTTGTGTCTTTATCGGTACGCTGATTCTGTTTGTTACGCCAAATGTCATGTCTGCATTTAATATTGTGACAGCATTGACCTCAATTTTGACGGTATTTGCCTTTGGTATGATCCTCGCATCGTATTTGGCTTATCGTAAAAAGCGTCCTGATTTGCATGCACAGTCTGTTTATAAAATGCCTGCGGGTATTTTTATGAGCTGGTTTGGTATCGCATTTATGGTGTTTGTGGTTGCGATTTTATGTCTCGATCATGATACGCGTATTTCACTGTTTGTTTCACCACTTTGGTTTATCGGTTTATGGATTGCTTACAAGCGCCGTAAACGTCAAGACAGCGAACGTACTTGGATTTTAGCGCATGGTCGTCGCATTGATCATGATGAAGTATCTGAAAATAATTAATGAAGCGTGAGAGAGGGTATTTACCCTCTCTTTTTATAACAACGAAGATTTTTATAACAGCAAAGTTTTACAACAGCAAAAACGAGGGACTGAACTTGAAAAAAGTAACACTATTGGCGTGTATGTTGGGAGCAGGGCTGCTGAATATGAGCAGTACCATGGCTGCACCTTTGCTGACACCGCATATTTCTGCGACTCAGGCAGTGGCACCACAAGCCAACGCTTGGGTTGAAATAAATGTGCAGGCATTTGAGCAAAACATTCAAACCTTGCAGCAGCAATTACAAGATAAAAGCCAAATTTGTGCCGTGATGAAAGCCGATGCGTATGGGCATGGCATTCAGGTATTGATGCCGAGCATTATCAAGCTGAATGTACCGTGTGTAGGGATCACCAGTAATGCAGAAGCCGCGATGGTACGCCAATCGGGTTATCAAGGTCGTATTTTAAGATTGCGTGCAGCAACCGATCAAGAAATTCAAAATGCAGCTTCACTCAAGATGGAAGAACTGTTCGGAAACTACGAGCAGGCGCAGCGCATTTCCGCTTGGGCAAAACAGCAGGGCGTGACCGTTGCTTATCATCTCGGTTTAAATGCAGGGGGCATGGATCGTAACGGCTTGGAGCTAAACAGCGAGCAAGGTAAACAACAAGCGCTGAACATGACCAAATTACCGAACCTGAAACTGGTCGGCATCATGACCCATTACGCGGTGGAAGATGAAAAATATGTGCGTGAACATTTGGCAGTCTTTAATCAGCAAACCGATTGGTTGATTAAGAAAGCCAAATTAAAGCGTGAAGCCTTGACCTTACATACCGCCAATTCATTCGCCACTTTAACGGTTCCAGAATCGCATTTAGACATGGTGCGTGCAGGTGGTGTGATTTATGGTGACAGTATTCCAGATCGGGTCGAATATAAAAAGTTGATGACCTTCAAGACTCAAGTGGCGACAGTGAATGCTTATTTAAAAGGTACAACCGTGGGCTATGACCAGACTTATACCTTAAAGCGTGACTCTTTATTGGCGAACTTGCCGATGGGCTATTCAGATGGTTATCGCCGTGCGTTCAGTAATAAAGCCTATGTGTTGATTCGTGGACATAAAGTGCCTGTGGTGGGGCGGACCTCCATGAATACCACCATGGTTGATGTCACGGACTTTCCTGACATTCGTGCCAATGATGAAGTGGTGTTATTTGGTCAGCAGGGCAATCAAAGCGTGAAGCAAAGTGATTTGGAAGACTACAATGGTGCGTTGCTTGCAGATGTATACACCATGTGGGGCAATTCCAACCCTAAAATTGCAGTGCGATAAATTCACTCAAAAGTTAGAAAACATATTACCCCCATGCTTGAGTGATCAGGCATGGAGGTAATTTGTATATGGGTATCTAGATGGTCAGTTGATTATCTATCAAGGCTTAATATTGATAGTTGATGGTCAGTTGATAGGCTTCACCTTCAGGGCGATTTTTCACATCAAATTCATAGATCCCGCGTAGTGATGCAGATAATCCTGAGGTTTGGCTGAGCTTTTTGTCATACGTCAAAATAGGACCTGCACCTAAAGCTCGACCTTGGAAGCCATTCAGGCGGTCTGCCAGTCGCCCTTCATCATCAGTGGTTTGTTCAATCCAGCCAAACACTGCACCGACGCCTAAACCATCACTCCCCATATCACCAAAGCGTTTTAAACCGAGGACGTCAAGGCGGAAAATATCGCCACTGGTATAATCGGTGGCATCATTTTTGGTATATATCTCGTATGCCATATTGGTGCTGAATTCAGCATTGATTTTCGGGAAAAGTGTGGTGTAGGCCACATTTGGAATAAAGGTCCATGTGTTTTGTCCCGCATTACTGAATATATCGGGATCATAACTGCCTGTTGGGGCGTAGATTGAAACGCCAAATAGGGCATGTGATGTTGGGCTAAAGTGATAGTTCATCATCAGCGGTGAAAATATTGCATCGCCAATTTTTGTGGAATCGTCACCGCGGCTTAAATTGTTCACATAAGCATCAATTTTGGCATATTGCACAGGAATACCGACGGTTGTTGCCAAGCTCCATTTATCTTGAGTATTCCAGACAAAAATCCCATTAATCAGATTATAAGAGACTTTATAGTCCAGCCCAGCTGAAATTTGCCCTGAAATTGGGGCATTGCGCGAGGCTTCGATATTGCCATCATAGTAAATGCTGGAAACGGTTAGTACGCCGCCTTCTTGAATCGGCAAAATACCATTCATAGGTTGTACTTGCATGCCCGTAATTGGACGTCCAATACCGCCTTCAGTCGCGAAAACCTGTTGTGTAGAGCATAGTGTGAGGAGAATACCGAGCGCGTGTTTGTAGTTCATGTTATGAGGTCCTTATTCATAAGTTTGCTGGACTGTTTTATCGTTATGGTTATTTTTTAAACTTATCGTTACATGTATACATCAGAATGCTTTGTGCGTTCAACTGCCATTTCAATTTGAGATTTAAGAAAGATTGGTATGTGAGCTGATATTTAGAAAAATATTGAAGTGAAATCGATCATCGAGAATTTTTTAAATTGGAATAATTTTATAGCGGATGGGGCGTTATAAGCCTTAAGTGTTGCAGGGGGGAATTTTTATTATACAAATAAAAAAGCCCTAATCTTTCGACTAGGGCTTTTTTGAATCTGGAGCGGGAAACGAGACTCGAACTCGCGACCCCAACCTTGGCAAGGTTGTGCTCTACCAACTGAGCTATTCCCGCATATTGAGCAGTTTTTTCTAAAACTTACACTAAAAAATTTGGAGCGGGAAACGAGACTCGAACTCGCGACCCCAACCTTGGCAAGGTTGTGCTCTACCAACTGAGCTATTCCCGCATGCCGTGTATAATACAGTATGAAAAATGATGGTCAATATTTTTCTGAAAAAACTTGTATCAATTGCATAAAATAAAAGCATTTTATGCCAAATTTTCTAAAAAACAGGGCTTGCAGTCGCAAAAATTGCGTGTTGATACAAAACCGACAGGTAGAACCGCTATACTGTAAGCAACTGAAAAGATAAGGCAGAGTACCATGAGCTTAGAATTACAACTGCGAGACCGCTTACAGCAATTAGCACCGACTTATTTAGAAATTGTGAATGAATCTTCGGGACATGGCGGTTATTTTCCGGGCAAAGAGTCTCATTTTAAAGTGGTGATTGTGAGTGAAGCCTTTGAGGGTTTACGTCTAGTGCAACGTCATCAGAAAATTTATGCGGCTGTGGGTGATTTATTGGCACCGAGCCGCATTCATGCGCTGGCAATTCATGCCTTTGTGGAGTCGGAATGGCAAGGACAAGACACCTCAAGCCCTGAATGTGCACATGCCCCTAAGAATTAAGGATATTGAGTTTTTATGGATGCTGAAATGTTGTTAATGCTGCATGGGTTGGCTGTGGTACTGGCAGGTGTGGCAATTTTGATCCGTGCTTGGAGTTTATTTTCGGGAACTGAAGGCAATATGCCGAATCCAGCGGCACGTAAAGTTTTTGTCGCGGTACAGCACAGTGCCATGACTTTGTTGATTCTGACGGGTGTTGCCTTACTGGTCATGAAAGGTTTTGAGGTACAGTCTTGGTTTTATGCCAAAATTATTCTGTTTGTGGTGCTGTTGTCTTCTTTAATGAAAGCCTATAAAAAACAGGATCAGATTCTTTTGGCACAGCGCCGTGCAGGCTTATTTTTAGCTGTGGTGGCGTTTATTTCCATCTTGGGCTTGGTGATGATTCAGCCAAATTTCGGCTAATTGTCGGACATAATTTTAAACGATAACAATATGATCGATTACACTGCTGATCGATCACAGATAAAAATTCAAGGAGGGGGAATATGCGGACACGTGTGGTATTTAATCAGAAAGGTGGTGTAGGCAAGTCGAGTATTACAGTCAATCTGGCTGCTATTAGTGCTCATCAGGGGCTAAAAACACTGGTGATTGATTTGGATCCGCAAGCCAACTCCAGTCAGTATTTATTGGGGGATGATGCAACTTATTCGGTAGATAAGCCTGCGTTGGAACCGAATATTGAAAACTACTTTGAAGAAGTGTTGGGAACAACTCAAAGCAAAGCAGGCTTATTGGGCAATGCGATTGGCTCTTTACTGAAAAATCGCCCCAAAGGTTTGGACAGTTATGTACATCAAACCCCGTTTAAGCTATTGGATGTCATTCCTGCGAGTCCAAGCTTAGGTGCGCTGGCACATGCTTTAGAAGCCAAACACAAGATTTATAAATTACGCGATGCCTTGAAGTTACTGGAAGGTAAATATGACCGTGTTTATATTGATACACCGCCAGCGTTTAACTTCTTTACCTTGTCGGCTCTCATTTCCGCAGATCGTGTGTTGATTCCTTTTGATTGTGATGTGTTCTCGAAACGCGCCTTACAAAGCCTCATTGAAAATGTGATTGAAACCCAAGATGATCATAATGACCAACTGGAAATTGAAGGCATTGTGGTGAATCAGTACCAAGCACAAGCCAAGTTACCACGTGAAGTGGTACAGCAATTGAAAGATGAAGGCTTACCCGTATTGGAAAATATGTTGCCACCTTCGGTGCTGATGAAAGAATCCCATCATCAAAATCAGCCATTAATTCATTTGGCGAAAGATCATAAATTGACGCAGGCCTATCTTTCATTGTTCAATGAAATTGAGCAAAAATAAGATTGAGAAAACAGATGAAAACAATCGCTTTGACTATCCTTGCTGCAAGTAGCGTACTGCTGACAGCATGTGCAACTACGATTAAACCGACCTATGTTTCTCCAACGCAATACCAGTCTTTAAACTGTCAACAATTACAGGCAGAGTATGACCGTATTCAACAATATTTAGACCAAGGCGTTTCAACAGCGAAACGGACTGGTGTAGGGGTAGATGTTGGATTGGGCGGTGGCTGGAGCCGTGGTGGAGGCTGGGGCTTTGGTCCAAGTGTTTCATTAAATATGGGACAGTCTTCAAACACCAAAAAGACGGAAATCTCTCGTTTGATGGGGCAGCAAGATGCCATTGTTCAAGCGGCACAGTTTAAAAACTGCCCTATTAAAGTAGTGCCAAGAACTTCATAAGGGTTATTTTCACCCTCTATCGCTGAGTCAATAAAATGATCGAGGGTGAAATTTTTTCAAAATATTTCAATATAAAACATAATATAAATAAAAGCTTAGAATGCTTTTTGGGTTGTATTAAACCCAACGGTTCTCAATTTAGACTAAGCTTGGCTTGTTCTTCGGGGCAGCTTTCGGCTAAGGTGTGCAACACTTTGAACTTGAGTAATAGGTTTTTATGATTGAGAGTTGGCTATTTGTATTTGCAATGATTGCGGTGTTTCTGATTCCAGGACCGACGAACGCATTACTGGCAAGCTCTGCGCATCAACAAGGTGTTTTAAAAACCAGTTTACTCATCCCTGCCGAGCTCTTGGGCTATATTTATGCCATTAGCTTATGGTCATTATTCATTCATCTGACCGATTCCGTTTGGCCGCATTTGATAACTTTGCTGCATGTACTCAGTGCGCTGTACGTCTTCTGGATGGCTTTCCATTTATGGAAGTCTGCACATCTGCAATTGCATAATCAAAAGCATCCCTGTATTCGTCCCCATCAATTGTTTTTTTCCACCCTTAAAAATCCGAAAGCACTGCTGTTTGCCGCAGGAATTTTACCGCCAGAAATGTGGAATAGCAGTTTGAGTGCGGGATTGGTCTTTCTGGCATTTTCGTTGATTCTGATTCCTGTGGCGATGTTTTGGATGGTCTTTGGCAAGGCACTTTTAGCGGGAAATTTAAAGCAGATAAAAGCCGATCATTTGTATAAAGGATCGGCTATGTTATTGATTGTCTGTATGTTACCCGTGGTTATTCGATTCTTTTAAAAGCTTATGCTTTGTTTTTTCCTAGTTTCTGACGAATAAAACCAATAATGCCCGGTAGGATACTGATAATAATAATCCCGAAAATTAAATGGGTGAAATTGTCTTTGACGATCGGCATATTGCCAAACAAATAGCCCAGTGTAATAAACGAAGCAATCCAACAAAATGCGCCAATCACATTATAAGTTAAGAAAAACTTATAGTTCATTTGTCCTGCACCAGCCACAAATGGTGCAAAGGTACGTGCAAATGGAACAAAGCGGGCAAAGATAATGGTTTTACCACCATGTTTCTCAAAGAATTTTTGCGTATTAATCAGGTGCTGTTTATTAATAAAACGTGAATCTAGTTCAAATACCCTTGGTCCGATATATTTCCCTATATGGTAATTCAGGGTGTCACCCAACACTGCGGCAATAAATAGTAAAACACCCAATACCCAAGGGTCCATCGCCCCTGTTGAGGCTGCCAAAGCACCCGCAGCAAATAACAAACTATCACCAGGTAAAAATGGCATCACCACCAAACCGGTTTCGACAAAAATAATGAGAAATAAAATAGCGTAAATCCATACCCCATAATTTGTAATAAATTCGAGTAAATGGTCATCTACGTGTAAAATAAAATCAATGAGTTCCATGGGGTACAACATCGCGAAAATGTAGCCAAATGCTAGCAGCCCATATATGGAAAGTCAGTACTAAATGGTAACTAATTTGCCAAATTATCGTTCCATATATAAAACGATAAGTCTATAAAATACGTATTTATTCTATTATTAACAAGAATTAAGCTGTGCCTATCCACAAAATTAAGAAAAGGTTCAATTATGTTTAATCCAAATGTTGTTGTGAAAAATATCGTGACTCAACCGATGCTCGACAGTACGGTCAGTTTAATCGCCCGCGTGCTTATGGCCTATATCTTTCTGGTTGCAGGATGGGGGAAAATCACTGCCTACACCGCAACCGTTGGCTATATGGAAGCCATGGGTGTACCAGGTGCATTACTGCCTTTAACCATCTTGGTTGAATTTGGCGGTGGCTTAGCACTGTTATTTGGTTTCCAAGCGCGCTTTGCCGCCTTGGGTCTAGGTGTATTTAGTATCATTACCGCATTTATTTTTCATGGTGGTGCAGAAGATGCCATTAACTTTATGAAAAATTTTGCCATGGCAGGTGGTTTATTTTTCTTGATGCTGCATGGCGCTGGCAAGTTCAGTGTAGATGCATTGATTGAAAAATAAGACCCTTGTAAATAATCCTCTGAGTGACATGAAAAGCACCAAAAATTTTGGTGCTTTTTATTTAAGTATATGTTTTATATTTGTTTTTATTGATTGTCCAAATAGTGTGCTTAATAATTGGAAAAATGTTAGAATATGGCGCTTATATTTGTTTGCCTATCATAGTTGTTTGTCATGACTACCAATACTCAAATTACTGAAGATCGTATCCTTATTTTGGATTTCGGCTCTCAATATAGTCAGCTTATTGCACGTCGCGTTCGCGAGGCGGGTGTATATTCTGAAATGTATGCCTACGATATGTCGGAAGAAGACATTCGTGCGTTTAATCCAAACGGTATTATTTTATCGGGTGGACCTGAAAGTGTGCATGAAGAAGGCAGCCCACGTGCGCCGCAAGTGGTTTTTGAGTTAGGCGTGCCAGTGTTGGGAATCTGTTATGGTTTCCAAACCATGTCTGAACAGCTAGGCGGTAAGGTTGAAGCGGGTACAGTACACGAATTTGGCTATGCTGAAGTTGATATTCAGCAACGTGACCACTTAATTGGTCAGCTGCAAGACCGTGAAAACCAATTACATGTGTGGATGAGCCACGGCGACAAAGTCAGCCGTCTTCCAGAAGGTTTTGCAACCACAGCAAGCACACCAAGCTGCCCATTCGCTGCGGCATCGGACGAAAGCCGTCGTTTTTATGGCGTGCAGTTCCACCCAGAGGTTACACACACTGCAAAAGGTGCAGAGTTATTGTCTAACTTTGTTCACAAAATTTGTGGTTGTGGCGGTTTATGGACACCAGAACACATTATCGATCTTCGTGTAGAACAACTACGTGCACAGATTGGTGATGAAAAAGTGCTTCTTGGCTTGTCTGGTGGCGTAGATTCATCGGTTGTGGCGGCTTTATTACATAAAGCGATTGGTGATCAATTGACTTGCGTATTTGTAGACAACGGTTTACTTCGTTTAAACGAAGGCGATCAAGTAATGCAAATGTTCGCGGACAATATGGGGATCCGTGTAATCCGTGCGGATGCTGAAGAGCGTTTCTTGACAGCGTTGGCAGGTGAAGTTGATCCTGAGAAAAAACGTAAGATCATTGGTCGCGAGTTCATTGAAGTTTTTGCAGAAGAAGCACGTAAACTTGATGGCGTTAAATTCTTGGCGCAAGGTACGATTTATCCTGACGTGATTGAATCTGCTGCAAGTAAGCAAGGTAAAGCACACGTGATTAAATCACACCACAACGTGGGTGGTTTACCAGAAGATTTAGCATTTGACCTTGTTGAGCCATTACGTGACTTGTTTAAAGATGAAGTACGTAAACTAGGTACGACTCTAGGTTTACCTCATAGCATGATTTACCGTCATCCATTCCCAGGTCCAGGTTTGGGCGTGCGTATTTTGGGTGAAGTGAAAAAAGAATATGCAGATATTCTTCGTCTTGCTGATGATATCTTTATGCAAGAGCTTCGCGACAGCGGCTGGTATGACAAAACTGCGCAAGCATTTGCCGTATTCCAACCTGTAAAATCAGTAGGTGTTGTGGGTGATGGTCGCCGTTATGCATGGGTAATCGCACTTCGTGCGGTTGAAACTGTGGACTTCATGACTGCTCGTTTCGCGCACTTACCGTATGAGTTGGTCGACAAAATCTCTACGCGTATTATGAATGAAATTAAAGATGTATCACGTGTAGTATACGACGTGTCATCTAAGCCACCAGCTACGATTGAGTGGGAGTAATTCAAGGATTTCAAGAAGCAAAGCTTCTTGCCTGAATTACGCCAAGAGCTGTGCTCGCGGCAGAATAGAATGATTTAAAAAAAGGACGCGTAAGCGTCCTTTTTTATTGCTTGAGATACAGATCTATTTAAAAAAACTTACCTTTAGAACAAAATGTTTAGTCCATAAGAACAAAGAATAGTTGCATTAAGATATATAAAGATATATCTTAATGAGTATAAATTCATTATTAAAGAGAGCAATCATCATGAAACATGGTTCTCATCATGACTATGAGTCGTACTCCCATCATCAAGAACGCCCACATGGTGGACGCCGTGGTCGTTTATTTGAAGCAGGCCGCATGAAGCTGCTGGTTTTGTATCTGATTGCTCAAGCACCCAAACATGGCTATGAGCTGATTAAAGACATCAGTGAATTGGTTGGCGGTGGCTATAGTCCAAGTGCAGGAACCATCTATCCAACTTTAACCTATCTGGAAGATATGGGCTTTGTGCAGGTTCAACTGACTGAGGGCGATCGTAAGCAATTTTATATTACGGATGTTGGACAAGCACATTTAAAAGAACAACAAGCGGTCATTCAGCAGTTATTAGAAAAATTGGAAACCAAGCGCGATATCCAAAGTAAAGATGAACTGATAGATATTCACCGCGCCATGGAAAACTTAAAAACTTCACTGCGCTTAAAGCTAAATGCCAAATCGGTTGATGCTGAAACTATACGTCAGATTGCTGAACAAATTGATGTTGCCGCTGTGGCGATTAGCCGGCTTTAAGAATCTCGAGCCCAGATATGCAAAGTCAGGAATTATTGAAACAGGTCCATTTAAAAGTTTCATTAGCCCGTACATCCTTCTTGCAGCAATTATTGGATGCCAAGGCGGCTGTAGTGCCGAGCAGGTGTATTTACAGCTACAACAGCAACAAAGCGGCTTGAGTTTAGCCACCATCTATCGCGTACTGACAGAGCTTGAGCAGGCAAAATTGATTGAACGGCAATATCATCAGCGTGCCAAGGCCAGTTTTCTAATACGACATCAACGAACGCAGTTTCAAATCTTGCATCTGCAAAATGGACAAGTCGAAGCATTTGAACATCAAGACTTATCCAACTATTTGAAACAGTTGGCTGATGCTATGCAACAGCAACTGGTCAAAGTTGAACTCACCTTACATGTGCAACCCAAAGTTAAGTTTTAAATTCATCCATTTATAGGACAATAAAATGAAACAACACCAATATCATATTACGGTAGAACATCTTTGTGATGCCAAAGGGCAGCCTTCAACTTATACCGAGAAACTCGCCTTTGATGTGGGTAATCACGATGACATTTTGGCAATCGTCGACCGTATGCAACAGGCAAAACTATTTGATGCCGATGCGACGGCTGCCTTTGCGGTCGGTTTAAAGTTGTTTGGTGAAACATTATTGGAAAACCGCCAACATCCCTTGTTTCAGCAAATTCTGCCGCAGTTTGGTCAGTTTATGAAGCATTTAAAACAGACGCTGGCAGAGCAGCAAGTTGAACAGCAATAATAGCAGTGGTTTCTAAGGATTGCCTTAGACCTCGTTCGGTAGAGGATCAAAAGAGACTACTTGATTACGTCCATTTTGCTTGGCGCGATACAGGGCGACATCGGCTTCTTTAATCAACAGATGTAAATCTATCTCGTCAGGGTCAAGTTGTGAAACTCCAATTGAAATGGTGAAGTTAAGCTTGATAGTGTTGCTGATACATACTGTGGTCGATTCAATTTTCTGGCGCAATCTTCCTGCAATCATCATGGCATCGTCAATTGAGGTTTCAGGCAGTAGCGCAACAAACTCCTCCCCGCCAAAGCGAGCCAAAACGTCATCTCGACGCATTTCTTTACGTGCAATCTCGGCAATTTTTTGTAAAACTTGATCGCCAATATCGTGTCCATAATTGTCATTGATGCGTTTGAAAAAATCGACATCGAACATCAGCAAGCAAATTGACTGATATTGTGGCCATTGATGAATTTTCTGTTCTGCAATCAGTTCAAATTGACGACGGTTATTGAGTTGAGTTAATTCATCGGTATGTGCCAGTTCACGCAACATATGTCGATCCCATTCATCGAGCATGGAACGCAAAAAGGTACGCCGTGCATTTAAGGCGTTGTTCCAGCTGATATATAGGCTGAAAATCAGAATCGGAATATAAACCAGCAAGAAGATGATGGTTTGTTGCGCGCTGTTCATTTGGATGACACCTGCAACAATCACTACACTGATCAATAGTGCGGTGAGAATTGAGGGGCGAAAGCGCACCTGAATAGACAAACAGCCCAACAAGATAAAAATCACCGAAGCATATTGATAATAATGGACGCTCGGACTACTGGATTGATGCAGTAGCCAAAACCAGACACTGGCGGCGAAAGCACTGGAAAGGGGGAGTAATAAGTCCAGAGTTAAAATGTTTTTGCAGTATTTAAACATTGCCCAATTCAGCAACATAATACTTAAAACAGCACTGACACGAGTCACCCCTGAAATATAGGCAATATCGGGCAATAAGAACCAGTCTGCGAAAAAATAAGACAAGAAAGACAGTTGTGCCAGAAAGTTAATTTGACGTAGGTAACGCCGTTGGTGTGAATTCTGATAACTGTAATAGCATTCCAAAAATTGTTTTGGAATTAAAGCATTGTGATCTTGTAGTGCATTGACAATCGCATTACGATTTTCGGGTTCACATAATTGGGAGGGTAAAATATAAGTGTTTTCATGAGCATGTTGAATATCTTGATTGTCTTGAAGTTCAGTCGTGTGCTTATGACCCAAATCAGTCTGTCCATGTCCTCCTTTAATCATAGGCTGCTCCATTGTATCTACAATGTATTCTTTTGAAATAATAAACATTTATCATGTTTTTGTATATAAAATGCGCATTTTTCATTGGAATGGATATGTAAATATACGTTCTTTATTCTTGTCGATGTTTGTGCTTATTCTATGGGATAAATGTCATTCCGCATATAGACAGTCGTATTTTATTGTATTGAATTTTTAATCTTTAATTGAAGATTTGCATCCAAATTTGAATTTGAGCTAGTCCTTTACAGATGTTGTGGTTATGCTGATGTGATTGGGAAAACAAAATTCAGGATAACAACATGACCAATAGTAATTATATTGAACTTTCAGATTCTGATGACTGCGAAAAATATATTAACCAATTTATTCAAGAGTTTCCGTTACGCTCAGCCGAAATTGGGCAAGGCACCATCATTAAGCGCGCGTTGCCGAGTCGACACAAGCGCATGATTGGTGCATGGTGCTTTTTGGATCACGCTGGTCCTGTGAGTTTTCCGCAAGGAGATGGTTTAGATGTAGGCCCACATCCGCATATTGGTTTGCAAACTTTCACTTGGATGATTGAAGGCACCATGATGCATACCGACAGCTTGGGCTCAAAACAATTAATTCGTCCAAAACAGGTCAATTTAATGACGGCGGGTTATGGTATTTCACATACCGAAGTAGCTCCTGCAACCGAAACTCACATGCATGCTGCGCAACTCTGGATTGCTTTACCGGATGATAAGCAAAATATGGCAGCGCGTTTTGATCATTACCCAGCCTTGCCAAATTTCGAGCAAGATCAAATTGAATTTACGGTATTGGTGGGTGAATTCTTGCAGACGGCTTCCCCAGTGCAAGTGCATACCGAGCTGCTGGGGGTGGATATGAAAGCCTTGGTGTCGACTACTACACGCTTGCCACTCAATCCAAAATTTGAATATGGCTTTTTAGCTTTAGAAGGTACAGCTGTGGTCAATGGTCATGAATTAAATGATGATAATATGTTGGCACTGGAGCCTGGTGTCAAAGAAATTGCAATCGAAATGCATCAGGGCGCACGTATTCTGTTGCTTGGTGGAGAACCATTTGAGTCGGCTATTTTGCTGTGGTGGAACTTTGTTGGACGCACGCAAGAAGAATTGCAGTTGGCGCGTGAGCAATGGATAAATCAAGATGAGCGCTTTGGCAGTATTCCTGATTATGATGGACCACGTTTAGAAGCACCGGTTTTTCCAGAAAAAATGAAAGCTTCAAAATAATCAAGGAACGGCAAGATGAGTATTATTGCGCAAGCACAGGTACGCACACGTGCGGAACATTGGTTAGGCGACATCTCAAGTGGAACCCATCATTTTTTGACGGATAAGCCTGCTGCGTTTGGTGGACAGGATCAAGGTCCAGCCCCTTACGATTTCATCTGTTCAGGCTTAGTGTCGTGCACCATGATAACTTTGCGTATGTATGCACAGCATAAGCAAATTGATTTCGGTGCTTTTAGCGTGGAAGTGGATTTTCATAGCAATAAAGAAGGGCGGGAATGGATTGAGCGACGTTTGTCCTTTCAGCAGCACTTATCTGAAGAGTTACAGCAAAAAGTTCTAGAGATCAGTGCGAAAACACCTGTCACTAAGACCTTATTACGTAGTTTAGAAATACGCACAAGCCTGATCTAATCAGGCTTTATTTTTCATGGAGATGACTGCTACTTTGGTGGTTGTCCCAGTTTCTTTAGTCGAGGCAAGGGCATGATTACCTTACATCATTTGGAGCAATCACGCTCTTTTCGTATTTTATGGGCTTTAGAAGAGTTAAATCTCAGCTATCAAATCAAATTTTATCGCCGCTTGGCAACCTTGGCTGCACCACCTGAACTGAAACAGGTTCATCCTTTGGGTAAGGCACCCGTATTAAGCGATGGGGAAGAGAATATTGCTGAGTCGGCGGTAATTTTGGAATATCTGCAAGAACAGTATGATACACAGCAACAGTTTAAGCCACAGGATCAAGCCCAACAGCAGCAATACCGTTACTGGATGCATTATGCCGAAGGCTCATTAATGCCGTTGTTGGTGATGCAGTTGGTGATGAGTAACGTGCCGCAACATGTCCCATTTCTGGTCAAGCCTGTGGCAAAGAAAATTACCGCAGGGGTAAAAGCCGCATTTATTCAGCCGCGCTTAAAAGATCATATCCAGTTTTTAGAAACCTATTTGGCTGACCATGATTATTTTGCAGGTACATTTTCCTTTGCAGATATCCAAATGAGTTTTCCTTTACAGGCACTCATGACTCGAGCGCATGGCAATTACCCCAATATTCAAGCTTTTCTGCAACGGATTGCACAGCGTCCTGCCTATGCGCGGGCACTCAGCAAAGAGCAGGCGTTATAGAGATGCAAGACATAAAAAAAAGATGCCGAGGCATCTTTTTTTTATGTTGTTTTAGCGTTTGACCACAATCGAATCAATGCCGCTATGTTGCAAGGTTTGTTGTGCAATTACGGCTGCCTCTTGCGTGTCATACGGTCCTGATACCACGCGATACCAAGTTTTACCACCTTCAACAGTTTTAACTACATCGGCAGATAAACCATTCAAGATGATTTCGGCACGACGTGCATCAGCACTGTCAGGGTCTGGATAGCTGCGCACCTGTAAAATATAGCTTGGCGTACGTTCTGCAGGAGTTGCATTGATTTGTGCCTCAATCGAATCAGGTGCAGCACTACTTGCTGCTGTTTCAGCTCGAGGCGCTTCTACAATCACAACGGTACTTTGATCTTTGCTTTCAGGAATGGCTTGTTCTGGAATCGGGGTGACTTGCTGCTGCGGCAACAAATCATAAAAACGATAATCCTTGTTGGTTTCTTCCTGATAATGCTCAGACGTGACTTGGTTTTTAGGTTGAACAGGTGCCCACGGTTTCCATAGCATTAAAGCCACGGCAAAACTCAGTACGATGAGAATCACCACAAGCGTACCTAACCACGCTGGAATTAGGGGTTTCTTCGGTTTATTTGGTCGTTCTGAAACACCGCGTTGCGTTTTTCCAAACACGTGGAAATTCCTCTTCTTATCTTTTTACAAGGCGGCTCAGAGCAAAGCCCTGAGCAAATTAGCCATGTAAAATTGACTTACATGGCTACCTCAAGCGTAGCTTTCGGTCTTGTGACGATGCGCAAAGCGTTACTTTGTTAATCACATCGTCTCAGGTGCAGATACACCTAATAATTCTAAACCATTGCGTAATACTTGTTGTACGTTTACTGAAAGTAAGAGACGTGCTTGTGTAAGTTCAGCATCATCATTCAGTACTTTGTGCTCATTATACCAGCCATGGAATAAAGCAGCCAATTCTTTCAAGTAGTTACCCACCTGATGCGGTTCATACGCATTGGCAGCACGTGCAACCACTTCAGGGTAGGCCGCCAGTTTGGCAAGAATTTCAGTTTCTGCTTCTAGCTCAAGTTTGTTGGCAAATTGACGCGCAGTTTCAGCACTGAAATTCACGTTCATTGTCGCTGCTTTTTCAAGCATACGGCAGATACGGGCATGCGCATATTGAATGTAGTACACCGCATTGTCTTTGCTTTGCGAAACTGCAAGATCCAAGTCAAAGTCAATGTGTTGTTCAGATTTACGCATTACATAGTAGAAACGCGCTGCATCATTACCGACTTCTTTACGCAGGTCGCGTAAAGTCACAAATTGACCTGAACGAGAAGACATTTGTACCATCTCGCCGCTACGCCATAAGCTCACGAACTGTACCAATAAAACCGTAAGTTTTTTCGAGTCATAGCCCATTGCATCAATGGCAGCTTTTACACGAGAGATATAGCCGTGGTGGTCAGAACCCCAGATATCAAGCAAGTCTGTATAGCCACGTTGCAATTTATTCAAGTGGTAAGCAATATCAGAGGCGAAATACGTGGTTTGACCATTGCGACGTTTCACGACACGGTCTTTCTCATCGCCAAACTCAGTTGATTTGAACCAGATGTTGCCTTCTTTTTCGTATAAGAAACCACGTTGATCGAGGGTTTGTAGGGCTTCATCAATTTTTTCAGTCAAAGATGCTTCGCTGAACCATTGATTAAAAGTCACACCGAATTCACCAAGGTCATCTTTGATGTCATCCAAAATGGCTTTCAGTGCTGCTTGATGGAAAACGCGATAGCCTTCGCCAGTCAATTGTTGTGAATTGAAAATCAAGCCATCGATATGTTTTTCTTTGTCACCAGAAAGCACCACTTTATTGCCTTCAGCATCCAGTTCTTCAGCATATTGCACATCTTCTGGTACATCTTTATACACGTCTGCAACAGGATGTACATAAGCATTGCCGTCTTGGTCAATAATGCTTTGCGCGATTTCTTTAACGTAGTCACCTTGATAGGCATTTTTAGGGAAAACCAGTTCCTGACCTGCTAATTCGAGGTAACGTAAATAGGTTGAAGTCGCTAAAATGTCCATCTGACGACCTGCGTCATTGACATAATATTCACGATCAACTTTTGCCCCAGTCGCTTCAAGCAAGTTGGCTACAGTCATGCCGTAAGCCGCACCACGACCATGTCCTACATGCAGACTTGAAGTCGGGTTTGCAGAAACAAATTCCACTTGAATGCGTTTTTCTGCATTCACTTGAGTGCGACCAAATTCAGCGCTTTGCGCTTGGATTTGATCCAGTACCGCAAAACGCTGATCTGCATTTAAAAAGAAGTTAATAAAGCCAGGACCTGCGATTTCTGCTTTGCTGATGTCAGCGACTTCAGGCAGGGCTGCGAGAATTTTTTCGGCCAAATCACGTGGCTTGATACCCGCAGCTTTAGCACCAATCATGGCGATATTCGATGCGAAATCCCCGTGGCTTCGGTCTTTGGTACGCGTCAAATTGCTGTTGTTGTTCCAGTCAGATGGGAGTACGCCTTCCGCTTGAAGGGATTGCACTGCATGATCGAGCGCTGCTTGGATTGCCGTGTTCATATGAGTCGAAAATAAATATCGCAGAAAAACAGCAAATATAGCAAATTTCGGACTGTTTAGGTGAGTCCTTTCTAGAGAATGTTTTTTATTCAGTTTGGGTTTGCTGGAATGGTTTTATTGCGAATCATCATATCAAAGTGGTGAAATTATGGCATAGTGAATAAATACAGGATCTTGGATGATAAAAATGACCAATCAACGTCCGAAAATTATCGGTAATATTCCCAAACTACCTGCCAAATTTGTCGGCTTTGTCATGCCTTTTTTCCTCTCCTGTCTAATGAGTGGCATTATTTCCTTTATTAATATGTTACGTAACTTGGGGTGGAGTGATGTATTCCTTTCACTTTGGTTTTCGGCTTGGATGATGTCATGGGCCATTGCTTATCCTGTGGTCTTGGTCATGCTGCCCTTGGTGCGGAAGCTAACAGGGTTGTTTGTAGAGATGCCGCCGAATCAACCACCGAAGTAAGCCTGAAAATTGCTGAATAAATTAGCCAAAAGTCTTAAATTTTAATAAACAACTGTTTTATATTGATTTATATATAATTTTAGCTTCTTTATACATCATATAAAAAAATACATACTTAAAAGCATGGATTAAGAATATGAAATTAATGTAATAGAAAATATCTATATTTTTAATCTTGGGTTTTGACGGTTAATTTGCTAAATTTACTCAAAATAATGAATATATCAGCAATATTTTTTGATTATGCTTTAAATTTTAAGATATAAAAACGATGAATAAATCTTTATTTAATAGCGAAATTAACTCCATACCATTATCACATAACTAAATATACGTTTCTCAAAAAACAGGTCTAAGCTATACGCCGAATCGAAGGAAATTTGATGATGTTATGTAATCCTGTTGAGAGGATTACGCACACTGAGACTGGTTATGACAACTGCACAATTGAAGACGAAACACCCTTTATATATCCCGTATGCTGGAAACACCCTGTTAGAACTCCCATTATTAAATAAAGGCTCTGCTTTTACAGAAGAAGAACGTACTCGCTTTAATCTGCATGGTTTGGTTCCTCATGTGATTGAGTCGATTGAAGAGCAAAGTCAGCGCTCATATCAGCAATACTGTGCTTTCAATGATGAGATTAATAAGCACATTTACCTGCGCAATATTCAAGACACCAATGAAACCCTGTTTTATCACCTGATTGAAAATCATCTTAGTGAGATGATGCCGATTATTTACACTCCAACCGTAGGAGAGGCGTGTCAGCGCTTCTCGGATATCTATCGCCGTCATCGCGGGATTTTTATTTCCTATCCTGACCGTGCGCACATCGATGACATTTTGCATAACGTGAATAAGAAAAATGTCAAAGTAATTGTGATCACTGACGGTGAACGCATCTTGGGCTTAGGTGATCAAGGCATTGGTGGCATGGGTATTCCTATTGGTAAATTGTCGCTGTATACCGCATGTGGTGGCATCAGCCCTGCTTATACCTTGCCGATTACGATAGATGTGGGGACCAATAATCAACAGCTCTTGAATGATCCGATTTATATGGGTTGGAGTCAGCCACGCATCAGTGGTGAGGAATACTACAACTTTGTCGATGAAGTGATGGCGGCCATTAAACGTCGCTGGCCAAAAGCACTGATCCAGTTCGAAGATTTTGCGCAAAATAATGCCATGCCGTTGTTAAACAAATACCGTGATCAGGTGTGTTGCTTTAATGATGATATTCAAGGTACTGCAGCAGTTTCAGTCGGCAGCTTGATTGCAGCATCGCGTGCAGCAGGCAAGCAACTGAAAGACCAGATTATTACTTTCTTGGGTGCGGGTTCTGCAGGTTGTGGTATTGCAGAGCAAATTGTTGCGCAAATGGTGGCTGAAGGTTTAACTGAAACTGAAGCACGTGCGCGTGTGTTTATGGTCGATCGCTTTGGTTTAATCACTGAAAATCAACCGAACTTGTTGGACTTCCAGCGTAAATTGGCACAACAACCTGAAGCAATCGCGGCTTGGGGTAATGTTGAAGAACACATTTCTTTATTGGATGTGGTGAAACATGCCAAACCAACCGTGTTGATCGGTGTTTCGGGTCAGCCTGGTTTATTTACGGAAGAGGTGATTAGAACTTTGGCAAGCAATTGTGAATCACCAATTGTGTTGCCTTTGTCGAATCCAACCTCACGAGTTGAAGCGGTGCCATCTGACATCGTGCAATGGACTGAGGGACGAGCATTGATCGCGACAGGTAGCCCATTTGCACCTGTAAATTATCAAGGCAAGATTTATCAGATTTCACAGTGCAATAACTCGTATATTTTCCCGGGTATTGGTTTAGGCGTAGTGGCTTCAGGGGCTACTCGTGTGACAGACAGCATGCTCATAGCATCCAGTAATGCTTTGGCAGATTGCTCACCAAAACTCAGTAATCCTGATGCAGATTTATTGCCAGATATTAATGAGATTCAGCAAGTTTCTAAAATCATTGCCTTTAAAGTGGCAAAAGCGGCAATGGAAGCAGGCGTTGCACCCATGGTCAGTGATGAATTATTGCATGAAGCGATTGAAGCCAATTTCTGGAAACCTGAATATCGTCAGTACCGTCGCATTACTTTCTAAGTGATTGTATAGATGGAAATAACAAAGGGGCTTTAGCCCCTTTGTGATTGGAGATACTGGTAAAATTAATGTGAGATAATCGCATCATGATTTGTGTCTAGAATAAAATACGACAAAAAACACTAGACCTTTATTTAAGCAATTCATTAGAATGTCGCGCTTTATATACCTATAACTTTAATAACGAATTACAACTATGTTGAATCATATCCAAAGTGTTTTAGACCAGCTTGGTTTAACTACACTGAAAAGGGCTATTCATGTTCAATTTTCGAATGTGGAACTCAATACGCAGGTATTTTTGCAGCGGATTGAAGGAAAGCATGTTTTAAATGGTGAATTGAATGTCCGTCTTACCTGCTTATCTGCAACAGTACAGCTGGCACTAAAGCAGTTTATTGGTTGTCAGGTGGCTGTCGATCAAGTTACGGATATGGGGCAATATACTCGTCTCACCGGTATTATTACCCAAGCCAGCCAAATTTATAGCGATGGTGCATTTACCCTCTATCAGCTGACCTTACAAGATCCAACTTCACTTTGGCATAAACGACGAAATAGTCGGGTGTTTATGAATAAGACTGTGCCAGAAATTAGTGAAATTTTGTTTAAAGAGTGGCAGCAGAAAAGTCCCTTATTCAGTAAATCATTGACCCTAGATTTGTCTAAATTGTCGGAAAACTATGATATTCGACCTTTTGTCATGCAGTCGAATGAGTCGGATTATCAGTTTCTTACGCGGTTATGGCGCAGTGAAGGCATTAACTGGTGGGTGGATGAGCAGCATTTGATTATACCGCAAGTGTTGCAAATGATTGAACCGCAAATTCTTCGATTGGTAGACAATAATCAGCACTTTTCTGCCCTACAGCGCGGGTCAATTCGATTTCATCGCAGTCATGCAACCGAACGCTTTGACAGCATGATGAGCTTTACCGCACATCGACAATTACAGTCTACCGCAAGCTATGTACAACGTTGGCAGGCAGACAGTTTGACTCAGGATGATGGGGCAGGATCGGTACTCAGTTCACATCAGCATAGTCAGCTCTTTGAAAATGAAAGTTTGAGTTTGGAACAGGCGTGGTCTACCAGTCCGGCATGGGTGGCTGACTTGAATGGAGAAGATCAGGCGACAGCTTCGAATTCACAGCAATTAGATAAACTCAATTCAAACTTAAGTGCTTATCAAGCATTGCAGTCAAAATATTTTAAGGCGCAAACGACAGTGCGCGATGCACATGTCGGATATTGGTTCAGCTTACAAGATCATCCCGAGGTAGATTTGCATGCAGAAGGGGATCGGCAGTTTCTGATTTGTGAAAAGCATTTTTATAACCAAAATAATTTGCCCGTAGAACTCAATCAACGTTTGACACATTTATTTGAGCAAGCAAATTTGGCGTGTTTAAAGCAGGATGAGCGACAATTTAGTGAGCTTTTGTTAATTCGTCGACAGGTCAAGCTGGTGCCAGAGTTTGATTTGTTGAAGCATCGTCCTGCTGCTCATCCTCAGCATGCGCGTGTGGTTGGACCCGAAGGTGAGGAAATTCATGTGGATGAATGGGGGCGTATCAAAGTTCGCTTTCTGTTTACGCGTGAGCAGGATCATCAACATCATGATGGTGCGGGTAGCAATGAGAATGATACCGACTCTGCTTGGGTGGATGTACTGACCCCATGGGCAGGCGAAGGCTATGGCGCACGCTTCTTACCGCGTATAGGGGAACTGGTGGTCATAGATTTCTTTGATGGATGTATTGATCGTCCTTTTGTGCTGGGTCGAATTCATGAAGCTCAACGCTCTCCTACCAAGTTTGATGTCAAAGGGCAATTGCCAGCCACGAAAAAGTTGAGTGGCATCCGCTCTCAAGAAGTGAGTGGAACAGGGTTTAATCAATTACGTTTTGATGACACTACAGGGCAAATCAGCACGCAATTGCAGAGCAGTCATGGGGCGAGTCAACTGAATTTGGGTAATCTCAGTCATCCTAAAGAAACTGAGCAAAGTAGTGGTCGAGGTGAGGGCTTCGAGCTCAGAACTGATGCTTGGGGTGCCGTGCGGGCGGGTAAAGGTATGCTGATTAGTACTTATGCTCAAGAACAGGCGATTGCAGACCATTTGGAAGCCGCTCAAGCACAATCATTATTGTCACAGAGTTATGACAGCATGAAAATGCTGAGCGAAGTTGCTGTAAAGCAACAGGCGGATGCGCTCAATGTGATTCACCGCTTACCAAAGTTCATTCAGTCACTGGAACTCAAAACCACAGGGCAAGCGCTAGAAAGCACATTAAATCTATTTAAAGAAAGTATGAATAAAGATCCGATTTATGCCTTAAAGGATTGTGGTGGCTTTATTGAGGATATTGGTGCATTAGGCGGTGATGCTAAATGCGCAGTGGAAGAGTTTAATGCGTTCTTTAGTGATGCCAAAGATTCGGTAGAAAATCTAAAAGCTTTTATCGAAAACGTAGAAGAGCACGGTACTGATATTGTCAAAGGCAAACTTGCTAGTATCAAAGATCGGATTCAGCAGAATCCGTTTGAGAGTATTAAAGAAGTTGGAAAAGTCTTAGCCAATGTCGATATTCAAGATTTTGATTTGATGAGTACGTGTGGAACTTTTCATAAAGGCAGTAAATTAGAAGTTACACCATCCAAAGCATTAGATTCTTTGCAAGGTTTTATGGAGGGATATACCCAAGGTCTAGAACGTAGTTCTGATGCTAAGCAGCAAGAACAAGGCAAGATTTTCAGACAGGCATTGATGTTGTTGGCTTCACCTAACGGGATTGCGCTAACGACCCCTGAAAATATTATCTTACAAGCATCTCAGGATATTGCGGAGAGTGCCAGTGGTTCGATTAACCTGAGTGCTCAGAAAAATATTATTGGGCATGCTCAGGACAAGATCAGTTTATTTGCCGCGCAAAAAGGGTTTAGGGCTTTTGCTGCAAAAGGAAAATTGGAGTTGCAGGCGCAGGATGATGCGATTGAAGTGATTGCCAAGAAGGTCATTAAGCTCATTTCTACTGAAGATAAAATCGAACTTACAAGTCCAAAAGAAATTGTACTAACAGCGGGTGGGTCTCAGCTAAAAATTAATGCAGATGGCGTATTTTCAACAACAGGCGGCAAGTTTGAGAGTAAGGCTGGGCAGCATAGTTTTGTGAGTGGGGCAACAGTAAATGCTGAGTTGCCGAAAATGCCGGAAAGTGGAATCTTTAGCCGTCGATTCGATTTTAGCGAGTTGGTTAATTCAGATTTATTGAAAGATGGATTTAAATATAAAGTTATTAATCATGCTAAGAAAACAGAATACATTGGTTTTCTTGATCAGTTCGCAAGGACGGGACGGATCTTTAGTGATAACCCAGATAGCGTCGAAATTCTTTTACTTGGTAAGAATGATGACAGTTCAGATAAGCTACAACTGATTGAAGAAGTGATCACGGAAGGGCAAGGTCATGGTTCAGATGAGACCTGTTGCGGTGGTGATGATGATCATAATCATGCGCACGATAGTGATGAAAATATTGAAGATACAGATTTAAAAGCAGATTTTGAAAGTTTTGGACTTAAGGGTTAATTTAATAATGAAAACTGTAAAGATAATGATTGGTGTATGTATTTTGCTAAATGGTATAAATTTACATGCAGATAGTACCAAAGAATGTATGAAATATTGGAAAGAAAAGTCAGTTGTACCTATTAAAAAAATGGGTGAAGTAGAATGTGAACATATATGGGATTACGGAAAGAGTAATACTAGTCAAAATCGTTTGAAATTATTAAGTCAATTAAATTTAAAACCAAAAAACAATCAATGGATGTCAACAGGGAGTTGTATAAAGGTTTTATATAATAAGAATAACTATTATATCTATCGAGCTTATTATAAAGAAGATAGAGATGAAATATGGATTGCATATAATGATAAAAATGCATTTTCCTACTTTAGAAAAGTAACTGCTCCACAGAAAGAAGAAGAGAGTTCTCGGGTAGAGCTAAGTTGTGCAAGAAATGGAGATTATGGTGAAGCCAAAACTGTATTAAATAGTTATTTAAAGAATAATACTGAAGTTAGTATGAGTTTTTATAAAGTAGGTGATTGGTATAAAGAGAATTGATTATGGAAAAGACAATTAACTTTAAAAAATCAAGTAAAAGTTTTGAGACTAATTTAGCTGGTTTTATTGAGGCTGTTAGCTTTAAGGAGTCTTCATCAAATTTACAATTGCCTCTAAACCATCCAGTTAATATGGAATCAGCTAGTATTATAAACGAAAGTGGTTTTATGGGGTTGTTTCAATGGGGAGAAGAGGCTTTATATGATTTAGGTTATTATTTAGGGGATCAAGGTATTTCTTATGCTGACATCAAGAATGCAGGTAAAAAATCGTCTTTACGCACAAACTGGCAAAAACAATTTAATTCTAATAACTGGGTAGGTAAGTGGTCTGGTAAAAGGAATATCAGTTCAAAAAAAGACTTCCTGAAAAGCCCGGAAACCCAATATGAAATCATTAAGGAGTGGATTAAATATTTATGTAATCAGCTTAGAAATAATAATTTTAATGAGCATTTCGGTAGAACAATTCAGGGTGTAGAAATTACAGAATCTGGTGCAATTGCAGGAATGCATCTTGTTGGAATAGGAGGTTTGGGTGCTTTTTTAGGAATTCCAAAATTTAAGGGACAAAAGCAAATAGATGGTAATAAAACCCATATTAAAAAGTATATTGAGGATTTTGGTGGATTTGATTTAGAACAGTGTTGTAATAGGAAAATTTATATTAGTTTAAAAGATGTAGATAAAAATATCTTGAAGAATAAAGAGGTTGTGGTTGTTTCTAATTATATTGGAAAGAGTTTTTCTGGTGAAACCAAAGTAAAGGTTAAGAGTGATGAGAATGGTAATCTTCCTGTTATTGTTCGACATCCAAATACAGAAATAAAAATTGTGGCTGATGGCAAAGAGTCGAACAGTATTATTCAAAAAGCAAATGAAAAACAAAAAGCAACTTTAAGTGATTTTAAAGTTACAAGCCATTCAGCAACTTTAGAGACAGATAGTACGCCTCAATCGAGACCTCGGGTTAATAAAACACCTCAAGAAGTAAGAAATGAACAAGGACAATCTTCGACATCTCAAGAGGCAAATGTAACTCCTGCATCTAAAGATGTAAACTTTAATATTGAAATAGTCGAAGGCGATTCTGGTAAGGCAATCTCTAATATGAATTTTTTTCTTACCTATAAAGGTAATATTAAAAAGCATACGGCTGATAGTCGTGGGGTTAAGCAAGGGATTACTGCGGAGGAAGGGCAAGATATTGAGGTTTCAGTAGAAGGTGATGGGCAGAAACAGGTAATTCATCATTTTCAAGTTAGCGCTGCATTGAAAAATAAAACAGTTAAAGTGAAGCTTCCTGTACATTCTTTTAATATTTCAGTAACTCAAGATGGTAAACTTGTCCCAAATACATTGTTTAGTCTCTTTTATCGAGGCCGAGAAATACCGAAAAGAACAAATAATCACGGTGTAATGAATGTACGAATGTTAACGGGTTTTGTTTTTGGCTTTGGTATAAAAGGTAAAAGTTTAGTTTTAAGTCGTGTTGAAAAATCTAAACCTATACAACCCTTCACAGTAAATGACAGTACTATTATCGCATCTAAATTATATGAAGTTGCAGATGCAAAACGTAAACAGGCCGAAGATCTAAAAAAGCAACAACAGCAAAAAGAAGTTCAGCAACAGAAAGCAAAAGAAGAAGCAGAAAAAGCAAAAACTGAGGCAGATAAGAAAACTCAAACGAAGCAAAATAATACGTATACTGAAAATGGAGGGAAGCCATTAACAACGGTAAGTGATCAAGCTGCTGCTACGAGCGATACAACAAATTATGTAATTTATCCTAATGGATCCATTGATCGCACTAATAAGACCGCATCGGGTTTTGCTGCATATTATTATGTAGTGAATAATCAACCTGTTTTGATAGGAAAGAGTAAAATTTATACAGTTGATAGATGGTCAGGGAAAGGGAAGAAAGGCTCAGGGAAAAGCTATCTAGTTAGTATAAGAGAAATTTTTGGTGATACTGCTTCAAAACCCATAAATAGGTGGGAAAGAAAAACAGGTAATTTAAATATTTCGATTCATAATGACTCTCAAGAGCAGCATAGATATTGGTTATCGACAGAAGCATTTGCTGCATATATTGGAGCTGTTTGTAAGTTTGGTGAAAAAGTTCGTTTCAGTGGATTTAGTGATAGCAAGGGTTCTCCTGGAAAGAGTAATTCTCATATTAATGGAGAAATTGGAGACATAGGTTATGTTAGAACAGATAGAAATAATGGAGTAGGGGTTAATTTTGAAATGTCAGAATATGATCATGAGGCTTCATTGAAATTTGTTAATATTTTGATTTCATTTGGTTGGGGAAAGAAAAAGAATATGTTGAGTGAATATTATCCAAGCCATTTAGTCACAAAGTATAAACTTAGCAAAGGTTATATACTCCCTAGGTGTAGTGAATGGACTAAGCCAAGACATAATAATCATCTTCATTTGCAAGGTTTATCATTAACATTTAACAAGGATGAATAATATGAAGTTTATATTGGTTTTATTGTTAATAAATTTGAGTGCTTGTAGTTATTCAAAGGCCATTTTTAATAAAAATAATTATTTGGATTTTAACTCGATAAGTTTTGAAGGAAAGTCTTATCTTCTTGGGAATAAATACTTAGATGTTAATTTTTCCTTAAAGGGTATTGCAAAAGATGAAATAGGAAGCTGTACAACTTTTTCGGATATTGATAATGGTGTTTCATATACTTTTAATAAACAGAAACTAGTTGAAATATTAATTAAAAACGAAAATAAAAGTATATATACATCAAAAAAAATTCGTAATGGTATGAATGTGAAAGAAATATATAAGAGTTATGAAGGATATGAAATTAAAAAAATGAAAAGTGAGGGTGCAGGGGATTCTCAAGATGATTTTACCTACACGGTTACTGATAATTTGCAGAAAAATAATATTTTAATTTTTGATGTTGTGCATGGGGAAATTCAAGGAATGCATGCAGGAAAAAGAGGATTTGATTTATCTGATTGTGAAGAGTGACGCTTTAAATAAACTGTACTAGCTCAAGCCGACTTCTGTCGGCTCGATTCTTTTAATTTTATAAAACCACTTCCAACAACTCCTCGCTCGGAGCAAAGAAGTAAGCACCATCTACTGCAGTTACGAAATGCAGCAAGCGGTCATGAATGCCATCACCAGTTGTGCCAAACATGTGCTCAAGCATGTCATCAATAATCCCAAGATTTTTGGTATAAGCAATAAAGAACAGTCCTTGCTCACCTTTACCATCGCCATACGGTAAAGAATGACGCAGAATTTCCATTTCTTCACCTTCATTATCTTCAATCACAACACGCGCAATATGAGCATTTTCTGGTTTTACATCATCATCCATTTCAATGCTTTCAAGCTTTGATCGCCCCATAACATTTTCTTGTGCATCTACTTTTAGGCGTTTCCATTTCTCTAAATCATGCACATAACGTTGCGCAAAAACAAAAGAACCATCTTTAAAAATACCTGCATCAGCACCGAGTAGCGCAGTTTCTGCACGGTCATCTGGGAATTGTGGGTTCTCAGTACCATCAATAAAGCCAGTTAAATCACGCCCATCAAAATAACGGAAACAAACACGCTCATCCAGAACCTCAACTTTATCTTGAATGTCATCAAAGAAGGCTTGGCTGAGGGTGAAACAGATATCACTGCGTTGCGAGGCAATATGAATCAGCACATCCGCGGGTGAAGCTGGCATTTCAAATGCACCCTGAATTGGGTCAAGTTGTTTGAATCCTTCAGGAGATTGAGTATGGAGTTTTGCCCAAAGTTCAGGACCAAAGGCTATCGCAGTTTTAATTTCTGCATTCGGATGTTGAGTGATTAAACGATCACGCGTATTCAGTAAATCTTCAATCTTTTCTTTCAGTTCTGGCAGGCTTAAATCTTTTAAGCGTAATACAATGAAGCGGGCGTGATCTGAAGGTAAGGGTAAAATTACTGATTGTGCGGTCATTTATAGCTCCTTTGATTTTTATTCAATGCGTGGCTGGGTTTATTGTGCCTGATCAATGCAGGGCTGAATAGCCTAAAGTTATCATCCTTGGGTGAGAATTTCTCAGCACATTTAAAGTGTGAATAGTCATATAATGACTTGTCTTTCTAAGGTGGTCCTGTGATGTCTTTTCAAGTTTGGTTAGCATTTATGTTGGCATGTTGGGTGATTAGCGTTTCGCCTGGTGCAGGTGCAATTGCGTCCATGTCGAGTGGCTTAAACTATGGATTTCGTCGCGGTTACTGGAATGCGATTGGTTTACAACTGGCATTGCTAGTGCAAATTGGTATTGTGGCAGCAGGGGTGGGGGTGCTCTTTGCAACCACGCCTTGGGCGTTTCTCGTGGTGAAATGGTTTGGGGTGGGCTATTTATTGTATTTGGCATATCTGCAATGGAAAGCGCCGGTACAGTCGATTGAAATTCAACAAGAATCACAAGCGACCAAATCGATTCCTAAGTTGATCGCGTATGGCTTTTTGGTCAATATGAGTAACCCGAAGGCAATCGTATTTTTATTGGCAGTATTGCCGCAGTTTTTAGACTTGTCTCAACCGCAATGGATTCAGTATGGGGTCATGGCGGTAACCATGATTAGTATTGATTTGATAGTGATGGCGGGGTACACGGGTTTGGCAGCAAAAGTATTGAAAATGTTGAAATCGCCAAAACAGCAAAAATACATGAACCGTACTTTTGCTGTGTTATTTAGTTGTGCTGCAGGATTATTGAGTTTGGTGCATCAATAAACCAGTTTCTGTCTGAGGCATGGATGAAGGTGAGTTAAGTCAGTTTTCTCACTTTTTGCAAGCCAAAAATCCCAGCAAATACTAAAGCCATGCACAACACAATGCTTAAGCCTGTTGGGGTATTTAATGCGGCACTTGACCATAGCCCGACACTCACTCCAAATTGTGCAGCGATAAATGCCCAAATCACCATTTGTTTTGGTGAGTGTGCGAGTAAACGTGCAGTTAACGCTGGAATGACCAAAAGTGCACCCATCAACAATGAGCCTACTGCGCGTAATGCCAATACGGTAAACACGGCCAAAAGCAACATAAACACTAAACGTTGCCATTTCGCATTGATTCCTTCACTAATTGCAATATCAGGATCAATTGCTATTTGGATCTGGGCTTTCCAGTATTTGAATAGAACAGCAAGTGCGAGTGCAATTACGATGGCGAAGGTGGGAAGGTCTACCCAAGCAATTGTCAGCAAGTCACCAAATAAATAGCTGAGTAACTCTGGTCTCAGCGCAGGGAGATGTTGAATCAGCATCAAACCTGCGCAGAGCAGGGTAGCAGAGCAGAGCGCCAACAATGCATCGTTGGGTAAGCGTGGATCATGCAGTACCCATAAAATAGCCACCAGCATAAACGCCAACAAGGTGACACCCACCCAAAACGGTAAGCTGAGTGCACCAGCGATCGCGACACCCAACAAAGTGCCGTGCGCCATGGTATCTGCAAAGAACGACATGCGACGCCAAAGCATCAGGCAGCCCAAAGGGGCGGTTAAAAACACCAATAAGGTTCCCATGATCCAAGCAGGTAATAGGAGATCTAACCATTCCAACATCTATTAGGCTTCCGGTTCAGGGTGAATATGTGGGCGAGGATCATGTTGGCAAGCTGTCGCACTGTCCCCATGCGCACAATGATCATGATGATGTTGATAGAACGCACGGTTACTGCCAAAAATGGCTTGGTATTCTGGATGTTGCTGAATATTTTCAGGCAAGCCGCTACAGCAAATATGTTTATTAAGACACACCACGCGTTGCGTGCCTTGCATCACCCATTGCAGATCATGTGACACCATCAGTACAGCACAGTGGTATTTTTCAGGCAGACTACGCACATAGTCATACAGCTCGGCTTCAGACTGGATGTCGAGACCTTGCATCGGTTCATCAAGGACTAAAATGTCAGGTTGGCGTAGCAACGCACGTGCCAGCAGGACGCGTTGTCGTTCACCGCCAGACAGTTGCTGTACTTTAGAATCTTGCAGTTTGGCAATGCCCGTATCTTGAATAATTTCTTGTTTAATTTGTGCTGGGCACGGTTCAAGTTCAAGCAGGTCTTTTACGCGTAAAGGAAGACTGTGGGAAGGATTGAACTTCTGCGGGACATAAGAAAACTTGAGTTTGCGCGAAGATAGCACACGTCCAGCGTTGGGTTTTAGAATCCCAAGCAGTACTTTAATTAATGTGGATTTTCCTGCGCCATTTGGTCCAATTAAAGTGACAATTTCACGTTCATGTAAAGCGAAATCAATCTGCTTTAAAATGTCACGCTCATCGATACGGACACTAATTTGCTCAAGTGTAATCAGTGTCGGGGTATTTAATTCGCTTGGCTGCAATTCTGACATTTTCCAGAAATCTCAATAATGCTGTGTTGGGCGGTAAAATGATCAGAGGCGGCAAGCGCAGCGAGTTGTTGTAATAGACCTTCTGAAGAGGCTTCTTTCACGATATGACATTCTGTACAAATCAAAAATGCCGCTTGATGTCCTTCACGTGGGTGACAACATGGAATATAGGCATTTATCGAGGTTAGGCGATGAATGAGTCCCTTTTCTAATAAAAAATCGAGCGTACGATATACCGTGGGTGGGGCAGCAGGGCGGTCAGATTCACTTTTAATTTTTGCCAATAAATCATAAGCACCCATTGGTCCATGCGCAGTCAAAATTAATTCGAGAACTTCTTTGCGGAGCGGTGTTAGGCGTGCTCCTGTGGCTGCACAGAGACTTTCTGCTTCAGCAAGGCGTGTTGCGACATTATGATGATCATGTACGCCATGTAATGCATTGTGGTGTTCATGCGAACATAAGCTCATAGCAACCTCAGTAGGGGCTTGAAATAGAATAAACGACATTAAATTTTAACATGAACTGCTTTAAGT
Organism: Acinetobacter zhairuonensis; assembly: GCF_022601715.1. Classification (GTDB taxonomy): domain Bacteria; phylum Pseudomonadota; class Gammaproteobacteria; order Pseudomonadales; family Moraxellaceae; genus Acinetobacter. The sequence goes on along the minus strand of NZ_JAKVIM010000008.1, from coordinate 20,791 downwards.
TACGATTAGACGTAGGTATTTTTGTTGGATTGTTATATTATAACACTAGATAAAATTTAGTGTTGTTCAATCATGTCCCGTATCTTTACTTTTTGTTTGCTGTCTATCCTGAGTACCGTAGGTTGGACGCAGAGTCTGGTGGTGTCTACGCATCCTTTATATTTGATTGCACAGGAAGTAACAAAAGGGATTGAACAGCCAGTGTTGTTGCTAGAAAATCAAACTGGGCATGATGTTTCCTTGACACCAGCGCATCGTAAAGCCATTCAAGATGCAGACTTGGTCATTTGGCTAGGGAAAGCACACGAAGCTCCGTTGGATAGGCTACTGCACAATAACCCGAAAGCAGTTTCCATTTTATCTTCTGGGTTAGTTAAAACTTTGCCGCAACGCAGTACGCGAGGTGCGCCTCTAGCTAATACAGTAGATACTCATGTGTGGTTGGACCCGAATAATGCAGTGCGGATTGGCTTCTTTATTGCAGCCTTACGTTCACAACAACAACCACAGTACCGTGACAAGTACTGGCACAACGCCCAGATTTTTGCCAAGCAGATGTTTGCTACAGCACAAAAGTTCCAAACTCAAACTGCCGCACAGCCATATTGGGCGTATCACGATGCTTATCAATATTTAGAACGCCCCTTGCAATTGAAGCTGGCAGGATCAATGACTGATGATCCACATATCGCACCGACGCTCGCCCAAATTAAGTATTTGAATGATCATCGTGCACAAAAGAAAATGTGCTTATTGGCAGAAGGACATGCCAGTGCCAATCAGTATCAAAAACTACAGCCTATTGTGTTTCAGGCGGTTGATGAAAGCTTAAATGCAGAAAATAACTTTATCTCGGCATGGTCAGATTTGGCGCAACAAGTCAAAAATTGTGTATTAACTGCACACCAATGAAGTGAAAATAATCAATATTTAATCAACTGCTAGACATTCATTGTATTGAAAAAAACTCGACTTAGGTCGGGAAGTGATTGCATGTTCAGGGGTGTAACTCTATAATGCCTGCGATTAAAAACGATCATCAGCTAAACTTGTCAAGCATTTATGCTGTGAGTGAATAAATAATGAGCCGAACTAGTCGCTTGATTGACCGACGATTAGCGAAAGCATTAGTCATCTTGCAAGCATTTATGATTCCTGTGTCAGCCTTGTTGGCGTGGCTCGTGAAAGATACAACGGCAGCTTTAAGTGCCGCACTTGGTGCGGGCGTATGCTGGCTCGCAAGTTGTTATTTTTCTTGGCAGTCGTTTCGAGCTGCAGGAGCGAGAGCATCTAAACAGGTACTGTCAAATATGTACCGAGGGATGATGGGCAAGTTTACGATTGTGATCGTCGGATTTATTTTAATTTTAAGCAATGTCCAGCCGTTATCTCCGGCGGCGTTGTTTTGTGGTTTTATCCTCGTTCAAACCATGTCGTGGGTCGCTCCTTTTTGGGTGTCACGTCTACAAAAACGAGTTTAAGCGCAGCTAAATTGAAAAGTTTTTTTGGAGATAAGCGAGATATCACGCAGCATGCGATATTCGCTTACTCTATTTGTATTTGACATTGACCAGGTGTGATTTATGGCTGCTGAAGAACATGCCCTTACTTCGACCGAGTATATCAAGCATCACTTGACCAATATGACCTATGGCAAAATGCCAGATGGTACGTGGAAATTGGCCGAGAACGGTGCTGAAGCTCAACAGATGGGGTTCACTGCTATTCACTTGGATTCAATGGGTTGGTCAATCGGCCTTGGTGTCATTTTCTGCTTGTTATTCTGGATCGTAGCGAAAGCTGCAAACTCTGGTGTTCCAACCAAGTTCCAGTCTGCAATCGAAATGATCATTGAGTTTGTTGACTCAAGTGTCCGTGACACTTTCCATGGCAAATCACGCTTAATCGCTCCGCTAGCTTTAACCATCTTCGTGTGGATTTTCCTCATGAACTTGATGGATTTGATTCCAGTTGACTGGATTCCTTATGTAGCTCAGCACGTTGGTGCAAGTGTATTTGGTATGGACCCACACCACGTTTACTTTAAGATTGTTCCATCTACAGATCCTAACATTACCCTTGGTATGTCTTTATCTGTATTTGTGCTTATCTTGTTCTACAGCATCCGTGAAAAAGGTGTTGGCGGTTTCGTTGGTGAATTGGCACTTAACCCATTTAACCCAAGTAATCCAGTTGCAAAAGCGTTGCTTATTCCTGTGAACTTAATTCTGGAATTAGTAACTTTCCTTGCACGACCAATTTCATTGGCTCTACGACTATTCGGTAACATGTATGCGGGTGAGTTAATCTTCATCTTGATCGCGTTACTACCGTTCTGGATCCAGTGGGCGTTGTCTGTGCCTTGGGCGATCTTCCACATTCTTGTTATTACGTTACAAGCGTTCATTTTCATGATGCTGACTATCGTATACTTGAGCATGGCAAGCGAAAAACATTAATGGTATTGCCTAACTATCACCGGATGGTTGGGCTTAAAATTTTTTACTTTAATTTGGTATAAACCTAACCTCTGAGGAATTATCATGGAACTCACTTTAGGTCTAGTTGCAATTGCATCTGCTATCTTGATCGCTTTCGGTGCTTTAGGTACTGCGATTGGTTTTGGTCTTTTAGGCGGTCGCTTCCTTGAAGCTGTTGCTCGTCAACCAGAATTGGCTCCACAACTTCAAACTCGTATGTTCTTAATCGCGGGTCTTCTTGATGCTGTGCCTATGATCGGTGTTGGTATTGGCTTGTTCTTCATCTTCGCTAATCCATTTGTAGGTTAATCAGCTTAATTCCTAAATTAAACTATTGAGGAATAGCAATGAATATCAACCTCACATTGATTGGCCAAGCAATTGCATTTGCAATCTTCGTTGCATTCTGCATGAAGTTTGTATGGCCACCACTAATCAATGCGATTAGTGAGCGTCAGCGTAAAATCGCTGATGGCTTAAATGCTGCTGAAAAAGCTAAAGCTGACCTTGCTGATGCGCAAGCACAAGTAAAGGCAGAATTAGACGCAGCTAAAGCACAAGCGGCTCAATTGATCGAACAAGCGAACCGTCGTGCAGCACAATTGGTAGAAGAAGCTCGTACTCAAGCTGCTGCTGAAGGTGAGCGTATTCGTCAACAGGCTAAAGAAGCTGTTGATACAGAAATCAATTCTGCTCGCGAAGAATTACGTCAACAAGTTGCTGCCTTGGCAGTTACTGGTGCGGAGAAAATCCTTAACCAGCAAGTTGATGCAGAAGCTCACAATGCCATGCTTACTCAGCTGGCTGCTAAACTTTAAGCGAGGCGGAATATGGCTGAACTCTTGACGTTGGCTCGCCCATACGCAAAAGCAGCATTTGCTTACGCATCTGAGCAAAATGCAACTGACAACTGGTCAAATGCATTAGAAGTGCTTAGTGCTGCGGTACAAGACGAAGCATTTTCAGCTTATTTAAATCGCCCTGAGCTTACTCCTGCTGAGCAGGTCAGTATTTTCGCAAAAGTATTAGGCGAAGACCAAACTGCAGCAGTGTCAAACTTTTTGACATTGCTTGCTGAGAATGATCGTTTGGTTCTTCTTCCTGAAATCGCTGCAGAATACGAACAGCTCAAATCACAGAATAACAACACTGTGGATGTTGTAATTGAATCAGCATTCCCAATGTCTTCTGTTCAAGAACAATTACTTGCACATGCATTAGAGAAAAAATTCGAAGCAGCAGTAAATGTGACTGTAGAAGTTAACCCTGCGCTTATTGCAGGTGTAGTTATTCGTGCAGGCGACCAAGTGATAGATGATTCTGCGCTTAACAAGCTTGAAAAAATGCGGACACGTCTTCTTGCTTAATAGCAAAAAGACTGAACTATTAAAAGATTGAGGTATAGCGCAATGCAACAACTGAATCCATCCGAGATCAGTGCGCTCATTAAACAGCGTATCGGCGATCTGGACACCAGCGCGACCGCTAAAAACGAAGGTACCATTGTTATGGTATCCGACGGTATTGTGCGTATTCACGGCCTTGCTGATGCAATGTACGGTGAAATGATCGAATTCGACGGCGGCTTATTTGGTATGGCACTGAACCTAGAACAGGATTCAGTGGGCGCCGTTGTTTTAGGTAACTACTTAAGCCTTCAAGAAGGTCAAAAAGCTCGTTGCACAGGTCGTGTATTAGAAGTTCCAGTTGGTCCTGAACTTCTTGGCCGTGTGGTAGACGCTTTGGGTAACCCAATTGATGGTAAAGGCCCTATTGATGCAAAACTTACTGATGCTGTTGAAAAAGTAGCACCAGGCGTAATTTGGCGTCAATCAGTAGACCAACCTGTACAAACTGGTTATAAATCAGTTGATACAATGATTCCTGTTGGTCGTGGTCAACGTGAGTTGATCATTGGTGACCGCCAAACTGGTAAAACAGCTATGGCGATCGATGCGATCATCGCGCAGAAAGATTCTGGCATTAAGTGCGTATACGTAGCTATTGGTCAAAAACAATCGACTATCGCGAACGTAGTACGTAAGTTAGAAGAAACTGGCGCTATGGCGTATACAACTGTTGTTGCTGCTGCCGCTGCTGATCCAGCTGCTATGCAGTACTTAGCTCCGTACTCGGGCTGTACAATGGGTGAATACTTCCGTGATCGCGGTGAAGACGCGCTTATCATTTATGATGATTTGTCTAAGCAAGCTGTTGCTTACCGTCAAATCTCATTATTGTTACGTCGTCCACCAGGTCGTGAAGCGTATCCAGGTGACGTATTCTATCTACACTCACGTTTATTAGAACGTGCTTCACGTGTATCTGCTGACTACGTTGAGCAATTCACTAAAGGTGAAGTTAAAGGCCAAACTGGTTCATTAACTGCATTACCGATTATTGAAACTCAAGCTGGTGACGTATCTGCATTCGTACCAACGAACGTAATTTCGATTACTGACGGTCAGATCTTCTTAGAAACTTCATTATTCAACGCTGGTATCCGTCCTGCTGTAAACGCAGGTATTTCGGTATCGCGTGTTGGTGGTGCTGCACAAACTAAGATCATCAAAAAATTGTCAGGTGGTATCCGTACCGCTCTTGCGCAATACCGTGAATTGGCTGCGTTTGCTCAGTTCGCTTCTGACCTTGACGAAGCAACTCGTAAACAACTTGAACATGGTCAACGTGTAACTGAGTTAATGAAGCAAAAACAATATGCTCCTTACTCAATTGCTGACCAAGCTGTTTCAGTTTATGCATCTAACGAAGGTTACATGACTGACGTTGAAGTGAAGAAAATCGTAGACTTTGATGCTGCGTTAATTGCTTACTTCCGTTCTGAACATGCTGCGTTAATGCAAAACATCGATGCTACTGGTGATTTCAACAAAGACATCGAAGCTGAAATTAAAGCAGGTATTGAGAAATTCAAAGCGACTCAAACTTACTAATTTAGCATTAGCTGGTTAGTCTAGTTTGGTTCACGGATCAACCTTCGAAAGCTCGAAAGGGCTTTCGAATACTAGGTTAAGCGTATGGCAAATTTAAAAGAAATTCGCGCCAAAGTAGCTAGTATCAAGTCGACGCAGAAAATTACGCGTGCGATGCAGATGGTAGCTGCTTCGAAAATGCGTCGTGCGCAAGAGCGCATGGCTGCAGGCCGTCCGTATGCCGAAAATATGCACCGTGTAATTGCTCACTTGGTTCAAGCGAATCCTGAATACAAACACCGTTATATGGTTGAACGCCCTGTAAAGCGCGTTGGCTATATTGTGGTTTCTTCAGATCGTGGTCTTGCTGGCGGTTTGAACATTAACTTGTTCAAAAAAGTTGCTAAGCATGTACAGGAACAGCAAGAGCAGTCAATTGAAGTTCAATTTGCTTTAATTGGTCAAAAAGCGGTTTCGTTTTTTAAAAACTACGGCGGTAAAGTGCTTGGAGCAACGACTCAGATCGGTGATGCACCGACTCTTGAACAGTTGACAGGTTCTGTGCAAGTTATGCTTGACGCATTTGACAAAGGCGAACTCGATCGCATCTATTTAGTGTCAAATGGTTTCGTCAATGCAATGACACAGAAGCCTACAGTAGAACAACTTGTTCCACTTGCTCCAGCAGAAGACAGCGACAGCCTTAACCGTCAATACGGTTGGGACTATATCTATGAACCAGAAGCAGAAGACTTGCTGAACGGTTTATTGGTTCGCTATATCGAGTCTATGGTTTATCAAGGCGTGATTGAAAACATCGCGTGTGAACAGTCTGCTCGTATGGTTGCAATGAAAGCTGCAACTGATAACGCAGGTGACTTGATCAAAAGCCTACAACTCATTTACAACAAGCTGCGTCAAGCCGCGATTACTCAGGAAATTTCTGAGATCGTTGGTGGTGCCGCTGCCGTTTAACATTATTAGTTTGAATTGAGGAGACAGCAATGAGTAGCGGTCGTATCATTCAGATCATCGGCGCGGTAATCGACGTCGAGTTTGAACGTAATAGCGTTCCTAAGATCTATGACGCTCTCCATGTTGATGGCACTGAAACTACATTAGAAGTTCAGCAACAACTTGGTGACGGTGTTGTACGTACAATTGCGATGGGATCTACTGAAGGTCTTAAACGTGGTTTAAACGTAACTAACACAAATGCACCAATTTCTGTTCCAGTAGGTACGGGCACACTTGGCCGTATCATGGACGTTCTTGGTCGCCCTATCGATGAAGCTGGTCCAGTAGCAACTGATACTACTTGGGCAATTCACCGTGCAGCGCCTTCTTATGCTGAACAAGCTGGTTCTACCGACCTTCTAGAAACTGGTATTAAAGTCATTGACTTACTATGCCCGTTCGCGAAAGGTGGTAAAGTTGGTCTGTTCGGTGGTGCGGGTGTTGGTAAAACCGTTAACATGATGGAGTTGATCAACAACATCGCTAAAGCGCACTCAGGTTTATCTGTATTCGCTGGTGTTGGTGAGCGTACTCGTGAAGGTAACGACTTCTACCACGAGATGAAAGATTCTAACGTTCTTGACAAAGTAGCAATGGTTTACGGTCAGATGAACGAGCCACCAGGTAACCGTTTACGCGTAGCGTTAACTGGCTTGACTATGGCTGAATACTTCCGTGACGAAAAAGACGAAAACGGTAAAGGCCGTGACGTATTATTGTTCGTTGATAACATCTACCGTTATACACTAGCAGGTACTGAAGTATCAGCACTTCTAGGTCGTATGCCATCTGCAGTAGGTTACCAACCGACTCTTGCAGAAGAGATGGGTGTTCTTCAAGAACGTATTACATCGACTAAGTCTGGTTCGATTACGTCTATCCAAGCGGTATACGTACCTGCCGATGACTTAACAGATCCATCGCCTGCGACAACGTTTGCTCACTTAGACGCAACTGTTGTATTAAGCCGTGACATCGCTTCTCAAGGTATTTACCCTGCGATCGACCCACTTGACTCTACTTCACGTCAGTTAGACCCATTAGTAGTTGGTCAAGAGCACTACGGTATTGCTCGTTCAGTTCAAAACGTTCTTCAACGTTATAAAGAATTGAAAGACATTATCGCGATCTTGGGTATGGACGAATTGTCTGAAGAAGATAAATTGGTTGTTTACCGTGCGCGTAAAATCCAACGTTTCTTCTCTCAACCGTTCCACGTAGCTGAAGTATTTACTGGTGCTCCTGGTAAATATGTACCTCTTAAAGAAACGATTCGTGGCTTTAAAGGTATCTTGGCTGGTGAATACGACCACCTTCCAGAACAAGCGTTCTACATGGTTGGCGGTATTGACGAAGCGATTGCTAAAGCTGAGAAACTCTAATTTAAGGAGATCATCTCATGTCGACTATGCAATGTGATGTGGTAAGTGTTAAAGAGTCAATTTACTCTGGCACGATCAGCATGCTAATCGCTAAAGGTGCGGGTGGTGAATTGGGTATTATGCCTGGTCATGCGCCACTTGTAACTTTACTCCAACCTGGCGCGATTCGCGTGATTTTGGAAAACGGTACAGAAGAGATCGTCTATGTATCTGGTGGTGTGTTAGAAGTTCAACCGCACGTTGTTACGGTTCTTGCAGATACTGCAATCCGTGCTGACAACTTAGATGAAGCAGCAATTTTGGAAGCTCGTAAACAAGCTGAACAATTGTTAGCAAATCAAAAGAGCGATTTGGACTCGGCTGCTGCGTTAGCTGCTTTGGCAGAAACTGCGGCTCAGCTCGAAACTATCCGCAAAATCAAAAACCGCGCAATGTAATTGACGGTTTGAGATTGAAAAAGCCACCGAAAGGTGGCTTTTTTTATGCTATAAAATCGTATTGGTTAAATTCGAGTCTATCTCATGCAGCTCATAGAACATGCTCCACATTTTTGGGAACTCTATCAGGACGATCAACAGCTCTATCTAGCGATTGCTGTGGATATGAGTTCGGTGGTGTCGTGTTGGGAGTTGGTACTCACCCAGCAGCAAATCCAGAATTATTGGCAACAAGGGTGTGACAGTATTCATCATTTAGCCAAAACGATTATTGATGCAGTTTATCGAGGTGATTTTAGTTATCTAGAGCAGCATCAAGTTTCTGAAGAAGTGAAAGCTGCGATACAAAATGCTTTCTTACATTGGCGTGCGCAAAATCACTAAGTGACTTTAGAATTTAGCCATATTCTTGCTATGTATGAATGATTGCTGGATCTAGCTTAGTTACCAAAATTTGATCAAAAAACATACCAAATACTTACCATTTTTCTCCAATTTTTATGCTATTGATGAATAAGTTTGCTTCATAAGCACTTTACTCAAGTTGAGTACATGGAGAATAAAAATGGCAAATACAATGAAAGCTGCAGTTGTGACTGCATTTAATCAACCTTTACAAATTCAACAAGTCGAAATTCCTAAAATCAGTGCAGGTAAAGTGCTGGTAAAAATGATTGCAACGGGCGTTTGCCATACCGATTTACATGCCATGCATGGCGATTGGCCGATTAAACCGAGCCTACCTTTTATTCCGGGTCATGAAGGAGTGGGTGAAGTGGTGGAAATTGGGGAAGGTATTCAGCATTTACATGTGGGTGATCTGGTAGGGATTCCGTGGCTATATTCCGCCTGCGGGCATTGTGATCACTGTTATGCGGGTTGGGAAACCCTATGTAAGCAACAACAAAACTCTGGCTATTCTGTGAATGGAAGTTTTGCGGAGTATTGTCTTGCTGATGGAGATTATGTCGGGGTGATTCCTGCGGGAGTTGATCTACTAGAAATTGCTCCGATTTTATGTGCAGGGGTGACGGTTTACAAAGGGTTGAAAATGACCGAAGCCAAAACAGGGGATTGGGTGGCGATTTCAGGCATTGGCGGATTAGGGCACGTTGCTATTCAATATGCGAAAACCATGGGCTTTAATGTTGTTGCGATTGATGTGGATGATACAAAACTGGATTTGGCAAAAGAGCTGGGTGCCGATGTAGGTATTAATGCCTTAAAGGTGAATGTGAAAGATGAAGTGCTGAAGGCCACTGGAGATGGCTGTCATGGCGTGCTGGTCACTGCGGTTTCTCCGAAAGCCTTTGAACAAGCAGTTTCTATTGTGCGACGTGGTGGAACCATGGTCTTGAATGGTCTTCCTCCAGGAAAATTTGATCTGTCCATTTTTGATATGGTACTCGATGGGATTACCGTACGAGGTTCGATCGTGGGGACACGCTTAGATTTGAAAGAAGCGTTGGATATCGCTGCACGTGGAAAAGTGAAGGCACATATTCATGTTGAGCCTCTGGAAAATATCAATGATATTTTTGAACGGATGGAGCAGGGCAAAATAGATGGGCGAATTGTGATTGATTTTAAGCTTTGATATAGCTTGCGGATCAGCCCAGTATAGGTTGCTGGATTGATCCATTTCATTGATATTTAGCTATGACTTACTGATGAGTCTTGTTTTAACAAGAGCATCTTGGCAAGGTTCAGCATTTCGGATTGAACCAGTGTGATTTGTTGTTCAATTTTCGCTACATCGACAGTTTGTAGATCGACTTTGCCATTTAGGTAAGGTAAATCCAACACTTGTTGATTGGTGCTCATGATTTTTTCACGAATCGATTCAATTTCCTGACTTTTTAAATTCAGACTACTTAACGCGCGATTGAAATCCGTGAGTTGCTGATGTAATGCATTCACAGCTGTTTGTAGTGACTGTTGATCTTTATCTGCCAAAGCTTGTTCTAATGCTGTTTGTGTACTTTTAAGCTGCTGAACATAGTCACCCGCTTTCAATTGCATGTCCGCCACATCGCTGACCACATACAACATATTGCCACTTTTTAATTCTGTGCTTGCCTCATTTGTACTTGAGGCAATTACTTCTTCTACATCTGAAGAGTTTGCTGCGACTTCTGTATGTTCTGTGGCCTGATCGCAGCCGATTAAACTTAATCCCGCTGTGAAAATGGCAAAAGGAAGTAAGGCACCTTGCAGATTTTTTTTCATAATCTTGGACAATCTCAATCTAGCGTTATATCAGGGTAAATGGGATTATAGAACGCGCCTTTTACTTTCTAAAGTCAGGCTGCAAAGCAACAACAAAAAGTTGGCGTGTATAAAAAAGAGTGCAAAGTGCACTCTTTTTTAAACTCTATGCGCTTACATGCCTGGAACAATTTTAATAATGTTATGGTTCAGCATATTGGTTAATACATAATCACCATTTACATGAATCCATTGCTCATTTTTACCTGGTTTATATAACTTTTTATGTTGATGGTAATCTACATAATAGCCTTTGCCACGGTATTGTGACGGAACAGGATTACCTGCTTTCCAAGCAGTCGATGGGCGAGTAGGCTTGTTGTAACCTGCCTTGTTATTTGAAGCTTTGTGTTGATCTTGTGCATGGTGACTTGAAGAGTCGTTATGCGTGTATTTGTGATTCGCATCATTATGGTTTTGAGTGGCATGTTGCTTATTGTCATGCGAGTTTTGTGGTGCAGCGAACGCAGGTGCTGCCACTAATGCAGTCGATAATGAGAAAACCACAGCCTGTACTAAACGATTCATGATCTACCTTTAACGCTATCTATCTTGTTCTATTGTTGTTATTAAAGCAGTAAGTAACTGAGTTGGTTTGAATTTAATGTTGTAATAATATTAAAACCATGAAGGAATTAAGTAGATTGACTTAACACTATCAGAAAGCAAAATACTCACTTTCTGATCATGCTGTCACAATCTTATTTCTCTAGTTCAGCCTGAATTGCATCGACAAGACGTGGGTCATCTGCGGTAATGTCTGGTGCAAAGCGTGCCACGATTTGTCCTTGTTTATTCACTAAAAATTTCTCAAAGTTCCATAGGACTTCTGGTGGCTCATTTGGGGTTAAGCCATAATCGACTAAATCTTTCCACCAAGGACCTTCACCAATACGTTCTGGAATCGCCTCAATTAAGGTTTGGTATAATGGGTGTTTGTCTTCACCTGCCACCGAGATTTTAGAAAAGAGTGGGAAATCAATCTGATAGTTGACTGAACAAAACTCTTGGATTTCGCTGTCGCTGCCTGGTTCTTGTGCCAAGAAATTATTGGCAGGGAAGCCCAAGATTTCTAAACCTTGATCTTTTTGTTGCTGATACAACTTCTCTAAACCTTCATACTGTGGGGTTAAACCACATTTTGATGCCACATTCACAATCAGCAGCACTTTACCTTGATATTGATTCAAGGTCACGTCTTGGCCTTGGATGGTTTTTACAGGAATATCGTAAACAGACTGGCTCATATACAGATCCATTGATTTTTTATTGGGTTTCCATGTTGTAACGAGAATTGGCAGGAACTGCAAGATGAATCCTGTACCTAAATCGAAAAAGTTGCAGTCGCTGGCTTATACTTCACGGATTTGAGCTGGGGTTTGCCCTGTATAACGTTTAAAGAACTCAATAAAACTGGAGCTGTGTTGGTAGCCCAGATCATAAGCCAATTTTTTCACCGTCGATCCCGCGTGCAGTTGCTTCATGGCATACAGGATTTTAGCGCGATTCCGCCATTCGACCAGACTCAATTGTAATTCCTGTTGGCTCAAACGTAACAAATGTCTTTCCGTGAAGTGAAAGTCATTAATTAGTTGCTGCAGACTTAAGGCAAAATGTTCTGGATTGCCCAATTGCTGCAAGATTGGTTTTAACACTGCATGTTGCGTTTGTGGAAGATAGTGTTCATAGGCTGGTGCAGTACGGAGTTGATCTAGGAGCACACAGAGCAAATGTTGGTATTCGGTAGAGTGGAGTGGGCTTTTTTGGCGTAGAACTTCTTTGATTAAATGTCTCAGAAAAGGGCTAATTTCGACTGTCTTGGTCTGGGTAGGGAACAGCTTACACAGTTCAGGATGCAAATGAATACAAATATAGTGGGTGGTTTCTAATTCGCGGGCAAAACAGGCATGTGTAGTGTGTGCGGGAATCCACAGCCCGTAGTTAGGTGGAGATAAATAGTGCATTCCTTCAATTTCATAGTCTAAAATTCCATTCAAGCTAAAATTGAAATCGCCCCAGATACATGAATGTGCAGCAACCTCATCATTGTATTCATAAAAATATTCATGCACTTCCATCCATTCAGATAGGGCGGGTTGTTGATGCTGCATGGCTGATTATCACCGTATCAATGTCTGAAAAACCGTATTTTTATTATTTCAGACTTTTAGCACAATAGCAGTATTAGATGAGCGAAGATGAGTCAGCAGATGCAGCAAAATAGATGGGTGAAATTGGCAGTGCTGTTGCCATTGATTGCAGTTTTTATTTGGTCATTGAATATTGCAGTCACACGCTATGTCGCAGATTATATTTCGCCTGTGAGCATCAGCTTCTATCGATGGCTGGTGGCTTTTGTGGTGCTGACGCCTGTAATGCTGCCCAAAGTTTGGCAACAGCGTCAGCTGGTTATGTTGTATTGGAAACAATTTGCGGTGTTAAGTGCTTTTGGCATGCTGCTTTATCAGGGTTTAGCTTATAGTGCAGCGCATTACACTACTGCCACCAATATGGGCATTATTAATGCCTTCATTCCGATCTTTACCATCTTCGTTTCCATTCTCCTCCTCAAGGAGATCCCGAGTCTATTTGCTATTTTGGGCAGTATGATTTCATTTCTGGGTTTGATGTATGTGATTGCACAAGGAAATCTCGCGGCTTTGCTACATTTAGGTGGGCACTGGGGAGATTTGTTGATGGTGATTGCAGTGTTCTTTTATGCCTTTTATGGCGTGTTCCTGAAAAAATGGCAGCTTAAAGTCCCGCTGATGATTAGCCTTTATGTCCAGATTGGATTTTCCTTAATTTATCACTTGCCATTTGTACTGTGGTTGGGCATCGACCGCTTAGATATGCAGAATAGTGCCAGTGTGTTCTATGCAGGTTTGTTTGCTTCTTTAATTGCACCTTGGGTGTGGATGTTGGCAGTGCAACGTTTGGGTCCTAATCGTACCAGTATATTTATGAATCTGATGCCGATTTTCACAGCTATTTTGGCTTATTTTTGGTTACATGAAGCTTGGACCATCCACCATAGCATCGGTGGAATTATTATTATTACGGGCATTGCAATGGCGCAAATGAAATCAAAAAAGCACGAGACGAGTGTGATTGAGTCGCCAAATGTGATTAATAAATAGACAAACAGGTGTTATAGTGAAAATATTTTTCTTAGACTAAACCACCAGTTATAAGTGTAAAAAAGTATACTGTCAAATGATTATTTATTTAAAAATATTTTAAAAATAGGGGGATAGTTTGACTTTTTGAATAAATTTCGCATTTTAATCATGGATTTAAGCAATAGTCTGCATTAAATAATCTATTTGTGTTTTTATTTGGAATATTAGATAATGTTCACATCAAGAATGACTAGTTAAGTATTTCTTAATAATACTTTAATTCTGGCATTCAGCAAGATTTTCGAACCCTCTGGATGTGATTAACACACATCCTTTTTATGCTCAATCAACCTATTTGATTGAGCTTTTTTTTGTCAAAAATTTCATGCAGACGCTGATCATTAGGCACGAATGATCTGTCCTGTTTCAGCATCCAGAATACGGCTCGGCTCTTGGCTTGAGCCTAAGTCGCCATTTAAATAATTCAATTGTTGACCGAAATACTTACTGGCCTCTTGCAGTGAGCGGGCAGGTTCGAGCCCAGCAGGATTGGCACTGGTTGAAACAATAAAACCGTTAAATGCGTTACAGAGTGCGACACATAAAGGATGAGTGGTGACACGGATTGCCACTTTAGGGTGATTGCCTTTAATCCAGACTGGAATATCGTCACTGGCGGGAAGTAACCATGTGGTCGCGCGTTCAGTGGGGCTGCGATTACTCCAAGAGGCGATCACGGTATTGCGCATATCTGGTGTCAATCCTGCCAAGAGGTGCTCGACTTGGCTAATATGTCCAGCCAATAGAATGACGCCTTTTTCAATGGGGCGTTGCTTCAACTTTAAAATTTCATTAAATGCAGTTTCGTTATGAGGATCACAACCTAAACCCCAAACAGCCTCTGTCGGGTATGCCAAGACATGTCCGCAGTGTAAACTTTCGGCAGCTTCAGCAACAGAGGTGGTAATCATGTTCGTGTCCTATTTTGAGCAAAGGCTTATTCTGCACCTTATTGAATAGGACGACAACGCAAAAACACCCCAGATTGTTGCATGCATAAGCCTAAAAGTTCTAATTCCATCAACTGCGCGGTCAGAGTTGCGGCATCTTGCTGCAAGTGGATGGCTAAATGATCTAAAGCTGCACCTGTCCAGTCCAGTTGATTATACAGTGGCATCAAATGTTCAGGGATTTCAGGCTTTACGATGGGTGAAGTTGTAAGAGATTCATCATGGGCTTGCTGCTGTGCTTGCCATTGTGTTGGTAAGGCGAGGTCTTCTAACACTTGTTCAGGATGATCAACCAAAATCGCTCCTTCACGAATCAATTGATGGCAGCCCTGATGAAACTCACTATAAATATGTCCAGGAATGGCGAAGACCAGTTTACCTTGTTCTGCTGCCAGTTTTGCAGTAATGATTGAACCACTATTCAGACTGGCTTCCGCAACAATTACACCTAAAGAGAGGGCGCTGACAATTCGATTGCGTCGCGGGAAATGATGCTGAAGAGGTGGGGTGTGTGGCAAGAACTCAGTAATGATCGTACCTGACTGCTGTAAAATCTGTTGTCGCAACTGTTGGTGTTGTGAAGGATAAGTTTGATCTAAACCAGTGCCCATAACCGCTAGGGTACGCTGGTGAGGCAAAGCACCTTGATGTGCAGCTTCGTCTATGCCTTGTGCCAAACCACTGTTAATTACAAAGCCTTTTTCGCTTAAATAGTAAGAAAAGTCATAGGCAATTTGTCGCCCATGCGGGCTGGGTTTACGACTACCAACAATGGCAATTTGCGGTTGCATCAAGAGTGATAATTGACCTTGTCCAAACAAAATGGGTGGTTTATCGCTGTAGGGCAGCAGTTGTCGTGGATATTCTGGATCTTGGTAACACAAGATAAAATCAGCGTGTTGCTGAATATTTTCAATGATGCGTTGAAACTTACTTTGTTCAGCGGGCGTGTAAAATTGTTGCGCACGTTGCAGATGATTTTTATGTAAACCGAGACCTGGCCAAAGCAGCAAGCTTTCAGGTTGAATGGCATTGTGAATACTTCCAAAATGCTGTTCGAGCTTATAAAAACTGCTGAGCGAGTGCTGAACCAAATACCACAAGGTAATGGTGTCCATTTGTACTTGTGATAATGGTTTCAGCATGGGTTACTCCGAATTATTCGTCCATTAATGGCGGTTGAATTGAAGCCCCGATTTTGACTGGTAATGAACTATCCAATACATAAGCATAACTAAAATGATCAAAAGTCTTGAAGACCATCAGGTTACCAATTTTTTGCCCCGGCAATTGCACCATTTCTTTGGTTTTCGGGTCTCGAACCTGTTCACCTTTTTGGTTGATGCTAAATACGTGACCGACTTGAACGCCTTCAAGATTCCCACGGTCAATGGTGACGACACTATGTTTGGCTGCCGTACCAATTGAACCCATCACCCGCACAATTTGTCCACCTACGGTGACATCTTCTGCCATGGTCGGGTAGAACAGGGTCGGTAGCATTGGGTCATATACAGGCAAGACGCGATCGCCACGACGGACTTCTGCATTAAAGCTGTCGGTTAACTCAATCGTGGTAATGTCATTTTCACTTGCCACCGCGACGCCAGTTGCAACTTGATTTAACTCAAGACCTGCATCGTATTTTTTCCCTTTGGGGTTCAACAAGGTGTACGGGTCGCCTTCACGATAGACCGCATATTGTTGACCGACCTCTAAACCATTGCCACGTGCATAAATGGTTTGTCCTTTACCTGCTAGAACGCGTTGATCAGCCGTACCCAGAACATACGGAGTATTGGCAATTGATTCAGGTGCAATAATAGTCGAGTGTTCTAACCACTGTTTAATGTTTTCCAGTGGAATCACAGGGATGGCATTATTTAAAGATTCAACACGAACCTGTGGTTGTAGTTTGGTACCGCCTGCATAACGACGAATAATGCCGTCACAGCCGTCACCTTCATCTTTACCAATCAATGGCTTGCCTTGGTAGCTACACAGAAGCAGCTTGTCACCAGGGAAAATCCAATGTGGATTTTTTACGTGACGGTTGCTTGCCCAAATTTCAGGCCAGCGCCAAGGCTTGTCTAAGAATTTTCCAGAAATATCCCAAAGGGTGTCCCCCTTTTTGACCACATAAACTTGTGGTGCCCCCGCTTTTAACGAGGGTGGATTGATGTTACGCGCTGGTGCAGCTTCAACCACTGCGATAGAACCAACACTGATTGCCAAACCGACAGTCAGTGCCAACAATTGCTGTTTAAACCCCAAGGCACTAAAAGATGGCATGCCCTTCAAAACCTTTTTCATTATCATAATTCCTAAAATTATGTATGTAATTTACGTTATAATAACGATATTACACACATTTTTTTGATGAAGCATTCCTTCATTTGGTTTTTTGATCAATGGCATAAGTGAGGACGTTTATGGCCTTATTACCTATTTTAAGTTTCCCCGATCCCCGTCTTCGTACCATTGCACAACCAGTCGAAGAAGTTACTGATGAAATTCGTCAGTTAGCGGCAGATATGTTTGAAACCATGTATGAAGCGCCAGGCATTGGTTTAGCCGCTACCCAAGTCGACCGCCATATTCAGTTGATTGTTATGGATCTTTCTGAACATAAAGATCAGCCTATGGTGTTCATTAACCCCAAAATTACCCCATTGACTGAAGAAACCCAGCCTTATGAAGAAGGCTGTTTATCAGTGCCTCAAATATACGACAAAGTTGAGCGTGCGTCACGTGTAAAAATTGAGGCAATTAACCTTGAAGGTCAATCCTTTACATTAGAAGCAGACGAACTTCTCGCTGTTTGTATTCAGCATGAAATGGATCACTTAAACGGCAAATTATTTGTTGATTATTTATCGCCACTAAAGCGTCAGCGTGCGCGAGAAAAAGTGGAAAAAGTTACGCGTCAGCGCCAAAAAGAGAAAGTGGCAGTCAAGCGCTGATAATTTTTCCCGTTTAAAATCATCTTTAAGTATGAACCCAATTTCGATTGGGTTTTGTTATACTGGCGCCGCACAAATTGCAGGATGATTTTTTTGCTTTTCCGTGGTGGTTTACTGCTGGCATGTGCCGCAGTTTTTTTACAGATTGCTGTATTTTTGCAGCCTTTGCTGCCGAAGCAATACCAAGTTGCTCCGGTCTGTGAAACCATTACGCGTGCATTATTACTCCCTTCTCAAACGGCACACGCCGAGCATACTTCACTTGCACAACATGATCAGCATTCGCATATGCGCATGCAGCATCAAGAGCAACCTGTGCATGATCATCATGATGCCAAGCATCAATGTCAGTACTGCACTGTATATGGCAATTTGGTCTTGCCGCCAGAGCTTGAAATCAAATCAGTCTTAGATCGCATTCAGGTCCGCCTGATCGCTTTGCAGCGTGCCTATCGTCATGTCTGGTTTGTTCTGCAGCAACTGTTCCTGATTCCGCAAGGACGGGCACCGCCTCTCTGGGCATAAATCCGCTTTATCTCGCTTGGGTCGTAGGTACTTGAGCACAGTGTTATTTATGTTTTATGAGAGATTGATATGGCTCAGCCAAAATTGTTTTTACAGCCTTTGTCGGCTGCGATTTGTGTCGCGTGTTATTCAGCTACAGCTGTGAGTGCAGAAGTAGAAACTACTCAATTTTTAGCTCCCATTGTGGTAACAGCCCAGCAAGGCAATGATGCCAATGGTTTGATCGTGCATGCTGATCCAAAACAGCCGACACAGCCTATTCCTGCCGTTGATGGTGCTGCCTATTTACAAAGTATTGTTGGGTTTAATCAAATTAAAAATGGGGGAGCCAACGGGGATGTGACTTTCCGTGGCATGTTTGGTTCGCGGATTAAAATTTTAACCGATGGCACGGAAAATTTAGGAGCATGTCCGAGTCGTATGGATAATCCAGCATCTTATATTTCCCCAGAAAGCTATGACAAAATTACCGTGGTAAAAGGACCGCAAACGGTACAATATGCGCATACTGGTTCAGCTGCGACTGTGATTTTTGAGCGTGAGCCTGAGAAATTGAGCAGTGCAAAACCTTATCGTGGGCAAGCCAGTGTCATGATGGGTTCCTATGGACGTTTAGATCAGAATATTGAAACTGCTGTGGGGGATGAAAGCAAATACGCGCGTTTAAATGCCAATCGTTCAGTTTCAGATAGTTATCAGGATGGTGCTGGTAATAGGGTTCCATCGGATTGGGAAAAATGGAATGCTGATCTGGCTTTAGGCTGGACACCGAATGCTGACACTTGGGTAGAACTGAAGGGTGGCAAGAGTGATGGAGAGGCAGTCTATGCTGGACGGACGATGGATGGTTCCAAGTTTGCGCGAGAAAGCTTAGGTTTACATGTTGAAAAGAAAAATATCAGCGAGGTGATTCAGAAGGTCGAGGCACAAGTCGACTATAGCTATAACGACCATGTGATGGATAATTTCAGTCTTCGTAAATTCACTCCTGTTGATGGTATGTCAATGCCGATGGCATCGAATGTAGCTCGAAGAACATTAAACTCTCGCGTAGCAATAACAACAGAATGGGATAATTGGAGTCTAGTCTCTGGTGTTGATGCACAGAATAATAAGCATAGCGCTCGTAAAGGGATGGTGAATACTTATAAAGATAAACCGAGAGTGACCGACATGGATTTTGAATCTTATGGTGCTTTTGGTGAATTAAGCTATCAATTCAGTGATCAGAATAAGTTGGTCACAGGGGCGCGTATTGATCAAACCCAAATTGATAATCTGAAGACGGATACGGAACGTAAAGAAACGTTACCGAGTGGATTTTTCCGCCTCGAAAGCCAACTTACAGATCAGCTGAAAAGCTATGCAGGCTTGGGCTATGTTGAGCGTGTGCCAGATTACTGGGAATTATTTAGTACCCAATATTATCAAACAGGGACCACCTTCGATCATTTAGATAATGAAAAAACCACGCAGTTTGATGCAGGCTATCAATATGAACAGGGTGCATTTAAGTCATGGGCTTCAGTTTATGTAGGGCTAATTCAAGATTACATCTTAGTAGCATATACGCCGACAGGTAAAATGGGGAAATTGGAAGCCAAAAGCCGTAATGTCGATGCGACCATTGCAGGGGCAGAAGCAGGAATTGGCTATCAGTTGACGGATCAGATTCAAGCCGATGTCAGTGCAATGTATGCGTGGGGTGAAAATACCACAGACCATTCTGCATTACCGCAAATTGCGCCGTTAGAAGGTCGTTTCAATTTACGTTATGTCCAAGATAAATATAATGTTGGTTTCTTATGGCGAGTGGTTGCAGCGCAAGATCGTACCAGTTATCGCGAAGGTAATATTATTGGCTATGATGTGGAAGACAGCAAAGGCTTCGGCACATTGTCTTTAAATGGGACCTATAACTTGCAAAAAGGCGTTGATCTTTCTGTTGGTGTAGATAATGTCTTTGACAAAAATTATGCCGAACATTTGAATAAATTGGGAAGTTCGGGCTTTGGTTATGCAGCAACAGAACAATTTAACAATATTGGACGTAATTATTGGGCGCGTATCAGTATGAAATTCTAAAGAAGCCTACATGGTAGTGAAAAGCAGAGCTTAGGCTCTGCTTTTTTTAATTGAGTTAGATCACTTTGACGATGTCTATGTAAAAGCAGTAAGCATCAATAATATGACTGTTTCGATTCAACTCGAGCAAATGAATAAATCAAAAAGCGCTTATTCCTAAAATTAGAGTGAGCTGTTCTTCAAGCCAATATTCAAAGTACATCAATAATTTTTAAAAGATGAGAACGTTAAAAGATAAAGACTCAGTTCCGAGTGACTCAGTGCAGCGTAGAGCGAGTTTACAGGTTGTCTTTTTGACTTTTTTAATCGATTAAACAGAAGAAGAGACTATAGATGATTGGCTATATCCTTTAAATGAGACAAAACTTCTGGCAGTTTTAAGGTGAATCTGAAGATGTTGCTGATGGAGTCAGAGAATATTTACTGTGATCAGGTTTTTGCTCAGTTAAATACTGATGCTAAATTGAACAGAAAAGAGGTTTTTACAGTAAAAAAAGCCATTTTTGCTGATTAAATGAACGAGCGAACGGTTTTTTATAAAATAAACCAAAATAGGGGTTGTAACGGAT
>NZ_JAKVIM010000007.1 GCF_022601715.1 Acinetobacter zhairuonensis | reverse complement strand
CGTGATAGCTCAGTAGGTAGAGCAACGGATTGAAAATCCGTGTGTCCCCAGTTCGATCCTGGGTCTCGCCACCATATTCAAAAAACCCCAAACATTATTTGGGGTTTTTTTATGCCTCAAGAAAAGTCATGCTATAAAATCTAAATAAGCGAGTACGACAATAAAAACAGGGCGGGATCAGCAGGATGAATAAGGATTTATTTTCTGAGCATAGTCAGCGTTATCAGCAGGCACGCCCGCAATATTCGACAGAAATTCTAGATGCTATTTTAGCTTATGTCCCTGAACATACTCTGGCTTGGGACTGCGGGGCGGGATCAGGGCAATTTACCCAGTTACTTGCGCCTCATTTCGCGCAGGTGCTCGCAACAGACCTTAGTAAGCAACAACTCCAGCACGCCCCTTGCTTTGCGAATGTACGCTATTTACAAGCAACCGCCGAACATAGCTCGCTTCCAAGCACTTCGGTAGATTTGGTCTGTGTGGCACAAGCAATTCACTGGTTTGATTTTGCTGCATTCTATGCTGAAGTGAAGCGCGTACTAAAGCCGAATGGCGTCATTGCCGTGATTGGTTATGGCTTGATGCAACTGCAAGATGCGGAAGTACAACAAGCGTTACATCAGCTCTACTTTGAAACGTTGAAAGGCTATTGGGACTCAGAGCGGCAATATATTGATGAGCATTATCAAACGATTCCCTTTCCTTTTCAGGAATTAGCAGTACCAGCTTTAGCTTTGAACTACACATGGAGCAGTACGCAATTGTTGCAGTATCTTGGCACGTGGTCGGGCTTGCAGCATTACCAGCGGACTCAGCCACATGATCCCTTGTATGACCTGCGCCAGCTGTTAGCAGTGAAGCATGACCCTATACTGAAACTGAGCTTTCCAGTCTTGCTGCGGGTCGGACGTCAAGAGCCAGTATGAGAGCTGGTTGAGAGATATTCATTACGTCCAAGTATACAGTTTATTTCTGATATGAATTGCTGGCTTTACGCGGAAGCAACTGTTTAATCTGTATCTGAGTTTTAAAATATAAAGGGTAGAAATTTTAATGGACATTTTGCCATGTATTTCTCTCCCACAGTATTCAGTACACTGGTTTTAAGTGTGCTGTTGATGAGTCATGGTTATGCTATGGACTCTTCTGATCTCTCCGAATTAACAGAACAAGATTTACGTGTTGAAACGGGAGACATTCAATCCCAACCCGATCACGGTAGACAGCAAATTTTTGAGCATTATTTAATGAAGCTGGAAGTTGCACATCAGCAATCTCCGTTGATTGATAGTGCGCGAACTTCGCAGGAAATTTTGCCACCACAGCCGATTCCAGATTTTGATTTACCTTTACCCATTCTGTTGCAGGTCTATTCAATTGCGGAAGGCTTACAGTCGGATGATCCTCGACTGGGGCTTTATCGCATGCTTGATCCTGTGGTGAATTCGAATAGTCCTTTACAACAGACACAACCGATCTTGCAAATTCAGTTGAATCTGGGCGTGGTTTCAATCGGAACTATAGAGCAGCAAATGAATGTGGATGGTTTAGCGAAGCTGTTTTTATTGACTTCTCATTAAGCACATAAAAAAACGCCCCAGATGGGGCGTTTTTTAACTGATTCGATTAAGCAGATTTTGCTTCAGCTTGAGTTGCAAGCATGTGACCAGTTTCTTCGAAGTTAGAGTGCCAAGAAAGCGCTTCACGAAGTAAGTGTGGCGTATGACCACCTTTTGCACATGAACGGTCAAAGTAGTCGTTTAACGCGTCACGGTACATTGGGTGTGCACAGTTGTCGATAATCGCACGCGCACGCTCACGTGGTGCTAAACCACGAAGATCTGCAAGACCTTGTTCAGTTACAAGGATGTCGACATCGTGTTCTGCATGGTCAACGTGTGATGCAAATGGAACGACAGAAGAAATGTCGCCACCTTTCGCGATCGATTTAGTGACGAAGATAGCCAAGTGTGCATTACGTGCGAAGTCACCTGAACCACCAATACCGTTCATCATTTTGGTACCGCAAACGTGAGTTGAGTTCACGTTACCGTAAATATCAAACTCAAGTGCAGTGTTGATACCGATAATCCCTAAACGACGTACTAGCTCTGGATGGTTCGAAATTTCTTGTGGACGAAGTACCAATTTGTCTTTGTATGCTTCAAGGTTGTTAAATACTTTCTCGCCATATTTTGCAGAAAGCGTAATTGATGAACCTGATGCAAAAATCATTTTGCCAGCATCAATCAATTCGAAAGTACAGTCTTGAAGTACTTCTGAATACATGATCAAGTCTTCGAAGTTTGAATCTTTCAAACCTGTTAATACTGCGTTTGCAATTGAACCGATACCTGCTTGAAGTGGACCTAAGTTCTTCGGTAAACGCTCTTCAGCCACTTCTTTTTCGAAGAATGCAATTAAGTGGTTCGCAATCGCTTGAGTCTCATCATCTGGTGCAGTTACTGTTGATGGGGAGTCATGTAATTCACTGTTAAATACGATACCGACGATTTTAGAAGGATCGATGTTGATCGCAGTTGTACCAATACGCTCATCCACTTGAGTTAATGGAATTGGTTGGCGTGTTGGGCGATACGTTGGAATATAGATGTCGTGTAAGCCTTCAAATGCTGGGCTTAAGTTGGTGTTGATTTCAACAATCACTTTCTCAGCAAAAATTGCAAAGCTTGCAGAGTTACCTACAGACGTTGTTGGAATGATGCCACCATCTTCAGTGATCGCAACAGCTTCAATGACTGCCACATCTGGCTTTTTCAACTGAAGGTTACGCATTTGCTCAACAGTCTCAGACAAATGTTGATCAATGAACATCACTTCACCATTGTTGATGGCTTTACGTAATGTGTTGTCGACTTGGAATGGAAGACGACGTGCTAAAACGCCAGCTTCAGTCAATTGTTTGTCAAGGTCATTTCCTAGACTCGCACCCGTGATTAACGTGATTTTTAATGGGTTCGTGTGAGCACGTTTTACTAAAGCCAATGGAACGGCTTTTGCTTCGCCTGCACGAGTAAAGCCACTCATACCGACAGTCATACCGTCTTCAATGAATGCTGCAGCTTGTTCTGCGCTGATAACTTTATCGTGTAATGAAGCTAAACGAATGCGATCTAATGACATGGTTTACTCTCGTTGGAAACTTGAAACTGATACGGATTGTACCGATCAGAAAAGGCATTTTGCATACCTGTTATGCTAAGGTCTAATTTTTTAGAAAAATGCGGGTATAACAAAATTTGATAATTTTTAATCAATTGATTTTATGAGGTATATATCTTAAAGATTCGTCTAGTTTTAATACTGACTGTACAGTTATTAAGCGAAATCGGCGTAAAATTTGTTACAAATGTCATGTTTTAAGGATCATAACTTCACGATACAGAAAAATTTAGATTAAAAAGCAGAGCAAATCATTTTAAATATGCTGGGAATTGCACTAAATTGCTGTTGAAGAATTGGATTGATCAGCATTGAATTCTTGGCGTCACCCTTTACAAATAGGTGAAAGTGCACAGCATATGCAGTACAACATTCACCTTGGCAGAATCAATTAGAAGTGTTCGCTAATGCTTTGTTTGAGTTTCTCAATTGGGTTAGTAACCGTGTGATCTTCTGGTTCTTCTTTCGGTAAAGGCAGTAAAATAATCGCTTCAAGCCCCCCTTGTTCACGGTTGTGAATCAGGAGTTTACCTTGATGAATATCGACAATCCGTTTCACGATCGCGAGACCTAAGCCACTGCCTTGTACTGTTCGTGCGGCGTTACCTCGCACAAAAGGCTGCATCAGATCTTCAATCTGATCTTCTGGAATGCCTTCGCCATGGTCTGCCACGCTAATCATAATATGCTCGCCTTCGACCCGAGCAGCCAATTCCACAGGTTCAGCACCATACCTTTTCGAGTTATTGATTAAGTTACCAATCAAGCGTTTCAGTGACAAACTGCGTGCCTCAATTAACGGCAGTTCTTGCGGACTGAAACGAATATCTAAAGGCTTAAACTGAATCACCAACTCTTGTAATAAGTTATTGATGTCTGTGGTTTGCAGTACTTCATCTGACCCATCCCGCATGAAAGAAATGAACTGATTCAGAATGGCGTCCATATCTTCAACGTCATAGATTAAACCTTCTTTTAAGAAGTCATCATCAGGCATCATCTCGGCACTAAGACGAATACGGGTCAGGGGCGTGCGCAAGTCATGTGAAATGCCTGCCAACATAATCCGACGATCACGCTCTGTCTGATCCAGCGTATAAATCATATGATTAAAGGCTTGGTTTACCTCGCGAATTTCTTGAGGACCATGATTAGTCTCTAAATAAGGTGCAGTCCCCGTTTTACTATAACTGTTCGCTGCATTTTGCAGGCGACGTAATGGGCGGTTGAGCTGACGTACCAGGGTCAGAATAATCACAGCAGAAATGAGAGGGACACCTAATAACCATCCGAAAATGAGTTCAGGACTATAGTTAGCATAGGTTTTGAGCGGTTCACGCACCCAGTGTCCATTCATTTCAGGGGTTTGTACCCAAATTCGTGGACTCGGTTTAAACTGGAAATATACCGTGACATCTTTAATATTTAATTCTTTGGCAAGCTGGTGCTCAATGCGGTTGGTAAAGAAGTCGGCAATCAATTTATCTTTGACGTTTGGATATTCTTTGGGGTTGGTGACATATTCAACCCCAACACGCTGTTTCAACCATTGGTCAATATCTAGTTCTACATCATTATGAGAAATCTTTAAGTGCGGGTTATTGATCATTTCCAATTCAACAGCAAGAAATCTCGCATGCTGTTGAATTTCAGGTAAATATAAGGTTTTCCAGAAGAACCATAACGACATAAACAAGCTAAAGAACACCACAAACAGAACCAGCACCGTCGTGCGCATGGCGGCTGAGCGCGGCTTGATTTTGTCGAGAAAGCGTTCCGAAGGCGTGCGTTTCTTTTCGGAATAGTGGACAAAATCGGTAAATTCTTGCGGGTCGATGGGATCTAGTTTCACGGTAATTACCAATAATTTAAGAATATGGTGAGGTTTTTTCGGGGTCTTACTGTGATGAATTAGAAATCCAGTTTTAACCTTCAGTTGGACCTACTTTTGTTTCGGCAAAAGTAGGCAAAACCATTTCCATTCGCAAAACTCGTCCGATATAAGCATTGATCTGAATTCTCGCAGAAACATTCTTATCGGAATTCTCCTGTCTCGAACAGTTGCGAATGGGACGTCACGAAATTCCTAAAACGTATTTGGATGATTTCGTTAAATCAACATTATTCCGCGCCATCTGGAACGAAGACATAACCGACACCCCAAACCGTTTGAATATAACGGGCACGGGCAGGGTTTTCTTCAATCAGTCGACGTAAGCGAGAAACTTGTACGTCAATGGAACGCTCCATTGCTCCCCATTCACGTCCACGCGCTAAATTCATTAACTTGTCACGAGTTAACGGTTCACGCGGATGTTGTACCAAAGCTTTCAGGACGGCAAATTCACCTGTCGTCAGGGTTACCACCTGACCTTCGCGGGTGAGGGTGCGAGTAGACAGATCCAAAGACCATGGACCAAAACTCACCACTTCCATTTGCTGACTTGGTGCACCAGGCACTTCACGGACTTGGCGACGCAGTACCGCACGGATACGTGCTAGTAATTCATTCGGGTTGAATGGTTTTGGTAGATAGTCATCTGCACCTGCTTCTAAACCTGCAATACGGTCTGAATCGCTACCACGAGCAGTCAGCATGATAATTGGAGTATCAATGTTTGAGTGACGTAAACGACGACAGATACTTAAACCGTCTTCCACAGGAAGCATAAAATCGAGCACGATGAGTGAAAATAGTTCGCGTTGGAGTAAGCGATCCATTTGTGTAGCATCGTGTGCTGTTTTGACCACGAAGCCTTTATCTTCCAAGAAGCGTTGTAATAGCGTACGTAAACGCACATCATCATCTACGACGAGAATGCGTTCAACGCGATCAGTGTCAGCATGTACAACATCGCCATGTTCTGCAGGTACAACTAAACTCATGATGTGTGCTCCTTATTCTTTATTGTCATCGTATACGGGGTCAAGAGATCACTAGGAGTATACGATTCATTTATATCGATTTGCTATGTTCTAAAGCAACAAATATTGCAGTTAAAATCAAGACATAGATACCAAATATATACATCTAAAATAGCGGATTAACGCCTGATTTACTGTAGTTCTTTGCCAGAATATGCAAAAAAAGTGTGCGATTGATGAAAAAATCGAAAATTGGCAAATTCGATCAGAATGAAATTTAATAAAACAATTGTGGATTTTATGGTCTTGGTCTTTATAATCATGGCTTTTAGAACTTATCCTTGTGGGATCAAACACGATGACTGACTTAGTTCAGCAGTTGGCAACAGAGCTTGCCGTACGTTCAAATCAAGTCGAAGCTGCGATTAAACTAATCGATGAAGGCGCAAGCGTTCCATTTATCGCACGTTACCGTAAAGAAGTGACGCAAGGTCTAGACGACACGCAGTTACGTCAGCTCGATACACGTTTAGCTTATTTAAGAGACTTATACGAGCGTCGCGAAAAAGTCATTGAATCATTGAAAGAACAAAATAAATTGTCAGATGATTTATTGGCGCGCGTGAATGCTGCTGAAACCAAAAATGCTTTAGAAGAACTTTACGCGCCTTACCGTCCAAAGCGCACCAGTAAATCATTTAAGGCAAAAGAAGCGGGCTTGGGTCCAATTGCAGAAAAAATCTTTCAAGAAGCTGTTGAACCAAGTGAAGCATTGGCTGGTTTTAGTCATGAAGAATACCCAGATTTGGAAAGCCAATTGGATGCAATCCAGCACATTCTGATTGATGACTGGGCACAAAATATTGCATTAACCACTGAATTAAAAAGTACCTTTGCCAAAACAGCCGTACTGAAAAGCTTAGTGGCAAGTGAAGAGAAAAAAGAAGTCGGTAAAAAATTCCGCGATTATTTTGATTTCTCTGAAAACCTTAACAAAGTGCCGTCACATCGTTTATTGGCGATGTTACGTGGCCGTCAAGAAAATGTTTTGGGTTTAAAAGTAGATGGCGAAGATGCTGCACCTTTGGCGCGTATTGAAGTTGAATACAACCTAGATCAAGTTCAGCCACAAGCACGTCAAGATTTCTTAAAGCAAACTGCTAAACTTTTCTGGTTAGGTAAGGTACGTCCAAGCATTGAACATTCATTGCTGACTGAAAAACGTTTGAATGCAGAAGCTGAAGCGATGCAAGTGTTCGCAGAAAACCTGCGTCATTTATTGCTTTCTGCACCAGCAGGCAGCCGTTGTACGTTGGGTGTAGACCCTGGCATCCGTACAGGCGTGAAGTTGGCTGTAGTGAATGAATCTGGTGATGTGGTTGCGCATAGCACCATTTATCCATTTGCACCAAAAGATGATAAAGCAGGTTCTATTGCTGAGCTTGCGCGTTTGTGCCAAGAGTTTAATGTTGATTTAATCGCGATTGGTAATGGTACCGCAAGCCGTGAAACCGAAGCTGTCGTTGCTGAAATGATGACACAACATCCGGAACTTAAAGTGACGCGTGTGACGGTGAGTGAAGCAGGCGCATCGGTTTATTCAGCATCTGAATTGGCTTCGGCTGAATTACCAGAATTGGATGTGTCGATTCGTGGCGCGGTGTCTATTGCACGTCGTTTACAAGATCCATTGGCTGAGTTGGTTAAAATTGATCCGAAATCAATTGGTGTGGGTCAATACCAGCATGATGTAAACCAAACTGGTTTAGCAAAAACCCTAGATGCTGTAGTTGAAGACTGTGTGAACGCGGTAGGTGTGGATGTAAACACCGCTTCTGCGGCAATTTTAGGTTATATCGCAGGTTTGAATAAATCGATTGCACAGCAAATCGTAGAATTCCGCAAAGAAAATGGTCGTTTTGACAATCGTCAAGCTTTGAAGAAAGTACCTCGTTTAGGCGATCGTACTTTTGAACAAGCAGCAGGTTTCTTACGCATTCAGAATGGTAGTGAACCACTAGATGCTTCTGCAGTGCACCCTGAGAGCTACGGTTTAGTGGAAAAAATGGTGGCTGCCAAAGCAACGACTGTGAAAGACATCATCGGCAACAGTGAAATTATTCGTCAAATTAAGGCGGAAGATTTTGCAGATGAACAATTTGGTTTACCAACGATTCAAGACGTATTAAGCGAATTGGAAAAACCAGGTCGTGACCCACGTCCAGAATTCCGTACCGCTAAATTCCGTGAAGACATCACCGAAGTGGCACAACTCACTGAGGGTATGCAGCTTGAAGGTGTCGTGACTAATGTGACGAATTTCGGTGCTTTCGTTGATGTGGGTGTCCATCAGGATGGCTTGGTGCATATTTCTGAATTGGCGAATGAGTTTGTTTCTGATCCGCACAAAGTAGTGAAACCAGGTCAAATTGTTCAGGTTCGAGTTTTACAAGTTGATGCAGAACGTAATCGTGTGAACTTGTCGATGCGTGCAGAAGGGGCAGAAGCGCCAAAAGCACCGCGTCAACCACGCCGTGAGCATGCAGGGCAGGAACAACGTGGTGAACGTAAACCTCAAGGTAAACGTCCACAGCAAGCGCGTCCACAAGGTGATCGCCCACAACGTCAAGGTGGTCAAAAACCTCAAGCCAATAAACCACAAGAGAATAAGATCGGTGGTTTAGGTGCATTGTTATTGCAAGCTGGGATTAAAGGTTCGAAATAAGCTTTAATCTGACAAAAATGCCTCCCAATCGGGAGGTTTTTTTATGCCTACTACATTGTTCTCATGTGCTTACAAGAGGAAGATGAGCCGAATCTGAAGATCAACAAAAATAATATTAAAAGCTGATAAATCGTCACAACAGTACAGCACAATTTCACTTTTCCGAGAGCAGATTGTCCGACAAGATTAAGGCCGTCTGGATATTAATATACAGACGTAAATTTTTGCTATTTGATCATTATAAACGGTTTACCTATGTTGACTTTAGAAAGAAAAAACCGATTCCATGTACGGGATACTTTGTCGGGCTTAGTGGTATTTTTGGTAGCATTGCCGTTATGTTTAGGCATTGCACTTGCATCTGGCGCTCCAATTATTTCAGGGATCATCTCTGGAATTATTGGCGGTATATTGGTTGGGCTGTTGAGTGGCTCACACATTAGCGTTGCAGGTCCAGCAGCAGGGCTCACAGCAGTGATTTTGGTACAATTGGATCAATTAGGCGGCAATTATGCCGCTTTTTTATTGTGTATTATTTTTGCAGGTTTACTGCAAATTGGTTTTGGTTTACTCAAACTCGGTTTCTTTGCTAACTTTATCCCCAATAATGTCATTTTAGGGTTATTGGCGGCTATTGGCATCATTTTAATTCTTAGTCAATTGCCTTACCTGATGGGCTTTTCCAATTTTTCATGGGAACAAGTCTGGGCTGGGCAAATACATACTGTATTTTCTGCAGTCGATGCTGGTGCTGCACTGATCGGCTTATTCAGCTTATTGCTGATTTTGATGTGGGACTGTAGCCCACTGAAAAAATACAATATTCCCTCAGCACTGGTAGCGGTCGTTTTGGCAGCAGGTGTGAATTATTTGTTAAGTACCACAGGGTCAACTTGGGCAGTCAATACATCAAATTTAATTCAACTGCCGAACATTTGGCAGGCACCCGAGCTGGTGCTGATGGGACCTGACTGGCGTTATTTAACTGAGCCGTTAATTTATACAGGAGCACTGACCTTAGCGGTGGTCGCCTCTTTAGAAACTTTGTTAAATCTGGAAGCCGCGGATAAGTTAGATCCTTATAAACGCTCATCACCACCAAATCGTGAATTATGGGCGCAGGGCATTGGCAATGTAGTTTCGGGTGCTATCGGTGGTATGCCATTGACTTCGGTTATTGTACGTAGTTCAGTCAATGCCAATTCTGGAGCACGAAGTAAGTATTCCAGTGTAATCCATGGGTTGTTGCTATTGCTGGCAGTACTGTGTTTTGTACCGTTGATGAATATGATTCCCTTATCGGCTTTGGCAGCCATTTTATTGGTGACAGGCTTTAAACTCACCCATCCTAAGTTGTTCCAGCAACTCTATTTAAAGGGCTGGAAACAGTTTGTGCCGTTTATTATTACCCTGATTGCAATTTTACTGACTGATTTGTTGATGGGTATTTTGGTGGGGCTATTTTGCAGTGCAGCTTTTATTCTGTACGGTAACTTTTATAAAGGGGTCCGAATTTATAAAGAGCACCATCTGCATGGAGTTGTGACCCGTATCGAACTCCCCTCACAAGTGACCTTTTTGAATCGTTCGGCTCTCATTTCAGCACTGGAGCATATTCATGCGGGCGAACAGCTCATTATTGATGCCACGCAATCAGAATCGATTGATGCGGATATTTATCAGGTGATTCAGGATTATCAAGCTGAAACTGCTCTCAAACGTCAAGTCGATGTGAAATTGATAGGCTTTAAACAACACTATCAAGAACTGGATGATGCAGTCCTAGATATTGACATCAGCACGGCTGAATTACAGCGTCAATTAAGCCCAGCACAAGTGATTGATTTACTTAAAGCAGGCAATGAACGGTTTGTACAAAATGACCGTTTGCAACGCGATATCTATCGTCAGATTCGTGTCACAGCCGATCAAGGTCAGCACCCGATTGCTGCAGTATTGGGCTGTATGGATTCGCGTGCCCCGACAGAAATGTTGTTTGATGTTGGAATTGGCGATCTGTTTAGTTTACGTATTGCTGGGAATATTGCAGGACAAAAGGTGTTAGGTTCGCTTGAATTCGCCTGTCAGGCCAAAGGCTCTAAAGTAATTGTGGTGCTCGGTCATACTGATTGTGGTGCAGTCAGTAGTGCCTGCCAATTACGTTTACAGCAGAAACAAATTTCTGATGTGAAGGAAATGCCGCATATTCAATATGTACTGGGACCATTAATGCAATCGGTCAACAGCGTATATAACATTATGCAGCCTCGAGAGCTGAGTAAAGCCTTCTTGGATCAAGTCACAGCGATGAATGTGTTGTATAACATTCAATATATTCAGCAACACAGTCCAGTGTTAGCAGAGATGCTTAAGCAGGGGCAGATTGCAATTGTGGGAGCGATTTATGATGTGCAAACAGGTCGAGTCAATTTTCTGGAAACCTAAATGCGCATTGCATTTTAAGTGACGATGAAATACAGGGGGTGATACAGAAATGTATTAAGCCCGAAATACACTTAAGGATATAAAAAAGCCTGTCGTTTGACAGGCTTTTTAAGATTTACAACTTACCAGTGTTCACCTGGGAAGAGGCGTGCATATGCTTTTTGTACCCAATTTAGTCGTTCTTGCTTACCGATAGAAGCGGAAGAGCTTGGGAACAGGTTATAGCCAATCGACATAAACATGTTGTTGATGTCAGGCGCAACCGCATAGGTTAAAGATGCCAAACGCCCAAGATTGGTGGCAATTTTCTTCGGACGTTTCACAATCGCATAAGCCACTAAATCTGCTGCCTGTTCAGGCGACAGCGTTGGGACATATTTATATATCTTGGTTGGTGCAATCATTGGTGTGCGCACCAATGGCATATAAATTGAAGTGATTGCAATTTTATGTGAATGTGCTTCGGCAGATAGACAACGGCTAAAAGCATCTAAGGCTGCTTTTGAAGCCACATAAGCTGAGAAACGTGTCGCATTGGCTAACACACCAATCGAGCTGATGTTAATGATCTGACCGCCTTTACGTTCCATCATATGCGGCAATAAATTCAGAACTAAGCGCACCGCACCAAAGTAATTCAGTTGCATGGTACGTTCAAAATCATGGAAACGGTCGAGAGACTCGTGCACTGCACGACGAATAGAACGACCTGCATTATTAATCAAAATATCAATATGATCGACAGATGCCAAAATTTCTTTAGAGACCGCATCAATTGCTTCCATGTCATTTAAATCACATGGGAAGACCGAGGCTTTACCACCTTTGGCTTCAATTTCAGCTTTGACTTCATCCAAGGTTTCTTTGGTTCGCGAAACCAGCAGAACATGTGCGCCTGCATCGGCAAGACGATGTGCTGTGGTTAAACCAATGCCACTGGATGCGCCAGTAATAAGTACGATTTTACCGTGGATACGGTCCCGAAATTGTTTCTCTAATTTTGCTTTCACGCTATGTTTCCCTGATTAGAATTTAGTTCACTTCAATTCTAAATTGTCTTTATTTTATTGGAGAACTTAGTTCACATTATTCCATGAGTTGACTAAAACTCACACGCATAATGATAGCGAATATACTGAAAAAAGCTATAAATAAGTCATTGAATTAACAAATAAATTTAGAGTATTTGCTCTATTTGTGGTTTTTATTTTTCTTAGTTTTAGCACGATTTAGATGCAATTCCAAGAGAAAATGCTCAAAAATCAAGACCTCAAATGAGGTCTTGATCACATTGTTTAAACTGTCGCCAATGCCTGTTCTAAATCTGCAATTAGGTCATCAATATGTTCGATGCCCACCGAGAGTCGAACCATGTCCAGACTCACACCTGCGGCTTTCAGTTCTGCTGCATTCAATTGGCGATGGGTGGTGGTTGCAGGATGACATGCCAGACTTTTGGCATCACCGATATTCACCAAGCGCGTAAACAGTTGTAGTGCATCAATAAAGCGGGTTCCACCTTCACGGCCATCTTGCACGCCAAAGGATAAAATCGCAGAAGGCTGACCTTTAACATATTTTTGCGCCAAGCCATGCTGTGGATGATCCTTCAAGCCTGCATAGTTGACCCATTTTACTTTTGGATGTTGCTGCAAATATTCTGCCACTTTCTGCGCGTTATAGGTGTGACGTTCCATACGCAAGTTCAACGTTTCTAAGCCTTGTAAAATCAGAAACACACTCAGTGGACTAATTGCTGCGCCTGTATTGCGGAGTGGCACCACACGCGCACGCGCAATATAAGCGGCTTCACCTAAGGCTTCGACATAATTCACCCCATGGTAACTTGGATCTGGGGTGTTCAGCACTTGAAAACGTTCAGGGTATTTGCCCCAAGGGAATTTACCGCTGTCGACAATGGCACCCCCAATCGAATTACCATGCCCGCCAATATATTTGGTGAGAGAATGCACCACGATATCTGCACCATATTGAAACGGTTTCAGCAGTGCAGGAGTGGCAACCGTATTATCAACTACCACGGGTACACCATATTCATGCGCAATTTCGGCAATCGCTTCTAAATCAATAATATTACCGAGCGGATTGCCAATCGATTCGACAAACACCAGTTTGGTTTTTTCATCAATTAAGCTGCGTAAGGCTTCCGGATTCTGATAATCAAAGAAACGCACTTCAATACCTTGCTTAGGTAGCGTATGCGCAAATAAATTATAGGTGCCACCATACAAGGTAGAAACCGAGGCAATATTGTCACCTGCTTCAGTAATGGTTTGAATCGCATAGGTAATGGCGGCCATACCTGAAGCTAAAGCCAATGCGCCAATCCCCCCTTCAAGCGCTGCCAGCCGCTGTTCTAGCACCGCAGTGGTGGGATTCATAATCCGAGTATAAATATTGCCTTGGACTTTCAGGTCAAATAAATCGGCGCCATGCTGGGTATTATCAAAGGCATAGGAGGTGGTTTGGTAAATCGGCACAGCAACGGCTTTGGTGCTGGCTTCAGGGCTGTAACCTGCGTGAATGGCTAATGTTTCATCTTTATAGGTCATGTACATCATCTGCGTGAGTTAAATTTTGCACATTCTATCACTATTGAATATGAGTGAAAGCGTGAATATTAAGAATAATTATCTAAAAATTTCATAAAGATGAATTAGGCTCAGTGTAACTTGAACAAAATTCTACACAGGAGGCTCTGAATAAAAAATAAACGAAATGAAAGTTGTAACATTGCATTGAAGAGCGGATTCATGCCTTATGTTTTCAGCGTATTCATCGTATAATGCCCCAAAATATTTTTCGCTGTTTTGCGATTTTTTGGTTTTCTATTGAGGAGTCCTGCGTGGCCCAATATATTTATACGATGAACCGAGTGTCTAAGATGGTTCCGCCGAAGCGCGAAATCTTAAAAGACATCTCTTTGTCATTTTTCCCAGGTGCTAAAATTGGTGTGCTTGGTTTAAACGGTGCAGGTAAATCGACCTTGCTTCGTATTATGGCTGGCGTAGACAAAGATTTCTCTGGTGAAGCTCGTGCGCAACCGGGTATCAAAATTGGCTACCTAGAGCAAGAACCACCACTAGATCCAAATAAAGATGTACGTGGCAACGTTGAAGATGGTTTACGCGAACCTCTAGACGCTTTGGCACGTTTGGATGAAGTTTTTGCTGAATACGCGTCAGAAGATGCCGATTTCGATAAATTAGCGAAAGAGCAAGAAAAATTAGAAGCAATTATCCATTCATGGGATGCACACAACCTCAGCAACCAGATGGATCAAGCAGCAGCAGCCTTGAACCTTCCAGCTTGGGATGCAGACGTGACTTTACTGTCAGGTGGTGAGCGTCGTCGTGTTGCACTTTGTCGTTTGCTTTTGTCTAAGCCAGACATGTTGCTTCTTGACGAACCGACCAACCATTTGGATGCAGAATCTGTGTCTTGGTTAGAGCGTTTCTTGAAAGACTTCGCGGGCACGATTGTGGCGATTACGCATGACCGTTATTTCTTGGATAACGTCGCTGAGTGGATTCTTGAACTTGACCGTGGCATGGGTATTCCTTATCAAGGTAACTATTCTGCTTGGTTAGAGCAAAAGAATGCGCGTTTAGAGCAAGAACAGAAGCAAGAAGAATCTTTTGCGAAAGCATTGAAAAAAGAACTTGAATGGGTTCGTTCAAATGCTAAAGGTCAGCAAAAGAAAAACAAAGCGCGTATGGAGCGTTTTGAAGAGCTCAACTCACGCGAGTTCCAACAACGTAACGAAACTTCAGAAATCTATATTCCACCTGGTCCACGTCTAGGCAATAAAGTGGTTGAAGTTGAAGGCATTAGCAAATCATTTGATGGCCGTTTGTTGTATGAAAACCTGACATTCACTGTGCCACCAACCGCGATTGTGGGTATCGTGGGTCCTAACGGTGCAGGTAAAACTACGCTATTCCGTATGATGACCGGTGAGCAGCAACCTGATACAGGTACTGTGACACTTGGTGAGTCGGTTAAAGTGGCTTATGTGGGTCAGATCCGTGATACTTTGGATAACAACAAAACTGTTTGGGAAGAAGTTTCTGGCGGTTTAGATATCTTAAGAATTGGCGAATACGAAATCGCATCACGTGCGTATATCGGTCGTTTCAACTTCAAGGGTCAAGATCAGCAAAAACGTGTAGGTGAATTGTCTGGTGGTGAGCGTAACCGTTTACAACTGGCGAAAATCCTGCAAATGGGCGCGAACGTGATCCTGCTGGATGAACCATCAAACGACTTGGATATCGAAACTTTACGTGCGCTAGAGGATGCAATTTTAGTCTTCCCAGGTACCGTAATGGTGGTGTCGCATGACCGTTGGTTCTTAGACCGTATTGCAACGCATATCTTGTCATTTGAAAATGAACAGCCTGAATTCTACGAAGGTAACTATGCTGAGTACGAAGCCTATCGCTTGGCACGTTTAGGTGAAGATGCAGTACAAAAACGTAGCAAATACAAAAAAATTGGTGGTTAATTTCACCCAATAAAAACCAGCCTTCGGGCTGGTTTTTTTATGCTTTATTTTAAGAAAAAGCCAATTCACTATAGGCCTGATACAGACAGCGTTTCGCGTCAGGATGACCATCTTGTGCGGCTTTTTTTAACCATTTCTCGGCTTTAGCATAATTACGATCTAGACCCAATTGACCATTCAAATAACCAATCCCCATTTTAAATTCAGCTTCAGGATGACCACGTAAAGCAGAGCGAAGAAAATACCACATCGCATTACGGGAGTTGCTGGAAGATATTGGAGAGTGATTCATCTGTATAGGGGCTAGTGGTTGCAAGACTTTATGTTGCATGAATACATGATAATGTTCACATAATGCCAGTTGCTCGAAATGCAAGCCACGTTGATATTCATGTTCACCTACTAGGTCGAATACAGGCGTAACCAAGTCATGATAGGGGGTGTGAAATAACAGCGTCCATACTGTTTTGAGGTATTTTATATTCATCTTCGCCTCCTTGTTGCTGACAACATCAGTGGTCATTATTTAATTTAAACGTTCTGGCTCTCAGATGTATTAAATTATTGTAACAAAATGGTTTTTATCTGTATGTTATGTGAAGAAGTCGACGAATATTGGCAGTGTAATTTTATTACATCTATCA
This sequence comes from Acinetobacter zhairuonensis, assembly GCF_022601715.1. Lineage (GTDB taxonomy): Bacteria > Pseudomonadota > Gammaproteobacteria > Pseudomonadales > Moraxellaceae > Acinetobacter. Next base: position 164,711 of record NZ_JAKVIM010000007.1, on the reverse strand, counting down.
AGCTGCTATAGTGTCCGCAAGTTGTAATGACCGCATTTTATCCGTGAAACGCTCTCGTGTTTATATCACCCTCTTGCTAAGCTTATTCATGTTTCAAAGTTTTTGGAATGTGGCGGCAGCCTTTTGTGTGCATGATGCTGAACCGAAAAGCATCGCGGTGTTGTCGCATTTTGGGCATCATAGCACGGGGAGTTGTGAGTCTCGGGCAGCTACGGTTCATCCGAAAAATACCGTTCAAGTTCAAACCGCCTTCGATTTAGCGACCTTTCAGCAAGATGATCACAGCGATCATTTGCCTTCATTTGCGCATATCATGTTGATCGAAGCGCAGCAATTGGCTGTATCTCCAGTCTTTATCCCAAAATTGGTTCAGGTGCAGTTCAACTGGCAAAACTTGTACCAATCCCCATATTTATTTCCTTCCAACCCGCCTCCTGTCTTAGCCCCGCTATAGGTGGGGTAGCCGAAAACATTGCCCACCACTAATTCTTAACTTTAGTGGGGCATCATCATGTCTTTAAAAATTTCCGAAGCCTTCGGTTTCGATGCCATGCGTTCAGTTCAACGTGTCATGGTATTGGGCTTAAGTGTGGCACTTTATAGTCAGAGTACATGGGCAGAATTGCCGACACAGTCACTGACTTTGCCAGAAGCGATTCAACGTTCTAGTGACTATCAGCAGTCGCATGGGGTGTGGAAAACCCAGCAGCAAATTGCCACTGCGAACATAAAACAGGCAAAGCTGTGGATAAATCCAGAGTTGTCCATAGAGCAAACGGGGTTTAATTCCGACCAAGAACGTGAGCTGGCATTCGGTATTTCACAACGTCTGGATCTGTTTGGTGAGCGTAAAGCCAATCAAAAGTACGCGCAGATTGCACAGCAGAAAACCACACTAAAACAGCAGATGTATCAAGCTCAGCTTGAATTGGCAGTGAAATATTTATGGTCACAACTGGCAATTTTTGAGTTGGAACGTCAGCTATTACAAGAGCAACTGCAGATTAGTGAAGAAAATCTAAAAGTAATTCAGAAGCGTTATCAGGCGGGGAGTGTGGCACAAGTTGATGTCGATCGTGCTCAACTCAGTCATGCCGAAAATTTGCGTGTGTTTCGACAAGCTGATTTACAAGTGCAAGTGGCACAGCAGCATTTGTCCAATACATGGGGGGAGCGGGATAAGTCAATCACGGTTGCCTTGGTAGCACAACATTTATGGCCAGCAGTAACAGCCCAGCAAGTCCAGCAGCATCTTGCAGAAAACCTGATGGAAAAAAAACGACAATTACTTCTCTTGGAATCTCAAGCCAAAATTGAGCAACTGAAAGCACAAGCCCGTCCTAATCCAACGCTGAATGTAGGAATCAACCGTACTCAAACGGTTGAAACGGATACAGACAACGCTTTGGTGGTGGGGTTTTCTGTACCGTTAAATCTGTTTGATCGTCAGCAATATGGCAAACAGATTGCGCAGGCACAGCAAACTCAGCTAGAGCGACAGCAAGCGTTTTATCTCAAGCAAAATGCTTTTCAAGTTGGCAGTTTATTGACCGAGTTACAAGGGCTTGAGCTGCAATTTAAAGCGTTGCAACACACCCAACTTCCCTTAGCACAAACGGTGCAGCAAAAAATGCTGCAAGGCTTTAATGTCGGCAAATTTTCGCTGTTGGATGTGCAGCAAGCCACCTTGCAGTTGCAAGAGGTGCGTATGCGGAAAGTGCAATTACTCAAAGATGCATGGCAGCGTGCGCTTGAGGCCGAAAGTCTGAGTTTGGGAATCGAGCCGAGTCAGGTCATGCATAAGGATGCAATTGCACAAATGAATCAAGCGCTGTGGCAAGACACACAGGCATTATCCGTGATTGGTGGGGGAAACTAATATGTTGAATTTAAAAAAGAAGAGGTTGAATCAACAGGGACGGATTTCCCAAAAATTTTTAATGCTCTTGGCCATTGGCATCACTGCCTTGCTGTCGATTGGTGTCTGGTGGTTGAGTCAAAAGCCATCGACGAACGAAAATGAGCATGGGCATGCCGAAGCAGAAGAACATGCGGGTGAAGAAGATCATGGCGAAGCGGAGGAGCATGCAGCGGCAATAGCCTTAACGGCAAAGCAATTGACTGAACAAGGCATTGAATTAGCAACAGTTGAATTGGGTCCTATAGTGAAGTCGACTGCCTATCCTGCCAAGCTGATGGTGAATACTGATCGTCAAGCACATGTGGCGCCTGCATTTGCAGGTCATGTCGAGGCGGTGTATGTGGAATTGGGGCAACAAGTCAAAAAAGGACAAGTCCTAGCAACACTGTTGGTACCTGATTTGGTCGATCAGCAAGCCGATTTACAAGTGCAACAGGCGAATTTGGAATTGGCACGGCAGGATTATGAGCGCGAGAAAAAACTCTGGAGCGAAGGCATTTCTGCCAAGCAGGATTATCAACGTGCTTCGAACGCTTATCAGCAAGCTCAGATTCAGGTTCGCGCGACACGCTCACGGTTAGTTGCTTTCGGTGCTGAAGTCACGAGTCAGGGACGGTATCTGTTGAAAGCACCGATTGCAGGGGTGATCAGTCAGAAAGATTTGGTATTAGGGGAGAATGTACAACTGGCAGATCAATTGTTTGTGATTGATCAACTGGATCAATTATGGCTGGAATTTATTGCTCCAAGTAGCGAGTTTGCCGAGATTGTGCCGAATCAAAGCATTGAATTTAAATCGCTGCAAACGGGAAATCTGTTTAAGGCACAGATTCAAAGCCTAAATAGCCAAGCCGATGTGCAAACTGGTCGTTTACAAGTGCGTGCCAAAGTCTTGTCGAATGCAGTCGAACTGCGTCCAAATTTAATGGTCAATGTACAATTGCAACAGCAACAAGCACAACAGGGATTACGCATTCTCGCCAGCGCCGTACAGAAAATTGAAGGGAAAGATGCGGTGTTTGTGGCAGCACAGCATGAGCAAAAGATCGAGTTTGTTCCACAAACCGTCAGCTTGGGTGCTATTTCGAGTGATGGCAAATGGGTTGAGGTGCACTCGGGTCTAGAGCAAGGTCAGCAATATGCTGCACAAGGCAGTTTCTTGCTGAAATCTGAGCTGGAAAAAGGAGAGGCGAGCCATGCACACTAATCAGCCTCGACCACCTGATGATAAGGCGGCACAGCTTACTTCTGATGGTTTACCACCGCCAGAAGGCTGGTTTGACCACATCATTCAATTTTCCATTCGTAATGCGATTTGGGTCATGCTGTTTGTACTGACCTGGATTGGGGTTGGGATTTATAGCTATCAACAACTACCGATTGATGCCGTACCTGACATTACCAATACACAGGTACAAATTAATACCCAAGCCACGGGCTTTACTGCTTTGGAGGTGGAACAGCGGATTACCTATCCGATTGAAACGGCCATGGCGGGCTTACCTGAATTGCAGCAAACCCGTTCTATTTCCCGTTATGGTTTGTCGCAAGTCACTATTATTTTTCAGGATGGTACCGATATTTATTGGGCCAGACAGTTGATTAATCAGCGCTTGCAAGAAGCACAGGCAGAGCTTCCCGATGCGATTATTCCCACCATGTCACCCATTTCCACGGGGCTAGGTGAAATTTATCAATGGGTGATTAAGGCAGAGCCCAATGCACGCAAAGCGGATGGTACAGCGTATAGCGCCATGGATTTGCGTGAAATTCAGGACTGGATTGTGCGCCCACAATTGCAGCGTGTCGCAGGTGTGGCTGAGGTCAACTCCATTGGCGGGTATAACAAAACCTATGTGGTGACGCCTGATTTACAGCGCTTACAACAATTGCAAATTCCACTTTCGGATTTGCAAACTGCGTTGACTGAAAATAATGAAAATCGGGGTGCAGGCTTTATTGAACAGAATGGGCAGCAATTGACCGTGCGAGTGCCGGGCACCTTAAACAACATTGAAGCGATTCAAAATGTCAGCATTGCCACTAAAAATGGTTTTCCGATTCGAGTTGCTGATGTTGCTACGGTGTCGATTGGACACGATTTACGTACTGGTGCAGCCACCTATAACGGGGAAGAAACCGTACTGGGCATCGCCATGATGATGATGGGTGAAAATAGCCGTAGTGTTGCACAAGCCGTGGATGCTAAGTTGCAGCAAGTACAGCAGTCGTTACCCAAAGGTGTGATCATTGAAACCGTGTATGACCGCACCAGTCTGGTCGATCGTGCAATTCGAACTGTCCAGAAAAATCTGGTTGAAGGTGCGATTCTGGTCATTGTGATTTTATTCTTGTTTCTGGGAAATTTTCGCGCTGCGCTGATCACTGCCTGTGTGATTCCTTTATCCATGTTGTTCACTTTAACCGGTATGGCAAAGCAAAACATCAGTGCCAATTTAATGAGTTTAGGGGCACTGGATTTCGGCATCATTGTAGATGGGGCTGTGGTGATAGTCGAAAACTGTATTCGCCGATTGGCGGAAGCCCAGCATCGTCATCGACGCTTGCTGACCCGGTCAGAGCGCTTTACAGAAGTTTTCTTGGCAGCGAAGCAGGCACGTCGCCCTTTAATCTTTGGACAACTGATTATTCTGGTGGTGTATTTTCCTATCTTTGCCTTATCTGGGGTGGAAGCCAAACTGTTTCACCCGATGGCAATGACTGTGGTATTGGCTTTGGTTGGTGCCATGATTCTCTCGATCAGTTTTGTGCCTGCAGCAGTGGCATTATGGGTCACGGGTGAGGTCAAGGAAACGGAAACTCGCTGGATGCTGTGGCTGAAGCAGCAATACACTCGTTTACTGAATTGGGCTTATGATTTCAAGGCATTGGTGCTGACGCTGGCACTGTGTATTTTATTTTTCACAGGTGTACTCACCACGCAAGTCGGCAGCGAGTTTGCACCACAATTGAGTGAAGGAGATTTTGCTGTCCAGCAAATGCGTTCGCCGAGTACAGGCTTAGAACAATCGCTACGCATGCAGGAAAATACTGAAAAGTTGCTGCTAAAAGAATTTCCTGAAATTAAGGCAATTTTTGCTCGAACAGGAACGGCAGAAGTGGCAACCGATGTGATGCCACCGAATATCTCCGATGCCATTGTACTGTTAAAACCACGAGAACAATGGCCTGAGCCGAAACAAAGTCTGGATGAACTAAGGCAGCGGATGATCGCTCTTCTCGCCACCTTACCCGGTAATAACAGCGAGTTTTCTCAACCGATTGAGCTGCGCTTTAATGAACTGATTTCTGGCGTGCGTAGCGATGTGGGGGTGAAAATTTTTGGTGATGATATGCAGGTGCTGAGTCAACAAGCTACACAAATCGCGCAAAAAATTCAGAGCATTTCAGGTGCCACAGCCGTCAATGTTGAGCAAACCAGTGGTTTGCCGTTGTTGAATGTCGAGGTCAATCCCGCACTGGCAGCGCAATATGGCTTGTCGGTCAAAGCGATTCAAGATTTGGTGGCGACCAGTGTGGGTGGTCAAAATGTTGGACAAATTTTACAGGGAGATCGACGTTTTGATTTCGTGATTCGCTTGGATGATCAGCAACGCACCCCTGAATATCTAGCAAAGTTACCGATCCAAACTGCCAATGGTGGTTTAATTCAACTGCAAGATGTGGCTAAAGTCGAAACTATCTTGGGCATTAATCAAGTCAGCCGTGAGGATGGCAAGCGTCGTGTGGTGGTGACGGCCAATGTTGAAGGTCGTGATTTGGGTTCATTTGTACAGGAGCTGCAAACGACCTTGGCGGAGCAGGCTTTGCCCGAAGGTTATTGGCTGGATTATGGTGGACAGTTTGAAAATCTGATCTCGGCAAAAAATCGGATGATGTGGGTAGTGCCGTTAGCTTTAGTCGCCATTTTTGTTTTGCTGATGGCCGTGTTTCATAACATCAAGGAAAGCTTGTTGGTATTTACGGGTGTGCCATTTGCACTGTGTGGTGGTCTGATTGCCTTGTGGTTACGTGATATTCCACTGTCGATGTCGGCAGGGGTGGGTTTTATTGCCTTGTCGGGTGTTGCGGTTTTGAATGGTCTGGTAATGCTGACTTTTATTAAAGAATTACGGCAACAGCTCGATGTTTATCAAGCCACATGGCAGGGTGCAATTTTGCGCTTAAGACCAGTTTTAATGACCGCTTGTGTGGCGTCATTGGGTTTTATTCCAATGGCTGTCGCTACGGGCACAGGGGCAGAAGTACAGCGTCCGCTAGCCACTGTGGTGATCGGGGGAATTATCTCCTCTACATTGCTCACTTTGGTGCTCTTACCGGTGTTGTACCGCTGGATGAATGAGCATAGCCACAATTAAGAGGATGTTGACCGTACCATTGATCCTTTTAAGCGAAGGTACGGTCACTATTTTAGGAAGCTGCTTGCGCCACATTTAAACTGATAATGGTGTAATACTGGTTTTTAGGTATTGCCTTAGGATCGACTTTTTCCGTCACCTCAAGCAAATATTGCCCTGCATGCGGGAAGGTGAAACTGGCTCTCCCATTGGATTCAACATTAATGTTTTGGGCTTGTTGTTCAGTTGCCCCTTGTTCACGAAGCACAAGTTCAGCATGGGCTAAAGGTTTTCCTGCGTGTAGGATCTGAACTTGTACAGGCTGTTGCGCAATGATGCGATTGGGATGAGTTTGTAAATGGATTTGAATGGGCGCAGAGGTTGTGGCAACTGCGGTAGTTGTTTCTTTACTGATGTAGGTCTGCAAGGTCCATTCACGAACAGTATCGACTTTCTTTGGCAGTTTGCCCTTAAAGTCACTGGCAATGACATAATCGCGTTCATTTATAGGAGGGACTTGATCTGCCGTTGCATTGGCTAAAACTTTCCATTGCTTATTATATTGAACATACTGGATAGGATAACTGGTTGTAGTAACAACCGTATATGTGCCTTTTTCTGGTAGGCTTAAATCAAAGATAGTTGCAGACTTTAAGGTCGTTGCTGGTTTTACAGTCGCTTGTTTTTGATTTGGTTGGATAATTAGAAATTGTGGATCTTTTAGAGCATATTCAGCTTGTAATGCCTGCTCAGCATAGGCAGCGATGACAGGAATTTGTGTATTGGCAGTGTTGTAGGCTAAAGGAGCAACATAGGGTTCATGGGCAAAAGTATAAGTACTAAAGAATAGCGCTGAGCTGAAGATTAATTTTTTCATCACATTTAGTTTCAAGTAAAAGTTTAATTTTAGTAAATGATAATTATTTTCATATAATTTTAAAAGTCATCCGTATTATTTTGTTGATGAAATCAGACTAAAGTGATGCAGATAACAATCAAAAGAGGGCAAACAATGAGTGGATCACATGGGCATGATCATTCACATGCGCAAGTCACTGAACAGAATGCTAAAAAATTAAGTTTTGCCTTGGCTTTGACCAGTCTATTTTTAATTATTGAAGTGATTGCAGGTTTTATCACCCAGAGTTTGGCATTACTTTCCGATGCTGCACATATGTTTACCGATGCTGCTGCATTGGCGATTGCACTGGTGGCAATTCGGTTGGGTAAATTGCCTGCTGACAATAAGCGTACCTTTGGTTATCAGCGTCTGGAAATTTTGGCAGCCCTGTTTAATGCCATGATGCTATTTCTGGTCGCCATTTATATTTTGTATGAAGCCTATCAGCGCTTTAGTCATCCGCCTGAGATTCAGAGTTTGGGGATGTTGGTAGTTGCTGTCATGGGTTTAATCATTAATTTAATTTCGATGCGGATTCTGTTTTCTAGTGCGCAAGAGAGTCTGAATGTCAAAGGCGCATATTTGGAGGTGTTGAGTGATGCCTTGGGTTCTGTAGGGGTAATTCTCGGGGCGATTGTGATTTATTTTACCCAATGGTTTTGGGTGGATACACTCATAGCCGTGTTGATTGGATTTTGGGTGTTGCCACGGACTTGGATTTTACTGAAACAAAGCATCAATATTCTTTTAGAAGGGGTACCTGAAGAAATTGATATAGAAAAATTGCGGCAAGATTTATTGCAATTGAAGGATGTAGAAAGTATTCATCAATTGAAAGTATGGGCGATCAGTTCCAAAAACATCCATCTGACCGTACATCTTTATGCACCACAAGCTGATCAAAAACGGCTGTATCAGGCTGCTGTTGCTATGTTAAAACAGCGACATAGTATTGCTGAAATGACTTTGCAAATTGAAGATGATGAGTGTATGGCACATGCACATAGTCAGCCTCACTCACATCCACTTGCAGAACATCAGGCACATGCAGAGTATGAAGCTGATGATCATTCACATCAGCATTAAGCTGATGTGAATTTTAACATTTTAGATTTCCCACTCATGCTCACATTCGCGGCATTTCCATTTTTTTTGTGACTGCATGAAAGATTGCATCGAAATTTTGAAATCAGGTAAATCACGGTAAAACAAGAAACCTGCAACCACACAGATCAAAAACACCACAACAGTCGCGATTTGCAGCGTTGAACCTGCACCATCGCCAAATAACCACATGGCAATACTAATCAACACCAGAAGGAGCAGCACAAAAATCGAGGGTACAAGGAAGACTAAGCTTTTTGGCACAACAGGGCGTGCAGCAGGTGCATTGCCTTGTGCAACAGGCATAATTTTCGGACTTTGGCATTTTGGGCAACGGTATTGCATTTCAGCTCCATCATTTTGATCTGGATGTATTTTAGCGGAATGTTGTGCAGAGCCAAAATAATTCCGGCAATTTATCTTTTGTTGCGGCAATAAAAAAGCCACTGCTGAACAGTGGCTTTTTTGAATTTGGCGTCCCTACGGGGATTCGAACCCCGGTTACCGCCGTGAAAGGGCGATGTCCTAGGCCTCTAGACGATAGGGACTTATGAGGCAACACAGGTAAAACGATTTTTGGTGGAGTCAAGCGGGATCGAACCGCTGACCTCTACAATGCCATTGTAGCGCTCTACCAACTGAGCTATGACCCCAGTCTGTGTGAGCGCAATATTAGGGATATTCTGCTCACACGTCAACAGCTATTTTAATTAAGCTTGTTCAATTGCATCATTTTTCGGCAATTTTAGGCTTTCATTTAATTTTTCCCAGACTTTTGCTTCTTTTTTGCTCGGAGCGCCAACAATTTCAAGCGCATGACGTAAACGAGCGAAGGTCAAGTCAGGTCCTAAAGTCACCATCGATTGCATGACTGGGGTAGAAGAAGTCGAGCCTGCGATGGCAATAAAGAAGGCTGGCATGAAATCACGCAGCTTAATGTTCATTTGGTTGGCTAAATCCATCAAGATTTGGCTGACCGTGTCATTGTTCCATGTGAACTGGCTCTCTAAACGCCAGATGGCAAACTGTAAACTTTGACGAACTTGTTCTTCAGTCAATTTCTTGCTTTCAAACTGTTCTTTGCTGATTTGTGGCATGTGGTTGAAATAGAAACCAGCCCAATTCACCGCTTCAGACAACAAGTGAATACGCGGTTGAATCGCAGCAGCAATATCTTCTAGGGTATTGCGGTCACTTTTCCAAGTTAACAAGCGATCTAGCAATTGACCTGGAGTCAGCCCTTTAATCCATTGACCATTGAGCCAGTTGAGTTTTTCCACATCAAAGATTGGACCACCCAAAGACACGCGCTGTACATCAAAGTGTTCAATCATGTCATTTAAGGTAAAGACTTCACGCTCATCAGGCATTGACCAGCCCATACGACCCAAATAGTTCAACAACGCTTCTGGCAAGACACCGATGTCACGGTAGTAGTTGATTGAGGTCGGATTTTTACGCTTAGACAGTTTTGATTTGTCTGGGTTGCGCAACAATGGCATGTGGCATAGGGTTGGCATTTCCCAGCCAAAATATTGATACAGCAACTGATGTTTTGGTGCAGATGGCAGCCATTCTTCACCACGAAGCACGTGGGTGATTTCCATTAAATGGTCATCCACAACGTTCGCGAGGTGATAAGTCGGTAAACCATCAGTTTTTAATAACACTTGCATGTCGACTTGTGCCCAAGGAATTTCAACCTCACCGCGCAATAAGTCGTTAATTTTACACACGCCTTCTTCGGGCACTTTCATACGAATCACGTGGGGTTCGCCTGCTGCCAGACGACGTTGTACTTCTTCTTGTGTCAGTTTTAAGCCACGACCATCATATTTTTGAGTTTCGCCACGTGCTTGCTGTTCTTCACGCATTTGATCCAACTCTTCAGCCGTTGCGAAGCAGTAGAATGCATGACCTTTTTCAACCAAGTCCAAAGCATATTGTTTGTAGATATGCATACGCTCAGATTGGCGGTAAGGCGCGTGAGGCCCCCCAATATCTGGACCTTCAGACCAGTTCAAACCCAACCAGCGTAAAGAATCTAAAATCATTTTTTCAGATTCAGGGGTAGAGCGAAGTTGGTCGGTATCTTCAATACGTAGGATAAATTCGCCACCGTGTTTTTTCGCAAAACACATGTTAAATAACGCGATGTAGGCAGTTCCTACATGAGGAAACCCTGTTGGTGAGGGAGCAATACGGGTACGAATAGTCATAACAATATTTTCAAAAGGTGAACTGGGGCTATTATAACGAAAAAGCCCAATCACTTAATGCTAAATTCAACATTTGTGATTGAGCTTGTCACCAATTTCAAAGGGGGAAATTGGTGTTGTGGATCAAGAATTATTTTGCGGGAAAATCGACTGTAAAAAACGAGAGAAGCGTTCGTTCTGTGTCGCAAAGAAACTTTGTGTTGGCGCGACTTTAATTGCAGTCAGAACTTTCAGGTTATTGTCCGCTTGTAAATAATTGTCACCTTGCTTTTGTTGATTGAGTGCCTTTTCAATCAAAGAGACCTTTTCTGGGGCAACGCTTTTGTTCATCGTGGCTTTAATGGCAGCCGTATGACCTGTTTGTGCCATCAGACCCAAGCCGATGCTGAGGCAAACGGCTTGAAAATAGTGTAAGTTCATCTCGAATTCCCCTTTAACTCAATATGTTGAGAACTTTTTTATCAAATAGTGTTCTACATACTATAGCTACAATTTAAACATCTTTAGAAACATAAAAGTAGACTTGCGTCACACTTTTTACAAAAAGATAAGAAAATCTAAGCGATTCTACGCATCATTGTTACAGTAATGTCGATGTCTTGCTGTTGTAACAAATAAATATGAAGACATCATGAAGATTGTAATATTGTGACAAATTCTAGACTATTTCATGACAACTTTTCATCATCTTTGTTTGTATATATTGCAACATATTATATATCTAAAAATAAGAAAAAATATGCTTAAACAATTATAAGTTAATGATTATTAAAATATTTTATTGAAAATACAGTGCTAAAAAATAGCCATTAGAGTTAGAGCATGAATAAAATCATTTTGGCATTGGGTATTGCCATCTTAGTAGCGGTTTCTGGACCAGTGTTTGCAGCAAAGAGCTTCTTGAATGTGTCTTATGATCCCACCCGTGAGTTTTATCAAGAATATAATAAAGAGTTCGGTCAATACTGGAAGCAGCGCACAGGGCAGGAGATTGAATTTAAACAATCGCATGGTGGCTCAGGTAAACAAGCGCGTGCCGTCGCCACGGGTTTAGAGGCGGATGTTGTAACCTTAGCTCTAGCCAATGACATTGATGAAATTGTGAAAGCAGGCTATATCGACAAGAACTGGCAAAAAGACTTTCCGAATAATTCGGCGCCATATACGTCAACCGTGGTGTTTTTGGTACGTAAGGGCAATCCTAAAAAAATTAAAGACTGGAATGATTTGGTTAAACCCGGGGTGGAAATTATCACCCCAAACCCGAAAACAGGTGGAGCACCTCGCTGGATCTATCTGGCGGCTTGGGGGTATGCGCTTAAACAGCCAGGTGGGAACGATACCAAAGCCCGCGAGTTGGTCAAGAACCTTTATCACAATGTTAAAGTGTTGGACTCGGGTGCACGAGGTTCTTTAACGACTTTTACAGAACGTGGTATTGGGGATGTATTGCTGTCATGGGAAAATGAAGCATTGCTGGCAACCAAGGGTTTGGGCAAAGGACAGTTTGAAATCGTTTATCCTTCCATTTCGATTTTGGCGGAATCTTCAGTTGCCATTGTCGATAAAACGGTCGATAAAAATGGCAATCGCAATTTAGCCAAAGGCTATCTCAATTATTTATATTCGCCGAAAGGGCAAGATTTAGCAGCCAAATATTATTTCCGTCCACGGAATGCACAAGCTGCAGCCAAATATTCGGCACAATTTCCGAAGCTTAAACTGTTTACCATTGGCGATGTTTTTGGTGGCTGGACAAAAGCACAACAAACGCATTTTGCCAATGGTGCGATCTTTGATCAGATCTATAATCAAGCTCATTAAACTTACTGAAAACAGTACAAAAAAGTCTCCAAAGGAGGCTTTTTTTGTTGAAGGTATACAATAGAAACGGTTTTCTCTATGGAAAGTAATATTTCCCTACAAAAAGACGTTTGGAGCTTTGATAAAACAAGGTAATAATGTGCAGTTAAATTTTTGGTACTTTGATTGCATTATTATGTCTCATATTTCTGTATTACTTCATGAAACTGTGGATGCCTTATTGGCAGGTCGGGATACAGGAATTTATGTCGATGGCACCTTTGGTCGTGGCGGACATACTCGCTTGTTGCTTTCAAAGCTCGATGCAAATTCAACTGTCTATGCCTTCGATAAAGACCCTCAAGCTTTGGCTGTGGCGGCAGAGTTAGCTGCTGAAGATTCTCGCTTTCATATTATTCATGCCAGTTTTGCAGACCTAAAACAAGAGCTGGCTGCACTGGGTTTAGAACATGTTGATGGTGTGATGGCGGATTTAGGGGTTTCTTCACCGCAACTGGATCAGGCTGAACGTGGGTTTAGTTTTATGCAGGATGGTCCTCTGGATATGCGTATGGATAATTCGCAAGGTCCAACGGCAGCAGAATGGTTAATGAAGATTGAAGAAGAAGCTTTAGCCAATGTGATTTTTAAGTATGGTGAAGAACGCTATAGCCGTCGTATTGCCAAAGCAATTAAAGCAGCAGGTCAAATTGATACCACACGCCAATTGGCTGAAATTGTCAAAGTCGCGCATCCAAAGTGGGAAAAAAATAAACATGCGGCAACCCGTACATTTCAGGCAATACGTATTGCGATTAACAAAGAATTAGAAGATATTGAAGCTTTCCTGCCTCAAGCAGTTGAGGTGCTTAAACCTGAAGCGCGTTTAGCGGTAATTAGCTTCCATTCTTTGGAAGATCGCTTGATTAAACAATTTATTCAGAAAGAATCGACATTGCCTGAAGATGCAGGATGGGGTTTACCACAACAACAGCAAGATACCCGTCGTTTGAAAAAAATATCGCGTGTACGTGCCAGCGATGAAGAAGTAAAAGCCAATCCACGTTCGCGTAGTGCTTGGCTTCGTGTTGCGGAACGCTTAGTTTAAAAAGGCAAACAATGAAAACTGAAGCAGTCGAAAAGAAAGCAGAAAAATTGCGGACGAAAAAATATATTACTTATGCCTGCATGTTAATTTTGGTGTTTATTAGCGCAATTATGGTGGTATTTCAGGTATTTGAATACCGCCATGATTATCGTGAACTCAGTTCATTTATGCGCGAGCGCGATGATTTAAATGCAGAGTGGGGGCGTTTATTGATTGAGCAGCAGACCTTTGGTGCAACGGCACAGATTGGTACGCGTGCCGTCACCCAGTTAAGAATGTATTCACCGCCAGCCGCACAAACGGTTGTGATTTCTTTACCTATGACTTCAGATGATAAAAAATAAGGCTAGCTGTATATGGTAGACAAGCAGACCAAGCAACCACGTAAAAAGCAGCAGCCAATTACGGGAAAAAATGCCATTAATGTAGAAATGTGGCGTTTTTATCTGATGTGGGCCGTGGTACTCATGTGTTTTGTCGCCCTTGTGGGGCGTGCATTTTATGTGCAAGTCATTAATCGTGACTTTTTACAAAATAAAGCCAATGCCAATATTCTACGCACCGAAAAACTAAAAGCCATGCGTGGCGTGATTTATGATCGTCATGGTGTTCCCTTGGCAATCAGTACCCCAGTCATGAAGGTGGTGATTGACCCACGTGATTATTTTGATAATAAAAAGTTGTTTGATGAAATCACCGCTGAATTAGCCAAAGATCCGCATAACCGAAAATTAAAACGGCAGTTACCCGATAAAAATCTCAATTTAGATGAATTAGCAGATGCGGTGGGTATGGATCGGGCAGAACTCAAGAAAAAAATGCATGAGCGTCCGCGTTCTCGCTATTTGGTGCTGCAAAAAGAAATTCCACCGCAACAAGCAGAATTGATTGAAAAGCGCGAATTCCAAGGCGTGTATACCGAGAAAAACTACAAACGTTACTATCCTCAACCCCAGCCGAATGCACAAATTATTGGCTTGACCAATAGCGAAGGGGTCGGGATTGAAGGCTTGGAGATGCAGCTCAACAAGCGCCTTGCAGGTGTGGATGGTGAGCAGCAAGTGGTGCGCGATAAAAAGGGCAACCGAGTCAAAGATCCTGAAGTCGTCAAAGAAGTCGAGTCTGGGGAAAATATTACCCTGAGTATTGACTCTCGCCTGCAATATATTCTGTATCGCGAATTGACTGCGGCAGGGGTGGCCAATAATGCACGTTCAGCATCGGCCATTGCGGTAGATGTGAAAACCGGTGAAATCTTGGCGATGACCAGTTGGCCGTCTTATAACCCGAATGACAAAAATGGCTTAGCCAATAAAGACGCGATGCGTAACCGTGGTGCGACAGACATGTTTGAACCAGGTTCGACCATGAAGCCCTTAACGGTCGCGATGGCTTTGGAAACTGGTAAATATATGCCGAATACGGTCGTGAATACTTCACCTGGTTCCATGCGCGTGGGTAATCACACTATCCGTGATACACACAACTACGGACAATTGACGCTGGCGGGGATTATCCAAAAATCGTCTAACGTGGGTGTGGCCAAAATTGCCTTGTCTTTACCGTATTCAACCTTGCCGACTTTCTTAAAGCGCGTGGGTTTTGGTGAGCGTTCAGCCGTGAAATTCCCTGGTGAAAGTTCAGGTCTGGTTCTACCACCGAGTAAGTGGAATGTTTCTGAAGTGGCGACCATGGCATATGGTTATGGTATCAACGCCACGGTGCTGCAAATGGTGGATGCTTACGCAATGTTGGCTAATCACGGGGTAAAAGTTCCTTTAAGTTTATATAAACTGGAAGAACCACCGAAAGGTCAGCAAATGATTGATCCAAAAATTGCCGATCAAGTGTTGTTGATGATGGAAGCCGTGACTCTACCTGGGGGGACAGCGCGTCAAGCCAACATTCCAGGTTACCGTGTCGCAGGTAAAACAGGAACCGCACATAAATTACGTGCCGACCGTAAAGGCTATTCGGACAAGGAATATCGTGCGCTGTTTTCTGGGGTGGCACCTGTGAGTGATCCACGTCTGGCGATCTTTGTGGTGGTGGAAAATCCACAAGGTCAATATTATGGTGGCTTGGTCGCTGCACCCGTATTTGCACGCGTGATGCAAGAGTCTCTCCGTTTAATGAATGTGCCTTTAGATAAACCTTTAGACACGCCGAAAATCCAGTAATAGGTGCTGAATGTCAATTACATTTCAAGAACTGTATCCTTCTGATCAGATCGCTGGATGGATGAAACAACCTTTTCAAGGTTTTTGTTTAGACAGTCGCCATGTTGAGACTGGACAAATTTTTATTGCTTTAAACAGTTTAAGCCAGCCAGAAAAAACGGTGCAATTTGCGCAGGCAGCCTTGAATCAAGGGGCTTTGGCGATCATTAGTGAAACTGAGTTGGGGCTTGTTCCGAGTCTGGTGGTGCCCGAAGTTCGTCATTTGATGGGTGCGTGGCAAAAACAGTATTTGCAAGCGTTATCTCCAACAGCAGCGTTGCAGATTTTGGCGGTGACAGGCACCAATGGTAAAACCACCATTTCTCGACTGGTGGCAGAATTATTGATGCTACAAGGTCAGCCATGTGCGGTGATGGGTACCACAGGCAATGGTATTCTTCCGAATCTAGAAAGTTCATCACATACCACTTTAGATGCCTTGCAATTGCAAAATGCTTTGCACAGTTATGCGCAACAAGGGGCAAAATTTGCAGCTATTGAAGCCAGTTCGCATGGATTGGAGCAGGGGCGTTTAACTGGTTGTGCGATTGAGGTTGCTGCATATAGTAATTTAAGCCGAGATCATCTGGATTATCACGGCACACTCGAAGCTTATGCTGAAGCCAAGTCGCTCCTGTTTAAATTTGAGTCTTTGAAAGTGGCTGTTATTAATCTGGCTGATGAATATGCATCATTGATGTTGGCGGCAGCACAAGCCAACCCAGCCGAGCCGCAGGTTTTGACTTATTCCATGACACAAGCTGCGGATTATCGGGTTCAGGATATTCAATACAGCTTGTCTGGTGCAAATTTCAGTTTGGTGACCGCACAAGGGCAGTTCACGGTGCAAAGTCCACTGCTTGGACATTTTAATATTGAAAATCTGGTCGCAAGTTTGATTGTGGCACAGCACGCAGGTTTTGACTTGGCACAGTTGATTGCAACAGTGCCTCAGCTCAAAGGTGCACCAGGACGTATGCAAGTGATTCGTGATGATGCGCGTTTGTTTGTGGTGGATTATGCACATACCCCTGATGCATTGGTACAGGTGTTGACGACATTAAAGCGTCATGTTGAACAGAATTTATGGGCGGTGTTTGGCTGTGGCGGTGATCGTGATCGCGGAAAACGTCCACTAATGACGCAAGCCGCTTTGGATGGTGCCGATGTGGTGTTGTTAACTTCAGATAATCCACGCACAGAAAATCCAGAACAGATTTTTACTGATATGAAATCAGGTATTGATTTCTCAGGACATGTGGTGCATGAAATTCATGACCGCCGTGAAGCAATTAAGTTTGCAGTAAAAACTGCGCAAGCAGGCGATATTGTGATGATTGCGGGTAAAGGGCACGAAAATTATCAAGAAATTGACGGTGTTCGTCATTGGTTTGATGATGTGGTTGAAGTGCAAGCTGCCATAGATGCACAACATCTCGCAATTGATTCAGCATATCCCGCGCAATAGGAAATAAGATGCATACTTCAACGACTAGTACAGTTCCTTTAGAGCCGTGGACTGCGGCAGAATTGCTTGAAGCTACACAGGGTTATTGGTTAAATGATCGACAGCCGAGCGGTGAGATCAAACGAATTTTAACGGACTCACGTCATGCGGAGCAGGGTGATGCATTTTTAGCGCTCAAAGGTGAGCGTTTTGATGCGCATGATTTTGTTGCGCAAGTCGCTGCGAATGGCTGTGAAGTCGCAATTGTCAGTCAGCCTGTTGATGTGGATATTTGTCAGTTGGTCGTATCGGATACCCGATTGGCTCTAGGGAATTTGGGTGCTTATCGTCGTGCGCAACATCCGCAATTAAAAGTGATTGCCTTGACAGGCAGTAGTGGCAAAACCACCACCAAAGAAATGTTGGGCAGTATCTTGTCTCGACTGGCCCCGACCCTGATTACTCGTGGCAATCTGAACAATGATTTGGGAGTTCCAATGATGTTGTTAGAATTACGTGCAGAGCATCGCTATGCCGTGATGGAGTTGGGTGCTAGTCATCAGGGTGAAATTGATTACACCTCACAATTGGTGCAGCCACATGTGGCAGGTATTCTCAATATTGGTACAGCGCACTTGGGTGAGTTTGGTGGTCGTGAAGGGATTTGCCGCGCCAAATCTGAAATTTATGCGCATATTGCTCCGACAGGAACCGCAATTGTGCCTGCGGCAGATGATTTTACTGATCAAATTCGCCAAGCTGTGCAAACTGAGCAAGTTTTGAGTTTTGGTCAGAGTGGTGATGTCTATGCTTCGGATGTGCAGTTGCAACCGCAATCAGCGCGATTTACCTTACATACACCACAAGGTGAGCGTGTCGTAAATTTACCTTTTGCTGGCGAACATAATGTGCAGAATGCCACGGCTGCAGTTGCTTTTGCGCTGGCGATTGGTATTGACCTAGATGATATCGTATTGGGTTTAGAGCAGGCGCAAGGTGCCAAGGGGCGACTGAATTTTATTCAGAAAGCCCCGTATCTGTTCATTGATGATACCTATAATGCTAATCCAACTTCGATGCGTGCTGCAGGTGAAGTGCTTGCACAGCAAGACGGTGTACGCGTAATGGTGATTGGTGATATTGGTGAACTGGGTCAAAGTGCCGCACAACAACACTATATGTTGGGTCGTGATTTGGTTTCGATCAAAGGCATAAACTTTGTGGTGGCGGTCGGTGAATTCTCACCTGCAACACAAGAAGGTGCGCGCAGTACCCAATATGGTAAAAAATTACAGGCCTTCTTGAATCAAGAACAGGCCTTACCGTTTTTAATTAGTTTAGTCGAAACACATCAACCCCAGTCGATGAGTTTCCTGTTTAAAGGTTCTCGTTATACCCATATGGAAACGTTGATGACTGACTTGATGGAGAAACTCTAAAATGCTGTTATGGTTATTTGAACAGCTTGCGGGCTATCACAGCTCATTCCAAGTAGTACGCTATTTAACATTACGTTCATTACTCAGTGTTTTGACCGCACTCTCCATTGGGTTGGTGCTGGGTCCTGTAATGATCCGTAAGTTGCAAGCGTTAAAATACGGTCAGGCGGTCAGTACCTTTGCCCCTGAAAACCATGCCAAGAAGATGGGTACACCAACCATGGGTGGGGTGCTGATTCTGCTTTCGATTGGGATTTCGACCTTGCTTTGGGCAGATCTATCTAACCCATATGTCTGGATTGTCTTGGGCGTAATGGTGATTTTTGGCGCTGTGGGCTGGGCAGATGACTGGATTAAAATCCGTTATAAAGACAATGCAGGATTGCCAGCGCGGAAGAAGTTTTTCTGGACGTCGGTTGCTTCGATAGGTGCGGGGATTGCATTGTATATGATTGCTAAACAACAAGATAATCCAGTGCATACTGCAAATATGCTGGATTTGCTTATTCCATTCTTCAAGAACCTCAGTATTCCATTATCGGCTATCCCGTTAGGAATTGGCTTTATTATCTTTACCTATCTGGTGATTAATGGTGCTTCGAATGCAGTCAACTTGACGGATGGTCTGGATGGTCTGGCGATCATGCCGATTGTACTGGTTGCAGCAGGTCTAGGCGTCTTTGCTTACTTGGCGGGTGATGTACGCTTTGCTAGTTATTTACATATCCCTTATGTGAAATACTCTTCTGAGCTGGTGGTAATCTGTGCAGCTATGATTGGTGCAGGTCTGGCTTTCCTTTGGTATAACGCACATCCTGCTCAGGTATTTATGGGGGATGTCGGGGCTTTATCGCTGGGTGCGATGCTGGGTACGATTGCTGTGATGGTTCGTCAAGAAATCGTATTTGCAATTATGGGTGGTGTATTTGTGGTAGAAGCGATTTCGGTGTTCTTGCAAATCGGTTCACTGCGGATGCGCAATAAGCGTGTGTTCTTGATGGCGCCGTTACACCATCATTACGAGAAAAAGGGCTGGCGTGAAACGCAAGTGGTGATTCGTTTCTGGATTATCACAATTATGCTGGTGGTTTTGGGGCTAATGACCTTAAAATTGCGTTAAGCAAAATCCGTGAAAATCAGGTCGGCATATGCCGACCTTTTTATTTTTATGGGCAGTTTTTGGAGAATATGATGAATCTACTCATGTGCCCTGTATGTCGTGAGAAATTAAGTTTGGTCGAAAAGACGTGGCAATGTGAGAATCGTCATAGCTATGATGTGGCTAAACAGGGTTATGTGAATTTACATGTGGTGCAGCATAAACACAGTAAAACACCTGGGGATACGGTTGAATCGGTACAAGCGCGTCGTGCATTCTTAAGTGCGGGATTTTATGCGCCTTTGCAGCAGGCTGTGGTTGAAAAGTTAGGTCAACTTCGCATTGAAAACCTGTTAGATATTGGTTGTGGTGAGGGATATTACACAGCTGCCATGCAGTCTGAAGTGTTGCAATGTGTGGGTGTAGATATTGCGAAAAATGCGGTGCAGGTTGCAGCTAAACTGAATCCAGAAGTTACTTGGGTGGTGGGTACGGGTGCAACCTTACCTGTGTTAGATCACTCCATTGATTTGTGTAGCAGTTTATTTAGTCCTATTCCGCAGCAAGAAATCTTACGTGTTTTAAAAGACAAAGGCTATTTGTTGGTGGTGACGCCTGCGCCAGAACATTTATTTGCCTTGCGGGAAGCACTGTTTGAAGAAGTCAAACCGCATGAACCGAGTAAATTTGTGCAGCAGTTGGCTTCTGATTTTAACTTAGTTGAATCGCAGGTAGTGAGTGCTGCATTGCAGTTGCCGCAGCAACAGTTAAAGAACCTGATTGCAATGACGCCCTATGCTTACAAAGCTAAGGTTGAACGACGTAGTACATTGGAAGCATTAGCTGAGTTTCGCGTAACCGCGCAGTTCCAATTGTATTTATTCCAAAAGAAATAACAATATTAAAAAAGCCCTCAAATTGAGGGCTTTTTTATCCGACTTTGATCTGCTTATTGGAACTGATCAATGAGATGTTCAATTGCATCAGGTTTTTTTGCAGCAGGTGTATTTTGCATGGTTGGAGGGGCTTGATCACTTGGAATTAAGGTCTCTTCATCAGGTAGATCATCAAAATCGCGTTCAGGAGCACGCTGTGGAGCAACTGGTTTTGGGCGATATAAAGGTTGTGCCAACGGTGGTGATGAGCGGTAGTCTTTTGGGGTTTCACCTTCAATAAATTGGGTCTCATTATGTAACGTTGGTGCTTTGGCATCTTGATCCAAGTGTACCCAAGCAGATGGTGTGCCTTTTAAAGCATTGCCCATAAAGCTGGTCCATATTGGCAGGGCTGCGACCCCACCATATTCACGACGACCCAACGTAGTGGGTTGGTCAAAGCCGACCCATGCGACAGTGACTAATTTCCCATTAAAGCCAGCGAACCAAGCATCTTTGGCATCATTGGTGGTTCCTGTTTTACCACCCAAGTCATCACGTCCAATTTTTAAAGCAGCACGGCCTGTACCGTGCTGAATCACATCTTTCAGGATGTTGGCCATATCGAAGGCTGAACTGGATTTTAAGATGCGTTGTGCTTGACGATATGCTGGATTGGTCGCACTTGGCTCCATAATTTTGGTTTCAGTAGCTTGGTTAGTGACCTCAATCACCTCATCGTCAGGTGTTACAGGTCCTGCTGAATCAGATACATCATCCTTGGCATTAATACATTCAATACAGGCATATTCAGGGTTGGATTGATAAATGACTTTGCCATAGGCATCTTCAATACGGTCAATAAAGTGCGGTTGAATGCGATAACCACCATTGGCAAATGTTGCATAGCCAGTGGCCATTTGAATCGGCAGTACCTGTGGTGTTCCTAAGGCGATAGTGTAGTTATTGGGAATTTGATCTTCTTGTAGACCAAAATCCATAAATAATTGGCGAGTACGTTCTATACCTACGGCTTGCAGTAAACGGACTGAAACGGTATTCCGTGATAAATATAGGGCGCGACGCAATGGAATCATACCCAAATAGCGACCATCGGAGTTTCGAGGCGACCATTTACCAATGGTAATTGGGCTGTCATTGACCATGGTAAAAGGCGTCATGCCACGTTCTAAAGCCAACGCATAGACAAAGGGTTTAATGGTCGAACCAGGCTGACGCCAACCCTGTAGGGCACGATTAAATTTAGATTGATAAAAATTATACCCCCCCACAACCGCTTCGATTGCACCATTATTTGGATTTAAGGCAATCAGTTGACCTTGTACCTTGGGAATTTGAACCAATGCCCACGAGGTTTTGTCTGCATTAGGTCTTAAGCGCACAATATCTTTAACTTTAACAATTTGAGATGCACGATTGGGTGCAGCACCTATACTATTGGCATTGCGATAGGGACGTGCCCAAGACATGCCAGACCATGGTACAGTCACGCTAGAACCATCTTGCATAAAGGCTTCAAAAGAAGTGTCGTTGACTTTGGTTACTTTGGCAGGATAGGTGTTGGCATAGGCGGTAAACTGCTTTAGATCTTTATCGTGGGCTTCTGCACCGCGCCAACCATGGCGTCGGTCATAGGCTTCTAAGCCATCTTGAACCGATTGCTCTGCAAAGAGTTGTCGCTGGCTATTGATAGTGGTATAGACTTTATATCCCGAATCAATTGCATGCTCGCCAAACTTATTAACCAATTCTGTGCGAACCATTTCACCGACATAGGGAAACAGGTTGCTGACGCCGCGGTCAGGCATATCTAGGTTGATGGGTTCAGCAATCGCGGTTTGGTATTGTTCTTGGTTGATATAGCCCAGTTGTAACATACGGCCCAGAATCCAGTTGCGACGTTCTAGAGCACGTTCTGGATTGGCGACTGGATTATATTTTGAGGGTGCTTTTGGCAATCCTGCAATCATTGCCATTTGGGCAATGCTTAAATCTTCAAGGTTTTTATTGTAGTAAATCTTGGCAGCAGCAGCGATTCCGTACGCATTTTTACCCAAAAAAATCTTGTTCACATACAGGGTGAGAATTTCTTCTTTACTTAGGTTTTGCTCAATCTTTCGAGCGAGGAAGACCTCGGTGAGCTTGCGCTTTAATGTTCGTTCAGGACTTAAATAATAGTTTTTTGCCACCTGCATGGTAATGGTCGAGCCACCTGTTTGTACATTCGACCCTGTAATGCTTTCACTAACCGCGCGTCCCAAGCCCTTGAAGCTAATGCCGCTGTGCTCAAAAAAAGCTGAATCTTCTGCGGCTAAAAAAGCATGAATGAAGGTGCGCGGGATTTGATCGTACTCAACAGGCACAGAAAGTTTGCCACCATATTCTGCAATCAGTTGTTGATCCGTACTATAAACTTGTAATGGTTTTAATAAGGGTGCTTTTTTTAAGATACTCATTTCAGGCAAAGAGGGGGCAATATAGAGATACATGCCATAAAACCCCATAGGAATTGCGACCAAAACTATAATTATGATCAAAAAAAATGGATGAACACGGCCTGAACAAGATAGCTTTTTCATAACAAGTAAGTTTTAATAGGAGCTAATGGCAAACTAATTGGTGGTCAGTATAGCCGTTTACCGATACGGATTGTTAATGAGTTATTGTATCCGTATAAAATTATAGACCGCAGCCAGTTGGTTAGTTACTTCTATTGGGGATAAAAAAATAATAGGAATAGTATTGTGCTCAGGTTATATCGTAAGCCAAGTAAGGGGTTAATAGGGGTAGATATTAGTTCCACTTCTGTTAAGTTGTTAGAGCTGTCTGTAAAAAATGGTCGCTATTGGGTGGAAAGCTATGCTTTGGTCCCATTACCAGAAGGCAGTGTTGTTGAAAAGAATATTTTGAATCCTGAAGCGATTGGGGATGCTTTGGGGCGGGCTTTAAATCTAGCAAATGTTCAATCACAAGCGGCTGCAATTGCCATTCCAACATCTATGGTGATTAGTAAAACTATCGAAATGGATGCAGATATGACGGATGATGAACGTGAAGTTCAAATCCGTATGGATGCCGAACAATATATTCCATTCCCTTTAGATGAAGTCAGTCTTGATTTTGAAGTGTTGCCTGATCGTTTGGCGAATCCAAATCGCGTCAATGTGCTTTTGGTTGCAACACGTTTGGAAAATGTCGAAGCGCGTTCCGAAGTGCTGGAACTTGCGGGACTGACACCTAAAATTGCAGATGTCGAAAGCTTTGCTATGGAAAATGTCTATAAAGTCTTTGCGGATACCATGCCAATGGGTGTGAATACCGTCGGAATTTTGGATATTGGACATACCATGACCACCTTGTCTGTGATGCAAAATGACAAGATTATTTATACCCGTGAACAGGTATTTGGTGGAAAACAACTGACTCAGGAAATCCAAAACCGTTATGGTCTTTCCTTTGAAGAAGCAGGTCGTGCCAAGAAAAGTCGTACTCTACCTGATGATTATGATGTTGAGGTGTTGGAACCATTCCTCGAAGCTGTGGTGCAACAAGCAGCGCGTTCGTTACAGTTCTTTTTCTCATCTTCGCAGTTTAATGAGATTGATCATATCTTGTTGGCTGGAGGTAATGCCAACATCCCAGGTCTGGCGAAATTGTTACAACAGAAATTAGGCTATCGGGTCACAATTGCGAATCCATTTTTACAAATGGGTTTTTCGCCAAAAATTGATATTAAAAAAATTGAAAATGATGCTTCCTCTCTCTTGGTGGCGTGTGGTCTGGCATTGAGGAGTTTTGATTAATGGCAAAAATTAACCTGCTCCCTTGGCGCGATGAGCTAAGAGAGAAACGGAAAAAAGAATTTATTGTTATTTGTATTGGGGCTGCTTTAATCGGAGTATTACTGGTTGTTTTAGCGTGGTTCTATTACAACTATAAGCTTGAAGATCAAGAACAGGCAAACCAACTGATCATCAGTACCAATCAAAATCTGGATGTGCAGTTAAAATCTTTAGAAGGTTTACAAGAGCAACGTAATGCCATTGTAGAGCGTATGAAGTTGATTCAGGGCTTGCAAAGTCAACGTCCAATTGCTGTACGTTTGATAGACGAAATGGCTCGTGTTGTACCTGCGAATTTATATATCACCAAGTTCTCACGAATTGGGGATAAATTTACCATCGAAGGTAAAGCGGAAAGTCCAAATGCTGTGGCTGAATTCTTACGCAATCTAGAGGCTTCATCTTGGTATCGTAATGCCTTTATGAATTCCTTCTTGGCAGTAGAAGAAAACAAGAATAAAGCGCCAAGTTCAATTGTTCCTCGTGTTGAGGATGGTTATGGAAGCTTTGTAGTGACTGCAGATCTGGATGAAATCGCAATGCCTACTACGGATGCTGCGAATGATGCAAATGCCGTAGCTAGTTCAACAGCGGGGGCAGCAAAATGAGTCGTGATGAATTTGATGAGCTAAATCAGGAAGCTGTCATTAAACCAAAGAAAAAAATGACAGTGGATAAGTTTTTTCAACAATTTAATACTTTAGATCCAAATAATTATGGCAGTTGGCCATTATCAGTAAAAATTACCTGTTGGATTTTTATTGTTTTCTTAATCTGTGCGGTGGGTTACTTTTTAGTGATTAAACCGAAATTAGATGCAATCTCCAGTGCACATGCACAAGAGCAAAATTTACTGAATGAATTTAGAGAAAAAGATTCAAAGTTACGTAATTTACAGCAATACCAAGCTCAGTTGCAGGAGATGGAAGCAAACTTTAATCAACAGCTTGAACAGTTGCCTAAAGAAACCGAAATTCCTGGTTTGGTTGAAGATATTAACGTGACCGGTGTGAACTCTGGACTGAAGTTTAAAAACATCCGTTTAGAGCCAGAAGTTAAACAAGAGTTCTTTATTGAGCAGCCGATTAGTATGGAAGCGACTGGGGATTATCATGCTTTTGGTTCATTTGTAAGTGGAATAGCAGCATTACCTCGCATCGTGACTTTGCATGACTTTGATATCACGTCCTCAATTAGTAAGGATAATAAGTCAGAAATTCCGCAAGTGACGTACGTGGCGAAAGCAAAAACATATCGCTATGTGGCCAATCAGAATAGTCAAAATATGGCAGCTGGTACGAATGCTGCGACTGCTCCGACACAAGTTACTCCAGAAGGAGCGAAGTAATGAAATTTGAGAAAATAGCATTTGCTTTGATGTGTGGATTGGTGTTGGTGGGTTGTGATTCACGTATTGATGCTGTGAATATGGAAATGGTGAATATTCGTAATCAGCAACCAATGCCGATTGAACCTGCTCCCGTATTTCCGCCTGTACCTACCTTTAATTACGCAGCACATCAACTAAAAAGTCCATTTATGCCGAGTTCATTAGCGGCAGAGTTAAAAATTATGGCAGGTAAGCGTGTTTATCCGAACTTCGCACGTCAGCCTCAACCACTAGAAAGTTATGCCTTAGAATCTCTAAATATGAAAGGTAGTATGCGTAGCCAGTCTGGACAAACATTGGGATTGATTCAGACGCCAGATGGTGAAATTGAGCGCGTGCAAATTGGGAACTATATGGGGATGAACCAAGGGCGTATTGTTAAAATTACACCAACACAGATTGACCTTGTAGAAATTATTCCAGATGGAAGAGAAGGTTATGTTGAGCGCCCGCGTAGTTTGGTTTTAATTGGGCCTGCACCTTAATTTAAAGGAATAAAAATGAAAAACAGTATTCAAGATTTTATATTTGGGGATGGTAATACAATGAATCATATTTTCCGTCAATTTTCTATGGGTGCAGTAGCGATGGCGGTCATGCAAGTAGCCAGCGCACAAGTGAGCATGACCAATATTGTACCGATGCAAATACCTGGGCAAGGTACAGAAATCCGCGTGATGTTTAATGGGATTCCACCGCAACCACAAGCTTACCAGTTGGAACAACCATCACGTCTGATTTTAGATTTTGATAAAGCTCAACAAACTTTAAAACAAAGTAATATCAAAGTTGCAACCAAAGAAGCGAGTTCAGTAGATGTGTCTTCAGATGCCCAGCGCTCACGCTTAACGGTGAATCTTGCAGATGCAGGTGCATTTACCACGCGTGTTGAAGGCAATACCTTTATTCTGAAAATTAACTCAACCGATAATAATTTTACAACACCAGTGGCAACGAGTGTGAAGGCACCATCACAAGGTGTTTCGAATATTGGTTTCCAGCGCGGTTCGGAAGGTGAAGGTCAAGTTGTCATTGATTTGTTGGGTAGTAATACACCTGCAGATGTACAGCAACAAGGCAGTAAAATTGTTGTACGCATGCTGGGCAGTAAAATCCCCGCCCATTTAACTCGCCGTATGAATGTAAATGATTTTGCTACACCTGTTTCAACTATTGATGCCTATAACGATGGTAATTCTGGGGTTATAAATATTCAGTCTTCGGGCAGTTATGAATATATGGCTTATCAAGCAGAGAATAAATTAACGATTAGTTTAAAACGCCCTGTAGATAAAAGTTCAACAAAACCACGTTCAGCAAATAGTTATACTGGTAAGAAGATTTCTTTAGATTTCCAAGATATTGAAGTGCGTCGTGTATTACAGTTATTGGCAGATTTTACTGGCATTAATATGGTTGCTGCAGATACGGTACAAGGCAATATTACATTGCGTTTAAAAGACGTTCCTTGGGATCAGGCACTTGATATTATTCTCAAAACGAAAAATTTAGATAAGCGTCGTAATGGTAATGTGATCTGGATTGCACCTGTTTCAGAACTGATTAAAGCCGAAGAAGAAGAGGCGAAAGCAATTGCGCAAAGTGTCAAATTGGCACCGATTCAAACTGAATATTTGCGTTTGAGTTATGCAAAATCTGCAGATCTTTTCAAACTGATTACAGATTCCCGCAAAGAGTCTAATGGTAATAGTGGGGTTAATAATCAGAACTCACTGGCTTTGGAAAGCTTATTAAGTTCAAGAGGCAGTGTAGTATCGGATGATCGAACCAATACTTTAATTGTGAATGATACGGCTCAAAATATCGATAAAATCCGAAAAATGGTGGATTTACTAGATGTAGAAGTGAAGCAGGTTATGGTAGAGGCGCGAATTGTGCGTGCATCTACCTCGTTCACTAAAGAAATGGGGGTGAAGTGGGGGATTCTTTCGCAAGGGATTAATAGTAATAATGATCTCTTGGTGGGTGGTAGTGATCAAACATTATGGGATTTACGCGATCCTGATGATGAAGGTAAATATACCATTCAACGTCCAGACAACTTGAACGTAGATTTAGGTGTAACTAATCCTGCAGGTCAAATTGCATTTAGTTTAATTAGCTTATCTGATTTTATGTTGGATCTTGAACTTTCTGCTTTGCAAGCGGATGGTTACGGTGAAGTAATCTCAACACCAAAAGTTCTCACAGGGGATAAACAGAAAGCTAAGGTGGCTACTGGTCAAGAAGTGCCTTATCAAACTACGACCAATTCAGCTTCAGGTTCAACGGCCAATACGGAATTTAAAGAAGCGTTATTAAGCCTTGAAGTGACACCAAGCATTACGCCTGACGGTAAAGTTCAAATGCTGCTTGATATTGCAAAGGACTCGATTGCGGGTACAGCACCAAATGGTGAATTGATTCTAAATAAAAACACCATTACCACCAATGTCTTGGTGAATAATGGAGAAACGGTGATTTTAGGTGGTGTGTTTGAGCAGACGACAGCAAACAAACAAACCAAGGTACCTTTCCTGGGGGATATTCCTTATATTGGAAGATTATTTAGAAAAGATACCAAGTCGGATGACAAGCAAGAGCTGTTGATTTTTGTGACTCCGCGAATTGTTAATGACAGTGTTTCAAGAAATCATTAATATATTTTCAATTTAAACAAAATTAATAGGTGACTCCTTGCCAAGCAAAGAGTTTAATTCCCTGCCAAATATCTATTTGGTGGGGCCGATGGGGGCGGGAAAAACAACAGTTGGACGGCATTTGGCAGAATTGTTAGGTCGTGAATTTCTCGACAGTGATCATGAAATTGAACGAAAAACAGGTGCAACGATTCCGTGGATTTTTGAAAAAGAAGGTGAAACGGGATTTCGTACTCGTGAAACTGTTGTCATTGATGAGTTGACCGCACGCCCGCATTTGGTTCTTGCCACAGGTGGCGGAGCCGTCACTCAGGCCCCGAATCGTCATTTTTTAAAACAACGTGGTATTGTTGTTTATCTCTATACTCCTGTCGAAATCCAATTACAGCGAACCTATCGCGATAAAAATCGCCCGCTGTTGCAAGTGGAAAATCCTGAGCAAAAACTCCGAGATTTACTCGCGATTCGAGATCCTTTGTATCGTGACGTCGCACATTATGTGATTGAGACCAATCAAGGTGCTGCACGAGATCTGGCACATAAAATCTTAACCATGATTACCTCACAACCAGTTGATTGAATATAAAAGCAGTTGAATCCATGCAAACTTTACATGTAGAACTCGGTGAACGCCGTTACCCTATCTTCATTGGCAGTGATTTAGATCCTCAAGCTTTACTTGCACCTTACATTTTTGGGCAACAAGTGATGATTGTGACCAATACCACGATTCAACCTTTATATTTAGATCACTATGTGAAAGCAATTGAGGCTTTGGGCAAGAAAGTCGCTACCTGTATTTTACCAGATGGTGAAAAATATAAAGATATTCAACATTTGAATCTGATCTTTGATGCTTTGCTTGAGGCGGGTTTTAACCGAGATTGTACGGTATTGGCTTTAGGTGGTGGAGTGATTGGTGATATGGCTGGGTTTGCATCTGCCTGTTTCCAACGTGGCGTCTATTTTATCCAAGTGCCGACGACGCTGTTGTCTCAAGTGGATTCCAGTGTTGGTGGTAAAACTGGAATCAATCATCCACTCGGTAAGAACATGATTGGTGCCTTTCAGCAACCGCAAGTGGTGCTGGCGGATATGTCGCAATTGAAAAGTCTGCCTGATCGTGAATTATCTGCTGGTTTAGCTGAAGTCATTAAGTATGCCTTGCTTGGAGATGAAAAATTTCTGCTCTGGCTTGAGGCGAATATGGAAGGACTGGTTGCGCGTGATCCTGCATTATTGGCTGAAGCCGTCTATCGCTCTTGCGCACATAAAGCACGTATTGTTGCTAATGATGAAAAAGAGCAAGGTGAACGTGCACTGTTGAATTTAGGGCATACCTTTGGTCATGCAATTGAATCCTATCTCGGATATGGGGTGTGGTTGCATGGTGAGGCTGTTGCAACGGGTATGGTGATGGCAGCTGACTTGTCTCAGCGTATGGGCTGGATTTCTGCAGCTGATCTCGAGCGTACAAAAAAAATCATACAGCGTGCAGGTTTGCCGATAGTATGTCCTACGATTCCACTCGAGGACTTCTTGGGTTATATGGCACATGACAAGAAAGTTCTGAATGGTCAATTGCGATTGGTATTGCTAAAACAGCTCGGACAAGCGGTGATCACAAAAGAATTTGATGTGGAATTGATGCAACAGGCAATTGTTGCAAATCAAACAAAATAGAAGGTTAGATGATGACGACACTCCGCAAATATTGGAACAATACACAGCGCTATATCTGGCTTGTGGGCGGAGTGGTGTGTCTTTTTATTGCTTTGATATTTTGGGCTGGTTCGGACAGTAGCGAAGAGTTGGTTGAAGTGAATAAAGTGGTTGAATCAGACGCAGAGTTGCAGATTCAGCCCGCACGCATCACAGCAACAACCAATTTAGGTACTCTTCAAGAGGAAGTCCGACCGATTGCACTCACCACCAGAGTATTGGCAACGGGGAATCACGCAAATGAATTCCGTGGTAGTAAATTCATTGCAGAGCAAAAAAATAAAACTGCGATTGAACTTTTTCATGTCACTGAAGAAGACATTATTAAAAGTTATTTGAATAAGCAGACGAATCGACAAAATTATTTTTATCTTCGTTTAAGCGGGGAGCAACAGCAAGAACAATATGTTTTGTTTTACGGTTTATATTCAGGTGAAAATGAGGCGAAGCAGGCACTTGCACAGCTTGATCTGAAATTGCCTGCATCCGTACAGCCTCAAGTACAAGCTTTAGAAGACTACGCATCTCAAGTGAATGATATGGGCGTGGAGGAAATGCTGGGTTCGACACAATTATATGCTGTTAAGCTAAGCCCTGCAGCGCTACCTAAACTTGACGTAACAATGCTCAATGCAAATAAGCCCAATAAGCCAGCAAGTACGAATTCAAATCATGCAGATACGGCAAATGCGACCACCAGCACTACTGTTACGCGTAGAGATGCGGAAGGCAATGTGATTGATGTACACAAATCACAATCTCATACAGAGAATAATTCAAAATCCACCAGTTCAACTTCAAACAGTAGCACTCCAGTGCGCCAAGAAATTGCAGATCCGTTTAATTAATCGTTCTAAAATGGCGCATATTGTGCTATACCAACGATTAAATGCGCAAAAATGGTGCAAATAAAATAATGCTTAAAATACTCCAATCTTGGTCGAACACTTGATATTTCTATCTTTAAAAGAATTTAATTGGCGATCATAAAATTGGCATATTTTTTGCTTAAATGGTGCATGATTTGAGTTGATGTCACTATTTTGGCGCGAAAAGATTCAAAGAGTGTGCGAAAACATCAAGATTGCCTGCTTTAAAAGAGTGCGCAAAAGTCGCAATAGTTGCTTGCATTTCGGTCATGTACAAATGACAAATTCAGTCTATCTTTGACATGAGAGTGCAAGAGCATTGCATTAAATTGATCTTAGTGTGAGAAAGTTAGACTAAGTCGCAAAGAAGTTCGATAGTCAGCGCCCGTTTCAGGGCCAAGTAGAAAGAAGGGTACGCTATGCACATGCCATCGCCTAATACTGTAGCTCCCGCTCAAGGTTTATACCAACCGGATGAGTTTAAAGATAACTGTGGTTTCGGCCTTATTGCACATATGCAAGGGGACGAGAGTCATGATCTGGTCAAGACCGCTATTCATAGCTTGAGCTGTATGACCCACCGTGGTGGTATTGCCGCCGATGGTAAGACAGGGGATGGATGTGGTTTATTGTTGGCAATGCCAAAACAGTTTTTCCGTGAAGAAGCGAAAAAACTGAGCGATATCACCCTGAGTGAAATTTTTGCAGTTGGTACAGTTTTCCTTAACTTGGACCCAGCAATTGCGGCACACTCAAAACAAATTCTCAGCAAAGAAATTGAAGAAGAAGGTTTGCGTGTTTTGGCTTGGCGTGTAGTGCCAACCAACAATGCGGCACTCGGTGAAATTGCGATGCAATCTTTGCCAGCTTTCGAACAAATTATTGTGAACTGTCCAATGGGTGTAACTGAGGTTGAATTTAACCGTAAGTTATTCTTGGCACGTCGTCGTGCAGAGCAGCAACTTAGCAATGATCCATCATTCTATGTAACAACACTCTGTTCAACGGTGATCAGCTATAAAGGTTTGATGATGCCTGCAGCAATTGCAGACTTCTATACAGACCTTGCTGATGAGCGTTTGGCATCACATATTGTGGTGTTCCATCAACGTTTCTCGACCAATACCTTACCGCGTTGGCCGTTGGCTCAGCCATTCCGTTACCTTGCACACAATGGTGAGATCAATACCATTACCGCAAACCGTAACTGGGCAATGGCACGTACACCAAAATTTGAAAACCCATTGTTACCAGGCTTAACTGAGCTTAAACCAATCGTCAACCGTACAGGTTCTGACTCTTCAAGCTTGGATAACATGCTTGAAATTCTTGTGGGTGGTGGTATGGACTTGTTCCGTGCCCTTCGTATGCTTGTACCACCAGCATGGCAAAACGTTGAAACTTTAGATGCTGACTTACGTGCTTTCTATGAGTTCAACTCGAAACACATGGAAGCTTGGGATGGTCCTGCAGGCTTAGTAATTCAAGATGGTCGTCACGCCATCTGTATGTTAGACCGTAATGGCTTACGTCCTGCACGTTGGGTGATCACCAAAAATGGTTACATCACTTTAGCTTCTGAAATTGGTGTTTGGGATTACAAACCTGAAGATGTGATTTCTAAAGGTCGTGTTGGTCCTGGTCAGATTTTGGTGGTGGATACCTATACAGGTAAATTGCTCGACACCAAAGATGTCAGTAACCATTTGAAAAAAATGCGTCCATACCGCGAATGGTTACGTGAAAACTCAATTCGTGTCCAAGGTAGCCCAGAACTCGAAGAATATTTATGTGATCAAGGCTTAAAAGGCGATGCCCTCAAAGCAGCACAAAAAATGTTTATGGTGACCTTTGAAGAGCGTGATCAATTACTACGCCCAATCGCGGAAAGCGGTCAAGAGGCAGTAGGCTCTATGGGTGATGACACCCCTATGGCGGTTTTATCACGTCAAGTGCGCCATGTATCGGATTACTTCCGTCAACAGTTTGCACAGGTAACCAACCCACCAATCGATCCATTACGTGAATCAATTGTCATGTCATTGGAAACTTGCTTGGGTCGTGAGCAAAATGTATTTGAGCAAAGCCCAGAACATGCAGACCGTTTGATTATTTCAAGCCCTGTACTTTCAAATTCGAAAATGCATCAAATCCGTACTTTAGGTCGTACAGGATATGAAATTGCAGATATCGATTTAAACTACACTGAAAGCGAAGGCTTAGAAGCGGCAATTGCACGTATCTGTGAAGAATCTGCACAAGCGGTTCGTGATGGTAAAACTTTATTGGTACTTTCAGACAAGAAAATCCGTGAAGGTTATTTACCAGCCAATGCTGTGATGGCAACAGGTGCAGTGCATCACCACTTAATTAATACTGGCTTGCGTACAGATGCCAACATTATTGTGGAAACAGGTTTTGCCCGTGATCCGCATCAATTTGCAGTGATTTTAGGTTTTGGTGCAACAGCGATTTACCCATACTTGGCGTATGACGTGATCAATGATTTGGTTGCTAAAGGCGAGTTGTTGGGTGATCCAATTCATGCACAAGCGAATTTCCGTAAAGGCATAGAAAAAGGCTTGTTGAAAGTTCTATCGAAGATGGGTATTTCAACCGTTGCTTCTTACCGTGGTGGTCAACTGTTTGAAGCAGTTGGTCTGTCTGAAGAAGTGGTGGGCAAGTGCTTTACTGGGGTACCAAGCCGTATTAAGGGTGCAACCTTTGTTGACCTTGAAAATGATCAGAAAAAATTGGCAGATACTGCGTGGAAATCACGTAAGCCAATCGATCAAGGTGGTTTGCTGAAATTTGTATTCGATAAGGAATACCATGCATTCAACCCTGATGTGATCAATGCTTTACATAAAGCGGTGCGTTCAGGTGATTATGCAGACTTTAAAGAATATGCTGAAATCGTCAATAAGCGTCCAATTGCAACCATCCGTGACTTATTTAAGTTAAAAACCGACAACTCAATTGCATTGGATCAAGTGGAATCCGTTGAAGCAATCTTGCCGCGCTTTGACTCTGCGGGGATGTCTTTAGGTGCATTGTCTCCAGAAGCACATGAAGCGATTGCAATTGCCATGAACACCATTGGTGGTCGTTCAAACTCGGGTGAGGGCGGTGAAGATCCTGCGCGTTACGGTACGATTCGTAACTCGAAAATTAAACAGATTGCATCAGGTCGTTTCGGTGTTACACCAGCGTACTTAACCTCTGCTGAAGTGTTGCAGATTAAAGTTGCACAAGGTGCAAAACCAGGTGAAGGCGGTCAGTTACCAGGTGGTAAAGTGAATGGCTTAATTGCACGTTTACGTTACTCAGTGCCAGGTGTGACCCTGATTTCTCCACCACCGCACCACGATATTTATTCAATTGAAGATTTATCGCAATTGATCTTTGACTTGAAACAAGTCAATCCGAAAGCAATGGTATCTGTGAAACTGGTTTCTGAACCA
Source organism: Acinetobacter zhairuonensis (assembly GCF_022601715.1). Lineage (GTDB taxonomy): Bacteria > Pseudomonadota > Gammaproteobacteria > Pseudomonadales > Moraxellaceae > Acinetobacter. Next base: position 130,250 of record NZ_JAKVIM010000007.1, on the reverse strand, counting down.
GGTGTAGGAACCATCGCTGCAGGTGTTGCAAAAGCCTATGCTGACTTCATTACCATTTCAGGTTATGACGGTGGTACAGCGGCTTCTCCACTTTCATCGATTCACCATGCAGGTTCGCCATGGGAGTTAGGTCTTTCTGAAGCGCATCAAGCGCTTCGCGTGAACGACTTACGTGGCAAAGTGCGTGTACAAACCGATGGTGGTTTGAAAACAGGTCTCGATGTTGTAAAAGCTGCAATTTTAGGTGCGGAAAGCTTTGGTTTTGGTTCAACCCCAATGATTGCATTAGGTTGTAAATTCCTTCGTATCTGCCACTTAAACAACTGTGCGACGGGTGTTGCGACTCAGCAAGATCATTTACGTCAGGAACACTACATTGGTGAACCTGAAATGTTGATCAACTTCTTCCACTTCATTGCGGAAGAAACACGTGAATGGTTGGCTGCATTGGGTGTGGCAAGCTTAAAAGATTTGATTGGTCGTACCGACTTACTTGAAGTTTTACCGGGTGAAACTGACAAGCATGCACACTTAGATTTAAGCGCGTTGCTTGAATCACATCCTGCGGCTGAAGGTAAAGCGCAATATTGCCAAGTTCAAGGCAATGCGCCATTTGATAAGGGTTTATTGGCTGAACAAATGGTAGCAGAAATGTTACCAGCAATTGAAGCAGGCACGGGTGGTGAATATAGCTTCATGGTGGGTAACTGTGACCGTTCAATTGGTGCGCGTATCTCAGGTGAAATTGCCCGTCGCTATGGCAATTTAGATATGGAATCACACCCAGTGGTGATGAATCTGAAAGGTACAGCAGGTCAATCTTTAGGTGTATGGAACGCAGGTGGTTTGCACATTAAACTTGAAGGTGATGCGAACGACTACGTGGGTAAAGGCATGGCGGGTGGTCGCGTATCGATCTTCCCACCACAAGGTTCACCTTTCCAAACCCAAGAAACTGCGATTATTGGTAACACCTGTTTGTATGGTGCGACAGGCGGTAAGTTGTTTGCTGCGGGTACTGCAGGTGAACGTTTTGCAGTACGTAACTCAGGTGCTTTCGCGGTAATCGAAGGCGCTGGCGACCACTGTTGTGAATACATGACGGGTGGTGTGGTAACGGTACTGGGTAAAGTTGGTCATAACTTCGGTGCAGGTATGACGGGTGGTTTTGCCTACGTGCTTGATTTGGATAATGACTTTGTCGACTACTACAACCACGAGCTAATCGAGTTGAATCGTATTTCGACTGAATCAATGGAAGAGCATCAAGAATTCTTATTACGTATTCTTGATGAGCATATTGCTGAAACTGGTAGTGCTTGGGCGTACAAGATCCGCAACGAGTTCGATTTTTACAGCCGTAAATTCTGGCTTGTAAAACCAAAAGCTGCTAATTTGCTTACGCTTTTGAAAACGACCAAAGCTGATCCACAATAATTCCACTACTGCAGATATATAGGCAGGTGCAGCAGAGCAAAATGACTGCACCTGCCCACGGAGAGAGACATGGCAGAGCGCCTAAATAATGACTTTCAATTCCTGGATGTCGCACGCCAAGATCCAGAGAAAAAAGATATTACTGTCCGCAAAGCAGAGTTTGTGGAAATTTATAAACCATTTACAGCGGAAGTGGCTGCCAATCAGACCCACCGTTGTTTAGGTTGTGGTAACCCATATTGTGAATGGAAATGTCCAGTACACAACTACATTCCAAACTGGTTAAAGCTCATTGCGGAAGGTCGTATTTTTCAAGCGGCTGAACTTTGTCACCAAACCAACACTTTACCTGAAGTGTGTGGTCGTGTTTGTCCACAAGACCGTCTATGTGAAGGGGCATGTACCCTGAATGATGGCTTCGGTGCTGTGACCATTGGTAATGCGGAAAAGTATATTAACGATACTGCATTTGCGCTAGGCTGGCGTCCAGACATGTCGCATGTCAAATGGACCAACAAAAAAGTCGCGATTATTGGTGCTGGACCTGCGGGTCTAGGTTGTGCTGATATTTTAGTGCGTAACGGGGTAAAACCAGTGGTATTTGATAAGCGTCCAGAAATTGGTGGCTTATTAACTTTTGGTATTCCTGAATTCAAAATGGAAAAAGACGTGATGAAGCGTCGTCGTGAAATTTTCACGGGGATGGGCGTTGAATTCCGCTTAAATACTGAAATTGGTACGGATATCACCATTGAACAATTACTTGTAGACTATGATGCAGTGTTCATGGGTATGGGAACATACACCTATATGAAAGGTGGCTTCCCTGGTGAAGACCTAGATGGTGTTTATGATGCTTTAGATTTCCTGATTGCCAACGTGAACCGTTGCCAAGGCTGGGAAAAAGATCCAAGCGAATATATCAGTGTCGATGGTAAAAAAGTGATTGTACTTGGTGGTGGTGATACCGCGATGGACTGTAACCGTACTTCATTGCGCCAAGGTGCACATGATGTAACTTGTGCCTACCGTCGTGACCAAAACAACATGCCTGGTTCTGCACGTGAAGTGAAAAATGCCTACGAAGAAGGTGTGAACTTCCTATTTAACCGTCAGCCGATCGAAATCGTGGGTGAAAATGGCAAAGTTACTGGCGTAAAAGTAGTGACGACACAATTAGGTGAGCCTGATAGTCGTGGTCGTCGTAGCCCAGAGCCAATTCCGGGATCAGAAGAAGTTTTACCTGCTGATGCGGTATTGCTCGCATTTGGTTTCCGTCCAAGTCCTGCTGATTGGTTTGCTGGTGCCGAGATTGGTTTAGATGGTTCTGGTCGTGTTGTTGCAGCTGAAAAGCAACAATATAAATTCCAGACTTCTAATCCGAAAATCTTCGCTGGTGGCGACATGGTACGTGGTTCGGACTTGGTTGTAACTGCAATCTGGGAAGGACGTCAAGCAGCAGAAGGTATTTTAGACTATCTAGATGTTTAATTTGATTCGATATCATTCAAATCACCATAAAAAATCCCGCTTCGGCGGGATTTTTTATGGTGATTTGACCGATAATCGGGTTGAGCCATTTGGCAAATGGACTAAGCATTTTTGCTATTTAGTGATGGAGATGACATTTAGATACTGAGACTTTGTATTTTAACTCAAGTTGAGAAGTCACCATGCTGAACCCGACGATAGAAAAATCATACTTAAATCGTCCTCAAGCGCACGGTATCACTGTACGCCAGTTGCAGTTTAATCCGAAAGCGATTCATCGCCATTATTTTGCTAATTCTCCTGTGATGTCACATTTGCTGACAGCGTTATCTTCAACCTTTCCGATTGGTGAGCAATTTTTTGTGCATAGTGTGCGTAACGTGCGGGATCAGGTGACTGATCAAGTTTTACAGGCGCAGATCACAGCGTTTATTGGGCAAGAAGCCATGCATTCCAAAGCACACACGGAATTTAATCAGGCTTGGCGACGTGATGATTATCATCTGGATCATTTTCAGGCTTGGCTGGCACGTAAAGATCATCATGTCAAAAGTTTACATCCCAAAATTCAGTTGGCCATTACCTGCGCCTTTGAGCATTTTACCGCTTTATTGGGGGGCTATATTTTACGTCATCCTGAAGTGTTGAGTACTTTAGACGAAGACGCTCAAAAACTGTGGGTCTGGCATGCCATAGAAGAAATTGAACATCGAGCTGTGGCTTTTGATGTGTATCAGCATGTCTACGGGGACGATACGGTGCGCCGTATGATGATGCGGAGTGTGACCACAGGATTTGCCAGTTTAACCTTCTATTCTGCGACGCGCCTATTTTGGCAAGATCGTAGAAGGAGTGCCTTTAAAATAAAAGGTAATATCTTTGGCATCTATCTATTGTTAAAAATGTTAGTCCAGTTAGCACCTGAATATTTGGGTTATTATCAACAGGACTTTCATCCAGCTGCACATGACTATAGTCAGATCGTGAATTACTGGAAACAACGTTTAGCTGCAGATTATCAAATGCAAGGGTTTAAAGAAGAAGTTGTCCTTACGTAAGATTGGATCAAATTAAGTCGGAAAATCTCCGACTTTTTAAGGCTTGAAAATAAAAAAATCAAACACAATCAAAATGGATTCGGTCTACAATGTTGTCATTCAATCAAAATGACATGCTAATAACAAAATGAGGATCGAATCATGCAGTGGATGAAAAAAAGCGCGCTGATCATGTTGTTGAGTAGCAGTCTGATGCTGACAGGTTGTGGTTATAACACCATGCAAGTCAAAGATGAAGCGGTAACCGCAGCATGGTCAGAAGTGCAAAACCAGTATCAACGTCGTGCCGATTTGGTGCCTAATTTGGTCAATGTGGTGAAAGGTTACGCTAAACACGAAGAGCAAGTCCTCACCGAAGTGACTCAAGCCAGAGCGAATGTCGCGGGTTTAAAAGTTGATAAAGAAGTCTTGGAAGATCCTGCATTATTCCAGAAATACCAAGAAGCTCAAGGGCAGCTCACGGGTGCATTGTCGCGTTTGATTGCAGTCTCGGAAAACTATCCCGACTTAAAAGCCAATGAGCAATTCCGTGATCTGCAAGTTCAGCTCGAAGGCACCGAGAATCGGATTGCTGTGGCGCGAAATCGCTATATCACGACTGTGCAAGATTACAATGCCTATGTGCGACAGTTCCCGCAAGTGATGACTGCAAAAGTGATTGGCATGGATACCAAGCCAAACTTTAGTGCAGAACAAAGTGCGCAGACTGCACCGAAAGTCTCCTTTAATTAATTTTGCTAGATGCGGAATAGTTAGATGGTTTGCTTAAAAGACAGAATGCAGCGAGTAGTTTTATGGCTGCTTATTGGTTTTTTGTCTTTAATTTTATGTTCATTGAGTTGGGCCGAGACTAATCAAACAGAAAGTCATTCAGAAGATGCCGTCGTGATCGGTAAGATTCTGCAACAAGCTAAAAATGGGGCTGCAACTTCAGAGATTCAACAACAGGCATCCTCCAAGGTACAAGTCGCGAATGATTTGGCTGATGGACAAATGCGTAGCTTACCCAGCTTGAATGCGCCTGTCATTGATCAAGCCAATATTCTTTCTGCTCAAGACAAGCAGTCACTTAGCGATCAGACTCTTAGGTTGCATCAGCAAGGCAAAGCTCAAATTGGAGTGATCATTGTACCGACCACAGGTCAGGAAGCGATTTTTGATTACGCAATGCGGGTTGCCGAGCAATGGCAGTTAGGTTCTGCCAAACGAGATAATGGTTTGCTCATGGTGATTGCAATAAATGACCGGAAAATGCAGATCTTGACGGGCTACGGATTGGAAGGGGTTTTACCTGATATTGTGGCGGGACAGATCATTCGTAATCAGATCACTCCATATTTTAAACAGGCTGAATATGCGCAAGGGATTGGTGCGGGCTTAAATGAAATAGAGCGCATTTTAAATTTAGACCCTGAAATTGCCCAGCAAGCTGCACAACAATTAAAAGAACAACAAGCACAGGCATTACATGAACAGCAAGCGCATTCGCAACTTTGGACTTATGCACTGATTATTGTAGTGGTAGGAGCTTTTGCATCCATGATGATTGGAAATCGGTTAAGTGCAGCCACTGCGGGTGTTGCTGGCGTGGTTGCAGGCTGGGTGAGCGGAGTTGGGGTATTCACTAGTTTGCTGGTTGGGCTGGGGATATTTCTACTTCTAATTACCTCTCTAGCACAATTGATATTGCAGTTGTTGGCTGCGGGTGCTGGAAGGTCAGGTCGTGGTTCAGGCGGTGGGGGCTTTGGTGGCGGAGGTGGCTACCGAGGCGGTGGTGGCGGTTTTGGTGGGGGAGGTGCTTCAGGCTCATGGTAACTACAACAGATTCAACGCAAATAGTCACAACACCGAATGTGCAAGAACATGCCCAACCGAGTTTTAAACGTTGGCTCAAACATAGTTTTTATTTCCAGCATACTCGACGTTATTTCAAACCTACTGACTTAAAGAGAATAGCAGTTGCTGTACAGCAAGCTGAATGTGGGCATGTCGGTGAAATTCAGGTAGTGATAGAAGGACATTTACCTTGTTTACAAGCCTATCGGCAAAACACACGTAAACGTGCTGAACAACTGTTTGCTGAGTTCGGTGTGTGGGACACTGAATATAATAGTGGGGTGTTATTGTACTTAAATTTATGCGAACGACAGGTTGAACTCATATTTGATCGAGGCTTGCAGCAAGCCACTCAGCAAGAAGTTTGGGATTTAATTTGCCAAGACATGGTACAGCAATTGAGTCAAAAAAATTATTGTGAAGCAGTCATTCAAGCTATCAAAAAAATAGGGAATATCCTTCATCAATATGATGAAATTAATCGGATAGCGAATGTAAATGAACGTGCTGATGCACCTGTCATAATAAATTAAGAGTGCGAACTGGGGCACGAACCGTTGAAAAGATTGGCTTGAAGGTGACAAGAAATGACACTTATGTATCATTTATGTCTTTTGGTGAAAGTTTGGTGAATAAAATAAATTGAAAAAAAGATGGCTAAGGTGCTGTTTTTTTGTTGAATTTAACTATAATAAATCTTGGCACATTCCGTGCTAATTATAAACAAAGCATACAAAAGCGCTTCTTGCTTTACAAAGCTTAAAAAAAACGAAACAAAAACATTTGTGGAGAATGTTATGAACGCTCAAAAGGGTTTCACTCTTATTGAATTAATGATCGTTGTTGCTATTATCGGTATTTTGGCGGCAATTGCGATTCCTGCTTATCAAGACTATATTGCTCGCTCACAAGCATCTGAAGGTGTATCATTAGCTGGTGGTTTAAAAGCTGATATCGCTGATAATATGCAAACAGGTATATGTGGTACCAATACATTACCTGGTAAATATGCAAATGATGTAACAGTAAGTGGTACTGTAACAAGTACAGCAACTAATGCGACACCAACGGGTTGTATTATTACCGCAACATATAAATCAACTGGTGTTTCTACTCAAATCCAAGGTAAAACATTAGCTTTAGATGTCTTGGGTAACGGTGAATTGAAAAAATCGACTACAGGTTCAACTGATTTACCAGCTAAATTCATTCCAAAAGCGGTTCAATAATACTGCCTAAGTTGAAAAGAGGCTATTCTGGCCTCTTTTTTATTGATTGAATAATATGAATTGATTTTGATGCATGAATAAAAAAATAAAACTAGCTTATTGGTATTTTTTGATAGTCATTACTTTAGCGTTCCTTGTGTATTTACCTGGTGTGTATGGTGGTTTTTTGTTTGATGATTATCCGAATTTGGGGGAAATGACAAAATATGGTGATTTACATAATTGGGACAATGCCAGACATTTTATTCTAAATGGGTTTTCGGGACCAACAGGAAGACCGATCGCATTGGCGAGTTTCTGGCTTACATTTGAAAGTTGGCCTTTAAATCCTCAAGTTTTTAAATTTACTAATATTATTATACACTTAATATGTGGAATATTACTTTTTATAGTAATGAACATGATATTGATTTCTTATGGATATTTAAAAGAAAAAGCAATTTGGGTAAGTCTTTTAGCTGCGAGCTTATGGTTATTACATCCATTCTTTGTGTCAACAACATTATATGTTGTGCAACGAATGACTCAATTATCGATGTTATTTAGCTTATTGGGAATTATTGGATATTTGCATGGAAGAAAATTATTAAATTTAAGACCGGTAAGATCGTATATATTTATGACTGTATCTATATGTTTTGCCACTGTTCTAGCAACGTATAGTAAAGAAAATGGTATACTCTTACCATTGTTAATTTTAATTATTGAGTTCTGTAATCCTGTAAAAAGTAAAAAACCCATTCTACTATGGAGATTTTTATTTTTAGGATTCCCCTCTGTTGTTATTATTGGGATCTTATTGAGTTATATTGATTTATCAGGACAAGAATTAGCTAGAAGAAATTTTACGCAGTTAGAGCGATTTCTAAGTGAAGGTAGAGTTTTATGTGACTATTTGATTCAGATTTTTATACCTCGTATAGAGGGCTATGGATTGTATCAAGATGGCTTCTTAATATCAAAAAGTTTATTTAGCCCAGTTACAACTTTTATTTCATTTTCTGTTATTGCTTTTTTATTAATATTTTCAGTTATTATAAGAAGAAAGATACCTTTATTATCATTAGCAATTTTACTTTTCTTTTCTGGGCATTTGATAGAATCAACAATTATTAATCTAGAACTATATTTTGAACATAGGAACTACTTTCCTGCTGCATTTTTATTTCTTCCTTGTGCATTAGGCATATATAACCTAAATTTTTTTATCAAAACAAGAGTTGTAATATTTATCTCAGTTTTAATTCTGGTTTTTCTGGCAATGATGAGCTTGCAGCGTAGCATATTATGGTCAGATTCTGAAAAGTTAAAATATTACTGGGCAGAGAAAAGTCTAAACTCGCCTAGAGCACAGAGTTTTATGGCACAGCACTATATGGCACAAAAATCTTATGAAAAAGCAAATCAAGTATTAATAGATGCAAGCAGAATTAGACCTGATAGTGGATTATTAGCATTTCAATTGTTGCTGCAAAAAATAGCAATTGGAAGTGTTTCTCATCAGGACTTTGCAAGTCTTAATAAAGCAATCCCTTATCATGATGCTGATATACAAGCAATGGCTATGATGCAGCATGTCGTCTTAAGTGTTTTAGATAATCCTGAATTGATCCAGCTATATGGAGATGACTTAATATTTACATTAGATGCTTTAATAGAAGTAGATTCATCTTATCTAAGAGTACGGAACTTAAAAGGATTGGTATTCTTTTCTAGAGCTCAAATTTTTGCAGCACAGAAAAAGCCTCAGGAAGCATATGTAAATTATAAAAATGCATTTTATATTGCAAATGATGTCGGTGATGGAATTGTTATGGTGACTTTGTTAGCTAATGCTGGCTATCAAAGTTTGGCCTTAGAACTATTGAACCACGTAGATTTAATATATAAGAAGCAATCTGACAAGAGCTTGAAAAGAACACGTAGCTATTACGACAAAGAAATTGTTGCACTGAGAAATGCAATAAAAGCAGATATTTTAAATGACTAAGCTATTAATGATAAGTGTTGTATTACCAGCAAAAAATGAATCCAATGCTATTGGTCTAACAATTCAAAAGATTAGGCAGTTGAATCTAGCCTATGAAATTATTGTCATTAATGATGGATCATCAGATGATACAGGAAAAATCGCTGAGCAAGCTGGGGCAAAAGTTATTACACATCCATATTCCAAGGGGAATGGTGCTGCAATTAAAACAGGTGCACGCCATGCACAAGGCGATGTGATTATTTTCATGGATGCTGATGGTCAGCATGATCCAAAAGATATTCCACGGCTTTTGGAAAAAATTGAACAAGGTTATGATCTAGTAGTAGGCGCACGACAAAAAGGTTCACAAGCTAGTTTAGGGCGTGGCTTAGCCAATTCTTTGTATAATAATTTGGCAACATATATGACAGAGCATCATGTTGAAGATTTAACTTCTGGTTTTCGTGTGGTAAGAGCTGATAAATTTCGGGAGTTTCTGTATTTATTGCCGAATGGTTTCTCTTATCCAACTACAAGCACTATGGTATTTTTTAGAGCTGGCTATTCTGTGGCTTATGTACCTATCCATGCTGCAAAGCGAGTTGGTAAGAGTCATATTCATCCAGTTAAAGATGGAGTGCGTTTTTTTCTAATAATTTTTAAGGTTGCAACACTTTTTTCGCCTTTGAAAATATTTTTACCAATAGCTGTCATTTTAGCTTTGACGGCAACTAGTTGGTATGGATATACACTTTATGAATATCATCGATTTACTAATATGAGTGCATTATTGTATACAGGTAGTATTATGGTGTTCTTAATGGGATTAATTTCGGAACAAATTACGGCACTGATGTATAAAGGCAATTAATTTAATGAGTTTTATTAGTATTTTAAGAAACCTTTGGGAGATTTTTACTCCATTAGACAAGAGAAAATTTATTATTGTTCTAATTTTTACAGTTATTATGGCTTGTATTGAAACAGCAGGTGTTCTTTCAATTATGCCATTTTTGGCTGTTATTTCAAATCCAGAGATTATAAATACAAATAAGACAATTCACAATTTTTACATGACTTTTAAATCTAATAACTTTAAAGAGTTTGTTATTCAGCTAGGTGTTATGTCAATGGCTGTGGTTTTACTTTCTTCTGGATTTAAAGTTATAAATCAATATGTTTTAAGCCGATTTTTAAGTTTACAGCGTCATTACTTTTCTACAAGATTGTTAAAGATATATTTAATGCAAGATTATGATTTTTTTCTTCAGAAGAATAGTTCTGAATTATCTAAAAATATTCTTTCTGAAGTGGATCAACTTGTTAATAATGTTATTCAGCCTATTTTACAAATAATATCATACGGTTTGGTTTTGTTTGCTATGGTTTTAGTGATTTTTATATATCACCCTATCATGGCAATAGGGGTGGTTTGTAGTCTTAGTATTATTTACACTATTATATTTATAAATATTAGAAAGCTTCTAGAGCGAATTGGTAGAGAGTTTCAATATGCGAATAAGGAAAGGTATAGAGTGTGTCAGGAGGTTTTGTCTGGAATCAAAGATGTTAAGATAAACAATGCCATAAAAAACTATCTACAATATTTTAATAATCAGTCTCGCGTTTATGCAAAAAATTTGGCAACAAATAATACTGTCAGTCAGGTTCCATTATATATTGTAGAAACAATTGGTTATTGTAGTTTAATTGTTTTGGCAATAACTTTGGTGATGTTGTCAAATAAAATAGAAATAGTTTTACCTGTTCTTGGGCTATACGGATTTGCGGCATATCGAATGCTGCCAGCAGCGCAGAATATTTATAGAGCTGTAGCCAAAATGAAGTTTGTCTCTATAGTATTTGAAAAAATACATAATGATTTACGCTTAAAAGTTGTTGATGAAGATGTACTTGAGGATAAAGATTCTAATAAGTTAGTGAATTTTAAAGAGTGTATTGAACTTAGGAATGTTCATTATGCTTATCCGTCATCATTAGATAAGCCTGTTCTTGATCGATTTAATCTTATAATTAAAAAAGCTATGAGTATAGGGGTTGTTGGGAGGAGTGGTTCGGGAAAAAGCACATTGATGGATATTTTACTTGGTTTGTTAAAGCCTCAGAGTGGAGAGCTTTTAATAGATGGTGTAGAAATAAATGAGAATAATGTATCTGATTGGCAAAATAAAATAGGTTATGTACCTCAATTTATTTATTTATCGGACTCTTCAGTTGAGGAGAATATTGCTTTTGGGGTTGAAAAGAACCAAATTGATAAACAAGCAGTTATAAAGGCAGCAAAAATAGCTAATATTGATGACTTTATTAATGAAGAGTTGATCGATGGTTATGAAACAAAAATTGGAGAGCGAGGAGTAAGGCTTTCAGGAGGACAACGCCAAAGAATAGGGATAGCAAGAGCACTTTACAAGAATCCAGATGTAATTTTTATGGATGAAGCCACAAGTGCATTAGATAAAGAAACAGAACTATCTGTTTATATGGATATCTTAAAATATACTGGCGAAAAAACAATAATTATTATTACCCATAGTGAGAATATATCTGAATTTTGTGATGAAATTATAAAACTTTAGTGAAGAGGTGTATTATCTTGAATGAAATTGACTTTGTTATTTTATGGGTGGATTCTAATGATGTTGAGTGGAGAAATAGTTATTTGGCATATAAAGAATTAGATTCTAAAAATATCTATGGAACTTCTGTTAATAGATTTAGAGATTGGAATAATTTAAACTATTGGTTTAGAAGTGTTGAAGAAAATTGTCCTTGGGTTAGGAAAATTCATCTAGTCACTTCTGGTCACTTTCCATTGTGGTTGAAGAAAGATCATCCTAAGTTAAATTTAGTTAAACACTCTGATTTTATTGATGATGCTTTTTTGCCAACATTTAATTCACATACTATAGAGTTGAACATCCATAAAATAAAAGATTTATCTGATAAGTTTGTTTATTTTAATGATGATTTTTTTATAAATAAGTCAGTTAGTGAAGATTTTTTCTTTAAAAATGGACTACCTTGTGACTATTTTGTGATGGATAGTTTAAGACAGAAAGGTGTCGATAATATTTTTGGATGTATCCGACATAGATCAATTTCATTTGTTAATCAATATTACAATAAAAAGGAAGTTATTAGAAAGTTTTTTTTTAAAATATATAATCCAATATACCGAAAAGGCTTTCTGTTAAATATGTTGAACTATCCTTATAGTAGTTTTTCTTTCTTGAAAACTCCGCATTTACCTATTTCATATTTGAAAGAGAGTTTTTTTAAAACATGGGAGTTAGATGAGTCTTTTTTGAAATTGGTTTGTAGTAATAAATTTAGGCAACCTACTGATATAAATCAGTATGCAGTCAGAAATGTTCAACTTGTTAATGGGTTTTTTTTTCCAGTAAATCCAGATATTAGAGGTAATTTTTATAATGTACGTGATGATAATATTTCTGATGTATGTTTGGATATAATCGAGAAAAGATGCAATATGATTTGTTTAAATGATGGGGAGTTGACTGTTAATTTTAATTTTTATTCAGAAAAGGTTTTACATGCATTTAATTCTAGGTATCCTAAGAAAAGTTCATTTGAGGTATGATTGTAATTATTTTTTAAAATAGGGGGTATTTATTAAATAAAAAGCAAGGTTTTTAATATTTCATTTTTAAAATATCATATCAAGCTGGTTTATTTATGAAGCAAAGTATAGATGTTGTAATTACGTGGGTAGATGGTAGTGATCCTATACTTAAGCAAAAGAAATCATGCCATGATAAGCATCTTTCCGTAAAAATGATACCTAGTTCGAAAGAAGTTACACGGTTTATCAATAATGGCGAACTGGGGTATTGCTTACAATCTTTAATGAAAAATGCAACATGGATAAGAAAAATATTTATTGTTACTGATGGCCAAAAACCTATGTTTTTACCAGATAGTTTACTTAATGACCCAAAAATTGAGATTATTGATCATTTAGTTATCTTTAGAGAATACGAAGAGGTACTTCCTACATTTAATTCAATTTCTATTGAATCGGTAATTCATAGAATTCCTAATTTATCTGAGAAATATATTTACTTGAATGATGATTTTATTATTCTCAAACCTGTATATATAGAAGATTTTTTTTCAAAAGATAATGTGGTACTCAAGGGACACTGGTCCTATATAAAAAAATACGGGAGTTTACGTTTGCTGTTAAGTCAGATGTTAAATTTAATTCTGAAGAAGTTATTTAAAATTAATCGTTCAATGAGCTTGTTACAGCAAATGAAATCAGCAGAGCTTGCAGGCTTTAAAAAGAGATATTTTAAGTCACCCCACTATCCTCACCCCCAAATTAAAAATACCATTAGCTTGTTTTATGAGAAAAATCATGAGATTTTCTTTAATAATATAAAACATCGTTTTAGGAATCTAGAGCAGCATGTTTCTATTTTTTTGTCGAATCATCTTGAAATTATTAATGATAATGCTGTACTTCAACCTGATAATGATTGTATGATGATTTGTTTTAACCGTGATTCAGAAAAATTAATTAGACATAAAATCCATATATTGGCGAATAGTAATGAAATAAAATTCTTATGTATTCAGAGTTTTGAAGAAGCATCTTCCGAACAATCAAATAGATTGCTGCATATTTTAGAGAAAAAATATATGCTTGCTTATCATTAAGGAATTAAAGGAATTTATATTTAAAAATTTTTACGAATTTTTTCCCCAAATTTATTCCATGAAAATTTACTAGCAAATTCTTTAATTTTCTCTTGTTCAAGAGGTTGATTGATGAAAGCAATCACTTCTTGTGTGAAATGCTGATAATTTCCATTTCCAATAAGTCTACCAGATATTTGAGTTTTAACAGCATCAATAATACCTCCTGTAGCAAAAGCTATTGTAGGTGTTCCATGTGCCGCTGCCTCAATTGCTACCATGCCGAAGCCCTCTGGATCTTCTGGCATATCCTTAACTGGAAAAACATGTAAATCGGCTAAATAATAAAAACTTGATAACACATTGTCGTTAATAATATTGCCAGTAAAAATAATATTTTTTTCTATCTGATGTCGTTTTGCTGTAGATAAAATGAGTTCTTTTGTTTGTAAGTTCTTATTGAGTGATTGGTTCGGTGTATCACCAATAATAACTAAAACAGTATTTGGTATTTGTTGAATTATTTTAGAAAAACTTAGATCAATAAATTCATTTAAACCTTTACGTTGCGTTAGGCGTCCAACAGAAATTAAAATTTTTTTATCTTTTAGGTGATATTTTTCTTTAATTTCATCTATCAATTTTAAATTTATAGGCTTCGCTGGATAACTTACACCTGGGTGAATAATGCTGAGCTTATCTTTAGAAATTTTCTTTTGAATACATAATTGGTAAGTTGGATTACTGTTGGCAATAATTTGGGTAGCTTGGCAAATTAACGGAACCCAGCATATTTTGTAGAGCGTACTGTTTGTGCCGATATCTAACCCATGTATATAAATTATGCTCTTTTTTCTAAAAATTTTAGCAAGTATTACCACGATTGGTGCTGTGAGGCCACTCCCTGCAAAAAGTATATCGACAGGTTGAGTTAAGCAACACCATAAGGTGCGTAAGAAACTTAATACTAGAAAAAAGGGCAACGGGTTAAGTTGCACTGAATAAAATGTGGTATTGGTTGGAGCGAGCGGTTTTGCTGCAAAGTGACTTATTATTGTGACCTGATTATTTTGAGATAATTCATCCGCGATATGCCAATTTAATCTTTCCATTCCGCCGACTAGAGGTGGAAGATTACGGGTCACAATAACAATATTCTTCTTCATTCTCGGTCTCGAGAAAAATCAATTGATCTATCATAAAGAAAAACTTAAGTTGGAAAAAGATGGTTACGGTATGGACATGCTATCTTTTAAATTTAATCATATTATCTCTTTGGTGTGTAGAGCAATTTTGTGATGTATTATTTATTAAATTTCATTTATAATTAGTAATGTATGTAAGAATATTACAAGATTAGACATCATTATTGTGTTATGGATTTTTAAGAATCTATATTACAGATCTTTCCAAAATTAGGAATTTCAAATATGAAAGATCAGAAAAAACCAACATTTTGAATTATACTATGTGCAGTTCTGCAATTATAGCCTCCAATGAAATTTATCCTCTCACTACTTGTCAGTGTGCTTATTGCACTGGCTTGGCTTTTGCCTGTCCATTATCGTCCGTGGGTAACCTATACAGGCGAGCTGTTTGCATTTTTATCATTATTTGCACTTACTGCTATTTTTCTGCAACAAAAGATTAAGTTGCCTGTATTGACATTGCCATTGGTGGCTATGGCATTTATCCCAATCTTGCAATGGATATTTGGGCTAGAATTCTTTTTTAGTGTTGCATTAATTTCCTGTTTATTTGTTATTGGTTTTTGGTTAAGTGCCGTATTAGGTTATAACCTATCTTTAACACAAACAGATCGAGAGCAAGCCTTCACTATTTTTAGTTATGTTTTGCTAATAGTCGGAACTCTATCTGGGTTGATGGCAATTTGTCAGTGGCTCACGATTGAAAATCATATTCCCGGTATTGCAAATTTGCGCAGCAATAGACCTTATGCAAATTTTGCTCAGCCAAATAATATGGCAACATTCCTCATTTTGTCCTTAATGGCGAGCTTGTATTTATTTGAGAAAAGTAAGCTTAAGGCTTGGATTTTAAATTTTTGCTCATTAACGATAATAATAGCCTTAGTCTTAAGCCAGTCTAGAACCTCATGGGTGGTTTGTATTCTATTTTTAGCGTATTTCTTCTATCAGCAATATAGAGGATATTTGCATCTTAAATGGTATATAATACTGACTTGGGTGGGATTGTTTATTGCTTTGATTTTAGCAAAGCCAGCTTTGGATCACTGGATTGCACAAGCTTCGCATTTGGCAATTGCTAACTCCCCAACAGCAATTGAGCGTGCAAGTACGGGACATTTACGTCTCGGCATTTGGCAGCAGATGTTATATGCCATTTCGGATCGTCCATGGTTTGGATATGGCTGGAACCAGACCAGTGTGGCGCAAGTCGCAGTGAGTGAATATTACCGTGTCCCAGAATGGATACGTAGTTCACATAATTTTGTACTTGATTTTCTAGTCTGGAACGGATTACTCATTGGCTTGCCATTCCTTGGCTATTTAATTTATTTGGCGTATCGATTAATTAGTCGTGTGAATTCCACTGAATCCGTGATTGGTATTCTGATGATTGTGGCAGTATTGGTGCATGCCTTATTGGAGTATCCACAAAACTACGCCTATTTCTTGTTGCCTTTAGGGTTTATTGTCGGCTTGGTTTTGTCGCAAGAGACAGAACTTAAAGTCTGGACTTTAGCGCCAAAATATACGCAGATGATATTTATTGTGGGTGGTTTACTTTTGGTGTTAATACATCGTGATTATATGGTGGCCGTACCGAAACTCAATCAATCCATGCGTTATGAAAAGACACCTGAAAAAATTACCAACCATGATCGGATTTATGTTTTGGATGAACTAAGTCGCAGAATTGCATGGATTCGATTGAATCCCAATACCTTACTCACCAAGGCAGAATTACAGCAAATTTATGAGATGGTGCAATGCTATCCAACCAAATATGATTTGTTGAAATATGCGCGTGTTCTTGCTTTTAATGGTGATGAGCAGGGGGCACGCCATCAGTTGTGGTTGTTAAAACAGTTGAAGCATGTTGATGTCAGCTATGAATCCTTGTTGGAACCAATCAAGTAAAAGACATAAAAAAGCCAGCTTTCGCTGGCTTTTTTATCGATTAAAGTTGGCTTTGAATATAATTCTCAATGCCAACACTTTCGACTAAATCGAGTTGAGTGGTAAGCCAGTCCCAGTATTCTTCTTCTTTCTCTAAAATTTCTTGAACCAAATCACGCGTTACGTAATCTAAAGTTTGTTCTGCCAGAGTTACTGCAGTTTTGATGCTTTCAATATTCTCTTTCACTTTGCGAATGTCACAATTGAGGACTTCCTCTGTATGCTGGCCAATATAAAGTTTGCCCAAATGTTGTAGATTCGGTAAGCCTTCTAAAAACAAAATACGTTCAATAATTTTATCTGCATGCTTCATTTGACGAATGGATTCTTTATATTCTGCAGAACCGAGCTGTTCAATACCCCAATCGTTGAACATACGAGAGTGTAAGAAGTATTGGTTAATAGCAGTTAAATGATGATAGAGTACCTGATTTAACTGGTTAATCACATCGCGATTGCCTTTCATAGCATAAACTCCATCAATCAATGCTGATTTAAAATTGTATGAGTAGGGTGTTATAGCCCTTGTAGTTCTATAAATCTTAAACAAGAATAATCGGAAAGGCGAGTGCTTTATTGAACAGCAAATGAAAATCGCAATCAAAAACAATTGGATATTAAACTATAAAAAAAACCCGCTTAGAGTCAGAGGCGAGGAGGAGAAATGATCGATTAGATCATTATATTGATTATTATGATTATTTGAGGTTAAGCAGCAACAGCAATTCTTGCAGCAATTTCAGCAACTTCATCGCTAATAATAGCGCGGGCTTCAGGTGCACAGCGACCACAGCAAGTGCCAAGATCAAGCATGTCGCGGATTTCACGATAGCTTTCTGCACCGCTGGCAACGGCATCTTTAATATCTTGATCTGTAATACCACGACACAAACATACGTACATTGCTGTAAGCCATACTAAATTAAATACGATAAGTAATATTATTGATAATTGTTATCGTTTGTCAATCAAATTCATTTGAAAAGAGAATTATTATCATTGGGAATTTGAATAAAAAAATATCATCTAAGCGGAAATCTGAGTGTTGCTCAGATTTCGCGCAAAGGAGTTAGGTTATTTAGATCTAAATATTTAAAGCGGGGGGATGGGTAGGATCAATTACTGTGGAATAATCACAATACCATCCATTTCAACCAAAGCACCTTTTGGAAGACTGGCAACGCCTAATGCGGCACGTGCTGGATAGGGTTGCGCAAAGTATTCGCCCATAATCTGATTCACCAATTGAAAATTGGATAAATCGGTTAAAAAGATATTCAGTTTGGCGATATCGGCCAATGAGCCACCAGCGGCTTCACACACGGCCTTTAAGTTGTCAAATACGCGGCGGATTTGCGCTTCAATGCCTTCAACCAATTCCATACTGTACGGATCTAAGCCGATTTGCCCTGAAAGATAAAGTGTTTCACCAACGAGAATGGCTTGTGAATAAGTACCAATAGCAGCAGGGGCATTTTCTGTATGAATGACTTGGCGGGACATCGATTTCTCCTTTTATATCTGAATACATCTTAAAGGATTGTATTCAGATACAGAAGCCCTATCGATTTAATTGATTAACTTGCGATTGGGGCTTCGGTCACACTTAATGGAATGGTCAGGCGGGTAATACGAGGGAAGCCGTAGTGCATGCGTAAGTCACGAATAATCTGGGCAATTTGCTTACGATTGTTGACCACAATGTTGACGTAGGTTTTATGGTCATAATTACGCACCATTTCTACCCCTGTTTTGGCTTTACGACATTGATAAATCAAATCAGAAATTTGTTCATCATCCATTTCCATGTCAATGCACAGGTAGGCAGTAAAGCTAACGTCATCAAGGTCTTCAGACGCCCATTGCAGAGGCATAATATTTTCTGGATGTAAGTGCTGTTCATGCAACAGGTTGTGACAACGGGCACGATGCACGATCAAGCCGCGACGTGAAAGATGTCCTTGAATTGGATCACCGAGTACCGGATTGCAGCAGTGGGCATATTTGACATCAACACCCTCGGTACCTTGGATTAGACGATCAGAGCTATGCTCTTCAACTGATTGTTCTTGGGCAAATAAATGATTGGCTACCAGTTGAGGTAATAAGTCACCCACTGCGATTTGCTGAAATAGGCGATCTTTAGAGTCTAAATGACGCCATTGCAGTAGGTCTAACCAATCATCCTCGGTAAGATCATTGGTTGAGCGATTAAAGAGTTTGAGCGCGCGGTTCAGGGCTTGTTCACCCACCAATTGTTGTTCTTCCACATCTTGATCACGCAAAATGTTTTGAATGGCACGTCGGGCTTTTTGGGTGTTAATAAAGCTGAGCCAGTCTGGATTTGGTGTGGCAAGCACATCGGTAATAATTTCGATCACTTGTCCGCTGAGAAGTGGGGTTGATAATGGCTTGGTTTCACCATTAATTTTCGCCCCAACCGCGTGGTTACCCAAGAATAGGCTGGCAGAATAGGCAAAATCGACGGCTGTAGCACCTTGCGGTAATTCGTGTAATTGCCCGTGCGGAGTATAGACCCAAATTTTTTCTTGATGTAGATAATCCAGCAAATCATTAAACGTGGTTTTGGCACAACTACTATCAATCAGCACATTCAAGTTTTGCATGGAGGCTTGGATGGCAGATCGGCAAGCCTGTGGTGCGTTTTCACCGAGTACCACGCCAAAACGTGCCGCTTTACGCATCAGTTCGGTCTGTAGGGTAAGAGAAAGTGTGGTTTTTTCACCCTTAAGGCGCATCATCAAAGATTGGTTGCCACCAGGTAGGGGGCGACGAATATGATCTTGATACGACAAGACTTGGAAATGTTCTTTTAGAATTTCGGCAAGATTATCGCAATCAGCGATACTTTGTAGAATGATTTCAAAGGCATGGCTATGGGTTAGTTCTTGTAAATCAATATCATTTTTTACGAAGTGGCGGAGTAGTTCAATATTGTTATTTTTCTTTTTAATGCGACCGCTAATTTGGTGTTGTTGTAGGAGCGACGTGAGGTTTTTTTCCCAGAGGGCTTGATATTCACAGCGTTTCGGCTTGGTTTTGGCTAAAGCTTCTTGCACATTGTTGAACATGTCCAGATCAAGATTCTGATAACACAAATGTTCAAGATTGTCCGCCATTTCATTCATGCCGACCAAGCGTGCCATAGGCACAAACACATCAAAAGTTTCTTGGGCAATACGTGCACGTTTGTCGGGTCGTAGTGACTCCAGTGTGGTCATATTATGATAGCGATCGGCTAATTTAATAATAATGACACGTGGGTCTTGTAGGGTGGCTTGTAAAATTTTTCGGAAAGAGGCTGCTTTGTTATATTCTTTATCACTGGAATGGCTGAGTTTGGTGACGCCATCGACCAGCTCTGCCACGGTGCGTCCAAATTTTTCGCTAATATCTTCTTTGCTAAAATCGGTGTCTTCAATCACATCATGTAATAGTGCTGCCATTAAGGTTTCAGCGTCTAAGCGCATATGCGCCAAAATACAACTGACGGCAATCGGATGCAAAATGTAGGGTTCACCACTTTTGCGGGTAATTCCATCATGGGCAATATCGGCATAATCGCAGGCCGCAAGCACTCGTTCGACTTCACTTTCATTCAGATAAGCGTCGATAATCACATTGAGTTGTTGTTTGGCTTGGCTGACTTCTGCGCCTGGCATATAACACCTTTACCTATACCATGAAAAAGCTATGCATCATTTCAGTTTTTAATAAAAAGCAAAGTGCGAAACTTGTCAAATTTTTTGTCGAAAATTCGCAAATCGTCAGTTTATAAAAAATAGAATGGTTTGAGTTAATGTTATAACTGTTCTTGAAGAAATATTAAAGTTCCAAGCATAAAAAAGCCTAGTTAAAAACTAGGCTTTTACATAATTTTTCTAACTTATTGGAAAGAAAAACCATCTAAATTAAGATTGTTTGCAGAAAGTGCAAGATCAAGGCTTGAAGTTTGATAGTCTTGCTCACGTTGCTTCAAAATATCTTTTGAAACGTGACCGACCGCAATTTCACGTAATGCAACCACTGTTGGTTTATCATTGTCCCATTCTACAGTTGGTTCGATACCTTGACGTGCGAGTTGACGCGCACGTTTGCTTGCCACTAGTACAAGCTCAAAGCGGTTGTCTACATGGTCTAAACAATCTTCAACGGTTACGCGTGCCATAAGTGTTCTCGTTTAAATGCTAATGCTGAAACAGACTGTGCAGTATAAAATGCTTTCAGTTGAGACTCAAGTTTTAATCACGATTCGACAGGCGTGATCAGCTTCTGAATCAGATCCTGATGGCGATTGGCTTGCTGGGTGAGAACCAGACGATTTGCAGTAATGACCGACTCCAAATCATGCAGCGCTTTATTAAAGTCATCATTAATAATGACATAGTCAAAATTCACAAACTGCTGCATATCTTCAACAGCACAACTCAAGCGATGTTCAATCACTTCCACGCTGTCTGTACCACGGTTAGATAAACGTTGACGTAAATCAAACTGGCTTGGTGGTAAAATGAAAATCTGTTTTGATTCTGGAAATAATTTACGCACTTGCTGCGCACCCTGCCAGTCAATCTCAAGTAAAACATCATGTCCTTTGGCCAATTGTTCTTTTACAGTCGCTTGTGCTGTACCGTAATAATTGCCAAAAACTTCTGCATACTCAATAAACCCGCCTTGTTCAACCAAAGTCAGAAAATCTTCTTTTTGGGTGAAATGGTAATGTACACCATCGAGTTCGCCAGGGCGTTGACCACGCGTAGTATGAGACACAGAAACATGTAGGTTGTTTACACGTTCAAGTAGGGCTTTTACGAGAGATGTTTTGCCAGTTCCTGAGGCAGCAGAAACGACAAACAAGAGACCCGACATGATATTTTTCCTGATATGATAAAATATCTTCTCTATTTTAGAGTAGACGAGCTGTAAACTAAATAGCTAGCTGTATTTTAGTTTACATAAATTTAGCAACGTATGACGTGCATTTAAGTGAGCAATGAGGGTTTTATGGAAATTGTATTGGCTAATCCGCGTGGTTTTTGTGCAGGGGTAGACCGAGCCATTGCGATTGTAAATCGTGCACTTGAGTGTTTTCAGCCCCCGATTTATGTACGTCATGAAGTGGTACATAATAAATTTGTGGTAGATGACTTACGTCAGCGTGGCGCAATTTTTGTCGATGAACTCGATGAAGTTCCTGATGACAATATTGTGATTTTTAGCGCACACGGTGTGTCTAAGGCAGTACAGCAAGAAGCAGAACGCCGTGGTTTAAAAGTCTTTGATGCGACCTGTCCATTGGTGACTAAAGTGCATATAGAAGTGACTAAATATGCCCGTGAAGGTGTGGAAGCGATTCTGATTGGTCATGAAGGGCACCCGGAAGTTGAAGGCACCATGGGGCAGTATGACAAGAAAAATGGCGGTGACATTTATCTAGTTGAAGATGAAGAAGATGTTGCGCAACTCGATGTACGTCATCCTGACAAAGTGGCTTTTGTGACACAAACGACACTGTCAATTGATGACACGGCAAAAGTGATTGATGCGTTACGTAAGAAATACCCGAACATTCAGGGACCACGTAAAGATGATATTTGCTATGCCACTCAAAACCGCCAAGATGCGGTGCGTGATTTAGCAGAGCAATGCGATGTGGTGCTGGTAGTGGGTTCTCCGAATTCTTCAAATTCGAATCGTTTACGTGAACTAGCTGAGCGTATGGGGAAAGCAGCATATCTGGTTGATAATGCAGAGCAGCTAGAGCAAAGTTGGTTTAATGAGAATACTAAAATTGGAGTGACAGCAGGCGCTTCTGCACCAGAAATTCTGATTAAGCAAGTGATTCAACGTTTGCAAGACTGGGGTGCAAAAGTACCCGAAGAACTTACTGGTCGAGAGGAAAATATTACCTTTAGCTTACCGAAAGAGTTACGTATTCCTGTAACACAAGCATAAAGTGATAATCGCTTAACATTTTATTTTTATTGAGAATTTGACAGATGATTGGTTTTTGACAATCATCTGTTTTTTTATGCCTTTTATCCAGATTATCTTCGTTTTGTCAGAAAAATAAATATGATTTTAAATAGGGTAAAGGTTTGTTACCTTGGGGGAAGGTGTATGCATAAGATTCGAGGGTTTACTTTAATTGAGCTGATGGTGACAATTGCTGTTTTGGCGATTATAGCCATGATTGCAGCTCCATCTTTTTCAGATCTATTACTAAAACAAAATCTTAAAAAAAGTTCACAAGAATTAGCGAATGTACTTGTACAGGCAAGAGCAAAAGCAGCGCTTGAACGTAAAGAAATCACAGTGAATTTGAATACTACAAATATTGCTGATAAAAATTTGGCACTTAAAGATACAACAAATACTGATTTTACTACGTTGAACTGGATGCCGAGTGGAAAAGCAATTTTAAAAACAGGTTCACCAACGACTATTACATTTTTATCTACAGGTCTAATCAAGGGGGTAAATTCGGATACATCCTTTGTTATCTGTGAAAAATCATCTGGTTCCTTGTCTAAAACAATCAGTATTTCCAAAATGGGAACAATTCAACAAGTTGCAGAAGGGACATGCTCATGAAATCTAATAGATCGAGTCAAAAAGGTGTGGGCTTAATCGAGATTTTGGTTGCATTGCTAGTCTTGGCTATTGGTATTTTAGGGTTTATTGCCTTGCAGTATCGTGCAGTTGAAGCGACTTCAGAAGCAATTAACCGTGTTCAAGCCATGAATATTGCACGTGATATGGCAGAGAGGATTCGTGCTAATCGTGATGGATTTGCTACTTATAAATCACAAACATCTGACCCAGGAAATCAAGCGGGTTTTACAATAAACTGTATGACAGCTACTTGTACGGCAGCGAATCTGGCGGATTTTGATGTGGCTCAAGTGACTCAAAAAGCTTCGAATTTGGGAATGACTGTGAATATGTTGCCATGTGTGGAAAATCAAGATGGGAGAAATTGTCTTTACGTCGCTTGGGGAGATACCAGTGCAACAAATGGTAATGGCTCTGGAGATTGTACTAAGGGTACATCCTATAATAATGGGTCGGTTGGTAATCGTCCATCAACCTGTGTGATTATGGAGACCTACTAAAATGAATAAAAAACAATTAGGTTTCACATTAATTGAATTAATGATTTCTCTTACACTAGGGTTGATTATTACAGCAGCTGCAGTCTTGTTATTTATCACCGGACAACGTAGTGCTGCAATGCAAAAAGGGGTGGCAGAGTTACAGGATAATGCAAACTTTGGTTTAAATTATATAACTAAAGATATTCGAATGAGCAACTTGAATACTAAAAAGGCCGAAATAAATGATGGAACCCTATATGGAGGTGTAGTACTAACAACAAAAGACTCTGCTGATGTTGAAACCAGTGCATCGACAGTAAAACCAACAATTCCGACTACAATAACGCTTGCTGATTTTTTAGTTTCTCAAAGCGATGATCGTTTGGCTACAGTAGGAACTGGAAATGCTTGGACTGGCTCCTCGAATGTTGAAGATACCTCTGGAACAGAATTGAGAAGTGATCAGTTGGTGATCCAATACCTACCACAATATACAATTAATGGTAATAACTATGATGGTGGTTTTGATTGTGAGGGAAATCCCATCCTTTTCCCGAAAACTGAAAATCTTCGTGTTTATGTCCAGCGTTATTTTTTAAGAGCAGATGATAATGCTAGTAGCAATGAAAGCTCACCACTCGCTTTGGCATGTGATGCTGGTTACTATGCAATTGGTGATTTTCATGCCGCTGATTCGACAGCAATACCACCTATAGCAGCAACGATACCTGCAACAGCTCCGTCAATAATTACAGGTTTAGGAGGGGCAGGACAAATTATCATTAAACGAGTGGATCAGTTTAGGGTGTTATTTGGTATACAAGATTCTGAAACAGACACATCTGCCAGTACACCTGTGACAAATATAATACATCAGTATGTTTCTATTAAAGACTATATGGCATTAACTGCTCCACGTCCTCGGATTTTATCTCTTCAAGTAGGGATGTTGGTTCGTTCTACACAGTCAGTCGGTGCAGAGTCGGCTGTCAAGTCTGATCAAGAATTTACTGTACTAGATCAAACAGTAAAAGTCAGGACATCAACAGATCCAAAATATATTCGTCAAGTAGTTTCTCAGACAGTAGCTTTGAGAAATGCACTTGGGGAGCGTGAATAATGAAAAATAAGCAAAGCGGAGCAACGTTGATTGTTGTATTGATTTTATTACTTGTTATTACCGTAGTCGGAATATTAGCAATACGAGGCAGTATAACGGCATTAAATATTGCGACAAATAGTCAAGCACAACAATTGCTTTTACAAAATTCAGACTCGGCAATCTTTAATGTAGAAAATCCCAAAAAACTGACCTTTAACCTTTCTCCGAATGGTTTATTTGGTTGGATTAAGCGTGATGAAAATAAGGGGAAAGAACTCGTTTTTTGTTACCGTGGTTCAGAATTAGATTTCTTTGATTTTGCTAATGCAAGTTCAATTTCCTGGAGTTCTGGTACTTCACCTTCTAATAGTGAGTTAGGTGTAGATGGTTTTTGCAAAATGGATAGTAGCAATAATTTTTTCACCAGTGGTCGTCGAGCTGTCATGACGCAAGTGATGATTAAAGTAAATACTAATTCGGCAAATCAAGTGGTGGGGTTGGATAAGGCTTTCTCTTTTGTGCAATTAGGTACGGATGTGGATTCTGCAAAAATTGATAAAGCAGAAAGGATTATGGTTATGGCTACTTCTATTCTTCCATCTATGAGTTCTGCATCTGCTGAAGATATTAACGCATGTTTTTCAACGCATATGAATCAAGTTGTGATTCCGAGTGGTGTTAGCGCCACAGCAGGGATGGATAAAAGTGTCGCAGAATGTCTGCAAAATCTTGGTGTACCAGTAAGTACGCATGTAGCTGAATATAACCTTACTCAAGCATTTTAATTTTGAGGGGATTGGAAAATGAAAAAAATAGCAAAAGTGGCAACATTCAAGCTCTCAGTACTCACAACTTTGATGCTCTGTGTGACAGCAAATAACTATGCAAGTGATATTGAGATTTACCGAGCAGCTTTAGCTGGGGATGGTAAAGCACGAGTGGTGCTTAATTTGGATAACTCATCCTTTGTGTCACCAGAACCAAGTGGAACCAGTGGGGGGAGTACTTCAATTCAGATAGATTATCCGAATGCGCAGTGTCCAAATCCGGAGAAATACTTCACTGAACGTGAATCTGTCACTTATAATGGAAAAACCTATGCCTTTGATGCAATGTATTGCCCAGATAAAAATAATTCTGCAATCAAATATTATAGCCGTTTGACGATGATAAAACGCAGTGCCCTGAGCGTGATTAATAATCCAAATTTAGGGGAAGGCATTCAAATAGGCTTATCTTTTTTTCCTAAACATACTGCTAGTCCAGTAGATGGTAGTGCTAATGTTACGCGTCCTATACCTTTGACAGCAGCTAATCGGGAAATTTTAAGTAATATCGTTACTGGGTTGCGTATTTCTCAGACGAATGATCAAGAAAAGCAAGTGCCTGTAGCGCAAGGTTATGGTGATGCTGCAGATGCTTTGCTAAAAACTAGTACAGGTGCCGACATCGCGGCAGATCAATGCTCAGGTTATGGTATTCTTACATTAACTTCAGGGTCACCAGTAGACGATAGCCTTGCCTATAGCAAGACTAAGATTGATTCGGTATTGGCAAGTGGTAACGCCTTATCACCAACATTGTGTACTGGCGGTGCTGGTCAATCAGCGACTGCAGGCGCTGCATGGCAATGTGTTAATCAAGCAGCGACTTTATTAGCTGCTGGAATGACAAAAATTAAAATGCCTGTCAAATCAACGGTGGTGGCATTTGGAACAGGGTTCTCATTTTCACCTAAGTTTCGAGATTATGATGCCGAGCTGACAACGGATTCTAGAATTGATGCTGATTACACAGCAGCTTATCAAAATAATATAAAAGATGTTTTGGGCGATCAGCAGTGGGCTGCAAAAACAGGTTTACATGGTAAAGGTGGGTATTATTCTGTAAAAGATGAACAGGCTGTAGCAAATCGTATTTTAGCATTTATTGAGGAAGTCAAAAATGTTGATATTCCTTTTATAACGACAGGCGCACCGACAATTCCTCAGGATCCTTTACATCCAGCATTGGTTCAAACCGATGCCTATTATTCGCAATTTAAACCTACTCCGATTGTTGGACAGATTCAAGCTCACAAACTGTGGGTGGGTAATATGAAAAAATATCATCTAAACAATCTGGGTCGTTTGATTGGTAAAAATGATAAAATTGTATTAGATGATATAGGACGTATTGCAGAGGGTGTTTATGACTATTGGGCACCTCCTGTAAGCAGTGTAGAGGCTACCCAAAAGGCAGATGTAAAAACCAGAGGAAGTGAGTTATTTGCACGGATGGGTGGGGTTTATTCGCAACTTAAGCTTGGCACAATAATAAAAAACACTGTAACTGAAGAAAACCGGAAAGTTCTGACCAATCGTACTGTAACTAGTACAGGAGTTAGTGGTGGGACAACCCTAAACGAAGTAAGAAGAAGAGATTGGGCAACTACTGATCCTCAATATTCAAATTTAATGAAATTACTAGATGAGCGTCAGGTTGGGGCTGTCCTGCATTCATCTCCTTTATTATTATCAAATAGAGGGAAAGTTAATTACAACAGTACTGCTGACTCAATTACCACGACAAATCGTGAAGACTATGTATTATTTGGTTCAACACAAGGTGTTTTACATGTTGTTAAAGTGCCTGATTATACCGAAACCACTGCAAGTGATGGTACAGTGACCAGTAGTAATGAAGGTGGAAAGGAGGTTTTTGCATTTGTCCCGCATGAGATGATTCAAAACCAAAGTGATGCTTTTAAGAGTGTTGAGACTACGCAAAGTCGAACAACTGATATTTATTATGGAGTTGATGGTCCATGGACCTCCTATACAGAATATGTGCCAGAGTCCAATGGTATACTGACTGTAGGTAGAGGTAAGTCAATTGGGGATGGAGGCAATTTGCAAGGTAAGCAACTGGTTTATGGTGGCTTACGTATGGGTGGGCGTAGTTATTATTCACTTGACCTGAAAGATATGAATAATCCTGCACTCAAGTTCCATATTGATCCTGCTTCACAAAAAGTTTATTACAATAATAACAGTACAACATTTTCAGAATTACAATATATGGGGCAAAGCTGGTCTAAACCCAAAATTGCTTGGGTAAATTGGAATGGTGGCCGTAGATTAGTCATGTTTGTCGGTGGTGGCTATGATATGGGTTATGAGTCTGATACTTATGATCAAGCAAGCAGTACCAGAACCGATAAAGGTGCTGGTGTCTATATGTTTGATGCCTTAAATGGCAATTTATTATGGTGGGCAAGTAAAGATGCGTCAGCAACAAGTTCACCAGATGCAAGAAGTGGCGTGATTGCTGTTCGAGATGCAAATATTCAATATAGTGTTGTAAATGAAATTAAAACAGTCGATCGAGATAATGATGGTCTCGTTGATCATCTCTATTTTGGGGATTTAGGCGGTCAAGTTTTCCGTATTGATTTAGATAATCATGCTGCAGCAATTGGTAGTTTTGCAAAACCTCCAACACGACTTTTAAATTTACATCAAAATAATGGTACGAGTCCTCGCTTCTATGCAGCTCCATCATTTGCCATTTTCAAAGATGCAGCGACTGATCACTTATTTGCAGCGGTTTCAATTGGAAGTGGTAATTTAAGTCATCCATTAGCTGAATATACTTCAACAACTGCGGCAGGTCGTAATTTCGATGCATTATATACAGTTTATGATAAAGACGTTGCTCGTGATGATTTGTATAGCATCACACCAGCGACTGCTAATGTAACACTTAATACAACCACAACGAATGATGTCTTGAAATTAAATGAGCTGACTTCAGCTAATCGCTTCAGCAATAGTAGTATTGTGGCACCTTATGCATCAACTGGAGGTTGGTATTTTAAATTTAAAGGTGTAAATGGTGATGCTAATACTCAACAAGAAAAAGTGTTTTTCTCTCCAAGTGTAATTGATTATGACCTTTATTTAAGTACTTTTGATTCTGGTGATTTAGGTTTAACTGGTGCGTGTGGTGGTGGAGTACAAGGTACTAGTCGAGTACGGTTATTTTGTATGCCTTTTGGGCAATGTGCTGCAAGCCGAGGCTATAGTAATGAAGATAACGCGAGTGATAAACAAGGATATGGGATCCTCAATCATGCAATTGGTGGAGTTGATGGTGGTATGACCCGAGTATTGGCAGATCCAAGATTAACGACTAACTTAAATGAAAGTTATCTAACCAAATCCAAATTAATCTCTCAGCGTTGGTATGAAAAGTAAGAGGTGATCTATGAATAAAAATGGTTTCACCTTAATTGAATTGATGGTGGTGCTTGTAATCATTGCGATTCTCGCTGCCATAGCGCTACCATCTTATCAGGCTTATTCTCGCCGTACTAAAGCGGCTCAAGCCCAACAGGAAATTCAACATATTGCAGTCCTTTTAGAGCGGCATAAAGCAAGGAACTTCAGTTTTAAAGGGTTTAATATAAATGATTATGGGATTAATACACCCCCAACTTATACTTTTGACTTAAAAGATGGTGCGACTACAACG
Source organism: Acinetobacter zhairuonensis (assembly GCF_022601715.1). Classification (GTDB taxonomy): domain Bacteria; phylum Pseudomonadota; class Gammaproteobacteria; order Pseudomonadales; family Moraxellaceae; genus Acinetobacter. The sequence goes on along the minus strand of NZ_JAKVIM010000007.1, from coordinate 100,642 downwards.
ACAGCCGCGAAAGGGATTGGTAGCGGAAAATTATTGACAGCTTCAGATGCTTCCGGAAGTTCTTGGGTCCTGTATGTTGTAACGACAGATAACCAAAATTATAATTTTTTGATGACAAGTTCAGGGCTTCGTTGCAAAAACAAGACTGAAACAAATATTACATCGGCTGGATGCGGTGTTGGGAGTGAGCCATGGTGAAAAACTATAAAGGCTTTACACTTATAGAGGTGATGATAGTTGTTCTAATTATTGGAATTTTAGCAGCAATTGCTTATCCTTCTTATCAAAAATATGTCCGTAAGACGAAACGTGTGGAGATGCAAAGCACGTTAATGGATCTGGCAGCAAAAATCCAGCGTTATAAGATCGCCAACTTTAAAGTTAAAAGTGCAACCCAAGCAGACTTGGGAGTTTCTACATCTTATCCCTTACAAGGTCAAAAACTTTATGATGTAGTATTAAGTCCATTAACTGGTGGAGCATTATCCGCTGAATCATGGATACTGACCGCAACACCAAAAGTTGGAACAACTCAAGCAGGGGATGGTGCTATCACAGTGAATTATCAAAACGTTAAATGTTGGTATGAAAATAAAGATATACCGTTATTAACGGATACTGTATCAGATGGAAATACTATTCCAGCTGATACTTGTACTAAGTGGTAGTAAAAAGCATCTTGGAAGTGTTTTGGCTTAGCCAAAACACTTCCAAGAATCCTTTAATAACTTATAATTCAAAAATACAAAGGTTTACCATTCCAATCGAGTGGAAGCAAATTCAAAACTGTGGATAAATCATTTTTTGAGCTTTTCCTTAGGGTAAATTTAGCGTAGAATGTCGCCCTCTATCAAAGGGGTTTGAAATGTATCGATGGTCGGTACAGGGATAATCCGTAAAAACTATAAGGTTGTATCATGGTAGTTATTCGTCTTGCACGCGGTGGTGCTAAAAAACGTCCGTTCTATCAAATCATTGTGACTGATAGTCGTAATGCACGTGACGGTCGTTTCATCGAACGTATTGGTTTCTTCAACCCTACAGCTCAAGGTAAAGCAGAAAAACTTCGTTTAGACGCTGACCGTTTTGCTCACTGGGTTTCTCAAGGTGCTCAACCTTCTGATCGTGTTGCTTCTTTAGCTGCTCAAGCTAAAAAAGCTGCGGCTACTGCATAATTTTTGTGAATTGAGTAGTAGGTAGCCCATGACACCAACACAGAATGTTCCGGAAGATCGTATTCAGATTGGACAGTTACGTTCAGCATATGGATTAAATGGGTGGCTCTGGGTCTATTCCAATACAGAACCTATGAGCAACATATTTGACTACCTGCCTTGGTTTATTGAAACCAAAGCAGGTTGGCAAACTGTCGATGTAAAACGTTGGAAACCGCATGGCAAAGGTCTGGTTGTTTCGCTCAAAGGTGTGAGTGATCGCACAGCAGCGGATAATCTGGTCGGTGCAAATGTCTGGATTTCAAAATCGCAACTGCCTCAAGCAGGTGTGGACGAGTATTATTGGTCAGATTTAAAAGGCTTAACGGTGTTGGGTCTGGATGATGAAGAGCAAGAAGTTAATCTCGGTCAAATCCATGAACTGTTTGAAACAGGGGCTAACGATGTGATGGTGGTTCGCGCAACTGCCGACAGTGTCGATAGCGAAGAGCGTATGATTCCATGGCATAAAGATGTGGTACAACGCGTTGATCTCGAAGCTGGTCGTATCTACGTAAATTGGGGCGTAGATTATTAATCCGTTCAGGATTCACACAGCAGGAAAATAGAGGAGTCTGCGGTGTTTTTTGCAGTCATTACGCTTTTTCCTGAAATGTTTGAAGCGATTACAGCCTATGGTATTAGCGGGCGCGCAGCAAAACGTGACATTGTACAAGTCCATTGTATCAATCCACGCGAATTTGCTGAGGGCAACTACAAAAGAGTGGATGAACGTCCCTTTGGTGGTGGTCCTGGTATGGTGATGATGGCTGAGCCTTTGGCGAAAGCAATTCAACGTGCCAAACAGCTTGCAGAGCAAGCGGGAGCAGTCCATGTTCCTGTGGTGTATATGTCACCGCAAGGACAAACCCTGAATGAACCAGCAGTACAGCAGTTTGTCGACTACGATGGCTTAATTGTGTTGTGTGGACGATATGAAGGGGTTGATGAGCGTTTAATCCAAAAATATGTTGATCAGGAATGGTCGATAGGGGATTACGTGTTATCGGGTGGTGAGCTTCCTGCGATGGTGTTATTGGACAGCATTATTCGACGTTTGCCGAATACCATGTCTGATGAACAATCGGCTGTGCAGGATTCATTTGTGGATGGTCTTTTAGATTGCCCACAATATACCAAGCCAGACCATTTTGAGGGGTTGGATGTGCCTGAAGTATTGAAATCAGGACATCATGCCAACATTGAAAAATGGCGGTTTTTGCAGCGTTATCAACGCACTCTTGAGCGCCGACCTGAGTTGGTGGAAAAGGTGGAGTTGAGCAAACAGCAAAAAAAATGGCTCAAAGATTTATCGGGGAAATAACTTAAGGTTATTTCTCTAGCCCAATACTTAAACGGTGGTGTTTAAGTGTTGTTTATTAGGCTCTTTATGCATTGAAGTGGTCAAGCATAAAGGGAAAGTCAATCGGGTCTATGCGCTTTAGCCTCTATACCCAGTGGATCTCAGACCTCTTCTGACCCACACATATTGGAGATACCCCATGAGCGGTAAGCATCCTTTAGTACAAGCTGTTGAAAATGCACAGCTTAAACAAGACATCCCAGCTTTTGCACCAGGTGATACAGTTATCGTTCAGGTAAAAGTAAAAGAAGGTGAGCGTGAGCGTCTTCAAGCATTTGAAGGTGTTGTAATCGCGAAGAAAAACCGTGGTTTGAACTCTGCGTTCACAGTACGTAAAATTTCTAGCGGTGTTGGTGTTGAGCGTGTTTTCCAAACTCACTCTCCAATCGTTGCTAAAATCGAAGTGAAACGTCGTGGTGACGTTCGTCGTGCTAAACTTTACTACCTACGCGAATTGTCTGGTAAAGCTGCACGTATTCGTGAAAAGTTACCAGCTCGTAAAACTGTTGCTTAATCAGTTTTATTTGAGTGAAAAAATGCGCCATTCGGCGCATTTTTTTTGCCTTTTATTTTTTATAAGCCTTGCAGTTTTAAACGATTGGCATGCTGGCGATAGACATCAACCGGATCGGGACTAAACAACCCTCGTAATCCCAAGACCTGATTGACCTCATCCAAATGGTTCCAGTCATAATTATCACGGATGACCTTACCAAAATGGGTACTGCAGCGCGGAACCAATCCATCATTGTCTGTGCTGATATACGAGATCGGTGCAAGCAGGGAGATTGCACTGTCTGCAACATCAATCACGTTGGTCACTTGGGATGTCCCTGTCCATGAGTAATAGTAGATTCCATTATTGGAGGTAGCACCACTTCTGTTACAGTCTGATGCTAAAGCTGTCGTCAGAAATTTTTGATTAAAGACTTGAGAACCTTGTTCACTGATCGAAGTGAGTGAGGCATGTAAATCACTCTTCAATGCAGGATTACCTTCAGCAAAGGTAATCAGTGGTCCGATAATATAATCTGTAGCGATACTTAAGAGCTGAGAACCTACTTGGTTTGAAAGTAAGTCATCTGCCACTTTGGAACCTCTAAATGTCGCACCAACCCCAGTTAAGGATGCCACATATTGAGGTTTGACTGCTTCGACATAGCGAATTGTAGGTCCCCCATGGCTATGTCCGATCAGGTTGACTTTTGGTTTACCCGTAATGGCAATGACGTCTTCGACTTGTTGTAACAATTGTTCACCGCGAACTTCGGTAGACTCTAAAGGCGAGATCTGCGCAGCAAAAGTGGTTGCCCCATTACGCGCTAGATCGGGCAGAATTTGGTACCAGTAATCTAAACCAAATTCAGCCACTCCAAGCCGACTAAAGCCAAACATGCCATGGGTAAATAATAATGGATATTGGGTTTTGGCATAGGTGCTTTGGGCTGTGCTATTCACGCGAAGTACGTTTGCAGACACCGAACTGGTGCCGAAGCTGATGCATACAGCTAAACCCAGCAGTGAAATGTTATGTGCTATTTTTTTCGTTTTATACATATTTTCATCCTGAAAAAAGGTCATGAGAGACAGAATTATTCTGCGAAAGGTAGTTTTCCTCCTGAGTCGTGGGTGGTTTCAAAGGTGCCTAATCGTAATTGTTCTTGCGGGTGTTTAAATTGTTGCTGACGTAGTTGTGCAATCGCTTGTTGTTGTGCAGATTCACTCATGTGGCTCTTCAATATCTGATCACGTTGCGCTAAATAATCATTTACCCGCGATTTCCATTGCCCGCGTTCCTGATCGAGCTGCTCCAGACGTTGTGTGGCTTCTGCACCGACCAGATTCATGCGCATTTGGCGTAGTTCGGCACTGGAACCACTACGTGCTTTAATATCGGCAGTCAGTTTGCGCAGATCTTCCAATTTGGATAATTGTTCTAGATTTTCTCGCCAGTCTTCAGGTAATTGAGCAAATAGCGCTTTTAATTTCTGCGCTTTTTCTATTTCACTGAGGGACTGATCCGCCAGAATCGACATACGGTTCAAGGTATATTCATGGTAGATATTCTCTGCACCAAAAAGTCCCTCTATTTCATAATTAGAAAAGAACTGATTGCGTAGATTTTTAATCAGACCGAAAACTTTACGAAAGTATTCAGGGTCTTGCTTGTTCAAATTTGGTTCTTGTAAGTTGCCTAACTGAACGCGGTAATCGAGATAGCGATTCCAGAGATCGATTATTTGGTTTAAAGCAGGCTCTTGATAACCTTTTTGCATATACACAGCGAAGTCTTGCTTGATTTGTTCCAGCTGCTTTTCACCATATTGCGTGATGAAATATTCGAAGCAATTTCGGGTTTGTTCATTCACGATTAAACGCTGGCTCTGATCTAAACTAATCTGACAGTTGATTTCAGTATCTTGCTGACTTGGGCTAACAAAAGGTTGAACCACACGGGAGGATAAACCTGTGTCGGTAGCTCGTAATGCAGTCGAGTCCTGTGCAGATGGTATGAGTGAATTTGATGTAGCATTCGAACCTGTAGTGGCACTCGGCGCCAACCAGACTAAAAAGCTAAGCAGAATAACAACTACGATGGCGAGTATCAGCCATAATTTCTTTTTTTGCATATCCTATGCCTAACATCCATTTTTAATTTTTATTGGGTCCATTTTGAACTTGTTTTTATTGTGCAATGTAAACGCAAATAAACAACAGAAAAGTTGTAAAACTAGATGAGCGGTTGTTAGTATGGCGGCAGTTGAAATACGTGTTCTGAGTTATGAAATCATCTGCTGCAAAAATCCAGCGCCGTGCGGTTCATGGGGTATTTTTATTAAATAAACCCTTGGGTATTAGTTCAAATGCGGCATTACAAAAAGTACGCTGGTTGTTTCGGGCAGAGAAAGCAGGGCATACAGGGGCTTTAGATCCGCTGGCTTCAGGCTTACTCCCGATCTGTTTTGGGGAAGCCACCAAATTCTCGCATTTCTTATTAGAGTCTACCAAGCGCTATCAAACCACAGTCCAACTTGGGCATAGTACGACGACGGGTGATGTCGAAGGTGAAGTGCTGCTCGAACAAGCTGTTCCAGAACTAACTGAAGATAAAATTCAGCAGGTTTTGAGCCAATTTATCGGTGAGATTCAACAAATTCCACCCATGTATTCGGCACTCAAGAAGCAAGGTCGTCCGTTGTATGAGCTGGCACGTAAAGGGATTGAAGTTGAGCGTGACGCACGTCCAATTACCATTGAAGCCATTCAGCTGCTCTCATTTACGGAAAACAGCATCACTTTAGATGTGACCTGTTCTAAAGGAACCTATATTCGTGTTTTAGGTGAAGATATTGCCAAAGCCTTAGGCACTTATGGGCATTTGATTTATTTGCATCGTATTCAAACGGGTCATTTTGAACTGATCCCAAGTTATACCATTGAATATTTAGAAGGTTTAACAGAACAAGAGCGCGAAGCGCTGCTGTTACCTGTATATGCCCCTGTGCAGCATTTTACCCAGATTCAAGTGCCTGAAGGTCGAGCAGAATATTTTAGTCGTGGTATGGAAAGTAATATTGAGCATGCAGCGGAAGCACAAGTGTTGGTGTTTGATGGCGAGAAGTGCCTTGGTTTAGCCGAAATTAATGATCGCAAGCGTTTAATTCCTAAACGTGTTTTGAATCTGTAGGCGGCTAACGATTATGGAACTCGACCTGATTCTGAGTTTGGTTTTCTTTGCTTTTTGTGCAGGGGCAATTGATGCTGCTGTTGGAGGCGGAGGTCTTATTCAGATTCCTGCCATCATGGGCGCAATGCCACAATTGGCACCCGCCACGGTATTTGGTACCAACAAACTCTCTTCTATTTTTGGTACGGCTTCAGCGGCATTCTCTTTTCTTCGTCGGGTGTCCTTGTCGTGGAAGTTGCTGTTGGTGATTGGTATTGGTGCCTTCATCAGTTCCTACTTGGGTGCAGCCTGTGTTTCCATGATTCCCACACAAGTGTTGAAGCCTTTTGTGTTGTGTATGCTGATCATTATTGCGATCTATACCTTCATGAAAAAACAGTTTGGGCAGGTGCATTTTCAACAGGAAGTCACCACGAAAATATTGGTGCTCGCCGCTGTCGGCAGTGTGTTAATTGGCTTTTATGATGGTATTTTTGGACCAGGAACGGGCAGTTTCTTTATTTTTTATTTTATTCGCTATTTAAAAGTCGATTTTATCCATGCATCGGCACTCTCCAAAATTGCCAATTTCATGACCAACTTTGCCGCATTGAGTTTTTTCATCCCCGCAGGTCATGTGTTATTTGGGATAGGCTTAACCATGGCGGCAGCAAATATTGCAGGTTCGTTGGTAGGTGTCAGACTGGCATTAAAATATGGCAGTGGTTTTATCCGTATTATCTTTTTAGTTCTAGTGTCTATTTTAATAGTGCGTTTAAGTTATCAAATCTTGTTCCCTGCTTAAGTTCAGCTGATGTAATTTTACATCAGCCGCGCAATTAAGGTTTTCAACTGACCCTTCCTTGGCAAGGATTTGTCATTTATAGAAGCGTAGGTTAGCAATGAGCCGTGCTTCTTCAGAGGTAGGGTATTTCTGCTCCATCAATAATTTGAGGATGGCTTGTTTGCCTTGTTCTTTATAGTGCGGGCAATAGGAGGCAGCGACACTGAACTCATCTAAAGCTCGCCATGTATAAACACTGTCATCCACAAATAAAGTATCGCTCGGGCGCTTGATCTGGCAGGCTTGTAAGGCAAATTGGCACGCTGACTCAAATAAATGGTTCTCACGGTAAAAGCGTGCCAGCTCATAGAGGGGTTCAGCCCGTTGTGGGCGACTGACCCAAGCCTGCAAATAAGCAGTACGAATCTCTGCTGCGGGTTTCTTTAATTTTTCTATAAATTTTGCTGCACGAAATTGTGCTGTCCAGCGTTCTTCTTCCCATCCGCCTGCATCGGCGCGTACTTGATAGGCTTCGAGGGCTGGTTCGGGTAAATTTGCATCTTGATAACTTTGTGCGAGATAAAATTTATATCGAAGGTTATCAGGCTCATCAATGATGGCTTGCTTTAAAATTTCGATATCTTTGAGATAGGTGGTAGGATCGCGCCCTCTGGCACCATCATGCTGCACAAAAACATGAGGACCTTTTAATAGCTGCCATTGGTGAGGTTCAGGCGAGTTTAAGTATTCGTGTAAAACACCTTCCCATTTCCATGGAATTTGAGTTGATACAAGCGAATTTAATTGATAGCGGATATTGCCGTAAATATATTCAAAATAATACGCTAAGCCCGATAAAGTACCCCATTCAAAATCAGGATCTACCATGAGGGTCTGGTCGGCATCGATAAACATCAGGTAATCAGCATGGGGCAGGGATGGATCCTGCGCCAGTTGTAATGCTTCGGTACGATTGAAACCAAAATTCTGCCAAGGGCGTTCAAACAGCTTGCCAGGCAAATCTTGCATAAAGTCTTGAATCAGTTGTTGAGTACCATCTGTTGATCCTGTATCAACAATGGCCCATGAGTGAATCCACGGTTTGACCGATTTTAAGCAACGTAAAATCACCGCTGTTTCATTTTTGACAATCATATTCAGGCGGATATGTGGCTGCATTGTTATTCTTATATTCCCTTTTTACTCTTTTTCTCATAGTAGATTTTCGAACTTGCAAATTCAAGCCATTCTTCAGGTGGAACCATGCGACAGCATGTCTAGGATGTAAAAGAGTAGAGAGATAAAAGGGACTGTTGATGCAGTTAGAAGCATACAACAGTCACAAACAGATGGGTTTTTGAATGCCGCTATGAAAGCTTAGTTTTCGTTATCAGGCGCAGCTCGACTGGCACGATAAGTGACGCCGATGGAAGCCGTCATAATGCAAATCAGGGCTAAAGTTTGCCAGAGGGTAATATGCTCTTTAAGGAGTAGCATACCTGCAATAGCGGCGAGGGCAGGAGATAAACTGGATAAAGTGCCATAGCTGAGTTTGCTTAAGCGCTTTAATGCCATTAAATCAAGTGTATATGGAATGGCTGTGGCTAATAGGGCAATCATCAAGGCTTGCGGCCAGTACTGAAATTGTACTAATGCTTCAGGATTCCGAATACTGTTGATCGGCAAGAGCACCAGTGTAGACAAGACAATCGCAATACTCAGTGCATGCATACCAATATTTTGACGGGCAACACGTTGTCCGAAATAAATATAAAATGCCCAAAAAATACCTGCACCCAAAGCACATGCGGCACCAATATAAGAGAAGTTATGCGCTTGTGCATCTTGCCACGGCACCATCAGAGCAATGCCTGTAATGGCGAGTCCGACCCAAATATAATCACTTTTGTGCTTGATGGAGAGTAGAGCTAAAGTGAGTGGTCCTAAAAATTCCAATCCCACCGCAATCCCTTGGGGTAATTTGCCCAAAGATGCATAAAACAACACATTCATGACACAGACCGAAGCACTATAAAACAGCAAATCACGCCATTGTAAATACGGAAGACGTTTAATGATTCTCCATGAACGGAACATTAACACCACTAAAATCGAGGCAAAGGTCAGTCTTAAAGTCACCACGGTAAACGGGTCTAAAGCTTGCATGAGCTGTTTGGCAAAGGAGGCACTGACTTGATATGCCAACATGGATAACACCATGAAAAATACGGCACTCAGTTGACTGTTGGGCATATCTGTTGTGGTCTCCATGACAAGTTAATGAAAAAATATGATGCAACCCTAAACCTTTTGCTGCTTAGGACTGGAGTGAATTAAACGGATTCACTCGAGGATTTTAAAGCCACTTCATTACGGCGTTTGGCTTGCTGGGTGGTATAGGTACAACCGATCGAAGCGGTAATAATGGTGCCAAGCGCCAGCCATTGAGTCCAAAGTAATTGTTCATTTAAAAAGACAAAACCAGAGAGAGCAGCAATCGCGGGTTCCAGACTCATTAAGGTGCCAAAGCTCAATGCTGTTAAATTGCGTAAGGCAATCATTTCTAAGGTAAATGGTAAGGCACTGGCGAGAATCGCCAAGCCCACAAAATAGAATAAATGCGGAGGCTGAAAGACATTACTGGTCATGCCAGAAAATAAGGCAACAGGCATTAAACATAGCATGCCGACGAACATACCCAAACACACCGTATGGTTGCCTGAAATTCCTGAAGGGCGTTGCCCAGCAATAATATAAACCGCCCAACAGGCACCCGCACCAATGGCAAATGCAATCCCGACTAAATCCAATGACTGTGTGGCTTGGTCAAAGGGAAACAGTAAGATTAAGCCTAAAATGGCTAGGCTGACCCAAAGCACATCATATTTTTGTCGTGCATAGTACAAGGCAACACTTAAGGGTCCAATAAATTCAAACGAAACCGCAATGCCCAGTGGTAGGCGTTCAATGGACAAGTAAAACAGTCCGTTCATCCCAGCTAAGGCTATGCCATAACTCAAAATGGAAGACCAGCGCACACTTTTAAAATTAATTTTCCAGATTTGAAAAATAATCGCCAGAATTAGCGCACCTAACAGCATACGCATGGCTGAAACCGTTAACACGGGGAATTGCTGAAACAGAACTTTTGCCAATGAACCACTACTTTGCACACAGAGCATGGCAATGAACAACAGGAACACGGCTTGGAAATAGGAGGATTTTTTTAAGTTCAGCATGATCTAGGGCATTATGTTTTATATCGGATGGTCAATTTGTATATTTTTTTCAATCATAACATTGTGTCGTTGAAATAGCTCGTAGCGGATGAGCAAGATCAAGCATCATGCATATCGAAATGAAAAAGTCAGAAGGCATGGGTATGCTGAACTGAAACAAAACCGATCTATTCCCTATAGGCAATAGATCGGTTTTGGGCTGTGAAACCGTTTTTATTGACCCCTTTAAGCGGAGGAGGAGTCAATAAAAAACCACAGACACAAGTCTGTGGTTTTTCACATCGAATAACTTAGAACAATACGCGAACGCGGATTGTACCTTCAACGTGTTGTAAAGTATCAAGTGCTTCTTGAGATGCTGTTACGTCAACATCCATTACCAAGTAGCCCACATCACCTTTGGTCATTAAAGACTGACCAGAGATGTTGATGCCATGCTCAGCAAATAGGTTGTTGATTTTTGAAAGTACGCCAGGCACGTTTTTGTGAATGTGCAGTAAACGGTGTTTACCTTCAGTCAACGGCAACGCGATTTCTGGGAAGTTCACAGCAGATAAAGTCATACCTTTGTCTGAGTAAGCTACGAATTTTTCAGCCACTTCTAAACCAATGTTCGCTTGCGCTTCCATGGTCGAACCACCCACGTGCGGTGTTAAGATCACGTTTGGTAAGTTACGGAGTGGAGAAACAAATTCTTCACCGTTCGCTTTCGGCTCTTTCGGGAATACGTCAACCGCAGCACCTGCAAGGTGACCTGATTTAAGCGCATCAGCCAAATCTTCAATCACGACACAAGTACCACGTGCAGCATTGATGAAGATTGAACCTTCTTTCATTTGCGCGAATTGATCTTTAGTCATGAAGTTACGTGTAGACGGAACGTCTGGCACATGTAAAGACACCACGTCTGCATTTGCAAGAAGTTCACCCAAGCTGCCGACTTGACGTGCATTACCTAAAGGTAATTTAGTCACTGTGTCGAAATAGATGACTTTCATACCCATGCTTTCAGCTAAAACTGAAAGTTGCGAACCAATTGAACCGTAACCCACGATACCTAAAGTTTTACCACGTGTTTCGTATGAACCCACAGCAGATTTGTTCCAGCCACCCGCATGTGTATCTGTAGATTTTTCAGGTACACGACGAAGAAGGAGAATCGCTTCAGCTAATACCAGTTCAGCTACTGAACGAGTATTTGAGTATGGTGCGTTAAAGACTGGAATACCGCGAACCATCGCAGCATTTAAGTTCACTTGGTTGGTCCCGATACAGAAACAACCCACCGCGATGAGTTTGTTTGCCGCTTCAAAAACTTCTTCAGTTAATTGAGTACGGGAACGAATACCAATGAAGTGCGCATCTTTGATCGCTTCTTTCAACGCTTCACCCTCAAGCGCAGTTTTACGATAATCGATGTTGGTGTATCCAGCAGCATTCAAAGTGTCGACAGCGTTTTGATGAACGCCTTCTAACAATAAGAAACGAATTTTATCTTTAGGCAGGGAAAGATGTTGGCTCATTACGGCTCCGCTACAAAGGCCAAATTTGGTCGCAGTATCATAGCATAGGACGTAGGGGGATATACATTTCCTTTATGACGCAGCGATCAGGTATTTTGGTGAAATATGCGTCACAACTTGTCGTGAGTGGTCTAATTAAACCTGTAATTTACAAGGTAACCTTGTTAAAACGCGATTTTCTGCGGGTTTTGGCTAAAAATGGCTTATAATAATGTTCCGTGAAAAAATACGGTGCAGATGGACTGTCCGTTACTTCACGTGCTGTCTAGTTATTGTTCCTTTGTTACGCAGTTTCAGCTGAATAATGCATTAGATTCGACACCACTTGTTTACTTCATTGCAAGGTCTGAAAACGATGAATGCTCCAGTCGCTTTAACCCCAGAGTTGTTGACCCAATTGACCGAAATTGTTGGCGAAAACCGTATTAAAACGGATACCGATAGCCTGCAAAATTGGGGTCGGGATTATACCAAACACTTTGATCCAAACCCATCTGTGATCGTTTTCCCTGCAACGACTGAACAAGTTCAAGCGATTGTTAAGCTTGCGAATCAATTTAATGTTGCTGTGACGCCATCGGGTGGTCGTACTGGTTTATCTGCGGGTGCTGTGGCAGCCAATGGTGAAATTGTGGTGAGCATGGACAAAATGAACCAGATTCTGGAATTTTTTCCTGCCGACCGCATGGTGCGCGTACAAGCGGGCGTCGTGACTGAACAATTACAGAGTTATGCTGAAGAACAAGGCATGTACTATCCAGTAGATTTTGCTTCTGCGGGTTCTTCACAAATTGGTGGCAATATTGGCACCAATGCGGGCGGCATTAAAGTGATTAAGTACGGCATGACCCGTAACTGGGTGTTGGGCTTAACTGTAGTGACAGGGAAAGGCGACATCTTACGTTTAAACAAAGGCATGATTAAAAATGCCACGGGGTATGCACTACAGCATTTATTTATTGGTGGCGAAGGTACTTTAGGCTTAGTGACTGAGGCTGAAATTAAATTAGAGCGTCAACCGCAAGACCTACAAGTGATGGTGTTGGGTGTCCCTGATTTTGATGCGGTGATGCCTGTTCTACATGCCTTCCAAGCCAAAATTGACTTAACTGCATTTGAATTCTTTGGTGAATTGGCAATGCAGAAAGTGCTGGATCATGGTCTAGTGCAACGTCCATTTGAAACACAATGTCCATTCTACGTGTTACTTGAATTTGAAGCGCCGTTTGAGCCAATTATGGACAAGGCAATGGAAATTTTTGAACACTGCATGGAGCAGGGGTGGGTGCTGGATGGCGTATTGAGCCAAAGCCTTGAGCAAGTGGAAAGCTTATGGCGTTTGCGTGAAGATATTTCTGAATCTATCGCGCCTTTTACCCCATACAAAAATGACATTTCAGTTTTGATTACGCATGTACCTGCATTTATTCAAGAAATTGATGCAATTGTGGCAAGTAACTATCCTGACTTTGAAATTTGCTGGTTTGGTCATATTGGTGACGGTAACTTGCACTTAAACATTTTGAAACCTGAGAATTTAAGCAAAGATGAATTCTTTGCCAAATGTCAGGTGGTAAATAAATACGTGTTTGAAACCGTGAAAAAATATGATGGTTCAATCTCTGCCGAACATGGTGTAGGGATGACCAAAAAGCCATATTTGGAATATTCACGTAGTGCTGAAGAAATTGAATACATGAAAGCCTTGAAAAAAGTCTTCGATCCAAATGGCATTATGAACCCAGGTAAATTATTCGATTTATAAGTTCACTTCGAATGAAATACTTAACACCGTAATGGCAACATTGCGGTGTTTTTTATTGTATTAATAAAAAAGATAAAAAATTCAACCCAGAAAAACAATCGCTACATTGTTGCCATAGAGTTATGTGCTCAAGCATTGCATCATTACGGGTGTAATGATAACTATGGGGAATTTGTCATGTTGCGTTTAGCTGCGGTTTCAGCCTTGTGTTTGGGGTTATTGGCAGGCTGTGCCACCACTCAGAATTTAGTCAATAAAGTTAGCAGTTCAGACACACCTTTAGCGCAAGTATTAAAACAGCGCCCAGATTTGGTCAAAGAATTATCAACTGTTGAAATTCGTCAATTTTTTAACAGTGTAGAAGCGCCAACGGCTGCACAAGTGAAAGTGACGGAAACCGGCTTAATGGATGATTCGGTTCGTTCAATTCGTACTATTTATAGTTTTAAGCATATGGATAATGGCTGGAAATTGGTTGAAACCGAAAAATCGTACCAATGTATGCGTGGTAAAAATACCAAGACTTTCCAGACCAAACCGTGTCCTTAATTTAGTCGGCACGAATTAGATGGATCAAAGGCGTATTCAATTACGCCTTTTTCATAATTGAAGCACTAGAATGCACAGAACTATTCAAGATGCGTCAGGCTATTTTGAATAATAATTTTAGAACTCAGTTCTTGTTTGGAATGTACACCGAGTTTTTTCATTAAATTAGCTTTATGGACTTCTACAGTGCGATGGGAGAGCGACAGCTTCCTTGCTATTTCTTTGCAAGTTAATCCATTCACAATCAGTTGGGTAATCTCGGATTCACGTTTAGTCAGCTTCTGCTGGGTAATTAGCGGATGTTGTTCTTTACGCTCAAAGTGCCAAACCATTAATTTAAAGGGATCTTCAGGGGTGAGTGTGCGCCCATGCGTATGTGTCCAGAAAATTTCCCCATTCTTGTGTTGCATAAAACGTTGATCGGAATAATACAGGCTATTTTTTTGCAACAGACTTTGTAAGGCATCATTCCCGACTTTTTCATAGTCTTCAATGCTTGGAAAAATTTTAATAATGGAATGATTTATCAATTCTTCACGCTCATAGCCAAACATCAGTGCAAAGGCACTATTCATTTCGACCATATGCCGATTACTGAGTACAACAATAGGGGCTGGGCTAAAGTCAAAAGCCAATTTATTATAATTCATCATATTAAGTATCCGTACTTAGTATAATAAGTAATATAGCCACATCCCTAGAATAAGCAATTGTAAAAAAGTACGCATTTTAATTTTTCTGATTGTCTAATTTATAATTTTATATCCCGCTGTCCTTGATATATAAACTCAGGTTTTAGAACATTTTTTAACTTTTTATTTTATAAGATATTGTAATTAAATAAATTAATTTAAAACAAAAAACTACTTAAGTAATTAAGTAGGTTGACTCAGTAAAAAAGCTAGACCACATTAGAAAAATATAGTGAAGAGCGAATCGAGGAGTTTGGTTTCCTTCAATATTATCGATCAAATGATTAAATAGAACCAAAGCAATAAGAAAGTAAATCCAATCACATTATTTAAAAGTAATCAGAAACGGTTCTTCAACTGTGATGCAAGGATAACAATACTTAGAAATGGAAGAGGTGCATATGGAACAGCGACAAGGATCAGATTCGCAAGCTAAAAAGTCTTCGCATCGGCTGGCTGGTATTTCAAGCATGGTCGGAACTACAATTGAATGGTATGACTTTTTTATTTATGGTGCAGCAGCTGCACTGATTTTCAATAAACTTTTTTTCCCAAATCTTGATCCTTTGACGGGAGTATTGGCTGCTTTTGCCACCTACGCCGTTGGATTTATTGGTCGACCATTAGGCGGTATTGTTTTTGGGCATTTTGGCGACAAGATTGGTCGTAAAGCCATGCTCTTAACCACCTTGATTATGATGGGGATTCCCACCGTATTAATTGGTTTGTTGCCGACTTATGAAAGTATTGGATATTGGGCAACGTTCTTTCTGGTCGTCCTCCGTTTTATTCAAGGGATGGCAATGGGCGGAGAGTGGGGCGGTGCGGTACTGATGGCAGTTGAGCATGCACCTGAAGGCGGAAAAGGCTTTTGGGGCAGCTTACCTCAGGCAAGCGCAGGAGGAGGCTTACTCTTGGCTTCACTTGCTTTAGGCGCAGTGTCTTTATTGCCGGAGGCGACGCTTTTTAGTTGGGGCTGGCGTTTACCTTTCCTAGCCAGCATTTTGCTCCTTGGCGTGGGTTGGTATATTCGCGTGAAAGTGCCCGAATCCCCTGATTTTGAAAAGGTCAAAGAACAGGCACAAGAAATTAAAGTGCCAGCAATGCAAGTCTTTAAAAATCATCCTCGTGAACTCCTGACGATTATTTTTGCACGTGCTGCTGAGAATGCTTGGTTTTATATTGCCTCTACTTTTGCCTTGGCGTATACCACCACCAAACTAGGAATTCCTCGCCAGGATATTCTATTTGCAACGATCTGTGGTGCGGGCTTAATTATGGTGATGACGCCTTTATGTGGACATCTTTCTGATAAAGTCGGGCAACGGAACATGTTTATGTTTGGACTGATTTTGCTGGCATTATATTGCTATCCATTTTTCACTATGCTGGATACTAAAGATCCCGTACTGGTTTGGACTGCAATTGTATTGGCGATTGGGGTGGTATTTCCGATTATGTATGCGCCACAAGCTCAATTATTTGCACGACAATTCCCTGCTGAGATTCGTTATAGCGGTATTTCGATTTCAGTCCAGTTTGCGGGTGTACTGGGAGGTGGTTTAGCCCCACTCATTGCCACTAAATTGTTGAGTATTGGCGATGGCAGCCCACATTTAATTATCGGCTATATTGCGGGCATGGCAGTCTTTGCAATTATCTGTTCTTTATTTATGAAGCCAGATCATCCGCATCGGAAAAAAGATACGCTCAAAATCAAAACAGAAATCTCTGCTTAGCGATACCAATAAAAATTACAATTCCCAATCGATAAACTGCTAAACTACACCCACTTGACCTAGTGGGTGTACTAGCTTGAGTGATAAAAATCTCACAATTGAAATTGCTTAAAATGTCTTAGACACCTTGTGAATACGGTGTATTAAGCCGCTAAACCTTAGCGCATTCAAAAAAACGTAATTTAAATAAATCTCTCAGTGCTGGTCATTGGGCTGACGCTTATCTCCCGAAAAATAGCGTAAGACCTCGACCAGACCATCATGATCTGTAGAAAATAATGCAAAAAGTTCAAACGACCACGTTGAACCGCGCTACGCTGATGTTTCCTTTAGCCTTGGTGCTGTTCGAGTTTTCCGTCTATATCGGAAATGATTTAGTCCAACCCGCCATGCTGGCCATCACCAAAGAATTTGGGGTTAGCAGCAGTTGGGCACCTTCTTCCATGTCTTTTTATTTGCTGGGTGGTGCCTGTGTGGCATGGCTGTTGGGTCCATTGTCAGATCGATTGGGGCGTAAAAAAGTCCTGCTCACAGGCGTACTGTTTTTTAGTGTCTGCTGCTTACTAATTTTACTCACTCACAATATCGAGCAATTCCTTGCGCTGCGCTTTTTACAAGGCATTGGATTAACCGTGATTTCAGCCGTAGGTTATGCTGCTATTCAGGAAACGTTTGAAGAGCGGGATGCCATTAAAGTCATGGCGCTGATGGCCAATATTTCCTTGTTGGCACCTTTGCTGGGACCTGTTTTAGGCGCATTTCTGATTGACCACGTGTCATGGCATTGGGGCTTTATCGGCATCGCAGTGTTGGCATTTCTGAGTTGGTTTGGTTTAAAAGCGAAAATGCCAGCCACCCAAGCGACCGTGGTGAAACAGCCAGTACGCTATATTTTTGCAGACTTTAAACGGGTCTATCAAAATAAGCGTTTTCTTGGATTAACCTTGGCATTGCCGATGGTCAGTATGCCTTTGATGTTATGGATTGCACTTTCACCTGTGATGCTGGTAGAAGAATTAAAACTCACCAGCTTGCAATACGGTCTGGCGCAATTTCCTGTGCTGGGTGGTCTGATTGCGGGCAATTTGGTGCTGATAAAAATCATTGACCGACTGGCTTTGGGTAAAACGGTGATGATTGGTTTGCCAATTATGCTGTTGGGTACGCTGCTGATTTTGGCGGGGATCTTTTGGCGAGATTATTTCCTCATCTGCTTAATTATAGGAATGACTTTAATTAGCTTTGGCGAGGGGATTAGCTTTTCGGTGCTATACCGTTTTGCATTGATGTCTTCTGAAGTATCGAAAGGGACTGTGGCTGCCGCCGTGTCGATGCTGCTGATGTTCAGTTTCTTTTTTATCATCGAAGGGGTACGTATGCTGTACCAACAATACCATTTGATGGCTTATGGTTTGGCTTGTTTTATTTTGATTGCACTGTGGTTTAGTTTTCCACGACGCATGTTGCAGCAGGTCTTGCTGGAACGTAAAGTCAAAGGTGAGTTTTAACTCGGAATGAAAACTCTGCTCAAACAGGCATATAGATGCCTGTTTGACGGTTTTTTTTCGGCAATCGTGGCATCACTTAAGATTCAAATTTCTTGAGTTTATGATCAAACACAAAAGGTCCAAACGGCAGAATTGAAGCAATAAAACCGAGAATAAACATTTTAATTGACCATTTTTGTTTTTCGCAGACAGCAAATAATACAACTAAAAATAGAATGAACAGGATGCCGTGTCCCATACCCACGTACTTCACCAAAATTGGATTGCCCCAAATGTATTTCAATGGCATGGCAATAAACAGGAGCAGCAGGAAAGATAAGCCTTCCAGAAAACCAACAACACGCAAGGTTTTAATAGTCATATTCAAAACAATAAAATTGAGAATGAATCTCGATTCTAGCGGAAACGGGTGAATCTTTATACATAAAAAATTAGCAGATGGGTGAAACTTTAAATCTAGAATATTGTCACAACTTAAAAGCACTCATGCACTTCAATTTGACCCGTTCTTTCCCGTATTCAGATTTATTTAATGTCTAATGCCAATAGGCGTTGTTTCAGGCTTAACAGTTCAGGCAAGGTTTCTAGTAACAGACTCATTTGTTTCAGTATCAATTGCCAATCTTCAGGCAATTCAGGATCGTTGCTCATGCCTTGAAGTTCATCCAGTTTGTGTTGGATCTGTGCTTGATCTAATGCTTGTTGCAGGATCAGGCTATGATTCAACGTCTGTAAACACCAGTGCATGAGCTCTAGAATTTGCGGATCTTGAAGCTGTTTCCGATGACTGCCCAAAGCCGAAATATAACTGAGTTGGCTATGACTATAGACCAAATAGCGGAAGGCATGCTGAATCAGTTCAGCGATCGGTTGTGGTTCGGTACTGAGACTAGAAATCATGCTGGACAGTTCAATTTGTGCGTTATGTGCCAAGCGCCGTGCCTTACGGTATGCAATGCTATTATCTTTACCATGTTGATACTGTTCTACAATCACGCTGAAATAATCCAAGGTGGCTTGACTGCTATTTTGGATGTTTTTGGAGATATTACGGAAATTCCAGTCTGGCCAAATGGTACTGACTGCAAACCATGCAATAAAACAGCCGAGCAGGGTATCAATAATGCGTGGCAAAATAATTTCATAGCCTGCACCTTTCAGGTTAAAAATCAGCAGTACCATCAAGGTCGCCATCAGGGTGGCGATGGCGTATTTTTGCGAGCGTAGATAGAAAAATGCCACGCCACATAAAATGGTGAGAATCAGTTGCCCTTCAATACTGGGTACAAAATACAGCAGTGGTACGCCTAAAATTACACCCAGCAGTGTACCTAAAGTACGCAGTTTTAAACGACTTTTAGTGGCGAAGTAACTGATTTGGCAGACAAATAAACTGGTTAATAATATCCAGTAGCCATTTTTGGCAAAGGGTAATAAGGAAAAGGCATAACCGACTGCAAAGACAAAGGCAATACGTACTGCATGTCTAAACAATGCCGATTGCGGTGTTAAATGTTGACGTAGCTTTAGCCATAAGTCCTGTAGGTCCTGAATGTCATCATCTAACAGGTCTAAATTGTCTTGATGTGCAGAATAGTGCTGCTGGTATTGGTCTTGCTCGATTGCTAGATTGGCAAATTGCTCTTGGACATTGCGTAAATTTCTCAGCACCAAGCCCAAGTTTTTCACTTCAATATTATGCGGATTGTCCTGAATCCAGCTGTGCATGGAGGACTCTAAATGTGCCAAAGCTGAGGCATGAGAAGGATCTAGCTGAAAAGTCTGTTGCTGTAAGATCGAGTTTGCCAATTGTTGACAGGAGTTGGCTTGCAAGCGAATATTTTTTTGAATCCGAAAGATTAAATCGGTACGGCTAAAGTTGCGATGAATATTTTCATAATGCAAATAATTGGAAGTCGCCTGCTCATGAATGTCTTGTGCCAGAAAGTACAGATTCAGCCAGTAAATGGTTTTTTGATTGGCACGTGAGGCTTTTAAACGGGTGAGGAGTGAGGCTTTGCAATGATTTAAGCGTTGCACCACTTGCGCATTTTGCAAGGAAACCTCAAACAGCAGACTTTCAACATTATCAATATTATCGGGGTCAAATAACCGTGCTTTTGCCTGTAATAAGGTGGCGAGTTGCTGAAAACTTTGCGCTAAATTGTCCTGAACAGCCTGTGTAGGTTTGAGCAAGTAAAACAGAATGGAGCTGAGCCCATACCAGATTGCCCCCAAAACAAAATAATAAGGCTGCTGATACCACGCTTGATATTCACCCAGTCCAAACATGGTGTAAATGGAGAGCAAGATAGTGCCAAAAGAAATGGCGGCATAACGTTGCCCGAGTGCACCCAATAAAATCAGCAAGGCACTGGATAAAGATAAATAAAGAATAAACAGCAGTTTATAAGGGGCTAAAAATTCGAGAATGCTGCTGACACTAAAAAATAAAATACAGACATAGAGCAGATTGCGTAGCCGAATACTGAGTCGATCATCAAAATCTGTGAGGGCTGCGGCAATGGCACCCAAAGTGACAGGGACAATTAAGAGTTGATGTCCTGTGTAGAACAAACCTAGCGTGGTTCCTGTCAAAACAATCAGAATTTGCAGGCAATACACCAAAATCGAATTGGAGAAAAACTGACGTACAGGATTCACAATATTATTCTTTATCGGTTGTTTTGCTTTTCAGTTAGCCTGAACTTTTTTAGCCTAACTGTCAATTCCTGATGAATGATGGCGTCCAACTGAAAGCGATTTTCTAGTTGGACATGGAAACTTTACGGCAGTTTTTTTGTTGAGATGTGTGTAAATTCGGCAAAATTGTGGATAAGTTTCGGTTTATCAACATCGCTCAAGTGCTGAGCTTTGGCTTGTGTATAACCCCTAACTTATCCACAGTTGGAGTTAAATCACACCGCAGGCAATACGATCTCCACCACCACCCAGAGGTTTTGGTTGATCGGAATAATTGTCTCCACCCGCATGAATCATCATGGCATGTCCTTGGATGTCTGCCAGTTTCAAGCGTGGTGCAATCAGTTTCAGTTGTGATTGCCCCGCAGAGTTGACATGCAATACCGGTAAATCCCCCAGATGTCCTGTCATTGGTGTGCCGTGGTGAGCAACTTGGGTTGGATTGTAATGTCCACCAGCAGCTAAAGCAGCCACCATTTTTCCATCTTTTTCAGCAGGTTCACAGGAGCCTTTTTCATGAATATGGAACCCGTGGGGTCCAGCAGGCAGACGACTTAAATTGGTTTGAATGATTAAACCCACAGGGCTGTCTTGCAAGGTCACTGTACCCAATGAAGTTCCAATTCCATCTGCCGAAACTGCATTGAGTTGCACAGTTTTCATATTGGCAGCGGGTTGGGTCGGGGTGGTACTACATCCAACCATCAGTAATGATGCACAGGCAGCCAATACCCCAGTTTTGAACAAAGAAGTTTTCATTTACTGTCCTTATCATGTCTTATTTGCAAATGATTCCTATTTAATCAGACATTGGTCGGCTTTAGGGTATGGATTGCGTAGAGGATTGTATGAATTTCATCAATAAAAAAGCCAGTTGGCATACAACTGGCTTTCAGATAAGTTTTTATTTAGGTGGGTCTTTTGGGGAATCAAAGTCGTCATCGAGATCATAGGCCAGTGTGGCTTTTGGCATGATTAAACCTTCATCGTCATGGGTTTCATGTAACCATTCACGCCAAATCGCCAATAACACCGCCAGAATGACAGGGCCAATAAACAGCCCGACTAGACCAAAGCTGGCAATACCACCGAGAACTCCGAACATAATCAGCAGGAATGGAATTTGAGTTGCGCCTGATATGACCAAAGGACGGATGACGTTGTCTGCGGTACTGACAATACAGACGCCCCACGCCATGATACCAATGGCTTCAATGGTTTGACCTTGGGCAAAAAGCCACAGGGCAACCGAGGTATACGCCACAGGAGGGCCAAAGGGAATGAGTGCCAGCAAGAAGGTGATAATGGTCAGCACCATAGGATTCGGCACACCGGCAACAAAATAGCTCAAACCTGCCAAGAATGATTGTGCAACCGCAGTTAAACCGACACCGTATACCACAGCACGTGTGGTTTCTGAAATGGTGTCGATGTAGTGGTGTACGCGAGGACCAATTACCATTTCCAGTGCTTTACTGACCTGCGTTAAAATGGTGTGTCCATCACGATAGAAGAAGAATAAGGACATCACAGCAAAACACAGCTTAATAATATTTTTACTGATTTCGTTCAGGAGTACTTTGCCGTAATTCAGATGCCCTTGAATCCAGTTGGAAATATTCTGAATAATGCTGTTGGGATCTTGATTTAAATCTTTTAGGGTACGGGTAATTTCTTTACCGATGACAGGTAGGTCACGGATAAATTGCGGGACATTAAAATGACCAGAAAAGACCTGTTTTTGTAGTTCGTAATACAGATTACGCCCTTCATGTTGCAAAATGAAAATTGCAAAAGTCAGTGGCACACCAACTACTAAAATAATGATGAGAATCATGAGGGTGGCGCTCAGTGTAGAGCGTTGACCACAGGCACGGAAAATAGCTTGGTACAACGGCCAAGTCATATAGGCAATAATACTGGCCCACAGTACTGGCACAATAAAGTATTTAAGTACATGAAAGCCCAAAAACATCAGGATAAAAAATAATCCAAATAGTAAGACTTTCTGTATAGTCGGCGCGTATTGTTGCACTATTTTCACTGATTCAATTTAAAGGTCAGACTCATCTTAACCGAAAACAGCACACTCGAAAATGAGTGCTCGGTAAGTTTCACATAATCTCGAAGTGGTCGCGGTACTACTAAAAAATCAGAACCACTCACTTGGATCATCAATAATGGCGTTTAATACAGGCTGCCATTGATTTTGCAGGGTAATATAGTTTTTTTGCGGTTTATCAAACACCGATAGACCCTGCATTGCCAGCTGACCATACGCCGTGCGTTCAGAAATCCATGCCACAGGTTGTTGTTCAATTTTAGTGAAAAAATCCTGAATTTCTTTAGAACCTGATGTGTTGGCTTTTACTCGGTTCGCCAGCAGTAAAATTTGTACTTTGCCCTTACGAATGCGCTTAATGTCCTGTAAATGTTTCAGGAAGCGACGGGTACTGTCGATATCGAAAAACGATGGCTGTAAAGGGGTGATAATCGCGTGAGCTTCGCTGATCAGCTGCTCTGCTTGCTCATCGGATAATGCTCCCGGTGCATCAATCACCAAATACTCAATATTTTTCGGGCTTTCACCGACGGATTTGTCCTGTCGCCAATCCAGACTTTGAATATTGGCAGCGGTTTCAGGGCGCTGTTTTAGCCATTGGCGTGCCGATTTCTGATTATCTGCATCGGCAAGTGCAACTTTATAGCCTTTTTGAGCTAATGCTGCGGCAAGACTAATAGCTGTGATAGTTTTCCCACAACCCCCTTTCTGATTGGCAATTAATATTGTTTTCATGACCCTAATGATTTAATTCTGTTCAGTCCTAGCATATCATTCTTTTGTGCCAAGACTAGGGCACAGAACAAAAGTTGTAAGGCAAAATTTACTTGAAATTAGGATGAATGCATGTCGATTTGGATGGCGATGCTGATTGGGGCATGTATTGGTGTGGTACTGACGACATTAATTTTAAGTCAAACCCGTAATGGCAAAATTAAAGCCGAATATGAGCGCTATATAGCAGAGCTGCAACTGGAACATCAGCAGGCATTGGGTCAGGCGCAAAAGCGCAGTGTGAATACCAGTCGCGCCGTATTAAAAGGCAAAATGGCAGAGCAATTTGCCCCGATTCTGCCTGAATTTCAGTATTTACCCAGTGATGCCAAATTTTTAGGCGATCCTGTCGATTATGTGGTGTTCGATGGTTATACCGATTTACGCGATGGACAGGGTAAAGCCGAGGATGTCGAGATTGTGCTGATTGATATTAAAAGTGGCGGTGCTCGGCTCACCAAAGGTCAGCAGGCAATTGCACAAGCCATTCAGCAAGGACGGATTCGTTTTGAAACCATCCGCATCGATTTTGAAGATGTGTAAATGCTGAAAATCGGAGAGCGTTGATCTCAAAAGGGATAATGGATTTATTTCTTTTGTACACGTGCCAATAACATTTGTTGCCCAATTTTCGGAATGCCTTCAGCATAAAAATAATCATATTGGCTGAGTTGGAAACCTGCTTTGCTTAACGCCAGTTCAATGTTCCGATTTAAGCGACAGCCATCTGCTAAACACCTTTGTATAGGCGTAATCAGATGTTGCAGTTGGCGAACTTTTTTATTCTCGGTATTTAAAACGTGCTCCACCACGTGCAAGGTTCCATTTGGTTTTAAGACACGTTTGATTTCTTTTAAGACGTGATCAAGTCTCTGCACACTACACAAGGTCCACGTACTGACCACATGATCGATTGAATGATCGGCAAGGGGAATACGTTCTGCACTGGCGTGCAAATGCTGTAGCGCTATATTGCTGGCAAAGATGCGATTTGCTGCCAATTTAAAAATGTCTTGATTCGGCTCCAGTGCATACAGGCGGGCAACATTTTGATAAAACGGCAAATTGATGCCTGTACCAAAACCTATTTCCAGCACTTCACCTGCGACGGGAAGTAAGAGTTCTCTGCGTTTATCCATCAAACTCGCAGTTTGCATCACCTGATTCAGCAGGTGTGGAAAAACTTGTTGTTGATAAAACTGATAGAGCATTGCGCTATACGTCCATTTTAAACAGTCGCTGAGGAGGTTTGCCGTGACCAAACTCCTCTATATTGTTACCAATTCTGCAAATTTTAAGCTTGGGTTCAGGCGTATGATTGACACTAGAACAGGTTTAAAAGCATTGCAAGAGGTAGCCATGAACATTCGACTCATTGTGCTTTCATTATTGGGTTTGAGCATGTTGAGCACAGGCTCAATGGCATCTTCTATTGAATATAATATTGCCAAAGGTTTGGCACCGATTGCCAAAGAGCAATCGATTTCTGTGTTGCAGCCTTTTAAAGGCGATTTCCGAATTTTGGGATCTAAAACTTATACGGATGATGAACAAGCCAAGTTTTCACCGATTGACTATGCGGTGAGTTGGGGCTTGTTTGCAGAACCTGAAATTGCGCGGCATATCTCGGTCAATCAGTATGATCGTTATCTGAATTGGAAAATGGATAAGGTACCAGTGCCGACTGAGCAAGCCATGCAAATGGTCTCAAATATGCACATTATTCCTGCCAATCCACAGATTGCACAGCAAATTCAAAAAGTAAAACGCGGTGATTTGGTGCGTTTGCAAGGGGAATTAGTTGAAATTAAAGACAAAGACTTGGTTTGGCGCTCATCATTAACCCCGACCGATACTGGGGATGGTGCATGTGAGCTATTTCGCGTGAAATCAATTGTCTGGATTGAAAAAGTCAAAGGCTAATAAGAAAGCCGAGCACTGCTCAGTCTGCACTTTGAATAAAGCAAAGGAACTGAACAGTGCGGGTGCAGTTTAACGTGCAATTATTTTGCAGTTAATGCTTGCCCTTCGAATTCAATGCCTGCCCAGCCGTGTTGCATAAACTGGCGGATATTCTGATGATCTGTCGCGTCTGGAGTTGCCAATACCGCTGCATAGTGTTCAGCAAATAAAGACAAGGTTTGCTCAGGATTTAAATCATTCAGTTGCGCAAAAGAAAACACTTTGGCACTGCCTTGGTTTTCAGTTGCAGCATTGCTGTGTTGTCCATTTTTGAATGCCGTTGGGGTATGGGTATAACGCGCTTCAATATACGCCAATACATCTGCAAATTTTGCTTCACCAGATTGTAATTGTGCAAGTAAGTCCTGAGCCATAATGTCCTCAAACACAGTAGAAAATGGGTTCTGACTATAACAAGTTTTATCCAAATTCGGAGGATTTTTCTCAGAATTCGTTGTGTGTTGAATAGCTCAAACGTTGACAATAAGGGATGGGAAGAGGATAACAGGATTTATTTGGATGAAGATGATCAAGGCATGAATTGGCTGTTAGTGGCTTTGGGTGGTGCAATCGGTGCTGTTTCACGTTATGGGTTGGGCAGTTATCTGATTAAATCCAGTTCGACTTTTCCGTGGGCAACTTGGTGCATCAATATTCTCGGCTGTTTTTTGGCAGGTGTGTTCTTTGCCTTTAGTCTGAAATATCCAACTTTACAGAATCAAGCCCGTTTATTGTTGATGGTCGGCATTTTAGGAGGATTCACCACATTTTCCAGTTTTGGACTCGAAACCTTTAATTTATTACGCGAAGGCCAAGTCATGTCGGCAATTGGTTATGCTGTATCAAGTATGATGCTTGGGGTGATTTTTTTGGCGATTGGCTATTTGATTTTTTCGCAGTTGTTGCAATTCAAAGCATAGGCATAAAAAAGAAGTCTAAGTGGAGGATAGAGACTTAGACTTCTGAATAGTTGTAGTTTAGAACGTCAAACTTAAAACAAGATTAATTTTTAACGATTCCGCTGAAAACGAGAAAAACGCTTATTAAAGCTGGCAACACGACCTTCGTTGCTGGCTTGACGCACTTCACCGGTATAGAACGGATGTGAGGCACTGGAAATATCTAAAGTGACATAAGGATAGCTTTGACCTTGATATTCACGTTGCTGCTTGGTTTGCAAAGTACTGCCAATAATAAAATAGGCATCGGCATTGGTGTCATGGAACAGCACTTCTCGGTATTCAGGATGGATATTTGGACGCATAGCAGGACTCCCTGATGAGTTTTAATTGATATGTTATAATATAACATAAATAAACCAAATAAAAAGGCCGATGTTGCCAGCGACCTTTTTTATCTCTAGTTAACCGTGTGGAGAAGGCACCAACTCTTCAAACACATCATTTAAATTGTCATTTACCTTTAAATGAATCAGATTCCAATAATGTCCCGACACGGTACGATTCACCATTAAGGTGTCAGGTGAAGGTTTAAATACATCCCAGTATTTCAGTGAGGATTTCACCAGTTCCATGCCATCATGATGTGCTGAATTTTCTGCAAAATCATAATGTGTGGTCAGCGGACGCATCAAGACTTCCAACCATGCTTTATATAATTCTTCAGGAAACTTTCCTTGTTCAGCAATCGCATGTAAGGCATCCAGTTGCTGTTCAATTTCGGAAATATCCTGTCGACGTGCCGCCTGAATGAGTTGCTTAAAGTGATGTACCACTTCATTGGAGAGAATTTTGACGCCCCCGAAGTCATAAATAATCACACTACCATCTTCACGGAAGGCGAAGTTACCTGGGTGTGGGTCACAGTGAAAACGCTTTAGATAGAAAATTTCTTGCCCAATGGCACGCAGTAAACGTCGACCCAATTCATTACGGATTTCTGGTGCCCAGGTGCTGGCGGTTTCAATACTTTCACCAGTCTCTAGGCTTAAGGTCAGAATATGTCGTGAAGAATATTCAGGGTAGACTTTGGGAATAATAATTTTGCTGTCGAGTTTTTCGTGGAACGTGCGTGCCACTTCCAAATTCTGCGCTTCAATTTGATAATTCAGCTCATTATCTAAACTGTGTTGAATTTCTTTAAATAGGCGGTCTTGTAATTTGCGATCGACCTTTAACACGCCCATCAGCCGCAAGGCGAGACGAACTTGCTTCAGGTCACTTTCACAGGCTTCATCTACCCCTGGATATTGTACCTTGACCACCACTTGTTCCCCGTGTGGCAAGATGGCCTTATGCACCTGACCAATTGAAGCAGCTGCAAAGGGTTGTTCATCAAACTGTTTAAAGATTTGCTCTAAGGGTTTGCCCAGTTCTCTTTCGACTTGTTTTTTTATGTCAGCAAAGGGCATGGCAGGGGCTTGGCGTTGCAGTTTGGCAATGGCACGTGCCACTTCAGGCGGAAAGATATCTTTATATTGTGAGGCAATCTGACCGACTTTCATCACGGCGCCTTTCATTTCCCCCAGCGTGTCGGCAATTTGCACCCCAATGTCTTGAAACAATTTACTGCGCGCCGCATTTTTTTGTTCTTCATCGGCATTAAAGTTTTTAATGGAATTGGACACGGTTTTGGTGGCAATACTTGCCGTCATACTGGCAAGTTTCATAAAGCGACGACCAGATGTATGTGTCGTTTTAGCCATGCAGTGTTCCTCGGAAAGATCTCGGTCTGGGGTGTTTTGATCATAGGCGTTAAATCTGGGTTTGCCTATTTTAAATTGTTAAAAATGCGTAGAAGTATTTCAATCTTTGGTTGAATTTAGCCTTTTAGCTGTTTATCGCGGCATTTTTTGTATTGAATTTCTTGCAGGGAAAGAAGAAAAAAAGCAGAAGGGAAGATGAAATGCGGTGTGGTTTAAATGACTTAAAGATCAATGTCGCAATCGAATGATGCTGCAATGACCTTGAGCACGAGGCTCAAAGTCATCATAAAAATGGCTTAAGTGGTCAGTTTCAGGCGCTGGTTATTCAGATACAAGCGGCTAAGCAAGAGTACACAGGCAACGCTTAAACCGACAATCAAGCCGACCCAAACTCCTGCGGCTTGCATGGAGGTGAAGCGCGCCAAATAAATGCCGACAGGGAAAGCCACCACCCAGTAAGCCAGCATGGTAATCCACATGGGACCTTTGGTGTCTTGCATCCCCCGTAAGCAACCTGCGGCGCTGACTTGCCAAGCATCCATGAGTTGGTAGGCAATCGCGAACAAAACCAGATACATGGCAATTTGAGTCACATCATAATCTGAGGTATAAATTGCAATAATTTCAGCACGCAGCAGCCACAGCAGCAGCATGGTAATCAGGGCGAAAAAGGTGCCCGCAGCCAGTCCGAGATATTGCACTTTACGCATCGCTGCCCAGTTTTTCTCACCATAATAGGTGCCGACCCGAATGGTCAGGGCAATTGCCAAGGACATTGGAATCATAAACAACTGCGAGGTAATCGAAATCGCAATTTGATGTGCCGCAACGATGGTATCGCCCAAGGGACTCAGAATAATGGCAGCAGTACTAAAGATACTGACTTCAAAGAAAATGGCTAAGCCAATCGGTAAACCGAGTTTTAAAATGCGTTTGACCCAGTATTGGTCGAGCTTTTCCCACAGTGCAAACACCTGTGTAGAACGGTAAGCACTACTTTTATAAATATAGCTGGCAAGGGTCAAGAACATCAGCCATTGTAAAATGGCCGTTGCAAAACCACAGCCAGCACTGCCCAGTTCAGGCACAGGACCTAAGCCATACATAAATACAAAGTTGAGCGGAATCAGTGCTATTAAAGCCAATAGACTGATTGCGGTCACTGGACGTGGATAACCCAATGCTTCGGAATAACCGCGTAAGGCAGCGTACATGGTGACAGCAGGCATCCCAAAACCAATTGCATGTAAAAACAGGCTGGCTTTAGGCTGTAAACTTTCAGGCACACCAAATATCGGCAGTAAAAATGGCATAACCTGTAAAATTAGCCCTGCAATCATCCCTAAAATAAATGCCACCCATAAGGACTGTCGAGCAATGGTGGCAATTTTTTCAGGGGTACGCGCACCTTTGGCTTCCGCCACCAATGGGGTCGTGGCGATCATGATGCCGCTGAACAGCAGCATCACAGGAATCCATAAGCCGACACCCACAGCAATGGCTGCGAGGTCTGTGGCAGAAAGATGTCCTGCCATAATGGTATCAATTAAGCCCAAACCTGCTTGGGCAAATTGCGTTACCAAAATTGGTAACATTAAGTGGAAAAGTTGTTTTAATTCATAGCGGGTAGATATGACATTCGACACAAAAATTACTCATCTTCATTATGTGCTTGGTCAGAATAAATTTAGCGTTGTAAAGTGAGAAGCACACCAATAAAAATTACGACGCCACCAAGTAAACGCTGCCAATTTACAGGCGTTTTGTCGGTACCAAGTAGACCATAATGGTCAAAAATCATCGAAGTCAGGATTTGACCGAAAATGACCAAACCTGAAAACGTGAGAAAACCTAATTTGGGGGCAGTATAGATGCTTATACTGATGGCATAAACCCCCAAGCAACCGCCCAACCATAAGTACCAAGGAATACTGGAAAAATCTTGTAAATGGGGTTTTTCTGAGGGCAAGATGAGGACCAGTAAAGCCAATACCAGTGTGCCTACGCAGAAAGATAAAAGCCCAGCTTGGAGCGGGGAATATAAATGTTCTCTCAGCTGGCTATTAATTGAGGTCTGGAAGGTCATGGCAATGCCAATACCGAATGTCAGCGGTAACATAAACAGCAATTGGCTTGATATTTTAATCATTTCAACCCATTCATTCTTCTTGTCTTTTTATCAGTCTAATGCAAATACACACAGATTTCATAAGTGTCTTGATGCAGTCATGTTAAAATGTGCATGATTTTCGCTGCACTTTAGAGTCCTATCCTTGGCTGAATTACTTCCCGCAAATATTCCGTTGTCTTTATATATCCATATGCCGTGGTGTGTGCGTAAGTGTCCATATTGCGACTTTAACTCGCATGCGGTGCCTGACGGCAAACTGTCTTTAGATTTAGAGCAACAATATTTACAGGCTTTGGTGGAAGACTTTAAAACTCAAGTTGAATTTGCTCAAGGTCGTAGCATTCATAGTGTATTTATCGGTGGAGGAACGCCATCGCTGATTTCGGCACAAGGTTACCAATGGCTGTTTAGTCAATTGAAAGCCATGCTGCCTTTTGAAACTGATTGTGAGATTACGCTAGAAGCCAACCCAGGTACGGTAGAACATGATCCTTTTGCCGATTATTTGGCAACAGGCATTAATCGCTTATCGATTGGCGTGCAAAGTTTTGATACCGAGCATTTACAAAAACTTGGACGAATTCATAGCAATAACGATGCAATTTCCGCGATTGGTTTGGCGCGAGATGCTGGCTTTCAACGGATTAATGTCGATTTAATGCATGGCTTGCCTGAGCAGACTTTAGAACAAGCCTTATTGGATTTAAAACTGGCAGTGGAAAGTGGTGCGACACATATTTCATGGTATCAACTAACCATTGAACCGAATACCGTGTTTTTTAGAACCCAGCCAATTTTACCTGTGGATACGGTGCTAGAAGAGATTCAGGCACAAGGTGAAGCCTATTTAAAAGCCCAAGGTTTTGTGAACTATGAAGTCTCGGCTTGGCGTAAAGAATTACCTTCGGCACATAATTTAAATTACTGGCAATTTGGCGATTATCTTGCGATTGGGGCGGGGGCACATGCCAAAGTTACGATGCCTAATGGTGTTTACCGTTTCCAGAAGACCCGTTTACCCAAAGATTATTTAGCCAAAGTTCCTGCTGAGCATGTGCAGTTTAAACGGATTGAAGCGGATGAGTTGCCGTTTGAATTTATGATGAATGCTTTACGGTTAAATGACGGTGTAGCTGCTGAAAATTATGCACAGCGTACAGGTTTAAGTTTGGATGATTTGTCTGAAACTTTAGCTTCGTTGCGCAGTCGAAAATTGATGCTGGAAGATGAAACTCGTTTGGCATGTACCGAGCAGGGGCATGTGTTTTTAAATTCAGTATTGGAAGAGTTTTTGTGAGTTCTACACAAAATAATAGAGAAACTTGAATAGCCAATGAAAATACCCAATCAAGCATGACTGGGTCTTTTCATCGATTATAATTTTTTCTTTAAAGTAGAGAATTTATTTTTTACAATTGGTTATGTAAGCCCTTATTTCAAATCATCAGTAATGATCGTTCATAAGGCTTGAGAGAAAAGGTGAAAATTAAAAATTAGAGAAAATATATTTATAATCCAATAAATTTTCAAACTAAGAACTAGAAATGATTAAAGATGATTTAAATAAACATCCTAAAGCTATATGGATACATTTTTATAAAGATTGTATGAAATTGATGGAAATGGATGACACCGTCAAAGCAATAGAAATACCCAAAATGCATTATCATCATCCAAGAATAATTTTGGCAGATTTTGAAAGTGCTTCAATAACTTTAAAAGCCTTGATGAAACATCATTCTAAAGGTTTTTCATTTTTAAAGATCACAGTCCCTATAGCCCTTGTTCAAATTATGGAACCCATACCACATGGGTTGGCAAAAATTGAAATACGCGCATTTACTGAATTATTTTTGGGTACAGGAGTGCGTGAAGTCAAACTATATGACCAGCATGGCAATCTTATTGAAATGGATGGTCGTTGATGTTTATGTGTTTTTGATGAAGTTGAAATGTAATAGCTGATACTTAGCCTGCTTTAAACAATATTCAAAAGCGTAATTGAAAATAAAACTGAATTAGCAAAATACATATTTAAAAATAGATAAAAAAGACCGCCGCAGCGGTCTTTTATATTTTAACTGTAAATTAGTAATCAAAACTAAAATGTTCAGCCGCCAAAGAGGTCATGGTGCGTGAAGGGTTCACCATTGCTTCGGCATGACCTTGGGTGCGGGGTAACAAACGCTCAAAGTAGAAGTCTGCCACTTTAATTTTCGCTTTATAGAATTCTGTAGTTTCTTGACCATCACCCGCAGCGAGCTTAGCGGACGCCACTGCAGCCTGTTGCGCCCAGAAGTACGCCATCATTACATAGCCCGAGAACATTAAGAAATCAACAGACGCACTCGAAACAATGTCACGGTCCTTACGGGCTGCCAACATAATGCGGACAGTTAAGGTATTCCATTGTGCACATAATTTAGTTAAATCCCACGCAAAACGACGCATATATTTATTGCGTGCATGGAGACCACAGAACTTCAAAATTTCAGCGGTGTAGTCACGAATGACTTTGCCTTTAGAGGTCAGTAAAACCTTGCGACCAATTAGATCTAGCGCTTGAACACCTGTCGTGCCTTCGTACAGCGTAGCAATACGGGCGTCACGCACAATCTGCTCCATGCCCCATTCTTTAATATAGCCATGCCCACCAAACACTTGCATGCCATGGTTTGCCGCTTCAAAGCCTAATTCAGTCAGGAAGCCTTTTAAAATTGGGGTATAGAAACCTAAATGGTCATCATGCTCTTCGTAAGCAGCAGTATCGCCACGGATTAAGGCATCCGCCATTTTATCGGCAATTTGTGCGGCATGATAAATCATGGCACGACCACCTTCCGCAACCGCTTTTTGCGTCAGCAACATACGACGCACATCGGCATGGTGAATAATTGCATCTGCCACTTTATCAGGGTCTTTTTTACCCGAAAGCGCACGCATGGACATCCGTTCTTTGGCATAAGGCAAAGCACCTTGGAATGACAGTTCTGCATGGGCAATGCCTTGAATCGCAGTACCTATACGTGCGGTATTCATAAAGGTAAACATGGCATGTAAGCCTTTGTTGGGCTCACCAATCAAATAACCCACAGCATTATCAAAATTCAACACAGAGGTCGCAGAGGCACGAATCCCCATTTTGTGCTCAATTGAACCACAGGTCACAGGGTTGCGTTCACCCATGCTACCATCGGCATTTACTAAGAATTTCGGCACAATAAACAGCGAGATACCTTTGGTGCCCGCTGGGGCATCAGGTAGGCGTGCTAGCACGATATGTACAATGTTTTCAGTCAGGTCGTGTTCACCTGCGGAAATAAAAATTTTGGTGCCGGAAATGTGATAAGTGCCATCAGCATTGGGTTCGGCTTTGGTTTTGACTTGGCCTAAGTCGGTACCACATTGTGGTTCAGTCAAACACATGGTGCCAGACCAAGTTCCTGCCACTAAATTCGGCATATACAGATTTTTTTGCTCATCACTACCAAACTGTAAAATAGTATTCATACAGCCAATACTTAAGCCCGGATACATCTGGAAAGACCAGTTTGCGGTCCCCATCATTTCAGATTTAATCAGGTTTAACGATTGTGGTAAGTTTTGTCCGCCAAACTCTTCAGGGAAAGAAAGCCCTTGCCAGCCGCCTTGTACAAACTGGTCATAAGCTTCTTTAAAGCCTTTTGGTGTTTTCACTTCACCATTGTCAAAATGGCAACCTTCTTCATCGCCGGATTGATAGAGTGGAGAGAGTACGTTTTCACAGAAATCCGCTGCACCTTCTAGAATCATGTCTACAGTGTCAGCATCGGCGAGTTCGCCATTGGATAAAGTTTTATAATGTGCAGGGTAATCAAACACTTCATTCATTAAAAAGCGAATGTCGTGTAGAGGGGCTTTATATGCTGGCATGATATTAATCCTAATTTAAAAATAGTTTTGGATTATCCGAATCGATAATTTGATTATTCACATTAGTTATAAAAATACATTGATAGTGTAGCCCAATAAAAATGTCAGAAAGGCTAATTGACGTAAAAAATGTTATCAAAATATTGTATTTTTTTGCTACAGTAACCGCGGTCTTTTGATCGTTTAATCAATTTTCTTGATGTCTTAAAGTATAAATAAATAAGGGGTTTAAAAAAACCTATGCGTTTAAAATATTTAAGTTGCTGTCTTTTAAGTTTGAGCATGATCGGTTGCTCCCAGCATGTCATAAAATCCAATCCGAATACATCTTCTCAGCAGATGACACTGGAACAGCAAGCTGTCAAAGGTGTGAATGCGATGTATGAATACCCAAGCTATGATTATCGCGGTAGCATGGGCTTTCAGTTTGATACCAGCACAAGCAAAGTTTCAGGTTCCAAAGCACCATCCAGTGCGGCACAGGCTTTAGACCCTGCAATTCAAAAGCAGTTGGACCAGTATTTGAAACAGCAAAAACTGTCACTCAGCAAGCAAGAAAAACAAGCCTTATATGCGGCAATGCTTGATCAGCAAAATCCGTATGCGCGTTATGGTAAAGGTTCGGACTCTTCGGCAGCACGTGTCGCTGCAGGGATCACGAATTTTATGAATGATTTGCAAATCAATTACGATGGTTCGGTGCATTATCGCGACAAATTGGCATCCCTGAATTTAGTCGCGAAATATCAAAAACCGACCTTATTGGTTGAAGCCAAAGTGCCTATGGTGGTGGATTTTCAAAACTATAAATTCTATGCCAACTATTTTGCCTTAATGCCGTACTTGGTGAATAAGGATAGTCAGGCCTCTTTTGCCTATCTGGATTTCTCTAAATATAAAAAAGAACTCCAACGCGTCAATCTACCGAAGCTGGTGGATTATTTGAAACAATTAAATGCCTTACCTTATGTGCTCGCGGATGCGAAGCAGTTGCAGCGTGTGAATGTGAGCGCGCAAGAAAAACAGCAGGGCATTAGCAATAAAATTCGCTATCAAGGGGATTTGGGCAGTTTGATCCTGCAAATGAGTGCTTTTGAACAGGTCAATAAACCTTATTTCAATCAGCAGGTTTTGGGCTTGGTTGAGTCAGCTTCAGTCGGCGAGGATGCTGTAGCAACTTCAACAGCTGAGGCAGAAAAAGCAGTAGCCGCAGCTGAAGAGACAGGTGGCTCTATCAGTGCCCAAGCTTATGCATCTTCCGATCGAGTCAGTACCTTGATTAATGATCGTTTGGATGAGCTGCTCTATTCAGGACAAGATGCGGCAGATGAGGTGGTTGAGGCCGAAGAAGCAAGTTGTGAGGGTGATCAGAGCACCTGCGATATCGCTGAATCCGCATATACTGATGCTGAGGATGCTGTCGAAACCGATGTAGATGCCCGTGCAGTCGATGCGGATGCAGAAGAAACAAGTGTGTTGTCTGAACAGGCTTGTGAGGCACTCTTGACCAGCAAAAAACATTTGGCGATTGGTGATGTGACCTATTGTCAGGAGATGTATGGCATCGAGCTACTACAATCTGAACAAGGCAGTGCCCCAGTCTCTACTTCGACTTCTGGTTTAGAGAAAAAACTGGCTGCCATGCAAACGGTACAGCACATTTTTGAACCTTATGTCAGTGCGCAATTGACGGATGTGCAAGCCTTTAAAGCATTGTGGCTCAAGCATCAAGCGGAAATTCAGGCCGCTGTTGCAGACAGTGGACAAGCGATGCCAATCCGTATTGAAGTGGCATTAGATGCGCAAGGGCGCGCAGTCGATTTGGATTACCAATTAGAGTTTAAAGATGACACCATTGGTAAGATGGGAGTGCATATAGATATGCAAGTGTCGAATTATGGGCGTGCCACACCAATTGATAAAAAAGCCTTACGCGAAGCCAAATCGATTGAAGAAGTCACCAAAGGCTCCATGCTGGAAAATGTGATTACTGGCTTTGCCAAGTCCTTGGGGGTGTCTGAGGAAGTTGCAGCAGGTGAGCAGGCGGAAACTTTGAGTTTTGATGAGCACTTGTCTGAATTAGCCGTGAAGACTTATGCCAAGACGGGATCTTATGTCAAAACTTATCAAGCGGTCTTTGTGTTGATGCTCTCAGCCAATCGACCTGAAGTGATGAAGCACTATAGCAATACTGAGTTGAATGAAATTGCAGAAGTCTATGCCTATCGCTTTAATGATCGTTTAGATGAACCTAAAGGCAAAGCCTTAACACGTTTGAATAGTCTGAAAGAAAAGCATAAATTGCTGGAACCTGATCAGTTTGATGAGCTGGGTTATAGTGCTGCACGCATTGTACAGGCGGCTTCAGAAGGCGCGAAAGAACGTCAGGCGTGGGATAAACGTATTCAGCAATACAAAACTCCACAAGCGGTATTTGCCAATTATTATGCTGAATTGTTCAAAGATGACTATGAATTGAACGCTGAGCAGGCGAAAGCCTTAACAGAGGCAGCAGTTGTGTTGGGTCAGGCTTTTGCAGATGATCGCAAGCATAAACTTTCAGAACAGTCGATTGTCAAGCTCAACAAAGAACACAATGGTTTGTTTGATTTTGATTTGTATGAACAAGCGTATGTGGATGTAGTGACTCATTTGAAATAAGTGCACTTTACAAAAAAGCCAGCCGATAAGGGCTGGCTTTTTTTATGGCTAAAAGTAGCTTACATCTGTGATGCGGAAATTAAAGGAAATCTTTTAATTCAGGTTTTACCCCATTCCAAATTGAAAAGGCTTCGATGGCCTGACCAACCAGCATACCGAAGCCTTCTGAGGTAGGCACACCGCGTGCTTTGGCTTGATCAAGGAACGTAGATGGCTTGCCATATGCCATTTCATAGGCATGTTGGAACTTCAGTTGTTCTGGAAGAATCAAGGCTTCGCCACTGAGGCTGGCAGAAGTGGCATTAATCACCAAATCGTATTCACCTGCCAAGTCGGTCAAGGCGGTTGCGCTTAGTTCTGCTTCAGCGACATGCGGTTGTAAGTCTGCAACCAATTGCTCTGCACGGGATAAGGTGCGATTGGCAATCACGATTTTTTTTGCACCCGCCTGAACAAGCGGATAGATCACGCCACGTGTTGCACCGCCTGCACCTAAAATCAAAATACGGCTTTGCGCGAGTGACCAGCCCAAAGCATGAATGGCATCTACCAGACCTTGACCATCGGTATTGTCACCATACAATTTGCCATCCTGCATCCACAGGGTATTCACTGCTTTGGCCATTTTGGCACGTTCGGTCAGCACCTGACATTGGGCAAAGGCTTGCTCTTTAAATGGCACGGTCACATTCATGCCGCAACCGCCATGCGCAAAAAACGCCTGCACACTGGCTTCAAAGCCATCGAGTGGCGCTAAGCGTTTGTTGTACTCTAAGTCGATGCCTGTTTTTGCTGCAAAGGCATGATGCAGTTCAGGGGAACGAGACTGTTCAATCGGGTTGCCGATGACAGCGAATTGTTTGCGCATCGCACAGAATCCATGTGAGAAATGCTGTTCAATATACGGTAAATTGCACCAAGGCTAAAGCGTTCCCCCATTTTTTCTACGGGAGAGATCCAGCGCTTATGGGTTGCAAATAGCGTGAATGGTATCCAAGATAAGTTTTACCGTCGTCAGAGTTAAGCCAATGCCTGCAAGTACAGCAAGACTGATCGAGGCATTATCATTGAACGCACTTTCGGAAAAAATCGTCGTACTGATCGAGCTTAGAAAGACGATGGCAAAGCAGAAAAGAACCATGATGGTTGAACTTACTCTTTTTGCAAACATGTTAGATACCTCAGATAACAGTATAGAACGATACTGGATTTTAATGTCACTCAAATGAATATACTAAAAATAAATGCATTGAGCTTAGGTATTTTTAAACCGCAATGAACACGAATGCTATTTGAAAGCTGTGACCGTATTTTTGATTTATGCAAAGAACAGACATTTTTTGTAGAGAGCATTTTATGGGGAGTTGGTAGGGAAATATACAGAATCTAAGCAAAAGTCGCCCTAATTTGCTCAAAAAGGGCGTACCTAGGGTTTTAAAATTGTAAGGCTGAGTGTCTATTTGAGTAAATTAAGCCAATCCTGTGGTTTTAAATAGTAATCGGTCAGGCGTTTTTCAGGGCTATTCTCTTCCCATTCAGGACGATAGCTCCATGCCGCCAAATTTGGTAGGCTGACTAAAATGGATTCGATCCGTCCACCTGTTTGCAGTCCAAATAGGGTACCTCGGTCATACACCAGATTGTATTCCACATAACGACCACGACGGTACAGTTGAAATTCACGCTGTGCTTCGGTATAAGGCTTATCTTGGTTTTTCTGGAAGATCGGGAGAATCGCTTCTAGATAACCATTGCCGACCGCTTGAATGTAGTTAAAACAGGTTTCAAAGTCCCATTGATTCAGATCATCAAAGAATAAACCACCCACTCCGCGTTGTTCATCACGATGCTTTAAGTAGAAATAGTCATCGCACCATTGCTTATGTTGCGCATAGACGTCATCACCAAATGGGGCGCAGAGTTCAAAGGCTTTTTGATGCCAAGCCAATACATCTTCATCATTTGGATAAAATGGGGTTAAATCGAAACCGCCGCCGAACCACCAGATGGGATCTTGTCCCTCAGGCTCTGCTACAAATAGACGCACATTGGCATGTGAGGTCGGGACATTTGGGTTTTTAGGATGAATCACCAAAGACACGCCCATGGCTTGTGCCTTGGCTCCTGCAATGGTGGGATGGCGCTCGGTTGCAGAAGCGGGCAGCTTGGAAATGTTGATGTGCGAGAACATCACCCCACCTTTTTCAATCACCGTGCCATTTTGCAAGACTCGTGAACGTCCACCACCGCCTTCGGGACGATGCCAATCATCAATCTCAAATTCAGCAGTTCCACCACCAGCACGTTCTTGTTGTTCTAGGCTGGCACAAATACGGGCTTGCAAATCGAGGAGAAAATCACGAACACGTTGAATATCAGTGGACGTTGG
The DNA here is from genome assembly GCF_022601715.1 of Acinetobacter zhairuonensis. Lineage (GTDB taxonomy): Bacteria > Pseudomonadota > Gammaproteobacteria > Pseudomonadales > Moraxellaceae > Acinetobacter. Next base: position 61,340 of record NZ_JAKVIM010000007.1, on the reverse strand, counting down.
ATGTTGCATCTCAAGCCTCTAAAGAAAAATAAAAAGATGGCTTAACATGTAACATAAAATCATAAAAAACTTAAGGATTTTTTCTTTAACACGTGGGCGGCTTCATCGGCTTGAGATGGACTATCTTGCTGATCTGGCAACACTTATTCCGACTAAAAGGCTAGGTTGAATTCTTAATTTAAGCTCCGCACAATAGGGGCTGAAAGCCTGTATTTACAGGCAAAGATTTAAATGGGGCACCCATGACTCAAGCCAATTCACTGATTCAAAAGTACAATGTTGCTGGTCCACGCTATACCAGTTATCCGACTGTGCCCTATTGGGAAGAGCAAGATTTTAGTCTGACGCTTTGGAAGCAGAGCTTAAAACGGGCTTTTGATGAGTCCAATGCAAGTGAAGGCATTAGTCTGTATATCCATCTGCCTTTTTGTGAAAGCTTGTGTACTTTCTGTGGCTGCCATAAAAAAGTGACCAAGAAACATGAGATGGAGCAGCCCTATATTCAGGCGGTGTTAAAAGAGTGGGACTTGTATTGCCAATTGTTGGTGGATAAACCAATCATCAAAGAAATTCATTTGGGTGGAGGTACGCCGACCTTCTTTTCGGTTGAGCATTTAACCCAACTGATTCAGGGAATTTTGGCAAAGGCTGAAATTGCAGATGAATATGAGTTTAGTTTTGAGGGGCATCCGAACAACACCACGCGTGAACATCTGCAAGCCCTGTATGACCTTGGTTTCCGCCGTGTCAGTTATGGAGTGCAGGATTATAATGAAAAGGTACAAAAAGCCATTCATCGGATTCAACCCTTTGCACATGTACAGCAAGTGACTGAGTGGGCAAGAGAAATTGGCTATACCTCTATTTCGCATGATCTGGTCTTTGGTTTGCCGTTTCAGGATTTAGCCGATGTGTTACATACCATTGACCAAACCAACAATTTAAAGCCTGATCGTTTGGCATTTTACAGTTATGCACATGTGCCTTGGATTAAGGGCAACGGACAACGTGGTTTTAAAGATCAAGATGTACCGAAAGATGAACTAAAGCGCCAATTGTATGAAGAGGGCAAGAAAAAGCTGTTGGCGCAGGGCTATCAGGAAATTGGCATGGATCATTTTGCACTAAAACACGACAAGATGTATCAGGCCTTCCAGCAAGAAAATCTGCACCGTAACTTTATGGGCTACACTTCATCGAAAACCCAAGTCATGATTGGTTTGGGACTGTCCTCAATTAGTGACAGTTGGTACAGCTTTGCACAAAATGAAAAGACCTTAGAAGATTATTATGCGCGTTTGGAGCAGAATGAAATTCCTGTGTATCGCGGGCATGTCCTCACCTCAGAAGACTTAGTGATTCGACAACATATTCTAAACTTGATGTGTACGTTTACCACGTCATGGCAAGAGCAGAAATTGGCATTTCCTGAACTGCCGCAAGTATTAGAGCAATTGGAAGAAATGCAAAAAGATGGCTTATTAAATATTGTAGCAGACCGTATTCAGATTACTGAACAGGGCAAACCTTTCGTGCGCAATATCTGCATGGCGTTTGATTTACGCCTCAGTCGCAAGATGCCGAACAATCGGATTTTCTCCATGACAATTTAAAACTGTCAAAAATAAAACAAAAGGATGACTTAAAAGTCATCCTTTTTGTACATGTGTGCCATGCGTTCATGTTTGGTTTTTAAATAGTCTTCATTAAAAGGATTTAAACCGACCGTGAGTGGTACACGATCAATCACATTAATGCCTAAATCAGTGAGTGCTTTAATTTTCAATGGGTTATTGGTGACTAAGCGAACTTCTTTGACATTAAGATGATCGAGCATAATGCTGCACATGTCATAACGACGCGCGTCGGCAGGTAAATTCAACATTAAGTTGGCATCGACCGTATCATGTCCTTGATCTTGCAGGGCGTAGGCACGAATTTTATTGGTCAGCCCAATGCCACGGCCTTCCTGACGCAAGTATAGAATCACGCCTTGTCCGACTTCATTAATAAGTTTTTGCGTGGCTTGTAATTGCGGACCGCAGTCACATTTCAATGATGCGAAAGCATCGCCAGTCAAGCATTCCGAGTGAATGCGAACCAATACTGGACCCGTTGGCGGTGTATCGAGTCCTTTAGAGAGCGCCACATGTTCTTCACCCGTTTTAGGATCTTGGAAGACCGTAATTTTAAATTCACCAAAAGCAGTGGGAAGGCGAGAAGTTGCGACAAATTCTATAGGCACTGTTGAACCCGTATATAGTGTATAAATTGACTAAAGTATAGCGTAATGCTTGGACATTAGTAGAAGAGTGATGCTGAAAATGTGCCCAAGATTTTCTTTTTTGTAGAAAGCGAACGATAATAGTTGATAAATCGTTATATTATTCAGGATAATCTACGCACCAAAAAACGCCAATTGAGTTTTGTACTCAAGCATGCATCGCCAGAAATGTGGCTGATTGAAAGTGATATCATTCGAGATGATCGAATAACCCATTTACCTAGCTTAGGATTTGCCAGGCTTTAGAAGGCTTTGCCACATATGTTGTATACAGAAATTCCAACTCAACGCCCTGTAACACCGTTGCTGGATACGATCGATCATCCACAACAACTGCGTTTGCTCGCGCGTGATCAACTACCACAAGTGGCGGATGAGTTACGTCAATTTATTTTGTATGCAGCTGGGCAAAGCGGCGGACATTTTGGCGCGAACCTTGGTGTCATTGAGCTTACGGTTGCCTTACATTACTGTTTTAATACGCCAGATGACCGTTTGATTTGGGATGTGGGGCATCAGGCTTATCCGCATAAAGCTTTAACCGGTCGTCGTGAACAGCTCATCACTATTCGTGCTAAAGATGGTTTGGCTGCATTCCCTGCACGGGAAGAATCGATTTTTGATACCTTTGGGGTGGGGCATTCTTCGACTGCAATTTCAGCAGGTTTGGGGATGGCATTGGCTCGTCGCTACCAAAAAAATCCATGTGAAGTTGTGGCCATCGTCGGTGATGGTGCGATGACAGCAGGGATGGCATTTGAAGCCATGAATGACGCTGTAGCACATAATGCTGACCTTATGGTGGTGTTGAACGACAACGATATGTCCATTTCCTGTAGTACAGGCGGTTTTGCCAAGCATTTGGCTGCCATCTGGGAGAGCGGTCAATCGGTTCATATCTCAGAACAAGGTGAAGCTTACGTTCAACCGCATCCAAAATGGTCGTACAACTCGCGGTTGCATCAATCGGCAACAGAAGCGGCAGACAACCTATTTAAAGCGATTGGTTTTGATTATTTTGGACCTTTTGATGGTCATAATGTCAAAGAATTGGCACAGGTCTTCGAAGCGCTGAAAAAGCGTAGTGGACCACGCCTGATTCATGTGTATACCAAAAAGGGCAAAGGTTTTGAGCCTGCGGAAGCGAATCAAATTAAATACCATGCGATTACTAAAATAAATGCCAAACCCGCAGCACAAACTGCCCCGAAATATTCGGATGTGTTTGGTCAGTGGTTATGTGATGAAGCGGCACAAGATTCACGTTTATTGGCGATTACCCCTGCCATGTGTGAAGGCTCGGGCATGGTGAAATTTGCCCAGCAATATCCTAAGCGTTTCTTTGATGTTGCGATTGCAGAACAGCATGCCGTAACTTTGGCTGCGGGTATGGCATGTGAAGGCTTAAAACCTGTGGTTGCCATTTATTCGACCTTCTTACAGCGCGGTTATGATCAACTGATTCATGATGTGGCATTACAAAATTTGGATGTCACCTTTGGTATTGACCGTGCAGGTTTGGTCGGTGAAGACGGACCAACGCATGCAGGTGCCTATGATTATGCTTTCATGCGGACGGTCCCGAATCTGGTCATCATGGCGCCGAAAGACGAAAATGAATGCCGTCAAATGTTGCATACCGCATATTTATACCCTGGGCCAGCAGCAGTACGTTACCCGCGTGGCAATGGTTTAGGCGTGGAAATACAGCAGCAAATGATTGAGTTGGAAATTGGTCGTGCTGAAGTTGTGTTGCAGCTGAACGAAACAGCGGATGAACAAATCAGTATTCTGGCATTTGGTAGTCGTGTGGCGGCATCTGTAGAAGCGGCACATATGTTGGCACAGCAACTTGAGGTTGGCGTGCGTGTGGTGAATATGCGCTTTGTGAAACCTTTAGATGAACAGATGTTGTCAAGCTTGGCGGATCAAACTCAGTTGTTTGTCACCGTTGAAGAACATGCGGTGATGGCAGGTGCGGGTAGTGCAGTCAATGAATATTTAGCACAGGCACAGATTGTCAAACCGATGCTCAATTTAGGCTTGGCAGATACCTTTATGCATCAGGCAACGCATGGTCAAATGCTGCAGCAAGCAGGTCTCGATGCACAAGGTATTGTTAAATCAGTAGAATCTGTGTGGTCAAAACTTATGCAAAGCATAAGCTAATCAACAGCTAAATTTTCGAAACATTTTTTCCCTAAAAGCGCTTATATTTGATAAGATATGAGGGCTTTTATGCATTATTCTTTAATTAATCTCTTCAAATTTGTAGTGGGTGTTCAATGGAACCTATGGTGGTGATGGCTGCGCGTGCGGCTCAAACAGTTGGTCAAGAGCTTTTAAAAGCGCATCAGAATCGTCATAAGCTTGATCTACAAGTCGAAGAAAAAGGAATTGATGGGCCAGTAACACGTGTAGACCGTTATTTGGAACAATTGACCATCGATACCCTGCGTAAAAGCTATAAAAACCACAGTTTCCTTGGTGAAGAGTTTGGTCTACAAGAAGGTAAAGGTCACGATGCAGATTGGTGCTGGGTGATTGATCCTCTTGATGGGACTTTAAACTTCATTAACGGCTTACCGCATTTCTGTATTTCTATTGCTGTTCAGCATAAAGGTGTGACTCAACACGGGGTAATTTATGATCCTGTGCGTGATGAGTTGTTCTCTGCAAGTCGTGGTCGTGGTGCCATGATGAACCAGCGCCGTATTCGTGTGAATGTAAAAGATAGCCTAGAAAATACCTTCTTGGCAGTCGGTCATGCTTACCGTGCAAAACGTAATGGTGAAATCGTTTCTTATGCGAAAAACCACTTCGAATCTTTATTAAATGTGACTGAAGCTGGTGCGCAATATCGCCGCGCAGGTTCTGCTGCATTGGATCTTGCTTATGTAGCTGCTGGTCGTTATGACGGTTATTTCGAGTTAGGTCTTAAACCTTGGGATATCGCAGCGGGTGAGCTTATTGTGAAAGAAGCGGGCGGTACTGTGGTGGATGCACGTGGTGGTAGCGACTCTATGGAAAATGGTCAAGTACTTGCATGTTCAATGAAAATGTTGAAGCCATTAATGCAGGCCGTTGTGCCAGCATGGGGCGATGCAGCAAAGTAATCGAAGGATGACGAGATCAAGTCATGACAAAAAAAGCTCTCAAAAAAATGAGAGCTTTTTTTTATATAATTCTGAGACTTAATTGCTTCTTTGAATAATATTTCGTAAAAAAATGGTAAAAGTCGATTAAAAAGGGTGACTTTTGAAAATATGCTGTTATAATCTTGCCACGCACTAAATTTCGTTCATTACCTGAACATTCTCTTCTATCATTGTGTATGCGCGTCCGGTCCAAAGAGAGGACATTATTTCGCGCCCCACCCAATCGCTTAAGCGATTCCTTCAGGTTGCGGCTGTAATCAAATGTGCGTTATACGCATCGTCGTTCTCGGATCGCCGCTGATTCTATATTTTCAGCGATTATTGCTGTGCCGCTTTTTGCCGATGTCCATCTGACTTTATTTTAATGGAGCACCCATTTTTCGGGTGAAAAACTCTATGAGCAAAACTTTTGCTGAATTTTCTTTACATGAATCGTTACAACAAGCTCTACAAAGCCTAGGCTTTACTGCGCCTACGCCTGTACAGGAACAATCGATTCCTGCTGCTTTAGAAGGTAAAGACCTTCTTGTATCAAGCCAAACAGGTTCAGGTAAAACTGCGGCGTTCTTACTTCCAACGTTAAATGCTTTGGCGGCTCAAGAGACAGTCGTTCCGTTCAAAGAACGCATGAAAGCAATTACTCAACCAAATATTTTAGTACTTTGCCCAACACGTGAATTGGCGCAACAAGTGAGCCAAGATGCGATTGCATTTGTACGTCACATGAAAGGTGCACGTATTGCAGCGATCATGGGCGGTATGCCATTTGGTAAGCAAATCCAACAGTTAAAAGGTGCGCAAGTTGTTGTTGCAACACCTGGTCGTTTACTTGACCTTGTAAACCGTCGTCAAATTAAACTCGACAAAGTTGATGCGTTAATCGTGGATGAAGCTGACCGTATGCTTGATCTAGGTTTCTCTGAAGACTTAGAAGCAATTAGCGATCTAGCTGCAAACCGTAAGCAAACTTTAATGTTCTCTGCAACATTTGCTCCGCGTATCATTACACTTGCTGAACGCATGATGAATGACCCTGAGCGTATTGCAATTGAAACTGGTCACTCGACCAATACAGACATCACTCAGACTTTGCACTGGACTGATGGTTTTGAGCACAAGAAAAAGCTTTTAACTCACTGGTTGAGCGAAGAAGACCTTGATCAAGCTGTTGTATTTGCATCTACGCAAGAAGATACAGATATGTTGGCTGAAGAACTTGCAGAAGCAGGTCACTCAGTTGTTGCACTTCACGGTGCAATGCCACAAACCGTTCGTAACCGTCGTTTACGTAGTATTCGTGAAGGTCGTGCCAAGATCTTGGTTGCAACTGACGTTGCAGCACGTGGTCTAGACGTACCAACTATTTCACACGTAATTAACTTTGGTCTTCCAATGAAGAACGAAGACTATGTACACCGTATTGGTCGTACAGGTCGTGCGGGTCGTACAGGTAAAGCGATTACTTTAGCAACTTACCGTGAACGCGGTAAAATCCGTGCTTTAGAAGATTACTTGGATGCACGTTTAGAAGTATCTGAAATTGAAGGCTTAGAGCCATCTCCACCTCCAGCACGTTCTGGTCGCGGTGATGGTGGTGGTCGTGGTCGCAACGGCGGTGGTCGTCGTGATGGCGGTCGCGGTGGTTTCGGTGGCGGTCGTCGTTTTGAAGGCGAAAGCAACTTCAAACGTCGTGAAGGCGGTGAAGATCGTCCACGTCGTGAATTCAACAGCGATCGTCCACGTCGTGAAGGCGGTTTCGGTGATCGTCCACAACGTTCTTTTGATGAACGTCCAAAACGTGATTTTGGTGATCGTCCAGCGCCACGTCGTGAAGGCGGTTTCGGTGATCGTCCGCAACGTTCTTTTGATGATCGTCCAAAGCGTGAATTCAACTCTGATCGTCCACGTCGCGAAGGTGGTTTCAACGATAAGCCACGTTTTAATTCGAATGATGACAATCGTGGTAACCGTGTAGATTACAAACCACGTAGCGAAGGTTCTTTCGGTGACCGTCCAAAACGTGATTTTGGTGATCGTCCAGCCCGTCGTGAAGGTGGTTTTGGTGACCGTCCACAACGTTCGTTTGGTGATGATCGTCCGAAACGTTCTTTCGGTGATGATCGTCCTAAGCGTTCATTTGGTGGTGAAGATCGTCCAAAGCGTGATTTTGGTGATCGTCCACAACGTGAAGGTGGTTTTGACCGTCCACGTCGTAAGTTTAACGACTAAGTTCGATATTCTAAAAAAACCAGCGCATAAGCGCTGGTTTTTTTATGTTTAGTGATTTTGTTTGCTGTTTATAAAATGTATACTATGTCAAATTTCTGTTGAAATATGACAAATATGAGCAACAATATGGAGCAACAGTCTGTGTTAGCATATTCGTTAAAAGAGGTACTTATGCCTTATCTTGGTTTTATTCTTTTGATGAGTAATTTAATTTACTTCTTTTATGCGCAATTCATATAACACAGCGTTCTAAATTTTAGACTATACGTGCCGTATCTCATAATTATAATGACCGATTCAAAAAACAAATTGCACACAGTTTATCCGACCTAACTAGGTAACATTTTATAGTTCAATCCTTTATAGTATGCGTGCTGAAAAATTGCAGGAACTTTCTCCGCTATGAATAATCAAGCACCCCTCGAAAGCTCGTCTTTGATTGAAATCCAAGAGTTGAGTTTTAAGCGAGGGGAACGAATCATTTATGATCAAGTCAGTTTAAAGATTCGACGAGGGCAGATTACTGCCATTATGGGGCCATCAGGTACAGGGAAAACCACATTGTTACGCTTGATTGGGGGGCAACTTACACCTGATCACGGACAAGTGTTGCTGGATGGTAAAGATATTGGGCATATGTCGCGACATGAATTGTTTGCAGCACGCGCTCGTATGGGCATGTTGTTTCAAAGTGGTGCCTTGTTTACTGATATGAGTGTCTATGAAAATGTGGCATTCCCGTTACGCGCACATACTCAGTTACCAGAGCATTTAATTGCAGAGTTGGTGGCGCTTAAGCTGGAATCAGTCGGGCTGCGTGGCACAGAACAACTTATGCCCTCTGAACTTTCAGGCGGGATGAATCGTCGTGTAGCATTGGCGCGTGCAATTGCATTAGACCCTGAATTGATTATGTATGATGAGCCTTTTGCTGGACAGGACCCGATTGTCAAAGGGGTGTTGACCCGTTTAATCCGCTCTTTGCGTGAAGCTTTAGAACTTACCACCATTATTGTGTCGCATGATGTGGCAGAAACATTATCCATTGCTGACTATATCTATGTGGTTGCAGAAGGTAAGGTGCAAGGAGAAGGCACACCTGAGCAATTGCAGGCCAATGCATCGCCATTTGTGCAACAGTTCCTGACGGGAGCGGCTGAAGGACCTGTAGAATATCAGTTTAGTCATCAAGCGTATTTGGCAGGCGAGGTTCGTGCATGAATGCTATTGCCTCATTAGGTAGACGCGTTATTCAGAGTGTTCAGGGTGTAGGTGTTGCAACCATCATGTTGCTACAAATCCTATTCTCTATGCCGACATGGTTAGGGGTCAAACTGTTTGTTTACCAAATGTACCGTGTTGGCGTGTTGTCCTTACTGATTATTTCCGTGTCGGGATTGTTCATCGGTTTAGTTTTGGGCTTACAGGGTTATTCCATTTTGGTCAACATTGGCTCAGAAGCGATGTTGGGCACCATGGTATCGCTAACCTTGTTGCGTGAATTGGCACCAGTGGTTGCAGCCTTATTGTTTGCTGGACGTGCAGGTTCTGCCTTGACCGCGGAAATTGGTTTAATGAAAGCCACCGAACAATTGTCCAGTATGGAAATGATTGGGGTTGATCCATTAAAACGGATTGTATCGCCACGTTTATGGGCAGGCATTGTCAGTTTGCCGATGCTCAGCGTGATTTTTGCAGCCATTGGTATCATTGGCGGAAAAATGGTGGGTGTAGATTTCTTGGGTGTGGATGAAGGTTCTTTCTGGAGTGGCATGCAAAGTAACGTGCAGTTCTATAAAGATATCTTTAATGGCACGATTATTAAGAGTATTGTCTTCGCCATCATTTGTACTTGGATTGCGGTATATCAAGGTTATGCCTGTGTGCCGACTTCAGAAGGTATTGCGACATCGACAACGCGTACCGTGGTGTACTCATCGCTTTGTGTATTAGGTTTTGATTTTGTGTTGACTGCGGTCATGTTCGGAGGGGTTTAATGAAATCACGTGCAAGTGAGCTGGCCGTAGGATTTTTTGTCATTGTCTTCGGTGTTGCATTGTTTTTCTTGGCAATGAAAGTCAGTGGTCTGGTAGGCACCAATTTACGTGATGCTTATAACATGACCGCTCAGTTTGATAATGTAAATGGTTTAAAACCGCGAGCCAAAGTGACCATGAGTGGTGTCACCATTGGTCGAGTCACGGATATTACTTTAGACCCTGTGACCCGTTTGGCAACGGTGCATTTTGAGCTAGATGGTAAACTGACTTCTTTTAATGCAGAACAGATGAAAACTGTTGAAAACAACTCACTGGAAGAGTTGCGCTATAGCACAGAATATACTGAAGCAACCCCAGCGCAACAAAAAGAAATGGAACAGCAACTTATTGCGAACATGAAATCCATCACCAGTATTGATGAAGATGCTTACATAATGGTAGCAACCAATGGTCTGTTGGGTGAGAAGTATCTGAAAGTTGTACCAGGTGGTGGTTTAAATTACGTCAAACGCGGTGCATCGATTGCCAATACGCAAGGTACGATGGATCTTGAAGATTTAATCAGTAAATTTATTACAGCAGGTGCGGGTAAGTCATCGACACCATCGGCAGAAGCTGAAGCACCAACTGAAACAACAGATGCTGAACCAGCATTTGTTCAGTAATTGAGAGAGGAATTTAGAGTGAATATGTTGTTGAAACAAACACTAACGGCTAGCATTTTATCCACCATGATTGCAGGAACTGCATTTGCTGCGCCAGCTGAAGCTCCTCCAGCATTTATCAAGCGTGTGGCTGATGGCTTAATTGGTCGCTTAAAAGCAGACCATGCCAAATTGCAAAACAACCCAGCAGCAGTGAAAGCGATTATACGTCAGAATTTAGATCCGTATGTTGATTCACAAGCCTTTACCCGTATTGTGATGGGGACTTATGCGACCAACCAGTACAGCACTGCAGCACAACGTGCACAGTTTGAAAAGAATTTCCGTGAAACTTTGATCGAAAACTACGGTACCGCTTTTGCGAAGTTTAGCAATCAGACCTATAGCATGCGTCCTTACAAGGCGACTGGCAGTGCCAATCCTGTCGTGACCATTGACTTCTTAAACAATGGCGAGAAGATTCCTGTGTCCTTCCAGTTGACGGATAAAGGTAGCCAGTGGAAAATTCGTAACATTAATGTTTCGGGTATCGACTTAGGTCTTCAGTTCCGTAATCAATTTGCAGCAACTGTAAAACGTAATGGCGGCGATTTGGATAAAGCGATTGCTAACTTTGAACCAGATGCTGATGCAGCAGTGAAGAAAAAATAAGATAGGTGAATGGTGATTAGTCTCGTCAATCAGGAAATGCAGGTTGCTGGAAAAATTGATTTTGCCAATGCAGAACAATATTACCAGCAGGGTCTTGCTGTGATTCAGCAACAGCCATTGCCTGTGGTGGTGAATTTGGCACAGTTAGAGCATGGCAGTACCTTGGCTTTGGCTGTATTGGTGCGTTGGTTAAGACAAACCCCTCAGGCTCAAGGCTTACAATTTAAAGCAGTGCCTGAAAAAATGATGAAGATTATTCAATCCTGCCATTTGCAAGATGATTTACAGATCATTTAAATAAAAAAGCACCGCAATTGCGGTGCTTTTTTTATGGAAAATTGGTGCTGATCGAAGAAGACGTATTGCTGCACTTCGCAGTGAAAGCAGTATATCAAAGTTGGATTAAATCCATTTTTTCCAGCGGAAGTAAATCAGTGGACCGATAAAGAAGCCGACAATAATCAAACTTACCGCAATAAAACTGGTGGTACCGTGAGCAAAGGGTAAAACATCGGTGTTCATACCGTAAATACTGGCAACCAGCATTGGTGGTGCAAGCATACTCGGTAAAATCGAGAATCGACGAATGGTGTCATTCTGTTCAGTGTTAATGAATCCTGAGGTGGTATCCAGTAAGAAGCGCACTTTCTGGAACAAGAATGCATCATGTTCGACCAGTGAGCGCACGTCTTCACTCAGTTCTCGAATGTCCGCATCATAAATATGACTGCCTAAGGCGCGCGGACGAGCTAAAAAGGTCAGGACGCGACGTAAGTCAATTAAACACAGTTGTGCTTTACCCAACATATCTTCGAGCTGTGCCAGTCGGGTAATCATGTCATCCAAATCGAGAATCTGTTCACGATGACGGTTATTTAGTACTTCTGTGGAATACTTTTCCAAGTCCTTGTGGATATCTTCCAAGATATCCGCAAGCTCATCCAGTTTGGCTTCCAGTAAACCCAACAGCACCCAAGTCGGGTCTTTATAGTCAATTTCATAGTCATTGCGACGTGCGCGTGCACGGAAGGCACGGAAAGCCACCAGCTTTTCGCCACGTAGGGTAAATAAGCGTTCTTTATGTAAAATAAACGCAACCGTTTGTACCGTGGCTAAAATGCTGGAATTGTCATCCGCTTCACCATCCACCTGATAATTTTTATTTTTCGTTAAAAAATACGTACTGATATGCAAAATGCCATCATCATCACGGTAGAATCGGGCAGATGAGGAAATGTCTTCCAAAGACTTTAAAGTCGGCAGATTTTGATCATAGGCATCCAGCACCCATTGCTGTTCTTCTTGCGAAGGGGCAATCAGGTCAACCCAGACCAGTTCTGGGTGTAAATCAAAACCGCCATTTATAGTGGCGTCTTCTAAACTACCGCGCTCTGTGGCGTAAAAGGCTTCAAGCATGGATGTCTTTTCTCCCTTGCGCAGTATGGGTTAAATCGATGGGTGTATTTTAGACAAGGATTTGATGAAAAACACTGATCGGATTGCTAATTTATGAAAAAATCTCCTTCTAGTTTACTTTCGCGGCATGACAAGATCATAACACGGTGAAACAATGACACATTCTATTGCAGTTTTTTGTGGTTCAGCAGTTGGTACAGATACAATTTTTTTAGATACAGCCCGTCACGTTGGAAAAACTTTGGCGCAACAAGGCAAAACCTTGGTCTATGGGGGCGGTCGTTCAGGCTTAATGGGCGTGATTGCGGATAGCGCTTTACAGGCAGGTGGTCGAGTGATTGGGGTGATTCCACATGCATTGGTGGATCGTGAATTGGCGCATCCACACTTAACCGAACTGCATGTCGTAAATAATATGCATGAGCGTAAAACTAAAATGTCGGAACTGTCGGATGCCTTTATTGCGCTGCCGGGTGGGGCGGGAACTTTAGAAGAGATTTTTGAGCAATGGACATGGGCACAATTGGGCATTCATCTGAAGCCTTGTGCATTTTTAAATGTCCACGGCTTTTATGATGAGCTGATCAAATTCATCAATTTAACGACCGAAAAAGGTTTTACGCATCCACGTTTTACTGAGACTTTAATTGCTGAAAATTCAATTGAAGCGGTTTTGCAGCAGTTTGATGTATTTACTGCACCGACGCCGAAATGGGGGATGAGTGAGCAGCAAGATTTGGTGAAGCACGGCTAATGAAACAAATTACTGTCGCTGCGGGCATTGTTTTAAATGCAAAGCAGCAGATGTTGTTGGTACGTAAGCACAATACCCGCTTTTTTATGCAAGTGGGTGGCAAACTGGAAAGTGATGAAGCACCTGAACACTGTATCTTGCGTGAAATTTCGGAAGAGATTGGCTGTCCAGCAAGAATCATTCAGGCGGTTGGGCGTTTTGAAACGGCAGCAGCCAATGAACCTGATCACGTATTGGTGAGCCATGTATTCCATGTGGAGCTGAACAGTTCGCCACAAGCCGCGGCTGAAATTGCGGAGCTGAAGTGGATTGATTTGGATGATTCAACCACGCCTTTAGCTCCGTTGACTCGAGAAATTGTGTTGCCATGGGTGCATCAGTATTTAAAAACGCAGGCATAGCCTTGTTAAATTAGTTGGCTTAGTACGGTGATGCTTAAGATTGAGCCGCGGCAATACAGGCGGCTTCAATTTTGCGGCAGCCTAATTCAGCCAGTGCTTGTCTTAAGGCGTTAAGTGAACTGCCTGTAGTGACGACATCGTCCAGCATCAACACACGACGATAACGTAATGCATTTCTCGGTGCGATTTTAAATTGCTGCTCGATGCTATCCAGCCGTTCTAAACGGCTTAAGCCTTTTTGTGAATGTTGATGTAGCCGTTGAATCGGTTGCCAGACAGGAATGTTTAAGTGCTGACCCAAACGCTGTGCCAGCACTACGCTCTGGTTATAACCGCGTTCGGCTAAGCGTTGGGTTGAAATCGGCATCGGGACAATGGCTTGAATCTGCCGATAGTCCAGTTGTTTGAGGAGCCCTGTCAGTAAAATTTGAAAATGTAATTGTTGTTCATATTTGAATTGCTGAACCACCCGATCCATCGGATAGGCATAATGACAAGCGACTTGAATCTCGATTTCCTGTCGCTGTACGGTCTGTTTCAGCCAAGGTAAGCTATTCCAGCAATCCAGACACAAGCTGGCATGACGCCCACGTTCCATCCCGCAAAACTGACAGGGCAGTTGCGCATGTAGCCAGTTTTGGGCGCTAGACAACAGTGGTTTAAACATAGGCATAACGAGGGGCTTCAGGGAGCCAGCGTTTGAGTAAAGCGTCTGCCTGTGCAGGATAATCTTTTAAGATTTGCTGTGCGACATAATGTGCCTGATTGAGCAGATGATCATCGCGTTCCAGTTTGGCGACGCGAAAGCCCATATCTCCCGTTTGTTTGGTGCCGAGTAATTCACCCGGTCCGCGAATTTCCAAATCTTTTTCTGCAATGATAAAGCCATCATTGGTTTCACGCATGATGCGTAGTCGCTCTTGTCCATTTTGCGAGAGCGGATTTTTATACAGCAGGGCACAGAAGCTGGCTTTGGCGCCACGTCCAACGCGACCACGTAATTGATGCAGTTGCGATAGACCTAGCCGTTCAGCATTTTCAATCACCATAATGGAGGCATTCGGTACATCTACGCCAACTTCAATTACGGTGGTCGCAATCAGCAGTTGTAGCGCATTGTCCTTAAATTGTTGCATAACGACTTGCTTTTCATCGGCTTTCATTTTGCCATGCACCAGCCCAATATTCAGCTCAGGAAAACGATGTTGAATTTCGGCATAGGTGGCTTCCGCGGCTTGCGCATCTAAAGTTTCCGATTGTTCTACTAGCGTACAAACCCAATAGGCTTGTTTGCCTTCGGCACAGTTGGTGGCTATGCGTTGCAGCACTTCTTCACGACGGTCTAGAGGAATGGTCACGGTTTGAATTGGGGTTCGGCCAGGCGGTAGCTCATCAATCACAGAGGTATCTAAGTCCCCATAAGCCGACATGGCGAGGGTGCGCGGAATCGGGGTGGCTGTCATCACCAATTGATGTGGGGTGGTGTTTTGTGCCCCTTTATTGCGAAGTGCCAAGCGTTGATCAACTCCAAAGCGATGTTGTTCATCAATAATCACCAAACCTAATTTATGAAAGGCAACATTGTCTTGAAACAGCGCGTGAGTTCCGATCACCAGTTGAGCCGATCCTTGCTGGATCTGCTGTTCTGCTAATGCGCGTGCTTTGCCTTTTTGCTTGCCTGATAGCCATGCTACGTTTAAACCTAAAGGTTCAAACCAGCGTTTGAAATGCAGATAATGTTGTTCAGCCAGAATTTCAGTCGGTGCCATTAAGGCAACTTGCCAACCTTCTTCCAAGGCATGACAGGCTGCGACACCTGCAACCAGCGTTTTTCCGGCTCCGACGTCACCTTGTACTAGACGCAGCATGGGTTTGTGTTGTTTTAAATCATCGGAGATTTCTTTCGATACACGTTGTTGAGCTGCTGTCATTTTAAACGGCAAACCTGAGAGCAATTGTTTGGCAAGGGTTTTACTACTGGCAAAGGCGGGGGCTTCAATTTGCTGGATATAGGCACGTCGAGTCAGTAAACTCACTTGATGTGCCACCAACTCTTCAAAGATCAGCCGTTGTTGTGCAGGATGTGAGCCTTGGCTCAGCTGTACCATATTGGCATCGAGCGGAGGTTCATGAATGTAATGCAAAGCTTGTTTTAAGGCATAGCCATTAGTGAATTTCTGTGGCAGCAGTTCAGGCAGATCATCACTGTGTTGTTTTAAGGCTTGCTTTACATATTCACGTAACTTGGATTGGGTCAGTCCTTCGGTTGCGGGATAAATCGCGGTGAGTTCGGTTTTTGGGAGCGGGGTGTGCTCGGTAATGAGTTGAATCTCGGGGTGATACATTTCTAAGCCACGTGCTCCAACACGCACTTCACCAAACACACGTAAACGATTACCAGCTTTGGCACGATCGGTCAGGGCTTTGTAGATATGATAAAAGCGTAAAGTGACTTTACCCAGCTCATCGTCCAGTAAAATGGCCATGGATTTCCGCTTTCCAGGGGGAAAGTCGATGGATTTTACTGTGCCTTCCAGTAGATAACTGCGCCCAACCTCCAATTGGTTCATGGGGATGATCGTGCTACGATCTTCATAATCACGCGGCAGATGAAACAGTAGATCATCCGTGGTGAAAATATTCAGTTTTTCGAGTAAAGCAGCAGAGGCGCTTCCAACCCCTTGCAATTGTTGGACTGCGGTCATGTCCCCTCAACCAAAGTGTGTAATCAGGTGCTAAATGCATATTTTATTTATAGGTTATGGTAAAACATCTCAACGGGTAGCTAAACAATTATTTCTACAGGGGCACCAAATTACCACAATTAGCCGTACTGCTAAGCCGCAGGATTTTGCTACGCATTTGATTCAGGATATTCATCAACTTGATTTGAGTCAGATTGCACCTGTAGATGTCGTTTATGTGTTGTTATCGCCCGCAGCGAGCACGCCTGAAGGCTATCAAACGACTTTTGTTGATGCCATTCCTGCCATGCTAAAAGCCCTCAAACAGCACCCTGTCAAAAAAGTAATCGTGGTGTCTTCTACGCGGGTGTATGGCGAGCAGGCAGGGGAACGAATTGATGATACGACTGAGCCTAAACCGATTGATGCACAAGGCGAAGTGCTGCGTAAGATGGAGTTACTGTGGCAGGCAGCGTATCCTGAGCAAAGTATCATTATTCGCCCGACTGGCATTTACGGGACTTCTGTGGCACGAATGGTGAAGCTGGCACAGCAGACTTCGACCTATCCGAATATTCATTATAGCAATCGTATTCATATTGAAGATTTAGCCCGTTTTCTGGCGCATTTGATTCACGTGGAACATCCTAAAAGTTCTTATATTGTCACGAATAATCAGCCGATTCCTTTACATGAAATTATTCAGTGGTTTCAACGACAATTGAGTTTACCCGAGTTGAGTCTGTCGACTGAGCAACTGTCAGGTAAGCAGATTTATGCTTCAAACATGCAGCAGATGGATTTTGAATTACAGCATCCAGATTATTTTGAGGATTATTCAGCGTTGTTGGCGAAGAGTCAGTGAAGAATATTTTGTAATTTGTTGAATGAAATTTTTGGAAAATGTTCGTTGAATGTGAAAAGTAATGTAAAAGGCATTCTGGTAAATTTTTATGCTAATTTTAGGAAAAGTTAAAAATATGAGAAAAGAGCTAAGAGAACTATTTATCAGTGGATGTAATGAGAAAATTCAAAAAAAGGGAGATAGCGTGGGTTTATCTTTCTATGCCTTTTTTAAAAATAAGAATGATAATCCTGAACTTTTAATGGAAGCCGCAACTTGGTGGATCATGCAACATAAATTAGATCATTTTGAAAAAGCCGTAAAAATTAAAGCCCTTGTTTTGAGAGAGGAGTCCTCCGTATAATATTTTTTGAGAAATTTTTAATATGTATCACACACAAAAGATTCAAATATTACTTAGACATGTTTGGAATCCTTCACCTTTTTTTTCTAATCAAAACATAGTGCATATCGCTGATCAACTATATGAAATTATAGAAAATCTTGGTGATATAAATGAAATAAGTGATGTTTTAATGAATATCTCGATTAATGAGTATAATGGAAATATTTCATCAGAAAAATGTATGCAAGTAGCTACCCAAATTATAAATTTTTATGGTGGTTTACCTATCAAAACCGATTTTGGAAAAATGAGATTTTCAATAGGGCAATATTATACTTTTTTATCATACAAGAGTATGAAAGAAGATTTAAAAATTACATTCAATATGACTTTAGCTGGTGAAATAGTTTTAGATCCAAATGAACTTCCATTAAATGGAGAAGAAAAACATCAATTAATCAAAGTAATGCAAGAAATTTATACTGATAGATTAATCATTAATAATGACAAAAATTCTGCATATATAAAGGAAAATTTATCTTTTAGGTAATAGATTTATTATCAATATTTTTAAATTTCCTATTAAACAATATGCCATTTAACATAATGATGATTATTCAAAAATCGATTCAAATTTTATTGTTATCTATACAGCATAGGTATCTAAAATCGCAGATACCTATGCTTCTTAAAATTACTTCTTCTTACGCTTCAAACGACGTTTCGCTTGCTGAGCCGCAACCGCATCTAACACCTGTTTCAACTCTTCATCGCTAAAGGTGGTAATGTGCTGCAACATTTGTAAAGTCACATCATCCAGTACCAAATTCGCATTGGCAGCAATATTGCTAAAGTTGCTGTCAAATACAATTGAACCTTCGGCATTGGTGCTGATATAGCCTTGCTGAGTCAGTACACGAATAAAACCTTGGAACAGGGCTTTATCAAAGAACTCTGGTGAATTGAACTCATACAGTACAGATAAGCGCTGACCGACCAAGTGGCTCAACTCTTCCACTTGACGCGTCGAGATATTGCCTGAACCACGCTGGGTAATCAGTGCCAGAGTCATGTAATAGCGCTCTAGGCTCTGCATTACAGGACCTGCAAGCACTAACAATTGATTGTGTTCTTCGCTGTTTGGTGCAGGGGAAATTAAATGACCGTCTGCATCTTCAGTAATGAGTTTGGTGCTGATTAAAGCATCGGTATAAGCCGCAATTTGCGCTTTTAAGCCTTCATCATTCCATTTCAAGAACAGCTCTGCTTTCAAGAATGGATAGAGCGTGCGAATGACATTGCATAAATCATGACGCTTGATGATGCCGTTATGTTCAACCAAAGCCGCAATCAAAGATGGCAAGACAAAGGCATGCACAATGTTATTACGGAAGTAGGTGAGTAACACCGCTTGATTATCTTCAATCGCAATGATGTCACCCAGAACATGCTTCACACGCTTAATCAGCTTGAGTTTTAAACCATAGGCAATAATTTCTTTGCCTGAAAGTGGCGTGACTTGGGTACGTTCATCATAAGGCAGCGCAGTCAGTAGATTGCGGTAAGCATCTAACTGTTTAATGCACAGCTCTTCATCCAGTGTATGTTTTGGTGTCGCCAATAGAATTAAAGACAACAAGGATACAGGGTTAATCACCACGGCACGGTTGATGTTTTCCAAAATGGTATGTGCCGCACTGTTCACCGCATCTGAAACTTCATTCGGAATTGGATCGTCATTTTTCTCAATGCGAATATCCTCAGCACCGAATGCTTTGAGTTTGTCATCCAAGAATACAGGTTCGCCGAAGTTGACATGCACTTTGCCGAAGATGCGTTCAATTTTGCGCAGGGTTTTCATAATCCCAAGCACCGACTCTGCTTCTTTCGGTTTACCTTGCATTTCACCCACATAGGTCGAACCTTCCATCAGGCGTTCATAACCAATATAGGTCGGGACGAATACAATTGGCTTGGCACGTCCACGCAAGTGACCATGCACAGTCATGGCGAGCATGCCTGTTTTGGCTGGCAATAAACGACCTGTACGTGAGCGACCACCTTCAATGAAGTATTCCAAAGGCGTGTTACGTGACAGAATGCTAAATAGATATTCTTTAAATACGGTGGTATATAAGCCATTACCACGGAAAGTACGGCGAATAAAGAATGCACCACCACCACGTAGCAATTGACCCACAAATGGCATATTCAGGTTATCGCCCGCGGCAATGTAAGGCACCATCAAGCCACGTTTATAAATCACATAAGACAGTAATAGATAGTCGATATGGCTACGGTGACATGGGGTATAAATAATTTCGTATTCTTTCGCCAGTTCGCGCACGGTACTGAAGTTATGCACTTCCACACCATCATAGAGCTGGGTCCATAAACGGGTGAGTGCCATATCCGCAAAACGAACGGCCGAAGAAGAATAGTCCGACACGATTTCATTTAAATAACCAATCGCACGACGTTCTGCTTCAAGCATACTGATTTTGCTGCGAATACTTTCGCGACGAATGGCATCCTGTACATCTTGTGCTTTAATCAGACTGTGCACGACATTACGACGGTCAGACAAGTCAGGACCCAACACCACTTCACGTTGTGCATCCATATAGTTATTCAAGCTGCTAATAATATAGGTCGCAGGCGATAAATTTGGATGGTTGCTCTTGGCATAAGCAATTAAATCACGTAAAGACTGTGCTTCATGGAATTCCAGATAAGATTCACGTCCATGCAAGCCAATGTTCACCATTTGCTTGACGCGGCTTGGGGTTGCCCAAGTATCGGTAAATAACAATTTAAACCAAGAGTCTTCCTTGTCAGGTGAACGACCCCATAGCACCGTTACAGGAATCAGTTCAACGTCCAGTTCAGGATGCTTTTCGAGTAAGTCAATCAGGCGCAATAAACGTGGCGGAAAGGTGTTGGGTGGTGGATTAAGTAAGTTCTGCTCGTCATGATGTTGTAAAAACAAGATCGAGGCTTTTTCTTTATGCTCACCAATCAGCAGCGAATCTAATGCCGCAGGCAGTTTTAAACGACGCGTTTCACCATCGACCACCAAGGCATTACTACGTGAATAATTTTGGAGTACGTAGCACACCACTTTTTGGGTGGGTGCCTGAGTTGCATCTGGGTCTGCACTGTTGCTTGGAGTTGTCGGGTTGCTGGGTACTTCACCCAAAATATGAGGGGTTACCACAAGGTCAAGCAGCTTGCTGGAAAGCTGGCGATACATTTGACCAAAGCCACGCTTGGACATAAACACTCCTAATACGGTACGAAGCCCCAAAATGCACAGGGGAAATGATGCTGCGTAATTGTAATCAAAAACTAGATGTCATTTTCTGACAAATTTACTGCTTATGCCAAGATTCTAGCGTTAAACCACATATTTTTAGCAATTAAATTTGAAAATTACAGTGACAGCACGGTCAATTAATCTCTAGGGGATTGGTCAACATTTATGTAATATAGGTTTAGAGTGAATACTCCTGTCGTCTTTCTAATCAACACCGATTTTGCAGGTGTGTATAAAATTTAAAAACGGGTCTCCTATGAATGCCTTAACTCAAGAGTTGGTCGAACTCCTTAGCCTTGAAAAAATTGAAGAGAATATTTTTCGCGGTCAAAGCCGTAATTTAGTGGGTAAGCGTGTTTTTGGTGGACAAGTTTTAGGACAGGCATTGCGTGCCGCATCATATACGGCAGATCGTCCTGCACATTCCTTACATGCTTATTTTTTGTTTGGCGGTGATGTCAATGCACCGATCATTTATGAAGTGGATCGTTTAAGAGATGGCAAAAGTTTTGTCAGTCGTCAGGTGCGTGCCATTCAGCATGGACGTACTATTTTTACTGCCATGGTGTCGTTTGCAGAGCCTGAAGACGGCCTGAATTATCAGATTCAGGAACCAGATTATCCTGCACCGATGCAGGTGAAATCGGAAGCTGAACTGAAAAAAATGATGGTGGAGTTTGTACCTGAGAATGTTCGTGCCAGCTTTATGCGTGACCGTCATGTCGAGATTCGCCCGATTGATCCAGCAAATCCGTATCAGCCACAACCTGCCGCGCCGTCTTATGCGCATTATATTCGCACGCATGACCGTATTGCGGCAGAGATCGATGAGGTGTCATTGCATCAGGCAATTGCTGCGTTTTATTCAGACTTTACTTTAATGACCACAGCATTACGTCCGCATGGTTTAAGCTGGTTATCGCCAAGTTTACAATGTGCCAGTATTGACCATGCTATGTATTTCCATAAGCCATTCCGTGTAGATGACTGGATGTTATATGACATGGATGCCACCGTGAGTGCGAATTCACGTGGACTGAATTTTGGACGGATGTGGCAAAATGGTGAGTTGGTGTGTAGCACCACCCAAGAAGGTTTGATTCGGCTCAGGGAAATTGAAACGCAATAAGATTTAAAAAGATGTTCATACCCCAAGAAGTCTCATTTTAATGGGGCTTTTTTTGTTTTTAATGAATTGTCGGAGATAAGGGTGTCTACGTAAATGATCAACTGGATCTAGGCTAGTTAAGGTGAGTTGGTTTGCCGCAGCCTGCTACATGTTTTGGACAAGAAAAATTCGATTTCCACGTATAAGGTATGCCATAGTGGTGTGACTTTAAAAGATAAAATTACTTTCGTTATGAGCTTAAATACTCAAATCTTAATTGCGGCCATTCTGGGGATCGCGTTTGGATTTCTACTTAGTGTATTTCCACAGAGTAGCTTTTTTTCGACCAGTTTATATGGCTTGGGCATTATCAGTAGTATTTTTATCGGCTTATTAAAAATGCTGTTGATTCCCCTGATTTTTAGCTCGATTGTGGTCGGGGTATCTAACTTGCAAGCGGGTGGGCAGTTAGGGCGAGTCTGGAAAATCACCGTCGCTTGCTGTGTCACGACTACCACTTTAGCCCTAATTTTGGGTATTGGCAGTGCGCATTTATTTGATGTCGGTAAGGGGGTAGATATTGCCTTATTCCAGAATGAGATGAATCAATACCAAACTCCTGATACCCTGACGCCGTCCTCATTCTTTACCAATTTTATTCAAAACACCCTAATCAATCCGTTTAAAGCTTTTGCTGAGGGTAATGTTTTGGCAGTGGTGGTGTTTGCACTGTTTATTGGTGTAGCACTGGTGCATGGGGGAGAGCGATTTAAAGCGGTGCGTCAGCTTGCAGGACAGTTTTTTGAAATCATGATGCTGATGATTCGTTGGGTAATGAAACTGGCGCCGTTAGGAATTTTTGCACTTTTAGCCAAGCTGATTGCAACCGAAGACCTTTCTGTATTGAGCCGATTGGCAGAATTTGCTGTGGTGGTCACAGGAACCACTATTTTCCACGGGGCGGTGGTTTTACCGTTGCTATTATGGATTTTTGGCAAGATGGATCCTGTGACCTTCTTTAAAGGCACACGAGCCGCGTTAATCACCGCCTTTGCCACCAGTTCCAGTTCAGCCACCATGCCGCTATCCATGAAATGCGCACAAGAGAATCTCAAAGTGAGTCCTGCAACAGCGGGTTTTGTGATTCCGTTGGGGACGCAGTTAAATATGGATGGTACGGCACTTTATGAAGCCGCTGCTGCTTTGTTTATTGCTAATTTAATCGGTTTGGATTTAAGCCTTGGGCAGCAAGTGATTGTCTGCTTAACTGCAATGATTGCTTCTTTAGGTGCACCAGGGATTCCAAGTGCAGGCATGGTTACCATGATTATGGTCTTGCAATCGGTGGGCTTGCCCGCAGAAGCAATTGCGATTTTACTGCCGATTGACCGCTTGCTTGATACCGTGCGAACCGTAGTGAATGTACAAGGCGATATGATGATTAGTGTGGTGGTCGATCGTCATACCCGTCACATTCCTAATGAGTCGAACGCTTAGCTTGGTTCCCAACAGGGATTCCAGACAATTTCCCAGAGATGTGCATTTGGGTCTTGAAAATAGCCAGCATAGCCGCCGTAAAAGGTGGCTTGTGCAGCTTTAGTGATGGTTGCACCCGCTTTTTCAGCACGCATCATAATGGCATCGACTTCTGCTGCTGAGCCAACATTATGCCCCAGAGAAAATCCAGTCGGGCACAAGGGGGTTAAAGCCAAACCTGAGTCTAGGCCCAAACTTTGTTGAGGCCACAGCGCCAATTTTAAACCAGATTGCAGCTCAATAAATGCAACTGCACCGTTTTCATATTCCTGTCCAATAATCCCTTCACTTTTAAAGCCCAATCCTTGGCAGTAAAAATCCAGTGACGCTTGTAGGTCATGCACTGCAAGGGTCAAAACACTGAGATGAGGATGCATAAGGGGCGTACTCAATCGGAAAGTGAATTTCAGGATGAGTGAAAAAGCAGGAGAATTCAGCCTACTTTTTGTAGTGTTCCGATAGGTGGGTGGTTCAAGCGACTTTAAGCATCGCGCGTAGTGCCGCGGGGGATTGATCTAAATAGGCAACAGCATCCTCTGTTTTGGCTTCATGTACTGGATCGTACCACGGCATTAAATAACCCAGCTGTTGCGAAATTAGCCAAAGCGGGTTGGGCAGTAAGCCATTGTTGTGTTGTGAAATGGCATACCACTCGCGCCAAATCCACGGTTTGTATAGTGCTGGGCGTATGGAGTTAAAACGTGGGTCTTGTTGCATGATATGCGCGGTACCATCTACCCACAGTCCAAGTACCGCAGCGATCACCACTACACTGAGGTAGTAACGTGCCAGATAACCACCCCCCAAATGGCGGTACACATCGAATGCTACGGTACGGTGTTCAATTTCTTCGGCACCATGCCATTTCACCAAATCAAGCATGGTAGGGTCTGCACCACGCTGTTGCCACTCGGTATTGTAAAGTGCATATTTACCTAAGACACAGGTCATGTGTTCCACCGTCGCAACAATTCCAAGACGGAACAAGTCCCACTGATGCTCGAAGGGTTTGGGGATATTCAGGCCCAGAGGTTGATCTGCCAGTAATTTGCCAAACAGGAAGTCCATCAGATTCAGATTGCGCTGGATATCGATCTGGCGTTCGCGCAAATAGTCTTTGTTGGCAGAGTTGTGTGCCTGTGCATGCATGGCTTCTTGGCGGATAAAAGCCTGTACATCTTGTTTGAGTTTTTCATCCTGAATTTGTGGCAACACTTTATTGTACAGGCGACAAAACCAGAACTCGCCTGCGGGTAAAATCATGTTAATTTCATTAATAAAATAGCTAACAAAAGGCTGGTCAGGCACCCAGTCTACAGGGGTATTTTGCCATTCAAATTTCACTTTGCGTGGTTGAATTCTATATTGAATGGAAGAGCCAATTTTTGTTCTGTTTAGTCGTTGTAAGAGTTTCATTCTACGATCTCAAGCATTTTTAACGCATTGAGGGCAGTATGAAAAAAATGTCCCGCAATGTGTTTAGCAATGCGGGACATTTCAATATCAATTCATGATGAGTTGATTGAATTTAGTGGAACTTAATCCTGTTTAGGGGCTTGCTCAGCTGCTTCTGCTGCAATTTCTTCTGCTTCAAAAATGTCACCTTCATCATCTTCAAGGTCGTCTTCCATTAACGCATCTTCTTCTGCATCTGGAATCAGCGCCAAATCAAACTGGGTAGATTGCTCAAGAGTAAAGTTCAGACGTCCGCCCATGATACTGGCAAGCTCTTCCAAGCCTTGTTTGTTGAGTGAGGAAAACAATTGAATTGAGAAATCTAGTTTCATTTTCTTCAATTGCTGTTTCACTTCCAACAAGACTTTGTTGGCAGGACCACGGTTCAACTTGTCCGATTTGGTCAATAACACGTGTACAAACAATTTACGCGAATAAGCCCACTCCAGCATCATTACATCGAAGTGTTGTAGTGGATGGCGGATATCCATTAATAACACTAAACCTTGTAAGCTTTGACGATGAATGAGATAGTTTTCCAGTTCCTTTTGCCACACAATTTTCATGGCTTCAGGAACAGCCGCATAGCCATAACCGGGTAAGTCGACCAGACGTTGGTCTGGATTACCCAAACTAAAGAAGTTGATCATTTGAGTACGACCAGGTTTCTTTGAGGCGCGCGCGAGTTGTTTTTGATTGGTTAAGGCATTAATGGCACTGGATTTACCCGCATTCGAGCGTCCTGCAAAGGCAATTTCGTAACCCGTATCTTCTACGCATAAGTTGAGCTTGGGTGCACTCATTAAGAATGCTGCTCTACGTAGCCAGTTGAGCGCACGTACAGCATATTCAGTAATTGCAGGATCCATCTTTTTTTCATAGCTGATCTTCTGCTTAGGCGCTTGAGCGGCTTTACTGTTTTTTGATTTTCCTCTGCTGTGGTGCATAACTCAACTTCATTCACTAGTTTTCAAGTGCCTAGTATAAAGGAAGTCGCTCATACACGCGAATTTTCCTCTAGATACTCTAACTTCTTATAGATTGAGCAGTTCAATCCCATTTTGAATGGTCTTGCTGTTTTTTGCGTTAGAGCGAGCCAGAACTTCACCTAATGTGTATTGATTTAAATGTTGATAAAACTGTTCGAGTGCCTGATCTAAAATACTTTTTAAGCCGCAATTGCTTCTGAGTACACAAGGGGGATTGTTGCATTCTACAATCGGATTTTCACCTTGCAAAATTCGAACGGCTTCGCCCACTTGTAGATGCACTGCTTCTGGGTTTAAACGGATGCCGCCACCTTTACCACGGGTAGTAATCAACCAGTTCTGTTTCCCCATAAAATGCACAATTTTGACCAAATGGTTTTGTGACACTTTCAGGTCCGCGGCAATTTCCGCAATGGTATAAGCACTGTCTCTCGGTCGTGAAATATACATCAGAATGCGCAGGGCATAATCGGTAAATTTATTTAGCTGCATGATTGTGCTCATCTTTTTTGAGATGAATAGATAGGGCTAGTCTATCACAGACTAGCCCTATTAGGTATGCATGCGATCGGAAGCTTAGATGCGCACACCACCTGTACCAAATGCTTCACTATGAATTTGTTCAGGTTTAATGCCGCGTGCAACCAACGCTTGGTGTTGTTCAGCCATAAACGGCATTGGGCCGCAGAGGTAGTAATCGGCATTGACTGGTAAAACAGCCGCATCCATTGCACCTAAATCTAAACGTCCAGCAACATCATAATCTTCGCCTAAAACATCACCTTCATGCGGAAACTCATAGGCAGTAAATGTGCTTAAACGTGGATACTTGTCTTTTAATTCATGAATGTGTTTTTTCATGGCATGTACTTGGCTGCTACGACATGCATGAATAAAGCTCACAGGTTGTGGCATATCCATAGTCACCAACTGATTCAGCATTGCAATCATTGGTGTCAAGCCAACACCACCACTAATAAATACATTACGTTTACTTGGATCGATCAGGTAGAAATTCCCTGTAGGTGCTGAAACTTCAACTTCAGCACCTTCTTCCAAACTGTGTAAGGTAGAAGATACCCAACCTGCAATTTGCTCACCTTTTTCATCTTCTCGTTTTACTGAAATACGTAAATAGTCCGCTTGTGGGCTATTGGAAAGCGTATATTGACGAGGCTGTTTATGTCCAAGTTGTTCGACAAAAACGCGAATCGAAATATATTGACCTGCTTCATATTTCGGTAATTCGCCGCCATCAACAGGTGCTAGGTAGAAAGAGGTGATTTCGTCGCTTTCAACCATTTTTTTGGCGATTTTGAAATTACGCCAGCCTAACCAACTGCCTTTGGTTTGCTGATGTTGATCATAAATCGCTTTTTCGGTGCTAATAAACAGATCTGCCAATTGACCATAAGCCGCAGCCCAAGCACCAATTAATGGATCTTCCATCGAAATATTCAGCACTTCACTGATTGAATGCAGCAGGTTCTCACCCACAATATTGTAGTCAGGCGCTTGAATGTTCAGGCTGACATGCTTATGCGCAATCAGTTCAACTACAGGTAACAAAACCGAAGGATCTTCGATATTTTCGGCATACGCCAGTACCGCACCTGCCAAAGCCTGAGCCTGAGCACCACTGCGTTGATGCCCCATATTAAATGTTTCTTTTAAGTTAGGATTGTTACCTAACATGCGGTTATAAAAATAGCCTGTTAGTGCGACGCCATTTTCACGAAGAACGGGAACAGTTGCTTTTACGAGTTCAATTTGCTGCGGAGTCATTTTGCGATCTCACTGGCTGTTATTTATAAGATGTATTTAAAATACATATTTAATATTTTATTTGCAATCTCTTTTTAACACAAAACCCTATTTTTTTTATGGAATAAAATAAATCGGGAGGTTGTGTGAAAATAGAGGGTCAAACTAAATGTTGATACGGATGCAATTTTTGTTTCAATAATCGGTTTGGGTTGAAAAAATTATGGTTATTGTACTGAGCAGCTAAAGCTAAATTTAAGCTGTAATGGGAAGGTTATTTCCCACCAAATAAAGAGCCCAATAAACCGCGCACAATTTTTTGCCCAGTCGAGCCACCTAAACTACGGGCAGCACTTTTGGCAAAGGTTCCCACAATATCTTGAGTGAGCTTTTCCCGCTGCTTGGCAGCACGATCCGCTTCTTTTTGTTGTTCACGTGCCAAACGTTCCTGCTCCTTGGCGTGCTGTTTGGCGAGTACTTCTTGTTGTTTGGCTTGTTCTTTAGCGGCTGCTTCAGATTCAGCTTGCTGTTGGCGTTCGACAACTTTTTGTTGTAGTAATTCATAGGCGCTGTCACGGTCAACACTTTGTTCATAGACGCCCGCCACAATACTCTGTGCCATTAAGGTTTTGCGAGTCTCGGGTAAAATAGGATTAAACGCCGAGTAGGGAGGCATGACCCAGCCACGTTCAACCATTTGTGGTGTACCTTGTTCGTCCAGACAGCTAATTAAGGCTTCGCCTACGCCCAATTCGGTAATGGCTTGCTCGACATCAAAACTAGGATTGGCTCGAAATGTAGCGGCTGCCGTTTTAACTGCTTTCTGGTCTTTCGGGGTGAAGGCCCTTAAGGCATGTTGAACGCGATTTCCCAGTTGTCCGAGTACACTTTCGGGTAAATCTAGGGGGGTTTGGGTTACAAAATAAATCCCGACGCCTTTGGAGCGAATCAGGCGTACTACTTGTTCAATTTTTTCTTGTAAGGCCGCACTAGCATTATCAAACAGTAAATGAGCTTCATCGAAGAAAAACACTAGTTTTGGTTTGTCCATGTCTCCAACTTCTGGTAGTTGTTCAAATAATTCCGAGAGCATCCATAGCAGGAAAGTGGCGTAGAGTTTAGGGGTGTTCATCAGTTTGTCGGCTGCCAGCAGGTTGATATAGCCGCGACCTTCACTATCAGTCTGTATAAAATCAAGAATATTTAAGCTAGGTTCCCCAAAAAACTGATCACCACCCTGATCGGCAAGAGCCAGTAAATTACGCTGGATAGCACCTAAACTGGCAGGGGAGAGATTGCCATATTCGGCTTTAAAATCGGCGGCATGCTCGCTGACATAGCTGAGCATGGCTTTTAAATCTTTAAAGTCGATTAATAGTAGCCCTTGATCATCGGCAATTCGAAAAACTGCGGATAAGACGCCTTCTTGAGTGTCATTCAAATTCAGCATTTGTGCCAATAACAGTGGTCCAATTTCGGAAACTGTACTGCGAATGGGATGACCTTGTTCACCAAATAAATCCCAGAACACAACAGGTGAGGCAGCAAAAGGAATGACATCAATGCCCAATGTTTTAATGCGTTCATCGAATTTAGGGCTACTGCTGCCTGCTTGAGCCAGACTGGAGACATCGCCTTTGGCATCGGCTAAAAAAACGGGAACACCAATGCGTGAAAAACTTTCTGCCAGTACCTTTAGGGTTACGGTTTTACCCGTACCTGTTGCACCTGCAATTAGACCATGCCGATTGGCAAATTGAGAATGTAAAACGATCTCTTGTGTGGTATCTGTGGTTTTTTTTGCAATGGCGATTGGTGTACTCATTTTTCACCTGTTTTAGAATTATTCGAGCTGTTTTAATGCATTTTGAATATCTTGAACTAAATCCTCAGCATCTTCTAGTCCTATACAAAAGCGCACCAATAAACCTTGTTGTAAATGTGTATGTTTGAGTGAGCGCATGTGATTCAGCTCATATAGCATGACTAGGCTGATTGGACCACCCCAGCTAAAACCGAGCTTAAATAAATTCAGATGATCGCAAAACTTTCGCACCGCTTTTAAGTCGTATTCTGGTTTGAAGAGCACACTGACCAAACCTGCACTTTTGCCTGTTTGGCAAACCTGTTTCCAGTATTCATGGCCTGCAGCATTTGTATCACTTGGATGTAACACCTGACTAAATTGTGGTTGCTGCTTTAACCATTGAAGTAATGTCAAGGTGGACTGTGCTTGTTGATCATAACGAATCGACATATGCGCCAAGCTGCGTTGAATCTGGGCAGTATCATCACCAGACACCGCAATGCCCTGAATGGCGTGCATGCGGAACAATTGCTGATGTAGATGTTGGTCACGTGTGACCACAGAACCCATTAAGATATCGCCACCACCACTTGGGTATTTGGTCAGGGCATGCACGCTGATATCGACAGCCAAATGTTCTGCTGAAAAGTCAAAAGGATTAAAGGCTAAGCCTGCTCCCCAGGTATTATCCAGTACAGTTAGAATTTGCTGTGATTGGGCTTTTTTAACCAACCCGACCAAGTCAGGAAATTCCAAAGTGACCGATCCTGCGGCTTCGAGCCAAAGTAGCTTGGCATGACTTGAAGGATTGAAGCTTTCAAGATCAATCGGGTTATAAACGCAAACTTGAATCCCATAACGTTTTTCCAGATTACGCAGATGTTCCATATTTGGACCATAGACATTATCAGGCACCCAGACTTCATCGCCTTGTTTGAGTAAAGCAGAATTGACTAAGTTAATCGCAGACAATCCACTTGGTGCTAATAGGCAATATTCGCCACCTTCAATTTGTGCAATTTGATCAGCTAAAGTAAAGGTGGTTGGAGTGCCATGCGTTCCGTAACTGTAGTCATAAGGATCGGTCCAGTGGCGATTAAATAGTGCATCGGTGTTTTCAAAGATGATGGTGGATGCACGAAACAGGGGAGGTTGAACGCTGGAAATATACTGTGGTGCTTTTCTTGGTGCATGAATCAGCGCAGTTTGAGATTTCTTGTTCAAGATGTGACTCATATAAAGAGTAAGATGCGCTCTAGATTAAGAGAATCTATGGATTTTCGCTACCGAATTGGTAAGAACTGTAAAAACACGCTACCTAACTAAAAGTTGGCTTCAATTTTGCTAAATCCTTGAGGAAAGCTACAACAATAGGTTACAGCGCATGAAGTCGCATTTAAAAGTACATTATTTTCAGCATATTGCTGGTGAAGGGTTCGGTAGTTGTTATGAATTTCTAAAAGCCCATAAAGCTCAGATTACAGCCACAGAGTTTTTTGCCTTGCCTGTGGATTTACCCTTGGAAATTGAGGCTTTGCCACAGGTAGAGGATGTAGATTTATTAATTATCATGGGTGGAACCATGAGTGTGAATGATGAAGTCAATTTCCCTTGGCTCAAGATTGAAAAACGTTGGCTAAGACGTTATCTCGCACTTGGTAAGCCTGCCATCGGATTGTGCTTGGGCGGGCAATTGATTGCCAACGCTTTAGGTGCGGCAGTAAGTAAAACCAGTATGCAAGAATTGGGCTGGACGACGGTACGTAAAGTCCCGCATGTGCCACAGGATTGTTTTGAACTGCCAGAGTATTTTAATGTGATGCAATGGCATAGTGAAACCTTTGAAATTCCGAAAGGGGCGATTCATTTGGCTGAAAATGATGTGTGTCGCAATCAAATGTATCAAATTGGAAAGAATGTACTAGGATTTCAGTTTCACCCAGAGATTACCCCTGAAACTTTGAGTTTGTTCTTGGACAATGATGAAGAGTTCGCTAATTTTTCGGGTACTTATGTACAAATAGAAAGGGAGTTGAAACATACTCCAAAAGCACAGTTTTTGCAGGGTAATCAATTGCTCAATCAGGCCATAGAGTATGTACTGCAGAAAACAGCATAGTGCTTAAATAATAAACAATTGAAAATCATAAAAATATGAAAAAAAGACTAAAAAAAGCAAATTGGATTTGCTTAAGCGTTAAACAATCGCTATAATAAGTGACCCTTCAACGCAAGGGGTTAACTGCGAAGAAAGTAGTTAACATCGTGACAGTCATGGCATCGATCATGACCTTAGTGATTTTCACTGCCTTTGATACTTACCAATAGGTGAGATGCGTCAAGGGTGATTCTTTATATATTTGGCTTGGAGTTAACTGGTATGTCTAACCAGAGAATTCGTATCCGTCTTAAGTCTTTTGATCATCGTTTAATTGATCAATCTGCTCAAGAGATCGTAGAAACAGCAAAACGTACTGGCGCACAAGTTTGTGGTCCAATCCCGATGCCAACTCGCATCGAACGTTTTAACGTTTTAACATCACCACACGTTAACAAAGATGCGCGTGACCAATACGAGATCCGCACTTACAAGCGTTTGATCGACATCGTTCAACCTACAGATAAAACTGTTGATGCATTGATGAAGTTAGATCTTGCAGCTGGTGTTGATGTTCAGATCGCTTTGGGTTAAGGCTTTCGGTTAATTAACATTTTTAAAGTTAATTAGGCCGCTTTTTTAGAGGTTATGCACATGGCTATTGGTTTAGTCGGTCGCAAGTGCGGTATGACCCGTATCTTTACAGATGCTGGTGTTTCTGTACCTGTAACAGTGATTGAGGTTGATCCTAACCGCATCACTCAAATCAAAACGCTTGAAACTGATGGTTATCAAGCGATTCAAATCACTACTGGTGAACGTCGCGAATCTCGCGTAACTAGCGCTCAGAAAGGTCACTTCGCGAAAGCTGGTGTTGCTGCTGGTCGTCTAGTTCAAGAATTCCGCGCTACAGAAGCTGATCTTGAAGGTCGTGAAGTTGGTGGTATTCTAACTGTTGACTTGTTCACAGTTGGTCAAATCGTTGACGTTACTGGTACGTCTAAAGGTAAAGGTTTCCAAGGTGGTGTTAAGCGTTGGAACTTCCGTACCCAAGATGCTACTCATGGTAACTCGGTTTCTCACCGTGTTTTAGGTTCTACTGGTCAAAACCAGACTCCTGGTCGCGTATTCAAAGGCAAAAAAATGGCTGGCCATTTAGGTGCTGAACGCGTAACTACACAGGGTCTTGAGATCGTTGCTATCGACACAGAACGTTCAGTTCTAGTGGTTAAAGGCGCGGTTCCTGGTGCTACTGGTGGCGACGTTACCGTTCGTCCTACGATCAAGGCCTGAGGGGAAATAACGTGAATTTAAAAACTGTTTCCGGCTCTGCTGTTGAATTATCTGAAGTTGCTTTCGGTCGTGAATTTAACGAAGCTCTTGTACACCAAGTTGTTACAGCTTATTTAGCTGGTGGTCGTCAAGGTTCGAAAGCTCAGAAATCGCGTGCTGATGTATCTGGCGGTGGTAAAAAACCATTCCGTCAAAAAGGTACTGGCCGTGCTCGTGCTGGTTCTATTCGTAGCCCAATCTGGGTTGGTGGTGGTAAGACTTTTGCTGCTCGTCCACAAGATTGGTCTCAAAAAGTTAACCGCAAAATGTATCGCGGTGCAATGCAATGTATCTTAGCTGAACTTGTTCGCCAAGATCGTCTTGTGTTGGTTGAAGAGATTGCTGTTGCAGCTCCAAAAACTAAAGAATTGCTTGCGAAACTTAACGACTTGAATGCTACTCGCGCATTGATCGTTACGGATGCTGTAGATGAGAATCTATATTTAGCAGCGCGCAACATTCCACACGTTGATGTGGTTGATGCTACTGCAATCGATCCTGTTAGCTTGATCGCGTTCGATAAAGTTGTTATGTCTGTTGCTGCTGCTAAGAAAATTGAGGTAGAACTCGGATGAACAACGAACGTATCTATCAAGTCCTACAAGGACCTGTATTCTCAGAAAAAGCACAAGTTTTAGGCGAAACAGCTGGTGTTCAAGTTTTTAAAGTTGCAGTTGATGCAAACAAACTTGAAATTAAAAAAGCTGTTGAGCAATTGTTTGGTGTAGAAGTTGTTAAAGTTAACACGACTATCACTAAAGGTAAGACTAAACGCTTTGGTAAAACTATCGGACGTCGTTCTGATGTTAAAAAAGCATACGTCACCCTGAAAGCTGGCCAAGATGTTGAAATGGCTGACTTGGGCGATACCGCTGAAAGCACAGCGGAATAAGGACGAGAATTATGCCTATTCAAAAATGTAAGCCAACGTCTCCAGGACGTCGCTTTGTAGAGAAAGTCGTTCACGACCATCTTCACAAAGGTGCGCCTTATGCGCCGTTGGTAGAAGCTAAAAAACGTACTGGTGGTCGTAATAATAACGGTCACATCACGACTCGTCACGTTGGTGGCGGTCACAAGCAGCACTACCGTCTTGTTGACTTTAAACGTAACAAAGATGGCATTCCTGCAACTGTAGAGCGTATTGAATACGATCCTAACCGTACAGCACACATTGCACTTGTATTGTATGCTGATGGTGAGCGTCGCTACATCATCGCGCCTAAAGGTCTTCGCGCTGGCGATAAAGTTCAATCTGGTAACGATGCTCCAATTCGTCCAGGTAACTGCTTACCGCTTCGCAACATGCCTATCGGTTCTACTCTTCACAACATCGAACTTAAAATCGGTAAAGGCGCGCAATTAGCTCGTTCAGCTGGTACTTCGGTTCAATTGTTGGGTCGTGACGGTTCTTACGCTATCGTTCGTTTACGTTCTGGTGAAATGCGTAAAATTCACGTTGAGTGCCGTGCAGTTCTTGGTGAAGTTTCTAACCAAGAAAGCAACCTTCGTTCACTTGGTAAAGCAGGTGCAGCACGCTGGCGTGGCGTTCGTCCTACCGTTCGTGGTATGGCGATGAACCCAGTAGATCACCCGCACGGTGGTGGTGAAGGTCGTAACAAAGGTATTCAACCTGTAAGCCCATGGGGTCAAAAAGCTAAAGGGTACAAGACACGTACCAATAAGCGTACGACTAAGATGATTATTCGCGACCGTCGCGTTAAGTAACAAGTAAAGGAATCTGACAATGCCTCGTTCTCTGAAAAAAGGCCCATTCGTCGATGCGCACTTGTTCGCTAAGGTTGAAGCGGCTATTGCGGCTAATAACCGTAAGCCGATCAAAACTTGGTCGCGTCGTTCGATGATCCTCCCGGATTTTGTTGGTTTAACAATTTCTGTACATAATGGCCGTAACCATGTTCCAGTGATCGTATCTGAACATATGGTTGGTCACAAACTAGGTGAATTCGCGCCAACTCGTACCTATCGTGGTCACGGTGTTGACAAGAAATCTAAACGTTAAGGTGCTATGATGGAAGTTACTGCTAAATTACGCGGTGCCGCTATCTCGGCACAAAAAACTCGTTTGGTTGCAGACCTAATCCGTGGCAAATCTGTTGCTCACGCGCTTAACATCTTGAACTTCAGCAACAAAAAAGCTGCAGTTTTGGTGAAAAAAGCATTGGAATCTGCAATTGCAAACGCTGAACATAATAACAGTTTAGATGTAGACGACCTTAAGGTTACTACGATTTACGTTGATGAAGGCACTAGCCTTAAACGTATTATGCCACGTGCTAAAGGCCGTGCGGATCGTATTACTAAGCGTACTTGTCACATTACCGTTAAGGTAGGGGTTTGATATGGGTCAGAAGGTTCATCCAATCGGTATCCGCCTTGGTGTTGTAAAACGTCATAACGCCAACTGGTATGCGAGTCCGAAACAATACGCTGAATACTTGCTTAAAGATTTGCAAGTTCGTGAGTTTTTAACTAAAAAACTTAAGAACGCAATGATCAGCAATATTCTTATCGAACGTCCTACAGGCGCTGCTAAAGTAACTATTAGCACTGCTCGTCCTGGTATCGTTATCGGTAAAAAAGGCGAAGACATTGAGAAATTACAGCGCGAATTAACATCTATTATGGGTGTTCCAGCGCAAGTAAGCATCAACGAAATCGATCGCCCAGACTTAGATGCTCGTTTAGTTGCTGAAGCAATCGCTTCTCAATTAGAAAAGCGTGTTATGTTCCGTCGTGCTATGAAGCGTGCGGTACAGAACTCTATGCGTGCTGGTGCTAAAGGTATCAAAGTTGAAGTTTCTGGCCGTTTAGGTGGTGCAGAGATCGCTCGTACTGAATGGTATCGTGAAGGTCGTGTACCTTTGCATACACTTCGTGCGGACATCGACTACTCAACTATGCGTGCTGAAACAACTTACGGTACGATTGGTGTTAAAGTTTGGATCTTCCGTGGTGAGATCTTGGGCGGCATGAAACAAGTCATGAACCCAGCTCCTGCTGAAGAGCGCCCAGCTAAACGCGGTCGTGGTCGTGGTGAAGGTCAAGAACAACGTCGTGGACGTCGTAATGACCGTGCTGCTGACAAGGGAGAATAATCCATGTTGATGCCTAAACGTACCAAATTCCGTAAAGTGCAAAAGGGCCGTAACACTGGTCTAGCGCACCGTGGTAGTACAGTATCATTTGGTACAATCGCACTTAAAGCAATTGAACGTGGTCGTATGACTTCACGTCAAATTGAAGCTGCGCGTCGTACCATTAGCCGTCGTGTTAAGCGTGGTGGTAAGATCTTTATCCGTGTATTCCCAGACAAACCAATTACTGAAAAGCCATTAGAAGTTCGTATGGGTAACGGTAAAGGTAATGTGGAATACTGGGTTTGTGAAATCAAACCAGGTAAGATCCTGTACGAAATGGCAGGTGTGAACGATGAGTTGGCAACTGAAGCTTTCAAGCTTGCTGCTGCTAAACTTCCGTTTAAAACCACTATCGTGACTCGGACGGTAATGTAATGAAAACTAAAGATCTACGTGAAAAGTCGGTAGAAGAGTTGACAGCTTTGCTTGATGAGCAACAGCTTAACCAATTCCGTCTTCGTATGGCTAAAGCAACTGGTCAATTGGGTAAGTCGCATGAAGTTGCGCTTACTCGTAAAACAATTGCTCGTATTAAGACCCTCCTTACCGAAAAACAGGGGAACGGACAATGAGTGAAAAAACAGTCCGCACGTTAACCGGCAAAGTAGTAAGCGACAAAATGGACAAGTCTATTGTTGTGCTTATCGAACGTCGTGTTCAACACCCGTTGTATGGCAAATCAATCCGCCGTTCAACTAAATTACATGCTCATGATGAGAACAACACCGCTAAGATTGGCGATCTTGTAACCATCAAAGAAAGCCGCCCAATTTCTAAAACTAAGTCTTGGACATTAGTTGAAGTTGTTGAAGCTGCTGCTGAGTAATTAAACGTTCTTGCATCATCGGTCAATTTCGAGTACTCTTTGAGCCTTTCGAAATTGCGACCGGTGATGCACGGTTTTGGAGTAGGGCAATGATTCAAACCGAAACTATGCTCGACGTAGCAGACAACAGTGGTGCCCGCCGCGTACAATGTATTAAAGTACTTGGTGGTTCACATCGTCGTTATGCTTCTGTTGGCGACATTATTAAAGTTACTGTAAAAGAAGCTATTCCACGCGCACGTGTTAAAAAAGGTGACGTGATGAATGCTGTAGTTGTACGTACAAAGTTCGGCATTCGTCGTCCAGATGGTTCTGTGATCCGTTTTGATGACAACGCAGCTGTAATTTTGAACAACAACAAAGCGCCGATTGCAACTCGTATTTTCGGACCAGTGACTCGTGAACTTCGTACTGAACAGTTCATGAAAATCATTTCATTGGCTCCTGAAGTTCTATAAGAGGCACTCATGGCTAAGATTAAAAAAGGCGATCAAGTAATTGTGATCGCAGGTAAAGAAAAAGGCAAACAGGGTACTGTTCTGTCTGTTTCTAATGACTTGGTTAAGGTTGAAGGCCTTAACTTAGTGAAGAAGCATCAAAAGCCGAACCGTGTTACTGGCGCTGAAGGCGGCATCGTAACTCAAGAAGCTTCGCTTCATATTTCTAACGTGGCAATTTTTAATGCTACAACCCAAAAGGCTGACCGTGTTGGTTACCAAGTGATTGATGGCGTGAAAACTCGCGTTTACAAATCAAATGGTGAATCAGTGGCGGTAGCGAAGTAATAGGTTGAAATAGGCAATGGCCAGACTTAAAGCGCGTTATAACGACGAACTTAAAGCTCAATTACAAGAACAATTGGGCATTAAGAATGTGATGGAAATTCCTCGCATCACTAAAATCACGATCAACATGGGTGTTGGTGCAGCAGCTGCTGACAAAAAACTCCTTGATGGTGCTCTTGCAGATATGCAAGCAATTGCTGGTCAAAAACCAGTGCTTACATTAGCTCGCAAATCAATCGCTGGTTTCAAAATTCGTGATGGTTGGCCGATCGGTTGTAAAGTTACTTTACGCGGCGAACATATGTACGAATTCTTAGACCGTTTGATCTCTATCGCGATCCCTCGTATCCGTGACTTCCGTGGTTTCTCATCGAAATCATTTGATGGTCGTGGTAACTACTCTATGGGTCTTAAAGAGCAAATCGTTTTCCCTGAAATCGATTTCGATAAGATTGATCGTATTCGTGGTATGGATATTACCGTTACTACGACTGCTCGCACCGATGACGAAGGCCGTGCGCTTATGCGTGCATTCGGCTTCCCGTTCAAATAAGAGGTCGATATGGCTAAGAAAGGTATGATTAATCGCGAATTGAAACGCGAAGCTACTGTTGCTAAATTTGCTGCAAAACGTGCTGAATTAAAAGCTACGATTGCAAATGTAAATGCAAGCGACGAAGAGCGTTTCGAAGCGATGATGAAGTTACAAGCATTACCACGTAATGCGTCTCCAGTACGTCTTCGTAACCGTTGTGGTTTAACTGGTCGTCCTCATGGTTACTTCCGTAAGTTCGGCTTAAGCCGTAACAAATTACGTGACACAGTAATGCAAGGTGATGTACCGGGCGTTGTTAAGGCAAGCTGGTAAGGAGCGACTATAAATGAGTATGCAAGATACCGTTGCCGACATGTTAACTCGTGTTCGTAACGCACAAATGGCAAAGAAACAAACAGTTTCAATGCCTAATTCTAAGTTGAAGGTTGCAATTGCAAACGTACTTCAACAAGAAGGTTATGTTTCAAACGTAGAAGTTGCTGAAGTTGAAGGCAAAGCTACTTTGACCATCACTTTAAAATATTTCGAAGGCAAACCAGTTATCGAAACTGTGAAGCGCGTAAGCCGTCCAGGTCTTCGCCAATATCGCGGTAAAGATGCACTTCCGAGCGTTAAGCAAGGTTTAGGTGTTGCAATTGTTTCTACAAGCAAAGGCATCATGACTGATCGCGCTGCACGTGCTGCAGGCGTTGGTGGTGAAGTTATTGCTTTTGTTTCTTAATAGGTGATTCCTCATGTCTCGTGTGGCTAAAGCCCCAGTAACTGTACCTAACGGTGTTACAGTTACTCAGAACGGCCGGCAGGTCGAAGTGAAAGGCAGCAAAGGTACATTGTCTTTCAACCTGCATGCGCTGGTCGAGCTTAAACAGGAAGACGGTATTGTAGCTGTTGCTCCAAAAGCTGAGTCGAAAGACGCTTGGATGCAAGCTGGTACTGCTCGCGCTGTTCTTAACAACCTTGTAAAGGGTGTTAGTGAAGGCTTCGAACGTAAGTTACAACTTATCGGTGTTGGTTATAAAGCTGCGGTTAAAGGTAACATTGTTAACCTTAACCTTGGTTTCTCTCACCCGATCGACTATACGCTTCCTGAAGGTGTAACTGCTGAAACTCCTACAGCAACTGAAATTATCCTTAAATCTGCTGATAAAGCACGTTTAGGTCAAGTTGCTGCAGATATCCGTGGTTACCGTCCACCAGAGCCTTATAAAGGTAAAGGTGTTCGTTATTCTGACGAAGTTGTACTTCGTAAAGAAGCTAAGAAGAAATAAGGCGCGAGGTTCTTATGAACGAAAAGAAACAATCCCGTTTGCGTCGTGCGAAAAGCACACGCTTGCACATCCGTGCGTTGGGTGCGACTCGTTTGTGTGTAAACCGCACGCCGCGTCACATCTATGCTCAAGTTATCTCAGCAGATGGTGGCAAAGTTTTAGCGCAAGCTTCAACTTTAGATGCTACTTTACGTGCGGGTACAACTGGTAATATTGAAGCAGCGACTAAAGTAGGTGCTTTAATCGCAGAGCGTGCTAAAGCAGCTGGTGTTACTAAAGTTGCATTTGACCGTTCTGGTTTTAAATATCATGGTCGTATCAAAGCCTTGGCTGATGCTGCTCGTGAAAACGGCTTGGAGTTCTAATCATGGCTAAAGTTGAACAAAACGAAGGTCTTGTTGAAAAGCTGGTTGCCGTTGATCGTGTAGCCAAAGTTGTTAAGGGTGGTCGTATCTTCTCTTTCACAGCATTAACTGTTGTGGGTGATGGTAATGGTCGCGTAGGTTTCGGTCGTGGTAAAGCTCGTGAAGTTCCAGCTGCTATTTCTAAAGCACTTGAAGCTGCACGTCGCAACATGATTACTGTAGACCTTGCTGGTACTACTTTACAACACCCTGTGAATGCGCGTCATGGTGCAAGCCGTGTGTACATGCAACCTGCTTCTGAAGGTACTGGCGTAATCGCTGGTGGCGCAATGCGTGCCGTTCTTGAAGCTGCAGGCGTACATAACGTACTTGCTAAATGTTACGGTTCTACAAATGCTGCGAACGTTGTAAACGCAACTTTCAAAGGTTTGCGTGATATGACTTCTCCAGAGAAAGTAGCTGCTAAACGCGGTCTTTCTGTAGAACAAATTCAAGGGTAATCAATCATGAAAACGATTAAAGTTACCCAGACTAAATCTGCTTCGCACCGCTTGAAAAATCACAAGCTTTGCTTACAAGGTTTAGGTCTGCGTCGTATTGGTCATACTGTAGAAGTGCAAGACACGCCTTCTAACCGTGGTATGATCAACAAAGTCTACTATATGGTTAGTGTAGAGGAATAAGCCATGACTCTGCGTTTAAATGAACTTGCACCTGCAGAAGGTGCTAAGCGCGACAATCTTCGCCTTGGCCGTGGTATCGGTTCTGGTGTTGGTAAGACTGGTGGTCGCGGTGTTAAAGGTCAAAAGTCTCGTAAGAGCGGTGGCGTGCGTCCAGGTTTCGAAGGTGGTCAAACTGCGATTTATCGTCGTTTACCTAAATTCGGTTTCACTAGCCAAATCGCTTTAAAAACTGCTGAAGTACGTTTATCAGAGCTTGCTAAAGTTGAAGGTGATATCGTTTCACTTGAAACTTTAAAAGCTGCGAATGTTGTACGTAAAGATATGATTCGTGCTCGTATCGTACTTTCTGGTGAAATTACTCGTGCATTCACTGTTCAAGGTGTTGCATTGACTAAAGGCGCTAAAGCTGCTGTTGAAGCTGCTGGCGGCAAAGTCGAGGAGTAATCGCGAGTGTCTATGTCTCCTAGTTCTTCAGGTCATGTTCACATGATGAAAGGCCAACCGTTTTACGTGAAATACCGTGAAATTATTCGCCGAATGATGTTTCTCTTCGGTGCATTGTTGGTTTTTCGACTAGGAGCGCATATTCCAGTACCGGGCATTAATAATGCTGCACTTGAAAACCTTTTTAATGCAAACCAAGGTACGATCCTTGGTTTGTTTAACATGTTTTCAGGTGGTGCTTTAGAAAGAATGTCAATTCTTGCCTTGGGAATTATGCCGTATATTTCTGCATCGATTATTGTGCAGTTAATGTCGACAGTTATTCCATCACTCGAGGCTTTGAAAAAAGAGGGTGAGCAAGGAAAACGCAAGATTAACCAATATACACGTCAAGGTACGTTGCTTTTAGCTTTAGTGCAGGCGACAGGGATGTGTGCAGGTTTAATTAGTCAGGGCATCACGCTTTCTGCTGGTTTGGCCTTCTACGTTCCAGCTGTAACTTCATTGGTTGCAGGTACCATGTTCTTAATGTGGTTGGGTGAACAAATTACCGAACGCGGAGTGGGCAATGGTATATCCATGATCATTTTTGCAGGTATTGTTGCAGGATTGCCGAATTTAATTATGCAATCTATTTCATCGGTAGATAATGGTCAAACAAGCTTGATTGGCTTGGCTATTTTTGGCTTGTTATCATTGGCGGTGTTGGCAGCAATTGTGTTTATTGAGAAAGCGCAGCGTCGTATTCCAGTAAATTATGCTCAAAAACAGCAAGGTCGTCGTGTATTTACTGCGCAGCAAACACATTTACCATTAAAAATTAATATGGCAGGTGTGATTCCAGCGATCTTTGCTAGCTCTTTACTGTTGTTTCCAGCCAGTCTGGGTCAATGGGTGGGTAGTTCAGATCCGAGTGCAGGGATTATCAAGCGTAGTTTGCAAGATTTGGCTCTTTTATTGTCGCCTGGACAGCCGTTGTATTTGGTGCTCTTTGGTGCGTTAATTATCTTTTTCTGTTATTTTTATACGGCGCTAGTATTTAGTCCTAAAGAAGTTTCAGAAAACTTAAAACGCAGCGGAGCTTATGTGCCTGGTATTCGCCCAGGTGAGCAAACTGCTCGTTATTTAGATCATATTCTCAATCGTTTGACATTTATTGGTGCAATTTATATTACGATCGTGTGTTTAATGCCGATGATTTTGCAAAGCTCGTTTGGTATCCCATTCTATTTGGGTGGTACTTCTTTGCTAATTGTTGTTGTTGTAGTTATGGATTTCATGGCGCAATTGCAAGCACACCTGACTTCTCATCAATATGATAATCAAACGTTAATGAGAAAAACGACTGCTCATCCGAAGGGATAAGCGCACTTAGAGGTTTCATCATGAAAGTACAAGCTTCTGTAAAGAAAATTTGTGGTAGCTGTAAAGTTATCCGTCGTAATGGGGTTATTCGCGTAATTTGCAGCGCAGAACCTCGTCATAAGCAGCGTCAAGGTTAAAATCTGATCAAGACCTGTTGATTTCAGTAGGCTAATTAGGTTATTATCCGCCCCTCAAGATTTTTGTGGGGCGGTTGATTATCTCTACTGCCTTTTTGGAGAAAATTGAATGGCTCGTATTGCCGGTGTAAACATTCCGGATAACAAGCATGCTGTTATCTCTCTCACTTATATCTTTGGTATTGGTCGCCACACTGCTAAGAACATCTTGGCTGCTGTAGGTATCGCTCCAACTACAAAGATTCGTGAATTAGATGATGCTCAGCTTGATGCGATTCGTGCAGAAGTTACTAAGGTTCCTACCGAAGGTGACTTACGTCGCGAAATTTCCATGAACATTAAACGTTTAATGGATTTAGGCTGCTACCGTGGTCTTCGTCATCGTCGCAGCTTGCCTGTCCGCGGACAACGCACCAAAACTAACGCACGTACCCGTAAAGGTCCGCGCAAACCTATTAAGAAATAAGATTTCTGGAAGCTAAAAGATGGCTAAAGATACTCGCGCACGCAAGAAGGTCACTCGTACCGTCTCTGAAGGTGTCGCACACATTCACGCTTCTTTTAATAACACCATTGTAACGATCACTGATCGTCAAGGTAATGCATTGGCTTGGGCTACTTCAGGTGGACAAGGCTTCCGTGGATCACGTA
This sequence comes from Acinetobacter zhairuonensis, assembly GCF_022601715.1. GTDB lineage: Bacteria > Pseudomonadota > Gammaproteobacteria > Pseudomonadales > Moraxellaceae > Acinetobacter. The sequence goes on along the minus strand of NZ_JAKVIM010000007.1, from coordinate 18,262 downwards.
AATCAACTCCGTTTGCTGCTCAGGTAGCTGCTGAAGTTGCTGGTAAAGCTGCTTTAGATTACGGTTTGAAAAACTTGGACGTCCTTGTAAAAGGTCCTGGTCCTGGTCGTGAGTCTGCGGTTCGTGCATTAGGTGCAGTGGGTTATAAAATTAACAGCATTACCGATGTGACTCCAATTCCGCACAACGGTTGCCGTCCACCTAAAAAACGTCGCGTGTAAGGAGAAACATTCATGGCTCGTTATATTGGTCCAAAATGCAAACTCTCTCGCCGCGAAGGGACAGACCTGCAATTAAAATCTGGCGTTAAACCATTTGACGTTAAGACTAAAAAACATGCTAAAGCTCCTGGCCAACATGGTCAAAGCCGTGCAAAACAATCTGAGTATTCACTACAATTACGTGAAAAACAAAAAGTACGTCGTATGTACGGTGTTTTAGAGCGTCAATTTAGTAACTACTATAAAGAAGCTGCTCGTGTTAAAGGCGCAACTGGTGAAAACTTGTTGAAATTGCTTGAAAGCCGTCTAGATAACGTTGTTTATCGCATGGGTTTTGGTTCTACACGTGCAGAAGCTCGTCAGCTTGTATCTCACCGTTCTATCACTTTAAATGGTCGTCGTGTTAATATTGCGTCTATCCAAGTTAAAGCTGGTGACGTGATTGCAGTTCACGAAGGCGCTAAGCAACAATTGCGTATCAAAAATGCAGTTGAATTAGCTGCTCAACGTGGTATTCCTTCTTGGATGGAAATTGATCATTCTAAGTTGGAAGGTACATTTAAAGCTGCACCAGATCGTTCTGATTTACCTGCTGAAATCAACGAAAGCTTGATTGTAGAATTGTATTCTAAATAATCCTTGAGGTAGCAATAATGACGCGTACTGCAAATGAGTTTCTAACTCCGCAAGCGATCAAGGTCGAAGCGGTTAGCGGGACCTCGGCAAAAGTTATTCTAGAACCATTAGAGCGTGGCTTTGGTCATACTCTTGGTAATGCTTTACGTCGCATCCTACTTTCTTCTTTACCTGGCGCAGCTGTGGTTGAAGTTGAAATTGAAGGTGTTGAGCACGAGTACAGTACCTTGGAAGGCTTGCAGCAGGACATCGTCGAGCTCTTGCTGAACCTGAAAGGATTGTCTATTAAGCTGTTCGATCAAAATGAAGCTTATTTAACATTAGAGAAACAAGGTCCTGGTGATGTTACTGCCGCTGACCTTCGTTTACCTCATAATGTTGAAGTGGTTAACCCTGAACATTTGATCGGTACATTAAGTGCAACTGGCTCATTAAAAATGCGCCTTAAAGTTGCTCAAGGCCGTGGTTATGAAACTTCTGATTCACGCTTCCCAGAAGGCGAAACTCGCCCAGTGGGTCGTTTACAGTTAGATGCATCTTATAGCCCAATCAAACGTGTGTCTTACATCGTAGAAAATGCGCGTGTAGAACAACGTACTGACCTTGATAAACTGATCATTGATCTTGAAACCAACGGTACAGTTGATCCAGAAGAAGCGATCCGCAAAGCGGCTACAATCTTGCAACAACAAATTGCAATTTTTGTTGACCTTCAGAAAGATCAAGCTCCTGTTGCTCAAGAACCTCGTGAAGAAGTTGATCCAATTTTGCTTCGTCCAGTAGATGATCTAGAGCTTACTGTTCGTTCTGCGAATTGTTTAAAAGCAGAAAATATTTACTACATTGGTGATCTAGTACAGCGTACTGAGGTTGAGTTACTTAAGACTCCTAACCTTGGTAAGAAATCGCTTACTGAGATCAAAGATGTTCTGGCTTCTAAAGGCTTACAACTCGGCATGCGTTTAGAGAACTGGCCACCAGCTAGTCTCCGTATGGACGATCGTTTCGCCTATCGTAGCCGTTAATTTAGTAGGACTATCACCATGCGTCATCGTAATAGTGGTGTGAAATTAGGCCGTACAAGCAGTCATCGTAAAGCGATGTTCCAAAACTTGGCTAATTCTTTGTTCGAACACGAGTTAATTAAAACTACTGTTCCTAAAGCTAAAGAATTACGTCGCGTTGCTGAGCCTTTAATCACTTTAGCTAAAAACGATACTGTTGCAAACCGTCGTTTAGCGTTTGCTCGTACTCGTTCAGCAGCAACTGTTGGTAAATTATTTACCGTTCTTGGCCCTCGTTACAAAGAACGTAACGGCGGTTATCTACGTGTTCTTAAAGCGGGCTTCCGTGCGGGTGATGCTGCACCGATGGCTTACGTTGAACTAGTAGATCGCGAAGTTAAATAATTTCGTAGAGCTATTCAGTTGTTCTTAAAAAAGGTCGGTTTTTAACCGACCTTTTTTAATGCCTGTTGTTAGACAAAATTTCAGGATGTCCCGAAATGATACGTTTTAATAGCGGTTTTAAATCAACTTGACATTGATCATTGTCAGATTTGTGCTTTAATAAAAATGTATTATCAGTAAGGTTATAAAAACAACATGGAAAAGCAAATTGATATTTTGATTGTGGGTGCTGGCATTTCTGGTATTGGTCTAGCGGTACATTTATCCAAAAACAATCCTCATCGTTCTTATGAGATTATTGAACGTCGCGAGAGTATTGGGGGTACATGGGATTTATTCAAATATCCTGGTATTCGTTCTGATTCGGATATGTCGACTTTTGGCTATAATTTTAAGCCTTGGCAGCAATCCAGTGTTTTAGCTGACGGTGCTGCAATTAAAGGCTATTTGTCTGAGGTAGTGGAAGAGTTTAATATCTCATCTAAAATTCACTTTCAACATAATGTCATTTCAGTCAATTACGATACTGAAATTCAGAAATGGGTGGTTGAAATTGAAAACCATAACAAAAAGAAACAAACTTGGGTGGCTAATTTTATTTTAGGCTGCACGGGGTACTATAACTATGAGCATGGCTATCAACCTATATTTCAAAATCTACCCGAATTTAAGGGTGAGTTTATTCATCCACAGCATTGGCCTGAAAAATTAGATTATCGTGGCAAGAAAGTCTTAATTATTGGCAGTGGCGCAACAGCCATTACCTTGGTACCTGCGATGGCGAAGGGTGGTGCTGCACATGTGACTATGCTACAACGTTCGCCAACGTATATTGCGTCTGTGCCTTCTGTAGATTTTGTTTACGATAAAATGCGTAAATATTTACCTGAAGATGTCGCTTATAAACTGACCCGAGCCCGTAATATTGGCATGCAACGTGGGATTTATGCCCTTGCACAAAAGCAGCCAAAATTACTGCGCAAATTTTTATTGAAGTCGATTGAAATGCAGCTTAAGGGTAAGGTGGATATGAAACACTTTACCCCGAGCTATAATCCGTGGGATCAGCGTTTGTGTGTGGTTCCCGATGGTGACCTATTTAAAATTTTACGTTCAGGGCAAGCGAGTGTTGAAACAGATTTAATTGAAAAGTTTACTGAAACAGGGGTATTACTCAGGTCTGGTAAACATTTGGATGCAGATATTATTGTGTCGGCGACTGGCTTGGACATTCAAATTCTTGGAGGGATGAAGGTGTCGTTGGATGGTCAACCGATTGATACTTCGAAGCATATGCTTTACCAAGGTGTCATGGTCAGTGATGTCCCGAATATGGCAATGATCATTGGTTATATCAATGCCTCGTGGACTTTGAAAGTTGATATTGCTGCAGATTATATCTGTCGTTTGATTAACTATATGGATCAAAAAGGCTATGTACAGGTGATTCCTCAGGGAGATCAGACTGAATTACTTGAAGACACGGTGATGGGGAGTCTGACTTCGGGATATATTGCCCGTGCAGCCAATGTGATGCCTAAACAAGGCAAACATGCGCCATGGAAAGTGACCAATAATTATTTGGCAGATCGTAAAACCTTAAAACATGCGAGTTTTGAAGATGCAGTCTTAAAATTCCAAAAAGCGCATCCGCATGCGCAACGTAAACCTAAATTGGTGTCATAATCTTAGGCATAAAAAGGAGCGTGTAGCTCCTTTTTATTAGGTCAATTTTTATAGGGTTCGTGAGATGAGTTCTTTCATAATTTCATTGGTCCCTGCATAGATTCGATTGGCACGATGATCGATATAGGCACGTGCAATCGGGTATTCCAGCATGTAACCGTATCCACCATGTAGTTGTAAACATTCATCCACCACTTTGGAGTACATCTCTGAAATCTTGTATTTTGCTGCAGCCGCAGCAGCATCACTGAGTTGACCCTGTAGTTGTAGCTGCATACAACGATCAAGGTAAGTGCGACAAAAATCTATTTCGGTACGCAGCTCCGCTAATTTAAAGCGGGTATTCTGAAAAAAAGCGATAGGTTTGCCAAATGCGTTACGCTGCTTGGTGTATTGCACAGTATGCGCAAAAGCAGCTTCTGCACCTGCCTGACAGATAATTGCCACCAGCATACGCTCCCATGCCAGTTCCTTCATCAGCATCATAAAGCCCATGCCTTCAGCGCCCAGTAAGTTGTGCTGAGGTACACGGACATCATCAAAGAATAACTCGCAGGTATCCTGACCTTTCATGCCAATTTTATGCAGGGGTTTGCCTTTGCTAAACCCAGCTCGATCTGCTTCAACCATGATTAGAGACAGATTTGCTGAACCTTTGTCACCATGACCTGTTTTACACACCACGATAGCCATATCACACAGGTAGCCATTGGTAATAAAAATCTTGGAGCCATTAATCACATATTCATCACCATCTAAGACTGCTGTGGTTTTTACCGCTTGCAAATCTGAGCCTGTCCCCGGTTCTGTCATGGCAATCGCTGTCACAGTTTCACCCGTCGCCATTTTGGGAAGCCAGCACTGCTTTTGTTCTTCATTGCCAAAATTTAAGATGTAGTTGGCGACTATGTCGGAATGCAGGGAGAAGCCAGTTGCGGAGTCCATGGCATAGGCTTGCTCTTCAATCAGAATCATACTGTAGAGACGATCGACCCCTGAACCGCCATAGATTTCGGGCATGGTGGCGCAGAGTAAACCGAGTTCACCCGCCTTGTTCCACAAATCACGATCAACATGTTGTTGTTGCTCATATTTTTCAGTATTGGGAATCACTTCCTGTGTATAAAATTTACGTACAGTTTCACGAAATGCTTCATGTTCTTCAGTGAACAGTTGGCGTGGTAGCATCGGGTCGAGTGGGCGAATAGCACCAGATTGCATGATGTTGAAGTCCTTGAATTATAATTGTGGATACGAAGTTAAAAGATCTGCTGGGAGTTGGGCAATATGAGCAATGCTCAATTCCATAATAAAAATGGTAGATTTGGTCATTCAGTGGAAATGTGCTCGAAATTGGCTAAATGATTCGGTTAAACTAGGGCAATTCTGTTCGGTCTAGGGGAATATAATGAGCGAAGAAATGACGCTTGAAGAACGCAAAGTGATTTACCGTGCACGTCGTGGATTAAAAGAAATTGATGTGTATTTTGACCCATATGTTCGCAATTATTATTTAAATGCTTCTCCTGAAGAAAAGGCTTTATTTGCTGAATTGGTCGATCAAGAAGATCCAGATTTACTGGATTGGTTTATGGAAGTGGGTGAACCGCCTCGCGCTGAGATCAAGACGTTTATTCTTAAATTAAAGCATTATGTTCATGGCTAATACAGCCTATTATTTGAAACGCAGTCGCGTGGCGATTGTGTTTCAAATCTGCATTCTTATCCTCATTCTCAGTTTAGTTTTCATCTTATTGCCACTTTGGTTGGCCTGTATCGCTCTAGTTATTGTATTGCTCTCATTTTGGTTGCAGCTTCAACAAACACCTCTATATTATTTTGAGCCTTTCTCCTTACACGAATGGTCGGTTGCCATCACTGATCAACAAGTGACACGCATGCAACTACAACGCGTGGTGGATCATCACTGGTATATCGTACTTTATTTCCAGCAGCAACAACGCTGTAGCTATGTGATTTGGTACGACCAACTGACCTTGGCAGATTGGAAAAGACTTAAATTATTGGCAAAAATGCTCTAATTGTCAGACACCTGATGGTATATCTATTTTTATTAAAATTATAAAAATCAAAATATTATATATATTTCAGCTTGCTCCTGTCAGACAGAAACTCAATAAATTGGCAAAAAGTATAAATTGTTAGACAATTTTAGCGATTCCAACTGCATTTTCTTTGTACATTAAAACCACCAAACAGCAGACGAGGAGATCAGTATGATTTTTCCCACGTGGATGTTTCTGATGGTAGCGATTGTTTTGGCAATTGTTATAGGACGATTAGGAACGGTGCTGAAGGATCGATTTACACGAACATAAAGCCCTCTGGGCGTTCATTTAATAGGTAGCATGTGCTGAACCGTCGCAATGCTACTTTTTTTTGCCTAAAATTTAAGAATTCTGCTTCTACAGTCAATTTTTCTCTTTATTTTTCATGGCAAAGTAATGCTTTGAATTAGAGTAAATACTCTTTTCTTGAAAATTCGCTTCTGCTATGTTTACTGCGAAGGACACAAACAAAAAATATAGAGGACAGGAAGATGTCGCAAGTCCAGAAAATTTGCCAAGGTATGGCGATTTTAATGATTACAACAACAGTATTTACAGGGTGTTCGCATGTGGTGAAATCAGGTGCGAATGTCGCTTTAGGATTTAGTGAAAAACATATTGTACCACCCATTTTAGCCATGGATGATGCGGATATGGTATGCAACTCAGGTACTGCCTTAACCCCAGCCATCATGTCGACCCAAGATATGGGCGCAGACCCGACCCGTATTGCCATTTTACTGTATTCCGCTGCAGGAACATGCGCTGAAAATCATGCTTTGGATGCTGAGCTACGCTATTTACGTGCATCCAAATCGGGGCAAGTTACAGAAGCTCAGGATGCACGAATTGAACAAAAGCGTTGGTCAGCAGTAGCGGCACAGCGTCAGTATGCGGGTTATCAACTGTTAGAGAAGCGTTGGCAAGCCAAATACCAGCAAGCTTTGGGTGAAAGTTGCCCGAAAATGAAAAGTGACATTGATCAGACTGTGTATTTACTGGGCATGCTCAGTGGCTTACAAGCCATGACCAATGACATTAACTCAGGGGGTGCAGTCAATGTACCGAAAGACATCGCTGCGATAGTAGAGCGCGGGATGGTCTGCTTGAACAATGAAAAGTTCTGGGGCGCGCCAGAGGCGACTCGTGCAGCAATCTGGACATTACTGCCAGGCGCGGGGGATGGTAAACCAGATCCATACCAAACCCTTAAACAATCAATGCAAATTGGCGAACAAAAAGGGGTACGCTTACCACATGCCTTATATGCGGTTGCTGCGCAAGCCAGTGGCGATGATGCCAAAATTCGTGATGCCTTAAAGCAGTTTGCTGCTGCACGTTCTGATGAAAAACCAGTGAATCCTCAGTTTAAGCTGATTGATAGTATGGCTGCCAGTATGGTGCAAGGGATCTCTGATCGTTACTGGACAGAACATACGGGCAAACGTACAGGTGATGGGGGGATGCTCCAATTCTGGGATGAGCAGGACGACAGTACAGGCTTGGATGATCTATTTGATGGAACGGAAGATACGGTCAGTAGTACCAAACAATAGCCAAGGTCGAGCCTGCGAATAGAGGCAAAGGAATCGCTGCTGATGTAGAAGGAGATGCTGATGATTGATCCATACGTTGCTCGAAAAGTGGCATTTATAGCAGGGGTTGCTTCAATCTCTGCCTGCCTACAGATTTTTGCAGACTATTTTATTTATTGGCGTCCAGATCTGTTGGCACAATTCTGGCGCCTTTGGACTGCACATTGGGTTCATGTGGGATGGGTTCACTACTTGCTCAATATGCTGGCCTTTGCCTGTTTACCTTTTATTTTTCCGCATGTACGCGTGTGGAAATTTGCAGCATTGCTGCTCTTGCTTCCTGTCTGTATTAGTCTGAGTTTTTATTATGGTTTTCCTGATATTGAAGCCTATGCAGGACTTTCAGGTGTATTGCATGGTGCTTATGTTGCAGTGGCATTGGTTCATCTCAGTTATGTCCATGAACGTAAATTTGCGGCAGGCGTGTTGGGACTGATTGTATTAAAGTTGATTTGGGAAAATACCATGGGCAACACCAGCACTGCAGAATTGATTGGTAGCCCTGTTTTGGTCGAAGCACATTTGTTGGGTGCGATTTGGGGCATGCTGTTAGCCGCAGTATATTTTCCTTTTCATTTAAGGGTGTTAAAGCCAAACAGTTGACATTTTAAGCAGAAAGAAAACAAAAGCGGTCATTTTTTTCAGTCTGAAAGTCATGCAGAGTGAAGTTGAAAAATAAAGATAGCAACAGAATATGGAGATGTTCTGTGCAGAAAGGATGTCTACATCATCATTGATGATGAGTAAAATAAAAACAGGAACGCATATGTACGATGCAGGACAGAAACGGTCTGGATTAGACCTGTTTAAATATATTTGGACTGAATGGATCTCCGCCTTTGTGATTTTAGTGTTGCTGGTTTTAACACTGATTATTGGCACAGGTGAAATGATTCATGGGCAATTATTGCGCATGGGGGAAAGCCTGTATGGCGACCCTGCCAAAGGCATGCAATATTCTTTCTTAAGAGCAGAACCGAGCAAACCCGATTGTAACCGTCATCCGAATGTGGATGCATTGGTTCAAGCACAAATGAAAACTAATGCTGCAGATGAATTTGCCGATATTTTTGGTACAGCTTCAGAATCGGATGTCAGGGCTTCAATTCTTGCAGCACAAAATTTATGTGAAGAAAAATATCAGTTCTACGACAAAGCCATGCAACACATGCAGGCACATCCAACCTTAAGAACCTACCGTACTGTGGAAACCACCTTCTTTGGGGTGTTTAAGTTTGGGAGTGAAAATCGTGCCATTTTATTGGTATTGATGGTGGTATTTGCAGCCATCAGCGCAACCCTAAAAACCCATCATATTGGTTTACGCAGTCCTGCAACCAAGATTGATTTTCGGGTATATAGTCTGTTTATGTTGGTAGCCAATGGCTTTTTGGTGGCTTCCAGTTTAAGCCAGTATCATTCTGTCCAAAACTCGGGTGTACCGATGACGAGTGAAATGTTCAGTATTTACTGGATGTGGATTACGTTATTTGGCTTGCTGACCTTGATTAGCCTGTTTCAATTAGTTAAACAGCCTATGCCGACCAAAGACGGCGGGCGATTGGGTATGGCATTTTTGAGTGTGCCTTTATATGCCTATATGGCGGTGATTACAGGTGTTGCCTTTACCTTCTTTATGGACTACCCGATGGGACAAGGGATTTACTTGGGGCAACTGGTCGAGTTCTCCAATATCTTCCTGAATCTTGCGCTCTTTATCTGGGCGGGGATGTTATTAAAGCAAACCCGAATTGTGGATTTATTCCTGAATATTTTGCGTCCATGGAATCTGGCACCTGAAACTTTAACCTGGTTAATTCTGATTGCGGCGGCATTACCAACTGCATATACCGGTGCATCAGGGATTTTCGTGATAGCGGCTGGAGCAATCATTTATAAAGAAGTCTGGAATGCAGGAGGACGCCGTCAATTTGCTTTGGCAGCAACAGCGATGTCGGGTTCTTTGGGCGTGGTATTACGACCATGTTTATTGATTGTGGTGGTGGCATCACTGAATAAAGAAGTGACTACAGACTGGCTCTATCAATACGGCAGTTATACGTTCTTGTTGACATCGACCTTGTTTTTAGTGGTATCGCTGTTCCTTGCGGAGCAGAAATTCCGTATCGCACCATTGCATATTGCAGGACCTAAATCTGTCCGCGCGCTTGCACCTGTCCTGCCTTATATTATGATTTTTGTGTTGATCTGGCTGTTTTATAAGTACGCCTTGTCGACAGATTTGAATGAATTTACTGCACCGGTGATGATGCCAATCATTCTGTTGGTTATGGTGTTGTTCGATAAATTACGCCATGAACCTGCACCGATTCAAGCTGTCGGGCATTGGGATGAAACGTTGGATTTAAGTTATACATCCTCGGCTCAACCTGTGACGGCTGGTGCTGATTTATCCAATACCGCAGAATATCGAGAGGGGATTCATCCGGCACAAGCGGCAGGTGAGCTTGTTGTCAATCATGCGGTGCAGCATTCAGAAAAGTTAGATCCGATGCGCCAAGTGGGTTTCTGGAAATCGTTGCATATTTCGACCAGTGAAACGGTTGGGCATATTGGGGCATTGGTTATTCTCATGGCGTTATCGGTCAGTGTCGGTGGCTTCCTTGAGCGGATTGAAGTCATGAGTATGTTCCCGACGGATATTGCCAACATCTACTTGGTTATTAGCATGATTGTGGTTCTGATGATTGTGGTTGGCATGATTATGGATCCGTTTGGTGCCGTGATCTTAATTTCAGCTACGGTTGCTCCTGTTGCCTATCAGTATGGCATTCATCCTGTGCATTTCTGGATGATTACCTTGATTGGTTTTGAATTGGGGTATGTGACGCCACCTGTAGCACTGAATCATTTGCTGGCACGTCAGTCGATTGGCGATGCAGAAGTCGCGGAAGCGGATGCAGAAGTTCGACATGCGTCTTTTTACTATCGCTATGAACGCTGGATCCTGCCACTCTTGGTATTATTCCCTGCCATGCTGATTATTGCTTATGTACCTTACTTGTTTAAATTGTTTGGTTGGTATTACTAAGTGACTCGAATAACAGATCAAGCACCTTCGGGTGCTTTATGTTTTTTGGCGTTGTTGAAATAAAGGACTACAAAATAGGATACCGGCCAAGATCAAACTGAAACCAATGAGGCTGTAATGGTCAGGCACTTCCTGCCAGAAAATATAGCCCCAAGTCCCAGCAAAAATAATCGCAATATAATTCACGGGACCAATCTGACCTGCGGGTGCTAGTTGATAGGCTTTGGACATAAAAATCTGGCTGATGTTTGCCAATACGCCTGCGGTAATCAAAAAGCTGAGTTCATGTAGTGTATAAGGTCGCCATAACCAGAACATGGGGAGCATGGATATGAGCGTACCAATGAAGCAGAAGTAAAATACAATCCGTTCAGGTGGCTCGGTACTGGTCAGCGCACGCACGGTCACAAACGCCATGGCAGCTAAAAAGCTCGCGATTAAGCCAATCAGGGAAATCTGGTTGAATAGTCCTGAGTCTGGTTTTGCCACAAACAAGACGCCCGCCAGACCAATTGCAGCGGCCAAGAGCATGGAATGGGTAATTTTTTCTTTTAAAAACAGCCAGGCAATGAGCGGAATGAAGATGGGAGAGGAATAGGTAAACACCATGGCATTGGAGAGTTTTAAATGCGCAATCGCATAGAAAAAGCCATACATGGCAATTAGACCGACCACGGCACGCCAAGTGTGCATCCAGATTTTGGTGGTTTTTAAAAAGCCTAATCCTTTATTGCATATAATTGGTAGAAAGACGAATAAGCCAATAAAATTGCGGAAAAAGACAATGGTCGGATTATCGACGCTATAAGAAGCATAACGAATACAGACGCCCATCAGCGAAAATAAAAAGGCAGACAGGGTCAGAAAACCAAACGCCTTGACTAGATTGCGATTGGTTGGGGAGATGTTCATGCAAAAATTCGGCATAGTCATAGACGAATCTATTCTAGCCGAATTTTAAGCAATCGGTTATTGAGCTTGTGCGAGTTGTGCTTCAAGCAACTTAATTTGTTCCTCTTTAAGTGCAATCAGGTCATCTGCATCACTATGTTGTGCTTTGAGCATTTTTTCTTGCTCATTCAGCTGAGTCTGGAGGTCGTCCAGTTTGGCAATTTCTTCTTTTGCCAGCGCTGCATTTTTTGGTACATCTTGTTTCAACAGGCTTTCATCGACCAATTGGATTGGTGCTTCAGCAGCATCTGCTGTTGCTGTGGATGCCGCCGTTTCAGTAGCAGGAGCAAGTGCTTGAGCTGCTGGTTTTACTGCTGCACGCACGACTGGTTGTTCCAGCTCATGTTTTGGTTGCGAGGATGTCATCCATTGGTAGCCGAGAAAAATAGCCACCACAGCAATCAGTCCTGCAATGATCCCCATTAAAAGTTTTGAATTTTGTCTTTGATCTAACGTCATGACTTGAACCTTGTGGTTATTCAGGCTGACGAGGTTTAAATTGAATGACCCCAATTTCGTCTGGATATTCAGGTTCAGCGGGCTCGACATGAGTCGGACGCTTTTCTGTATATTCACACTCTATACATTCAATCCACTCGTCATCCACAGTGATGATCTTAACCACACGATCTAAAGCTCCGCATTTAGGACATTTTGCGCCTGCGATAAACTGTCTTTTCATGTCAGTTAATAACACCCTGTGAAAAATAATGACGTAGTTTAAGCGCTTTTATCCGTGTTCGTCCAACCCTGATGGCGTAATAATGCGTCTATTTTTGGCTCGCGTCCGCGGAAATTGATAAATGCATCAAGCGCTGTATCCTTTCCGCCAACTGCTAGAATAAACTGTCGAAACTCTTTGCCAGTCTGCGTATTGAAAATCCCTTCTTGTTCGAAGCGATCAAAGGCATCACTGGCTAAAACTTCAGCCCATTTATAAGAATAATAGCCTGCAGCATAGCCGCCTGCGAAAATATGGCTAAAGCTGTGTTGGAATCGGTTGTAGGCAGCCGTTGGGGCAACGGCATAGTTTTGGCGAATTTGATCTAAGCTGGCTTGAATACCCGCTGCATCTAATGCAGGGGTGGTGCGGTGAATGTTTAAATCAAATAAGGCAAACTCAATTTGACGCAGGGTTTGCATACCCGACTGGAAGAAACGGGCATCCAGCAACGCTTTGAGTAAGGATTCAGGCAGCACCTCTTTAGTTTCAATATGCTCACTAAGTAAATCTAGACTTTCTTTGTCCCAAGTCCAGAACTCCATAAACTGGCTTGGTAGTTCTACTGCATCCCAAGCTACGCCGTGGGTGCCTGCGACAGAGATGTGATCGACCTCGGTCAACATATGGTGTAAGCCGTGTCCAAATTCATGGAACAGGGTGGTGACTTCATCATGGGTCAGTAAAGCTGCTTGTCCTGCAACAGGTGGGGTAAAGTTGCACACCATGTAGCAGATTGGTTTTTGTAGACCTTGTGTGGTTTGCATACGAGAACGGAAACCACTCATCCATGCACCACCGCGTTTGCCATTGCGGGCATACAAGTCAAAATAGAAACCACCGACCACTTTACCTTGATCTTCAAGTTCAAAATATTGTGCATCTGCATGCCAGACAGGTGCTGCACGTTGCACAATTTGAATGCCATACAAGCGTTCAACAATGCTGAATAAGCCTTGTATAATTTTCGGTGCAGGGAAATAGGGTTTTAAATCTTCCTGAGACAGATTGAATTGTTGAACTTTGAGTTTTTCAGAGTAGAAACCTGTATCCCATGGTTCGAGGGTTTTAATTCCGTCTTGTGCTGCAATGGCTTTCAGTTCGGCAATTTCCTGCTCGGCAGGTTGGCGTGCATGTTCTGCCAGTTCAACCAAAAAGTTGGCAACAGTGTCGACATCGGGCGCCATTTTGCTGGCGAGGGACAATTTTGCATAGTTATTAAAACCCAGCAATTGCGCCATTTCCTGACGCAAGCTTAAGATTTCTTCCATTACCGCCGTGTTGTCGAATTCAGCTTGTTCTGCCTGATCTGAGGCACGAGTGGTATATGCACGATACAATGCTTCACGTACAGCACGATCTTCGGCATAGGTCATAATGGCCAAATAAGCAGGAATATCTAGAGTAGCCACCGCTTGCTCAAGTTCACGTTGCTGACCATATTGTTTTAATAGTTCAATGCTGCTGGCAGGTAGCCCTTTAAGCTGATCTTCAGTTAAGGGTTTGAAATAGGCTTGAGAGGCATCCAAGACATGGTTGGAGAAATCGGAAGACAGTTGCGATAAACGTGCTGAAATTTCAGCATAGCGTTTCTTTGCTTCACCTTCTAAGGCGACTCCAGAGAGTTTGAAATCTCGTAATGCCAGCTTGATCGCGCTTTGCTGAGCCGCAGGCAGTTGTTGAAATTCTGTCGAATCTTGTACTTGCTGATAGGTTTGGTACAGCACGGTGTGTTGCCCGAGCGCGGTGTAATATTCACTCAGTGCAGGTAGTAATGACTGATACACATCACGGGTTTCAGCATTGTTCATGACCGCATTTAAATGGGAGAGTACTCCCCAAGATTCACTCATGCTATTTTCAAGTTCATCGACTTGGCTTAACACTTGAAGTTGAGCGGCATGCTGTTCAGGTACGGCAGTGAGTTCGGCTAAAAATTGCTGACCGTGTTGAATGGCTTGTTCGATTTGTTGTTTTAATTCGCTAAGTTGAATTTGATCAAACTGAGGAACAGGTAAAGTTGCTTGATCTAAGTGCATGTGCATTCGCCATTTCATTTTAAACTTAATCTAGATGTAGGGATTCTTGACAGGGAAATCAAGTTTTTATTGTGGGAGTTTGCTGTTCAGCAGTAAATTCCGCCCAAGAGGCAAAGGATTGATCAATCCGCTGAGGGATATACAGGACTTTGGCAAAATTACGGGTCATGCATTCAGTTTCCAGAATTTCGCCACTTTTATATTTTTCTTTACGATGCCGCCAGATTTCATTCTGACGATAATAGTCAGAACCTATTTTAAAAAAAGCATGCTGTTGTTCAAACACATGATAGACATAGCCCAAATCTACCGAGCAACGTAGTTCCCCCTCCAGACATTTGTCGCTAAACCATAAGCGAATTTGAAAGGTATGTGGGGTCGGATTATAAAATTGATAATCGATGTAATTGTAGAAGATGGCAGCACCACTACCAAAAGGTAAAACCCGTCCTTGATCAGGGAAGGGGTCAAAGGAGTGCTGCGCGCGTTGTACCACCTGTAGTGGGCTATGCAGCACCAACCAATGAATCAGGTTGGCAATTTGGCAGATGCCACCACCGATACCGCCTCGTGCCTGACCGAAACTCAGTTCCATGCCTTCCACATAGCCTTTGGCAGATGTGGGTTGCCCCACCAACTGGCAGAAAGAAAAAGTTTGTTGAGGATGAATCAGAATACCTGAAATACAGGGACTGGCAATTTTCAGGTTGATCACTTTGTTGTGTTGCCAGTGTTGCTCGCTATCACCTAATTTTCGGATCAAGACCGATTGATGTTTCTTTACCCGATAAGGCAAGGGCGTAGAGCACTTGTCTTGAGCATAATCTTGACCATCGGTTTTCCATTGCCAATAGCGGAGCGCCCGTCGGGTACAGGTTGATAAAAAGTAAAATAGGGGATGATACTGGCTAATGGGTTTGCGGATCAAACGTCGAATAATTTTCATGCTTTTTTTTATAAAAAGGTGCTAAGCCACGGGACTTAACACCTATTTAAACTTATTCGCTACGCACTTTTGCGTTGGCTTTTTTCTTTTTGGCTTTGCTCTTTTTCTTGGCTTTTTCTTTAGCTTTTATATCAGCCTTTGCTGCGGCTTTTTTATCAGCTTTTTTGCCATAAGAACTTGGCTTGGCCTTGGCTTTCTTTTTCGCAACGGGTTGCTCGCCTGACTCACGCGTTTCATTAGGCGCTTTTGCAGCGCGCGGGGTAAAGGTTTCTTCTTTTACCTGTGCGGTTCCAGCTTTGGCAACGCGCGGTGCACGACTACGAATGGCACGTCCTGCATGCGTGAGTTGCTGGATCAGTTGAAAGTCAATTTTACGCTCTTCCAAGTTCACTCCAGCCACTTTAATTTTGACTTCATCGCCTAAACCAAAGGTTTGACCACGATTTTGTCCAACCAGACTTTGACTAACTTGGTCAAAGACAAAGAAGTCATCGCCCAATTGACTGACATGCACCATGCCATCGACATACAGGTCTTTCAGCGTCACGAACAAACCAAATTCAGCCACCGCTGAAATGACACCGACAAATTCATCACCCAGGTGTTGTTGCATATAATGGCATTTGAGCCACATGGTCACAGAGCGTGAGGCTTCATCTGCACGACGTTCGGTTTGTGAAAAATGCTCGCCCGCATCATCCAGTGCAGCACCCGAAAGTGGGGACGGTTTTTCAGCCAGTTTGGCTTTAATGGCACGATGGAGCAGTAAATCTGGGTAACGACGGATTGGCGAGGTGAAATGGGTATAGGCTTCATATGCCAGACCATAGTGCCCCGCATTTTTGGCGCCGTAATAGGCTTGCATCATGGAGCGTAACAGCACCGCATGAATACTTGGCGCATCAATACGGTCTTTAGTGGCTTCAATGACGGCTTGATAATCTTTCTGCGTCGGTTGGTCTGGGAATTTCAAACCGAGTAATTTGACAAAATCGCGGACTTTTTGGGTGCGCGAAAACTCAGGTGGCTCATGCACGCGATACAGCATCGGAACATCATGTTCCAATGCAAACTCTGCCGCAGCCACGTTGGCCAACAACATGCACTCTTCAATCAATTTGTGTGCTTCGTTACGGGTACGTGGCAAAATTTCACTAATACCGCCCAAGTCATCAAAGGTCATGTAGGTTTCGACCGTTTCAAACTCCATGGCATGACGTTCTGCACGTAAGCCTTTTAACACCTGATACAGTTGGAATAAGGTATTTAAAGATTTACGCACATCGCGGTTTTCTGGAACGGCAGCACTGTCACCATCAAAATATTGCGCTACCTGTGTATAGGTCAGGCGTGCTTGTGAATGCATCACCGATGGATAAAACTCAAATCCAGTGACACGACCAGTACGTGAGAGTTTTAAATCACAGACCATACATAAACGGTCGACATTTGGATTTAAAGAACAGAGACCATTCGAGAGTGCTTCAGGCAGCATTGGCAGCACAAAATGCGGGAAATACACCGATGTGCCACGTTCTTGTGCTTCTTCATCCAGAGGCTTGCCAATACGGACATAATGGCTCACATCCGCAATCGCAACCACGACACGATAACCCCCACCTGGGCGTTTTTCAGCATAAACGGCATCATCAAAGTCGCGCGCATCTTCACCATCAATGGTGACCAAAGGTAAATCACGTAAATCAATACGACCCTGACGGTCTTTGGCGCTTGGCTCTTTAAAGCTTTCCGCTTCTTTCAGCACTTCTTCTGGGAATTCGTAAGGCAAACCAAACTCTAGAATGGTTTGCGGAATAATAATTTCTGTATCGGCTTTATCTGCCATCGACTGTACGATATGACCTGTCGCAAAGGTCTCACGAGTCGGGTAATCATCAATGGCAACACGAACAGAATCGCCAATTTTCAATTGAGCATGTTCAATCAATTCCTTTTCTAAGGTAATCGGTTGATGTGCATTCGGATTTGCAGGCTGAATAAAGTATTCGCCTTCATGTTGCGAGACTTTGCCGATAATCTGTTTGACACGATGCTGTACCACTTCAGAAATAAAGCCCCAGGCTTTACCTTTACGGTCAACTGAGGTCTGTTGAACCTTGACGCGGTCACCATTAAACACTTGGCGTAATTCGCGTTCGGGTAATAGTAAATCATCATGTCCAGAAATATTGGCGGTACCTAAACCCTTACTGTTGATATATACGGTGGCTTCATGGCTCGGTTGATCCGCCATACGTTGAAATTTAAAGCCATCTTTCATGAGTTGACCATCACGTACCATGGCGATGAGTCGGTGGCTCAGGGCATCAATACTCTTTTGATCGGCAATTTGGAAGTGTTCCACTAAATCGGCATGCGATTGTGGCGAATTTAATTGTTCTATAGTTTCTAAAATGAGCGTACGGCTCGGAATAGGATTTTCGTAGCGTTCAGCTTCCGCTTTGGCTTCAGGATCGACCCAATTTTTCATCATGGATTTGGTTTTGTGTCAGAAGATAGGATTAGCATAAGACATGCAGCGTCAGACTGCACGTAAATGATTGCAATAATGTGTTTTTCCGCGAGCAATTGGGGTCGAGAAGCCAAATTCTGAAAGTAATATGTATCGATATGGGATAAATTCTGCTCAAATTTGAGTAAATTGTTTAAAAAGTATTTAATTGAGCAAAATAATGCAAAAAAAAGAGCGGCTGTGCTTGCAGTACTAGGGTTAAGTTTGTATTATGGCGGCACGTTACGGTGAGATGGGTGAGTGGCTGAAACCACATCCCTGCTAAGGATGCATACGGGCAACTGTATCGAGGGTTCGAATCCCTCTCTCACCGCCAACTTTACTTATGTCGCGCTCATAGCTCAGCTGGATAGAGCACTTGGCTACGAACTAAGGGGTCGGGAGTTCGAATCTCTCTGAGCGCA
>NZ_JAKVIM010000006.1 GCF_022601715.1 Acinetobacter zhairuonensis | reverse complement strand
GAATAATAAAGGGCGAATTAATCGCCCTTTTCTTTTGTTCGCTTGGATGTCGCATAACGAAACTATTATGTTAAATAGAATATTATGTAAGTTGCCTACGCAAATGTTGTTTGCCGTCACGCGACATATAGGTTGTCATTTGCGACAATTGTATGCGCTCATCAAACTTCAATGATCTATCATCAGCATTATACTATTGTGAAGTTTACGCAGCTCGTTTAATAAGCGTTTGGCGATAATCTTGTGCAACAAAGCCTACTCAAATTAATAGTGCAATACTAATCCAATTATTTTATTAGGATAGAATTATATTTTTCTGGTAAGAGACCATATTCACCCCATGTAAGGTTCTCAACACATAGCCCTATACCATTAGGAGTAATTTTACCCCAAAAAATTACTATGCGACCTTCTGAGTTGTCATTAATACCGTGTTTCTTTTGAATACCATTTAAGTCTTTAAAATAAAAGTCTTTTATCAGGGGGTTTGATACTAATCTAGTCATTCTTACATTACTATCAGTACCTTGACCAGCAACAAATGAGCCTCGAATTACTCCATAATACAATTTAGGTTCATCATCTTCATCAATAACATCTTCGATATTATGTAATACTTCTTTTAATAATATAGCAGCATTTGCATTTGGTAGATAAAAGTATTTATAGTAATTTTCATTAAATTTTCTACAAATTCCAGCTACCGTTGAAATTTTTGTTGGCAAGTCTAGGTTTTCACCATTATGTCTAGATATAGGGACGGCTGAGATTGGCCCATCCACATCTTCGATTGCTGTTTGATCGTACTCATCTACTTCAGAATCATCTTCAGCAGGAGCTTCTGATTTAAATTTATGAATGATTGCTAATTGTTTATTTTCGATAGCTTCTAGTGCCTGCTCTTCTGTCTCATATAGTTGACCTTCTGGTTTTGGTACTCTTAATTTACAGTCAACATCACTATAAGAAGGCAAATGAGAAAAAAAAGCTTCTCTCCCATTTGTAAAAAAATCTTCAACTAAAGGTCTTCTAGTTAAGGGGGTTAAACATATCGGACAAAATATTTTATCTTTCATCGATACATCAAACTCTTTAGCTATAATACTTGTGGCATTTCTTCGTAAATGATCTTTATTTCCTGTTTCGTAATTCCAGCCAATTAAATACAGGGCTGATTTAATTCTATTATCTGACATTATTTATTCCTTATAAATTATTTGTAATCTAAATAGTCAATAAACACTAAGTTGAGAAGACACAACCTAGTGTCTAAAGCTAATAAGAAATTTTATCTATTTCTAAATCCATGTGCTTTAGCTTGTAATACAACATAGACTGAAGTTATTGATAAAATACACATTGCTATTGTGAATGATGATGGGCCGATTTTTTGAAGTAATACACCACCTAGCAACCCTCCTCCAGCAACAGCCAAATTAAAGACAGTAACTAACATGGACTGAGCAACATCAGCACCTTCACCAGCTGTGTCAGCAATTGCTGTTTGCAATAAAGTTGGAGCTCCACCAAAAGTTATACCCCATAATGCGATACCACAAAGTACTAGCCAAGCATAGTTACCATTACCACCTAGCCCTATAAGAATGGCAGCAACAGCAAAGCCCGCTAAACTTAGTAAAGTTAATAGGCGTAATGATCTATCAACCCAAACACCAGTAACCCAAATCCCAATGATTGAGGATACACCGAATAATAAAAGGACTAGATCCACCCTGTCACCAAGACCTACCGAGGTTAAATAAGGTGAAATAAAGGTATACAAAACATTATGTGCAAGTATCCATAAGAAGATTACTGTTAATACTGAGCGAATACCTGGATGTAAAAAAATCTCTTTGATTGACTGGCGTTTTTCTGCAACCTGTCCAGAAACGTTTGGAATTGCAACTCTAATCCAAATTAATAGAAGTAACGCGAGTAGAGAAATGATCCAAAATACACCTCTCCAACCAAACATACTTCCCAACCAAGTCCCCAAAGGTACTCCCATACATAAAGCAATTGGTTGTCCTACACCAACAATAGCCAATGCTCGCCCCTGTAAGTTAGTAGAGACCATACTTCTAGCATAACCTGCCAGTACCCCCCAAATAATTCCTGCTGACATCCCTGCGATAAAACGAGCAACTAACACAACAATATAGCTAGAAGATAAAGCCGTTAAGGTATTGAAAATTAATAGTCCGCTTATTGCCATTAAGAACAATGGTCTTCTAGACCAACTGCGAGTAGCAGCAACGACAGGAATAGCAGCTATTACAGAACCTAGAGCGTAAACAGATACTAATTGTCCTGCTAAAGCTTCTGTTACCTGTAAATCTCTACTAATCAAAGGTAATAAACCAGCTGGAATTGTTTCTGTCATAATTGTAATAAAACCAGCAAGCGTAAATGCTAGAAGCTTTAAAATTGGAATATCTTCTTTAGAGGTACTTACAATATCTGCTGTAACAGAGTTTTCTTGTATAGTCATAGTCCAGCCTTTAATATCGAGGTACTTTATTTAGCAAATTTGAACGATTAATAATCTCTGTTAAATATACTTCACTTTTCCATTTTTCTGGATGAATAGGCTCTAGTGCTATAGAAATAACTTCATCATCACATTCAAAAATACTTTGAAGTAATTTTGATATAGTATTATTAATATCTTCCTTTTGATCATCAGTAATTTGACGTTCAAAATACTTAATATTGACATGAGGCATAGTGTTATTCCTTATGCAGTTTTACATTCAGTTAATTTTGAAGTTTTTATTTTTTCAATAAGTTCTATTAATTCATTCACACCTGTTTTTAGAACTTGATAATGATCAAAATTTAATTGTAATAACAATGGCTTATCTATTAAGTTTTCCATTACCTCTTCTATAAACGAATAATCATCACCTGGTGCTTTAAATATAGAAATAGGGGCTTTAATTCTATGTTCTAACATTTCATTGAATGTATATTTAAATTCATATGTAAGTTCAACGATTTTTGTAATTCTTTCAATTAATGAGGTTTCTAGAGTAGGTATTTCCATCATGATCAAATTAATAAAATCAACTTTTGAATTCACTAGCTTAAATTCATTTATTACATCTAAAGATGGTAAATAACCTAGAAAAACTGAATATAAAATTGATAAGAATGCATTATCAGAATATAAATATTCTCCATTACTTCTATAGGCAATATCTCTTGTATTAGGTGAACCTGGTGCTATCAAGATTAACTCATCCACTATTTCTCCCATTTTTTCTAACTGGTAGGCTACTTCAAAAGCTACTCTTGCTCCAAAAGAATAACCCCAAAGTGTATATGGACCTTTTGGCTGCTGCTTTTTGATCATAACAACATCTTTTTGCGCCATTTCAGCTATAGTTGAATAAGGCTGTTCATGTTCATTAATTCCAAATGCCTGTACACCATAGAATGGTCTTTCATTACCAGTAGCTTGTGCCAATGTTCGTAAATTCATTGGGTAACCACCTAAACCAGGCCAGCAAAATATTGGTCTTTTAAAATATTTACCATTATTGAGATTCACTAGCCGAGAATATTCATTCTGTGTTAGTGCTTTTACTTGAATTGCTAAGGCTTCAACAGTTGAATAACTAAATATAGTTTGGAGAGGCAATCTAGTATTCAAATTTTGGTTAATGGAATGAATTAATGATATGGCTAATAAAGAATCACCGCCTACTTCAAAAAAGTCATCTGATACAGAAACTTCATTCAATCCCATAGCCTCTTTCCAAATTTCTGCAATCTCTATTTCTAAAGTATTACGAGGTAATATGATCTCCCTTTTAAGCTGAACCGACTTAATAGTTGCTTTCAAAAGTTCAATGTTGACTTTTCCATTCGCAGATAAGGGTATTTCATCCAGCATTACAATCTGATTGGGAACCATATAATTAGGTAAAATATTTTCTAGATCTTGTTTTAATATTTCAGATGGACCTTTCAAATGTATGGAATCTTCTTTCATTCCTTCACCAAGAATTTGTTCACTACTAATTCCACCCGCTAAAGCAAAATATGAAGATTTATGAATTAAGCCAATTTCACTAAACAAAAACTCTAATCGTTTTGCTGTAGCTAAATCATTACCTGTCTTAGAACTATATCCTGAAGCCATCAAACCAATTTTTTCATTATTCATTTGTAGAATCTGTAATTGGCGTCCTAATTGGATATAGTCATCCCATCTGCTCTCATTCAATTTGACTAAAGCTATACCAAAACTTGCTTGCTCATAAGTCCTCTGATTAATTGCTATAACATGTTTTTTTTGTATAATCTCTTTCGTCAACTTAGATAAGGAACCTTCCTTGTAGTGATAAATTCCCTGCTCTAGATCACTCACATTGTTAACTTGAATAAATAAATCTAAGTCAGTTTTGATATTTCGATCCACAAAGCTAACTATTGGATAACTTCCTAAATAACGATGGCCTTCGCCACATTCTAAGTCAGTCATAATTTGATTTTTGGTAAACCCCAAACCTACCCCTAAACCATATTCTGGTAGCACTACATCTAATAACCCCAAGACATGACCTGCCTCCATTTCTAAAACTTCAATCACATTATTTTTATATACAGCCTCAATAGCTGTTTCCTTACCTACAAAATGCATTAATAGCTTTGTAGTGCCTTGTTCTGGTAATTCTTTTATTATTTTAAGTTCATGATTTATTTGATTAAAATAATATAACCCAGCATCTAATCCTTCTACCCCTTCGATTTCAAGGTAAAGTTGATGTGCATACAAAGCTCCTGGCGAGGCATAAGCGTACTTAGGTAGCAAACGATGCTCACTATAAAAAGGCCCCAAATTCCGAAGAATCTCACCAAGGATAGCGAAAGTTATTTGCTGAACATTTATCGCTTTTACTTTTTTTCTTTGATGTTTGCTTTCAATTAGATTTATTATTTTTTTTCGATTAATAGTTTCTCCTTCAAAAAACCTATATGTTTTACGTGCAAAAGCCTTCTTATATTGTTCCTTAGTTGGCTCCTTACCTAACAACTGTATAGTTGGCTTTTCAAGATCGCTCTTTACATTGCGTAACCCCAATTGACTCAATTGTGCTTTTACTTGTGTACGACTTGATTTTGAAAGATGATGACCTCCATGTGTACCTTGATCCATAAGAATTGCTTCTCTAGGATTCAATTCAACACAAGCAATTAAACTTTCAAAACCAGAATCACCATCTTTATTAACAAATATAGCTGCATTTTTTACCCAATCATGGTTTTCGACAGCGACCCTAATTTCATCCAACTCAATTCGATAACCACGAAGTTTTACTTGATTATCTACTCGTCCTACAAATTGCACACTACCATTAGCATTCCAACTTGCGAGATCCCCTGTTTTATACAACCTTACAGGAGTAATAGAATCTTTTAAGTTAAGGCTAATAAAGCGTTCTTCTGTTTGTTCTGGTCTATTTAAATAGCCACGAGCAACCTGCATTCCTCCAATGTAAAGTTCACCAATTTTATCAGTATCTGTAATAAGTTCTCCAGTTTCATGATCCATAATATAATATGAAGTATTAGATACAGGGAAACCAATTGATACAACCTTAGGAGAATTTTTTAAATACTCCTTACATACAGTTAAAGCTGAGGTATTAATCGTACATTCAGTTGGCCCATATAAATTAACTAGTTTGCAATTAGGAATAATATTCATAAAAGTTTTAGCAAGTTTTCTAGTTAAGGCCTCTCCACCGCTAAAAACATATATTAATGAGCTACAACTTATGAATTCAGCTTCATTAATTAGTGCCTGCAATAATGTAGGAACACATTGTAATACTGTAACATTATGCCTTTTGATTGCTTCAATCATTGCAAGAGGATCACGATAAATATCAGGTTCGCCCATAATTACTGTTGCACCAAGTACAACTGATAGTATCTCCCATTGGGCGGCATCAAAGCTCATCGGTGTTTTTCTTAAGACTACCTGATCTTGATTAATTTTATAAGTCGACTTTAACCAAAGAAGTTGATTAACTAGATTTTTATGTTCTATTTCTACCCCCTTAGGTTTTCCAGTTGTTCCAGATGTATAAATCACATAAGCTAATGAGTGAGTACAAACACTCAATGCAGCGTCATTTAAAGGCGATGCTATTTGTAAATTATCAGTTGTTATAAATGTGATATCTTTTAGATTTAATTCTTGTAAACTTGGCAATAACTCTGATTGAGTAAATATAATTTTTAATCCTGAGTCTTCAATCATATAACGAATTCTTTCTTCAGGATATTCTGGAGCTAAGGGTAAATAAGCACAGCCTGCTCTTAAAATACCTAATGTACCAATCATCATATCAATTGAAGGCTCAACATAGATCCCAATGCAACTATTTGGGCTAATTCCATCAGCTTTAAGTTTTTTTGAAACTAATTGGGTTTTAGCTGATAACTCAGAAAAAGTTAATTTTTCTTCTTCTGTGCTAACTGCTATTTTATGTGGATATTGAAGCACTTGTTTTTCAAACAGATCAATTACTGTTTTTGGTTGAATTTCTATCATTTTTTTACTTTCGTAATCTATTGTAGCGATATTGCTTTTATCTAATAAACCTATATTTTTCAATGATGTGACTTCCTAGAATAATATTTTATTTATTTCTAATTACGTTTTCTTGGATGATTATTCGGTGTAAAAGATATTTCTACATCGTTAAAAACAATATGCAATAAAAATTGATTTTTATTGTATCAATCATTCCAAAACCACTAAAAAAAAATCAATATTTTTCTAGTAGACATCCAAAGTTCATAATTTTATCTGCTATCCCACTTTGACGAAGTGCATGCCAATATAAAACCACATTATTAGAAATCACGGGTTTATTTAACCATTTCTCAGCAACCATTGCTGCTCTTGCCATAGCTACATTAGTTCCTACCTGTACAATGGCTTCAATTTCTGGAGAGTCAACAGCTTTTATTGCTTCAAAAATTTGATTTTCAGAAATATGTGAAATGAGGGCTGGTGTTGAACCACCAAGCCCTCGAATAGCTAGTACTTCATACCCATTATCTGTAAAAAAGCGGCTAACGGTATTATCACCTACAGGTAAATATGGAGTAAGTACAGCAATCTTTTTAATCCCTCCCAATACATCAAATGCTGACTTATATGCGTCAGGACTTGTTGTAACAGGAATACCTTTGCTCATTGAATTAAACGAATCGACAACTTTCTCATGACTACCTAATCCATCCCAGTAGCTTTCAGGTGAAACACCAATAATAATTCTATCTGGTTTACAAGTGATTAAACTCTGTATAGCACCTTCAGTAGATGTTCTAATATTATTGATAACACTCTGAAAACCAGGTTGTTGATCCATTAATTCATCTTTGATCAACATTCTACTAGTATGGTTAGTAACACCATAAGGTCTTAAAGCCTCTGTTTCTGGTTGCATAGATGTATTTGTAGAGGGAAGAATTAACCCCATTTTTAATCTATACCCTAATGAATCGTTCATTTATTTCTCACAAAGCCGATATTAAATATCGGCATATTTAAAATTATTTATTTTGGTATTAGGTGTGGATAATCTTATTTAGCAAAGTAACTTGCAGCCATATCCTTAGCGCCATATCCAGCTTTCTGAGCACGTTTGAATCGCGCAAGTCCTGCTTCCACACCATCAACATTAACACCAGCGTGTTTAGATGCATCTAAAACTAGTTCAGTGTCTTTGACTGCATTGTCCAAAGAGAAACTTGCATCATAATTACCTGCTAAAATTGCAGCTGATTTGAGCTGAAAATACATGTTGTCCATAGGACCGCCTTTAACTACTTCTACCACTAAAGCTGGGTCAACATCTAAGGCTTGAGCGATTGATAGACTTTCAGCAATACCATGAGTTAAAGCAAAGGCCCAGCTATTTAATGCAAGCTTTAATTTACTACTTACTCCACTCTCATTAGAAACCCACACTGTACGTTGACCAATTGCATCAAAAACTGATTGGGCAGTATCTTTATAGTCCTCAGGACCAGAAGCAATAATTACTAGTTTTCCTTGTTCTGCTGGACCCTTAGTACCTTGAACAGGAGCATCATAGTATTTTAGAGAATTATCATGAGCAAATTCTTCTAGTTGTGAATTTGCACTAATGCCCACGGTACTTGCTTGAATCCAAATAGTATTCTTAACTAATTCAGGTTTTGCCAAATTCATCGCATCTAATACAGCTTGTCCGTCTTTAAGCATTGTTAATACAATATCGGCTTCTTTAACAGCATCTTTTGCGTGCTCATATACAGTTATGTTTGACTCTTCTAAAGCTTTAGCTTTTTCATAGGTACGATTCCATGCATTGACATTAAAACCATTTTTTTTTAGGTTTCTAGCGATTGCCGCTCCCATAATACCCGTGCCTAAAACCGCAATTGTCTTTGCTTTAGATTGTGATGCTTGAGTCATTGTTACTTCCTTTCTTTGTAGCTAATAAAAAATTATGTTTGTTTAAGTTGTACTACTTTTTAGATAGACAGATAGTTTTGTACCAATCATTCCAAAATAAATTAAAAAAATATGCTTTTTCACCTCAGATATTGAATTAAAACTGTATTTATTAGACATAGAAATATGCCTTGGAGTATTAACAATTTAGCTATTAACACTACAAGAAATATTTGCAATATTATTAATTAATTTAAATAGCACTTATAGCAATATCAACAATGTCTACAAGCCTTTCAGAATGACATTTTTTTTCACTACCTTTACTCACGACCCGAATCCCTTGGATTGTGCTAACAATAAATCTAGCTAATGCATCAGGTTTTTTTGTAGCATCAATTTCACCATTAGCTTGGCCACGCAGTATTAACGTGCTAATTGCTCTTTCCATTCTACTTAAATTCTTTGCTACTAAATCAGCAATACCCTCATCATGTCTTGCCATTTCTAATGATGCATTAGCTACCATACAACCCATGTTCTCAGTATCATTAAGCTCTTCTGAGACAATTTTCATAAGTAAACGACGTATTAATTCTTTAACAGTCCCATCCTCAGATAACATAGCTATATTACAAGCAGTAATTTCATAATAACGCTTTAAAGCAAATTCATAAACTCCATATTTACTTCCAAAAGCATTATAAAGACTCCCACGTCCTAGACCTGTGCCCTCCACTAAGTCTTGAATACTAGTTCCTGCATATCCTCTTTGCCAAAAAACTTTCATAGCAGCTTCTGCTATATCGTCTTCTTCAAATTCTTTTGGTCTCATTTTGAAACTCTTTCTGGAATGATCGTTCAAAAAAATATATCATTCACATGACCGAAACGTCAATAGAAAAATCTTATTAACAATATTTATCGAGAAATAAATTTTATGAGTAGAATTACACGCATGGGTTCAGATCAAGCACAATATGCAGAGTCAATATCAATTCCAAGTGATACTTCTTTAGTTTACGTAAGCGGAATTCTTGCAGACATTGCAGATTCTTCAGCTCCAGCTGATACAATTAAAGCTTATGGGGACACACAAACGCAGACCATATCTATATTAAATAAAATTAAAACTATTCTTGAAAAACAAAATCTTAAGATGAATAACGTCATTCAATTAAGAGCTTTTTTAGTTGGAACTGAAGAGCATGAAGGAAGATTAGATTTTAAAGGATTTCAAAAAGCTTACGCTGAATTCTTCACAGATTCTGATGTACAAACCAAACCAACAAGAACAGCGATTCAAGTAGTAGGTTTACCACTACCAGGAACTCTTGTTGAAATTGATGTTATTGCTGCTAAATCTTAATATTATAGGTATTTGTGCAAGTTTAGTTTTACTTGCATAAATACCTTAAAATTGCAGTTAAAAATACTTAAGAATAAAATGCTAAATGTTGACTAGATTTAGCATCATATTTCTTAATCTAAGCCTATAGACTATGAGTTACCTTATAAAAATAATGAACTTAATAAAAAAAACTTTATTGATTAAATAATTGTTTGAAGAATGAGTGAGGAGTTAATTACTTCTGAAACATTTACTTCAAGTGATTGAATAAATTGAGTATAAAAGTGACAACTTATATGTCGTTGAAGGTTGATACTCTCTGTCATGACAACCTGTAATCTATTGATTATTATGATGTAGAAATGACAACTTATGTGTCGCGTGACGGTTTGCAATAACTACCTAATTATTAGAATTTGACTAATTTATATTTAGAAAAAAGTTAACATAGAAAATAAGCTGTAATTTTCTATGTTAATTTCGTTTAAATTCTAACCCTCTCATTTTCCAACTCGCTCAGGTTATAATAATGGCCTCCCAAAATATGATTGATCTATTATGAATACCTCCAATGACCCTTTACACGGCAAAAAACTTGCCGACATTTTGGATGAATTATTGGATTACTACGGCGGCTTTGAAGGCTTAAGTCGTAAAATTGAAATTAGATGTTTTTGTATAGATCCAAGTGTTAAATCATCATTGCGATTCTTACGTACCACACCATGGGCACGTGAAAAAGTAGAAAACTTATATTTGTATGTCTTACGCCAAAAAGCTAAACAGAAATCGTAACTATCAAAACCTTAGCCTCAGAACTTTAATTAGTGGTGGACTGCCACCACTCTCTTAGACAAAATTTAGTCTATTCTTAAGACCTTTTTTGTAGGAAAATATGTATTCATAGCTAGGTTCATGAACCAAATTTTTTATAAGTTATCACTTAGTGCTCTAAGTAATTAAAACAATCTAGAAAAAGATTACATGCTGCAAATAATGGATCTCAGCTTAGGCCATTACTTGATTGTATGGAAATATCACTCACCATTCATTGTACTTTATAAAACGATCATTTAGTCTGATGAAGTCGCTGTGAGAAATACTAAGTGTTGAGGCTTAGTATTTCTCTGCATTATTTAACTAGGGCTGAAACACTCAGTTGAAGTTCTTGAGCTTGAAATTGAACATTTGTAATGATGATAGCTGATTAAAAGCATAATAAAAGCAACTGCAAAGAAAATAGAAGCGAATACATACAAATTCAATGGTGATATACCTGCATCAAGAAAGTAACCAGCTCCTAAAGGTGCTAAAATGGCACCAAATCTTCCCATACTAATAGCAAGCCCAACACCTGTTGCACGGATTTCTGTTGGGTAAGTTACTGTAGATAAAGCATATAATCCTGCGACACATCCATTCGCCAGCATTCCCACTAGAATACCTACCCAAAGCGCATAATTATAAATATTCGATACCACGATAAATAAAAGAATTGCTATCGCTGTTGCGACTAGAAAGATTGCTAAAATTTTGTGAATCTGAAACCGTGAACTTATACTTCCCATTAGGATGGCACCTAAGATACCACCAATGTTTAGAAAAATGCCTAAATTTACGCCCTGCTCCATACTCATTCCAGCCATAGCTAAAATTTTAGGTGTCCAGCTCAAAATAAAATAGAATCCTGCCATAATCATAAAAAAAGCAATCCATAAACAAATTGTCTGGGTTGCCAATTGCGCTAGGAAAAGTTTTTTGATTGATGTTCTTTGCTCGGTTAAAGTAATAGCTGGCATCTCTACCAAAGGTGTCAGTCCAATTTTAGTACCAATTTTATTAATTCTCTCCAATGCATATTTGGGTTGTTTAACGGCTAGATATTCAAGAGACTCAGGCAATATCTTCAAACAAATCAAAAATACTGAAAAAGTTAATCCACTACCTAATAAAAAAACACTACGCCAACCATGTAAAGCAATTAAATAATAGGCAATCATTCCTCCCAGTACAGCACCAACAGCATATCCCATTGATAATAAACTGACGGATAGACTTTTCCATTTTAATGAAGAAAACTCATTCGCAACGACACTGGCATTGGTTAAGATACCACCAATGCCTAACCCTGTAATTAAGCGGCAGGTTGCTAACTGAAAAGCATTTTGTGAAAAAGCGCTGAGTAACATTCCTGAACCACAAATAAATAAACAAATTAGAATAATATTGCGACGACCAATTTTATCCGCTTGTGGTGCAAGTATAAATGAACCTAATGCCATCCCGATAAAGCCAATACTTAGCAGAATTCCTAACATCGAACTTGAAATTTGCCAATCTGCGGAGACGGATGTTGAAGTAAATGCCATTACCATGACATCGTAACCATCTACAATATTTAATAATATACAAAGTGCTACGATGAACCACTGATAGAGATTCATTTTTTTTTGACCTAATTCTTCTTTTAAATCCATAATTCATTCCTTGAAAAAATTTTAATTAATTTTTTAAACAGCTAATCTAAAGCTGAAAGTTATTCAAAGAGAAAATTGCAGAACAACTTTCTGCTGGGTCTTATTGATCACTCAAGCTAATCATTGAGTTTTAGCCGAAATTATTAAGTATTTATTGCATCAATTCTGTAGCTGGTTTTTCCATATTTGTGATGGAATTAAAACCCAGCCATCAAATAACGCCCGTGCAGTACGCACAAAACCACATCCAGTTACTGAGCCAGACCAGTCCCGTTTTAGCAAAACAGTGAAATGTCCTGAAGGATGCTCAATATCCAATCTCTGTTCAGATTGGTCTACACATCGAACAATTGAATTCGCTACGCTCTCAGGCAGAATGCATGCAGTTGCTACACTGGTAGCACCAAATACACCAATCGCACTGTGACATTGATGTGGAATAAAACTTCTTGTATTAATCGCTCCTCCTGCCTGTGCCGATGAAATCAAACACATTTTGGGTATTGTTTTTTCAGTCACATCTCCAAGGTTCATCATGTGACCTGCTTTAAGTCGGATTTTTTCCAATTGTGCTTTTAATACATGGTTTTGATCGAGTTCCTGTGGTGTTTCATTACCATGACATCCCAAATCTTGAGCTTGAATGAGAACAACAGGCATTCCGTTATCAATACACGTCACACTAATGCCATCTATCTCATCTTTAACTTGACCCGTGGGTAATAATTGTCCACAAGTTGAACCAGCAATATCAGCAAACTCTAAAATAATTTCTGCTGCAGGCTCTCTTACTCCATCAATATAGGTCTCACCCACATAATCCAATTTAGCATCGGGAGTCTGAATACTGGCATATGCCAATTGCTCAGTATTCTGCATAAAGACCCGAACCGTGGTAATCGTTTCTTGAGTTTTTATCAATCCGCGTTCGATAGCAAAAGGTGCTACTCCTGCTAAAATATTGCCGCAATTTTGTCCATAATCAACTTTGGCCTGATCTACATTGACCTGTGCAAATAAATAATCAAGATCAGCATCTTCACGTAATGAGCGCTGTACAATTGCAACCTTACTGGTCAGAGAATTTCCACCTCCAATACCATCGATTTGTCTAACATCCGGTGAACCCATAATTGCCAACAAAACCTGATCTCGCAATTCAGCGTCTTGAGGCAAATCTTGTGCTAAAAAATAAGCCCCTTTCGAGGTTCCTCCACGCATTAATAAACAGCGGATTCTGGTTTGCATGGCTATAGCTCCAAATCTTCTAAACGCTCTACATAGCGTAAGCCTTTTTCTGCCAACCGAGGTCGCATCTCGTAGATATCAAGTCCCAGTTCCCCCAGAGCCATACGCTGTCTTTTCGATTCTTCCAAATGCATACGCTGTTGGCTTTTCTTTTCCACATTAAGTGCTTCTTCGCGTCTTACAACGACTACCCCATCATCATCTGCAACAATCACATCACCGGGATTTACCAACTGATCCGCACAAACTATTGGGACATTAACTGAACCCAGTGTTTCTTTAACAGTTCCTTGTGAATAAATAGCGCGTGACCACACATGAAAACCCATTTCACGTAAAACCTGACTATCTCGGATACCAATATCACCAACCAAACCCACCACACCGCGAGCCTGCATTGAAGTTGCCAGTAAATCGCCAAAGAAACCGTCATAACATGGAGAAGTTGGAGAGACTACAATAATATCTCCAGGCAAACATTGTTCTACTGCCACATGGAACATCCAATTATCGCCTGGTGCTACCAAAAGCGTCACTGCCGAACCCGAAATGCAAACACCCTGTTGGATCGGACGTATCCTTGGTGCCATCAGACCTT
The DNA here is from genome assembly GCF_022601715.1 of Acinetobacter zhairuonensis. Classification (GTDB taxonomy): domain Bacteria; phylum Pseudomonadota; class Gammaproteobacteria; order Pseudomonadales; family Moraxellaceae; genus Acinetobacter. The sequence goes on along the minus strand of NZ_JAKVIM010000006.1, from coordinate 177,076 downwards.
TACGACCTTGCGCTTCATGGATAGTCGCAACACCATATTGAGCCATAGATTTAATGACTTGTTGATCAATACGATCAATCTGACGAACAACTACACCTTTATGACCAAGAATATTCATTCTAAGTTCTCCGTCACACGAGGAAATATGCTTTGGTATCCTTCGGCATAGACGATGTTTTTAGCTGCGGTAATTCCAATATTACGTTTTGCCTGAACACCACGTTGTAAAGCTACACGCGTATAATATTCCCAAAGGTGTTCCTGTCCCTGCATACATTGAATTGCTTGATATTTTTTCTCCCATACGCTGGTTATGTCCAGTAGCACATCAGGTTTCCAGTTACATTGTTCTGGTTGGTGAGGTTCAAAGCAGTAAAAAGGTGGCGCGGCTATAATTTTTTCACCAGGATTGTGCCCTTCTGCTTGAGCAATTATGCGTGCTTCCTGAGCTAAATGCGTTGCGCGTGGATGATCATAATTATAAGGGTCATGTAAAGAATGACTTAATACAAATGAAGGTTGCAGACACCGATATATTTCAGCCAATTTAAATAAAACATCTTTATCTGTAATCAGTGGATAATCACCTAGATCTAAAAATTCAATACTAGCACCCAAAATTTCTGCTGCTGCTTGAGCTTCTTGCTGCCGAACCTGTTTTACTTTTTCTTCGGTCATATTCGGTTGACGCCATAATTTGGCTGATTCACCGCGTTCTCCAAAAGACAAGCATACAATATGCATCTGTGTTCCCTGTGCTTGATGTAAAGCAATTGCTCCACCTGCACGCCATACAAAATCAGCCGAATGTGCACTAATAACTAATCCTGTTTTTTGCGCTGTCATGTTTCATCCTTAATCTCTGAAGTTGACGAAATAGTGACATGGGGCTACGCACTTTGAACAATTCAATTGACTTTTCCTGATATGAGTTTTATTTATAGGCTAGCAATCAAGAGAATTGAGAAAATAATTTTGAATCATGAAAAAAACTTTAATATCATGCAACTACGTTTTTTCATTGAAGTTGCAAAACTGCAAAATATTTCAAAAGCAGCAGAAAATTTATTCCGCACACAATCTGCGGTGACACGAGGAATCTTGCAATTAGAACAACAGCTCGCAGTACAATTGTTTGAAAGACACCCTCAGGGTGTTTTACTGAGTGATGCTGGTCACTATCTTTTACCTCGGGTACAAAATGGTATCGCTTATTTGCAAAAGATCGCCGATCTGGTGAAGCACTCTTTTACGGATTCACAGCGCAAACATCCTATTTCTGAACCCTTTTTTTTATACAATCACCAACGCCTTCAAATTTTTCTGACCCTGTGTTTAACCAAAAATATGAAAAGCACTGCTCAACTGCTACATTTGACCCAACCCGCAGTGAGTGCAGCGATTAAAGTTCTTGAACAATCACTCGGTATGAAATTATTCGAAAGAAGTGTGCAGGGATTAAAAGCCACCACCTTTTGTGAATTATTGAGACAACAGGTTCAGCTCTGTTTTAATGAACTTAGACCATTACATGATGATTTACGGACCTTTCAAGGACAAATACGGGGAAGTGTGCATATTGGAACACTGCCATTAATTCGCGTAGAGGTCTTGCCACAAGTGATTGGCCAAATGAGTTTTGACTATCCTGCCATTCATTTTGTAACTTATGAAAGTGCGTATGAAATTCTGAGTGCCCAGCTTCGTGTAGGCGATATTGATTTTATATTAGGTGCAATACGGCCTGATCAAGGAAGTGCCGATTTTAGCCAGAAAATATTGTTTTCAGAAGATATGGTCATTGTGCTAGGTAAGCAGCATCCCCTGCTTAATCAACCAATTGATGAAATTCAATTAACTGACTTAATGGATTTCCCTTGGATTCTACCAAGAGCAAACACACCATCACGAGAATTGATTCAAAAAAGTTTCGATACTTTGGGCTTAACTGCCCCTATACCGACTATTGAAACTGGAGATCAAACACTGGTTCGTGGTCTTTTACAGTCTTCATCATTATTGGCAATTGTCTCACATTCGCAGATGAGACAAGAGTTGGAACAGGGTCTAATTTTACAATTACCCATTCGGCTGCCAAATACGCAACGTGATATCGGGATCATTTACAGAAAGCATGCCATCTTAAGTCAAGCAGCACAACTTTTTCTTGATAACATACTGAATTATAATTACAAATATTAGTTAAACTTGAGCTAACATAAATAAAATTCATACCTATTTTAATGAATAGAATTAGTCATTCTTATCAAAAGTAACAATACTGCTTCTAATTCAAAGTACACAGGGAAAATAACGTGGCAAAAATAATTTGTGGAATCGGAAGTTCACATGTTCCAACGATTGGTTTGGCTTATGACAAAGGCAAACAAACTGATCCCGCCTGGAAACCATTATTTGATGGTTATAAACCGATTGCACAGTGGTTAATTGATAAAAAAATTGATGCGCTCGTCTTTTTTTATAATGATCATTGTTCGACTTTCTTTTTTGATTTTTACCCTACGTTTGCATTGGGTGTGGGTGAGTCTTTTCCTGTTGCGGATGAAGGTGGAGGCGCGCGTAACCTTCCTGACATACGTGGGAACGTTAAATTACAGGCTCACATTGCCGAAAGTCTGGTCAATGACGAATTTGATTTAACGATTTTTCAAAACAAACCGCTCGATCATGGCTGTGCTGCCCCTCTTCCACTGCTTTGGTCACCTGTACCAGATTGGCCTGGAGTGATCGTTCCTATTGCAATCAACGTTTTGCAATATCCATTACCCACTGGTTTACGCTGTTACAAACTAGGACAAGCCATTCGCAAAGCGATTGAGAGTTATCCAGAAGATTTGAATGTTGCTGTAGTGGGTACAGGCGGTTTATCTCATCAAATTCATGGAGAGCGTACTGGTTTTAATAATACAGAATGGGATCACGAATTTTTACAACTATTACAACATGATCCTCTAGCGCTTACTCAACTGACTCATAAAGATTATATCGAGCGCGGTGGTGCCGAAAGTGTAGAACAAATTATGTGGCTGGCAATGAGAGGCGCACTTGGGGATCATATTGAACAAAAGCACCTCAACTATTATCTGGCAACAACGACTGCCATGACAGCGGTACTTTATGAAGTTAAATAAGCTAAGGAATGCAACATGAATCCACAACTTCAAGGAATAGAAAACATTGAAGGCACTTATGTCTTTGATCTAATCACAAGTAACAATCGATTGAAAATTAATACTTTTTTTTGGAATATGACCAAGCAAGAATGGAGAGAACGTTTTATAAATAATCCAGATCTAGTTATGACCGAAGCTGGGCTAACCGCTCATGAAAAGCAATTAATTTTAAATCAAGATTGGTTAGGGTTAGTACGACATGGTGTCAACTTTTTTGTACTGGAAAAATATGCGCGCGTCCTAAAAAAAAGCAATATGGAGGTCTATGCCATTATGCGTGGTGAATCTTTAGAGGATTTTTTAAAAACTCGTCTGGTTCCAGACCTAAAATAAGGCAAATAACATGAAACCTAAACTGATATTTCTATCAGGATTGTTGTGTGACGCAACGATATGGTCCAAACAGCTTGATTTCTTTTCTTCTAAATATGAAGTTTGTGCTGTCGATTTCCGTGATCTTGATAACTTTCAAGACATGGCTCAAAAAGTCATAAAGCTCATAGACTCATCATGTACCGTAATTGGCCACTCTATGGGGGCAAGAGTTGCTTTGGAAGTTTATAGACTGGCTCCGCAACAGATATCTCAACTTGCACTGCTAGATTTTGGTATTCATGGGACAATGCCAGGTGAAGCAGAAAAACGCATTGCATTAATCGAAGCTGTACGTACAAACGGAATAAAATATCTTATTCCTCATTGGCTTGAACCCATGATGCATCCTCAAAATATACGCGTTACAGAGATCTTTGAACCTATGGAAAATATGGTGCTTTCTCAGACGCTAAATAGTTTTCAGGCTCAAATTTATGCCCTGCTTCATCGACCAGAAGTAAAAGAACTTTTTGCTCAAATTAATGTCCCTTTATACTTGGGCGTTGGTCGTGAAGATCAATGGAGTACACTTTCACAACATCAAGCCATGCTTGAATTGAACCCTACTGCACAATTAAACATTTATGAACAAAGTGGCCATATGTCACCAATAGAAGCAGCAGAACAAGTGAATCAAAGTCTAAAAGAATGGTTGAAAAAATATTCATGAACAATCCCGAACCACATATTCAGGCTCAAATTGAGCATTTAATTCGATATTTTGCTTATTTAAATGATCAAAAACAGTATGAAGAACTCATTCAACTCTTTACTGAAAATGCAAGCTATACGCGGCCTAGTCAGCCTGACCAGATTATCTTGGGGAAAACTGATATTTTAGATTCATTTATCAATCGTCCACAAAAGAAAACTCAACATGTTGTCGGTAATATTTTACTCGACCAACAGTCGCCTGATTTAATCATTTCACATAGTCAAATTGTGTTATATAGCGGCCGTGAAAATAAAGAACTCGATATGATTGTAGTTGGTGGTTTTAATGATAAAGTTATTCTAAATCAAGGGCGATGGTATTTTAATGAACGCCGCGGATTCTTAAATTTTAAACATCACTTTACGTCATAATCATAATAGTCAAAATAATGTTAAGTGAATAAAAATTTGATACTTTAATAATATTGAATATTTATTAAGGTTAATTAATTTATGATAATATTTTTTAAAAGGATTAATTTAATACTAATCCTTTTTTTATTTAAATTTTTATTTTAAAAATAAAAACTATTCACAGATATAAAATTAAAAATATAGTTGACACATCAACATAATCAAATTAAATTAACCATTATGCATTATTTGATCAAAATGCAAGCAAATGGATCCATAGCAAAAAATTCAGATTTAAAAAAATTTTCCACCTAAGGAATAGGTGTGATTGAACAAAGGAAACAGAAATGATGATCAAATATACAAGTATCGCCCTTGTAGGTATGGCTACGTTATTTACGACTGTAGGGAAAGCAGCTCCAAATGGTAACCCAACTATTCCTGGTGGTGTTACTCAATTTTTTATTGCGGATTTTCCACCTATGTCAGGAAACTATGCGCAGTTTTCATCTAGCTATACAACGGCAGAGAGTGCTATAGACCAAAACGGTGACAAAAAAGCTGACATAGATTTGACAGTTAAAGCCCAAACCCTACGATTAATGACCGTATGGGATAAAAAATTACTGGGAGCTGATATTGTCGCGTCAGAGATGATTGGTACTTATGTAGATTTAGATAATACGATCTACACTCCCTATACAAATATCGAGATTGCTGATAGTGGATTAGCTGACGTATTAATCGAGCCCCTAATCCTGCAATGGAATAAAGGCGATCGTAAGCAATGGAAGTTTGTAGCGGGAGGAGGCCTTGTTGTTCCTATTGGCTCGTACTCAAAAAGTCACAAAGCGAATGTCGCCGCGCACTATTACTCTTTGGCTCCACGATTTGCAGCAAAATATCAAACTCAATCCGGTATCGAAATTGGCTTAAGCCCAATGTTTAACTTCAACTGGGAAAATGAAGATTCAAACTACCGTACAGGGAATGAGTTAACTTTAGACTATGTTATTAATCTAAAAAGAAATAATTGGCGATATGGTATTACGGGTTTCTATTACACCCAATTCGAAGATGATGAACAAGATGGAAACACTATTGCGAATTCAAAATCTGAAGCTTTTGCAGTAGGTCCAGCCATTCAGCATCAGTTCATGAATGGCAAAGGTCCTTTAGTGAGTGCAAATTGGATGAAAGAAATTTATAGCCGTAATCGTTCAGAAAGTGACACTTTTATGTTGTCTGTAGCAGTTAAATTCTAATTCTAACCCAGTCCCAACTTTCACTTTCATTCCAGTTTTTGCAAGAAAACTGGATCAAGTTTGATCACTCTAAAATTCAATACGCTAAGGAAAGATCAAGTATGAATCAGATTAATTCTAAAAAAAGTATATTTGCCTTAACTGTAAGTCATTGTGCTGGCATGCTCGATGCTATTGCACTGCCTATCTGGATCAGTGTACTCATGACGGTTTACATGTTTGATTCACAACAGTCTGGATTGTTAGTCACAATGTTCCTAATCGCCGTGACGATTTCGAGTGTTATATTTTCTGCTAAATTTAATCTACTCAGACCGCATAAGTGGGTATATATAGGCTTTTTCATAGCAGGTCTATGCTTTTTGGGGTGCACACAAACGGACACCTTTGGAAGCTTGGCCATTCTCCATTTTTTTGGTGGTTTTGCTGTAGGAATGTCTTTAAGTTTAGCCCATGGCACGATGGGACGTAGTCAAAACCCACACCGAATTTTTGGCATTGCTGGTATTGCAATTGGTATTTTCGGTCTATTATTCATGATTGGTGCTCTACCTATCATCCAACATTGGGGCGGTCGATATCTGTTTTTATTTTTAGGCAGCATTATGTTTGTTGCGAGTGCAATAACCTTATTTTTGTTCCCTAAAAAAGAAAAAGATGCTTTTCAAGTCACTCAATCCTCTGCATTGCTGCCTAAAACCAAACTTTCATCAACCGTCTGGCTTGTGATCGCAGGTGTTGTGTGTTTAACAATTATTCAATCAATGACCTTCAGTTTCTATGAACGGATTGGAATAGCAGAAGGATTCGGTCAAAAAGCAGTAGGTATGGCTCTAATTATTTATGGCATCATGGCACTCTTTCCCGCTCCTTTGGCAACCGTTTTACAATATCGTATCAAGCCTACTTCCGTTATCTGCATTGCTCCTATTTTACAAGCTATTAGCGTAATGTTTATTGCGCAAAGTTCAAATTATTTACTGTATGTCATTTTCGGTTCTGTGATGATCATGGTACTTATTTTCTCACATACCTTTATTTTTGGTTTACTTGCTCAACTTGATCCCACTGGTCGTGCAGCTGCCGCAACACCAGCGATGTTAATGTTTGGTACTGCGATTGGCCCTATTTTAGGAGGAAGTATTGTTAAGTTTTATGGTTTTCCTGCACTCGGTTATGCTGCAATAATATTGGCTGGAATCCAATTTATGTTATTTAGACGTGCAAGCTTTCAGATTTATCATCCCAATAAATCATCAACCAGTTCATTGAAATCAACATAATATATAATATTAAAATTGTATTAAAGATCCGCCTTAGGGCGGTTTTTTATTTGCATAAATAACATTCATTAAAATATATAATGCTATCTGGCGCATATTAAGTAAAATAATTAATCCCATCCCTATTGGGGAATATATTTTTGATATTTATCTTGGTAATCAATATCTATATTAATTCAGAAAAATTATTTTATATTAATGATCACTGAAGTTTTCTTGTGGATTGATAAATCTGATTGATGATTAAAATTAAATAAACCTAATTTTTAATATTAAATTACCAGTAGACAAACCTAAGTAATATTTTAAAAATAGTACTTCATGTGACACCATTTCAAAAATGTATTACTGAAAAATATGTAATTTAAAGAAAAATAAATTAAACTGCTTATGTAATTTTATAATGCTAAATATATATTGAATCAATTGTAAATTAACAATAAAGCTTCGAATTCAAGCAGAAATTAATTAAAATTTCATAGAAAAACAAGACAATATTTTTTCTAGAAAACAATCTAATCATTAAGATAAGTTATCTGTAAAAGAAATCTGAAAATTTAAGAGGCAGCTGAAGTGATCAAATTGTAATGCACAAAATTATTGGATTTTTTGCTGAGGTTATGTATTTAAATGATATTTTTCCAAGAATTGGTATATTTAAATTTGTGATGCAGTTTCGAGAATTTATAAGCGAGGGATATATAGAATAAGATGATTTGGAAAAGTTCAGCTTTCGAATGCGTATGAGCAAATAACTCGTCATAATCAAACGGAAAGCTGACTCAATATTGTTTAATTTAAAAAATATTTAATTAATTTTTGTAAGGAAACGAGTTTTAATTTCTCCAAAAACAGGTTGATTATCAACATCATAAACTTTCATTTCAATCACTTCACCTGACTGAATAAATGTACTTTTTGCTTGCCCTGTTTCAAGTATTTCAAGTGCAAGTCCTTCAGCCAAACAGGCTGATCCAACTGTTTTGGCATCGATGTTCGATACAGTACCAGATCCTATAATTGTGCCAGCCTTTAAATTACGGTTATAACTTAAATGTGTGATTAATTCACTAAATGAATAATTCATTTCAGCCCCATTGGGATGACCAAATAATTCAGAATTACGATATACATTTAGATCCAGCTGTACTTTGTCATTTTCCCATGCGTTGCCTAACTCATCTGGTGTGACTGCAACTGGCGCAAATATTGTTGCAGTTTTAGCCTGAATAAAGCCAAATCCCATTTTTATTTCACGTTTTAGTAAATTACGCATACTTACATCATTCATAAGCATAATTAATTTGATATTTTTACTGATCTCAGCTTTTGAACTTCCCATAGCTGTATCAGAAACAACCACAGCAAACTCGCCTTCAAAGTCACATTGATCTTCAGCTTTAATAAATTCGTAATCTGCATAGGCAGGTCTAAAATCATCACTTTGACGTTGAATCAGAATTGGGACACCTTCAGGCTCCTCATTTTCGACTTTGTAAGCCGCTTTCATAATCTTACCGTGATTTAAAAATGCTGAGCCATCTACAAACTGATAACATCGTGGTAAGGGAGCAAGGGCATGTGTAGGATCGAATGGAAAACCAGCACTGATATCATCATTGAAAATTTCATAGGCTGCTTTTAATTGATGTTCGATTTGATCCCAGTTTTCAAGTAATTGGATTAAGCTGCTATATGAGGAGATTTTTTGTGCACGGCTTAAATCTCTCGAAACGAAAACAACTTCGCCATCGCGAGTAGCATTCGGTAATGATGCAAATTTCATCAACAATATCCTTTTATAAATAAGTCAACTTTTCCTTTAAGTTGACTTTTTATGTGTATATTCAGTTCGAATTTATTAATTATCTATTTCACAGTTAACTTAAATTCGCTCACGTAAACGTTGCATCGTTTGGATCATGATATTCCGATGTTCTTCAGGAGAGCCTTGAGATATCTCAATTTCTCCAAGACGGGTGGAGCTTGAAATAACCAAATTTGCTCGGTCAAAATGTCGGGCTTGATATTGTTTAAATGCATCTTCTATAGAGTCAGCTCGCGCAAGTTCCTCCGCCAAAATAATGCCTCCTTCAATTGCCAATCCTGCTCCAGACGCTAGATGCGGCGTAGTACTGTGTACAGCATCACCTAATAATACGACACGATCTTTATACCAAGGCGTTTCAATGAGGTGAGTGTATAAAGGTCGATAAATAATATCTTTTTCTTCAATTTCTCCTTCATCGATTTTTTGTTTTATTCGAGTTAACGGATCACCAAATTCAGCAAGTAGTTTTGCTAATCGTTGAGGCCATTCATTTTGAGGAATTGCTTCATCTTGCTCATGATGATCCAAAACGAACAAATAACTCTCTTCTTTACTGATAGGTGTCATTCCAGCTTTGAGTGTTTTACCTACATACATTGTAAGATGTTCGAAATAGCGCGGGATCACAATTCGCCAAGACCCCTGATGAGTAAATTTTAAGCCTTTATAATCAGGATAAATATTTTTACGCACCTTAGAATGAATACCATCTGCGCCCACCACGATATCGTAATGTCGCCAATGATTTTCCCCTGTTAACTGAATATCCACTCCATCTTTGTGATTTTGAAATTTTTCAACTGTATTGGATACAATGACATTTACACCTAATTCACGTAATCGGGTTTCTAAGATGCTGGCAAGTTTTGTCCTTAAAATTCCAGCATTATGATTCTTTAAATCTTCAGCACCAATTGCAGGCAATACAGGTGCTTGCATAATCTTATGCCCTTCTGCAGTCCGTAATTCAATTAAGCTAAAACTTCCTGCAATCTCTAAAACCTGATCAATGACCCCTATTTCCTTAAGCGCACGTAATGTTGCTGCACTTAAAGAAATACCCGCACCTAATGGCTTGAGGGTATCACGCTGCTCAATCAAATCGACCTGATAGCCTTGTTTGCTTAATTGGATGGCAGCACACATTCCACCAATACCACCACCAATAATTGCAATTTTCAAAATCCCTTTCATTTTATTTTCCTTATATATGACTAGTTGTACCGTTTAAATGTTCCGCAAGCCAATCTGCGACATAGGCACCTGAATTTAATGGATTATCAACTGAGCTATGTTCAACGCCCCCCATTTCATCTGTTATGACTAAGAGTTCTTTATCTATTGAATTAGTAAGCTGCTCATACGTTTCATACGCATATTTAAGGGGAATTTGACGATCTTTTTCACCATGTGTTACTAGGAAAGGGACTTTGATCCGATCCAAGATGCCATTGAGATGCATGTTTTCTGCGATTTCAAAAAACTCTTCTGAATTTTTGGCCCCAAAAACCCATTCAACATGTTTCCAGTAATGTGGCACTGGATTTTCACCTTCTCGCTTCAAACGTGCTTGTTGTACCGCACGCCAGTCATGATTCGCTCCCCAAATCGCAGCACAGCAAAAACGTGGTTCAAAAGCAACTGCACGTGGGCAGTAGTATCCACCTAATGAAATACCGAATGCTGCTATTCTGTTATGATCAATATTGGGTTGTTCAACTAACCAATCGACAATTTTTGATGCCCAAATTTCTGAATTATAAACAGCGGGCATATTTTGAAAACGAATTGCCTCACCTGTTCCTGGTTGATCTACAGCGAGTATTGAAATACCACGATCCAGTAAATTGTTGACTAAGGGGTTACAAATCATTAATTCTTTGGTCGAGTCTAAGCCATTCATCATGACCACAATTGCTTCCTTCTCACCCTCAGCCAGACCACGCCCACGAGCGTAAATCGCACTAATATGCGTATCCTGATAAGGAATTTCTACACGTTTTGAACCATCGTTTTTATATTGTCGTGATTTCTCAAAAATATCTAAATACCGTTTATAGGCATCCATGCGTTCAGGGCTACCCTGCTCTTGCATACGCTCAGCAATTAAATAATATAATCCTGCACGATGATATTTTTCGCCAGCTGAAATATGACGTTTTTTAGCAACATCATTTTCAGCCATCCGAACTAATTTATCCGCACCTTCACGCCATGCATGAAGAAATTCAACTGTACCAATATCTGCATCGGTTGAAGATTTTTCTAACAATGGACGACAAAAGACATCAATCTCACCAATACTTCCACCATGCGTTGCAGCAATGATAGTCGACATACTCCAAATATAATTTTTAGGAAAATAAATAAACATTCAGGTTAACCTCTAAAATCAATTAATAAATTATTTTCAATATAAATCGCACCATCGAGCACAAAATGTTCGATTCTGGTTAGATACTGTCCTTGACAAGGACCTGCAAAGCAGTGCCCGTCTAACTTGTCAAAATGGGCCGAATGGGCATAGCACACAATGTGAGAGCCACTAGTCGCAAGAAATTGATCTTTTTTAAACTCAAGCGGACGGTGGTGATGTGGACAATCATTAAGCCAAACACGAACCTGCTTCTGGTGGTAAGTCACAAAGATCTGATCATTTCGATTATCAAAAGAAATTCCTTTAGCTTGTTTTTCTGATAATTCTGCGACGTAAGCAATAAAAGTCTTATCACTCAATCTCATGCTCCAGGTGACCACTTTTTCACATGTTCAAATAAGAATACTTGTGATGTGTCAGCAGATGTTGGCAAAGCACGTGGCTGCCAAGTGTCATCATGGATATCCATATCTGCATCAAATTCGATCGTTCCGCCGAATGGGCTGTTGAAATACCAGAAGAAATTACTTCCCATAATATGGCGACCCGGACCCCAAAAGCTTTTATAGCCTTTTTGGGCAAAATCCCATCCATTTCTAAAGACTTCGTACCCACTACCAAAATGAAACGTAAAATGGTTAAGACCAACCATATGCGGGTTAAAACTTTGTACTAGAAATAGTGAATGATGTTCTTGAGAACCAGCGGGACGCATAAATGGCCCTAGGTTAATAAATCGATCTGTAGTTCTAAAGCCTAAACGATCTGCATAAAATGCTTCAGCTTTATTATGATCTGGCACAAAATAAACCACATGAGATAACGAGCGTGGAGTACGAGGATGATCTTTATCTAGTACGCCAAGTTCGTTTAAAGCACGCCCTGGTGCTTGTCCTGGAGCATTAATACCGACATGAGGGGCAATAATCTTACGACGTCGTGTAATACGAAAACCAATTGCAAATCCGCTGTCATCAATTGAATGCACGGTGCCTTCTTCATCGATACTCACAACACGATCTTTAGATAGTTCAGCAGTAATCTTTTCTAGTTCTTCTTGATCTGGAACTCCATATACAGTTTCACGTATATTTGGCGATGGTGCATTTGGTGCTGGTAATGATGGATCCGTATCAAGTTTGAATACGATAGTACTGCCATCGAGTGCTTCATATACTCCACCTGATGCATTCTTTTCGACTCGAATTAAACCGTAATCCAAAAGATATTGATGACAAGCTTCTAAATCCGTTACGCCAAAAATAAGACTTTCCAAGCCTAATATATTCATTTCATTTCCTTATATATTTTACAAATTAACTAAACAGGTCACTCACCTGAAGTCTATCGGTCTATTTTTTATAGCACACATTGTTGATGTGTCAACTATATCTGGAATAATAAATTTATTAAGTTGACATATCAACAATATCTAATTTATTTTAAGATGAAATACCAATTATTGGCATAACCATTAAATAGTTTAACTCACCCTTTTGACATGGATAGCAACCGATGGAAATACAAAATCTTATTAAAAATCTAAAGTTTATTGATCTTTCTGTATCTTTACAGAATAACCCTTATACGGATCCCCCACCGTTACTACCTCAGATTGATTATTTTGATCATAAAGAAGGTATAGATGAAATGATTGCAAACTTTCCAGGACTGGATATTGCGGATATACCTGGACAAGAAGCCTGGGCTGGTGAATTTCTGAAAATCACGACGCACAGCGGCACTCATATGGATGCTCCTTGGCATTACAGTTCAACCACTGATGGAGGAAAACCATCATATGGTATTGATGAATTACCTTTAGATTGGTGTTTACGTCCTGGTATTAAACTTGATTTTCGTCACTTTGAAGATGGTTATGTAGCAACGGCTAAGGATATTCAGAATGAATTAGATCGGATCGGATATACTTTAAATCCACTTGATATCGTTTTAGTGAATACTGCTGCGGGTGCAAAATTTGGGGAACCTGAATATTTAGATACAGGATGTGGAATTGGACGTGAAGCTACACTTTGGATGTTAGAGCAAGGAGTACGTGTTGTGGGTACGGATGCTTGGAGCTGGGATGCACCATTTAGTTTTACGCGGCAACGCTTTATGGAATCTAAAGATGCTTCCATTATATGGGAAGGGCATAAAGCTGGTCGTGATATTGGCTATGGGCAAATGGAAAAATTGTCTAACTTAGAAAGTTTACCAGCCTTTGGTTTTATGGTTTCCTGCTTTCCTTATAAAATTAAACATGCCTCTGCTGGCTTTGTTCGCGCAGTCGCAATTCTGTAGTCCAAAATTATTTATAGAAACCATTTATAAGTAAATGGTTTCTATATCTCTCTTTTAGTTCCAGTATTTACTTATTCTTATTTATTTCTGGGAATCTAGTTGTTTCAAATATTTCGATCAAGAAACTATAGGTCTAGCTCAATAAATAAAAAAACCTTATAGAAGTTTATTTCTATAAGGTTTTTTTTACATCTGATCAACTTTATTACGGAGTTTTTTAAGAAGATGAAAGAGTTGATTTTTTTCTGCTTCATCAAGCTCTTCAAGGAGTAGCTGTTCTCTTGCAATTGCAAAGTCTGCTGCAACTTCATAAAGTTGTTTTCCAGATTCAGTTAGATTTAAGACATAAGCGCGTTTATCCGTGTTATCACCATCTACACTAATATATTTCTTTTCTTCCAACTTTTTCACAGTGCGGCTCACCGCAGCTTTATCTAGACCTAAGAGGTCGCTGACAATTTGCAAAGAGCTGTTCGGATTACCTGATAAGACTGCTATTACGCGCCATTCCATCATGCCAATGCCAAAATTTTGTGTATAAGCAGTGCTCGATTTCAACATGAGCTTATTGGCGAGCATATTGATTTGGGCTGTCGCATGACGGTCAATAATAATTTTTTGCATTGATTAGAATATTTGCATAAATAAGGGATAAATTATACATGATCAATAAATAAAGGTATATTTAACTGAGTAGTTAAATGTACCTTTGATCGTTGATATTAAAATCATTATAAGATAACAACTGCGCGGACAAAGCGAGCAGAAGTATGCTTTATCAAATTAAAGTAATTTTTAACCCTAAGTGGTTGTGAATTTTGTTTTGTTGCAAATAACTACTAATGCTAAGTTTAATACTGTCAACTTCAGGAAATGTTGGTCGAACGTTGCTTGAAAGTCGATCACACTACTATAAGTAATACCAAAGAGACCTAAGGAAAAAACATGTCAAAATCAGCTTTATTAGTTATCGACTTACAAAATGAATATCTACCTACAGGTAAATTACCTTTGGCAGGTATTGAACAAGCTGCTGAGAACGCAGGAAAAGTGATTGCTAAGGCCCGTCAAGAGGGTACTCAAGTGATTCATGTCCAGCATATTGCTAATGCGGAATCTCCTATATTTGTGCCTAATTCGAATGGTATTGAATTTCAGGATACAGTTAAGCCACAAACTGATGAAAATGTGGTCATTAAAAATCAAATCAATGCTTTCTTAAATACGAATCTCAAAGAAATTTTAGATACCAATGAAGTGACTGAGTTAGTTGTGATTGGTTCCATGAGCCATATGTGTGTGGACGCTGCTGTTCGTGCTGCTTCGGATTTTGGCTATAAAGTTAAAGTTATTCATGATGTTTGTACAACGCTCGACTTAGAATTTAATGGCGTCAAGGTACCTGCTAGCCATGTCCATGCAACATTGATGGCCGCTTTTGAATTTGCTTATGCTCAAGTGATATCAACTGAAGATTATATTGGCTAAAGATTAAGATTTTCTAAAATTAATATAATATGAATGATCCGAAATTATTCAGACATCAAAAAAGCCCAACATCATGTTGGGCTTTTTCGTATGCGCTGTTTAGGTATAACTCTTGTTTTTAGGCTCATTAGGTTCATGAATCTAGATTATTAAAATTAACTCATATTTTGGCATATATAATTGAAAGGTATAAATAAACTTTAAAAAATAATTTATAAGCCAGATTTCAGGTAAACATAAGTTAAATATGATATCCAAGACTGTTGTAGCCTACACAATGCAGTTGCTGTTACAGATCAGCATCATGAACATGAAAAATTGTATTCATGATGCTGAGTACCTTAAGTAACATAATATTCGTTATACCGAAATCCGTCGCTATCTCATAAGATAGATATGATGATCTAATTTTTTTATACTATCCAAAGAACAATAAAATTAATCATCTAAAGCAACCTTATAATAATTTCGAAACAAACTAAAACATCTAATAAAGATAGATAATAAAACCAATAAGTCCAAAATATCTTATGTTGTTATATAAAACTTAAATTTTACCAGCATCTTATTGCTGAAGTTACTCAAAAACTCTCCCCCATTTCATGCATGTTGTTAGAGTATTTTTTAGAATTTTGTGGTACTCAGAAACGAGAGCAGATCTGTAACCCCATTCCCCCATCACGGTTTCGATGTGGAGTAAAACTATTTCAGATTCAAACGCACGGTAGCCCATCTAGGATGAGCTCAGTAGCTCTATCGAAAAAAAGTTACCAGTTATTTAGTTGCAGGAATTTACAGCATGAATAAAGTGTACAAAATAAGGAGCAAGGGAATTTAAGGTATGAAAGAAACGTTAATGAAATCCGTCGTCTATAAGAGTTATTAATATTATAAAGTATTTTAATTCAATGGCTTATAACTAAAATTAAAAAGACCTCAAAGCGAAAGAAGCCTTAAGAGACTGAAGTGAAGATCTTGGGAAAGATGAATAATAATATTTTAAAGAAAAAAGGGATATTTGCCCTTTCCTTTTGTCCTCGTCGATATGTCGCATAACGAAACTAGGCTGTTTAATCCGACACGCCGAATATTTGAAATAATTACCCCCATATCAGGAGAGGGATTCTTTGTTCATCATCAGAAATAGCGCCGTGATGACCGATCCAGCTTGTCTGATATTGATCATATAAAGAGTTAGAATCCACTAATCCATATTGATTTTTACTCACAACAATTAAATCACCTAGTCTATGATTAAAAGATGAGTTTTTTTGTGTACCAAACATTTGGTTATCAATCGCATTTTGTTTGCTATAAATATTAAAGTTTTCGCCTAAATAACTGTGCCATTTAATTAAATTAATATCTTTTGCATATTCAGGTTTTAAATATATATGCCGAGCACGAATATCACCACAAAGGAGGTGTGTTTCCTTTTTAAGCTCTGTTATTTTATTAAAATCAATCATATTATTACGATCTATATTTATCATTCCATGATCAGCTGTAACTATCAAAACAGCATCATTCGGAATAACCTTACGAATCTTTTCAACAATAGATTCTAGTAAAATAAGTTCATCTTTCCACTCTTTTGAGCCTGCCCCATACAAATGTCCCACATAGTCTAGATTTCCGAAATATATATATGAAAAACTCCTCTCGGCAGTTCCTCTGGATTGGCTTAATTGATTCACTAAGAGTGTATCATTCTCATAACTATAAATTTCAGCATCTGAAAATACCTGTTTAGTAAATTCAGAATCTGCTATCTCAAAGGGTAAAAATGCGTTTATTTTTATTCCGTCATTATGCATGTCACTCCAAATACCTTTCGGAATCCTAATATCCGATTCTAAGAGCTGAATACTTGAATCTTGTGCACATAGATAGCTCCATCTAAGCGGACTAAAATATTTGTGATTATTGTAAAAAGCAGATCCAACTATGCCATGTTCAATTGGATCTAAACCTGTTGCCAATGATGTTAGACAAGTTGCTGTAGTAGAAGGAAAACCTGATGCAATTGTTTTATGGTCATTAAAAGTTTTAAGAAAGCTTAAGTCAGATTTATTCTCAAAAAATAAATTATCAGATAGCCCGTCGATTAAACATAAAAAGTAATGTTTAGCTTCTGGAAGTTCAATGGGAGTAGATTCAAACTTAGATTTATTCAATTGAAATGCTACTGAATTAATAACATTTGCCAATCCAATGTTTTTTGTTCTCATAAAATTTCTTCCTGTTACTCATTTTTATTTAATCTAAATGAATTCATAAATTTAGTTAAGTCATTTAATCTCTTAAAAAATAATATAATATCTATCCAACATATAGATTAAGATTTTCCCAACGTCCTTGTTGTTGGGTGTCATTAGTAAATACTACGTCTTGCAATTCCGCAAGACGTTAAATATCAGTTTAAATATATTTATTTCTGCCAGCTAACATACCAGTATAAGCACCAAGTACAGCAATAACTGATGTCACTAATAAGGGAATTGACCAATCTCCGAACATATCAAATAGTTTACCTAATAGCATAGGACCTACGGCTGCAAGTAAATATCCTAAACATTGAGCCATACCAGAAAGTACTGCCGCATCTTGGGTCGATTTTGTGCGTAACACAATAAAAGTTAACCCTAGCATCATACTTGCCCCACAGCCAAAGCCTAGTAACATAGACCAAATAAAGGCAAATTTAGGTGCATAAACCAGACCGACAAATGAAATAGCTGAAAATAGACTCACAATAACTGCTGCTAATCTTTGATCTTTCATACGGCGTAGACTCGCAGCTAAAATCAGACCAGGAATAGCTGTAGCAAGTTGCAAAACTCCATGTAATGATCCAGCCTCAGCAGCAGATAAACCTTTACTCATTAAAATCGTTGGCAACCAACCTACCGCAATATAAAAAGGCATTGCGTTAAAACCCATGAATAAAGTTACTTGCCATGCTAAGGGAGATTTCCAAACACTACTACTAGACTGAGAGGCATTCGTTGCGACCTTTAAACTTTCATGATTCTTTAATTGAGGAATCCAGAATATTCCAGCAAGTAGCGGTGCTATCACAAATATAGACAGAGCAATATGCCATCCCCAAAGTTGGGTTAATGGAATTACAATCGTAGATGCTATCGCTCCACCAAGTCCCATAGTAATAGAATATGCCCCTGTTAAAGATGCGGCACTTTTAGAAAAGCTTCGCTTGATTAGACTAGGTAGCAATACGTTTCCAAAGGAAATTCCAATACCTATAAATAATGTGCCAGCATATAGCATCCATGAATATTGTCCTGACCGAATTAAAATTCCTAATGCGATAATAATAAGAGCACTAAAAAGAGTTCTCTCTATTCCAAATTTATTCGCTATAGATGCACTAATTGGAGAAAAAACTGCAAAAGCAATAAGCGGCAATGAGGTTAAAAAGCCAATCGCAGTAGTACTTAAATTAAATTCACTTTTGATCCATGATAAAACTGGTGCTATTCCCGTAAAAGGTAAACGTAAGTTCAAAGCAATAAGTAATATCCCTATACAAAGTAGTATGGCTTGATAATCATACTTAGTAGTCGACCTATTCATAAATCCAAATAAAATACCAAAAAAGCAATTTTATGGCATAGAATTATGGTGAAATATAGATAAATGGACAGAATATACCTATATCATGCCAAATCAACGAATATTCGTAAGCTCTATAAATGATTTTGATTCTGATCACTTCGAACAATCTACAATAGCGCTTCAACTTGCCCCAAACCTAAAAAAAATAGCACCACGTCAGCACAATCATAGAAAAGGTCAATTAATCCTATCTGTTCATGGTGCAGTGACTTGTGAAGTTCCAAATGCTTTATGGCTAGTACCCCCTCAACATGCTGTTTGGATACCGAGTGGAACAAATCATTGTTTTAAAGTGACTGAAAATGCTCAGATATATTTTTTATTCATTGAACCAGACGCTGCAAGAATGCCTATGGAGTGTTGCACAATCGCAATTTCCCCATTAATTCGGGAATTAATTATATATTTAGCACAACAAGATCCATCCTATCCTGCGGACGGACCGACAGCACGACTTGCTGCTGTATTACTTGAGCAACTATCTGATGCTCCAGTTAAGGAATTACACTTACCAATGACCAATCATCCTAAGATTCGGCATATATCAGATGCGCTTATTTCTGACCCAAGTAATCGAAACACGCTTAAACAATGGTCTGAAGAGCTTTCCACCAGTGAACGCTCCTTAGCGAGATTAATTGAGAATTCAACTGGTTTAAGTTTTGGAAAATGGAGACAACAGCTCTATCTTATGATTGCTTTAACCCAATTAGCAGAAGGACAATCGGTTCAAAATGTAGCAGGAAATTTAGGATATGATTCAGTTAATGCATTTATAACCATGTTTAAAAAAGCATTGGGGAAATCCCCGACTAAGTACTTTTCTTCACTCAATACTTAATAAAGACAATTGCTTAAACGATTATCTAAATGAAATATTTATTCATCCTTTACAGGACCATAATACGACATAAAGATATCAATTCCTTGTTCCACTCTTGTTTCAATTTCATCATCAGAAAGAATGGATCTAACCCCCAGTTTAATTTCTAAACTGGTGAAACCCAGCCATAAGCCTGTCAGATAATCTGCGGCGATATGTGGCTCACATCTTTTAATTTCACCTTTCGCTATTGCTTGAGAAAGGAGTGCTATAAGCATGTATTGCCCTCTACCAGGGCCAGCAGCAAAAAAACGTTCAGGCAACTGAGGGGATTTTACTGCCGCAGCAGCAATAAGACGATCCCAACCCAAAATCTCTCTATTATTAATAAAGCGGACATAACGCAAACCAAAAGATTTAAGTACCAAATTTAAAGGCATACTAAGACTTTGCTTAAATTGTTCGTCGCTAATTGTGAGGTCTGATTCATGTCTAATGACTGCTTCTAAAAGACTCTCTTTATCCGAGAAATGTGAGTAAACAGTAGATTTAGCAACACCAGCGTTTAATGCAATTGTATCAATTGTCACATCCAGTCCATACTCAAGAAAAAGCTTACGTGCCGATACAAGAATAGCCAGTTTTCTTGATGAGTCTTTTGGTCGACCTGGACCACGAGTTTTTTTAATTTCCATTAAGCTACCGATATAACCATGAATAATGCTCAATATAACTTAAAGATAAATAGTCACTATGATGCATACGAATTGACTAGTGAAGTCTTAAATTTTAGCGTTAAAAAATTGAAATAAAAAGAAATAATCTAGATAATTTTAAACTATAAATGGTAAGGAATAAGGTTTCAAATAGAGGACTGTTTTCAATAATATTGAACTCAGGATAGATTTTTCTCTTTTAAGGAAGGGACAAGGGAAAGAAATTTATTCGAAACAATCCCTACATCCAAACCTTATTTCAAGAGAAAATAACCTTTCATTTTAAGTTTAAATGAATGATTAATTACTTAGTATTTTATTGCGCCAATAATGGAGCTTAAAATTTAGAATTAAACTTCATTTAAAAGATGTTTTTCAAAACGCTTTATCTCTTCACTTACTTTTGGATTTTTAACGACATCATTCGTTATAAATGTTGCAAGGGGTTTCATGCCTAAAAATTGATTAGCTTTATGAAAATGGAGATAAACGCCATCAACCCCATACCCTTCAAAAAACTGCTCAGGGTCAGTAAAAGCCTCTAATGGTGCATTCCAAGTAAGAGATAACATGTACTTTTTATCGTGCAGTAAACCACCTGAACCATATTTGCGTGATTCATCAGATCTAGTACGACCATCACTTGCATAAAGCCTACCGTGACCTATTGTAAATACATCATCCATCCATTTTTTGACAGTCCAAGGCTCACCCATCCACCAACCAGGCATTTGATAGATTAAAATGTCACTATCAAGAATTTTTTGAATTTCTGATTCAACATCGTAATTACTATCAGCATGTGTGACTGTTACCTTATGACCGCTATCACTTAATAGTTTCTGAGCTGTACTAACATAAAGCTCATTTAGTTCACCTTTAGCAAAGTCAAAAGCCTTAGCACCATTAACAATTAAAATGTTACTCATATATTACCTTTTGGGAGAAAAAGAACATAAGTTGCTGATAAATAATGTTATTACTAAATTGATACCACCAGTAAAATATGTCTAATTAGCAAGCTATTTAGCTTAAAATCTACAATTAGACTACTAATAAGTATAGTTAATAGATAATGAAAGAGCAACATAGATCGGTTTTTAATCATCTTTGTGTGATTTAAGGTTTTGAATAGATTGAATTTAAATATAAATTTTAATATAGGATTTATAAATTCCTCTAATCTTGATTGTCTTTAGGTATATAAAATATTTAATACAGAACAAGATGATTTAGAGAGTTCTAGTTGTGCTTTTTCAACAGGATATATGTCTATTTAAATTGCTGATATATATTGATTTTATGTGATATTGTTGACATGGTTTCTCAAAAAGGTATTGATCGTTTTATAAGCTAATTTATATAGAAGACTTTACAGTATGGTAATTGATTTCTATACTCATGAGTCTGCTTATTGTCATCCTTATTGAGTCCTAATGATTGAAATCCTATCAAGTACGCTCTTTTTAATTGTTGCAAAAATTATTCTGACATTTTTCTTTTGGATTGCAGGAATTTATGGAATCGTTAATTTCCAAGAAATTGAAAAGGAAATGAAAGATGTCCAGCTTCCTTATCCAAGATTTTTTGCAGTAGCAACAATTTTTTGCCAACTTATGGGCTCATTGCTCATCATTCTTAATCCATATGGCTTTGGATGGATAGGTGCAGGCGCTTTGATTATATTTACCTTGCTAACCATTCCGTTAGGACATGCATTCTGGAAATTTGATGAGCCTCAGCGTACCTCGGAATTTCACATTGCATTAGAACATATCTCTTTAATTGGTGGATTAATGATAGCCGCTGCACTGTCCGTAATGTAGATATGTTTAAGTAAACTCAAACTGGAGGTCGTCTTAAAGGGATTGAAAAATTTAAGTGTGACTTGGAGATGCGGTTTGCCTAATTCAGTAAATTTATTCAATAAGGCTATGCGTACTTCTATCTCCTTGACCTGAATTGAAAAATACTTTGCCTATAATTTATTGATTAACAGTTTGTTGCAGTGCATTTTGTCGAAACCAAATACTCTGCAACAAAACTCCTTCCAAATACGAATCAAACTTTTTTTTCTTAGCTTAAGGCTAGGATAAGAAAAATATGGGTGTTCTGACTATGTTCGCCTGAACTACGTGCATCAAAACTAAGTTAGAACATCCACTGTACAGACAGAGAAGCATTTATTGGATCACCTGGCTGTATCCACATTTCGTTATAACTCTCTACATAATAAGTTTTATCAAATACGTTGTTGAGATTAAACTGATAACGAAACTTGCTATTAGGTTCGTAATAGGCATTTAGATTCACTACGCTATAGCCTGGCAATTCCAGATTCCCTTGGTCATTTTGAGTGCCGTTGCGTTTCCCAACATAAATCAGATTACCCCCTATACCTGCTTTGCGATGTTCGTTGTCGAATAATGTGTAATCAAGGCTAAGATTAGCATTGTTTCGCGGAACACTATTTAAGCGTGTACCTTTTGCAATGTTGGTGTCTTTGGTAATGATTGCATCGGTATAAGTGTAGTTGGCCAATAGGTCTAATTTTGAAAATATCTGGGTCTTGAAGCTTAACTCAACACCTTGGCTTCGTGCTTCCCCTGCCGCATATTGATAACTAGGATCATTTGGATCAGTCGTCAAAGCATTGCGTTTTTTCATATGAAATACTGCAACACTGAATAAGCTATTATCTGTAGGTTGGTATTTGGAACCCATTTCATAGCTTTCACCTTTTTCTGGAGCAAACACATTACCGCTCGTGTCAGTTCCTGTATTTAGTGCAAAAGATTTGCCATAGTTGCTATAAAATGACAAGTGATCGTTCACCTTATAATTGATGCCGAGTCGGGGTGAAATTTCATTGAAGGTTTTATTCGAATAAATACGATTGACGTAATTGTCCAAACTCTGTTTAACGTGATCTAAACGGCCACCTATTAAAATACTCCATTGATCATTCAAGAACATATGGTCTTGTAGATTCAAAGCCATATAGTCTTGTACTTCATGTGTGTTGGTGAATAGCCCCATCTCTTTGGGATAAGTCCCATATTGCGGGTGATTGACATTGATCTGGTTAACACAGTATCGGCTTGGATTGCTGTATCCACCATTGACAAATCCTGCACGTCCATTGTCGCAGCGGAACTGGCGCTGATCAAAAACTAATGTGCCGAGTTCGGCACTAACTAAAACTTCATGTTTCGCCCAAGCCGTGTCCACTTTTCCTAATAATTCAGTCTGCGCCAATCGATCGGCAGTGTAGGTATATCGCTGACGACGCTGACGGTTCAAAGTTTCACCATCAGCCTCAAAGTTTCGTGGTTCATTTGAACTTCCAGCAATTTTCCCCTGCTTGTAACTGATGGCACTGTTGAGTTTCCAGTCATCATCCAACTCATGTGCCAAATGTAGTTGATAAAACTGGTCGCTGACTTCATTCTCATCTGCAGAAGGTTCACCTGTGTAGGTTGTACGATCCATGAAGATCTGTCCCTTGTAGGCACTGATGCCACGGTCAAATAATCCTTTTTGACGGGTAATTTCACTGTCAAAATTGAGTTGAGTCTGGTCAGAAATTTTCCAACTGAGTTGAGGTGAAAAGAACCAACGTTCGCTGTTGACATAGTCACGGAAACTTTGGTTATCTTCATGTGCAACTGCAAATCTGTAAGCAACCTGATCATTAATTGGTGCGGTATATTCAAAACTACCACGATATTTTTCTTCAGTATTGGCTCTAAGATAGACCTCTCCTTGGGGTTCCCATTGTGGTTTTTTTGCAGTGATGTTGAGTAAGCCTCCCATTTCACCCCGACCGTAGAGAGCTGCGGCAGGACCTTTTAGAAAATCCATGGATTCGATATTGAGCATGTCACGTGGTGCACTTAAACCACGGTTTACGCTCAATCCATTACGGATAATAGTTGCACTTACATTAGGATCGGTTGTAAAACCACGAATCGAATAGTTGTCCCAAAAACCGCCACCATAATTATTCTGTGCGTATACACCATTAACCAGTTGAATGGCTTCATCAATCCGCTGTACGTCCTGTTGCTTCAAAATTTCTTCAGACAAAAAACTGCGACTGAATGGAATATCCACCGCATCATGTGCGAATTTTGTAGCCACCGATGTTTTAGTTTCACTTTCCTGACCATCCACTGCTTGCAGCGTAATCGTCGAAAGAACATTCGTCGATTTATCATCGCCCCATGTTAAACCTGGAAATAAAGAAAGTCCCAAAACAGAAGAAATGAAATAATTTTTGCGTTGCATAAAACGACTCAATCGAAGAGACAAAATTTAATTATTGTAATAATATAACATTACATATATGAATTTTATAGTGATCATGCCAGAAGTTAAAATATTATCTCGATTGCAATCAATTGATGCGCTACGCGGCTTGGTGATTGTGATCATGTTACTCGATCATGTTCGAGAAACTTTTTATCTCAATAAACAAGTCACAGACCCCATGAACATTATGGAGACAGAACCTGCGCTTTTTGGTAGCCGAGCCTTAGCCCACATCTGCGCGCCAATTTTTGTTTTGTTAACGGGCTTATCTGCATATTTGTATCAATTGAAGAATAATAATCTCGCAAGTACTCGCAGTTTCTTGTTCAAACGGGGTCTGTTTCTAATTCTTTTGGAACTTACTTTAGTGAACTTTGCTTGGACTGCAAAATTTCCTCCAGATATCATTTATTTACAGGTGATCTGGGCTATCGGGATCAGTATGTTGGTTTTGGCCTTATGTGTTGGGCTACCAAGAAATATTCTACTGGGTGCTGGGTTACTCATTATATTTGGGCATAACTTACTTGACCAAATCACCTTCAGAGGCATCTCTGGCTTAGAACAAATATGGTTTGTTCTGCACGAACGTGGTTGGATCGAATTTGAGACACTCAGAATACGAACATCCTATCCGGTTCTGCCATGGTTTGGTGTGATCTTTGTGGGCTATGCATTAGGTTACTTCTTTGAACCACGATTTAGTACCGCAGAGCGTCAGCGTTATTTGCTTACACTGGGTATTATTAGCATCGTTTTATTTTTGGCTTTGCGGTCAATCAATATCTATGGGGATCATCCGTGGAGCTTTTATGATTCGTGGATGATGACTGTTATGAGCTTTTTTAATCTGACGAAGTATCCGCCTTCTTTGTTATTTATTCTTTGGAATGTTGGACTTGGACTTATTTTTTTAGCGTTATTTGAAATTTTGATTAAATGGAATGCCTTTAAGCCACTGATTGTGTTTGGTTCTGTACCGATGTTTTTCTATTTGCTTCATCTATTTATACTAAAGCTATTTTATGTCATTTGTATTGCTCTGATCGGTACTACCGACGGAAATTATTTTGCAGTCAATTCAGTAGCTGCACTGTGGTTCATTACTTTACTGCTAACTGTGTTGCTCTATCCTTTGGTGGCGTGGTTCTCAAAGTTTAAGCACAAGAATAAGCAAATAACTTGGCTCAAATACTTTTAATATCAAATTCCATTGAGGCTGGTTGTTTCATGTTTTGATATAAGCATCATTTGAAGATAGAAATACCATCATATCTAGAGCTAAAAAATATCTGCTGTCATTAAAACCATATTTTAGTTTTAATAAAATTAGCATACATAATATGGATTATTCCGAATCATCCATGCAATAAAAAAGCCCAACATCCAGTTGGGCTTTTTCGTATGCGCTATTTAGGTATAACTCCTGTCGTACCTCACATCCTGGTGGTGCCACTTATGATTATTGTTTTATGTGTTGGAACTTCCTGTTCTCTATGATCTGATCATAAGAAATATATCAGGGATGACATAGACGCAATGTTCTCTAATTTATGTCAGCCTGAGCTTACAACATTGCTCAAAACTTATCCCAAGGTTTATCCGCAGAAATTGTGGATAATTTCCGAGTGGAAGCATTGAGTTCTCTAGAAAAAGTTAAAATATGATCATTCTTTAACCTATTTTGTAAAAAAAACAGATCAACCACCTTGCTCCTAAAAATAGTTCGTTCATCTGCTAAACGAACTGTCAGACGCATAAGGTTCATGATCTTTTGTTGTTTAAATTTACCTATATATCAATATATAACTTTTTGAAAATCCCAATCTATTTAAATAATAATTCATGAGCTAGACTTCAGGAAAATCTAAGTAAAATTCGATATACCTTATACGAAATTCACTTGTAATCCACAAATTAATGTTTGCTTTTAGAATACTCATTCTCGAGATTTTGCTAGCGGACGGTTTTCAAAGTTCGTGTATTTATAAGATGATCAAAATAGCTTCAATTTCAAGTTTTTAATCACTAGATGGCTGAATAATCTTGTGAACGATATGCTCATGTGTCGGTACGAGACCGGCTTTTAAGCCAAGTGGTTTAAACACCTTATCTAACACGACCTGAGTCAGTTGACCTTTGTCCTGTTCAATGTCTGTTAACGTACGCCGACTGATTCCGACCATTGCTGCATATTTTTCTTGAGATAGCCCCAATACATTTTTTCGCAAGTGGCACAGCAGTTGCCCCAAGGTAATTTTACCGAATAAATATTGCGTATATAAATCAATGAGCAATTGTTGACGGTCTAGTGGTTGATTTTCCTTTTTCATAATAGCTCCCATCGACTTAGTTTGGCTTCAATGAAGTCATATCCTAGACCAGGCATATCTATAATCGTTTGGGGAACACCTTTATTGATTAATTGCTGCTTGAGACCAATAAGTTTGCTCGCCAATGTTTTCAATGTACTTAAAGAGATATGTGGTTCACACCAGTGTGCAAGATTTTGTGTAATACCTTCCCAGCGGTATTCCCCTCCTTCCTCATACGGACTTCCCCATGTTGTTGATCTTGTCACAACTTCTGGATCGGCTTTCATCGGGGCAAAATCATAAATTGGAGCAAGAAATATTCGTCCTGATTTTTTTAGGAATGACGTATTACGACCGTGATTATCTGAGTTACCAAAAATGATATTCAGTAGATCCCTTTGTAACCACTCACAAACGAACTGCGAAGAATCAAAGTTTTTGTCCACCGATTTTAATAAGGTACAAAGCGCGTCTATGACTTCAAAATGATTCAAATGGCTCCCTGTTGTTTTATTCAATACAGAGTAAACCGACTCAAGCCCGAATCTATGCCATTGTTGATTACACCACTCTACGTCAAATCTTGGTAGCCATAACGAAGGGTATTTCTGACCTTCAATCAGCTTCATCTGAGAAGTTTCAATTGTTGTAAATCCAAGTTCATTCAGGGCATGATAAAAATGATATTCTGCTCTCAATATGTCGCAGTCTATTGCACTACGGTTATTTCGAGGGAATTTAACTAGATAATGCTGATCTGGTTCATCAAAAGAATTTTGATAGGTATCAATCCAAACTTGCTGATCCTTTGACACGCGAATCAGTAGTTTTGGAGCCTCACCACCTGCACCAGTTGCACCACCACTAATTGCACCCATTTGTTGTGCGTATTCGAGAAAATCAATATTCCGTTCCGTAACATCATCAATAGTGAACTTGCGTAAGTGCAATGTTGATTCTGAATTGATTGGTGGAACTGATTCCTTAACTCTTAAATTCCCTACAGGAGCAATTGTGCCTTTTTCCAATAAAGTAAAATCTTGTTCTGCTGGTGAAAGTTTTTGCAGACCTAAATATTGAACTAAATAACGTCGAGCAGCACCAGACGGAACAATATCATCTAAAAAACTAAACCAGACTTTCGATTCATGTTGAATAAGAATTTGAACAGGAAGTGCTAAGCTACATGCATGTTCATCTCTCTTATCTAGATAAGAAATGGCATATTCTAATTCGTAGGCTAACTCACTCGCACTTGCAGACCCTTTATGTGGCTCTAATATCTTGAGTTCTGCTATATCTAGCCATTCTGTATCGAGAAGAGCCTGAATCGTTAATTTTTTCATAAATATTAATGAGCAAATATTTTCTCAAAAATACCATAAAACCAAAAAAATGAGAATATATTTGCTCATTTATACAGTGATTCAAATTAAATGAGCAAATATATGCTCAAGCAATAGATAAAGTTTCTTCAAATACTACAAATGTAGAAGCCACACAAATTCTAGATACCCATAGCCCAACCGCCAACGCCGCTGACATAGGATTCATTTGCGACTCCTTGTTGATTTTAGAACGATATAGCACCAAGGATGTATTTCGTCAGTGCAATCGCTGTGGGAGCAAATAGCACCATGATGATTCCTGAAATAATCATAGAAAGGCTGGCAATCACACCTTCTAATTCATTTCGTTGTCTTGCACGGGCAATCCCCATGGCATGTGCGGCATTCCCCAATGCTGCCCCCGAAGCAATCTTGTTTTTGAACCGCATCCATAACAGCAGAACATCTCCCAACAACATGCCGACCAAGCCTGTAATCACGGTAAATAGTGGAATTAAGCTGATTGAACCGCCAACTTTTTCAGTCAGCACCAAAGCAAAGGGAATTGAAATAGAACGTGCCAATAGACTATTTTTCACAATGTCATCGAAATTCATCAGACTGGCCAAAAACCAGCTACTCAAAATACCCATCAACATGGCGAGGCTAGAACTTAGCATGAGTACCTTAAAGTGTTGCTGAATCATGCGGCGATAGCGAAATACAGGAATAGCAAAAGCCACAGTGATGGGACCAAGCATCGCCACCAAATACTGTGTGTAGTGGTAATAGTCTTGGAACTGATGCTGTAACATAAAAATCAGCACAATGCTCAAAACTGGGACGACAATAATCGGAGATAAATAGATTTTTTTTGTTCGAACAAAGAGCCGCTTTGCCATGAAATAACACAGTACGGTCCAAACGAAGTAAAAAAGTCCCCAGAACTCACTCATACTGTCCTTCCTGATTTAGATCTTCATGCTTTAGGAGCAACTTGACTGTATAGACGGAAGCCATCATCACCAAAGCTGTGCTGATCAAAATCACCAGCAGTATTTTCCAACCACTGATCATCAATAAGTTCTGATATTGAATTACACCGACCACAGGCGGAATAAAAAACAGCAACAACTCACCCAGTAAAAGGTCGGCACCGTAGTCAACTTGGGCTAATTTAAGCCATTTCATTTCAAGCAAAAATAACAGCAGAAAGAAGCCCAACACACCCGATGCCACGGGCAAGCTCAGCAGCTTTTGCAAGCCATAAGCACAGCCCCAGACCATCAAAATGATGATGATTTGGTAGCTTGAACTTTTGAGTTGACTGAGTTGATTTCGCATATCCAACATTAGCTTATGTCCGCATAAGCCCGTTCTTTAAATGGCTGAATCGAAACACGTTTGTAGGTTTCTAAAAAAGATTCATCCTCCAAACGTAGATCCAGATAGGTATTCAAAATTTCTTCGAGCACATCCGGAATATCTTCTGCTGGAAAAGAAGGTCCTAAAATATCGCCAATAGATGCATCGTGGTTAGAATTCCCGCCTAAAGTAATTTGATAATACTCAGCACCTTTTTTATCGACACCCAAGATACCAATATTTCCGACATGGTGATGCCCACATGCATTCATACAGCCTGAAATGTTCAGATCAACCTTACCTAAATTATATATAGTGTCTAGATCATCAAAACGACGAGCAATCGCTTCATATACTGGAATGGATTTGGCATTCGCCAATGAACAAAAATCACCGCCGGGGCAGCAAATCATGTCGGTCAAAAAACCAATATGAGCACGGGCTAGATTGGCGCGATCCAAGACTAGCCACAGTTCAAATAAATCTTTTTGTCGCACATCAGTTAAGGCTATATTTTGCTCATGCGTGGTACGGAGTTCACCAAAAGTATATTGATCAGCTAAATCTGCAATTAAACGCATTTCATCGGAAGTCATATCTCCTGATGCTACACCAGCTCTTTTTAAACTAATTGTAACTATGCGATAGCCTGCCACTTTATGTGGATGAGTATTGATATTGAACCAGTGTTTAAACTTCGGATACTGCTGGAATAAAGCTTCAAAATCATGCTGTTCTAAGTTTTCATATGTAAATGGCTGAAATACGGCATCCATTTGCTCTAACACACTTTTCTGAACTTTTAGCTGAGTCTGAGTATAGGCAAATTCAGCTTCAACTTTTTCAGCAAAACCCTCAGGAGTTAATGCTTTCACGAGAATTTTGATGCGTGCTTTATATTTATTATCGCGA
Organism: Acinetobacter zhairuonensis; assembly: GCF_022601715.1. Classification (GTDB taxonomy): domain Bacteria; phylum Pseudomonadota; class Gammaproteobacteria; order Pseudomonadales; family Moraxellaceae; genus Acinetobacter. Next base: position 146,476 of record NZ_JAKVIM010000006.1, on the reverse strand, counting down.
CGACCATGTAAGTTATATACGCGCATGATGGCATCTAAATAAGCAATTAAGTCTTCACGCGCTAAAAATTGCTTGATGACATGCCCAGCTAATGGTGTACGACCCAAACCACCACCTACTTTAATTTGATAGCCAATTTCCCCTGTTTCATTTTTTACAACATACACTCCGACATCATGGAATGTTGTCGCAGCTCGATCCTGTTCTGGGTGTGCACAAACTGCGATTTTAAATTTACGTGGCAGGAATGAAAATTCAGGATGAAAGGTGCTCCACTGGCGAATCAGTTCACAAGTTGGACGCGGATCGGTCAATTCCCCTTCAACTACACCGGCATACTGGTCTGTGGTGGTATTTCGAATGCAGTTACCACTGGTTTGAATAGAATGCATTTGTACTGTAGCCAGTTCTTGCAAAATATCAGGCACATCTTCAAGCTGTGGCCAATTGAGTTGAATGTTTTGGCGTGTCGAAATATGTGCATAACCACGATCATATTTCTGTGCAACCTCAGCCACCTTTCGTAGTTGTCGAGCATTCATAAGCCCGTAGGGTACAGCTAAACGTAACATCGGTGCATAACGCTGAATATATAAACCATTTTGTAAGCGCAACGGTCTATATTCTTCTTCGCTCAATTTTCCGTTTAAATAACGCTGTGTTTGATCTCGAAATTGTGCAACACGCTGATTCAATAAATTTTGATCAAAGTCACTATATAAAAACATATGCTACCTATCTATTTATTACGTAAATTCAAAAGTTTATTTTAAAGTTGATGAGTGAAGCGGATCAGGCGAATAAAGCTACCGACTGCCCTGACACACCATTCTGAATACAGGTCTGCATATACTCCGCATAGACCGATAATTTTTCATAAATATGCTCTGCATAGAACATATCTTCCACCAGTTGCTTGGCTTGAGGTTTTTGATAACGACCACTCACAGAGAGCAACTGCGCATTAAGATTGGAGAATCTTTCACACAATTCGGTATAGCTTTGATCTTTGCGTTTAAACATTAACTGACGCATGTCGAGTTCAGCGCTGTCCATGATTTTGTCTAATGGATCCGTTGCAATAACATGAATTTTGATCTTAAAAAACTGTTCAACTGCCGCAATTTTCTGCGTATCAAGCTTTAAATGGGTAATTAAATAAATCTGGGCGACATCTGCTCTGCATAAGGCCTTCAGCAAAGCGTAATAGAAAAATTCCACATCATCCAAATCGGTATCATGCAGGTCTAAATAAATATTCAAGGCTTGTAGAACATCATCCATTTTGATGTGCTGTTTTTTCTCGGCCTGATAGTATCGGTTTAATACATTCAGTACAGGTAGGCTTGCTTGGCTATGATAGATGGTGGTTTGATTTAAATTTCCCAGAATAAAAGGCGAAAACAAGTAAGCTAAGCTTGATTGCTCCTGCTGAATGGCCGACTGCACGATATAATCGACTTTCGCCTTGGAAAGTTCACGTAATACTTTTGCACGTAGTAGGGTGGCTTCTAAATTGACAAATTTCTGTATCAGTTGCTTTTGCAACTTTTCTGAAAAAGCACCCTGCTCTACAAGCTCAGGAATTCTATTCAGACTCTCTGTAACAAACATGTCCGCACCATCAAGATTTATTCATTTCAGACATTTTTGATTCTTTTTCAAATCAGCAGTAGCTACAAAATCGCACTGTCTGAATATAACAGAGTATTTTTATCAACTTTCTCTGTTATATTTTTTATGACGTATTCTTGTACCTACTTCTTGAATTCCCTGTCCTGCAAAATCTGGATAATTAGTCAAAGTAGGTAGTAATGGAAATGGCGATGTACGCAAAACCCGATTTACATAAAGATGCTTAAATACTGGATCAAAATTTTGCTGACGTATTTTCCATGGGTATCTTATCCGGAATCTTGACCTATCAATTTGGGCCCACTAATTTAGCTAACTAAAAAGTAGCTACAAAATACTTGGCTATTCAGCTCTATTTTCTATCTAATGAAGTTCTGGCTGAGTTTTAGCTGTAACATTACTTTTATAGATAAAAAATAGCGCGATCGCTAATAGCATAAGAGCAGCAATTCTTGATCCATCCAAAGGAATAACAGAATTATTAAACCAGCCAAAGTTATCAATAAAAACACTCATAAGTAACTGCCCGCTAATAACAGCCACAGTGGTAGCAGCAGCACCAAGTCTAGGCATAGCAAACACGACCACTAGCATATAAGTAACACCAAAAAAAGCACCTGTTAATTGCCATCTTGGTGCAGTAAATAAATTTAATGAATAGTGTGGCTCCCAAAAGAAACCTATTAAAAAGCTAACCATGGAACCCATTACAAATGTTAACCAAGCACTTTCCAATACCCCCACTTCTGAGCCAAGGCGTCCATTAATTGATGATTGGGCACACAATACCGCGCCACCAAACATTACAATGAATAACATCAAGTAAATCATGGGAAAACTCCTTATTGAATAAGCCACAATGCAGCTAAAATGGCAATTAGTGCACAAATACGATATTTATCTACAGCACGTTTACTGCTGCCTAATAAGCCCCAATGATCAATAATAAGACTGGTGGCTATTTGACCAAATAAAATGCCTACCATCGTTAAACCGACACCAATGTGAGGTGTCGCTATGGTTAAGGAAACCACATACACGGGACCGAGTATTCCACCAGCAAGTTGCCAGCGTGGTTGTTTAAATAGAAGAGTAAGTCGCGGACGGCCGAAAATTAAACCAAATGTTAGTAGAATGGAACCTATTACAAAAATTCCTAATGTAGCCCAGATATGTCCAATTTCTTCACCCAGTGGTCCAAGCAAACCCGCTTCGACAGAGAGTCCCATACCCGCAAGAACAACTAATGGAAAAATCCATAACTGCTTCATACATTATTGCCACAAAAAAAGAAGAGCAGATTGTATTTACTTGTTTAAAAAGCCACAATTAAGCAATTAATCAAAACATAATTGCTATAATAACAATAATTAATTCGTAACTAACATTCTAGGAACAGACCAAGAATGCAACTAAACGCACTACGTTATTTTGTTATGGTTGCAACCACAGGTAGCTTTGCAGCTACAGCAAAGCACTTTAAAGTTCCGCCCTCTTCTGTGTCCCGATTTATATCGGGGCTTGAACAAGAAATTGGGCAGCAACTGTTTTACCGTAATACTCGATCTGTCCGACTGACGGAAATCGGGGAAAAGTACTATGTCCAAATTAGGGATGTACTTGATACTCTTGATTTTGCTAACGAGCAGGTTGCAGGTAAGGGTTCTGGTGTAAGAGGATTAGTGCGTATTAATACAGCCGTCGCACTAGGACGGCTACATATATCCCGCATTGTGAATAAATTACAGGAGATATACCCTGATTTATCGGTAGAGTTAATCCTAACGGATACATTCATTGACCCTGTACAAGAAGGTGTCGACATAGCGATAAGGATTGGTTCATTACCAGATTCTGCATTAATAGCGAGAAAAGTCTGTGATCAGCAGTACGTATTATGTGCTAGTCCTGAATATCTTGAACGGTATGGCGTACCGGATTCACCAGAAGATCTCAAAAAACATTTATGCCTTGTTTATAAGGGGCTTTTAGGTACTCAACGGTGGTACTTCCGACAGGAACATCATGACAAACCTATTGTATTAGAACCACAAGGTACATTAACGAGTAACAATGCAGATGTCTTAGTTGCAGCGGCATTAGAAGGAAGAGGTATTGTGCTATTTCCTACTTGGATTTTTGAACATGATAGTTTCAAAAACCGAAAATTAGTTCCTTTACTGCCTGAATGGATAGGTACAGTTGATCCTCATTCTATTGGAATTCACCTTGTCTCTCCTGAAAACAGAATTCGTTCTCAAAAAGTAAGAGCCGTACTTGATTTTATATTAAAGGAAATTGGAACCCCTCCTTACTGGGATAATATCCTTGAATTTGGAAAATGATTGAAGTATCAGTATTAATTTTATTTAAAATCAAAATTATACGGCTTTAACAATTTTCTTTTAATTTGTTTATGAACCATAACATTATCGTATAAAACCAAGCCCAAAACTAAGCGGTTGGGCTTGGTTTTATGATTTATCATTTATCATTTATCATATTTCATGACACTGAGTACGTGAATGAACATAATATTTGTTATGTCGAAATCATTTGCCTTCTCATTTGATGAACAAAAAATTCAATTGATCTATTTCATCATGATGGTCTGTATCTCACTACGGAAGAATATTGATTAAGGCCAACAAGTATTTTCCACGAAATCAGCTCTAGCTTATTCGCTTGACTTTATTTAGTTTCATTCTAACTTTTAAAGCTGTACGACTCTATGGACTGAGGTTTGTGGTAAATCTACTTTTATATTTAATGGTGATCTTAAGAGCCTATTAGCATTATAAAAAATACTCTGTATCACTCTGAATTTTTGGTGAAATATGCTGCTCTACCCACGTTAACCATGCTCTGGTTTTTGCATCAATAAAATGACGAGATGGTAATAAGGTATAGACCCCAATATCTGGTGACCTCCAGTCAGATAATATTCGATGTAACCGCCCAGTACGTATAGCTTCAATCACTGTAAAGGTTGGAAGCAATGCGATGCCCATGTCTTGTAGCACCATATCCAGTAAGAGTTCTGGTGAATCTGCAATTAATGGTCCTGTAATATCGATTTGATAGGAACAACTATTTTCACTCACCAGATGCCATTGTGGTGTAATCGATGGATTCACCAATCTCAAACATGCGTGTTTTTGCAGATCATCTAATGATTTGGGTTCACCATATTTTTCTAAATAAGCTGGTGATGCACAAAGTACTGAAAATATGGTTCCAATTTGGCGAGCAACAAATCTTGAGTCAGCCAAAGATTCAGCAAGATACAGACTGACGTCAATTCCTTTACCTAAAAGATCTGGAACATTCTGCGAAGTACGATATTCAACTGTAAGTTCTGGATAGGTTTGACAGAATTCCGCCATCATTGGAGACACATAATGATGACCGAAACTTGCCATACTCAAAACACGTAGCCGTCCCTGTGGTTTGGTTGCCCTTCCCATGGCTTGAGTTTCTGCTTCATCTACCATTGCAAGCACGTGACGGCATTGTTCTGCATAAGTTGCACCAATATCGGTCAGTGCGTGCTGTCTGGTCGTTCGTTGTAGTAATTTTGTTCCTAAACGCTCTTCTAACTCGCTAACGAGCCGAGACACTTGCGCTGTTGTCAGTTCCATCTGCTCTGCCGCAGCAGTAAAGCTTCCACTATCAATCACTTTTAGAAAAGCATGCATTGCATGGAGTAATCCACCATCAAGATTTTTGCGCATAACGTAAATATCTTTTGCTTAATTACGCATTGTTGCACCAGTCTGGATCAATCACAATGACATTAATGTACATACATTGAGCAGTTTTATTGTTTACAAAGACTGATCAATTTTTTCCTAAGTATGTCATTTACTCCAAATATTCAACGGGATGTTGAGAAAATAAAGTAGCTCGAACTACAAAATTCCAAGGAGAAATAAATGAATATAGCGACAAAATTTACTCCAAATAAGATTCCAACCAAGGATGTATCACTTGAAGATAAATATCTCAGTGATGACGGTACTGCTTACATGACAGGTATTCAGGCTATGGTGCGCTTACCACTCGCGCAAACACGGCGGGATACTTTAAACGGTTATCATACTGCTGGTTTTATTTCTGGTTATCGTGGTTCCCCTGTCGGAAATTATGATAATTTTCTCTGGCAAGTTGAAGGCATACTCAAAGACCATCATGTGGTTTTTCAACCAGGTGTAAATGAAGATCTCGCTGCTACTGCAATTTGGGGTACTCAACAAGCCAATCTCGCAGGTCAAGGTAAATATGATGGCGTGACTTCTTGGTGGTATGGCAAAGGTCCTGGTGTAGACCGTTCTGGAGATGTTCTGCGTCATGCCAATCTTGCAGGAACACAAGAACGAGGCGGTGTGGTTGCCTTTTTTGGGGATGACCACTCTTGTAAATCCTCAACAGTTCCGCACCAGTCAGAACACGTCATGATCGGTTGTGGCATTCCCATTTTTTACCCGACTTCAATACAACAAATTCTAGATTTAGGTGTGCATGCGGTAGCCATGTCACGCTTTGCTGGCGTATGGACGTCAATGAAATTGGTCAGTGAAATTGTTGAAACCTCTGCTTCTGTTCATGTCGATTTAGATCGGGTGACTCCTGTATTACCTGAAAATGTTGCAATGCCTGAAGATGGAGTCAACATTCGTTGGCCTGATCACGGCATTCAACAAGAAGAACGTCTTTATAAATATCGCTTACCCGCTGTATTGGCTTATGCCCGTGAAAATGAACTGAATCAGGTCACTTGGCATTGTCCTAATGCACGTATTGGTATTGCAGCCAGTGGTAAAGGCTATTTAGATACTATTGAAGCCTTACGTATTCTAGGCATTGAAGGTGAAACAGCCCAACAGCTCGGACTCCGAGTCTATCAAGTTGCTTTAATTTGGCCTTTAGAACCACAAGGTCTGCATGAATTTGCCGAAGGTTTAGAAGAACTGATTGTTGTCGAAGAAAAACGCCCGATCCTTGAAGCACAAATTAAAGATGAGCTCTATGCACTTCCAGATGACAAACGCCCTCGTGTGATTGGTAAAGCCTGTGATGGCAAAGGTGAATGGAGTACATCTGTAGATGAAGCCCCTTTGAAGGGTTACTTTGAGTACCAACCAGAGCCCATTGCAAAAATGCTGGCAGCTCGATTCTTAAAATTAGATCTTCCAGAAAGCTTAAAAACCCAAATTCAAAATAGAGTTGAGCTACTACAAAAATCAGAACAAGAATCACAGCGTGCTTCTGATATTGCAGAACGCAAACCTTTCTTTTGTAGCGGTTGCCCCCACAATTCATCCACAGTATTACCAGAAGGTAGTCGTGCATTAGGCGGGATTGGTTGTCATTATATTGCCGTGTTACAGAATCATGGCACAGAAACGTTCACGCAAATGGGTGGCGAAGGCGTAAGTTGGGCTGGTGCTTCGCATTTCACAAATGAAAAACATATTTTTGCGAACTTAGGCGATGGAACGTATTTCCATTCAGGTTATCTAGCAATACGCCAAGCAATCGCGGCAAAACTCAATATCACCTACAAAATTCTCTATAACGATGCCGTTGCAATGACAGGTGGGCAGCATGTCGATGGTCATCTTAGCGTGGCACAGTTAACCCGACAATTGGATGCTGAAGGAATCACCAAACAAGTTATTGTTACGGATGAACCTGAGTTGATTCATGCAGAAGAAGTCATTGCACCTCACGTAGAGATCTATCATCGAAACGAACTAGATGATGTGCAACGTAAATTACGTGAAATTTCTGGGGTTACGGCGTTAATTTATGTTCAGACCTGTGCCAGTGAAAAACGTCGTCGCCGTAAACGCAATGCTTATCCAGACGTTGCAGAGCGCGTTTTTATCAATAGTGAGATTTGTGAAGGTTGCGGTGATTGTTCTAAAAAATCGAACTGTTTATCTGTCGAACCGGTTGAAACAGCGTTAGGAACAAAACGTCAAATTAATCAGAGCACTTGTAACAAAGACTTCTCTTGTGTCGAAGGTTTCTGTCCAAGTTTTGTGACCGTACATACTCGCGACATGAAACGCCAAGAAATATTTAAAGGCATTGCAGCGGGTTGGCCAGAAAAACCGATTATTCCTGAGCTTGATCAACAGCCAATCCGTATCATGGTCGGTGGTGTTGGCGGTACAGGTGTAGTTACAGAAGGTGCTTTACTTGGCATGGCTGCTCATTTGGAGGGTAAAGCTGCACGTATCATGGATATGGCTGGACTTGCTCAAAAAGGCGGTACGGTTTATTCCTACGTACAACTCGCTAGAGAAGATGATCAAATCTCTGCAACTAAAATCCCTGCGAGTCAATGTGATGTTTTAATCGGTGCAGATGCCATTGTCGCAGGGAGTAATGCGTCACTTTCTCGCTTAAAAGCGGATGCTGTTGTCATCGTCAATGAAGATGCTTCCCCTACTTCGGCTTTCCTAGAGTCTCGGGATTGGCATGCGCCAATAACAGATTTGATGAATCGAATTCGTGGTCGAACCACACAAGGAAAACTCGTCTCTGTACCTGCAACCCGTATTGCCTCTCAAGTGCTGGGTGATGCGATCTATGCAAATCAAATCTTACTTGGCATGGCTTGGCAATTAGGTCAGATTCCGTTGAAGCGTGAGAGTATTGAAAAGGCAATCCATCTTAATGGCACTGCTGCTGAAAAAAATCTTGAAGCTTTCCGCATCGGTTGTCATCTCATCAGTGACCCTGACTTGGCAAAACGCATTATTGCAACGATACCTGCAACCCATACACCCACAACCTTAGCCGAATTAGTTGAAGATCGCTCTGCTCGGTTGGTTGAGTACTGGAATCAAGATTATGCAACGCAGTATCGAACTCTAGTGGAACAAGCTGCCAAAGTATTGCCAGAAGAATTAGCGGCAACAATTGCGACACAGCTCTATAGAGTCATGGCGTATAAAGATGAATACGAAGTTGCACGCTTACTTACAGGAAAAAGCTTTAAACAATCGATTGAAACGCAGTTTGGTCAAGGTCTACGTCTAACCTATCACCTTGCTCCACCTGTTCTAGGTGCAAATGCAGCAACACACAAACGTGCTTTCGGATATTGGATGCGTATTCCGATGATGATACTTGCTCGTCTACAATGGCTTCGAGAAACTTTCCTTGATCCATTTGCTATACAGCAAGAACGTCAAAGAGAACATGCTTGGCGTGATCGTTATATCACATTTGTAAAAGACATGAGTGCTGCACCTGAAAGTTATGACTTAGCTGTCGCTAAACAAATCGCTGAATTACCTGCAGATGTACGCGGTTTTGGTCATATCAAAATGCAAGCGATGGAAACAGCGGTAAAACGTTGGGATGAACTTGCATTGAGTTTACGTAAAGAAAATGAATAGCAAAGTGTTTAGATAAATAAGTAGCTGATACAGGATCACACAGAGGTTGTATTGATTAGGTTCAGCTACTTGAGGTTTATTATTTAATGCATGTAAATATTGTAAATGCGGTCTTAAACCACTTTTTTACTGAGTCATATGAAATAGCCCATCTAATATGGGCTATTTATTTTTACTTTATGCTACTTTAAGTTTGTCATGCGACTTATAAGATTCCAGTAATTCTGGATGAAGATTGAAATAATTTCGAACAATCACCAAAGCCTCATCAATCTCAAGTACATAGTTTTCGATGAGCTTATCCGATAGATTGTTTGTCAGCTCCATGAAATTCGCTAGCAACATTTTCGTACTAGCATAAAGACGTTTCGAGTGTTGTTCAATCAGGTCTAATTGTACTGGACTCATTTCTTTATCTTTCATTAAAACTGAGTAATTCAGTTTGAAATCCTGATAAAAACCAACTTCTCCAATCATGACTTTAAGTAAGCGCGTCACTTTTTCAATATCATTATGTGCGCCTGCGGTCACGCCAACGGCGTTATAGTAAAGCTCTTCATTTACCATCCCGCCATATAGCTGCATAATCTGTAACTCGTAATCATAGAGAGATTCTAACTTCAACTCTTTTTCTTTACTTAGTACAAAACCCAATGCCCCCATTTTAGAGACAGATTCAGTAGAAATTTTGATGACATCGATGTGTTCATGAAGATGTTTTAAGTCTCCTTTGCTTTTTAGTAAAGCCTCGTGTAACTGCATAATGAAATGCCCAGATTCATGACGTGCAATCAATACGCGTTTTTCTAGCATATTGGCTGTGGTTTCACGGTCAGTTAAGCCCACTGCAACACGCTCAAAAGCCTGCATTAAAATATCTTGAGAAACCGCAGTACGCTCCTGTAATGCAATTAAGGATGCACGACCAACCAGAGTTTCCAAAATAGCGGGACTCATTGAACTTGATACACTGGCGATTTTATTGAGGTCTAGGTCAGTACTTACTTTGTTACTATCCAACTTACTGATTAAACGGGAAAGAATCTCTCGACGTTCTTCAAAGTTAGGTAAGCGGAAGTTAATTTTAAGATGGAAACGACGCAACATTGCATCATCCATTTGAATTTTATGTTCATCCATATTGGATGCCACAATCCATATAATTTCAGATTTAGTTGTATTCACACCATCTAAAAGTGCTAACAATGCGTTGATGGTATCGCGTTCCCAATCTTTCACGCCTGAATGTGTTCTGCTCATAAGCAATGATTCAGCTTCATCTAAAAAGATGATCGCACGTTTTGACGTAGATGCTTTTTTTACGAGGTTCTTTAAAGCTTTTGGACCACCACCTACATAGCCACTTTGCAGGCTTGCAGCGGATTGATAAATAAGAGGGATATCCAGTCGTTTTGCTAAACAACGAGCAATTTTGGTTTTACCCACACCAGCAGGTCCAGTCATCATGATATTGAACTTTTTGGTGACATTGTACTGCGCGTAAAGTTCCTGATTTCGGATCATATCTTCGATTTGTAGTAGTTCCGCCTTAATATCTTGCAGGCCAACTAAATCATCCAAATCATCTTTGATGTCTTTCGGCTCAACACGATTTGCAGAAGTCGCCAAACTACGGTTTTGAAAGTAAATAAAGCCCCAGAGGATTAAGCCGATAAAGACCAAGTTAATTACAGTGCCCAAAGCACCACTGCCACTACCTTCAACTGCGGGTTCTTTTACAACCAACGGATCTTTTGGAACACCAAGTCGCTTATGAATATCTTTCATGCTTTCTGTATATTGCCAATCGATATTCTTATTTTTGGAATAATACGGCTCAAAAGTATTTTTCAAATACGTTGAATACAGTTCATAGCTCACACCTTCATAGACAGTAATCTCTTTCTTATTTTTTTGTTTCACAAAGATTGCTTTACTTGAATAAGAGATTGGGCTAACAACAATGAATTTTGTTGTATTGGCTAATTCTGCACTGTTTAACTTGAACAGATCATCCGCAGTTTTCAAATTATAGTATTGTGCCTGTTCAGCTAGTTTTTCATTTTTAACCACAGTCCTATTATAAGCGACTGCTAAGCCAGCACATATCAAGCAGAAAAGTAAAATATGCAATAAATACGTCTTCAATTGCTTAACAACTTTAGACAGCAACACTTTAATTTTCTTCATACAACACATCACCCACAAGTTTTACATACAAATGAATACTCAAATTTTTGAGTTCTTGACAAAAAAAAGAACGTAATTGATTTTCCTGAGAAAAAACAATTTCTTGCCTGTCATTCATCTGTTTTAAGCAAAAAAGCCATTCGGGCATAGAATCACATGAAATAGTCAGCTATGCAATTTTCAATATATTTAGGTACAAAAAATTGATATTCAAACAGTTAAAAATATTTGTATATTCCATATAAGTGTTTGATAAGTTTATTTTTATTATCTCTGTTGGCTTCTTGGATATTCACAATTAAATGCCTTATATATATTTTGAATATACAAGGCATTTTTTGCCCAGAGTGATAAATCGACATCATTTTTGCCATATGGAATACGAATTCCTGTGGTTAGATTTAACACGCCATAACTTAGAATTTTAGAATAAATTGAATTATTCACATCCGAATAAACTTCTGAGCGCCAACCATAGTTGACCAAGCTATAGTGTTGCACATTGGAAAATACATCATGTTGATGCAGAGCCGCAGCACGTTGAAGAGTTTTTAGCGAAACTCAATCAACAAGAGGGTCATCACCTTGAAAAGGTGGCTACAGCAACCATTTAATTTATTCAATTGTGTGTTTTCGGGCATTACTATTTGTTCAGAGATGAGTTCTACTTACCCACGATAGAACAATTGCAAGACAATATTCAAAACACAGTGCATTTATTTTTAAATGGTTATCGGACTTGTCTACTCAACAGCCCTTCAAATCATGAGAGGACTGTTATTATTTAAGAATATGGCTACCACGCCATTTCATTCCCCTGAAAATCAATAAACTTTTGTTCAGTCTTACCAAGAAAGCCTTCTATCAAACTTACAATTCCTGCGGTGCTCTCTTTCACAGTTACAGGTGCAAGGCTGCCACCCATTTCAGTTTGAACCCAACCTGGATGTAAATTTAGAACACCAATTTGCGCAGGAATTGCCTCCTTTTGTGCAAAGCCACGGGTAATACTGTTCAGTGCTGCCTTACTGGCACGATACAATTCCATACTGCCATCTTCGTTTAAAGTAATACTGCCCATGATTGAGCTCATAAATGCAATTACGCTGTTTGCTTTCATTAGAAGAAGGAACTTTCTGGCAATGGTTACAGGTGCAATACTATTGACCCAAAACAGATTCGCAATTTCATTTGGGGTACACTGCTCCACGCGTTGATGTTCTGGTCCTAAAATACCCGCAGAAACCAACAATAGATTAATGGAATGCTCAGGATATTTACTGATAATGCTGTCCGCAGTTTGTACATTGCTTAAATCTAACTCAGCCAATTCTAGTTTGTCTGGATGCTCTGAAAGCAGTTGCTTCAGATCGGCAGGCACTTGGGTTATATCTCGGATAGTCGCGATTACACTCCAATGCTGATTGAGTAGCTCACGCACCAGCCCTAAACCAATCCCTCTTGAAGTCCCCACCACAATTGCACGTTTATTTTCATTAGACATAAAATGTTCCTATTCATTCTTTATTTCATGGTGAAAAAACACCTTTAAAGGTTGAAGTCATTTACAGGCATCAAACCTTTAGACGCTATCTGATCTTAACAAGTGTTTCATGCACTGGATTATTTTTCTTCATAAAAAAATAGGATGACAATACGTCTTTATCAATCTAGCCTCTTTGCTAGAAGCACTCATGTATTCTTTCGTTATTTCCATTTCTAAAATGTTGAGTATGGGTATATTATCCCGCACGGTTGATGATTGATTTAATGCTAGTATGAAGAATTCGTTTTCTGACAATAAGCAAGTTAAGGTAGTTTCTACCTTTTCTGAACTCGTGAATTCACCTTTCCAAGGAACCATGAATGCGATTTGTTGGTCTAGAAATTTAGTTGGCGATTTTCAAGAGATCGTAGCTAAACTTGAATTAAAAGAAAATATGACCGAAATATCTGTTGATGACCTTTTAGCACTGCAACTTTCAGAAAAAGGCAATTTGGCGAGGGACATTCTCTTAAGTGATATTCAGTTATTAACTGATTTTGGAGCATCTCCTTCACTTAATTTGTTGAAATGTTACGAACGAGATGACGAACTAGATTTCATTTCAACCGATGTCTATTCGTATCATGTTGATCGTTCTCCCATCGCTACGGATACTTTTTTATGTACTTATCATGGTGCAGCAAGTGATATTTTGCCCAATGATCAGGTCGAGCAAAAAATTTCAATTCCAGAAATAAGGGAAAAACTCAAAGAATTACATGAGGGTTCAGAAGCTGAATTTGAAGCTTTCCTTGAAGAGTATTTCTTTGATTTACATTATCAACCTAAACCCAATGCCATACCTATAAATTTAGGTATAGGACATCTTTGGCGCTTGGCAGTAGATCATCCAACACAGCAAGTCCTACCTTGTGTACATAGAGCACCTATTGAAAAGGATGGCGTGTATAGACTGCTCTTGATTTGTTGAATTTTTATCATTACTTAGAAATGAAGTTTATTTTTATTAGATCAAAGGGCATGATCTAAATCTATAAATAAAAGCCTTTGACCAGCTTAAAGTAAAAAGAGCATCAACTTTGATGCTCTTTTTGTTTCAAAACGGATTGTTTCAACCCTTATTTTTTTGGAGCGGATTGATTCATATTAGAATGGTCCATTTTTGAGTGATCCATGTCCATCATTTTAGAATGATCCATCTCAGACATCTCTGCCATTTGGGTATGTTGGCTATGGTCTTGTTGCATTTTCTCCATAGTTTTCATATCACACGGTTCTGGGCATTTCTCCTGCATTTTAGCCTTGGCTGGAGTTTGAGCTACTGCAGGCTTAGCCTCCGCTGCCCAAGATTGGGTACCCATCACTAAAGCACCAACACACATGAAAGTGGTTAAACCACAGCGAAACATCATTTTCATTTTTTGCTCCAAAAATTAACTTTCTTCCCCTAACATATCCCTGAGTGATAAACATCTAAGTGACATGAAAATGACATTTTTGTAATCTACGTAAAATCACCTATTTATCACGCTATTATGATAGTCAGGTGTGATATGGGATTTTGTCTATGAGAATCTTATTGGTTGAAGATGAACAAAAAACTGGGGATTACCTGAAGCAAGGGTTGACTGAAGCAGGCTATATTACCGACTGGGTCACAGATGGATTATCGGGCAAGTATCAAGCGCTTTCTGAAGAATATGACCTGATTATTTTGGATGTGATGTTACCTAAACTAGATGGTTGGAGCATCATTCAAGATATCCGAAAAAGTGGTAAAACCATGCCGATTCTGTTTCTATCTGCTCGTGATCAAATTGAAGATCGAGTCAAAGGTTTAGATTTAGGTGCAGATGATTACTTGGTCAAACCTTTTGCTTTTGCCGAATTACTGGCTCGAATAAAAAGTCTTCTGCGGCGCGGGCAACAAAAAGAAGACAGCAATATTATTACCATTGCGGATCTTGAGCTTGATCTGCGTAAACGGCGTGTCACACGGGCGGGACAACGCATTGACCTGACGGCAAAAGAGTTTGCACTGATGGAATTATTTATGCGTAGGCGTGGAGAAATCCTACCTAGAGCGCTGATTGCATCGCAAATCTGGGATATGAACTTTGATAGCGATACCAATGTTGTCGAAGTCGCGATTAAACGCTTAAGAAATAAAATTGACAGTGACTTTAGCCCTAAACTGATTCAGAACATACGTGGTATGGGCTATGTGCTAGAGATAGAAGATGACTCATAAATTGTTGAATGCAATCAGCTTTCGTATTGCACTCGTCTTTTCCATTTCCACTATTATTATCTTAATGATTATGGGGTTGGTCATTCATCAACTTGTAATGCATCATTTTGAAATGCAAGACAGAACGCAGTTAGAGGGCAAAATTCAACTGGTTGAAAACTTATTGGCTCAAAATCCTTCTAGTGCACAAGAGCTCAATTTATATTTAAAAGATGCCTTAGTTGGTCATCATGATTTAATCGTTCAGATTGAGCGCCCCTCTGGGGAAATTATCTTTAGTTCGGCACCGACCGTCATTGATTCTAAAGTGCTCACCAAGTCCCCCAAAAACACATGGGTAGAATGGCGGAATCAAAATAAAGTCTATCGTGGGCTGGTCTATAAGAAATCTTTTGAGCAAAATCTTATGGTTCCATCAGCTCAAATTATTGTTGGGGTAGATACTTCTGAACATCTACATTTTTTAAATAATTTTAGACAACAGCTACTTTATATAGGCTTAGTCGGTACACTCTGTTTAATGTTCTTTGGTTGGCTTGCTGCATGGCGAGGTCTTCGCCCTGTTCAAAACATGGCAAGAGTTGCAGAAGGTATTTCAGCCCAACATCTGTCTGAACGTTTAGAAGTCGACCATACTCCAACCGAATTGAGATCACTCGCCATCGCTTTTAACGAGATGCTAGATCGACTAGAAATAGCGGTGGAAAAACTGTCCGACTTTTCATCGGATCTTGCACATGAAATTCGAACGCCAATTAACAACTTGATGACTCAAACACAAGTTTGTTTATCGCGTAGCCGAAATATTCAGACTTATCAGGAAGTTCTTTTTTCAAATTTAGAAGAGTTTGAACGTTTAGCCCGTATGATTTCGGATATGCTTTTTCTTGCTAAAGCAGAGCATGGATTACATTTACCCAATTTACAACAAGTGAATTTAGAACAAGAAGTTGCCGCTTTGTTTGACTTTTATGATGCAATCGCTGCTGAAAAAAATATGTCTTTAAGCCAAAGTGGTTCTGCCAATGTACAGGGTGATCCGTTAATGCTGCGCCGTGCACTGAGTAATTTGCTATCGAATGCGATTAAATATGGTAAGCCAGATTCCACCATTAACATCAACTGCGAGCAAAACACAGAGACCACAATTTTTAAAATTGAAAATGAATGCCCCCCTTTATCACAAGAACAGTTGAGTCGGCTATTCGATCGGTTTTATCGCACCGATGCATCTCGACAGCGCGTTGAAGAAGGGACAGGCTTAGGACTGGCTATTACTAAATCTATTCTTGATGTACATAGAGCAACCATCCAAGCCGATTATCAAAACGGACATATTATTTTTACAATCACCTTTAAAAATTAACGCGTTGCTGTTTTTGCTTTTTAGACATTCCTTATTCTCACAGGAATGTCCGAAGAAGCTGTTCACAATCATGCAGGAAATGGCTTGATAAACCTGAATGGTTAGGTTCCCTTTCAAGAGAATTTAGACACTTTCTACGCACTCATTTTAAAAAGTATTGTAATAACAAAATTTTATCTATTTGATCTACAAGTCTATAGGGTTCCGCAAAGTGTACTCAGTTCCCTGTCCACCACCGAAAATGACAAAAATGTAATTTTGAAGTCATCGAGGCGTTTCATTAGATCCTGAATAATAGAGAAAAAGGTGATGAGCAATTTACCAAGCCGAGAAGCTTGATTAAGCCATTGCTTAACCCCTGATAGTTTTAAAAGGATGAGGACATGATTTTCTCTCAACGTACAACAAATGCCTTACGTAATATGCTTTTGGGTGCAAGTTTAGTGGTTGCCTCTTCAAGTGCTTTAGCCCATGTGAGTCTTGAAAGCGCAAATCCAGCCATCAATGCTACTGTTGCAAGCCAGCCTAACAGTTTAAGACTGAACTTTGGCAGCGAAGTGATGTTAATGAACGTCAAGCTGAAGGATGCGCAAAGTAAAACGATCGCGCTAAATTACCAAGTCAATCATGACTTAAAAAAATCATTTGAAGTCGCTCTGCCAAAACTAAAATCAGGCAAATATACTGTGATCTGGACCACCATGGGCATGGATGGTCATCACATGAGTGGTGAATATAATTTCACGCTAAAATCACCAAAATAAAAAATCTCAATGGACATCATGTCAATCTTTGGCTGACATGATGTCGTTGCAAGGACGAAGAATATGGTTGCTGAAACTTGGGACTATTTATCATGGCTAGTCAAAGGCATGTTATATCTTGGCGTTGCATTTGTGACAGGTGGGTTATTCTGCTCGTATCTACTTAAACGTTATACCAATATTCAGCAAATGCTCCTTAAATACATCACGCTTGGCGCAGGCTTAGGTTTAGTGACGAGTGTTCTAGGATTTTTTGTTCTCATCGGCAGTTTTTCAAATAGTGGTCTGTCGGGTATGTGGGATAGCAACTACATCTCCTTGCTCATAAATACCCCGATCGGGCATGCTTACATGATTCGGTCTATCAGCTTTGCCCTCATCCTTCTGTTGATGATCATTAAACTAAGCAAAGCACGTCCAATTTCTAATGTTGAAGCCATTGTTATAGGTTTATTGATTCTCCCCATTCTGTTCAGTTTTTCTCAACTTGGACATGTCACCCATTTAGACCGGTTCGGTCACTTGTTGTTATCACTGCATGTATTCGCGATGTCTTTATGGATGGGATCACTCTATCCTTTATGGAAAACCAGCACCTTAATTCATGGTTTGCCATTAAAAGAGCGCATGCACGTGTTTGGTCAAATTGCCGCGGTAATTGTCGCGATACTAGCGACTTGTGGGATCAGTATCGTGCTGTTGCTTGTACAAGATTTCAATACCCTCCTCAGCACTGCTTATGGACAGGGGTTTATCATTAAAATCCTCTTGGTACTCAGTATTATATTATTGGCGGCCTTTAACAAATGGTACTTCACTCCTCGTTTGCAAGATCCCAAATTTGCGAAAAAATTAAGTTATGCCATCTGTTTGGAAATGCTTCTGGGTCTTTCCATCCTATTCACCACAGGTTATATCACCACAGTAGTTGGTCTTGAATAGTAATTCCTAGATGAAATGGAGTTGACTTTTTTTTATTGAAAATGATCGCTAGAACCTTAGTGCTACCTCATTGATAAGTTTTAAATTAACAATAGAAAAATGTCGTATTAAAGTCGCAAAATTCATGATACTTGGAGTAATTGATGTGATTACTCCAAGTCATTCATTCTAGTGATTTGAAAGTCATAACAATGAGCCAGTTTGGTATAAAACCTAAACTCATGCCGGCTTAGAATGCCCAGTGAATGGTTGCTGTTGCCTTCAGTGGTTCACCGGGTTGTACCCAGTTGTTGGTATAGCTAGATACGTAGTAGTCTCGATCGAATAGATTCTCTATATTCAACTGGACACGTAAATCTGGATGTACTTGAACATATCCTCCAAGATTCACCACAGTAAATTCAGGTAAGCTTGTGCCATTGTCGATATAGTTTGCACTACGTTTGCCATAATAATTTACATTGCCAATCAAACCTGCTTCATGCCCCACCAGACTAAACTGATAATCTGCACTTAAATTAGCAGTATGTTTTGGAATATTTTTAAGTCTGGCACCTTTTGCTTCAACTTCACTTTCTACAATTGAAGCATCGGTATAGGTATAGTTGGCATTGACACGTAGATGATCTGTGAACTGATGTTGTAACTCGAACTCAAGACCATGGCTTTGCACTCGACCACTATCGACATAGCTATCACTAATACCTTCCGTGAGTAAATGCTGCTTATCTAGATCAAAATAGGTTAAGCCTAACCAGCTTTTTGCCAAGAACTGATACTTGCCTCCAACTTCCCAGCTTTCAGTTTTTTCAGGGTCATACAGCTCATTGTCTTTATTCAAGCCTGTATTTAACTCAAATGCCTTGCCCCAATTGCTATAAAAAGAAAGTTTTTCAGTGGGTTGATAATTAATCCCTGCACGAGGTGTAAACGGTGTAAATGCCTGTTCGGATGAGTTTCCTGTACGATGATCCTCAATTTGCTGTTCTAAGCGATTGAAACGACTACCAATCAATACATTCCACTGATTATTGAGAAAAATCTGATCTTGAAGATTAAAGCCCAAGATATCCTGCGTTTCTTTGCTGTCTTTGGTAATGCGGGTTAAAGGAAGAATATTCTGACCATACACAGGATTGTAGATATCTATCTGACTGGATGTCCCTGCTGCACTTCGGCGTTGTAACTGATCAATGGTATAGTGACTAGCTTCTAGATTTGTAACTATTTCATGGCGAATCGATCCCGTATCGAACTTGCCTCGTAAAATCGACTGAAAATCGCTGGTATCGGTTTCAAATTGTCGTGAGCGACGGAAACGGTTTGCGGTTTTTCCATCTGGCGCAATAGACGAGATTTCGGTCGATGTTCCTGCACGTTCTCCATGACTATAGGTAATTGCAGTCGTATTATTCCAATTGTCATTAAATTCATGATTTAGGCGTAATTGATACATTTGATCTTTGATCTCAATATCACCATCACTCGGTTCACCTAAAAAGGTTTTTTTATTCAAGGTGAACTGACCATTGACCATTGGGATACCGCGATCAAATACCCCTTGGGATTCTGCAAATTCGGTATCCAGATTCAACTGGGTTTGCTCCGAAAGCTTCCAAGCCAGTTGTGGGGCAATATAATAATGTTCACTATCGACTTGATTGCGAAAGCTCTGGTTATTTTCATAAGCCAATCCAAGGCGATAAGCCACATCCTGATTTATTGCACCTGTAGTATCCACAGCAGCACGGTATTCTTCTAAGGTGCTGCCACTTAGATTTAAACTATTCTTGTTCTGCCATTCGGGCTGTTTGGTGGTAATGTTCATGATGCCTCCAATCGCGCCCTGCCCATACATCGCGGCCATTGGTCCTTTCAGGAAATCAATTGCTTGAATATTGATCATATCTCTAGGGGTATGAATACCACTCACGGAACTGAGCCCATTACGCATGTAGATTGTCCCCATATTGGGGTCGGTACTAAAGCCTCGGAAGGAATAGTTATCCCAAAATCCACCACCATAACTGTCTTGATAAACTACACCATTCACCAAGGACAACGCATCACTCACACGCTGAACATTATGATTTTGAATATCTTCATTTGAGACATGTGATTTGGTAAATGGCACTTCCAATAAGTCATGGTTAAACTGGGTAATCGCCTGAGATGAAGTATGGCGCTCATCCTGCTTCTCAGCAGTTAAAGTAATGGTTGCGAGTTGTGCTGTATTGTTCTCAGTGGTTTCAGCAGCAGAAGCTGTGCCCATTGAAAATTGAGCCAGTAAAATACCTAAGGTCAGTGGATGAAATACAAACTTCGCCATGAATAAAAACCTAAAATTTTTTTAAACTTGAATAAGGGGTTAATTCAATACTGCGTAGCTGTTTGATCAGATTGATGAGAAGAATTACCAAAACCTCCCTCCTGATATTTTGCTCAGCGCTTATGCAAGCCTAAATATCTCGATCATTTACTGCGATCCCCATTTTTTTCTTCAGCATGCTTTCTAGCAATTTTGAAATATCAGAAATGAATACAAGGGGATCTACGTAAAACTACGAAGTATGAACAACAAAACGTTGAACAAATCATTCAAAGCTGTTGAGTGTTTAACGCGCATGATGATTTGCTACTGGAGTTTTAGGCGAATACAGGCGGGGCTCGTCCTTGAGGACTTAAAAATAAGCGTTGTAATACAAAGAAGACATGCTTAAATGCTTTCTGAAAAGTCAGTAATCGGATTTGTAATCGTTCAAATACTTCTTGGATCTCAAGATTTAAGTTTGCAATTAAATGTCCATAAACAGTACAGAACATACATTGATGATCAAGTGTATGATCATGCTGGGAACTTGAGATCTGAAGCTGCTGAACATCTGATTGATGCAAATCATGAGTTTGCATTTTGTGCATGCTATGCAGCGTTGATTTGGACGTAGCGGATAATTCAGCAATCGTGACGCAAACCCGAGAAATTTGAAATTGCTCAGGTAATAAGGGCTGTAAAAATACAGCAACTTGTAAAAACATCGCCACTAATGCGAGAACCAAAGCCGTTCTCAATCCACTACTCGTCCATTCAGCTTGAGCTCAGCGAAATTAGCATAGATATAATGATCAAAGCAATGTAAGGTTTTAGATCAATTTATTTGTCATAAACGACTAAAACTCAATCTATACATGTTTTACAGCTACAAAAAATCAATTTCGAAATAATGCTCATCAGCTAAAAATTGCAAAAGTGACTCTATTGCTTAATGTTTGATCTGTTTAAAGAGTTGTCCAACCGCGAAGATGATATGTAATACCACTATACTTACGACCCATACAGGCACTAAAAAATAGAGTAAAACTAAACTCATAATAAGAATGCTTAAAGGTAGAAGATTACCTTGCTGCCAAAGCTGACTCAAACTCTTATTCAATTGCTGAATGGACTCTGCAGGACGGCTATAGCTCCACCATGCACGATAAGCAAAAGCGGTAATCATTAATATCCCCAGTGCACTCAGCACCAAAATAAGTTGATTCCACCAACCAAACAATACTCCAATGTGCATATCGACACCCCAACGCGTCAATTTAGCTGACAAAGGGAAATCTTTAAAATGCACTTGATCAATCACTTTTTGTTGCGCGATATCAACCGCTAAAGCATCAATTTGTATCGGATGACGATGATTTATTTCCTCTACCGTCCATGCCTGATTGTGCTGATAACTTGGTTTGATCTGCAAGGCGGTTGCCATCAGTCCATTGGCTCTGGCAATTGTGACCATCTGATCAAAATAATCAAAGTCCAATACCTTCATATCAGAAGACATATTCATCTTGCCATGATGTTCTGCATGTGGGTCGACATGCTGTGAATGTGATGTCATTTGAATTTGTCTATTCAACGTTGGCGTATCGCTATTTAACCAATGTCGAATTTCGGCAATATTTGCACCTGACCATTTTGACCAAGTTAAACCCGTAATGGATAAGAATAAAAGCATCGGTAAAATCAGCAACGCGGTCAGATAATGCCATTTAATGAAACGATTACGCTGATGTGCAGATGTCTTAATCTGTTTACGTTTAAGCCACCATTGTAGCAGTCCTGTGAGTGTAAATATCCCGAGCCAACTTGCGGCAAGTTCACTGTAAAGACGTCCCCACTCTCCGAGCAATAGATTTCGATGAACTTGATCTAAAAAGGTGCGGACAGGCAGCACACCACTGGTGCCATACGCAGCAAGCTGACCTTGTACCTTAAGCGTATAAGGATTCACAAAAATAGCCATCGATGTAATGGAATCTTGGGAGCCTTGATACAGTATTCTGGTGGTACTGTTCTCTGTCGGAGCTGTACGTATTGCAATGATCTGGGCGTCTTTAGGCAAAACTTCTTGAGCAGCTTTGACTTGTAAACTCAAAGGTTGAGCCAATGCTCCAACTTCATGTTCGGCAAAAAGTTGCTGATGATAAATACTTTGTTCGATTTGCGGTGTTAAGGCATACAGTAATCCCGTCAAAGCAGCAATAAAAATAAAGGGTGCAATCAAAAGCCCAAGTTGACTATGACTTAGACGTAACAAGGATTTCAGCATTCTGCCCCCATTGCTGTTCATCGATTTATCTTTACCCTACAGATATCTGCGGAGTAAATGTGCGAGGCATTATACGTATGAAAATATCAGGAAGGAAACTGTTGGAAATCTTAAGGGTATTTGGACTGATGAAATCGATGTCATAACCAGTCGCATGTGCTACATCGTAAAAATGAGTTAACTCTGTTAGCCAAACTTAAGTTGTCTCTTCTGGAAATGGATATTTCGTGTGATTATTCATGACAATTAAAAAATCTTGGTTTGTTATTAATGTTGGTCTGATCAGCATAACGACATACCGAAATGGAAAGTAAGATAGCCAATATCGAAGGGACCGCTGCCCTATCACGTTGAAAGCGAATGTTTATAGGCTGTAACGTCAGCATGAATATCTACCACAAAATGTTCATAAAGAAATATAAGGTTAAAGTATACTTTAGGTTTAAGGTCAAGCGTGTCTTATAGGGTTATCCCTACTTACAAGTTAGATATAAATTATTTAATAATTCAGAAGATAAACGTCTAAGACTTCTCAGTTATTTCGTTAGATTCCGTGTAATAAATATTCATTAAACGTTTGGCATTATCTTCACAGCTCATGTCATTCGGTTTATTTTGAATAGACTCAATGAGCTGTAGTAAGTTCTTTTTATTACTAGCCAGCATTTTTTGCATTTTGGTAATTTCTTTGACTTTGTCATTCAACGTTTCAATTAGTTTTTCATGATTCCAGTTTGAAATATTGGCAGGAATTAAAGATTTAATTTCTTCCAAAGAAAAGCCCACTTGTTGTGCCTGTTTAATTAAGTGGAGTTGCTGTAAATCATCTTCAGAATATTTACGATAACCATTGGCAAGTCGTTTGGCTTTAGGCAACAACTTGATTTGCTCGTAATACCGAATAGTCGGTGTATTCAGACCGCTTAGCTTTGACAATTCACTAATATTCATTTGCACAACTCTCTTGACCTTAAAGTTTACTTTAATCTTATAGTGTTCATCTAAATTGCAGGCTCCATACGTATAAACAAGACTCATCAGGAGAATATCAATGACCGCCACAGAAACAGCACAGTTTGATTTGGTTGTATTTGGTGCCACCAGCTTTGTGGGACAAATTTTAACAACTTATCTGACGCAGTATTTTGCTGAGCAAGGTCCGTCAGGTGAACAAATTCATTGGGCAATTGCAGGTCGTTCGCAAAGTAAACTGGATGCTTTAAAACAAACATTGGGGAATGCAGCCAAAGATTTAACCACCATTATTGCCGATGTAAATGATGCCCATGCCATTAAAGCACTGTGTGAACAAACGCGTGTGGTGGTGTCTACCGTAGGTCCTTATGCATTGTATGGTGAAGCCATGGTTAAAGCCTGTGTTGAAACGGGAACAGACTATTGTGATCTGACGGGTGAAACACAGTGGATCAAAAAAATGCTGGATCGCTACCAGAGCCAAGCTGAGCAAACAGGTGCGCGCATTGTGAATTGCTGTGGTTTTGATTCTGTGCCATCCGATATGGGGGTCTATTTCTTACAACAACAGGCTCAAAAACACTGGCATGCACCTGCGACGCAAGTCAAAATGCGCGTTAAGGCACTAAAAGGTGGTGCTTCGGGCGGTACCATTGCCAGCATGATCAATATTATTCAGGAAGCAGCAGCCGATCCTGTACTGCGTAAACAATTAGTCAATCCATATTTGCTTGCTCCTGAAAATCATGGTTTCCAAAAGAAACAACATTATGTAAAGACTGCTGAGTTTGATACAGATTTTAACGCTTGGATTGCACCATTTGTGATGTCTGCAATTAATGAACGGGTTGTACATCGCTCTAATGCGCTTGCCAATCATTCCTATGGAGATCAGTTTTCTTACAATGAAGCGATGTTGATGGGTCAGGGTTTCAGTGGTCGTGCCAAAGCGTATTCTTTGGTGGCGGGATTAGGTGCTTTCATGCTGGGTGCAGTGAGCAAACCAATCAGCAAAGTCATGGAGCGCTATATGCTTCCAAAGCCAGGTGAAGGTCCGACACCAGAACAGCAACTTTCAGGATTTTTTGATATCCGCTTTATGGGCAAATCGGACGATGGAAAAGTCATACAAATTAAAGTGACTGGAGATCGTGATCCTGGCTATGGCTCGACAGGAAAAATGCTCGGTCAGGCTGCACTGAGTTTGGTGCTTGATCACCATAGCAATGGGCAGAAAACTGGGCGCAGTGGCGGATTTTGGACGCCTGCGACCATGTTTGACCAACGCTTTATTGAGCGTTTAGAGCACTATGCGGGCATTGATTTTCAATTGATTTCAGTATCTTAAAATTGCTGATAATCGGAAGTACTAAAGCCGAATTCGCTCGACGATGTCTTATATGAGATGATCGCACTACACACTCTAGCGCTGAAAAAATCGGGTAAATTGGTAAGACCTGATTCTCCAAAATAGAATCAGGTCATTAGAAATGAGTATGATCTTTAATCTCTAGAATTACTGAATTGAGGCAATGATATCTTCCGCATGGCAACTTATGCCCTGTTGTATCAAGATTTCTAATACTCCAGTTTGATGCGCTTGCACAGGAACTTCCATTTTCATGGCTTCCATAATGGCAACCACTTGTCCTTGCTCGACTTGTTCACCACTTTTGACCTTCCATGCACTAATTACCCCATTAATCGGTGCAAGCAAATGTTCAGGTTGTAGGCTTTGTTCAGGAGTTGCCATCGCTTGAGTCATGTTTATTGGATTTTGTGCAAACATGTTTGCAGGCAGACCTAAACGATGTAATTTGCCATCAATTTCAATATAGCTCAGTAGCATCGGCTGTTGATGATTGGGGATACTGCGTTTCAATGGCTTTAACTCATGTTTAAAGTCATTTTCAATCCAGCGGGTATGCACCTTAAAATTATCCGTGAAGTCTGGTTCGTTTAATACCGCACGATGAAAATCTAAAACAGAAGCGATGCCTTCTATTTTGAATTGCTTGAGTGCGCGTTTGGCACGCGCAATTGCAACCTCACGTGTAGGACCCGTCACAATCAGTTTTGCCATGAGTGAATCAAAATGGCTGGAAACCAAGGATCCTGTGCGGACTCCAGTATCTACACGTACCCCATGCCCAGAAGGTGCATCAAATAAGTTGAGCGTACCAAATGCGGGGATAAAACCGCGCGCTGGGTCTTCTGCATTAATACGGAACTCAATGGCATGCCCTTGCGCTTTTGGTGTTTCTGTAATCGAGAGTGGATGCCCTTGCGCTACGCGAATTTGCTCAACCACCAAATCGACTTTAGCTGTTTCTTCGGTCACAGGATGCTCGACTTGCAAGCGTGTATTGACTTCCAAAAAGGAAAACTTTCCATCTCGGCTCAGTAAATATTCAACCGTCCCTGCTCCGATATAGTTTGCTGCCTGACAGATATTTTTTGCTGAATTAAGAATTTGCTGATAAATTTCAGTACTGATAAACGGCGCAGGTGCTTCTTCCACCAGTTTTTGGTTACGGCGTTGCAGAGAGCAATCTCGCGTGCCCAGCACCACAATATTGCCATGCTGATCGGCAATCACCTGTGCTTCAACATGACGGGGTTGATCTAAATACTGTTCAACAAAACATTCACCGCGCCCAAATGCAGCCTTTGCCTCACGAACTGCGGAATCATAAAGCTCTTTTACTTCTTCAAGTTTCCATGCAACTTTTAATCCGCGCCCACCGCCACCAAATGCTGCTTTAATGGCAATCGGTAAACCGAACTCTTTGGCAAATGCGAGGGCTTCATCCGCATTGTTCAAAGGTTCTTGTGTGCCTTGTACCAATGGAGCACCGACTGAAGCGGCAATTTTACGTGCTTCAATTTTATCGCCTAATTTTTTAATGGCACTGGGTGATGGTCCGATCCATTTTAAACCTGCATCAATCACGGCTTGTGCAAATTCAGCACGTTCAGATAAAAATCCATAGCCAGGATGAACCATGGTCGCTTCGGACTTTTTGGTAATTTCTAGAATTTTGGCAATGTTTAAATAAGTTTCACTGGCACTAGCCCCTTCTAAGCCCCATGCCTCATCAGCAAGTTCTACATGCATACTGCCGATGTCGTCATCTGCATAAACTGCAACCGATGGAATACCCAGATCACGGCAAGCATGAATTATACGAACGGCAATTTCCCCGCGATTGGCAATCAATAATTTTTCAGTCTTCATGCTTTGTTCTCTAAATCTGTAAATTCAGCAATTTTTCTAAATTTGAGTTGGCAACCTGCTGGAATCTGCGCCACCAAGTCCCAATGGTGTTTCGCGACACTGGCAATGACGGGATATCCCCCAGTAAGCGGATGATCATTCATAAACAGAACGGGTTGACCGTTGGGCGGAATTTGTAAGGCACCTATACAGGTTCCTTCACTTTCGAGTTCACGGTTAATTTTACGCACCAAGGGTTGTTCTCCCAAAAGTCGTAGCCCGACCCGATTACTCTCATTGCTAACCAGCCATGTTTGCTGGCATAAACGTTCAATACTGTCTGCATCAAACCAATCTGTACGTGGTCCCATCACAATATCAAGTTCAACTAAATCCCCAACTTTAGGCAAATTCAACTTGGCAATCTCGGTTACGCTAATGTATGTTGTTTTGACCTGACCTTGATAAAGGGTATCGCCTACTTTTAATGGCTCTGGTCCCAATACCGCCAGACTGTCAAAAGAGGCACTTTGCAGGATCGGTTCGACCGCTAGCCCACCGCGCACGGCTAGATAGTTACGTAATCCAGAGGTCGGTGTTTGAATGAAAAATTCATCCCCTTCATCCAGTGCGATGGCTTGATAACTTTGAAAATTTGCAGTTTGTCCATCCGAAAATGTGATATGGATGGTTGAGATTGCTCCCGTAACTGCAATCACTGTTGAGCGATGCACTTTGGCTTTTAAGCCACCATTTAAAACTTCAACAACAGCAGTCTGCGTTGGATTTCCCACAATTCGGTTAGCACTATGCATGGCGGATAAATCCATTGCACCAGCACCTCCGACACCAATCTTGCTTTGGTTGAGTCGTCCTTCATCCTGTATCAGCATTTGTAAACTGGGTGCGGTCACGGTAAATAATGCATCAATAGATTGGGGATTGATGGTCGGCAGAATTTTCCCAGGAACACTGACTGTTATTGGCTGATGCGTGACATCCTCGAAATGTACTGTCATACCTGGCAACAGCAGCGCAGGATTTTGACGCTGCAAATCCCACATTTTTTCGTTGGTTGTTCCAATCAGTTGCCAGCCCCCTGGACTATCTTTTGGGTAAATCCCTGAATATTGTCCAGCTAAGCCCAAAGAACCTGATGGTATTTTTTTACGCGGAACCGATAAGCGTGGAATATCAGTAAATGGTCTATCAGGGCTGGTCAAATAGGCAAAGCCCGGTGCAAACCCAATAAAGGCAACATTCCAGACACTTTGCTGATGTTTTTGGATGAGCTCAGCAACAGAAAGTCCCTGTAACTCTGCGACCTGTGTAAGGTCTTCGCCTGTATATCGAATTGGGATAATGACTTCTTGGGTATGCAGCTCGTAGCTAGAATTGGCTTTTAGCGACTGAATGCAAGCCATGAGCGTTGTGAAATTGGTTTCTAGCTCATTAAAAAATACTAAAATGGTTTTGGCAGCAGGAATTAAGTCTTTAATGCCTTTGAATTTCATGCTGTGCAATTGATTGTACAACGCCAAAGTTTCTTCGAGGCTATCAAGCTCGATTAAGAAACAATCCGTGTTTACGGATAAAAAACGCATTTGTGTATCCTTGCAAATTCTACTTGAGTCTCAACTCACCCATCTAAGCCTAAAGGTCTGTTATGAACTTAAACCTTATTTGATTGAATGTTCTACAATTTTTTTTGTATAAATGAGCCAACTTGGATGTCATGCTGTTGCAATTCAGTTTTAATCGCCTTTGCCATGTCTAACGCTTCAGCAGTGTCGCCATGTAAACAAATCGTGTCAGCTTGAATTGGAGTAAATTTGCCATCGATAGACTCTACACCACCTTTTTGCAACATCGAGACCACACGGCGAGCAACCAATGCCGCATCATGTAACACAGCACCTTCTAAACGACGTGATACTAAGGAACCATCACTGTTATAAGCACGGTCAGCAAAGGCTTCAGACACTACGTTTAAGCCTGCTTTACGCGCTTGATCTACCAAATTAGAACTCGCCAGAGCCACTAAAACCAATTCAGAGTTGTAGATTTTAATGGCATCAATGACTGCGGCAGCCTGTACTTGATCATGGGCGATGGTGTTATAGAGCGCTCCATGGGGTTTTACATATTGCACTTTAGAACCTGCGACTTTTGCCAGACCATCCAACGCCGAAATTTGGTAAAGCACATCAGCAATCAGTTCGTCTCGTGAAAGTTGCATATTACGGCGACCAAAGCCGACTAAGTCAGGATAAGAAACATGCGCACCAATTGTTACCCCCAATTCAACAGCTTTACGCACTGTTTTCAAAATTCCAAGCGGGTCGCCTGCATGAAATCCACAAGCAATATTGGCGCTTGTGACAAGCGGTAAGATTTGATCATCATTACCCATCTTCCACGAGCCATAACTCTCTCCCAAATCACTATTTAAGTCTACATACATAGCAAATTCCTTTATTCCTACATTATCTTTTGAATTCAAGTTGAACCGAACTGAAAATAACTCTTTATTTCGGCTTATCTGTATTCTGTAATCGCCACAACAACGTTTGACGAGCATGTGCAACCCGAGGTTGACGTAGTGCACTCGGTAGCCAAATCAAATAATAATTAATTTCAGTATGTGTACGTGGTGGAGGAATGATCTTTAATTCGTTATTTTCCAATTGCTGCTGACACAGGAATTGAGGCATCACTGACCAACCAATTCCCTGTACCAATAAACTTCGATGAGCACGTAGATCTTGTCCGACCATTGCGAGAGTCAATTCAGGTATTTCAATTCGATTATGTTGCAGCCAAGGTTCTACCAGTGACAACTCGAGATTATATGCCAGTAATGGTTCTAGTAATAAAGCCTGTGGAAAATTTTCTGCTTGGAGTAAACGTTCAACAACGCTAGGGGCTGCAACTGCAATTACCTTGTCGGTTAAAATCGTCTCACTTTTTAGACGAGCATCAGTGACTGGATGCGCAGATATTCCCAAATCACAATGACCTTCCAGTAACATCTGAGTCACCATTGGACCATCGCCCGTATGCATACGGACTCTAATTCCCGCTTCTAATAAAGGGGCTAACTCAGGCGCCAGTTTTTCTGCCATAAAATCGGCATGACCAATCAATTGCAATGCGCCAGCAACATCACGTGAACGTGCTCGAGCAGAAGCCAATGCTGCCTCTACCGCATCTAATTTATCGCCTATATCAGCAGCGAGTTCATCCGCAGCAGACGTCGGCAATACACCACTTACTTGCCGCTCAAATAGTGGACGGCCAATTGCAACTTCAAGCCCAGCAATATGCTGCGAAACTGCAGGTTGCGTTAGGTTTAATCTACGCGCTGCGCTGCTAATTGAACGCTGACGATAAACTTCAATAAAAGTTCTTAATCGGACTAATGACATGAGTAGCCATAAATTTATTTATGCCCCTACCAAAATAGCATGATTATCACTCACTCAACAAGAACACGTATCCTGATCTCAACATCAGATCTTACTGAAATACCAAGGATATTTTAATAATGATGAAGCAACAAACCTCTGAAGATTTATCGACCATACTTAATAGCTTAAAGCGTGCCCATTTAAAACATGGACCAGCCAGTGCGGCATTGCGACGCGATCGGTTACTTCGCGCGGTTCAATTGCTCAGTGAGAATCATCTAGCCCTGTCCGCTGCAATTAATCAAGATTTTGGTCATCGAAGTGCGTATCAAACCCTGCTTGCAGATGTACTCAGTAGTATCGGGGCTTTAAAATTTGCGGCAGAACATGTTGAGCAATGGATGCAACCTGAAGTTGTAGCTGCTCCTGCAGAAGGTATGCAAACTTGGATTCAACAGCAACCTTTAGGTGTAGTCGGCATTATTAGCCCATGGAATTTTCCACTTAATCTTGCCTTTGGTCCGCTGGCTGGCATATTTGCTGCGGGGAATACCGCGATGCTGAAACCCTCAGAGTTGACACCGCATACTTCTGAATTGCTCGCAGAATTGGTGGCTCGCTATTTTAAACCTCATGAGCTTGTCGTGGTTTTAGGTGATGCTGAAGTTGGTCAAGCATTTAGTGCTTTACCATTCGATCATTTGGTGTTCACAGGAAGCAGCGCTGTGGGTAAACATATTATGCGCACCGCAGCAGAAAACTTAGTACCTGTTACATTAGAATTGGGAGGGAAATCTCCTGTGGTTATTGCAGAAAGTGCCGATGTTCAACAAGCTGCGCAACGCATTATGACGGTGAAAACCTTTAATGCAGGACAAATCTGTGTTTCACCCGATTATCTGTTCTTATCAGATGCTCAAGAGAAAGCCTTTGTTGCTGCTGCACAACAATTCATCAGCGAAAGTTTTCCGAGTGTGCAACATAATAATGACTATACTTCTATTGTTAGCCCAAGACACTTTGAACGACTTGTTGCATTGCTGTCTGATGCGCAAAGTAAAGGTGCGAAGATCATTAGTTTAGCACCTGAAGGTGAGCCTGATATTGATGCTGTTACGCGGAAAATTGCCCCTCATCTTATACTGAATGTGACGGATGAAATGCTGATTATGCAGGAAGAAATCTTTGGTCCCCTGCTACCTGTCAAAACCTATCAACTATTCGAGGAGACAATTAACTATATCAATGCTCATCCACGACCGCTGGCAGCTTATTATTTTGGTCAGGATCAAGCACAACAGCAGCATTTTGCAATTCATACGACCTCTGGTGCACTCGTAATCAATGATGTTATGACCCATGCTTCCATTGATACATTACCCTTTGGCGGTGTTGGCGCTTCAGGTATAGGCGCATATCACGGTGTTCATGGGTTTAGACGTTTTACCCATGCGAAAGCCGTTGTGGTACAAAGTATGGATGGTGCTTCCAACCTTCGTTTACGCGCGCCATATGAACAAAAGCAAGCAACACTAACTGCGCTTTTTAACAATTAAAATATTAAATGATACAACCCGTTGCACGGGACAAAGGAGTTACTGATGAAGATTTTAATGGTATTAACGTCACATAGTGAACTGGGTAATACAGGACACAAAACTGGCTTCTGGTTAGAAGAGTTTGCCGCTCCTTATTATACTTTTAAGGATGCTGGTGCAGAGATAGTTTTGGCATCACCACTGGGTGGACAACCTCCACTCGATCCCAAAAGTGCGCTCGATGATTTTCAAACTGAATTAACGCATAGATTTAACCAAGACCCTGAAGCACAAAAGGAACTAGCAAACACGGTGAAATTAGACACGGTGAAAGCAGAAGATTTTGATGCGGTGTTCTATCCGGGTGGTCATGGTCCATTGTGGGACTTGACTAATTCGACAGACTCTATTCAGTTGATTGAAGCCTTTACTGCAGCGAACAAGCCGACAGGCTTTGTATGTCATGCTCCAGGGGTTTTACGTCATGTGAAAGCTGCAAATGGCGAACCTTTGGTTAAAGGGCGTAATGTGACTGGCTTTACCAATGGTGAAGAAGCCGATGTTCAGCTCACGGATATTGTGCCTTTCTTAATTGAAGATGAGTTCATTCGTCTTGGGGCAAATTACCATAAAGCTCAGAACTGGCTGCCAAATGTCGTCACAGATGGCAAATTGATTACAGGTCAGAACCCTGCCAGTTCAGCGCCTGTTGCGGAAGCGCTATTAAAACTCCTTTCTTAACATGCTAAATCAACAAACATAAGCTTTGATTAAGCCTCTCAATTTGAGAGGCTTTAGCTAGTTGAAAGAATAGATGCATCATTCGCTTAAATACTTTAGGCATAACTTCACGCAATCAGTTCAAGTCGACAAATGAATGCCCCTCACTTCAATATGATGGGCTTAAAATTAAACCGTTTGAAATTGAACAATATTATCTTTGTAATTCATTAATGATCACACCACCGTGTTGTGACATCCATTCATCACGACGTTTAAATAATTGCGGTGCAGCTTGATTGACCTGATCTATTAAGGCTTGCAGATCAGCATTCACCAGTTTTCGATTCTCGACAACGGTTTGCCCATTCACCATGGTCATATGCACATCTTGTCCTTGCACTGCATGGACTATATTGGTGTGCAAGTTAAATAAACGACCATGATCAATTAAGGGTGTCATTCGAGGGGTCGCAATATCGACTGCGATAATATCCGCCAATTTCCCTGCTTCTATCGAGCCAATCTGATGTTGCATGCCGAGTGCTTTTGCACCCAATTGAGTTGCCATTTGACAGACCGACCAAGAATCGAGTGCTGCGGCATCCAGTCCAGAAAACTTCGCCAATAAAGAGGCTGTTTTCATTTCTTCAAACATATCCAGATTGTTGTTTTCCTTTTCCCCATCTGTTCCCAAACCAACCGCAATACCCTGTTGCAGCATTTGCGTAATTGGTGCTGCACCTGAAGCCAGTTTCATATTAGAAATGGGGTTGTGGGCTACGCCAACATTGTAATGCCTTAAAATCTCAATTTCAGCGGCATTGGTCCAAACGCAATGGGCTAACAAGGCTTTGGGAACATCGAACATGCCCAATTGTTCCATGGTCTGAATCGGTCGCATGCCATAACGATGAATATTTTCCTCTACATCAAACTGACTTTCATTACTATGCGTGTGAAACCCAGTCTGATAGTCATTACAGAGTTTTTGAATACGCGCGAGCGCTTTTTCTTCCGCATAAAACAAATGCTCTAGACCAACCCAGACTTGAATACGTCCGTGTGCTGCTTGATGCCATTTTTGCAGCAGTTTTTCATTACTATTCAGCGTTTCGAAATAGTTATGGTCGGGATGTTCAGCGACATAAGGCACCAAGACTGCACGTATCCCCAACTGTTGTGCAGCTTCTGCACTGCCATCCATATAGCGCCACATGTCCACAATTGTCGTTGTACCTGAAAGAAGAGCTTCTGCATAACACAAATAAGAGGCTATTTTTGCGTCATGGGCAGTGAGTACACGGTGCATCGGATCAATAAACTGTTGTAGCCAATCCCAAACGGGTAATCCTTCTGCCGTTCCTCTTAACAAGCCTGAATGACAATGCGTATTGATCAGACCAGGCATCAGTAAACTTTTCGGATATTGGCTGATTTCCACATTTGGATAGAGCTGCCGTATTTCCTCTAAAGTCCCCACCTGCTGGATCTGCGCGCCATCAATTAAAATGGCACCGTTCTTGATACACTCCAAGGCTGAATTCATGGTCAACACATAATCTGCGGCGATAATTTTCATCATGTAATTCCGTTATTGGGGCGTTAAGGGCTGAATGTTTTACCCAATGAAGCAGGTAAATTCAGTTTTAATAATTTCTTATCACGTGAAATAAGCACCAAAACGACAATGGTCGCAAGATACGGTAAAGCGGATAAAAACTCATTTGGAATTTCGATGCCTAAAGCCTGAGCATGGAATTGTAAAATGGTCACGCCACCGAATAGATAAGCACCAAGCATTAAGCGCGTTGGTTTCCATGCGGCAAAAACCACTAAGGCAATTGCAATCCAGCCACGACCTGCCACCATATTTTCAATCCACATGGGGGTGTAAACCGTTGATAGAAAAGCACCACCAATGCCTGCCATCATGCCGCCGAATAAGACAGCACCATAACGAATTGCCAGCACGTTATAGCCCATAGCATGCGCGCTTTCTGGTGACTCCCCGACTGCTTTGAGTAACAGCCCCAAACGGGTTTTGCTTAACACCCACCAGACCGCAATAAACGCAACGATGGAAAGATAAACCACATAATTCTGCTGAAACAACACAGGACCCAGCACAGGAATTTCAGCAAGCACAGGAATATTTAAGTTTGTAAGACCGGGTAAAGTCGTACTGACATAACTTTGTCCAATAAATGCAGAAATCCCTATACCAAAGATGGTCAGTGCAAGACCACAAGCAGACTGATTGGTGCTCATGGATAAAGTGAAAAAGGCAAAAATCAGTGCCATCAATGCACCCGCCAAGCCACCAA
This sequence comes from Acinetobacter zhairuonensis, assembly GCF_022601715.1. Lineage (GTDB taxonomy): Bacteria > Pseudomonadota > Gammaproteobacteria > Pseudomonadales > Moraxellaceae > Acinetobacter. Next base: position 111,621 of record NZ_JAKVIM010000006.1, on the reverse strand, counting down.
CCATGAGTGCACTTGCTACGCTGGCATCGTACTGGCTCGCAAAGGCAAAACCCGCAATTGCCCCAACCAGCATCATGCCTTCAACCCCCAGATTTATCACACCTGTACGTTCGGCAACCAGTTCACCTAAACCTGCAAAAATAATCGGGGTTGCTGCAGCGACAGTGCCAGCCAGAATTGCAGTTAATTCAATACTCATATGATTTTCCTTATGATGAAGCCGCTTGAGTCGTTACAGTTGTTGTTTTGTTTTTCTTTTTAGAAAAGCGGTAACGGTTTTCAATTAGCGCATCGGATGCCAATAAAAAGAACAAAAGCAACCCCTGAAATACGCCTGTAATGGCTACAGGAAGTTGTAATTCCATCTGAGCAAGTTCACCACCCAAGTAGATGAGAGCCATTAGAAATCCTGAAAGAACAATACCAATGGGATTTAAGCGACCTAAATACGCCACAATAATTGCTGCATAACCGTAACCAGGCGAGATATTCGGATTTAATTGACCAATGGGTCCTGCGACTTCACAAATACCTGCGATACCCGCCATCATCCCAGATATGCCTAAGCTTAGCCAAATGGCTTTACGGGCAGAAAAGCCTGCATATTGAGCGGCTTGAGGTGCTTGTCCACTCACTTCCAGCGTATAAGCCGACATGGTTTTACGAATGAAAATCCAGAATAGACCCACTGCGACCAAGGTAATAAAAATAGACGCATTGACTCGAGTCCCTTCAATAATCAAAGGTAATGTCGCACTTTCGCTAAACATCACCGATTGCGGAAAGTTCATACCATCGGGATCGCGCCATGGACCATTCACCAAATACATCAGTAAGAAAAAGGCAACGTAGTTCATCATTAACGTGGTCAAGGTTTCTTGAGCATTAAAATGCGTTTTCAACAAGGCTGGAATCAGCCCCCAGATTGCGCCTCCAATTGCCCCCATCACGACCATCAGCGGTAGAATCCACCAGCCCATTTGGTTATGGAATAAAATGGCAATACCACCGCCTACAATTGCACCCATGGTCAACTGACCTTCTGCACCAATGTTAAATAACTGTGCGCGAAAGCCGACAGCTAGACCCAAGGCAATCAGAATCAATGGACTAGCTTTAATCAGCAATTCACTTAAGTTATAGAGTGAGGTTAATGGCTCAATAAAGAAGATATATAACGCTTTGGCTGGATTCACCCCCAATATTAAAAACAACAAACTCCCGACCACAAGCATTGCCACTAGCGCGAGAATGGGCGATAACCATTTCATTAATTGAGAAGGTTTTTCTCTAGGTTCTAATAAATACATATTTCTACCTTATTCGCGTGTTTACTGAGCTTGTACATGGTTTGCAGTAGGTGTTGCATATGCTGAAGTTGGTAGCACTTGAATGCCAGACATCAGTAATCCAATCTGTTCTGCATTGGTTTGTTGTGTTGCAACGGGTGCTGATAATTTTCCAGCAGCCAAGACACAAATTTGATCGCTAATTTCAAATAACTCTTCGAGTTCTTCTGAAATCACCAAAATAGCGACGCCTTGGCGAGATAAATCAATCAGGGTTTGACGAATAAACATCGAAGCACCCACATCAACACCCCATGTGGGTTGAGCAATAATCAGGACTTTGGGCTGTTGTAATATTTCACGACCGACAATAAATTTCTGTAAATTGCCACCAGATAAACTACGGGCTTCGGCTTGAGGACCTGATGCCTTAACGCTAAATTTTTCAATACATTGCTGTGTCAGACTGACTACTTTTTTAAATTGAATAAATCCAAACTTGTTTAAGCCTTGTCGAAATGCAGTCAGCAGCATATTTTGCGTCAAAGGCATTTTAGGCACAGCACCGCGACCTAATCGTTCTTCAGGGACAAAGCCCAGACCAAGGTCGCGACGTTTACCTGCCGTTAATTCCGAGATGTCTTGATTTAAAATAAAAATTTGATCTTTCTTACAAGTCTGTTCACCTGAAAGTAAGGACAAGAGTTCTGCTTGACCATTCCCTGAAATTCCCGCAATCCCCAGAATCTCCCCCGCTTTTAGCGATAAATTGATCTCGGAAAGTGAAACTCCAAAAGGATCGTCTGTTTCATAATTTAACTGTTTCACTTGAAACAAAGTTTCGGCACTGCCCAAATATTCGGGATGTTCATAACTTGGTAAATCTCGGCCAATCATTAATTTAGCCAATTCAGCGGTGTTTTTTTCAGCAGGTAATACATGACCTGTGACTTTGCCATTACGCAAAATTGTTGCTTCGTCACACAGCTCTTTAATTTCATGCAATTTATGACTGATATAGAGAATGGAAACGCCCTGTGATGCCAGTAAACGCAAGGTTTTAAATAACTGTTTCACCGCTTGAGGGGTTAAGACCGAGGTGGGTTCATCTAAAATCAGCAAGGAAGGATTTTGTAATAAACAACGAATAATTTCGACTCGCTGGCGTTCACCGACAGAAAGCGAATAGACTTCACGCCGTGGGTCTACAGGTAAGCCATATTGCTCAGAGACTTCTACAATTTTGGCATTTAAGGTTTTTAAATCTATTTTTTCGTCAAGACCCAGTAGAATATTTTCAGCGACAGTCATGGTTTCAAACAAAGAAAAATGTTGGTAAACCATTCCAATTCCAAGCTTTCTTGCTGCGGATGGACTATCGATCAGTACTTCCTTACCATTCCAGACAATTTGTCCAGAATCAGCTTTGGTTGCGCCATAGATAATTTTCATTAAAGTACTTTTTCCAGCACCATTTTCCCCCAAGATGGCGTGAATCTGCCCTGCCTGTACTTTTAAATGAATGGCATCATTGGCTTTTAGTGAATTGTAGCTTTTGTTGATATTGACTAATTCAAGTCGCAAGCTTTTCTGTTCCTGCGCTGATGTTTTTTGTATATCGTTTGACATATTCGGCAGGCTATTCATCTATTGCCCTCCACTCATATTTGGCTCAGTACATGAATCAGTCATGAGCTAAGCCAAACGCTCTAATTTTTCTGCTTAATTTTTTAAACAAGGTGATTTCAATTGAGATTTATTTAGGTAATGAACCTTCAACCCCTTTCACATAGAAGTTCATTTTTGCGAGGCTTTGATCGTTCATTTTGCTACCTTTCGCAATCGCTAAACTACCATCTTGCTTATAGATTGGACCTTGGAACGGATGTAATGTGCCGTTGTGAATCGCACTTTGGGCATTCAAGGCAGATTGCTTCACTTTTGCAGGCACAGCAGGACCAAAGTTTTCAATTTTTACAGCATCTTGACGTACGCCATACCAAATTGCAGAAGGTTTCCAGCTCTTATTGGCTACGCTTTGCATCACAGGGGTGTAAATTTTTTCCCAGTGTAGAACAGATGCCGCTAAATGGGCTTTAGGACCAAATTTGGTCATATCCGAATCCCAACCAAAGGCATATACACCCTTCTGTTGCGCTGCTTGAACCACTGCAGGAGAGTCCGTGTTTTGCATGAGCACATCGGCTTTTTGTGAAATGAGAGCCAAAGCCGCATCTCGTTCTTTACCTGGGTTAAACCAAGAGTTTACCCAAATCACTTTGGTTTTGACTTTAGGATTTACACTTTGTGCACCCAGCGTATAGGCATTAATGTTACGTACCACTTCTGGAATCGGGAATGAAGCAACTACACCCAAGGTATTGGTTTTTGTGGTCTGACCAGCGACTATCCCCAACATATACGCACCTTCATAAGTACGTACATCGTAAACACCTAAGTTTTTCCCTTGTTTATAGCCTGTAGAGTGCATAAACACAGTATTTGGGAACTGTTTAGCGACTTTTTCCATTTGGTTCATATAACCAAAAGAGGTCGCAAAAATGACTTTATTGCCCTGCTGAGCCAAGTTACGAATTACGCGTTCAGCATCGGCAGTTTCAGGGACATTTTCAATATAAGAAGTCGAGAATTTACCGCCCAGAGCCTTTTCAGCTTTCATACGACCTTGATCATGCGAATAAGTCCAACCATGGTCGCTGGTCGGACCAATGTAAACAAAAGCTGCTTTATCTGCGGCAAAGCTTTGGCTGCTAAGCACCAAGCCAATTAGTGCCGATGAAATTAAAGAAAGAACAGTTTTTTTGCCCATATTATGTTGCTTTGCCATATGGCACTCCATGAAATCAATTTAGGTATTCGATGATTAGGCATTGAAATGTGTGCACTTCAAAATGCTGTCTCATTACTCTTCATGGGTTAATTAGCAACATCTATTCCATATTTTTATAAAAAATGACAAAGAACTTATTTTTTCTAAACAATTTTTAGAACATGCTGTTCATTAATTTATTTCGTTCAATATAAATCATTATTTTTAAAGCCTAATCATGAATTAATTAATTTTTTGGAACCTGATATATGACTTGGATAATCTGTCAGATTGACAAGATGGATCGTGGTTGATGATTCAGATCTCTGTAAATTTGACCTTTGGTTAAACTGTAAATATATGAAATAATTTAGATAAACTACATTCAAAAGCAATGATTTGCTTAAATCTGGTGCATAAGAAATAGGTATGCCTTGTTTGGATTCAAGACATGAACGAGATATTTTATGGATTTTATTATTGAAGAGGAAAAGTAAAAAAATAAAATCTATATTGATATATTTATTATCTTTGATTTTTAATTGATTATTAATTGGATTAGATTAAATTAATTCATTTTGTATGCCTTAAAATTAAATACTCTTTCGTATTAAATTAGAGAATATAAGTAAAGCACCTATTATCTAGAGTGCCAAAAATCTTGTTGGAGCTTTACGATTTCTTCTTCTAATTCTACAACTGGACCGATTAATTCTATTTGTTTCTGTCCATGGGAAAATACATATTCGGCAGAGACACTCATAGTCGGATTCTCACCATGATTGCCAGTACACGCCAATAATCTTTCTTCTGACATTGCATAAACCACCCGACCAATATTTGCCCAATAAATGGTGCCTGAGCACATACAGCAAGGTTCTACTGCGGTATACAAGGTACAGTCCGCAAGATATTCAGGCGTGTAATTAGTTGCTGCAATACGCGCTAAAGTCGATTCAGCATGATTCACTGTATCAATATTACATTGGGTCAGTAAAACGGTTTCGTGATCTGGAGCGACCAGTACTGCACCAAAAGGATGATGCCCTAAGGACATGGCTCTTTTGGCGACTTCATTTGAAAGTCTTAAAAAAGTTAACATTTGCTTATAGCTAGGCTGTGTCATATATAGCTCAATTTTTTAGAAACTCATATCAACACACGATTCGTATGCTGATATTGTGCTGGTAAAATTAATTACTGTGCTTGAGGTATTACTGGTAATACCACTTCTTTGTTTTATGATTAAAGCAATATTGATGCCATACCTAGTTTCTAACAAATTGAAGACTTAAGACTCACCTTGTTGCATTATTTTGGTCCTGTTTACACCAATCAAATCATATGAAATGAAGCAATTTTTTTTGTCATTCATTGTTGCTGCACTTTTTTAGCGCTTGCTTGGCTCAATAATAAAGACATTACAATTTTGTGTGCATTCCAGATATTCAAAAATCTGCTTTTATACTTTCCATGTTTTGTATCAAACTTTGGATCAGTAGCTTGGAAATTCTAGAAAGCTGGCGTCGTGAACCTGCACAAAGTGCCAGAGTCAGCGGTTGTACGGCTCGATCTACAATCGGAATAAAAACCAGATCCTGATTTTTCACCGCAGAATAAACATCCAGATAACTCATAATAGAGATGCCCAAGTTGCGTTTAAGCATGGAAATCATTAAGTGGATATCATTGGTTGAAGTCTCGAACGTGGGGGTAAAACTCTGTTTTTTATAAATTGCCATCACCCGTTCATGGATGACGAGTGGTCGATCCGCAATAATATGTCGGTACTCTATAGTATCAGATAGGTTCAGTTTTTTATTTTTAGCAAGAGGATGTTCGGGACTCATCACAAAACCTAAAGGAATTTCTATAAAAGATAAGACTTCCAGTTGAGAATTTAAAATCGGATCAAGAATAAGACCAAAATCAATTTCAGTATTGATAATTTTTTCGACTATCTCATCACTTCCATTGGTATGAATATTAAAAGTCAGCCATGGATATTCAGTTTGTAATGAAGTTAGTGCATCAATGACAAAGCCTTCACTCAAAGCCGCGATTAAACCAAATTCAATCGAACCTCGTTTGAGTCCCTGTATTTCATCGAAGCGCACACAAGTTTGTTTAAATTCTTTTTGCCAACGCAGTAAATCGGCATAGAGCAATTCCCCAGCAAGCGTCAATTTCAGTCCATTGGGCAAACGCTCGAACAGTAATACGCCAAGCTCTTCTTCTGCCAATGCAAGTTGCCGATGTACTGCTGATGCCGAAATAAACAGTTGATCGGCAGCTTTTCTCAGATTACCTGACTTTGCCACGACAAGGAAATATTCACTGAATCTTGAAAAAGGTACGCTCATTTGTGTTCTAAAAAAAAGAATGATGTCTTCAAATCATTGTAATAGACAGAACACAAAAAGCAAATCAAAGTAAAGACAAAGATAGATTATGACTTGAAACAACATGAATGCTCCTATTACGACCTTAAATTTGAGTCTCCCAGCGCATTGTTCTTTTACTGAACAAGACTGGCTGCTATTGGCAAAATATTGGTATCCCGTTGCACGTGTGGAAGATATTCAGGCGGTGCCTGTCAAAGCTACACTGTTGGATGAGCCTTTGGTGATATATCGGGTAAATAACCAAATTGTGGTCGCGAAGGATGTGTGTCCACATCGTGGGGTGCCACTTTCACTGGGGCGTCATGATGGTGAAGGTGTGGTGTGTCCATATCATGGCTTGCGTTTTGGTGCTCATGGACACTGTAATCGTATTCCTTCCAGTCCAAATCAAGCGATTCCAGCCAAACTCAATCTTTTTACTTATCCTTCAGAAGTTCGTTATGGCTTGGTCTGGACGTGTTTAGCACCAGAAAATGAAACGATTCCACACATGCCGCTTTGGGATGAAACAGATGTTCAGCAAGTTGTATGCCCACCTGTAGATATTCACGCTTTTGCGGGTCGCCAACTGGAAGGATTTATTGATGTCGCACATTTTGCATGGGTACATACAGGCACTTTTGCAGATCCGAATAATCAGCTAGTTCCTGATTATTCAACTCAAGAAACAGATTATGGATTTACAGCAGAATACTGGAGTACGGTTGGTGACTACCCAGCCAGTGATGACTTTAAAAAGGAGCCAGAGTTTAAAATTTTACGTTACTTTGAAGTGCATGTTCCCTTTACTGCAACCTTAAGTATTCACCTGCGTAATGGTGCAAAAATGGTGATTATGAATGCCGCTTCACCAGTTTCAGCCAAAGAAACCCGTTTGTTTGCACCTATCGTGAAAAACTTTGATTTGAATGACAAGGTTGAAGACATTATCGAATACAACTTAAAAATTTTTGAAGAAGACCGTTTGATGGTGGAAACGCAAAAACCTGAACGTCTACCCCTAGATTTGACTATTGAAGCGCATATTCCAGCCGATCGGAGTTCCATCATGTTGCGCCGCAGTTTGAAAAAAGCAGGTTTTGGTGAGTTTTTCTTGGTTTAAAACCCTCCTATTTTTCAGCCAGTGAATGTGAATCAAGAATAATTTAAGTATATGGAATAATGATATGAAACAACTATCTGTAGTCGTCGATCGCCTTTCACGGCAAGGAAAGAATAATCTTGCCGTGACCCTCGTTCCAGTGGATCAACAACAATTGCCCACTTGGAAAGCAGGTGATCATATTGATGTGTTCTTACCAAATCAGCTGGTCCGTCAATATTCTTTAACGGGTCGCCCAAATGAGCAAAACGAATATCTTATTTGTGTAAAAAAAGAACAGCAGTCCAGAGGTGGTTCACGTTATGTGCATGAACAATTAAGAATTGGGCAAACCCTGAATATTTCATTGCCACGGAATGCTTTTCCCTTGGTTACAGCGCAACGTTATATCCTTTTGGCTGCAGGCATTGGTATTACGCCCTTGTTGGCTTTTGCAGAACAGTTAGAAACACAGCAAACGCCTTTCGATCTTTTTTACTATGTAAAAGACCTAGAAGATGTCGCTTTTAAAAAACGTTGGCAGAAAGGTTTCCAACATGGACGATGCCATCTTTTATTGAGTAATCATGGGCAAAGTGTTCGTCATGGTTTGCCTGAAATATGCCATCAAGCGAATCCCCTTACACAACTATATTTATGTGGTCCAGAAGCCTTCATGCAACATTGTCAGCTGCAAGCTATGCAATTGGGCTGGTCAGCAGATCAGATACAGCTGGAAGCTTTTGCACCAAGTCAAAATAAATCCTCAGAGACACATGCAACATCGGCAGAGTTTAAGGTCATTCTTCGCTCGACAGGGCAAAGTTTTGACGTCCCCGAGAACAAGACCATTGCTCAAACATTGATGGAACAAAATATTGCTGTACCAGTTTCCTGTGAAATGGGCATGTGTGGTGCCTGCCTGACACGTGTTTATCAGGGGGAAATTGACCATCAAGATACCGTACAAACAGAATCAGAAAAAAATGCCGCTGAACAATATATTGCTTTGTGTTGTTCTCGCGCCAAATCAGCCATTTTAGAAATTGCATTGTAATTACATTGTAAGTTTAATTTCAGAACTTTTAGGAAAATTAACATGAATGCCATCCCTGTGATCAATTTAGTCAATAAACCATGTTTCAGTCAGTTTGAAGATCAGGATTGGGACATTCTTTCACAACATTGGTATCCGATCGCACGGATTCAAGACGTCACACAGCAACCGCAGCAAGTAACTTTACTCGATATTAAAATGGCATTGTATAAAACCGAATCTGGTCAAATTCATCTGGTGCGTGATATTTGCCCACATCGTGGTGTCCCATTAACCAAAGGTTGGGTTGAAGGCGAAGAAATTATTTGTCCTTATCATGGTTTACGTTATAACGTGGAAGGTAAATGCACAAAAATTCCTGCGCAACCTGAGTTAACCAAAATTTCTGATCGCTTTAGTTTGACCAAATTTCCTGTGGTCGAAAAATATGGGCTGATTTGGACCAGCATTCAAAACCGTGATCTGAATACTGCAAACTTTCCTGTACTAGATACCTGGGATACAGCAGAACATCAATCCATTTTGCCGCCATCTGTCGACATTAATGGTTCTAGTGGTCGTCAACTGGAAGGTTTCATTGATGTTGCACATTTTGCATGGGTGCATCATGAAGCATTCGCCAGTCGTGAAAATCCCGTCGTGCCTAAATACAGCACTATTAAAACCGATTATGGTTTACAAACAGAATATATCAGTGATGTCAGTAATTATCCGCATGGGCTACAACATTTGGCTCCAGAAGGATTTTTATGGAAACGTGTTTTCGACATCTACCCACCATTCTCAGCCATTTTGAGCATTGATTTTCCAAACCAAGGTCTACTGAAAATTTTAAATGCTTGCTGTCCTGTGTCGCATAATAAAACTCGATTATTTGTCCCTTTAACGCGTAACTTTGATACCACAGGCGATTTACAAGAGGTCTATGATTTTAATGCACAAATATTTGCTGAAGATCAGGACATGGTCGAATCTCAAAAGCCTGAAGAGCTGCCGTTAGATCTAACCATGGAAGCCCATTTTGAAGCAGACCGCTCTTCTACGATGTATCGTCGAATTTTGGCAGATTGGGGCTTAAGTAAACGATATACCGTCTAAAAAGTTGCTGAGGTAAATCTAAAATGTAATCTAGTCGATTGCATTTTAGAAATTTAGCACTGAAGTATTGATGCGTTTTAGGTTGTTTTTTACTCTTATAAACCATTCAGCAACTCTAGTCTGTTCATGGTTTAGTGTTTACAAGCAAGGCATAAACAAAAGACTAAAGCGTGGAGATCAACAGAGCGTTGGATAGTCATTAAATTGAATTTGATGTAATTTTAATTATAGAAATGTCTGTAATGAGTTCTGAATCTTTGTAGTGTGATTGAAGTAATATCACCAATTCCTTTGCCCTTTGTTCGCTATAATAACAATCCCCTTCACTGAGCTCTTCTAACCATTCTGGTAGAGAACCCAATACGGTCTGCTTACCATGACGTGTGCCATAGTACACGTCTACGCCAGACTTTTTGGCTATGATAAGAAATTGTGACATAAGGAATATCCCAAGTCATGGGGTGGAATTTTACTGTTTGGTTGAAATTACATTAGACAGTAAGTTGACTTAACATGACATCACCATTCCTTGTGATATTTATGAAGATAATGCTCACTCTGTGAGTATTATGTGATCAACTTAGCCTTCTTAATTTACCAATTGTACATGCAAAAAAGAAGCCTATATCTATAAATAACCGCAATTTTTTCGATAGAGCCTTCAGGAAGTTTGGTGTGTTATTTGTATTTGTAAAACAATAAGATTCAATAGATTATATTTTTATTAGAGCCACATCCCACACAGCGTATAAAAGTCACCTAAATAAATAATCTGTTGCTAGCTGGAGACATTTCAAAGCAATAAGTCTATGTTAAAATTACAGTAAATCTACTTTAGATAGGTCATGCCATGGAAACTATAATTATTACCGTGATCTTACTGATAATCTTGGTATTACTGGTGTTCTTTTATAACAAGAAGAAATAGTGAGAGTTATTAGATTTATTCTTTGAAGCAATAAAAAAACACCGCTTTCACGGTGTTTTTTGAATAAAGACTCAGTTCAGATCAATTACGATATGTGGTCTGGTCATTTGGGATCAGTGGTTGGACTAAAGCTGTTTCAGTTTCATCTGCTTCAACTTTGTTACCTTCCGTTTTCGCAATAACAGCAGTTGCTACACTGTTACCAATAATATTGGTTGCAGTACGCCCCATATCTAAGAAATGATCAACGGCAAGAATCAAAAGAATACCTGCTTCTGGTAATTTAAACATCGCTAAGGTTGCTGCAATTACTACTAGTGAAGCACGTGATACCCCTGCAATACCCTTACTGGTAATCATCAAGGTTAATAACATCAAGATTTGCTGGGAAACGCTCAGTTCAATGTTATATGCCTGAGCAATGAACAACACTGCAAATGACATGTAAATCATTGAACCATCTAAGTTAAATGAATAACCTAGGGGTAATACAAAACTGGTAATGCGTTTAGGTACACCAAATCTTTCTAAGGCTGCCATTAACTTCGGATATGCAGATTCACTACTCGCAGTAGCAAAGCCTAAAGCAACAGGTTCACGTACAGTTTTGAGTAAGCGGAAGACATCCTTCTTAAGAAAGATATAACCGACACTGATAATAATTACCCAAAGAATGATCAAGCTTGCATAAAACTCGCCAATAAAAACACTATAGTCGAGAATGATTTGCGGACCTTTTACGGTAATTGCGGATGCAATTGCAGCAAATACAGCAATTGGTGAAAAAGTCATGACATAGTCCGTAATACGGAACATGATACGACACAATTCATCAATTATTTTTGCAATTACAGTGCCTTCATCTTGCTGATGATGTACATATGCTAATGCAGAACCAAAGAAGATCGAAAAAATAAGAATCTGAAGGATTTCATTATTCGCCATCGCTTCAGCAAAGCTTTTTGGGAAAATATGCGTGATAAAGGTTTGTAGGCTTAGATTGGTTGCACTTACGCCCACATCTACAGGTGCTGTTGGGATTGGGAGATTCATACCCGCGCCTGGTTGGAAGAAATTGGCCATACCCATTCCCAATAATAGAGAGATGAGTGAAGCACCAATAAACCAACTCATAGCCTTGAGTGTGATTGAACCTAAAGATGATGATTTGCCCATGGAAATCAGACCCGATACGATGGTCGCGAATACCAATGGTGCAATAATCATTTTAATTAATCTTAAGAATATATCTGTAAGAATCTTAAAATATGAAGCGATATTTTCAGCTTGAGTAGGACTCAAATTACTATGAAAAAGCCAACCAATTAATATTCCAGAGACCATCGCTACTAGAATAAATTTCAATAGTTTTTTCTGATCCATTAAAATTTCCTTTTAATACCCTAAAATCTTCAACAACATCTTATTGTTTTATAAGATGTTCTGATTTTCTTCCTTCCAAGCCAAATATCCATTTAACTTAGGGGTGACTGGCAGAATCTAAACAATATCAATAAAAATTAACAATGCAAAAAAGTATTTTTCCATGCAAAAAATGCATAGCGATTATTAAGATTTAATACAAAATGCCAATGACGATTAGCAGCAAAGCTTCTTAAATATTGTTAATGTTTGTAGTAATCAAACATTGTTGTTTATGGAATTTAAAGAACTAGGATCTGGTTAATGATAAGTAAAACTCTCCAAACATGCGGCTTGGCACTTACTCTCCTTGCATCTTCAATGGCGCTATATGCAAAAAATAATGTAGTTGTGGTTGCTACAGGCGGAACTATTGCGGGTGCGGGTGCAAGCTCAACCAATAGTGCAACCTATAGCGCAGCTAAAGTACCAGTGGATGCGCTGATCAAAGCTGTACCACAAGTGAATGATCTTGCAAATGTGACAGGTATTCAGGCGTTACAAGTTGCATCGGAAAGCATCACGGACAAAGAGTTGTTGTCTTTAGCACGTCAAGTCAATGATTTAGTGAAGAAACCTTCAGTTAACGGTGTCGTGATTACCCATGGCACAGACACCATGGAAGAAACGGCATTTTTCCTGAATCTAGTAGTACATACAGATAAGCCAATTGTATTGGTTGGCTCTATGCGACCTTCAACTGCCCTATCTGCAGATGGTCCCTTAAACTTGTATAGCGCTGTTGCACTTGCATCCTCAGATGAAGCAAAAAACAAAGGCGTTATGGTTTTAATGAATGATTCGATTTTTGCTGCGCGTGATGTGACAAAAGGAATTAATATTCATACTAATGCCTTTATCAGCCAATGGGGTGCTTTGGGTACTTTAGTTGAAGGTAAACCGTATTGGTTCAGAAGTTCTGTGAAAAAGCATACCAATAATTCTGAATTTAATATTGAGAAAATTCAGGGCGATGCTTTACCAAGCGTGCAAATTGTTTATGGTTCTGACTCTATGATGCCTGACGCCTATCAAGCATATGCAAAAGCAGGCGTAAAAGCGATTATTCATGCGGGTACAGGAAACGGTTCTATGGCAAACTACATAGTCCCTGAAGTCAAAAAATTGCATGATGAACAAGGCATTCAAATTGTACGTTCATCGCGTGTAGCGCAAGGTTTTGTCATTCGCAATGCAGAACAGCCAGATGATAAATATGGTTGGATTGCAGCACATGATTTAAATCCACAAAAAGCCCGAATTTTGACGGCGCTTGCACTGACTAAAACCAATGATGCGAAAGAAATTCAGGATATGTTCTGGAAATATTAATCTATAATCTAAGCTAAGTCGCATAAAGAAAGCCAGATTCAAGTATCTGGCTTTTTTAGTTTTTTTGAATATAAATGAATAAAAATAACCTTTATTCCAACTTAATCGGACCTGTGGTCTGGGCATCAGAATCATACCAATAGCCTGCATTTCCGTGCATGGTGTTGCCTTCTAGCCGATATTGAATAAAACCTTGCTTAAACATTAAACCGCCATCACTTCTTTTGGCAGCAACCTTTTTACCATTCACCCAGACATTTTCCTTGTCATCTACTCGTATAGTCGCAACGGTTTGTCCTGTATTGGCATTTTTTGCCACCCATTGCCCTGTAAAAGTGTGATGATGCATTGGATAAACTTCTGAACCAAAACCTGCTTTTGCATTTTCAGCTTTGGTTTTATTAATATCACAGCCCATCATTTCAGACATTTGTGTACAACCAGACTGCTCTAATTTGGTTCTGTATTTAGCATCAATAGCATGTGCAGTATTGAAACTACATAGTGCAAAAAGGATTACACATGTACTGCTCAACTTTTTATTCATTCGGTACATCCTCTTTTATAGTTGTATGAAAATTACTGACAATCAGATGAATTGACTTTATTTATTGTATTGATGCGACCATTGTAAGTAACCGTTGCTATACAGCTAGAATCACTTGAATTCCACCAATAGTTGGTTTTTGAACTGTAGTCAGTGGAACGGCTGGTTAAATGGTAGTTATAACGTTTAAACACAGATGTCGCTGAAATGGCTTTAGTTTCTTCTAGGTTTTTTATTTCTGGTGGAATTTGAAGGCTTTCATTTTTTTTATTGGAGCTATCTGCATATTGTGCTAAGGCAGAAATAGAGGCAATGGATAAAGCTGCGCTAGATAGCATGGAAGTATTGGTTGGATATTGTTCTTTTGAATTTTCTGATGCACGGTCCTTGGCATTTATCGAAATATTATTCAGTTCTGCAAGTTCGGATGGCGTCGCAGCTTGTGTCAGAGCTGATGTAAGACTGAAGAAGAACAAAGCACTGATTGTCTTATGAATATTGTTCATTTTATAACTCCCCTTAATCCGTGAGAAGATTTTTGTTATAGAGATACTCTAAGCTTTTTTTTTCGAAAATAAAAGTACTGAAATAATTTTAAATAAAACTAATCTTATTGAATTTTATCCTTATTTTTTTATGAATTTATACTTTTCAATTGTTTAATATATTTCTAATACATACAAATAAAATAGCTAGGATGAATTCATCCTAGCTATTTAAAATCAAGTTAAATTGAGCGATTAAACATAATCCGCTTTGCTTTGATCTAATAGGCTAAGTTGTAATAATTTTTTCTTTTTATAACGGTAGCCAATAAATAGACCGATAAACCAAATTGGAGAAACTGCAAGCGCAACTAATGTATCGTGATCAAAAGCTAAAATAACAATAGTGAATGCCAAGAATAACATGGTGAACCATGCCATAAATAATCCACCCGGCATTTTGTAGTTAGATTGCTGATGTAATTCAGGATCTTTTTTACGATATGCAATGTACGAAAGCACAATTAACATAAAAGTAAAAATACATAAAATTGAAGTCAGTGCAGAGATAATAGTAAATGCTGTCATGACATTTGGAACAATAAATAGAATTGAAGTTCCAAGTGTTACGCAAACCATTGAGAACACTAAGCCACGAATTGGAACTTTGCTTTTTGACAACTTACTAAAGCTTTTCGGTGCATCATTTTCTAAAGATAAACCGTATAACATACGACTGGTCGCGAAAATACCGCTGTTTGCAGATGATAATGCTGAAGTTGCAACTACAAAGTTAATTAAGCCTGCAGCAATTGGTAATCCCACATGCGTAAACATTTCCACATAAGGGCTCTTGTCTGGAGAAACTTGTGCCCAAGAAGTCACAGCAATAATACAGAGCAGAGAACCTACATAGAACAACAAAATACGTATAGGAATTGAGTTGATCGCTTTAGGTAGTGATTTATGCGGATCCTTCGTTTCTGCTGCAGTAGTACCCACCAATTCAATACCAACAAAGGCAAAAATTGCTATTTGGAAACCTGCCAAGAAACCTGTTAAACCATATGGGAACATTGAGCCACTTTCAAAAACATGTGAGAAAGAAGCTGAGACACCATTTGGAGAAACAAAGTTGGTGCTAATTAAGTAAAGTCCAGCAACAATAAATAGAATAATTGCCACGATTTTAATTAAGGAGAACCAGAACTCTAGTTCACCAAATATCCTGACCGCGACAAAGTTCAATATGGTAAGTATGGCGAGTGATGCAAATGCTGGTATCCATACCGGGATGTCTGGATACCAGAATTGCATGTATCCCCCAATGACAATGACGTCTGCAATTGCAGTAATGATCCAGTTACACCAATAGGACCACCCTAGAAAGAATCCTGCACATGGACCTAAATATGCAGTTGCAAAATCAGCAAAAGTTTTAAAGTTGGTATTTGCAAGAAGCAATTCCCCCATCGCACGCATCACGAAAAAGAAGAAAAAACCAATAATTAAATATGTGAGGATAATTGATGTTCCAGAGACACTGAGTGTTTTACCAGACCCCATAAATAAACCTGTGCCAATTGCACCACCAATTGCAATCATCTGAATATGACGATTGGTTAATGAGCGCTGCAATTTTTCTTCATCTTGTTCAGTCATGTGCTGACTACCAAGAAGATCTCCTTCTAGAAATGGCTTTCCCTTTTCATTACTCATGTAGTTATCTACTCCAATTTAAACACTTGTTACAAACCCTTTAATGCCGACTTAACCTACATAATGAATAATCTCAATGATTTAAATCAAATAATGTCATTAATTTAAATGCGTCTGAATAAATCCATTTAAATTTTTAATTTAAAGTCGTGCATGACTACTTAATTAAAGGGATTGCTTAAATAAGTTTTATTTAAAACTCAATAATCACTCCAATTTGAATGTGAAATGAATGCCTAAGATTTAATCCACAGAGTCTCATTTCAGTACTTTATTTGACCGAAATAATAAAAGCGTGGATCATACAGCACACTCGAAACTTTTAGGTTTAATTACTCTTTAGTTTTGCTTAATTTAAAAGCACTTGTTTACTTTAAAATGAACGTTTAGCTAAAAAATATGCAAAATATGGTTGCAATTATCCATTAGTCTAGTGTGTTTTATTTTAAGGATTGATGGATTTAAAATATGTTCCATCAATCCAATTCTGAATATATTTGAGTATTTAAATGCTCAAATATTTATAAACAAATACCTGGAGAAAGTTTTTCAGGTAAAATAACTTTGTCACTTTCCAGTGAAGCCATAGGCCAAGCACAATAATCTGCTGCATAAAATGCGCTTGCGCGATGATTGCCTGAAGCCCCTACACCACCAAAGGGTGCGGCGCTAGATGCGCCCGTTAAAGGCTTGTTCCAGTTCACAATTCCTGCACGCGCCTCAATTAGCAAACGATCAAACAACGCTCGATCTGGTGAAACCAAACCAACGGATAGTCCAAAACGTGTCTTGTTTGCGATGCTTAAAGCTTCATCGAAGTCTTTATAACGGCAGATGGTTGTTAAAGGTCCGAAGTATTCTTCATCTGGAACCTCAACATGGGTCACATCAATAATTCCAGCGGTCAGTAGTGAACTTTCTAACTGTGGGCGTGTCATTGCTAACAATGTTTTTGCACCCAAAGCAACAAGATTATCTTGTGCCTTAAGAATCTGTTCAGCTGCCTGAGAGGAAATCACCCCGCCCATAAACGGTTGCGGTTCAGCATTCCAAGTACCAACCACCAGCTTGCTCGCTGCTTCAACGAAACGTTGAACAAAAGCATCACCATTGGCACCTTCTTTCACCAAAATACGTCGTGCGCAAGTACAACGCTGTCCGGCTGAAACAAAGGCAGATTGGATCGCTAAATGCACTACGGCATCAAGGTCAGTCACTTCATCAATAATGAGTGCATTATTGCCGCCCATTTCTAAAGCGAGAATTTTTTCAGGACTGCCCGCCATTTGTTGATGCAAATGGTAGCCAGTATTGGCACTGCCCGTAAAAAGCAAACCATCAATCTGAGCTGAAGCCGCCAGTGCTTCGCCCGTTTGACGTCCGCCTTGTACCAGATTCAAAACACCCTCAGGTAAACCCGCTTGTTGCCAGAGTTTTACTGTTTCTTCAGCAGTCCAAGGTGTTAGTTCACTTGGTTTGAATACGATGGTATTTCCAGCAATTAAAGCAGGAACAATATGCCCATTTGGCAAATGACCTGGAAAATTGTATGGACCGAAGACTGCCAATACTCCATGTGGACGGTGGCGCAAAGATGCCACGCCATCTGCCATGACCGTTTCGCTAGCACCTGTTCTTTGATGATAAGCACGTACAGAAATCGCCACTTTTGCAATCATAGACTGCACTTCTGTCAGTGTTTCCCAAAACGGCTTACTGGTTTCTTGGCTAATAACTTCTGCCAGATGCTTTTTATTTTGTTCGAGTAAAGCGGCAAAACGTTCAATTAACTCGATGCGTTGTTCGATTGGACGTTTTGCCCATGCAGGAAAAGCATCACGCGCTGCAAGCGTGGCTTTTTCTACATCAGCTGAATTGGCTTCTTGAGCAGTCCAGAGTGCTTGGTTGCTGACTGGATCAGTTTTGATCCAGTCTGTACCATGCCCATTAAGCCACTGCCCGTTTATGAATTGCTTGCCCTGAATCATGCTTTGTGCTCTTTTGGGTTGAGTGACAAAACACGCACAACATCACCTTGCGCCACTTTGAGTTGCTCAGCCTGTGCTTGAGTCAACTGGATGGTTTTTTGTTGTGGATCATGCTGAACCAAAATACCGCGGAACTCTTGGTAATGATCATTCGAAATTAGATAAGGCTCTGCTTCATTCAAGGTTGCTGTTTCAACAATCGCAACTTGAAGAACCAAGCTTTCTTTAATTGAACGTAAGTTTTCAACATCTGCTTCTAAGGTTGCCCCGCCATCGAAAATGTCGACATAGCCTTGGAAACGTAAACCTTCACCCAACAGCAATTTGTAAGCAGGTAAGGTATTTGGATGTACTTTACCAATCACTTCTTTTGCTGCCGCAGGCAACATATCGACATATATAGGATAGCGTGGCATCAATTCAGCAATAAACGACTTTTGCCCTGTACCGCTTAGATAATCTGCCTTTCTAAATTCCATATCGAAGAATTTATGTCCGACAGCATCCCAGAATGGTGAATTGCCAACATCATCAGAATAGCCGCGCATTTCAGCCACGATGCGTTTTTCAAAAAGATGTCTAAATGCTGCGATGAACAAGAAACGGATTTTTGAAAGGAATTTTCCGTTCATATCTTTACGATAATCTGGATCAAGGAATAAAGTACACAATTCACTGCACGTGGTATGGTCATTGCTCAAAAATAAAGTTTGATGTGACTTATACACATTTAAATTTTTTGAAGAATGAACCTGTGTGCCCACATGGAAGTTGTACCAAGGCTCACTTAAGCCTAGTGCAACTTCAATACCACACAGTCCCACCACTTTGTTAATGCTGGTATCTTCTAAAACAAAGAAATAACCCTGATCTGCTTTACTCAGTTTGCCACGTACGGTATCGCAAGCACGTTTCAGTTTTGCAGCCAAAATTTCCAAGTTTGGCTGTAATGATGTAAGACCATAGCCTGCTTTTTCAGCAAGTTGGTAAATATCATTAATATCATCTTCTCGGATATAACGAATAATCATCATTTATGCACACTCCTTCAATTCTTGATAAAATTTTTCTAGGGCTTGTTCAAAACGACGTAGCCCTTCATCGATATCTTCAAATGGAATAATCAGTGAAGGTGTAAAACGAACAACATTTGGACCTGCAACCAGTGCCAGTAAGCCTTCGTCACCAGCCAAGTTCACAATCATTTTGGCTTGACCCGCATGCTCAGCTTTCAGCACACACCCAATCAGTAAGCCTTGACCACGGATTTGCTCAAACACGTTGAATTTGGCATTGATTTTATTGAGACCACTGACAAAATGATCAAAACGTTGCTTAACGCCATCTAACACTTCTGATGTATTGATGAATTCAAACACTGCATTTGCGACAGCACACGCCAATGGATTACCACCATACGTTGTTCCATGATCACCTACGGCATACATGTTTGCGTATTTGTCTGTGGTAATCATTGCACCGATTGGGAAGCCGCCGCCCAATGCTTTTGCAGTGGTTAAAATGTCTGGGGTAACCCCTGTATTCATGTAGGCATACAGTGAACCTGTACGACCAACGCCTGTTTGCACTTCATCAAAAATCAGCACTGCGCCATGTTCATCACAAAGTTGGCGTAAGCCTTTTAAGAATTCTAAATCGGCTGGTAAAACACCGCCTTCGCCTTGAATCGGCTCAACAATGACAGCGCAGGTGTTTTCATTAATGACTGCTTTCGCCTGCTCTAAATCATTGAATGCTGTATGCTGAATACCTTCTGGTAGTGGTGCGAAATCTTGAGAGTACTTTGGTTGACCACCCGCAGTTACGGTGAACAAGGTACGACCGTGAAAGGCATTCTTAAACGCAACAATTTGATTTTTTTGTGAATTACCGTTGAGTAAACCGACTTTACGCGCAAGCTTTAAAGCCGCTTCATTCGCTTCTGCACCTGAGTTACAGAAGAAGACTTTGTCTGCAAAAGTATTTTCAACCAACTGTTTCGCTAAACGTAGAACTGGCTCATTGGTATAACCATTACCAATATGCCAAAGTTTACTCGCTTGTTCTGTCATCGCTTGAACAGGCACTGGGTGTGCATGACCTAGGGCATTTACTGCAATACCACCTGCAAAATCTATATACTGCTTGTCATTTTGATCCCAAACTTGAGAACCTTGACCACGAACTAAGATGAAGTTTGCTGGTGCAAAAACTGGAACCATCCAATCATTAAAGTTCTCACGAGTCACTGCGAAGTTATTCATTTTGCTTCCTCTTCAATATTTCCAAATTTGTTTATCTTTAGCGCTTTGCCAGCATTGCCAAAGAAAAGTCCTGATATCTCTGCGCGGTGCGCCTAAATTCTGTGAAGCTGGATTGTTATAGAAAACTGGAATTTGATTCAGACTGTTCTAAACCGAGTAAAATCCAAGTTGGGGAAAAATGATGTTTAATCATCGTTTGAGCATGATGGATATAAGCTGAGGTCATCTATTTTTCCCTTAACAATTTGAGTTTCCTTGGCGCTAGGAATCTTTTGAGAAAGATGATCTGCAACTTCATGTTGAATGGATCGCATGCGGATTTTAAGTTTCAAAGAAAACTGACTCTGCCGCAGGCCTAGCGCATTTGTATATTATTCAAAATCAAAATGAGTAAAAAAATTTGTACTTTTTTTTAAAATGAATTATTTTTTTCCAAATTGACAATTGCAGGATGCAAAATGAGTGAAATTGATCAAATCATTCTGGGTTTACTAAAAGAAAATGCTCGAATGTCTGTCACGGATTTGGCAGAAAAAGCAGGGGTATCTCGCCCAACCATTAGAAGTCGCATTGATTATATGGAGTCCAGCGGAATGATCACGGGATATACCGTGCGCTATCGTCCAGATGTAGATAGGAATATTATTCGTGCATGGATGAGCATTATGGTGGAAGGCACTAAAGCCCGTTCGGTGATTAGTGAATTACGTCTTGATTCCGCAGTTGAACAGTTGCATAAAACCAATGGTAAGTGGGATATTTTGGTGGAAATCCAAGCCGATTCACTCGAAAACTTCGATAAGGTTCTGGAGAGAATACGTTGTATTTCTGGTATTTATAATAGTGAAACCAGTATTTTGCTTTCTACGTTTAAGACCTAATTTTTCAATATCTTTTTTAAATATCCTATTATGAAGCTAAGCTTTGGATGCTTTTAAAAGCACATTCGGAAACTATTGATTGATGTACTTAATGCAATATTGCATATTCTTATTCTAATGGACACCAAATCTCACAAACAAATGAACAGAGAGTCGTATCTAACTTGGACACTTTAAATGGTTTCTAACATTTTGATTTCGTATAATGGCCTTTATGTTAAATACTTTGAAAATATAAGAAAGCCCTTAACAAGTAAGGGCTAACCTAGAAAAATTTCGTGTATCAATTAGCGGTTTGAAGATTGGTTTTCAATCAGACTTGCAACGTTATCAACTTGAACAGACATGCTCTTTTGACTTGGCGGGAAATCTTTAAATGTACTGATGAATTGACCAATTTGCTGACCTGCTGGACCTAAAATCCAACTGCGGTTCTCTGACCACTCATCATATCCACGTGCTTCGGTAAAGCGTTCAAATGGGTCCATTTTTAAGTTGATGATATATGGACTTGTGAGCGTTTCTTGTGTTGAACGGAACCAACCATCTTGTTTTGTAAACAGTAATTTCCAATCACCATAACGCATGCCATGGAAGGTTGTTTCTGTAAAGTAGTAGAAGTCTTTACGTTTGGTCTTGCCTTGGTTTAATAAAATATCACTTTGATCATAGCCGTCTAAGTGAACTTTATAATTTTTACCCCCAATCCGCTTTCCTTTTAACAGGTCTTCTTTTAGTGTTTTCTCTCCAACCCATGACATGATTGTTGGCATCCAATCTTCCATGGTCATAAATTCCCCCGTTGTTGTATTTGCTGGAATATGACCAGGCCACTTAACAACTAAAGGAACTCGGAATCCACCTTCCCAACCACCAACGCCTTTCTCCCCATGGAATGGCTGATTACCGCCATCTGGCCAAGAGTTGGATGCAGCACCATTATCCGTAGAGAACACTACAATGGTATCGCCACTTACTTTCATATCATCAAGTAGCTTTAAGAGTTCGCCAACATCATCATCCATTTCAGCGACACCATCAGCATAAATGCCATATCCTGTTTTGCCATCATAGTGCTTATTCAGGTTGGTTTTATAATGGGTACGGGTCATGTTATGCCAAACAAAGAAGGGCTTGTCTTGTTTAACCGCATCTGTAATAAAGCGCTTAGATTGCTGTAGAACTTCTTCGTCTAAATTACGTTGACGTTCTTCACCGAATGGACCTAGGTCTTCAATTTGTTGTTTACCATTGCCGAGCGCTTTTGAGTGAATAACACCACGCATTTTTAAACCTAGTTTCTCTTGTGTGGCTTCATCTTTTGGATAATCTTGCTGCTCGCCATATTCACCTGCATTGAGGTGGTAGAGAATCCCGTAGAACTCATCAAAACCATGTGCAGTAGGTAAGTGCTCATCTCGGTCGCCCAAATGGTTTTTACCAAATTGACCCGTAATATAGCCTTTTGCTTTTAACATCTCAGCAAGGGTGGGATCTTTAGCTTTTAAGCCTTGTTCTGCTCCAGGCAGACCAACCGTACTTAACCCAGTACGCATTGGATACTGACCCGTAATGAATGCAGCACGACCAGCAGTCGAAGATGCTTGAGCGTAGTGATCCATAAAGGTCATGCCTTCTTTGGCAATTCGATCAATATTTGGAGTAGTACCACCCATCATGCCACGGTGATAGGTGCTTAAGTTCCACATCCCGACATCATCACCCCAAATGATTAAAACGTTGGGTTGCTTTGCGAATGTTGTTGCCGAGATCAACGCCCCACCAACTAAGGCGATGGAACGTGCTATTAGACTTTTCCGCATAGATATTCTCCAGTGTTGATTTTTATAAAGCTCTTAATTTCTGATTTTCTGTAATTAAAAATGACTATAGTTATTCGAGGTAGTGTTTGTAGAACACTTTTGGATTTAGTCTAAAAATACAGCATATTAGAAAATAAAAAAATAGGCTGAAAGTAGGTTGGTATGTTTTCTTTATAACAAATAAAAAAAGGCCTGACATAATACCAAGCCTTTCCCAATAGATTTAACTCTATTTGCTTCATCACTTGAAAATAGCGTAGATATTTTTCT
The DNA here is from genome assembly GCF_022601715.1 of Acinetobacter zhairuonensis. Classification (GTDB taxonomy): domain Bacteria; phylum Pseudomonadota; class Gammaproteobacteria; order Pseudomonadales; family Moraxellaceae; genus Acinetobacter. The sequence continues at coordinate 88,202 of NZ_JAKVIM010000006.1, read as the reverse complement.
TAATCAATAGTTAAAGAATTTGTTTATATCCGAGTATGTCTATTTGAAAGTTTTCCTAAAATTAACATAATGCACGTTATACGTAATTCTTAATTTATATTGTTGTAAATCAGTTATTTATAGCATTTAATTAAGCCCAATCTATTCCGATAGGGCTTTTTTATACACTTTTCATGTTCCACGGTTTTATCTAGTCTCATTTGACCCTAAAACAGAAAAAAATGTCCAGATGAAGTAAGAATAGATGTCCAAGTAGTTATTGATTTTTCAGCAATATTAAAAAGGTCGTGCAAAATGAAAACGGAAAGTATTTCTTCGGTTAAAGTGAATCATTAGACTGATATATATTACAAAATTGTCGAAATCATTTAGAAAATTTTGTTAAGGTGAAAGTTAGAACTCATTACTTGCCGCAAGGAAATACAAACATGGTGATGTCACAATTAGAGTTTTATCAAGCAAAACTGAACTATGAAATGGACTCTTGGGATTTATTCGAGGCATTAAACCAAGGTCAAAAAATTGTGGTGGTCGATGGTCGCAGTGCAACGGCATATCAGCAAGAGCATATACCGAATGCGATGAATATTCCGCATCGAGGAATTACTCCTGAATCCTTAGAACATTTAGACCCATCACTATTGTATGTCACCTATTGCGATGGGATTGGTTGTAATGCTTCAACTAAGACTGCACTTAAAATGGCAACTTTGGGCTTTCAAGTGAAAGAACTCATTGGTGGTCTGGATTGGTGGAAACGAGATGGCTACCAAACAGCAGGTGAAAATGCGCAAGTAGGCACAAGCTTAGATTGTGGTTGTGCAGGTTAAATTGAAAATACTAAAGCTTGATTTGTTTTCAACCTGATCAAGCTTCCTCAATCGAATATAAAAATAAACAACTAAGCATTCCAAATAGTTTTAACCAATTTTTGAGTGCTTTCTTAGCGGCATTTTTGATATTCTTTATGATAAAAATCAACTTTTAATTCATCTTAACCATCATAAACTGAATAAGACCATTAATTCTTTTGGCAACTTCATTAAAACATAAGTCAGGAAAGACTAAATCTACAGACTATAAAGCTTGCTAAGGATTAGTGGTAATGGATTTTAAAACTCAGCGTAATACACCTGCTTTCTTCTCATTCCATGCAATTGCAATCATTACCTTTGCTCAACTATTCGGAACGTCGCTATGGTTTAGTGCCAATAGTGCTGCACTGGATTTAATCCGAGAATGGCACATTACGGTCTCAGATATCGGCTGGCTGACCAATGCTGTGCAAGCGGGGTTTATCATTGGCACCTTTCTCATTGCTTTTACAGGCTTTGCTGATCGTTTCAAGGCGAGTTCAATTTTTACAGTTGCAGCATTAGCAGGCGCTTTTTTTAACCTGTGTTTTGCTTGGTTTGCACAAGGTTTAGTCGATGGCATGATGTATCGCTTTTGTGTAGGTGTTTGTCTGGCTGGTATATACCCTATTGGAATGAAATTGGTGGTGCAATGGGCACCTAACCGAGCAGGACAAGTTTTAGCACTCTTGGTTGCCATGCTGACTTTAGGTTCTGCCCTACCGCATGCCTTAAATGGTTTATCTGCCAATTTGAACTGGCATTATGTAATCACCTTATCTTCAATTTTAGCATTGATAGCTGCATCGCTTATTTTCATGTTAGGTGATAGTCAAAATGCAAAATCGCCAATAAAAAAGGTGAACAAAGCATCAGCATTTCACGTGTTTAAGATTCCTAAATTTAGAGCTTCTGCATTGGGATATTTTGGACACATGTGGGAGTTGTATGCCTTCTGGACAGTGCTCCCTCTGCTCATTGCTCATTCTGGCGTTTTAAATATACTGCGTTTTTCTAACCTTGCCTTAACTACCTTTTTTGTCATGGCTTTTGGGGCTTTAGGCTGTCTGTTCGGGGGATACTTGTCAAAAAAATACGGCAGTGACAAAGTCGCGATTGGGGCTTTATTCACGTCGGGTCTGAGCTGTCTCATCTTTGCGATTGGTTGGCGCTATTTACCTGAGTGGTTGATATTGCTTGTGCTGATTATTTGGAGTGCATCTGTGATTGCTGATTCGCCACAATTTTCTGCGCTGTCCTCTGCTGCTTGCCCTCCTGAAAATTTGGGTGCAGGGCTTGCTTCACTGAATTCGATTGGTTTTGCCATCACCATCATTTCTATTGCATTGACAACTCATGCATTCGATCGCATAGGTTTAGATTCAACTTGGATTCTGTTGATTGGACCTGTGCTTGGGATCTTTGGTTTTTATAAAGCGATAATCAAAGCCCATCCCGATAACTAACTAAAATATAGCCACTATATTTTGTTAATTTAAAGATATAGACCACGCCCTTTTAACAGGGTCTGCTCATGTTAGAATGCAAAGCATCGACTTGATAATAATTGAGGGAAACTCATGTTTTATAAATTTGCAGACCATTTGGATTGAATAGATTATGGGTATAGCTATCTTCTGTCTGATTCTCGGTTTTATTATTGGTTATTTATTTCGAGATTCTCGTAAAGAGACCAACACAACGAATACTAAAGCAAAACCAAATACGCGAAATGTTTATTTGAGTTATAACGAAAGACAACGCGCTAAGCTTCAACATTACAGCGATGCAGATCGCATTCGCGAACTCAATTTACTCTCTCCCAATGAAAGCAAATTCATGCGTTTATTACAGCATCAGTTTCAACATGAATTGTTGATTATTAAAGATCGACGCTTTTATATTGCAGATCAAGACCGCTACCCGATAGCAATCTTTGAATATCGGGATGGTTCAAAAGAACTTAAAGTCCAAGATGTGGAAGATGGTATTCCCGTCTTTATTTATAAGGCGATTCTTTCCAGTGATGCCATAGCTGAAGACTATTTATTCGTAAAGAACAATAACTCTGCGAGAAAGTAAAACTTTCTCATAAGTCCTTTTTAAAATATTCCCTAAAAAGCCCTCTCATCCTTGCCTTCTTTAAAAAATGAGAAGGCATTTGGTACGTCGATGGTATGGACTACTCATTACCTGCGTGTAGCCACTAACAATTCAACGAGATAGGTCTGACAATAGACTGAATTGTTGTTTTTAATTTAAAAAACAACATTCCAAATTAAACGCAATGCGATTACAGCCAATAACACCCCCATCATTTTTTCAAGTACAGCATTATATTGGAGAAAACCTGATCGAATGTTTGGTCGTGTGAAAATCAAACTGACCCCTACAAACCATATTGCATTCACAAAACACATCCAGCCTCCATAAAAGATCTGAATGCCTAGAGGTGTCGTTGCACTCACAATACTGGTAAAAATTGCGAGAAAGAAAATAGTCGCTTTCGGATTCAAAGCATTGGTTAGAAAGCCCATCATAAATGCTTTCTGAGCTGTCATCTGTACTGGGTCAGAAGGTTGATTAAAGCTCATTTCAATAGGTTTGGATGCCCCTTTGACACAATTCCAACTTAAATAAAGTAAATATGAGGCACCTATAATTTGGAAAATACTCATAAAACTCTGATTCTGAGACAGAATAAGCCCTACACCGATGAGGGTATAAAACACATGAACTGAAATACCACAGCCAATGCCTAGCGCCGTCATACATCCAATACGATGTCCATACAGCGTGCTTTGTCGAACTGTTACAATGAAGTCAGGTCCAGGGATAATCACGGCAAGAAAATGTATAACCGCTAAAGTAAAAAATTCATGGCTATACGCACTCATCCCGCATCACCCGCTTCTAAAGCGTAACGAATGGATAATTTCCCTTTTTTGATTTCTATCTTCTGAATTTTAATTTCACCTATTTCTGCAAGTGATTGAACATGTGTACCGCCACAAGGATAGGCACTAAAATGACCAAAAGCTATTTCTCGAAATCCATCTTTATTGATGCTTATGTGAGCTGGAAAATCTGCTTCAATCGACTGTTTAAGTAGACTTTTTAGCTGGATAGGATCTATTTCTTCGCTCTTTTCAGTTGCATTGAATTGTACTTTTGCATCGCTTGGCCAATGTTGAGCTTTGATTGGCTGCCAACCATAAGTCTCGACGATATGTCCAATTAAGTGCCCAGCACTATGTAAGCGACTATGGAAATGTCGCTGTTGTTGATTTACTTTTGCATAAACCTGACCAAGAGGAACAGCTTGTTTACATTCATGAATAATCTTGCCATTTTCAAATGATACATGCATGACTTCGCTCTCATCAATCGTCCCAAGATCACTGGGCTGCCCTCCACCCTGAGGATGAAAAGGTGTCTGATTTAAGACAATCTTAAAATGTAGATTTTCAAGTTTTTCACATGAAATCACTTCAACTTCATGTTCAGTAATACCCGATAAATAAAGATTTTTTTCCATAAATCACAACCAATTTCATTATATGTAAAAATTGTATAGTTTTGTCCTGATCGTGATAATCTACAAAAAAACCAAATAACTTTTGCCTTATGAGCACAAATCAAAATCTTAATTTACTCAATGAAATGGCTACATTTGTCAAAGTGGTAGAAACCAATAGCTTCTCTGAAACGGCTCGCCAGATGGGAACCACACCTTCTGCCATCAGTCGTGCAATTTCACGGCTTGAAAAAGCTTTGGGAACACGATTAATTCAAAGAACCACACGTAAACTACGTTTGAGTGAGAGTGGACAAGCGGTTTATGAGCGTTGTCTCGATATGGTGAATGCTGCCCAAGCCGTTATGGAAAGTTCAGAAAAATTTCACGCTGAACCCCAAGGACAAATTCGCATGAGTGTCCCTAAAGCGGTTGGACATTATTTGATTCATCCACATTTACCTGAGTTTTTAAGACTGTATCCCCAAATCGACATTCAACTACTTTTAGAAGATCGTTATGTAGATCTCATAGAGGATGAAGTTGACCTTGCTATTCGCATTACGGAAAAACCGCATAATGGCTTAATGGGGCGAAAACTGATTGAAATTGATCATGTCATTTGTGCATCACCAGAATATTTGGCACAACATGGAATGCCACAGCATCCGCATGATTTGAAAGACCATTCATGTATCTACCTGGGTGAACAAGCCATTGATTCAAAATGGAAATTTCAGCAAGGAAGTAAAAATGTATCTGTACACGTCAAAGGTCGCTATGCAGCCAATCATACAGGCGTGCGGCTAGATGCTGCCTTACAACATATTGGTATTGCCAGTTTACCGTTTTTTGTCGCTAATCAAGCGTTGCAGAATAAGCAATTGATTCAAGTTCTACCCGATTGGTATTTCAAAACCTACTACAGTGGTGGTGCATGGCTACTTTATCCAGCCACGAAGCACTTGCCTCCCAAGCTTAAAGTATTGATCCAGTTTCTCGCTCAAAAACTTGAACAAGCGCCAACATTGTTAAGACCAGATTGATAAAAAATGTACAGGGAAACAGTCGGCGGCTTCATAAGAAGTTCAAATAACAAAGTATAAAGATTAGCAGCGAAGTAAATAATGCAGTAAATATTCAAGTATTTAAGAGGAATGTTGGCATTATATAAATCTATTTTAAGTTATTTAACTTATGATTTATACAATGCCAAAATTGATTATTGGATTAGGGTATTCCAAATATAATCCATGCGTTGCGAATAGATTACTTTACTACGAATAATATAAATATCTTGGAAAAAATGATAATTATCTAATACTCGTAATTTATTTTCAGCAATCTCTTCTTCAACCAAAAGTTTAGGCAGCCAAGCAACGCCTAGTCCTTGTAAAACCAAAGCTTTTAGATCACCCGCATTATCTGTTTCATATAAAATTCGATAATCGAGTTTATCTTCAATTTCACGATCCACACATTTTCTGAGATACGCTTGTTTACTGTACGACAGTAAAGGGAAGTTTTGATCTAAACTATATTTTTCGTATTTATCACGTGCAGAAGCGACAGGTAAGATTTCCATTTTCACAATTTTATGAAATGCAAAAATTGCATGATCCAATTGTTTTAAGGTTTCTTCATCACAATAGCAAATGAGGAAATCACATGAACCTTCTTTCAATAATCGCATGCCCTGTTTCATATTTGCTGCAATAATTTCAAGCTGTAGATCTTTAATATCTGTATATAAATTGTGAATAAAGTTCGGAAAAAACTGTGTGATTAATGAATGAGAAACAGCAAACTTTATCGAAAGTTCGTTGTTTCGGATATTTTTTTCCAAATACTTAATGGTTGTATCTAGTTGATTTTGTATGTTTTTAGCGGAAGATAGTAAAATTTGTCCTGCATCTGTAAAGTCTACGTTTTTGCTATAGCGTTTTAAGATTTGAAAGCCAAGTGCATCTTCGATGGCTTGAATTCTGCGTGTGAAAGCAGATTGTGTTACATGTCTGAGTTCGGCCGCCTTTGAAATTGACTTCTCTTGTTCTAGAGCAAGTAAATCTTCAATCCAGCGAATTTCCAATGACATTTGTGTTGTCCATATTTTAAGCGGTGCCATTAATTATACAGTGTTATGCAAAAAATGCATGGATAAATATTTTTTTACATTAGCCAGCCTGAGGGTTCTGGATCTAAGATTAATTTAACCCCGCTATAGAGCTTCTCTAAATGAACATTGAAATTAAATCACGGACTGAAAAAGACTTACTCGGTTTTAAAGAAGTCCCATTCCATTGTTACTATGGTGTACAAACACTTAGAGCTTTAGAAAATTTCAATTTAAGCCCAAATAAATTAAGCCATTTTCCTATTTTTATTAAAGCACTGGCAATGGTTAAGTCTGCATGCGCAGTTTCGAATTTTAAATTAAATAAATTAGAAGAAAATAAATACAATGCGATTCAGCATGCATGTCAACAGTTGATGAATGATTTATATCATGATCAATTTCCAATTGATATGATTCAAGGTGGTGCTGGTACTTCAACCAATATGAATGCAAACGAAGTAATTGCAAATATTGGCTTGGAATATATGGGACATTTAAAAGGTGAATATAAATATTTACACCCGAATAATGATGTCAATATGTCTCAATCAACCAATGACGTATACCCTACTGCAATTAAAGTCGGTCTATTATTTTCTTTAGATCAGCTTAACACCCCATTCCAAAACTTAATTGATAGTTTCCGTGCAAAATCTGAAGAATTTGCACATATTTTGAAAATGGGTCGTACACAGTTGCAAGATGCTGTACCAATGACATTAGGTCAAGAATTTGGTGCCTTTGCTAATACATTACAAAATGATTTGAACATGTTGAATCGAATCATGCCTGATGCGTTAAGTGTGGTGAACTTGGCTGGTACAGCGATTGGAACAGGAATCAACACCGAAGTAGAATACCGTTTACATGCAATTGAAGCATTGTCACAAATTACCCAAAAGAATATCTCAAGTTCGCCTGACTTAATTGAAGCAACTTCAGATATGGGTGATTTCGTTTTATTATCGGGTTTCTTAAAACGTACTGCGACTAAACTTGCTAAGATTTCTAATGACTTACGTCTATTATCAAGTGGTCCACGTGCAGGGTTAAATGAAATCCATTTAGAACCGCGTCAACCAGGCAGTTCAATTATGCCAGGTAAAGTAAACCCAGTGATTCCGGAAGCAATGAACTTGGCTTGCTACCAAATTATTGCAAATGACTTGGCAATTACCCTTTCTGCTGAAGCGGGTCAGTTACAGTTAAATGCAATGGAACCGTTAATCGCGTTTAAACTATTCGAATCAATTGATTTGTTAGGTAAAGCAATGCGCATGTTCCAGCTTAAATGTATCGAGAATATCCGTGCCAATGCTGAGCATTGCCAACACTTGGTTGATAACTCAATCGGTATTATTACTGTATTGAACCCATACCTTGGTTATGAGACAACAACTCGCATTGCGAAAGAAGCAAACGAATCTGGTCAAAGTATTTTGGCGCTCATTAAAGCTGAAAACTTGCTTTCAGATGAAGTTTTAGCAGAAGTACTTTCAGTACAGAACATGGTTCACCCTAAACAGTCTGCTTAAGCATCTGATTTAGTAATTTAAGATTTGAAAAAGGAACTTAGTCATTAAGTTCCTTTTTTGTTACTGAACAGCCTAAATTTGACTGTAAATTTGAAAAATTAATTATTTTTGATTAACTTACTCGCTCGCTAGTTTATTGTGAGTGTCATGTACGATCATTTCTGTATGCATTTTGATTTTCAATTCTTTATTTCTCTTCGATTTTAATTTTTAAAATCTCCGATGTAATAGTTTACTTTTCTATTTTTACATCTTTCTGTTTTAAAGCCATAACGAATTTTCAGCATCAGTTCATTTCTATAACACTTGCTTTATCTATTCTTTTTTAATCTTGTTGAGGAAACTTACATGCTTAAAAAATATGCTGCTCTTACGAGTTTACCTATTTTCTATTTTTATTCACCACTTGCCTTGGCTGATGAGGCAAATTTCAAATTCTCTGGGGTGGTCAATAGCAACTATCAATATAAAGAATATGCTGACACTGAAAAAAGCAAAGCTAAATTTAACGATCTGACTTTGTATTTCAATTATCAAAAGGATCAATGGTCTGGCGCTGTGACTGCTCGTTGTTACCAATTTGATGAATTATGCGATTTTACAGTGTTGTCAGATGCCTATTTTTCTTATCAATTTGATCCGAGTAAGTTACTTACGGTTGGCTTACAGCCCATTCCTTTCGGTGCCGATACTTATTGGGACAGAAGTTATTATGAAAGTATGATGTATACCCTCGGTATGCAAGATACACATAATTTAGGCTTCCGTTATGATCACCAAATACAACAACATGCACTGAGTATTGGCTATTTCCCTGGGGATGGTGGCAACTATATTGGTACGAGTCAGGATGCTTCTCGCTATAGTGCCAATTTCGTTAAAGGCAGCTCCCTCGATACTACGCGTATTAAAGAACAACATATGCTGTTTGGTAAATACAGTTATCAACATAAAAATGCAGACTTAGACTATAAAGTCGGGAGTTCACTCTGGTATTCGCAGCTAGACAATCAAAATACCAATAAAACGGGTTCACGTTTGAATGGTAATATCTTTGCCAAAACCACAAAAGATCAGTTTGATTCAACTCTAACCTTTGGCTATCAACAGATTGATAATGCTCAAGATGATTTAAATTACTCGACTTTAGGTTCATTTGATTCTGAATATAATCTTGCCAACAAGTCCTACTATTATGTGGCGGATATGGGCTATCGGATTCCTGATCAATTTCAAAGCCTGACGGGTTTCCGCCCTTATGTCGTGCTGAGTGGTCTTTTGAAAAAAGACAACATGCCAAATTCCTATCGCAATATTGCTGGACTTCAGTTTGACTATAAACAATTGCGAGTCAATGCCGAGTATATGTGGGCAAAAAATGATGCCTTTATTGGCGGTGATATGAATGCTTTTGCAGATTCGCAAGATACAGACTGGAAGCAATTGCTTTATCTTAATTTTGCCTTTAATTTTTAAAGGTTTATATGCGGTCAGCTTAGACTGACCGCATTTTAATATAATTTTAGAGTGGCTTATAGAACGACCAAATAACTCAAATCAGCGTTCCGTTGATTTAAGCATCACCAAAACCGCCCCATTCAAAACTATAAAGCCTCAACAAATATAAGCTTATATCTGTTTCATACTTTTCTGTGTAGCAGGACTATATTATTTGGCTACAGTTCTCTGCTTTTATTTTTCGAAAGAGTCATTCCATAATAAGTGAGTCCACTCAACAAAATAATAAGGAGTGCAATAATGAATAAAGTGAATGGAAGTGTGAGTCGTGAAGTTCAAGATCATCTTTTACTTATTGGTTTAGATCGGGTCAGTAAAAGAAATGCTTTTGATAGCCACATGATTTTAGCGTTATCACAAGCCTTGACCGACTACGAAGCTGATTCAGCTTTACGTTGTGCAGTCATTTTTGCGCATGGCGAACATTTTACTGCAGGACTAGATTTGCTTGAACTTCAAGATAAATTAGCGCAAGGGATTTTTAACTTTAGTTCAGATCAAATTGACCCTTGGGGAGTGAGTGGTAAACCAAGAACTAAACCTGTTGTGGTTGCAATTCAAGGCACCTGTTTTACTGCGGGTATTGAACTGATGTTAAATGCCGATGTTGTGATTGCCAGTGAAGATGCCAAATTTGCGCAAATGGAGGTTCAGCGCGGCATTATGCCATTTGGCGGTGCAACCGTACGCTTTATTCAAGCAGCTGGCTGGCAAAAAGCCATGCCTTATTTGTTGACGGGTAAAAGCTTTACATCTGCCACAGCATTAGATTTAAATCTGATTTCCGAAAGTGTAATTCGCGGTAAGCAGTTCACTCGTGCTGTTCAAATTGCCCAAGAGATTTGCAATGCAGCGCCTTTGGCTGTCCAAGCTTTGATTCAATCTGCACAGGAAGCGAATTTAAAAGGATCAGCTCAAGCGTTGCAAAATTTAGGTTCATATTTGCCTGCATTATTTCAATCAGAAGACGCACATGAAGGTGTCATGGCAATGATTGAAAAACGCAACCCTATGTTTAAAGGCAAATAAACAGGTATTGTTGTTATATAACTTTTCAAATTATAAAATATTTATATTTAATATAAAATTAAAATAAGCAACATGGATTGCTCGTCAAAAAACATAACAGATAGAGTATAGATGAATCTCCTGTTATAGTTTTTTAGTTCAAAAGTGTATCTACTGAGATTGCCTGTGTCGCTGCATAATCATTACAGACCATAACAGAGTGAGTTTTGTAATGAATGATGATCAAGGTTCAAAAAAACCTGAAAAATATGCGGACAGCTCTATTTCAGACAAAGCTTTTAAACGCATGATTCTTTGGTTTTTCTTATATTGTGCATTTTTCTGTGTATGTGTGATCTTTGTTGTAAACGCCGATTCAGCATTTATGCCTTAAATGCGACAGCTATAAAATTTATCTGATCGACCAATCTCAGATGGATGATTTAAGCCGTAGATGACCGTTGAAAAAAACACATTAAAAAGGAGACCTGATGATCTCCTTTTACTTTATGTGTTTTAAGCATCTATGTCTTTCAGTTTATCGCGCTAAAATCTCATGACACATTTGTCTTAGCCATTGATGGCTAGTTTTATGATGGCACGACATATGCCAGAACTGCTTCACACTATAAGTTGGGAATGAAATTGGGGCATTAAAAATCTGCAAATTACCGCGTGACAACAATACTTCACTTAAATAATAAGGCACAGTGGCAATCGCATCAGATTCCTGCACCACCAAACCTACACCTAAGTAGCTGGGTAAGCGCATAATAATATCGCGTTTTAAGTCTAACTTTAAAAGTTCATTTTCAATATGATAATGACCAATGCCTGCATCAATATCGATATGTGGTTCAGCCAAATACTGTTCAATCGTCAAATGATTCGGGGTTAAGCGCGGGTGATTTTTTGCCGCAATCACCACATAATATTGTTCAAATAATAATTGTTGATAGAAACCATTTTCCATATGCGGTAAGAAACCAATGGCAAGGTCAATTTCACCATTCGCCATTTGATAACTGGTTTCAGAAGTAATGGGACGTACATTCAGTCTCACATGCGGTGCATGCTGCTTTAAGTATTGAGACATCTTCGGTAATAACACCAAATGTGAGACATCAGTCATGGCAATGTTAAATTGCTGATGCGAATTCATTTCATCAAAATCGATGGTGAAATTATTAATTAATTCAATACGGTTTAATGCTTCGCTCACCAATGGAAATAACTGCTTGGAGAGTTCCGTAGGCATCATTTCATTGCCAATACGTAAAAAGAGTGGATCGTTATAATGTTGACGGATTCGATTTAAGCTATTACTGACTGCGGGTTGACTCATACAGAGTTGTTCTGCTGCAATTGATACACTTTTGAATTTGTATACATACACAAAAATGCTGAGAAGTTTACCGTCAAGTTCAAACACTAAATTAGGAATCCTGTTCTTGTTGAAATAGGCATATATCATCGCCTTTTTTCATACGATCTCCAATATCAAATTCTATCTTTTTCTGTGATTGTATGTATTTTCTAAAGCTTTAGCCTACTAATTGCCCTGCTTGCATGGTTAAGATTTTCGCATCCAAACTTTCTAATTCTTCAATATGATGGGTGACATATATCATGGGCAAATTGAGTTCCTCTTTAATGCGTTTTAAGAAGGGTAAAATTTGCTGTTTAAGCTGAATGTCTAAACCTGTAAGCGGTTCATCCAACAATAATAAATGCGGAGAAGACAATAATGCTCGCCCTAAACAGACGCGCTGTGCCTCCCCACCTGAAAGCTGGTGTGCTTTACGTTGAATCAGTTTTTCTAATTCTAAGAGTTGAATGATTTGCTCATAATGAAACTTGATTTGCGATGTATTTTTTAGTTTTTCAGCATATTTCAAGTTTTGCTGAACATTTAAATGTGGAAATAATAAGGCTTGCTGGAACACCAAGGCGACATGCCGCTGATGGGGAGCAAGATGAATATTTTGTGTAGAGTCGAATAGATAATGTTGATCAAGGCGAATACTGCCTGACTTAGGTTTAAGTAAACCCGCAAGATTTTTTAAAAAAGTGGTTTTACCACTCCCCGATGCACCGACAATGCCTAAAATCTGTTGCTGCATTTCTAGCTGAATATGCAGATTAAACTCACCGCGCTGGTAATGGAAGTTACAGTTCAACATACCCTAACCCCCAAGTCGCTTTTGGTACTTCTGTAAAATGACATAATTCGCAATTAAAGCACCAAACGCCAGTAACAGCGATAACATTACCAGACGCATCGCCATCTCTTCGCCATTTGGTTGCTGTAGAAAGGAGTAAATGGCGATGGGGACGGTACGGGTTTCATCAGGAATATTTCCAACAAAGGTGATAGTCGCGCCAAATTCCCCCAAGCTTCTGCTAAAGCACAAAATACTCCCAATGATGATGCCAGGAATTGCCAGTGGCAAACTGATACTGCAAAACACCCGAATTGGGTTTGCACCTAAGGTAGCTGCGACGTGTTCCAATTGTTGGTTAATCAGTTGAAAAGACAATCGGATTGGCTGCACCATCAGCGGAAATGCGACAATCATAGATGCGAGGACAGCCCCTTTCCAATTAAACGCGACCTGTATTCCAAGTTGATTCAAATAACGTCCAATCCAACCCTGCTGACCAAATAGTACCAACAGTAAATAGCCCAAAACGACTGGGGGTAATACCATAGGCATTTGTAAAACAGCTTCGACTAAGAATTTAAGTCGGAACTCGTAACGTGCCAGTACCCATGCCAGAGCAATTGCGAATGGCAAGCTCATGACTGTAGCAAACAGTGCCACTTTAGCCGAGAGGTATAATGCACTGAGTTCTTCTGGACTTAACATAGCGTTTGTCCTATTGCTTCAACACAAAACCATAACGTTGAAAAACCTGTTTAGCTTTGCTGTTTGTACGCACATAGCGTTCAAACTGTATCGCCTCTTTATTGCTCATCCCTTGTAGCGTTAAAGCCATTGGATAGATAATCGGCTGATGGGTATTCGCTGAAAAAGTTCCGATGATTTTGACTTTTTGACTGATTAAGGCATCGGTCTTGTAGACAATTCCCACGGAACATTCTCCGCGCTCTACAAAAGCCAGTGTTGCACGGACATCATCCGTTCCCACGATTCTGCCTTTTAAATCATCCAGCCAGCCCAGTTTAATCAAACTTTGTTTGGCATATTTCCCTGCCGGTACAGATTCCATTTGACCTGTACACAGATGTCCCTGAAATGAGCCTGCAAAATTAAATTGTGGTTTGGCTTGAAATGGAATATTCATTTGAATTGGGCTTACTACAACCAATTGATTTAATAAAAAGGGTTGTACCTGCATACGGTTGATTTTCTTCTTTTTAACCAAATAATCCATCCAGTCGAAGTCAGCAGAAAAATAAATATCACTAGTGGCACCCGCTTCGATCTGTTTGGCTAAAGCCGATGATGCGGCAAAAACAGGAACAACCTTAGTTTGAGGATATTGCGTTTGGTAGAGTTTTGAAATGTCGGTTAAGGCATTGCTTAAGCTTGCAGCCGCATAGACTTTTACAGTTCCAGCTTGTACCGTTGCTGTCAAAAGTGTTGTGATTCCAAGCATGACTGCATTTACAACTTTCATTTCCTCACCATGTTTAACCCTACTCCAAATAACAGATCCCGTTTTAAATAAAGAGTCCTTGTATAACAGAACCCTCTTCCAGTACCTGATTATCAGGGATACGTACCAAACAATTGGCCTGCATCAAATTACTTAACATATGCGATTGTTGTTTCGATAGATTTTTGACACTTAACTGCCCTTGCTCAAAATGTGCATACATTCTTAAAAAGCGCTCTCTGGCATCACTTTTCATGGGTTGAGTCAGTGTCGCTGTAAACCAATTCGGTAACTGTGCTTGACCTTGCAGTGCCTGAAGCAATATTGAGGTATAAACCTGCATACCAACAAATACCGCGGCAGGATTACCCGGAAGTCCTAACAGATAACAAGATTCTTCAGGTGAACGTTGAAATTCAGCAAATAACATCGGCTTGCCAGGTTTTTGTTTGACCTTCCAGAAGATTTGCTGAAAACCTTGAGCTAAAGCAACAGGGCGGACAAAGTCATAATCCCCGACCGAGACTCCACCCGTTGTCAGAATCACATCATATTCATATTTTAATTGTTGAATGAGTTGTACCACAGCAGACTCTGTGTCGGCTACATGGAAAATTTGAACCTGTTGTTGACGTTCTGCAAACCATGCCTGTATGAGTGGTGCATTGGCATCGAAAATCATGCCTGCTGCAAAATCATCTAAATTTTGAGCAACTTCGTCGCCTGTAATGACTACAGCTACACGTGGATAACGGTAAACTTCGACCTCTGAAACACCAGCCATACTGAGTGCTGCGATTGCACCAACAGTTAAATGCTGCCCTTTATTTGCCAACAGTTGTCCTTTACACAGTTCTTCACCGACATCTCGAATATCTGCATGGGCTGCCAAATTTGATTCGATCTGGATTTGATTTGACCCTAAAACCGTCACGATTTCTTGTCGTGCAACAGTGGTTGTTCCTTCAGGAGTTTTGGCACCCGTAAAAATACGCAATGCCTGCCCTTGTGCTAGTTGTGTGTTCTGGTCTTGTCCTGCACGTATTTCACCCACCAATTCAAATTGTGCATCAGCTAAGATAGGTTCATGGCTACATAGCGCATAACCATCAACAGCGCTTTGGCTAAACAAGGGCAAATCTATTTCAGAATAAATGTCAGTTGTCAGATAGTGATGTAGTGCGTGTTGTAGCGAAATTTTATCACTCGCCAAAGGCTTTACAGTTTCAATTATCTTCGCCAAAGCTTGGTCAACACTGATCAAGCCTTTTTCTGCACCACATCCTGACATTATTGGTATCCTCCAGCATGCGGAATATTTTTTTGGACATCAAAAAGATGGATTAATGCGGGTTGAATCGCAATCAGTGACTCTTTTGCTCCTTGACGGCTTCCCGGTAAGGTAATCACCAAACTCTGATCAATATAACCCGCAACACCACGGCTCAATGCCGCATAGGGTGTGCGTTTTTGTCCAAAACTTCTGGATGCTTCCATCAGTCCTGGAATTTCACGTTTTATCAAGGGTTGTAAGGTTTCTACAGTCAGATCTTTGGGTCCAAGCCCCGTTCCGCCAACTGTCAAAATCAGTGGATAATAATTTTTCTGTTGTTCGATTAATGCCAATAACTGTTCAGGACTATCAGGAATGACTTGATAAGCAATATCTTTAAAATTTGCCTCTTTTAAAATATCGAGTACATTCAATCCCGCAGTATCAGGCTTCTTCCCTGCTGCTACTGTATCGGAAAGTACAATGATGGATGCTGGAATGGCATCTTTTAAAGCACGAGTATAGTGCGATTTCCCGCCTTTTTTTTGTGCCAATTTACACTGATCTAAGCACAAGTCTTCAGGTTCACAATGTGGTTTGAGCATGTCATATAAAGTTAAACCTGCCAAACTAACAGCAGTTAATGCCTCCATTTCTACCCCTGTAGGTCCAATGGTTTCTACAGTGGCGGTGATCAGGACATGTTGCTCAAACAGTTCATATTCCACATCTGCACGGTAAATTGGTAAAGGATGGCACAAAGGAATCAGTTCATCGGTCCGTTTTGCAGCCATAATGCCCGCAATACGAGCCGTTTTCAGTGCATCGCCCTTTTCGGTATTGCCATTACGCAGTAATTCAATGCAATGAGCAGGCGCATGTAAAATGCCTGTTGCCACGGCTGTTCGATAACTTTCGGCTTTCATGCCTACATTTTTCATTGCTGATTCCTATAACTCTATTTTTTATACGGCTACTGATTGCGTATGATGATGCTGACAGTCATGGTGATGCGAATGATCAGATGTTTTTGCCACATAATCATGGTCTTTACGAATACAGCAGCCTTCTACATATTGACTGCTACCATCTGCATAAAATTCTTCTTTCCATACAGGTACTTCATGTTTGACCCGTTCAACTGCTTCTTCACACGCTTGAAAAGCTTCTCGGCGATGTGCTGCATAAGCCATGGCAATAATCGCGGTATCACCAATATGTAAAGCACCAATGCGGTGAACCACTCTGACATAGGAAACCTGATATTTGGCTTGGATTTCTTGCTCGATGGCTCGAATCATTTTTTCAGCTACAGGTGCATAAGCCGTATATTTCAAGGCTTTGACGGCTTTACCTTCGTGATGATTACGTACTGTGCCAATGAAGATGCCAATTCCGCCACACTCGGGGAAATACTGTATACCATCAAAATTGGCTTGGTCGAGTGCAGTAGATTGCACACGTGGAAAGTTCTTTAAGCTCATCGCTTAACCTCCCGCTACAGGTGATAGCAGCACCAAAGTCATTGCCTGCTGAATGGTGGTATGACGCGCTACAATATCTTCACCAATAGCACAGGCACAGCGTTCAATCAGAGTTTTAGCTTCAGGATATAATTCGGCGAGTTGAGTTAACACTGCGCCAATATCACTATGTAAGGGCGTCTGAATCACCAAATTGGATGGAAGTAATTTTTCAACTGCACCGTAGGCTTCAATTTGAATTTGGATGGTTGAACTGGCTTGCATCATACTAACCTCCGATCATATGCATACTAATTTTTCTGTGAGTCTGTTGTGCCTGTATGGCATGAAATCCTGCTTTCTTATTCCAGATATAGGCTTCCAGCTTTTGCTCCAAATCATTGGGCAACACGTCTTGATTGGTTTGTAGCTGTTCTATATCAGTTTTTATAGCCAAACCTTGTGTTGCAAATAAACAGTTATAAAACTCACCTTGCGCGGTCAATCGAACACGGTCACATTCACCACAGAAGGCATGGGTAATTGTAGAAATAATGCCAATGGGATGTTCATCGACCAAATACTGTCTTGCTGGACTTCTGGACCGCTCGTGGATGGCTTGAACATTAAATTTCGATGCAAGCGTATCCAGTATCTGCTGTTCACTGACCACATGTGCTGTGGTCCAATGACGGTCACCATCCAAAGGCATAAACTCAATAAAACGCAGTGGAACACCAAGGTTTTTTGCCCATTGCACCAAGGGAATGATTTGCTCGTGATTTTGTCCTTGAATGAGCACACTGTTAATTTTTAATGGCAGCCCCACAACTAAAGCAGCTTGAATTCCCTCCAGCACGGGCGCGAGCTGTTTTTGGGTGAGTTGGTAGAACCCTGCTGCATCGACGCTGTCGAGACTGACATTGATATTGTCTAATCCCGCAAACTTGAGTTCTTGCGCATATTTTTTTAAGTAGTGACCATTCGTGGTCATGGAAATTTGCTGAAGTCCAAGCTTTCGCAGTTGTTGTAATTCCGCAATAAAATGAACCACACCTTGACGCATTAATGGTTCTCCGCCAGTAATGCGGATATGTTGAATGCCACGCTGCACCATAAATTGGCAAAACTGAAACAAGGCTTCAAAACTTAAAATCTGATGTTTCTTCATCCATTCAGGATGTTCTGGCATGCAATAGACACACTTAAAATTACAGCGATCCGTCACTGAAATTCGAAGTTTACGCTTGCTGCGACCAAATTGATCGGTAAACGCAGCAGCGCTTTCTGTCATAAATACTGTCATGCTTATAATTCCAGATTGGAAATATCCTAACGCACAATCACTGTGCTTAATTACATCTTGCACTTGGATTGTGCTGATGAGCAGATACTATCTTGCAATAAATGTTCCAACTTTGTGCTTAAGCCGAAGTTAGCTAAGAAGTTTTAATTGTTGATACTGCTGGAGTTCATCCAGTGAGTTAATACTGTGAAAAAATAGATTTTTATTACTAAAGCGTGCGACTTGAGGGTGCATTTCTGCAAAACATTGCCTCAAACTGAACTGTTTTAGATCAATTTGTCGATTTAGCTGTGCTAATGCACTACGTTTGAGCAAGCAGAAGGGATACAGCGCTCGACCATTCATTTCGACAAAAGCCACTTCAGCAAGAGTATTTTTTGCCAGTGCTGCATGCAGCTTTTCAATGACTCGTGATGGAATATAGGTCACATCACAAGGTACAAACAGGACATAGTCTGCCAAGACATGTTTCCAAGCACTTTTCATGCCCATGAGTGGACCTAAAAAACCAGACTCTTCATCTTGATAATAAGCAATACTTGGAACCATTTTGCGGTAAAGCGAATAGTCGCGATGACTATTCACCCAGATGCTATTCACTTGATGTTTCAAGCTTTGATGAATTTTTAACAGCTGAATTTGATCATCAAAGGTTTGTAAAAGTTTATTCATCCCATTCATACGTCGAGCCTGTCCTCCAGCGAGGATGACAAGATCAGTCTCAGGATAAGGTGTCGTCATTCCACATCCTCCGTTTGACAAGCTTTAATTAAGCCGCGAATTTCAGGTAAACAAGAACCACAATTACCGCCAGCTTTTAAACAGGCCGTCACTTGTTTTTCATTGGTAATTTTTTTCTCTTTAATGGTTTCAATGATTCGGTTTTTACCCACTTTGAAACAGCTACACACCAATGAACCTTCATTATTGCTCATCGACATGGGCTGACCTGCCAGCAAAGCCTTACGATGCATGGCACTTAAGCGTTCACGTTTAAATAAACCCGCCACCCAATCACGGTCAGGCAGCAAGGCACGTGGTGCGATGTACAAGCTTGCAATCAAAATGCCATCTTTTAACACGATGCTGTGACTGATTTGAGCTGTGTGATCATCGACATTCAACCATTCAAAACTTTCATCTTGGAACGGCAACAGTGCTTTTAAATGTTCGGTAATGTCGTCATATTTTCGACGATCTGCCAGCTCATAGCGCACTGCTTTGGCGGTAGTGACTTTGGTCCACCACACACAAGCTTCAATCGAGTCCTGAACCATATTGGTAAACTCATTGCGCACATAAAATACCCCTTGCCACTGGGTATAGAACGGTTGCAGCATCACTGGCGTGTGCTTAAATTCGGGTTCTCCTGAAATGGCATCCACTACAGGATTCACCACTTTACCAATTCGAGCATCTGAAGCGACTTGATCATTCCAATGAATTGGCGCAAAAACTTGACCACGGCGTATTCCTTGAGAGATGGTAGTTTTGAGTACACAACGTCCCCACGCAGATGAAACTTCAACCAAGTCGCCTTCTTTTAATCCATACTTCAACGCATCTTGCGCATGAATCTCACAAAACGGTTCTGCACGATGCGTACTTAAATTTGCCGACAAACCTGTGCGGCTCATGGTGTGCCATTGATCACGGATACGGCCTGTATTTAGAACCAATGGATATTCACTATTGCAGGCATGCACAGGCGCAACATTTTCCACCGCAATAAATTTAGCTTTCGCATTCGCATGACTAAATTGCCCATTGGCATAAATGTGTCGCACGCTTTCAGCAGGCTGCTGTTTATCCCAAACCGGCCACTGACTTGGAACTAAATCCTCATATTCTTGTGCTGTGAGTTCAGTTAAGCCTTGTAGATTGAAATAACGGAACGTGTCTGATTCATCACGATGTGCCAAAGGCACATTTTCATAGGCTGAAAGTTGGGCATGTTCAATAAAAATATCACTGACATTCTGGAAGTCAAAACCACCAAAACCTATTTTTTTTGCCACTTGTGAGACCGTCCACCAATCGGCTTTAGCGGTGCCTGGCGCATCTAAAAAGGCACGTTGTCTGGAAATGCGACGTTCTGAATTGGTCACTGTGCCATCTTTTTCTCCCCAACCCAGTGCTGGAAGCAATACATCGGCATATGCAGTGGTGTCGGTATTTTGGCAAATATCCGAAACCACAACCAAAGGACATGTTTCTAAAGCACGTTTGACCTGATCTGCATTGGGTAAACTCACCACGGGATTGGTTGCCATAATCCAAAGCGCTTTAATTTTGCCACTTTCCACCGCCTCAAATAAGTCGACGGCTTTTAAACCCGCAGATTTAGCAATCACGGGACTTTTCCAAAAGTTTTGTACCAACTGTTGATGCTGCGGATTATCAATATCTAGATGCGCAGCCAGCATATTGGCTAAGCCACCCACCTCACGTCCGCCCATGGCATTCGGTTGACCTGTCATCGAGAAAGGAGCTGCACCAGTTTTGCCAATTTTTCCGCTGTATAGATGGCAATTGGTAATCGCATTGGCTTTATTCACGCCTTGAGAAGATTGATTGACGCCCATTGAAAACAGCGTCATCACGCGTTCAGTTAGTGCAAATTTCTCATAAAATTGTAGGAGTTTTTCGAGTGAAATCCCTGTTTGCTTGGCGACATCTTCAGGGTTTTGTTCTGCTTGGCTGCTCTGTATAGCAGCTTCCACACCTTGGGTATGTGCATCAATAAAAGTCTGATCAGCAAAACCTTTTTGATGTAAATATTGCAATAAACCATTAAACAGCGCGATATCTTGCCCGGGTAAAATTGGCAAATGTAAATCGGCTTGTTCACAGGTACTGGTAAAACGTGGATCGACCACAACCACGAAAATATCCCGTTCTGCTTTGGCTTGCATGATGCGCTGATACAAAACTGGATGGCACCATGCGGTATTGGATCCGACCAATACCACCATATCGGTCTGTTCAAAATCTTGATAGCTGGCAGGAACAATATCCTCACCAAAAGCCCGTTTATGCGCTGCCACAGCAGAAGACATGCATAAGCGCGAATTGGTATCAATATTTGCCGTACCCAAATAGCCTTTTACAAACTTATTCACCACATAATAGTCTTCGGTCAGCAGTTGCCCTGACACATAAAAAGCAATACTTTCAGGTCCATATTGCTCTATACAGCTCTGAAACTGCTGTGCAACCTGAGTAATGGCGGCATCCCAAGTCGCCATTTTACGCTGTGTATTTCGACCTAACATCGGCTGCAATAAACGTGTTTCTAGTCCAAGGGTATCGGCTAAATTGCTGCCTTTAATACATAATTTACCGAAATTGGAGGGGTGCGTTGCATCTCCCTCCACGCTAACCACTTGCCCTTGCGCCGTATGTTTGACATGTGCAACAACTCCACACCCCACTCCACAATAAGGACAGGTTGTCTTTGTGCTCACTGTGACTGGAGTTGTCGAGCTTTGAAGTTCCACAAATGGAATACTGGTCATACGGTGCTCCCTTTTATTTCTTTTGAACCCATGGCAGCAAAAAATGTTGTACCTGAAATTAGCCTACTTTTTTTAATGCAAAATCCCGACCAAAAAGCAATTTATTGCGAATATTCGAGATTGGCGTTTGATCTGCAATCAGCTCTGCATACCAAGCGCCATCCTCAGTATCTCCAAACAACACCGCACCAATCACTTTGTCATGCTGAATAATGATGCGTTTATAAATTTGACGTTTTTCATCATTCAAAATGATGTCTTCAAAATCTTCAGACGGTTCGAAATTACCTGCTGAAAACACATCTACACCACTGACTTTCAGCTGTGTTGGCACGGTTGGCGCTTTGAAGGTTAAACTGCCATGTTCTGCCAAATGCGAAGCACAAATAAATGCTTGTCCCCACAGCGGTTCTACTAAACCGAAGGTTTGACTGCGATGCTCAATACATTCACCAACGGCATAGATACTTGGGTCATACGTTTGCATGGTGTCATTGACCATCACTCCACGCTGGGTTCTTAAGCCCGCGCTTTGTGCCAAAGTGATATTTGGTCGAATGCCGACAGCAAAGACCACCAAATCTGCATCTAATAGCGTTCCATCTTGCAGGCGAATTTGATTAACATGACCATCCACACCTAACAACGCTTCAGTATTGGCTTCTGTAATAATCTTGATGCCTTTTTCTTCAATGTTATGACGTAACATTTGGCTGGCACGGCTGTCTAGTTGACGATCCATGATTCGATCCATCAGGTGCAGCACTGTCACATTCATACCACGGCGTTTTAAACCATAGGCCGCTTCAAGCCCGAGTAAGCCACCGCCAATCACCACGGCATTCTTCTTGTTTTTGCTGTATTCCAGCATTTGATTGACATCATAAATGTCACGGAAGCTCATCACACCTTTCAGGTCAGCACCAGAAATAGGCGGAATAAAAGGTTTCGAACCTGTCGCTAAAATCAGGCGATCGTAGTTCACCACCATGCCTTTTTGGGTATGCACTTGCTTACGTGGCCGATCAATTTTGATTGCAGGATCATCTGCAATAAACTGAATCCCTTTTTCGCTGTACCAGACATGTGAATGGAGTATGATATCTTCAATGGTTTTATCGCCTGAAAGCACAGGTGACAGCATAATTCGGTTATAGTTGCCCCATGGTTCTTCACCAATCACGGTAATTTCATAACGATCAGGTGCCATATCCAATAAGTCTTCTAGGCAGCGCATACCTGCGAGTCCATTGCCGACCAAAACCAAATTCATTTTTTCTGAACTCACACCATTGTTGGTGATATAGGTTTTTTGTGCTGTCGGGCAAACCATGACGCGATCATTTTGAATTCTGGTTGGAAAAACCAAAAGTTTTTGATCTTTATCTTCCAAGCAGCGCCCAGTCGCCAAGCTAAAATGTTGTTTATAGATTGGAGAAGCAATGACACGCTCACCTTGTAAGTCACCAATAATGCCGCGACTCATGACATTGGCTTGGCTGAACGGATCTTTATTGCTGAGTGCATAAACGCGCTTTTCTGTACCCACACGGAATAATGCAACTGATTGTCCACCCACCAAGGCGCCCACACCTGTATTTGGTGTAATGTCACTCAAATCACAGACATCAACCCACTCTTGTTCTGGCAGCATATTTTTATGGTTTAAACTGGTCATGTTGATTCTCCTTATTATGCTTCAACCATTGGAATTCGTTCTGCTGCACGTTCCGCTTCGCTGAGAGGGCGAATTTGTCCACGTTCCTGCGTAAATTGGATGTGTGGATCGGCTTGCTGATCGACATCGGCATTGATATAGGTTTGGAAGCGCTTACGAATTTCTGGGTTTTCTACCGCAGTACGCCATTCATCTTGATAAGTTCCAACAACGTGTTGCATACGGCGTTCTAATTCAGCGGCTAGACCAAGAGAATCTTCAACAATCACGGATTTTAAATAATCCAAACCACCTTCCATGTTGTCGCGCCATACACTGGTTCGTTGTAAACGATCTGCGGTTTGAATATAGAACATGAAGAAACGGTCGATATAGCGAATCAGGGTTGCTGTATCCAAGTCTGATGCAATTAGTTCTGCATGGCGTGGTTTCATGCCGCCATTACCGCAAACATAAAGGTTCCAGCCTTTTTCCGTGGCAATGACCCCGACATCTTTACCTTGTGCTTCTGCACATTCACGAGTACAGCCTGACACTGCCATTTTTAATTTATGTGGTGAACGCAGACCTTTGTAACGGTTCTCAAGGAAAATCGCCAAGCCAACTGAATCATCGACACCATAACGGCACCATGTGCTACCGACACAGGATTTAACGGTACGTAATGATTTACCGTATGCATGTCCCGATTCAAAGCCCGCAGCATTGAGTTCTTCCCAAATTAACGGTAGTTGGTGCACTTGTGCACCGAACATGTCAACACGTTGACCGCCAGTGATTTTAGTGTACAAATTATATTTTTTGGCAATTTGACCCACAGCAATTAAGCCGTCTGGCGTAACTTCACCGCCTGCCATACGCGGCACTACCGAATAAGAGCCATCTTTTTGGATGTTGCCCAAGTAATAGTCATTACTGTCTTGTAGACCCGCATGTTTTGGCTCAAGGACAAAGTCATTCCAGCACGATGCCAAAATGTTGGCAGCCGTCGGTTTACAAATATCGCAGCCTAAACCATGACCATGTTGATGAATCAGATCATCAAAAGTCTTGATTTCATTGACGCGCACCAAGTGATACAGCTCTTGGCGTGAGTACGGAAAGTGTTCACAAATGTGATTGTTCACCGTTACACCTTGACGTTGTAATTCTGCTTTTAAGACTTGTGTTACCAGTGGAGTACAACCACCACATGCCGTCGCCGCTTTGGTACATTTTTTCAGTGCACCTAAAGAGGTCGAACCCTCACTAATGGCTTGGCAAAGATCTGCTTTTGATACATTGTTGCATGAACAAATGGTGGCACTGTCAGGCAGTAAATCAACACCACTTCCACCTGCTTTGGCAGCTGAGTCAGCAAACCCTGGCATGATTAAGCTTTCTGGAACTTCGGGTAATGCCAGTCCATTTAGCATCATTTGAAGTAAATCATTGTATTCTTGAGCATCACCAACCAGTACTGCTCCTAGCAGTTTGGTTTTTTCTGCATTGATGACAATTTTTTTATACACCAGCGCTGCTTCATCAGCATAGAAATAGCTGAGTGAATTAGGCGTCAGCGCATGCGCATCACCGACCGAGGCGACATCGACACCCATCAATTTCAGTTTGGTGCTCATGTCTGCACCAGCAAACAGATTGGTGTCTTGCTGCATCATGTGTTTGGCAGCAATACGTGCCATGTCATAACCTGGGGCAACCAAACCAAAGATTTTATTGTTCCAGAGTGCACACTCACCAATTGCATAAATATCTTCATGGCTGGTTTGGCAGAAATCATTAATCACGATCCCGCCACGTTCACCAATCGCCAAACCACTACTTCGTGCCAGTTCATCACGTGGGCGAATACCTGCTGAGAACAAGACGATATCCGTTTCAAGTTCAGAACCATCGCCAAATTTCATCACATGCACTGCAGATGACCCATCTTCAATCGATTGGGTGGCTTTTTGGGTATGAACTTTAACTCCAAGATTTTCAATTTTCGTGCGTAATACTTTACCGCCTAAGTCATCCACCTGAACCGCCATCAGGCGCGGTGCAAATTCCACCACATGCGTTTCAAGGGCTAAATCGCGTAATGCTTTTGCTGCTTCCAGACCCAATAAGCCCCCACCAATCACCACCCCAGTTTTAGCATTTAAACTTGCAGCTTTAATGGCATCTAAGTCTTCAATGGTGCGGTAAACAAAGCAGTTCTTGCGGTCATTGCCTGGAATGGGTGGTACAAAAGCATATGAGCCTGTTGCCAGCACCAATTTGTCATAACTTAAAGTTTCACCATGATTGGTAGTGACCAATTTATTTTGTGCGTCAATTGCGGTCGCTTTGGTATTCAGACGTAAATCAATGCCATAGGCATCAGCAAAATCTGCACGAGCAAGCGATAAATCTTTTGCGCTTTTACCAGAGAAATATTCAGTTAAATGTACGCGGTCATAAGCTAAACGTGGTTCTTCTGCAAGGATGGTGATTTCAACTTCATCACCTGCATGTTCCAGCACACTTTCAATAAATTTGTGCCCAACCATTCCATGACCAATCATCAATAATTTCATATTCATTCTCCTTAATTTTTTTACTTATGCCATGTTGTTACGATCAAGCACGGCTTGTTCAAATAGACGTTGTTCTTTCTCTTTGTGTTCGACTGAAAAGCGAATCATGAGGACAAAACTTGCTGCAATTACCACCAGTCCACCCAGAACCATCAGGCAAGTTTGAATATCCAAGACACCTTTTAGTAAGAAACCTGCTGCAACCGCGCCGACATTGCCACCCGCACCAATAATGCCAGCCACCCCACCCAAGGCATCACGATCGATAAATGGCACCAGTGCATAAGTTGCTCCGCAAGCCATGTGGGTAAATAGTGCAAATACGGTCATGGTTAAGATTGCGAGTACAGCAGTATTCATTTGTGAGAATAAGATCAGGAACAGACCTTCCAGTAAGATCATGCCAAACAGCACTTTAGTACGGCCATCCAAGCCTTTATTCGTTGCGACTTTGTCAGAAATGATACCGCCTAAGGCACGAGCGAACAGCGCCAATAAGCCGAAGATCCCTGCAGCGAGCCCCGCTTCTTTTAAGCCGAAGTCAAAATTTTCGACGTAGTACATCGCAACAATATTGTGAATAAAGATCTCGATACCGAAACAAGCAGCGTAAGAACCAAATAGAATCCAAACACGATAGTTACGCGCAGCATGCAGCAGAATATTCAAACCACCTTTTTTATCGCTACCGACCTGAACGCCTTGAGCACGTAACTCTTTAAAATTACCTTGAGGACAATCTTGGGTATATTTCCAATACAGCCCACCCACGATCAGCATCATGATGCCAGGAACCAGCAAAGCAATACGCCAACCCATTGCTTGCTCTACACCAAACATCACAATTGCTGAAAGTAATAACGGCATGAGTGCTTGTGTCGCGCCACCACCCGCATTGCCCCAGCCTGCTGTGGTTGCATTTGCGGTTCCTACTACATTTGGTGCAAACATAATGCTGGTGTGGTATTGAGTAATGACAAAACTCGCACCAATCGCACCAATCAGGAGTCGGAAAAATAAAAATGATTCATAACTATTCGCAGAAGCAACGCCGAATACCGGAATACTGCCCAAGATGAGTAAGGTGGTATAGGTTTTGCGCGGACCGTATTTGTCACACAATGGCCCTACAATGAGTCGGACTAAAATAGTGATGGCAACTGCGGCAATATTAATATTGGCAATTTGATCTTTAGTCAGATGAAATTCACCTGCAATCACAGGCATGAGAGGTGCACAGGCAAACCATGCAAAAAAGCAGACAAAAAAGGCGAGCCAACTCATATGGAAGGCCCGCATCGCTGAAGTCTTGAAATTAAAAAGACTTATTGTTGTGGCTTTTTTCTCGTATAAATTTGAAGACATAACCATCTCCTTCCTGAACTGAACGTATATAAAATGCTGTTATTCAGCTTTCGCCATATAACAGCTCGATCAGAACGGACATCGTTGGCCGTCTTGCAAATTTTTTAGAGTCGTCTTTGACTCAGTTTTAATTATGCAAACAGTATGCCAATATTGTTTATTTTTTTATAAGCTACTGTTTTTATATTAAAAAACTCACCTCCCTTCCATTTTTAGATCTATTGATGAACAACCACAGGCTGATCACGGCGATTTTATTGCGATGCTTTGGTCAAAAAATCTAATCTTGCATCCAAATTGTACATTTTGCTTACTTGTGGTGCAGTAACCGCGATTCACATGAAAGCAACGTTATTTTTTGTATTCATTTATGGCAAAAAACATTGGTGGTATGTTTTTTGCTTTACAGGTTTAAGTATAAATCGAGTCGATTCAGACTCATATCATTAGCGATAGCTCAATATGCCAAAGCTTAAACTTAAAATTGCCTTGATTGATGATGATCAAGATCGTGCCCACTATATTAAAGACTCATTGATCGCACATGATTTTGATGTGGTTGCCTGTTTAACCATCGATCATCTGAATATGTTCAAACTGGAACACTTACAGGTCGATGTCATTTTGTTAGATATGGATCATCCACATCGCGACATTATTGAAAGCTGTGTCAGCCAGTTTGATTTACCGACCGTTCTTTTTACCCAAAATAGCCAAAAAGAGATGATCAAAAGCGCGATTGACGCAGGCATTACGGCTTATATTGTCGATGGTATAGATCCTTCCAAACTTGAGAGCATTTTAGAGATTTCGATTGAACAATTTAAAAAGCATAAAAAGCTGCTTTCAGATTTAAAGGAAACCAAAAGTAAATTGGCAGATCGTAAAGATGTGGAAAAAGCCAAAGTCCTGCTGATGCAGCTGCATCAACTCACTGAAGATCAAGCCTTCCAACTGTTGCGTAAAAATGCGATGAGCCATCGAATCACCATGGGAGAAATGGCACGCCGCCTACTCGATGCGCAAGAATTACTACAAACCAAATTGAAGGATTAAGCCATGTCTGCATTAGAAAAAACTCAAATCCAACTTGGCTATATTCCCTTATTAGATTGTATCGCGCTACTTTGGGCGAAGCATCGTGGCTATTTTGAGGAACTGGGTCTCGATGTGACCTTGGTTAAAGAAGCCTCTTGGGCGAGTCTGCGTGATCGTCTAGCCTTTGGTGTATTAGATGCAGCACATTGTCTTTCAGGTATTTTACCCGCAGCCAGCATCGGTACCGACCAAATAGGGATTCCCTTTCAAACACCTTTGGTGCTGAGTGTAAACCGTGCCTATATCAGTTTAAGTCAAAAGCTCTGTTTTGCTTTAGATGTTCAAGCAGAAGATACACCTAAAGACATTGCAGAGAAAGTGACTCAAGCGATTCAGCAAGGGCAGAATATTCAACTGGCGCATGTGTTTGCCAACTCGATTCATCACTACTGTTTGCGTGAATGGTTAGCACTGGCAAATCCTGAGTTAGCACATTCCATCAAACTCAGAATTTTACCGCCGCCTTATATGGTGGAAGCGTTAAAGAGTCAGGTGATTGATGGTTTTTGTGTCGGTGAACCGTGGAATACCCAAGGCGAAATTTTAGGCATTAGTCAGATTGTCGCTTCGAGTGAAGATGTGATTCCTGCGATTGCTGACAAGGTGCTGGCGGTAACACAAGATTGGGCAACAGCCAATCCCAATACCCTCAAAGCCATGACTCAAGCCATTGAAAAAGCACAGGCTGAAATTAAAGTCATGTCCGACTTTAATCAAATTTGGGAATTGTTGCATGCCTATGATGTGATTCAGTTTGAATGTTCAGATAGCGTGCATGTGCAAAAATTCCATAAAATCCAGCAGATTATTCGCAACTTTATTGAAGACAGTGCAAGTCCAAAGATTGAAGACTTTGAATGGTTAATCCAGCAAATGCAGAAATGGAGCAAGGTACAAGTGAATGATGCCGACCTAAAAGCCCTAAGCCAGCAATGTATCATTCAGCTTTAATTTGGATGGGTGCATTTAAAGTTTTCTTAAGGTGAGAATTTGTTCACTGCGCCCAAATGGTCCATGCGTGTCATGCAATACAGCACTGGTTAGTCCTATGCCGTCAGTACCATATTGTTGCTCGACCTCAAGTCCAAGCCATTGTCCTTGTGGCATACGATACAAATGAATTTGTAAATCTAGATTAGGAAATGCCCAACCCGCCTGCGGATCTTGACGAGGAACGACACCATTGGCGGTATCGACCATGCCCATCAGTTTAACAAAGTCACTGGTAGTCTTGCCTTCGACCATATTGCAATGATTGGTCAACCAGACCACGCCCTTTCCTGCACGTCGGGCTGGTTCGGTACGGGTTTCAATGCTTTGAATATAGCCACCTGCCCAGCACTTCATACCTTCCCAAATTGGCAATTGCTCTGGATGTTGTACTTTTTTATCTTCAAGCCCCGCAATACTATGCGTGTCTTGAGTCAGCATTTTCCATGCACGCGCCACAATACAGGTTTTACCATTGGCTTGCATTTCACTTTCAATCAATTCAATGGTTTTACCACCCCGAATCATACGCGTGGTAATACTAAAATCACCAAAAGCAATCAAGCCAAAAATATCGAAACTGATACGTCCAATTCGCATTTCCTCGCGGGCTAAGAACTGTTCCAACTCCGCACACATGACTCCTGATGCTGGTGCCATATGTTGCTCATGTGGATTCCAAGCCCCCTGCGCATGTAAGTGTGATTGGTAATGTGCGGTTACGCTACCATCAGCATTATTTTCACGCTGAATCAAACGATAATAAGCTGGCATAGTGACATCCTGTTGTTGCATTTGCATGGTATTGATCAGTCCATGACGAAGTGTAAATCATTACTTCACGGCACAAAAACCGTAATAATTCATAATCTGGCTGTAGGTTTTTACTTTTTTAAATCCAACATTGGAAAGAAGTTGCTGACCCATTCGCGGTGAAACCAGAAAAAAATCCTGTTGTAAGCGTTCCACCATTTTTTCACTCTGACCTTCTGTTAAGCCATTGTTCTCACAGAACTGCTTCAGAACCAAAATTTCATGTGCTTCTGTTTCTTTCATTAAGTCATAGGTCAGCAGCATGCCATTTGGTTTTAATTGAGTAAAAATGTCTTTAAAGAAGTTTTGTTTCGATTCCAATGGAATAAAGTGCGCAACCAAAATGGATAACACCGCATCAAAGCTTTGCGTCGCGCCAATACTTTTGGTATCGCCATGAATAAAACGGATGCGATTTAACACCCCTTGTTTTTCTAAGTGTTGTTTGGCTTTGCACAACATCACATGTGATGGATCTACTGCGGTGAAGCGCCAAGTCGGGTGCTTTTGTGCAAGATATTGAATTTCATATCCTGTACCGCAACCGACCACCAAGATTTGAACATTTTCTTGGTCGCCATAATGATGTGACAAAATAGCATCCACTTGCTGATGCGTTAATTCATACCCCGGAATCAGCTTACGGATATGTTCATCATATCCCTCCACCACTTGTGGGCTGTTAAAGTCTTTGGCCATGCTGCGCTCTATTTTTAATTGTTCTGCATACGACAAGAAACTGTGTAAAAGTTTTTGTACCGTGCTGCTTTATGGTTGAATTAAGCGACTGACATAGCATCCAGTGTCAGTTCTGCAATAGAAGGTTTTGGTTTCTCTACCGTTAAACCTAATTTTTGAAATAATTGTTGATCTTTACCCTGTCCTACATTTGGCGTGGTCAGAAGTTTCTCACCGGAGAAAATGGAATTTGCACCTGCCATAAATGCCAAGGCTTGATCGCTGTCAGTTAAGGATTCTCGTCCTGCTGAAAGTCGGATATAACTTTTCGGCATCACAATACGGGCAACCGCAATGGTACGAATCCATTCAGTGACATCCAGTTTTTCTTCTTGCGCCAGAGGTGTACCTTCAATCGGCACCAACATATTGACTGGCACAGATTCAGGATGAATCGGTAAAGTCGCCAATTCGAAAATTAAACCGATACGGTCTGCACGCTGCTCACCCAAGCCAACAATTCCGCCACTACAGACTTTTAGCCCTGCATCACGGACATGTTGTAAGGTTGCTAAACGATCATCAAAACTACGGGTAGTGATAATATTGGGATAATGTTCGCGTGAAGTATCCAAATTATGATTGTAATAATCCAAACCTGCCTGTTGTAAGCGTTCTGCCTGAGAAGCATTCAGCATACCTAGAGTCATACAGGTTTCTAAACCTAAGGCTTTGACTTCACGCACCATGTCTAAGACATAAGGCATGTCGCGTTCATGCGGATTCCGCCATGCAGCCCCCATACAAAAACGTGAAGATCCTGAAGCTTTGGCTTGTTTCGCCTCCTCAATGACTTTTTCAACCGCAATGCGTTTTTCTGCTTCTAGCTTTGAATCGTAACGTGCAGATTGAGAGCAATATTTGCAATCTTCAGGGCATTTTCCTGTTTTAATCGACAGTAAGGTGCTGACCTGAATCTGATTAGCACTGAAATTTTGACGATGAATTTGTTGTGCCTGAAAAACCAAATCTAAAAATGGTTGCTGATACAGGTCTTGTATTTCTGCGCGAGTCCAATCGTGACGAAGTTGCATCATGATTTCCTTATTTTTGTTTGGGTAGTTCAGACATTTTTATTCTTTCCTTTACCCGACTGGCGAATAAAGGAAAGTAATCAATACTATGTTCGCGTTATGCAATATCTTCTACTAAGTTCAGTTCGTTACGCATAAATTCACGTAATTTGAATTTTTGCGCCTTGCCTGAAGCGGTCATTGGGAACTCAGTAAAGAAGCGAACATAACGCGGCACTTTGTTATG
The DNA here is from genome assembly GCF_022601715.1 of Acinetobacter zhairuonensis. Taxonomy (GTDB): domain Bacteria; phylum Pseudomonadota; class Gammaproteobacteria; order Pseudomonadales; family Moraxellaceae; genus Acinetobacter. The sequence continues at coordinate 55,967 of NZ_JAKVIM010000006.1, read as the reverse complement.
TGAAATATGTTCAGCACAGTAACGACGAATGCTCTCTTCTGTTGTTTCATGGTGTTCATGCAAAATAATGCAGGCACAAAGCTCTTCGCCATAACGTGCGTCTGGTAGACCAATCACCTGTACATCACTCACATCTGGATGGGTATATAAGAAATCTTCAATTTCTTTCGGGAACAGGTTCTCACCGCCACGAATCACCACATCTTTAATACGACCTTTAATTTTTACAAAGCCGTCATCATTCATTTCTGCGATGTCACCGGTATGCATCCAGCGCGCATTATCAATGACTTCTTGGGTTTTCTCGCCATCTTCCCAATAACCCAACATGACTGAATAACCACGCACACACAGCTCACCCAGCTTGCCACGTGGTACGACTTTACCTGCTTCATCGACAATTTTGATTTCCAAATGTGGATGTACGCGACCTACCGTACCAACACGTTGTTCAACTGTATCGCTGGTCGAACTTTGTGCGCTCACCGGTGCAGTTTCGGTCATGCCATAGCAAATGGTAATTTCGGTCATGTGCATACGCTCCATGACACGTTGCATAATCTCACGTGGACACGGACTACCCGCCATAATGCCTGTGCGTAAGCTGCTTAAGTCAAAGTCGTTGAACTGTTCATGCTCTAAGGTCGCAATGAACATAGTTGGCACACCATAAGCAGCGGTACATTTTTCTTGCTGAATGGCTTTTAACGTATCTAAAGGATTAAACACTGCTGAAGGATAGACCATGGTTGAGCCATGCGTGATGCAGGCCAAATTGCCCATGACCATTCCAAAGCAATGGAATAAGGGCACTGAAATACAGACGCGATCTTGCGGGCTTAAATGAATCGCTTCACCGACAAAATAACCATTATTTAAAATGTTATTGTGTGTGAGCATGGTGCCTTTCGGATTACCCGTTGTACCCGAAGTAAACTGGATATTAATGGTTTCATCAAACTGCAGTTCACTTGCAACCTCTTCTAATTTTTCAAGTTGCTTGACTGTGGGTTGTCCCAAAAGATCTTGAAAACGATGCATTCCTGTATGTACGGCATCATCAATTTTAATCACGTGTTTTAAATGCGGTAAACGTAGTGCATTTAAGATTTTATCTTCAGCTTCTTGCAGCTCAGGCGCAATCTTAGTTAACAGCTCTTGATAATTTGTAGTTTTAAATTGCGAGGCAATCACTAAACCTTTACACGACACCTTATTCAGCACGTATTCAAGCTCGTTGCTTTTATAGGCAGTATTCAGGTTGACCAAAATAATGCCAGCTTTAAATGCAGCAAATTGAGTAATGGTCCATTCCACACAATTTGGTGACCAAATGGCAAGGCGATCGCCTTTTTTAAATCCCAGCTTAAGTAAGCTACAAGCCAGCGCATTCACCTGAACTTGTAGCTCTTTGTAGCTTAACCGTACATTCTGATGCACACTGACTACAGCATCCTGATCTGCATATTGCGCACATGCCTGATCAAATTTTTCACCAATGGTCATACCCAATAAAGGTTGACTGCTGGCTCCATACGCATAGCTTAACCGTACCTGTGTCATTTGAATCACTCTCCTTGATTCTTTGTAATTCTGATTCTTACTGTTTTATTTTGATCACACGGATTACTTTGTACGCGATTTCCTATTTTGCATATCAGACTATTTAATTACGCTCCTGTAATTGCACAGCTTGAACACAAAAATCTGCAACCTGCTTCACAAAATAATCTTTGTAGTTTTGATCAAACATCACATTACGAGATGGATTTAAAGGCTCAATTACGACGAAAGTCATACTTCCGACAATGCATAACGCCACCGTATTTAAGTCTTCAAAGCCAAACTCACCATTGACTTTCCCTTCGGCAAGAATCTCGTTAATGCTTTGCTTGATCAATTGTTTACTGCGAAAACGCTCATGTTCAATAATTGGATCTACAGGTTCGAACATGAGTGAATACGACAGTTGAGGACTATTCAATGCCCGCTTAACAAAGGTGGTGACTGCCTTGTGTAATTTCTGCTGTGCTGTTAGCCCTTCGCTACTCGCAATGGTATTCAAAATATGAATTTCATGCTGAATCGCTTCAGACAACACTTCAATTAAGACTTCACTTTTATTGTTAAAATAGCGGTAAACCAAGCCACTGGACACGCCTGCACGTTCAGCAATTGCTTGAATTTGTGCATCTTTAAATCCTCCTTGAGCAATAAGTTCACGTGCAGATTGCAAAATCGATTGTCGATTTTGTTCCATACGTTCTTGCATCAATGATGATCTTTTATAACTCATAATTTTATTCTCAACAAGGCAAAAATGAATTTTAAATCAATTTATGAATTTTAGTTCACTTTTTTAAAAAATAGATGTATTGTAAAACTACAAGCACAACAACAATGCTTATTGGACAACAAATATAACCTCAGGATGAACAGCATGAACTCACACGTTCCATTACAACTTAGTCTACAAACCTTAAGTTTCGGTTTGGACGATACTCTACTCGCACTTCGTGATTCAGTTGCCGCTTTTTGTGCAAAAGAAATTGCACCAATTGCACAACAAGTGGATCGTGACAATGTATTCCCTGCTCACCTTTGGAAGAAAATGGGTGATATGGGTTTACATGGCTTAACAGTAAGTGAAGAGTACGGCGGTTCTAACCTCGGTTATTTAGCACATATTATCGTTATGCAAGAAATCTCACGTGCATCTGCCGCTATCGGATTGTCTTACGGGGCACATTCTAACCTATGTATTAATCAAATTAAGCGAAATGGTAACGAAGAACAAAAACAACGTTACTTACCCAAGCTGGTTTCTGGCGATTTTGTTGGTGCATTAGCCATGTCTGAACCCAATGCAGGCTCAGATGTGGTCAGCATGAAGTTAAAAGCAGAAGAACAAGGCGATCATTACATCTTAAATGGCTCGAAAATGTGGATCACCAATGGTGGTGATGCCGATGTGTTGGTGGTATATGCTAAAACTGACTTACAAGCAGGTCCTAAAGGCATGACCGCCTTCCTGATTGAAAAAGATATGCCTGGATTCAGCCACGGCAACCATCTGGATAAATTGGGTATGCGCGGTTCAAATACTTACCCTCTGTTTTTTGACAACGTCAAAGTGCCAAAAGAAAACGTATTGGGTGGTGTGGGTAATGGCGTAAAAGTGCTGATGAGTGGCCTAGATTATGAACGTGCAGTCTTAAGCGCGGGTCCTCTCGGCATTATGGATGCGTGTATGGATACCGTGATTCCTTATATTCACGATCGTAAACAATTCGGACAAGCACTGGGTGAATTCCAGCTCATGCAAGGCAAAATTGCCGATATGTATTCAACTTGGTTGGCATGTAAGGCATTGGTTTATGCAGTGGGTGCTGAATGTGACCGAGCTGAGCATAGCCGCAGCCTGCGTAAAGATGCAGCCAGTGCCATTCTGTATGCAGCGGAAAAAGCCACTTGGATGGCAGGTGAAACCATTCAAGCCCTTGGTGGAAATGGTTATATCAATGAATTTTCAGCAGGACGTTTATGGCGTGATGCGAAACTTTATGAAATTGGTGCAGGGACTTCGGAAATCCGCCGTATGCTCATCGGTCGTGAATTATTTAACGAAACTGCTTAATCCCTCTGACCCAATTTATACAAGGAAGTTTCTATGAATCAATTACAAAACAAAATGCATAGCGACCATGATGAGTATAATCTGGTACAAATGCCAAAACAGAACAATCAGAACATTACTTTTGCAAACCAAGGTTCAGACTTAAATCAACTTCAAAGCAAAATTAACAGTCGCAGTGATGAGTTTAAAAACAATCAGTCAAGCATGCTGAATCTGGTTCAAGATTTAAAACAAATCAGCCAGAAAATTGCCTTAGGTGGTGGTGAAAGCGCTCGTCAAAAACACATCGCCCGTGGCAAATTGTTGGCGCGTGACCGTATTGATCAACTGATTGATGCTGGGACAGCTTTCTTGGAAATTGGGCAATTGGCTGCACATAAAGTTTATGCCGATGATGTGCCTGCTGCGGGTGTAGTGGCAGGTATTGGTCAAGTGAATGGCGTCACTTGCATGATCGTTGCCAATGATGCAACGGTTAAAGGCGGTACCTATTACCCGCTTACCGTGAAAAAACACTTACGTGCACAGGAAATTGCAGAACAAAACCACCTCCCTTGCATTTATTTGGTGGATTCGGGCGGTGCATACTTACCTATGCAAGATGAAGTGTTTCCAGATCGTGATCACTTCGGGCGTATTTTCTACAATCAAGCCCGTATGTCGAGCTTAGGCATAGCCCAAATTGCAGTGGTAATGGGAAGCTGTACCGCAGGTGGTGCTTATGTGCCTGCCATGTCGGATGAAACGATTATTGTGCGCAATCAAGGCACCATTTTCTTGGGTGGTCCACCTTTGGTAAAAGCTGCAACTGGCGAAGTGGTCAGCAGTGAAGATTTGGGTGGTGGTGACGTGCATACTCGTCTTTCAGGGGTTGCAGATCATTTGGCAGAAAACGATGAGCATGCTCTACAAATTGCCCGTAATATCGTAGCGAACTTGAACATCAAACCAAATAAAACCTTAGAAGACATTGAAGCGCCACTTTTCCCTGCTGAAGAACTGTATGGCATTGTGCCAAGTGATACGCGTAAACCTTTTGATGTGCGTGAAATTATTGCCCGTATTGTCGATGGTTCACGCTTAGATGAATTTAAAGCACGCTTTGGCACGACTTTAATTACGGGCTTTGCCAAAATTTACGGCATGCCAGTCGGCATTATCGCCAACAACGGTATTTTATTTTCCGAATCTGCTCAAAAAGGTGCACACTTCATTGAGCTGTGTGTACAACGCAATATTCCATTGTTGTTCTTACAAAACATCACCGGCTTTATGGTCGGACGTGAGTATGAAAATGAAGGGATTGCCAAACACGGTGCCAAACTGGTGATGGCGGTTGCCACAGCGAATGTGCCTAAACTGACTTTAATTATTGGCGGATCATTTGGTGCAGGAAACTATGGTATGTGTGGTCGTGCCTATTCCCCACGCTTCTTATGGACTTGGCCAAATTCACGTATTTCGGTCATGGGTGGCGAACAAGCGGCCAGCGTACTTTCTACCATTAAACGCGATCAAATTGAACAAAAAGGTGAATCTTGGTCTGCCGAAGCAGAAGATGAATTTAAGCAACCCATTCGTGATCAATACGAACGTCAAGGACATCCATATTACTCTTCTGCACGCTTATGGGATGACGGTGTGATTGATCCTGCTCAATCTCGCCAAGTCTTGGGTTTAAGTCTGGCAGCGGCAATGAATGCCCCAATTCAACCAACCAAGTTTGGCGTGTTCCGCATGTAAGGGGTGAAAAATGGACTATCAATTTTTACAACTCGAACAGCAACAGCAAGTGGCAACGGTTTGGATCAATCGTGCGGAACTGCATAATGCATTCAATACCACGGTAATTGAAGAATTGCATCACTGCTTTCAACAACTGAATGGTCGTGATGATATTCGTGTAGTAATTTTAGCGGGTCGTGGCAAAAGCTTCTCAGCGGGTGCTGACTTAAACTGGATGAAACAGGCTGGACAAGCCTCGCAAGCAGACAATGAAGCCGATGCATTGAAACTAGCGAAAATGCTGCAAAGCTTGGCAACCTTAAAACAGCCGACCATTGCACGTGTACAAGGCATTGCCTTTGGTGGTGGTATGGGTCTCGCTTCTGCTTGTGATATTTGTGTTGCCAGTACGGAAGCGAAGTTTGCGACGTCTGAAGTACGTCTGGGGCTAGCACCTTCGACCATTAGCCCTTATGTGATTCGTGCCATTGGTGCCCGTCAGGCTTCACGTTATTTCTTAACAGCTGAACGGATTAGTGCAGAACAAGCACTTCAAATCGGTTTAGCCCATGAAGTCACCACGCCTGAATTACTCGATGCCAAAGTTGATGAGATTTTACAAGCGCTGTTATTAGGTGGTCCAGAAGCTCAAGCAGCATCGAAACAACTGATTCAGATGGTCAATCAAAAAAGTGTTGATGAAAATTTACTCGTGCAAACGGCACAACATATTGCACATGTGCGCCAAGGTGAAGAAGCAAAAAATGGACTGAATGCTTTTTTAAACAAACATAGCCCAGCTTGGATCAAGGCAACGGCATAACAACAATAAGGACAGAACAATGTTTGAAAAAATTCTAATTGCGAACCGTGGTGAAATTGCCTGCCGTGTGATCCGTACTGCGAAAAAGTTGGGTATTGCGACGGTTGCGGTTTATTCAGATGCCGATGCACAATCTCAGCATGTTAAACAGGCGGATGAAGCCATTTATATTGGTGAATCCCCTGCTTCACAAAGTTACTTACAGATTGACCGTATTATTCAAGCGGCTCTAACGACAGGTGCTCAAGCCATTCACCCTGGTTATGGTTTTTTATCTGAAAATGATCAATTTGCTGAAGCCTGTGAAAAGAACAATATTACCTTTATTGGTCCTCCAGTTGCCGCCATTTTAGCGATGGGCTTAAAAGCCACTTCAAAAGCATTGATGGAAAAAGCTGGTGTGCCTCTAACCCCTGGTTATCATGGTACCAATCAAGATGCAGCTTTCTTAAAACAACAAGCGGATCAGATTGGCTATCCAGTTTTGATTAAAGCCAGTGCAGGTGGCGGTGGTAAAGGGATGCGTTTGGTCGAGCGCGAAGCTGACTTTTTAAGTTCACTTGCTTCTTGTAAGAGTGAAGCAAAATCCAGCTTTGCCAATGATGACGTGTTGATTGAACGCTATGTGATACAACCACGTCATATTGAAGTTCAGGTTTTTGGCGATACACATGGTAATTACGTACATTTATTTGAACGTGATTGTTCAGTACAACGTCGCCATCAAAAAGTCTTGGAAGAAGCACCTGCTCCTTTAATGCCACAGCATAAACTAGAGGCGATGCGTCAAGCTGCGATTGATGCAGCGCGTGCTGTCCATTATGTCGGTGCGGGTACGGTGGAATTTATTGTCGAACAAGATGGTACGGCGTACTTCATGGAAATGAATACCCGTCTGCAAGTTGAGCACCCTGTGACTGAAATGATTACAGGACAAGATTTGGTTGAATGGCAATTACGCGTGGCTTATGGTGAGCCATTACCAAAGCAACAACATGAATTACAGATTCATGGTCATGCGATTGAAGCGCGTGTTTATGCGGAAGAACCTGAAAAAGGCTTCTTACCAGCGATTGGTCAAATTAGCTATCTGCACTACCCAAATCAAAACCAAAATGTCCGCGTGGATAGTGGTATTGTCGAGGGCGATGAAATTACCACCTTCTATGATCCAATGATTGCCAAGCTAATCGTCTGGGGTGAAAACCGTGAGGCGGCATTGGTTCAAATGCATAATGCCTTAGGTCAATTTCATGTGGAAGGTTTAGGCAACAATATTGCATTCTTAGATCGTATCATCCGTTGTGATTCATTTAAAAATGCCAAACTGGATACCAACCTGATTCAACGTGAAGATGCATTCCTCATGAATGCTGAAGCAGCTTCATCTGAAACCATTGTTTCTGCAGCATTGATTGAATTATTAAAACGCTTTCACCAACAGCAAAATTCGCATTCAGTCTGGTCTTCAGCACCCCTTTGGCGTGTCAATGTAAAAGCTCAATACAGCGTTAAATTGCAGCTCAATCAACAAGCCATTGAGGTGCGCTTTACGGCAATTGATCACGGCTTTATTGCACACTATCAAAGTCAGGAATATCCAATTCAGGGGCAATTGCTGGATGCACATTTAGCACAACTTAATCTGAATGGTCAGCAATCTAAATTGGCATTTAGTGCAGATGTAGACCACCTTACCGTTTTCAAAGAAGGTCAGACACATAAATTTGCCTATGTACGCCCAACTTATGGCAATCAGGATGCACAGCAGAATGAAGGTAATTTAAAAGCGCCAATGCCAGGTGTGATTACTCAAGTGTTGGTTGAAGCCAATGCACAAGTGAAAAAGGATGACATCCTGCTCACCTTGGAAGCAATGAAGATTGAATATGCGATTCGTGCTCCGCGCGATGGTGTGATTACCTCTGCCTATTTCCAAGCAGGTGACCAAGTCAAAGCAGGTGATGAACTGGTGGAGTTTCAAGCTTTAGCAGAGGAAGTGGCATGACTGAATTTGTGAAAATCGTTGAAGTCGGTCCGCGGGATGGGCTTCAAAACGAGAAAACACCACTCACGCTTCAGGATCGTAAACAGCTGATTCTGGACTTGATGCAAACGGGTCTCAAAGCGATTGAAGTCGGTTCTTGCGTGTCACCAAAATGGGTGCCACAAATGGCATTTAGTGATGAGCTGTATGCACAATTACCGAAAGATCCGAATATTCAATTTAGTTTGCTCACTCCAAACATGAAAGGCTTTGAATCTGCTCTGGCAGTAGGTTGTAAAGAGGTTGCGGTTTTTACCGCAGCTTCTGAAAGCTTCACGCAAAAGAACATTAACTGTTCCATTGATGAAAGCTTTGAAAAATTTGCCGATATTCTAAAAGCAGCCAAAGAACATGACATCAAAGTCCGTGGCTATGTATCTTGTGTGGTCGATTGCCCCTATGAAGGTGCAATTGATCCGAAACAAGTCAGCAAAGTGGTGACACGTTTGTTTGATATGGGCTGTTATGAGGTGTCTTTGGGTGAAACCATCGGTACAGCAACGCCAAACCGTGTCAAAACGATGTGGGAAGCTTGTTTAAGTGAATTAGATGCTCAATTCATGGCAGGACATTTTCATAACACCTACGGCATGGCAATTGCCAATATTTACCAGTCCCTTGAACAAGGCATTCGAGTTTTTGATTCTTCAATTGCAGGTTTAGGCGGGTGCCCGTATGCCAAAGGGGCATCGGGTAATGTAAGTACCGAAGATTTATTGTATTTACTCAATGGCATGGGCTTTGAAACCGGCATTAATGTCGAAGCATTGATGCGTGCCAGTCAAAACATCAGTCAGCGTTTAGATCGGAATAATCCTTCAAATTATGCCAACGCTTATTTTCAAACACGTTGTGCTTGAACTAGAACAGCTACTTAAAAAATTAGCCGCTCAATGAGCGGCTAATTTTTTCATTAAAATAAATTTGGCTTAGTCAGCAGAGATATCTTCAAACAGCACAGAAGATAAATAGCGTTCACCACTGTCAGGCAAGATCACCACAATATTTTTACCCGCATTTTCAGGACGGGCTGCTAATTGCGCTGCTGCTGCCATGGCTGCACCACAAGAAATACCGACTAAAATGCCTTCTTGAGTCGCAGTTTTCCGCGCCCAATCAATCGCCTCTTGGCTGGCAATTGCAATAACTTCATCGACTAAATCAAGATCCAAGTTTTTCGGAATGAAGTTTGCCCCAATCCCCTGAATTTTATGCGGTGCCGGTGAAATCGCTTCACCACGTTTAGTTTGGCTAATAATTGGCGACTCTGCAGGTTCAACAGCAACAGAATAAAGCGGCTGGTTTTTCACTTTTTCAAAGAAACGTGAAATCCCTGAAATTGTACCGCCAGTTCCTACGCCAGCCACTAAAATATCGACTTGTCCATTGGTCGCTGCCCAGATTTCAGGACCAGTCGTATCTTCGTGAATTTGTGGATTCGCTGGGTTTTCAAATTGTTGTGGTAAATAGTAAAGCTCAGGTTGCTCAGTGGCCAAACGTACTGCTTCATCTACAGCACCTTTCATGCCTTTAGCTGGTTCAGTCAACACCAAGTTTGCACCCAATGCTTTCAGTACTTTACGACGCTCAATACTCATGCTGGCTGGCATGGTTAAAGTAATGTCATAACCTTTTGCTGCTGCAACAAAAGCCAAAGCAATCCCCGTATTACCACTGGTTGGTTCGACAATATGCATGCCTGCCTTTAATACACCGCGCTTTTCAGCATCGGCAATCAATGCAGCACCAATACGACATTTCACAGAAAAAGCTGGATTACGGCTTTCAATTTTAGCAAACACATTAGCGCCACCTGAAATGACACGATTAATACGTACCAATGGAGTATTACCGATTGCATCGGCATTATTACTATAAACTGCGATACCTAAATTATTTGGTGTTGGAAAGGCTGAATCAGTACTCATGTTATATCCCTAAGTTTATTGACTATTTGTAACTGAATCATGATACAACCAATTTTACTGAAATACAGATGGCGCTTGGCATTTTCTACAGATTTCGCTTTAAAAATCCCTCTTTTTTGGTCTTTTTGGGATATCAAGATTTCGGCATTTCCCTATGCCGTTTTATCTTTAGGCTTGTAAAACCGTTTGGTTCCATTGCTCAAGCACGGAAACTGCCGCAGTAAAATCCACCTGCTCCGCTTGCGCTTTTGGAATTTCTTGAAACAGTGCTTGAATACTTTCAAAAATCGGGACATTTGCGTCTTGTTGTTGTGCCAAATCCACCCCAATTCCAATATCTTTTTGCAACAAATTTAAGGCAAAGGTTTTAGAAAAACTACGGTTCAACACTTTCTGCGCCATGATGGAATCGGACACTGTACTTTTACCGCTGGAATGATTAATACAACTCAATGCCGCTGTGACATCGACCTGCTGTTGCTTCAGAATGGTCATCCCTTCTGCCAATGCCCATAAATGCGTTGCCATGAGTACATTATTCACTGCTTTCACCGCAAAACCTGAACCACTGCATCCGACATATTCGACCAAGCCTGAAAATGCTGAAATGATCGGTAATGCACGTTGGTAAGCGTCTTTATCTCCTCCCAACATTACAGTTAAGCTTCCTCGTTCCGCGCCGATGGTTTGCCCTGATACAGGTGCATCCAAATACGCCACCTGATCTTTCCCCAACTGTTGCGACAACTTACGTGCTGAATCTGGTACGCCACTGGTACAGTCAATCCAGATACTGCCCGCTTTGGGTGGATATTGTGCAATCAACTGTTCGACATCTGCACTGGTCGGCAAGCAGGAAAAAATATAATCAGCTTGCACGGCGTGTTCTAAATTCACCGATTGTGTACCAAATTGCTTTGCATGTTGTTCGGCTTTTTCAGTCGTTCGGTTCCAGACATACACAGGTAATCCGAGTTTTGGCAGATGGGATGCCATATGCCAACCCATCGCCCCCAATCCAATAAAAGCAATACTTTGACTCAATTTATTTCTCCATTCAGGCTCATTAAGCGCCTTATGCCACACGGCTGTTTACTTCACTATCCACGTCTTGCACCTTCGCTATGGTTTCTTCACCACGATTGAGGAAAAGGTTAAGTAAAATTGCCGCCAGTGTTGCAGTACCAATACCGCCCAAGTCAAATGAACCAATGTGTAAACTGAAGTTCCCTGCGCCCATAATTAAACTGACCGCTGCAATAATTAAGGTGCTGTTTTGAGTGAAATCAACTTTATTATCGACCCAGATTTTTGCACCAGCCACAGTGATCAATCCAAAGACCACAATTGACGCACCACCTAATAGTGCCACTGGAATCGTGCTGATCACCGCCCCAAACTTTGGTGATAAGCCCAGTAAAATGGCGAAGATCCCTGCGACCACAAAAATGGTGGTTGAATAGACTTTGGTGACTGCCATCACGCCAATATTTTCAGCATACGTAGTCATGCCTGTGCCACCCACAGAAGCAGATAAAGAGGTACATACACCATCAGCGAAGAAGGCACGTCCCATGTATGGCGACAAGTTTTTCCCAGTCATGGCTGAAACTGCTTTGAAGTGCCCCAAGTTTTCTGCCACTAAAATCACAGCTACAGGTGCAATGAGTAGCATCGCATTAGCATCAAAAACAGGAGCATGAAAGGTCGGCAGTCCAAACCATGCTGCATTGCCAATGATTGAAAAATCAATTGATTTGCCAAATCCCATCACGTTGGCAAGTAAGAAATATACAAAATATGCAGAACAAAGCCCAAGCAGCAGCAATAAACGGCGCACCATACCCCGGGTAAATACAGCGACAACGCTAATACATACGATGGTGATCACCGCCATCCAAGTGTCAAACGTATTGGCAGATACACTTTTTATCGTGATTGGAGCAAGGTTCAAACCAATAATCATCACAATCGCTCCTGTGACAATCGGTGGCATCAACTTTTCAATCCAGCCTGTTCCCGTTTTCATGACCACCAGACCGATGCCGGCATACACCAGACCACAGGCAATAGTTCCCCCAAGTGCAAGCGCCAAGTTAGGATTGGAGCCTACGCCGCTATAGCCTGTTGCCGCAGCAACTGCGCCAATAAATGCAAAGCTAGACCCCAGATAACTCGGCATTCGTCCACCTGTCATCAGGAAGAATAAAATGGTGCCTATACCCGTAATAAAAATGGTTAAGTTAGGATCAAAACCCATCAGCAAGGGTGCCAGTACTGTTGCCCCAAACATGGCAAAGGCATGTTGTAAGCCAAGAACGATACTGCGTCCGACTGGGAGATATTCATCAATTTGAACTGGTGTTGTATCTAAATCGCCTTGGTAAGGCTTAAATTTCGGAAACCACGATTGTTTTTCTTGCATGGGTTTCCCCTCCTTCTCATAGGGTTTTTTCTTTAGCACATACGGTGTGGTTCACAATAAGCACGGTTAAAATACATCAACGCATTTAAGCCCTGATTGTGTTGAATTGCTTTGACCTGACAGAACAAAACATCATGACTTCCCACGCTCATGCTTTGTACAATTTCACAGTCAAAACTAATCAATGCATCTTGTAAAACGGGTGCCTGAGTGGCAAGCGTTTCCCACTGACCCGCAGCAAAACGTTCAGGCATTGGCGTTTTGCCTCCAAACAAATTAGATAGTGCCATTTGATGTGAAGCTAATGTATTCACACATAACACCTGATTGGTCTTAAAAGTTTCAAATACCGAAGCTGAACGATTCAGGCACACCAACAAAGTTGGTGGTGTATCGGTCACACTACACACGGCTGAGGCGGTAAAACCTGCAACGCCTGCGGGTCCAGAAGTGGTAATCACATTTACTGCCGCGCCCAAATTTGACATGCCTTCGCGAAAGGCTTTTTGATCGACGTCAGTATGTGTGGTTTTTTGCGTGTTATAGATGTGTTCTAAACATTCTTCTTTAATTAAACTTTTGAGTAATTCTGCATTCATTTTTATTCTCCTGTCGGGTTTGATCTCGCGACTAACTAAGCGGTAGCGACATGGGCAACACTGGCAATTTCAACGAGGGCCTCAGGCTTCACCAAACCTGCCTGAATGCAGTAGCGTGCAGGTTTATCCCCTGGAAAATACTCGGCATAGACTTGATTGATCGCAGCATAATCTGCCCAGTCTTTCACAAAAATATGGTTGAAGGTCACATCATTCATACTGCCTCCCGCTTCTTTCAAAACCGATTGAATGGTTTCCAAAATATGTCGGGCCTGTGCTGCGGCATCACCGACATGCACTACATTGTTATTTTCATCAAAAGCCAAAGTACCAGAGACATACACAATGTTGTCTGCTTTAGTTGCAGGAACGTACGGCGCTAAAGGTTTTGAGGTTCCTGCTGGAATAATGACTTGTTTAGGCATGGTAATCGCTCCGTATTAGGCAGATTTTGCAAGTTGGTCGGTATGGGGAACAAAGGTATCGATAAAACTTTGTGTATCTGACACCCATCCAAAGAAGGTTTTAATGTTGTACAGACTTGCCGCTTGTATTTCTGCAGGACCTGCCTGATAACACGCATCTTGTAATGCCACGCCAAAGTACTCGAGGAAAAAACCATCTCTTAACGTGGATTCCACACAAACATTGGTCGCAATACCCACGAAAACCAAATTACGGATACCACGTGCACGTAACATGCTGTCCAATGCAGTATTGAAGAAACCACTATAGCGAGGTTTTTCAATTACGATATCTTGTGCTAAAGGTTGTAATTCATCGATGAGTTCGAAGTCCCAACTGCCTTTTGCCAGTAATTTACCTTGAAGTTCTGGCTGTTTACGCATGGTTTTGAGTGCATTGGATTTATGGAAATTTGGTGAGCCACGTCCCCCCGCTTCGACATATTGATCATCCCAACCATTTTTAAAGTAAATCACCTGAATATTGGCTGCATGTGCTGCTTCAACTGCCTTTTTAATGTTCTGCACCATAGGTTGAGTGGTTGAAACATCAAAACCAGCCAAATCCAAATAGCCACCCATCGAGGTATAGGCATTTTGCATATCAATCACAATTAAGGCAGTTTGTTCAGGTGCAAACTGAATGTTTTCAGGCTCTGCCTTTAAGGTTTTGCCTTGACCTGTGGCTTCGGTAAAATCACTAATCACAGTATTTGTATTGATGTGGCTCATGCTGATTTCTCCAAAACAGTTACTGATGCTTGTTCCGCCAGATCCATCACGACATTCTGACGACATTGCATCAGCGGCTGAATTTTCTGACCAAAATCTTCCACACCCTGAACAAAATCATCAAAGGTTAATAAAATGCCTTCAGTACCTTTAATTTCGCCAATTTCATCCAACATCGCAGCGACTTTTTCATAAGAACCCACCAATGTTCCCATATTGATATTGACTGGAGAAACGCTGGAGGCCATTTGACGAATATTGGTATCTGTCCCTGAAGTTGTGTCTTTTCCGCCTTGATTCATCAGCCAGTTAATCGCTTCCATATCCGCACCATCGTTATAGCTCTGCCATTTTGCAAAAGCTTCTTCATCAGTTTCTGCGGCAATCACCATAAACAGCACATAGGTTTGAACATCTCGTCCGGTTTTATCGGTATGGGCTTTTAAGCGGTCATTAATTTCTGCATAAGCCGTTGGGGTATTGAGTCCTTTGCCAAAAACAAAGTTGTAATCTGCATATTCAGCTGAAAATGCCAGTCCTGAATCCGATTGCCCTGCACAGATGATCTTCATATCCGCTTGTGGGGTTGGGCTGACACGGCAATCTTGCATTTCAAAGTGCTCACCTTTGAAATCTGACTTGCCTGTTGCCCAAAGTTCACGAAGAATCTGCACATATTCAGATAAATACTCATAGCGTTTGCCAAAGTATTCATCTCCTGGCCACATGCCCATTTGGGTATATTCAGGCGCTTGCCAGCCTGTCACCACATTTAGACCAAAACGACCATTGGAAATAGAATCAATCGTCGATGCCATACGTGCCACAATTGCTGGCGGCATAACCAAAGTTGCTGCTGTGGCATAAATTTTGATTTTGCTGGTCACAGCCGCTAAGCCCGCCATCAGGGTGAACGTTTCTAAGTTATGATCCCAAAATTCGGTTTTGCCACCGAAGCCACGCAGCTTAATCATGGACAAAGCAAAATCAAAACCATAATGTTCGGCACGTTGTACAATTTTCTTGTTCAGTTCAAAGCTCGGCATGTACTGCGGTGCGTTCTCAGAGAGTAACCAGCCGTTGTTCCCGATTGGGCAAAAAACACCTATTTTCATGTATTGCATCCTCATTCAATCATTCAACAACTCAAAATTTACTTCTTACTATTTTTTAGAAAATAAATTTATTAATTCTTGGTTTTATGATTGCATGGAGCGTGCCAACTTTTTATATATCAATAATATCAGTAACTTAAATATTTTTTGTAATTTATATATTTTACCAAAGGGTATATTTATAATTCTTCATCTGCACTTTTTTTGTGAGTCATGATCTAAATTTGTGCACTTTTTTGACCAAGTGGAAAAATAAATAAAATAAAAAAGGCACTGAACTTTGCAGTACCTTTTTTATTCTTGATAAAAAATTTCTGATGCTGAAGATGAACCTCGACTGTTAACTCGCCGCTAAATTTTCAGCAGGCTTCTTCAGCAGTTTTTCTAAGAGTAATGCATTGAATAGTTCAGCTTGCGTAACTGTTACCGCATGCGCACCATGCGGCAGAACATCCAATTCAGCATGTGGAAAGACCCGCTTTAATTGATAACTTTGTTGATAAGGCACCAGAAAATCATCTTCCGTCGCTATTAAATACAGCGGAATTTTATTCAGACTAGAAATCGTTTCAGCCTTCAGTTCATAAGCCATTAACGCTTTGAGTCGAGTGAAGACATTGAGTAATGGCGGGAATTTTTCAATCTGTTGATTTTCTTGTAAATATAAGGTTGAAATATTCGCTGAAATCCATGCTGGCGGATATAAAAACAATGCCTGCGCTCTAACATAGGCATCTACACCCGCATATTGCAATAATGATATACGAGTATTGAAACACTTTTGCGTATGCGCATCTAAATCTGCCCAACCATTAACAACAGTTAGGGACAGCATGGTTTTTTCAGATTTTTCCAGTAAAACTGCCAGTTCAGCACCGATGAAACCACCCAAAGCATGTCCGATAAAATGGAATTCATGGATGTTCAATATCGCCAATAAGTCCATGACCTGTTGCGCTAAGTGGGTCATCGTGTAATTTTCATCGATAATATTCGAATTTTTATGACAGCCCTCTTGGTCATAAATCACCACATGGAAATGCTGCTGTAAAGTTTCGATTTGTGGATTCCAAAATTGTCCATGCCCACCTAAACCAGAAGATAAAACGACATATTCAGCGTGTAATTTTTGCGATGGAAAAACCTGATACTGCATGATTATGGACCTTGAATAGAAAAAGTATTGACTTCAGTGCAGCAAAAAATATGCCCAATCACTTTTCCTTACCTTAATTCAGCCAGTTCGATTAGCATTTATGCCGCATGCCCATGTATTCTTCAGATACGATCTGTAACATGCTTTATGTTCTATTTAGCAGCAAAAGCATTTGTATTCTTAGGCAAGATTGAACAAAATAATCCCCGAAACATGGTTCATAGGAATAACAATGTCCAATAAAGGTTATCGCCAATTTTATCGTCAACTCACGCAGAAAATTCTAAATAAAGTTGTGAGTCCACAAGTATTAGGCACGACCTCTGAACTTGAACAACAATATTCAGCTTCGTCAAATGGCAATCCTATTTGCTATATTTTGCAAGATGCTTCACTTAGCAATACTGTGCTGATTGATCATGAAGCTCAAAAAAGACAGTTACCTTCAGTCTATCAGCCGCTACAGCTAGGTACTGTGCAGGAAGAAGATTCGATTCTGGTTTTAAATGAAAAGAACCATTTGAAACAGGGATTACATTACCCTGCTAAACTCATTCGCTTGATTGAGCTACTCGAAAAGCATCCAGAATTTGATCTGGATCTAGTTCCAGTCACTATGTTATGGGGACGTGCACCAGAGTACGAAGATTCTTGGTATAAAGCTTTATTTGCCGATGCATGGTCAACCCCATCTCCGTTAAAGCAAGCCATGAATATTTCATTATACGGTCGGGAAAATTACCTTGAATTTCACAAGCCACTTTCCTTACGTAAACTCATCACTGAAGCCAAAGAGTTAAGTCCAAACTTTTCGCCTGCGCATCATGTGATGAAGGAATTAAATGCCAGCTTTAATAAATATAAAGAAGCCATTTTAGGACCCGATTTATCCGACCGTCGTAACGTCATTAACAACCTGATGATCAGTGATGTCATCAAACGAGCGATTCGTAAAGAAAGTATTGATGAAAATATCAGTATGTTTGAAGCCGAAAATCGCGCGCGTCACTATCTCACTGAAATTGCCTCTGACTTTTCTTATTCGACTCTACGTTTTGGCTATCTGGCTTTAACAAAATTGTGGACACAACTCTACGATGGGATTGAAGTCCATAACTTTGATACGGTACGTGAATTGGCACAGGACTATGAAATTGTCTATACCCCTTGTCACCGCAGTCATATCGATTACTTACTGCTGTCTTATGTCATTTTTAACCGTGGTTTGATGGTCCCACATATTGCCGCAGGGATTAACCTCAATCTTCCAATTGTTGGTCAGTTGTTCCGTGGTGCTGGCGCTTACTTTATTCGCCGTAGTTTTAATGGCAACGAGCTTTATACTTCCGTCTTTAAAGAATATTTGCATAGTCTGCTGATGCGTAACACGCCTTTAGAATACTTTATTGAAGGTGGACGCTCACGCACAGGTTTATTGCTGCCTGCGAAAAAAGGCATGTTGTCGATGACCATTCAAAGCCATCTAAGAGGAAACTCCAAACCGATTGCCTTTATCCCGACCTATTTTGGCTATGAAAAACTGTTGGAAGGCACCTCCTACTTGAATGAACTGAGTGGCAAACCGAAAGAAGCTGAATCACTTTGGGGAATTCTCAGTTCAGCTCGCAAAATTGAGAAAGTATTTGGACAGGTTTATGTCAATTTTGGCGAACCTGTTTTTCTGGATGAAGTATTAAAACAGCAAAATGCTGAACATCTAAGTCTGAATTTCAATGACAAATTGCCTCCTACAGTTGTAAATACGGTGGATCAAACAGCACAATCAATTTTAGAAAACATAAATAAGGCCGTGGTGATTAACCCGATTTCGATCATTTCATTAATTTTGTTAAATGCACCGCAGCATCAAATGGCTGAAGCAGATTTAATGAAGATGCTTGATCAATATCGCGATTTACTTGCGCACAATCGTTATGATGATCGGATGATTATTTCTGAACTGTCCAGTGCCGAAATCATTCAATATGCCTTGAAGTTAAAGCAGGTTGAGATTCACACTCAAGATCAGACTAAATGGGTTCGTGTTGCAGAAAGTCAGAAAATTTTATTGAGCTATTTCAGTAATAACATTCTGCATTGCTTTATTTTGCCTGCATTAATTGCCCGTATAATTCAGCAATTTGGAAAAATCGAAACCTCAGAGCTGATAGACTTAGTTCAATCTTTATATCCATTTATACAAGAAGAATTTTTCTTAAAATGGAAAATTGAAGATGTAGAAGCTCAAGTGGTCAGCATTTTAGAGAGTTTCGAGCATGATCAATGGATTGAGCGTTCTAGCAATCAGATCACGCCATTCACAACCAACCATACAGGCTTAGAAACTCTTGCAGCACTGTCAGAGCGTAGTCTAAACAACTTCGTGGTCATGCAAGGCTTGTTCTGTCAATATGCCCATACACAGACTTTCTCAGAAAAAGTCTTTGAGAACATGGCGAAGTCGGTTCTACAACAACTGAGCCAAAATCAAGTCATCACTCGAGGCTACTATTTTGATAGTGCCACGTTAAAAGGTTATTTAACTACACTGAAGAAATTGGGCTTAGCCGAGGTTACCCGTGAGCACTTACTACTGGCTCCAGACTTTGTGCCGCAAATGCAACGTCGTCTGTCTTGGTATGCACAAGATCATGAAGAAACATTTAACAAAGCCATGCAATTTAATGAAAAAGAGCTCAAGCATTTTTACGAAAGTGTGAAGCCGAAAAAGAATTAACACAAACGCTTCACACAGCATGTCATTGAAATCAATTTTCATGCTGTGTGAAGTATTACTTATAAATAAATCTGATATTTGTTTTCATTAAAAACCATTGAGAATGAAAACTCTGATGCATGTAATCTGCATTTTCTACCATTATAATAATATGCTGATTTAGTGAGGCGCTCTAATGGAAAATGATTTTGAAATTACATCAATGCGAAATTCAGCAGAGGATGTCGTGAGTATTTTAAAATCACTGGCAAATACAGATCGTTTACTGATTTTATGTCATTTGGCAAAACAAGAACTGAACGTATCACAAATTGAGCAAATTACGCATATTACCCAACCAACCTTATCGCAACAATTGATGATGCTGCGTAAAAGTGATGTGGTCAGTACCCGCCGGGATGGTAAGCAAATTTTTTACTCCATTAAAGATGAAAAATTAGTTCAGGTGCTCCAAACACTCTATGAACTTTACTGTACCAAGCCCGTATTTAATTAAATAAAATCATTCGCCTACTTTTAGCTATGCTGCATATTTTTTGTGCATAATAGAGCTAAAGTTGCGATTTAGATCGGCACATGGCTCATTCAAAAAATAGCGTCTTAAAGTATTTGCCTGCAACTGCATGGCTGGCTGGCTACAATGCCAGTAAATTCAAATCAGATCTTCTATCGGCACTCATTGTAATTGCGATGCTGGTTCCGCAAGGTATGGCGTATGCCATGCTTGCAGGATTACCACCCATTACAGGTCTATATGCCAGTATTCTTCCAATGATTGTCTATGCACTGTTTGGCAGCAGTCCGACTCTATCCATTGGTCCTGTAGCCATTATCTCCATGATGACCTTTGCTACGCTCACGCCTTTTTATGCCGCAGGTTCTGAAGCTTATATACAAGCAGCATGCTTACTTGCAGTCATGGTCGGGATCATTTCTTTTTTATTGGGGCTGTTTAAATTTGGTTTTCTTATCCAGTTAATTAGCCACCCGGTGATTCACAGTTTTATTATTGCCTCTGCTTTGTTGATTGCTTTAGGGCAAATCAAGTTTTTGCTCAATATCCCTCTGCAATCAAATAACATTCCCGAACTATTAATCAGCTTTTATCATTATGCAAATCAAACACATTGGGGCACGTTACTGTTTGGTCTGGCTTCCATTCTATTTTTAATTTATTTCCCTAAATTACTGGGTTTAAGCCATATTCAGCAACGTTTTCGCTTTGCAGCCTTCTTGGTTAAAGCTGTACCTTTAATTTTGGTCGTTGGCTCAATTATTTTAGTTTCATTGTTTCAGTTAGATAGTGTTGGGATTAAAACCGTCGGGGAAATTCCATCTGGTTTTCCACCATTGAGCTTACCGCAATGGAACTGGCCGCTTGTACTTCAACTCCTGCCTGGTGCAAGCATGATCGCGATGATCAGCTTCGTGGAATCGCTTTCTATTGCTCAAGCAACAGCCTTACAACAACGCAGTGCTTTAAATAGCAATCAAGAATTAATTGCATTAGGACTTTCAAATTTGAGTGCTGGACTCAGTTCGGCATTCCCCGTCACTGGCAGTCTCTCTCGTACAGTTGTAAATGCGGATGCAGGTGCAAAAACACCAATGGCAGGCATTCTATCTTCCTGTTTTATTGTGGTTGTGAGTTTGTTCTTTACAGGTTTTTTCCAAAATTTACCACTCGCCATACTTGCTGCCACAATTATTGTTTCAATCTGGAAACTAGTTGATTTCAAAGCATTCTTAGAAACATGGCACTATTCCAAAGCCGATGGCATTGCCATGTGGATTACCTTCTTTGGTGTCATTTTTATTGATATTTCGACAGGACTCATTTTAGGTGTCATTTCGACTTTTCTGCTTATGCTTTGGCGTATCAGTCGCCCGCATATGGTGGTGATTGGGCTGGTCGAAGGCACACAACATTTCCGTAACCAACAACGTTATCCTGTAAAAACCGTAGATTCCATACTTTCACTACGCATTGATGAAAGCCTGAACTTTTTGAATGCCAATAGCTTCAAAGACTTCTTTATCAATGCCGTCAGTGAAAAGAAAGACGTTAAATCCGTGGTGATTAATTGTTCAGGAGTCAGTCGCATTGATTACAGTGCTTTGGAAATGCTGGAAGAATTGGATGCTGAATTAAATAAACAGAATATTCAATTGCACTTGTCTGAGGTCAAAGGTCCTGTCATGGATAAACTGATCCATTCCAGATTATTTGAACGTTTGCATGGTCGTATTCACCTCACCCATTATCAGGCTATGCAAGCCCTAGCTCCCGAAATATTAAGCACGACTTGAAAATATAAGTGAATAATTTAAAACATGTTATTTACGATAAATTTGTATAGATAAGGCAGTTTTTGCAATAAAATTCGGTTTTTTCGCGATTTAAAACAGAAAATATCAACTTTAAAATGAATAATTTAGTTTTTATAGCAAAATAATTTTTAATCATTGTAAATTTTAGGTATAGAATTGCACACTTAATTTTAACCTCTGCCCTCGTAGTACAGACAAGGCTAGCCTATGTTTTCAGCTTTTGCGCGTTTAAGTTTAGTTACGCGAATTATCATTGCCATCATTCTAGGGATGGCTGTTGCCTTCACTTTTCCGAATGCTGCTCCTTATTTAAGCCTTTTAGGTGACTTATTCATTAAGGCACTAAAATCTGTCGCGCCGATTCTGGTCTTTGTTTTAGTGATGTCATCTATTGCTAACTTTAAAGTTGGGCATAGTGCGAATCTTCGTCCGATTATGATCTTGTACGCTATGGGCATGTTACTCGCTGCATTCAGTGCTGTTGTTGCAAGCCTAGCTTTCCCAAGTACATTATTCTTGGATATTCCTGCACAAGGTGATTTACAACCACCTGGTAGCTTGGCAGAGATTCTAAAGAACTTACTTTTAAGTTTTATTTCAAATCCTGTCGTTGCAATTTCTAATGCTAACTTTATTGGTATTTTGGCTTGGGCAATTGCGCTTGGTTTAGCGTTTCGTCATGCGCAAGATTCGACCAAAGCTTTCATTTCGGACGCTGCTCACGCTGTAAATAGCGTTATCCGTATTGTGATTAACTTTGCACCAATTGGTATTTTTGGTCTAGTTGCAGTAACTTTTGCTGATGCTGGCTTAAAAACTTTAGAAAGCTATGCACAATTATTGGCTGTATTACTCGGTACAATGGTATTTGTTGCGCTGGTCATTAATCCGATCTTAGTTGCTTTAGTCATTCGTCAAAACCCGTATCCACTGGTTTTCAAATGTTTACGTGAAAGTGGTATTACTGCTTTCTTTACCCGTAGTTCTGCTGCGAACATTCCAGTTAACCTTGACCTCGCAAAACGTTTAGGTGTGAATGAAGCTACAGCAGGTGTCGCCATTCCATTAGGTGCAACCATTAACATGGCGGGCGCTTCAGTGACCATTACTGTACTAACATTGGCAGCTGTGCATACTTTAGGTATTTCAGTTGATTTAACCACAATGTTAATTTTATCTGTGGTTGCTTCTATTTCTGCTTGTGGTGCTTCGGGTGTTGCTGGTGGTTCATTACTGCTAATTCCCGTAGCTTGTGGTTTATTTGGTATTTCTTCGGATATCGCGATGCAAGTGGTTGCCATCGGTATGGTCATCAGCGTATTGCAAGACTCGACTGAAACAGCTTTAAACTCATCTACTGATGTTTTATTTACAGCAGCAGTTGATCGCGCGGCGCGATAATATTATTTTATAAATAATCATTTAGACATTTCTTGGATGGTTGTATCACGATATGCCATTTCAAACTTTACCGTTTTGGATGCAACTTGGGGCATTCTTTCTTGCCATTAATGCGGGCATGATTAACGTACTCGGACTGGTGACTGTATTGCACCAGTCCGTTTCTCATATGACTGGGAATGTGAGTATGTTGTCGATGGCGCTAGTGCAATGGCAACCTGCAACAATTTTCTACCTAGTCCTTGTGATCTTATGTTATGTCGCTGGGTCGTGTTATAGCGGACTAATTCTTGCAAATAGCAATTTCCAACTGGGACGGCGCTACGGTGTTCCGCTCAGCTTAGTCGCTTTTTTCATTTTCATCTGCTGGTTACTTTTACCCTATTTGCCACGTTACGCATTGTTATGGGCGTGTGCTGCAATGGGTATTCAGAATGCCATGGTGAGTCACTATAAAGGCACGATTATTCGAACAACTCACCTTTCAGGTGTATTAACCGATTTAGGACTGGCTTTAGGGTATCGACTTCGTGGCTTAAAAGTCGGTCAGCGCCGAATTATTTTACATTTACTCATTTTATTTGGCTTTCTGATTGGTGGATTGGTTGCAAGCTTGATTTATCCTTATTTAAAATTAGATGCCTATCTGATTCCAGTCGGTTTAAGTTTCTGCTTAAGTCTGGTGTACTGGATCATTTATTTTCAATATCGTCGTCATTAACCCTTTCGGAATTTATTATGGTTAAAAATGCATTGCAGGCACAGTTGCTCAAAGCTGGTCTGGTTGACAACAAAAAAGCGAAAAAACTGTCGAAACAGGCGGTGCATGAACAACGCACAGGGCAAAATGACGATGCCGAAATCAAAGCTAAAATTGCCAAAGACCATCAAGCGAAAATAGAAAAAGACCAAGCGCTAGAGCAAGAAAAGAAAACCATCCTGCAAGAAAAAGAGCTCAAAGCTGCCATCGTGCAAATGATTAAGCAACATAAAATTAAAGATGCTGCGGGCGATGTTGCCTATCAGTTTATTGATGAAACCAAGATTAAAAAAGTATATTTACAACAGCAAGTCTATAACGCACTGGTTTCTGGCAGCCTAGTGATCGCCAAAGATCAAGACAGCTATGCATATTTGCCAAAAGCGCTGGCAGATCGTATTAATGAAAAAATGACAGGCTTCATTATTGTGAACAATTCTGAAAAGAATGAGCAAGTGACCGATGAAGAAGATCCGTACGCAGCTTATGTGATCCCAGATGATTTAATGTGGTAATTAAAAGGGCGTCATTTAGACGCCCTTTTCTTTAACTATAAACTGAATGTGTTTAGAACTTCATCGTGGCTTTTAGCACTGCCTGACGCGCATCACCTTGTGAAACTGTCAAATTACTTACACTTGCGGTGTAGTAAGTCGTATCAAAAATATTATTCAGATTAAATTTAAAGTTAACATCTTGATGCACAATTTTGGTGTCGTAACTAACAAAAGCATTAGCAACAGCATAGTCGGGTAACGTAAAGGTATTTTCCGTGTCACCGGCTCGCTTACCCACGTAGTTACCACTGACGCCCATGCGCAAATTACCATTGCCCAGTTGCCCATAGTCATAGGCAAAACTTAAAGAAGCGGTATTCTTGGCAACATTATTCAAGCGATTACCAATTAAGTCGGTATCTTCATCTTGTAAAACTTTCGCATCGGTATAAGCATAGGTCAATGTGGCATCAAGCTGATCCGTAATTTGACCCGTCACATCAAATTCCAAGCCTTTAGAGCCCACTTCACCTGAGGTATGCAGCTCATTTTCACCCGTTGCAGTATTAGTTACGCTGGCCAATACATTACGCTTTTTTATGTCATACAAGGCAAAATTAGCTCTTAAGCGATCATCCAATTCGTACTTCAAACCAACTTCATAGGACTTAGCTTTTTCAGGCTGAACATCTGAATCAATTTGACCACCGCTTAATGGTGCAATTGAAGAGTTTGGTTTCAAAGATTCGGTATAACTGGTATATAGCGACAGTTGGTCATTCCATTTATAGACCAAACCTGCACGAGGTAACCACGCATCATCATTGGTATCAGTATTAATACTAAACGGACGTCCACGCCCCGCTGTTTGTTGATAATGCGTATATCGTCCACCTAATACCGCAATCCATTGATCAGTGAGATGAATCGCATCTTGTATATAGAACCCATAGGTATGCAATTTATCGGTTTGCTCACTGGCATTGTCATCAATACTGTTAGATGCCGTGACTTGCCCATAGACTGGATTTAAATAATCTAATGTACTGCTGCTGCCACGGACCATGTTGGGGCGATAATATTTTCGATATTCAATATCTGAACCAACTTGAAGATCATGCTGCAATCCCAGCGTATTAAAATGTCCCTCTAAATACGCCTGCCCCGCGCTATCAACACTTTCTGCACCCAGTGTGCCATCGGTACGGCGGGTTACGGTATGCTTGGTCGTATTGAGCTTAGTAATGCGTAACTGATTGGCATCGTAAGTTTCATAATTGTAGCTATAGCCCAAATGCGCTGACCATTCATCGTTGATCTGATGATCGACCGTCAATTGTGCCAGATGATCTTCACCATTGGTTTGGTTAAACGCTTCATCTAAACGGGTATATTTCGAAATAGGTAGCGCCTTATTGGTCGTAGGATCAAAAACCGTCGTACGGTCAAATGGCACATCAAAATCTCGATATTGATAACTCAGATTGACTTGTGTTTGACCATTGTCCCATGCCAAAGATGGTGCAATTAAAGTCTGTTGGTTGTAACCGAAGTTACGCCAGTAATCTTGGTCTGAATAATCGACAATTAAACGATAAGCAAAGTTACTTTCGCCAATGGCACCTGTTGTGTCTACGCTTCCACCTAAGCCATTTTTACCATTACCAAAACTAGAACCATAAAGTGATACTTCAGAAGCCTGTTCAGGTTGTGGCTTTTTAGTAATTACATTGACCACGCCACCAGGATCCATAATTCCGTAGAGTAAAGACGCTGGACCTTTGAGCACCTCAACCTGCTCGACTGCGGCATTCATGGCACGTCCCTGTACAATAGGGAGTCCATTAATCATGATCGAACCATCACGGTTATCACCAAAACCTCGCTTCATCACAGTATCTTGCGTACCTGCCAGCGTATTGCCTTGAGTAATACCACTCACCTGCGTTAATGCAGCATCCAAGGTTGCAGGCTCGAAATCTTCAATATATTGATTCGATACGACATTGACCGTTTGCGGCGTTTCTAAATTAGTTTGCGTCCCTCTTAATGTGCTTGCAGTTTGTTGCCCGATTTTTTTTTGATCTGATTGTTTGGCAGTTAAATGAATGGTTTCTAAAAGATTAGTATCTTCTGATTCAGCAGCATGAACCAGTAATGGGCTGAAGGCTGTTGTTAAGCCAAATACGACTTTTATACTTAGGCTCAGTGGGTGTAATGGCTTCACTGTTAGGTAAACTCTACTGGAAGAAAGATAAGGCATTGCGTGAGCTTATTCTAACGATACTGCACATTAATGAGAATACTTATTATTTATCTTTTTTAGTAAATTTAAATTAATAATATTATTCTTTAAATTTATTTAACCAGCTAGATGGCTTATCTAGTAACAATCAGGTCAAAACATCAATAAATTCTGCCTGAACTAATGTTGTGAAAATGTTACTTAATTTCAAGTCAAACCTGATACTTTATAAACTATAGCCAGTTCAGTCGCATATTGAGGTTAGCTTTGCAGCATTTCGCTTTTATCCAACGTAGTTTAGATTGGGCAAATCAATATCCTTGGTTAGACATGCTAATTTCTCTAGCACTATTGATATTACTTGCCATTTTGACTAATTTTTTCGCAAAGAAAGTCGTTGTGCGTGGCATACGAAAACTTATAGAAAAAATTAAATTTGCCAATAACGATATTTTTACTCAACATAATGTCATCCGCCGTATTGCCAATATCGTTCCTGCGATCGTCATCATGAATGGTATTGTGACGGTACCTCATCTTTCTATAAAACTGGTCAATTTGGTCCAAATGGCATCACAGGCTTTTATTTTTCTGACCATTGCACTGGCAATTGGTGAAAGCCTTAATATTTTCAATGCCATTTATCAACGCAATCCGAAATCCAAGAACAAGCCGATTAAAGGTTATTTACAACTGGTTAAACTGATCATTTTTGTGGTTTGTGGCTTGATGATCCTAGGCACATTCTTGAAAAAAGATGTATTTACGCTCTTGGCTGGTTTTGGTGCAATGGCTGCGGTGCTAATGTTGGTATTTCAAAATACAATTTTATCTCTGGTAGCTTCAGTACAGATCTCATCTTATGACATGGTGCGTATTGGCGATTGGATCGAAATGCCCTCTTTAAATGCCGATGGTGATGTGATTGATATGTCTCTGCACACTGTGACGGTACAAAATTTCGATAAAACCTTTACCACTATTCCAACCAACAAGCTGGTCACCGATACTTTTAGAAACTGGCGTGGTATGGCTCAGGCGGGTGTACGTCGTATTAAGCGTTCCATCTTTATTGATCAAAGCAGTGTTCATTTCATGAGTAATGATGAGCAAAATAAATTAAAAGATTTTTTGCTTTTGGATCAGTATTTAGATACCAAACAAGAAGAACTTGAAGAGTTCAATTTACAACTCTCCAATCAAGCGATATATAACCAGCGCCGCCTGACCAATTTGGGTACTTTTCGTGCCTACGTTGAGTTCTACTTAAAACAACATCCAGGTATTTCTCAGCACCAGACTATTATGGTACGTCAGCTTCAACCGACCAGCGAAGGTTTGCCTCTGGAGATTTATTGCTTCGCGAACACGACTGTCTGGAAAGATTATGAAGCCATTCAAGCCGATATCTTTGATCATCTGATTGCGATTTTCCCTGAATTTGGCCTGACAATTTATCAAGCACCTTCAGGATCCGATATGAAGATACTGGCACAACATACTGCTCAAGCAACACATGATTATCATGTAGAACGTTCAACTTCGCATAGCTAAATTAAAAAAAATCCCCTCGCAATGAGGGGATTTTAATATCACGTACTGTCTAAAAAGTTTACAGCTTCGTTCAGAAATGCCCTATTTATTGACTGACCTCGGCATGTTCACAATAATCAAAATATTCTAATTTGAAGCTTTGTACGGCTTGTTGCTTTTGACTGTCATTTGGGAGTATTGGCAGATCATAAGCATCTTCGACTATGGCTTCATATAAATCCCGCGCCCCATCATCATATTCAAGTGCAATTTGCTTTTGGGCAAGAAGTGGTACTTCATCCTGCCTTTCTTGCATGACATTGCCTGCAACAATCGCAATAGCTTCGCATAGGCTGATATTGTCCTGCATAGAGGCAAATAATGTTCCAGAATACAAAAAGCAGCAACACATTATTATTTTTTTCATAATGCACCTGTTTTATATGCTTTAGATCTATTTTAATCGCCAAAATGCGAAGCTGTTGTAATTTCTTGTTGAACCAACCCCGAAAGTCAGCCCTCTTTTAGCCATGACAGTTTTTCTAGCAAACAGTGCTTAACGTTTACTAAATATTAGTTTAATGGCAAATAATAAGAAAATAGCTCCTGTAATTTGGTCTAAACGCTTTACAATTTTCGGTTGTTTAAGAAATTTAGAGATGGGTTGCATCATGAAAATAAGCACAGTCAACCAAAGGAAACCCAATACAACATGAATGCTAACTAGCCCCATAATCCAAAAGAAAGGGTTTACAGTACTCGGAATAAACTGTGGCAAGAAGGTCACATAAAACAGCCCGACTTTAGGATTCAAGATATTGCAGAAAAAACCCTTTAAAAACCAGTTAGTCGTGCTCTGAACTGTAAGGTTATTGTCTAAGCGACTACGTGGCTTGGTCAATAATTGTAAACCGAGCCATGCAAGGTAAGCAGCACCAATCCACTTTAATAAAGTGAAAGCCAGCTCTGAAGTCGCCAAAAGCGCTCCTAAACCACAAGCGACAATTACTCCCCAAATAATACATCCAAAGTTAATCCCTAAAGCAGTTTGAAAAGCCTTTTGACGATTTTCCACAGTTGCTGTACGGATAATCAGCGTGGTATCGAGACCAGGAGTAATAGTTAAAATAATGATCGCAATAGTATAGGGTATGAGTATTTCAAGCATGTCTAATCTAACTTAATTTTTTAAGTATGAGAACAATCAATAGTGGATTCATCCATATTTGGCAAGTTTTTTACTTAAGCCTCTAATATAAATGGATATCAAGGCAAATTCTGTAAGAGAGACAGTAAACCGTAGTTACAGCACTTAATGAGCTCTCACCTCATGTTGGGTGTCATTTGTGTAGTCCCGTATATCTTTAATCCAAACTAATACAGAAAATTTACCCGTAAGAATTTTATCGGCTTGTACCCGAAAAAATTCAGGACTTCATAATACTGAAAATATGAATTACCACTTAAATTTAATTAATACCTAAATCATTTAAAATAAAAAAAAAGATATGTTTTATCAAGTAGTCAATGTAATTTATATTTTTAAAAGATTTAAATAATTTCATCCTAATTAATCATATATTTTTATTTAAAATAATCCATTTTACAATGAAAAAAAATGTCACATGAAGTCGATAGCTTTATAATGATAAATATGCAAATTTATAATTAACTTGTTTTAAAAATGGAAGTTTTTAGCATGGCTAATCAAGAAAGTGATCAACATCGGCAACAAGAAATTGATCAAGAGCTCCAAAAAAAACAGCAAGATCAACAATATCATCAAAACAAGCAGGATCAGCAACAAAAGCAAGACCATCATCAAAATCAACACTATAAGCCAGATCAACAGCGCCAACAAAATCAGAAGGATTACGAAGATATACAACGAAAAAAAGATCAAAAAAATCAGTAAAATGTTCACTGATATATAAAAAAAGCCCCAATATCTTGCTGAGGCTTTTTTTATACAACTCAGGATCTCAGAAATCACCTTTATCGCTACTTTGTATAAGTGTTCTCACTTCAACAAATTCAAAGCATTTTTCTCATAGTTGAAACAGGATAAAAGTCATTTATTTAAAAGCTTGCCTTGTTACCAACGTATGATTCACCTGATGAATATGCATCAATTAAAACTACAAGCTTTACATATAGCTTTTATGAAAGGTCAATACAAACAAAATTTATGGATTGACTCAACGACATTAACTGTCTTTAAAAATCAGTGGATTCAACGACATAAATCCCTAGCAGCAATTGCAACACATGGAAAAAGTTCCATGGGATGGTTCTTTGACTGTAAGCTATGTTGAATGATGGATTCTTCAGAAGAGATTGTGAGTACAGCTTTATCGGATGGACATACAGCAGATATTAGAATGGTTGAGCAATTAGTCAAAGGATTAGAAGTAAAACTCTATGCTGATCGAGGATATATTAGTCAGGAATGAAAGAGCAGATTAAAAGTACAAGGCTCTGATTTAATTACTTATCATCGAAAGAACATGCAATCTATACTGTGATCAAAAGCAGATCATCTGAAGCAACGTAATAAAATAGAAACTTTATTCAGCTCGCTGCAAGGGACTTACAATCTAGTGACGACTAGAGCCAGAAGTGTTAGAGGCTATTTAGCGGGTATTTATGCATTTTTATGTGCATACCAATTAAATCACCGAAATAAGCCAACCATTTAAATTATAGAATCATTGGCTTAAACAGGATTGGGGTAGATTAATAAATAAGGTCTATCTAAGTAGACCTTATTCGATGTTTTTGAAGAGTGAATAAAGCTGAAAATAAAATTAATGCGTATTTGTTACTTCCCATACTGAAGTCACTTCAGCGCCATCGATGACAAAATCAACGACTAAACCATCAATCGGTAGGTTATTGGGATCATTCCACTGTTCCACCGCAAAATAAAACCACTCACCACATTCATCTCGAATCATGCCCAGTTGTGTTTGGGAATCATATCGTTGTACACAGCCTCTCATATTGCCACCTTTATTATTCATTCAATTATTTAAGTTAACAATTACAGGTTCTTAATGACATTAACTCGCCTGTATCGATAAAAATATTATCATTATTTTTATAAAAATCACGTTTTTTTCTAACGAAGATCACATTTTTATTGCTTTAAACGCATATCCCTTGTCATGGCATGACTGTCAATATTCAGCATGCCATGCTAACACCAGTTATAATCAAGCTTGATCACTCAACCCACTTTGAAATAGTGCTTATCGGTCACCAAGGTAATTTTAAGCTTCTTGTAAAATCTACTTAGTGGCTCATCTTTTCCTTTGATGATTTGATCTGCAAATTTGTCATCTTGCATCAACATGGCATAGGTTTTATAACCAAAAATTAGACAGCTGGGTATTTTTCCACTTTGGGTAAATTCATCAATGAGCTTATTTATTTTCTTTACAGATAGGTCGTTCATATGCTTTTAAAGTCTCAGATTTGGCTAACTTTCTTATAATTTATAAATGTGACAAGTGTATGAAGTTTTCTACAAACGTGTTTCTATTAAAAAAATAGGGTTTGGTTTAGAGTTTGATCAGAAGCCTTCAGAGCACTCAAATACAAATTCAGAACTAATAGGCTAAAACTCTGAGAATACCTAGACTGCGGTTTCGCATGGTAAACTCATAATATGAGAAAATTATGCATGATTAATATCCTCATCAGCACAAGTAACTTAGATACAGTTTCATGCTTTTTTATTTAAATATTTCATATATCTTATTGTAATTAAGATACTTTAAAATATAGCAACTTTACCAAGAGGTTAATATCAAATGCTTAGATGGTTTGAGAAGCGAGTAGATCCCTATCCCAGCAAAGGTTTGAATGATCCACTGCCAACAACTTTCTTTGCATTCGTTTGGCATGCATCCAAAGGCGTTCGACCATATTTACTTATTTTGGTGCTGTGTACTGCTGGTGCAGCAAGTTTTGAAGCACTGCTATATGCCAAAATTGGTGATTTGGTCAATTGGCTCAGTAAAAGCCATCCTGATACCTTTTTGGCTGAACATCGTCAAAATTTAATCTTGCTAAGCATGATCTTGCTGGCAAATATCTTTTTTGCCAACTTTCAATCCATCATTAAGCATCAAATCTTGTTTAGTGGCTTCCCAATGCGCTTACGCTGGAAGTTTCACAATCTTTTGCTTCAGCAGAGCCTAGATTTTTTCCACAATGACTTCGCAGGACGATTGTCTGCCAAAGTCATGCAAACTGCGCTTGCTGTGCGTGAATTCTGGATGATTTTGGGCGACATGCTGGCTTACGTCCTGATTTACTTTTTTACCGTCAGTATCGTCCTCGGCTCGATCTCTCCTTTTCTGATTATTCCCTTATTGGTATGGCTTGCCCTGTTTCTGCTTGCAGCATGGTATTTCATTCCACGACTCAGCAAAATTTCAAATGAACAAGCCGATGCACGTGCGGTCATGACCGGTCGTGTGACCGATGCCTACACCAATATTCAAACTGTCAAGCTGTTTGCGCATGCTGGTCGTGAAAGTCAGTACGCAAAATCATCAATGCAAGAGTTTTTGCGTACTGTGTATAAACAAATGCGTTTGGGTTCAGGCTATGAAATCAGCATTAACTCTCTCAGTATTGTTCTTTATGCAGGTGTACTTGGAACGGCTTTATGGCTATGGATTGAAGGTCGAGCAGAACTGGGCATTATTGCAGCAACGACCGCTATGATTCTGAAACTCAACAGTATTGCGGAGTTCATGATGTGGCAAACCTCTGCTTTGTTTGAAAATGTCGGGACTATTCAGGACGGCATGAAAACCTTAGGGCGTCCAATTAGCATTCAAGACAAGCCTAATGCAACAACATTAGACGTTAAGCATGGTGAAATTAAATTTGAAGATGTTAGCTTTGCTTACAATGAAAAAAATGTGATCGATCACTTTAATTTGACTATTCGTCCAGGTGAAAAAATTGGGATTGTAGGACGTTCAGGTGCAGGTAAATCCACTCTGATTCAACTGTTATTGCATTTCTATACCATTAACCAGGGTCGAATCTTAATTGATGGGCAAGATATACAAGATGTTACTCAAGACAGTTTGCGTAAAAGCATTGCCCTTGTAACTCAAGATACTTCGCTGCTGCATCGTACTGTTGCGGAAAATATTAAATACGGACGTCCAGATGCCAGCGATGCAGAAATGTATGAAGCTATGCGTAAAGCCAAAGCTGAAGACTTTATCCCGCAACTCTCCGATCTACGTGGTCGTAAAGGCTATGATGCTTATGTCGGGGAACGTGGCGTTAAGCTTTCTGGTGGACAACGTCAACGTATTGCAATTGCCCGTGTGTTCTTAAAAGATGCGCCTATTCTTATTTTGGATGAAGCAACCAGTGCCTTAGACTCTGAAGTTGAAGCGGCAATTCAGTCGAGTCTGGATGATTTAATGCAAGATAAAACCGTGATTGCTATTGCACATCGACTTTCGACCATAGCGCAAATGGATCGTTTGATTGTGCTTGATCAGGGACGAATTGCTGAACAAGGTACACATGATGAACTGGTTGCCTTAAATGGTATTTATGCACATTTGTGGCAACGCCAAACAGGTGGTTTTTTAATTGAACAACATCAAATAAACAAAAAGGATAGTGCTTAATGTTGTATTTAGAAGATCTACAGGTCGGAGACCGTTTTGTGAGTCGTGCTTATGAAATGACTTTGGATGAAATCAAGCAATTCGCACAGCAATTTGACCCACAGCCTTTTCACACCGATGAAGTCAAAGCTGCTCAACACCCGATTTTTAAAGGTATGGCAGCCAGTGGATGGCATACTTCAGCCGTGACCATGCGCTTATGGACAGAATGTTTTCCTGTTGCATATGGTTTAATTGGCTCAGAAGCCCAAGTCCGTTGGCCTAGACCGACCCGAGTCGGCGATCAAATTCATGTGGAAGTTGAAATTACCGAGATTAAGCCATCTAAATCCAAACCAGACCGCGCCATTGTGACTTACACCACTGAAACCTTGAATCAACATGGTGAAATTGTGCTGCTTGGGAATACCAAAATTTTGGTGTTTAGTAAAAGTTATCAACCCGAAATATAATCCTGCAGGATTCTAAAACCATGCGTGGTTTTAGAATCACCTTTGTTCAGTTTGTCGAACAATTTATCAGGGTCGTACTGCTTTTTCATGCCAATATAAAAAACTGACTTGATATAACAAAATTAAACGTGCAATGGATCGCGCATGAATACTATTTCATCTAGACAAGACCAAGGAATTCCAGGGGTCTATGGTCTGTTACTTTTAGATGTCGTGTCTCGCTGGGGATATACAGCAGATACCTTATTTTCCCCATTCCAGCTGGATAGTGAAAAATTAGCCGAGCCTGATTTTAGAATCTCGACACCCATAGCCAATGCTTTAATTCAACACGCCAAGTCCCTCACAGGTGAGTCGACGCTGGGCTATCATTTGGGTACGCAAATGCGTATCTCCATACATGGCTTTATCGGTTATGCCATTATGACGGCGCATGACATAAGCGATGCTTTGGTATTGGCAAACCGTTTTGTACAATTGCGATTACCTTTCTTGCAAATCTACTTTTCTACCTTTGCAGAAAAAGCCACTTTACAGCTCCGAAGTGATGTCACCATAGAACCATTGCGTTCAGAAATTTGTATTGCTTTGACCATTGGTATTATTTCCATGGCGAAAGCCATTACGGGTGTAACGGATTTAGGCGGTGAGATTGACTTTGATTTTCCTCAACCTGAAGGCTTTGAACGTTACATTACCAAGTTCCCGAATCATCAATTTCGCTTTGAACAGCCGCATTTGTTGATGAGTTTTGATAAAAAATATCTGGCGCTGAAAATGGTGAATGCCGACCCAATCGCAAGCCAAATTGCCATTAACCAATGTGAAGCTGAACTTTCAGCTTTAGGTGAGCGCAGACGGCTTTCTATGGCGGTTCGGGATATTTTAACCCACTCGGAACAGCATTATTTAAGCATCGAGCATGTTGCCTATCGCCTGCACATGTCAGACCGAACCTTAAAGCGCCAGCTCGCCACCGAAGGCACTTCTTTTTCAACCATTGTAGATGAAGTTCGTTATCGGCATGCAACCTCATTACTCTCTCGAACCGATTACACGCTTGAACAAATTGCAGATGAATTGGGCTATAGTGATGTAGCGAATTTTAGTCGCGCGTTTAAACGCTGGAGTGGACGCAGTCCAAGTAATTGGCGTAAAGATCCGTACCTATAAACCTTTTGTTTTGCTGTAAAAACCTGTATAAAGCATGACAAAAATAAATGAATACTTTGAGGAGTCATCATGAATCATCCTTCAGATTTGAAGTATGCGAGTACGCATGAGTGGGTGAAAATTGAAGGTGATCTTGTTGTAACTGGGATTTCAGACCATGCGCAGGATGCCTTAGGCGATTTAGTTTATGTAGAAATGCCAGAAGTAGGTCAACAAATCACAGCTGGTGAACAGGCTGGTGTAGTTGAATCGGTAAAAACTGCTTCTGACATTCATGCCCCTGTTTCAGGTGTAGTCGTAGAAGTAAACACTGCACTTGAAGATGACCCAGACTTTGTCAATGATGAGCCATACGGTAAAGGCTGGATCTATAAAATCAAGCCAAACAATCTTGATGATGTGAATGCATTATTATCAAGTGCGGACTATGAAGCGGGTCTATAAGCCCTTTATACATTCCTACACTGAAAAAAATCAGCCTTAAGGCTGATTTTTTTATGCTCAATATTTATATAATGATCAAAATGTGAGAATAAAGGTTTTAAAATTTGATTTTAGCCAATGTAAATTTTACAAAATATCAATTTACTTTATTTATCCACTGTAATTGTTTATGCTATGGGTACATCTTCATGACCTTGATACCCACAGGGAATACATAAAAAAGTGATAGCCGTATTGTCATGATTCCCTTTCTCGTTCTAGGTTAACTATGTCGCAATCAACTTCTGTTCAACTGTGGAATAAATCTTTTATTCTATGTTTGGCAAATAATTTATTTCTATTCGTCTTTTATTTTGCCCAAACCACCATCTTACCCATCTATATTATAAGAGACTTACACGGCAGTCTGGCTCAAGCAGGACTCGCCATGACCTTATTCATGGCATCTTCTATTGCGGTTCGCCCGTTCAGTGGGCTGATCATAGAAAAGTTCGGTCGCAAGAAAACGCTTTTTGTTTCCGAGTTTTTATTCTGTCTATTTTCGGTTGCCTATATCTTTGCTGATAACCTACAAGTTTTACTTTGGCTACGTTTCTTACACGGCATCTGGTTCAGTATTTTAACCACAGTGACCGTTCCGATTGCCAATGAATTTATTCCAGATTCACGTCGTGGCGAAGGCATGGGTTATTTTGTGATGTCAGTCAATTTGGGCATTGTTCTGGGGCCATTAATTGGACTGTCTTTAATTCAGCCGCTCTCTTATGCTCTGGTCGCGACGATTCTAGCTGCTATTGTCTGCCTTGGTTTTGTGTTTTGTTTCTTAATTCCTATTGGTACTGCAGTCACATCCATACAAACTCCAGCGAAGAAACGCCTAACCGTGCATGATTTTATCGAGAAAAAAGCCTTGCCAGTTTCAGTCATGGCGATGCTGGTGTCTTTTGCTTATGCCAGCATTATGTCCTTTATCTCGACTTATGCATCCTCAAAAAATTTACTGGCTTATGCCAGTCTGTTCTTTATCGTATTCGCTATTTCGATGATGAGCCTTCGCCCCTTCACGGGCAAAATTTATGATCGCAAAGGTCCTAGTTATGTGATTTATCCAGCCTTGGCTTTATTTTCACTAGGTTTAGTTATCTTGAGCCAAATTGATAGCTTATTTGGATTCATGTTTGCTGCGATTCTGATTGGGATGGGATTTGGGTCAGTACAACCATGTTTACAAACGCTCGCCATTCAACGTGCTGAACCACAGCGTATTGGTCATGCGACCTCAACTTTTTTCACCTTTTACGATTTAGGCATTGCATTAGGCTCAATACTCTTAGGTATTTTGATAACTGCGCAAGGCTATACTGTGTCTTATATATTGTGTGCCATCATCGTATTACTAAGTCTTGTATTTTATAAATTTTGTGTAAGCTCATCGACAAAATAAGATTAAAAATAAAGCCCCTTTTCAGGGGCTTAGAACTCACGATATTTCACAACTGCATTTTAGTGTTGCTGTGCTTTCAACTGCGCAGCCGTTTCTAATAAGAGTTGTTCGGTTTTCTCCCAACCAATACAGCCATCAGTTACAGATTGACCATAGATCATGTCGCAAGAAATCTTCTGATTGCCTTCAACTAAATGACTTTCCAACATAACACCACGGACGTTTGTATTCGCACGTTCATTCACAATTTGACGTAGCACCTCTGGCTGTAATGCAGGGTTCTTGCTGCTATTCCCATGGCTACAATCAATCACTAGCGCAGGTAAATCCCCTTTAACTTTCGCTTTGATTTTATTGATTTCTTCTACCTGATAATTAGGACCAGTATTTGAACCACGTAAAATCAAATGCGCCAATGGATTGCCACGTGATTGAAGTACGCAAGGTAGACCAGACTGGCTCATTCCCATGAACTGATGCGCATTTGAAGCGGATTGGATGGCATCCAATGCAATTTGGATTGATCCATCTGTACCATTTTTAAAACCAATGCTGTATGGCATTTGACTTGCAATTTCACGGTGAATTTGGGATTCGCTGGTACGTGCACCAATTGCACCCCAAGCCAGCAAATCATCAAAGTAAGCCGTTGCCATCGGGCTTAGAATCTCACTCGCAATCGGTAAACCCATTTCAATAATATGTAAATAAAGTTGGCGTGACTGTTCTAGACCTGCTTGTAAGTCTGATGACCCATCTAGATCAGGATCATACATAAAGCCTTTCCAGCCTACTGTTGTACGTGGTTTTTCAATATAAGCACGCATTACGAGAAAAATTTGATCAGAAACTTGCGCTTGTAAATGTTGTAATTTTTGCGCGTATTCCAAAGCTGCAACAGGATCATGAATAGAACAAGGTCCAGTAATGACCAAAAGGCGTTGATCTGTGCCAGCCAGAATGTTTTGAATAGTTTGACGATGTTCGGAAATCTGAGCCGCAAGTGATGCAGAAAGAGGAAGTTGTACTTTGAGTTGCTGAGGCAAACTCAATAATGTTTCTTGTGAAGTCGGTTGATGTTGTAGTGCAGTATTTAGAGCGTTCATCGGTCTTTCCTTTGGACTGTTGTTCAGTCCGATCTTTTATTTGTGCGTTTTGGGTCTATGGGATGATAAGGATTGAGTCATAAACTGACTAAAGTAAAACCAATAACCGTTGCTAAAATATGAAGTGTTAAATGTGTACATGTGAATCTCCTAAAAAAATTATAAAAAACAAAGCATAAAAAAACCTGACCGGGGTTGCCGATCAGGTATTAACTGGTGGGCAACCTTTATTTTGCCCAAACGCGTTTAGGCAATTATCTAAACTGCCAGAAATAAAAATAAGCGTTTGCGATTAAAGGTTGCTTTAACATCTTTGTTTCATCAAAAAAGTGTCTGAAATTAAAAATACGCTTTATTACCACGTTTGACAACCTTTATTTCACGAAAAAAAGTTATGCCTGCTGTAACTTTTGCTTATCATTTAACTGAATGATATGCAGTTTAAATCCAGCGTTGCACATACTTTTGCAAGTTTTGTTTCAACTGGACTTTCCAGTCATTGGGTAAAGAACATTTAGCAAGTCGAACCCATACGCTGGCAAATTGTCGGGTAAAACTGGCTTCGTTGTAATGAATGCCATACTCTGCACATAAAGCCTTAATCTTGGGTGCGACTTCTGCATAACGGTTTGCAGGCATGTCTGGAAACAAGTGATGTTCGATTTGATGACTCAAATTTCCACTGAGAATATGCAACCACTGTGTGCCAGTGAAATTACTCGAGCCCCGAATTTGGCGTAAATACCACTCTGCACGTGTTTCATTTTCGGTATTGTCTAGCTCAAAGGTCTCCGCATCTTCAGTAAAATGCCCATTAAAAATTACAGCTGAAGCCCATAAGCTTCGGATAATATTGGCGACTACATTTCCAGCAAATACTGGAATGGCATTCGGTCCCGCAATTAAGGGAAAGAATAGATAGTCTTTGACCACTTGTCGTTTCACTTTCTGACGCAGTTTCGCTGCATCCTGCCAAACTTGATGCCAGGTTTTGGTTTTATACGCAAACACATCTTCCAGATGTAAATTCTGTACGCCCACATACCACTCAAAGAAAACCATCAACTGGATGGCGAGTGGTATATTGAATAAGAATCGGGGTTCCCAATGCTGATTTTCACTGACGCGAATCAGACCATAGCCCACATCATGGTCTTTGCCCACAATATTGGTATAAGTATGGTGCACATAATTGTGGGTATACTTCCAGTCATCGCCTGTGGCAATGGTATCCCAGTCATAGTTTGCACCGTTTAGGCTCGGGTCGTTCAGCCAGTCAAACTGACCATGCATGACGTTATGCCCCAACTCCATGTTTTCGACAATTTTGGAGATGCCTAATAATCCTGTCCCTAATAGCCACACGGGCGGTAGCCAACCTGCAAACATCAACATGCCGCGTGAGGCAATTTCACTATAACGGACAAAATTTCGGACTTTGTAGATATATGCAGCGTCTTGTTCTCCCAAACTTTGCATGATTTCGCGACGAATGGCTTCGACCTTAGCACCAAAGGATTGAATTTCTTCATCACTTAAATAGCGCGATTTACTGTTACTTTGAAAATTTACGGGTTTATTCATTTTATTTGTCCCTAGATTCAACACTTATAAATTAATGACTACTGGACTAATTGCCTGTGAAATGCAGAGTTTGATCTGAGTATTACTCTGCTCATCCACTTCCCCTGTAAGCACATTACGTACCGCACCCTGAACTTTGGTACACGAACACGTATTGCAAATTCCCATGCGACAACCGTGGGCAGGTTTCAGCCCAGCTTTTTCTGCACTTTCAAGCAAATTGGTGTCAGCAAGAAACTCTTGCTGGGCACGTAAAAATGTTATGGGTTGTGCCTCAAGGGTTTCATCAATCTTAATTTGAAAAAATTCTGTCTTGAGCAAATGCGAAATACTGTGATCTGCATAAAGCTGTTGCACACTTTGCATCATGTTGTGTGTACCACAGGCATAACACTCACGTTGCTGATAGTCTGGTACGAATTGCTGTAGTAATGGCTCGGTTAAATGCTGTGAATTTCGCAATGTATTGAATGGATGGTATTTAAACTGCGGATATTGCGCAGTTAAGGCTTCGAGTTCTGCATGGTAAGCATAGTCACGATTAAAATACAGCAAATCGACTGGAGCGCTTGTCGATGTCAAAGCCTGTTTTAGTAAAGCGTAAATCGCTGTAATCCCACTGCCAGAGGCAAGGAAAAGTGTTGCTGCTCCAGAGTGCTGTTTCAACACAAACTCACCTTGAGCTTGTGAAATTTCGATGACTGCGCCCAAAGCAAGCTGAGTCACTGTATTGGATACTAATCCTTGTTGCTTAACTGCAATTAGTAAATCCCCATTGTCGAGAATTTGGACCAAGGAATAGCTACGCTGCTGTCGAACACCTGCGATTATTACCGTGAGAAGTATGCATTGCCCTGCCTGAGCTTGCTCATATCTAAAGTTATGATTTGGTCTTAACTGTAACTGAATAAAATTATCGCTTAATGCTTTACGCACAATAAGCTGAGCTTTGACCTTTTTCCATGCCCAAGTGGGATGAAGTTTTTCCGCGACAAAATCTACGAAATCTTCACGCACCCATTCAGGTTTATATTGCACATGATTTCCCATAATTGTACTCATCTGAATCTGCAAATATTTATATACAACTGTCTTTTATTACTAGCTCAACAATAGATTTAACTAATCGCATGCTCTATGTCAGAAGAGGACAAAACATATCATTTGGCATTTATTATCATTTTCTGTCTAACAAAATGTTAGGTTTTGCCAATCAAGTTTATATGCTGTCTTTACTCGAAATGAAAAAACCAAGCATTCGCTTGGTTTTTTAGATTGGAGAGACTGATTTTTAGCAAGGTAGTACTATACGAATTGAGATGCTTTCATGCAGCAAATCAAAGGTGCTATTAATTTTGTTTAAGCCTATGTAATGCGTACATAACAAAAGATTCTCACTACTTATCACCTTTGATCACTACTACAGCCACAAAGCATTTGCCTACAGGCTGCAATATTGCTAGATCAGACCTGTTCAAGGTTACGTTCATATAAGATAAAAGTAGTGTTATGGCATACCCGCATGAATCATATATCTATGCTTCTCATCTTACTTTTGTGAGGATGTAACAAATTTCAATCGTGGATAGGCTGACTTGATCTAAGCATTACAAGCACTAAATTTGAAGTCATGTGCAATGTGATGAATCGCTATTTAACAGTTGAACTACAGTTGCCGCTTTTAAAACCTTAATTCAACCATAACAGCATGATAATATGTGCTTATATTGGTAATAATGAATTAGAACAATATGCAAAAGAATAACCGATACTTCTCTTTATTATTATGTGCAGGCATGAGCTCACTCACCGCTTGTAGCCTGCCGCCGAATCAGGCAAAGAAAGAGTCTGCTTCAGACTACCATACGGAAAATTGGGTACAACGCCAAAATGTCGATACTCAACTGCAACAGGGGCTTACCGCTTATTTGGCACTTGATGATGCCTTTATGAGTATTGCTTCACGCATTCATTTAATTCGAGAAGCGAAATATACCCTCGATTTGCAATATTATATTTGGGAAGATGATTCCCTCGGTCATATGATGCTGTCGGAACTATTAAAAGCAGCAGATCGTGGTGTTAAAGTACGACTGATGATTGATGATCAGAATGGTACAAAATTAGATCCAATACTAGAAAAGCTGGTTGCGCATCCAAATTTCGAAATCAAACTTTACAATCCCTACAAATATCGAAATTTCCGAGTGATGGATTATGCCTTGCGATTGAAGCAAATTAATCATCGTATGCATAACAAGCTGATTATTGCTGATGGTGCCATTGCGGTAACAGGTGGACGCAATATCAGCCGTGAATATTTTGATGCAGGTGATGATTTTCAATTTACCGATATGGACATCTTGTTTTTTGGCAATGCGGTTAAATCTGCCAATCAAATTTTTATTAACTTCTGGAACAATGATTTAAGTTATTCCGTACAACAGTTGATTGGCGTTGGTACAGCTGCGGAACTTGATGAAGTACGTAAAAGTCATGCCATGAATGATCTTGAAAAAGATCAGTTCAAAAGTCGACTAGATTTTGCGCAAAAGCAAATTATGACGCAATTACGTGAACGTAAAGTAGAATGGGTAAAAGCACAGTTTCTGGGTGATTACCCTGAAAAAACACTTGGCAATATAGATCACGATAAGCTGCTTTATTCACAATTAAAACATG
Source organism: Acinetobacter zhairuonensis (assembly GCF_022601715.1). Classification (GTDB taxonomy): domain Bacteria; phylum Pseudomonadota; class Gammaproteobacteria; order Pseudomonadales; family Moraxellaceae; genus Acinetobacter. The sequence continues at coordinate 13,258 of NZ_JAKVIM010000006.1, read as the reverse complement.
CCATGGGAACACCTAAGCAACATTTAGAATTGGTCTCGGCTTATTTTGTTCCAACTAAAGATGGAACGGCTTTCTTGAATGATCTGTCCCATCGGAATATAAAAATACGCGTCTTGACCAATGCCTACTTAGCGAATGATGTCGCATTAGTGCATGCCTTTTATCAAAAATATCGCAAAGACCTTTTAAAAAATGGCGTACAACTTTATGAGTTTAAGCCTGATATCGAGCGTAAACAACGTACTTGGTACGAGGTATTGACGGGAAATGTGATACCAGCCAAAGGGAAAAGTTCATCGCGCTTACATGCTAAATTTTTTGATGTGGATGGCAAAGTATTTATTGGCTCGTTTAACTTTGATCCTCGTTCTGTCAATCTAAATACAGAAGTTGGCTTGATGGTGGAATCTGATTATTTACAAAATCGGGTCACTCACGCGCTGGATCGTTACTTACCACAAATTGCATACGAATTAAAATTGAATACTGAAGGTGAAATTATCTGGATTGAACATCATGACAATGGAAAAACTACAACATATGATGTAGATCCGCACACGACCAAGTTCCAGCGTTTCACCTTTAAAAGCCTGTCCTATTTACCTATTGAATGGATGATGTAATGATAATGTAATTACATTAACAATACCCTTAACCTATTAGTATTTAATCAGATTGTTCAGAATTGAACCTTATACGCATTACGCAGAATCATGGCAAAAAGTATTCATTTCCTCAGCAAGAATATCGAATACTTTAGGATTTATACATTGTGCAACATTAAAGCGCATCAAATGTTTTGCATTTGCAGATTGGCTAAACGCATGCCCTGGTGCCAATATCAAACCTCGCTGTAAACAGCGGCGTGTCAACTCAGCTGCATCAAGTTGTTCAGGCAAATGACACCAAAGAAAGATTCCAGCTTTTGGAATGAGAACAGGCTCAATACCAAGTTGTCTTAACCGTTGAATGCATATACTCATACTGTTATTGAGCTTCTTCTTCAGCGACTCAATATGCTTAACATATTGACTGTCCATCAGTGCAGAATAAATGATTTCCGCATTTAAATGCCCACTACTAAAATTCGTTGCAATTTTCAGGTCAATATATTGTTCAATATCTTGAGGATTAGAAACAATATACCCACAGCGAAGCGACGCCGTTAGAGTTTTAGAAAAACTCCCAATTTGAATCACCTGATTAAAGCCCATCAGCGTGGAATAACGCGGTGCTGGCAGATATTCAAATTCTGAAAAAATATCATCCTCCACAATGAGCAAGTTCGCTTGTTCAGCCAATTTTGCAACTTGATATGCCCTTTGAATAGATAACGTCGCACCTGTAGGATTATGAATACCTGAATTGGTTAAATAGAGTTTGGGTTGATATTGTAATGCTTGCTCAAATTTTTCTACGTCAGGTCCTTGAGCTGTAAAAGGAATCGCGATCGCCTGTAAGTGATGTGCTTGAATTAAAGCTTGAAAATTGAAATAACACGGATCATCAACAAGAATTACATCGCCAGCCTGTAGATGCACCCGAAAAATCAAATCAATGGATTGTGTACCTGAGTCGGTAATTAAAATTTGCGAGGGATCTACATTTATTTCATATTGAGCATTTCTACGAGCAATCCACTGTCTTAAACCTGCATGACCATGTGGGATTGGATATTCGACTAACATTTTGACAGAAGATTTTGCAGCTTGCTTGAGTGCTTTACGTAAACTACTTTCAGGCATCCACTCAGGAGGTAACCAGCCACAGCCTGGTTTAAGCATGGCATCATTAGCATCTAAAGATTGCCGCGAAATCCAGAGAGGATTAATTTCTCGGTCATATTGAAAATTGTTTGCAGTTATTACTTTCTGTGGTTGCGCCTGACCTTTGACATAAAACCCTGAACCTGCCCTTGCTTCGAGTACACCTTCTGTCACCAAGCGAGCATAAGCTTCCACTACAGTAGAAATCGAGAATTGCATCTCCTGTGCTAAACGCCGAACTGAAGGCAACCGCGCCCCTGCAACAAAACGTTGATTCGCAATCTGTGATTTGATCTGCTTCATCACGATCTCAATTTTGCTTTGCGTATCCATAGATAGGTATTCAATATTTATTTCAAGACAGTTCTTATTGTATACCAATACAGTTTCTTTAAATTGTACTGGATTGTATCTGTCTCAAACCGCGGATTTGCCTTGTAATTGAACAATGATAATTAGAGCAATTCAGGCATGAAACAAAGTAATCTTGGATGGATACACGGGCTATTGGGCGTCATTATTTTTGCAGGTTCTATGCCCGCAACGCGTGTTGCCGTTTCAGGTTTTAGTCCTGAGTTTCTGACTGGCGCACGCGCGGTAATCGCCGCAGTATTTGCCATTTTATGTTTGTTTATTTTGAAACAGCCAATCCCGAATACTAAACAGATCAGATCTTTAATTCTGATTGCTCTTGGTGTTGTATTTGGTTTTCCATTTTTTACGGCACTCGCTTTAGAAAACATCACTGCGGCTCGTGCCCTTGTCTTTGTAGCTTTACTGCCCCTCGCGACTGCAATATTTGCCGTACTCCGCGCAGGTGAAAAACCATCTATTCAGTTCTGGTTATCTGCAATCTTAGGAAGTAGCTTTGTCGCAGTATTTATGTGGTTTCAAGACCAGCAAGCATTCCATTTCCGTAGTGATTTATACATGTTGATTGCTGTATTGGCTTGTGGTTTAGGTTATGCGGAAGGTGGACAACTTTCAAAACAACTGGGAGGCTGGCAAGTGATTTGCTGGGCACTAATTATTGCCTTGCCCTTAATGTTACTTTTATTCGGAATTTATTTTCCACAAGCTTGGGAAGCTATTCCTGTTACAGCATATGCAGGATTGTTCTATGTTTCCTTATTTAGCATGCTGATTGGTTTCGTATTTTGGTACAAAGGCTTGGCAATGGGTGGCGTTGCGCGCGTCGGACAAATCCAACTGTTACAACCTTTCCTTGGATTGATACTTTGTGCTGTGCTCCTACATGAAGCGATTGACTTCGCCATGATTGTGGTGTGTTTTGCCGTGATTATCTGTGTCTTTTATGCAAAAAAATATGCTTAAGCATAACGATCCTTTATTCACATACAATTAATCCAGCAAACCAATCTTTTGAAAAAGCTGTTGATAGGCTTCCGCTTTTTTCTCTAGTGCTAATGGATAAGCGCGTGAAGAAGAAGGCATTCTAAACAAACTAAGCTCGCGAGAAGCAAAAATAGTTTCTGAACTTTTTCCTATCACTGGTTTTTCAGTGCCTTCAGGCATCGATAACATGAGTGTATCTGTAGCCTTATCGCCCGTCGTTACAATATTTTGACATAGTGGAATTTGAGCCAATAGTGCAGTTAAATCAGTCGGTGTTTCAATGTGTAAGAATTTATCTGAAGCATTTTCTTTTAAACGGACGACTTGATAGGCCGTATCAAAAATCGCAATCCCTTTTTCAATGAGAAAGTCGCGAATTTTCTGTTCATAGAAATTCTTGTTTTTAAGATCAAGGAAATAGTTTTTATCTTGGAAAAATATCAGCCCGTAGATGCGCCACATATCATTTTGATAATTCGGATAATAAAAATCCATTTTCCAGCGTGTTTTCGGTGGCGGAAAACTACCCAGCATCAGTAATTTTGCATTTGCTGGTAAAAATGGTTCAAGTGGATGGGTTTCTATTGGTAACATGATGCAAAATTCAATATGTTATTTGAGGACTATAAATCCTTAATTTAGGACATTGCCTTAAGAATAGTCCAAATTCTAACATAGGAAATTTATACAATCAGTTAAAGTATTGCACCCTACTCACACTTTCCTTAATTTTCAGGGGCTTTTCTTTGTCTTAAAAAATTCATTTATAATTCGATTAAAAAACAGCCATAAAACGTGATAAATCTATTAAAAAGCCCACACTAGAGGATATGGGCTGGAATAAGAAGCGGACGCTATTGAATTTAAAACTTTAATGCAAAGCATCGTATAAGCTGTATTAAGTTAATTTAGAAAACTGACTAATCGTCAAATTAAAAATAAACGGATAAAAGAGAAGTTAATGACCTTAGATCAAGGTACAGGCTTTCCAGTAGGTACTTTGGTACAGTAAAATGAAGGTTTTGTTGCAATTAGATGCTAGTTTTCTGCTTTCTAAAATTGAATCTAGATCATCTTAAGTTAACAAGTAATGATCTAACAAAAAATATTATCTATATAATTTTAAAAATTTTTCCACTTAAAGTACTTTGAAAAAGCATTTCAAAACTAGGTCGAATATCTTCACCATCAACGGTGATATGTTTTATATTCGAATGAGATTGCGTGTTGGCAAACTGATGATCCACCGTTGCTTGAATAGTGTGTTTAATCCCAAACTGATCTTTCACACTAAGACTCTGTTTAAACATATATATCTCCTTAATAAAACTGCATAAAAAACTAAATCATTGATATTTGTTAATTTTATTTCTAAGAAACTTTATGGTTCAATTTAAACAATTGATTTGGAGAAGTGTAAAATGTACGGCCATCCAAATTTAAATCAACCTCGATTCCAGATTCCAGCAGAACTCTTTTACCGACTTCTATTTGTTTAAAACCTTGACGTGTATTCTGCATTTTATTGAGGGGAATTAATGAAACAATAATTTCAGTACCATTTTTAGATTTTGCAATTAAATCATTTATTTTTAACAACTTATATCCTATCTTATAGAGATTTCTTTCACTTTTAAACCAAATTTTAAAGTATAAAAAAGCACCCATGAGTGCTTTTTACTACTGCTTATTATTACTTAGATAGCAACAATATTTACAGCATTTGGTCCTTTTTGACCTTGAGCTACACTGAATTCAACTTGCTGGCCTTCAAATAAGGTTTTGAAACCTGAATTCGCGATTTCGCTGAAATGAGCAAAAACGTCTGGACCTGATTCTTGTTGAATGAAACCAAAACCTTTAGTTTCGTTAAACCACTTAACAGTACCTTTAACAACATTTGAGTTTGACATAATATATCCTACTAATTTTTAATAATATTTTAGTCATTTTATTGACTAATTATAACTTTGAAATAATAAAGAATGAGACTTAAAATCTAAAAAACGAAGGATTATGACTAAAACTGCGATACTTAAGGAAGATTTACCGAAACAAGACTTTTTTCTAGTTAAGTTAAATATACACTAAAAATAGAAATAATCAAGTTTTTAAATATATATATTTATTTTTCTTATTAAAAAAATCCACATTTCATAAAAAACTCATTTAATTCAATGGTATATTATTAATTTTGATTACCATTAAATAAGTTTAATCTGCTCAAATAACATTTTTAACCAAGTCAATCCATGTGTTGTATAGTAATAATATTAGTTGTTCTTATTTTAGGATTGATATTTTTCCCATGTACCTACAACTTTTGTAATGTTTAGGTTCCATTCAGCCTAAGATTTCTTGCATTCAATTAAATAAGCAAATAATCACTATAAAAAATCTGAGTAGTAAAAAACCGACTTATTATAAAGTCGGTTTTTATACCGTCAATCAGCTTGAACATTAATATATTTGAGTTAAAAAATTAACCTAATTTATTCACAAGCCTTAATGGCAAAACTTTCATTGCCAAACCCATTGGCAGCCACGGCCACTTTGGCACATAAGCTTTGACTGGGGCTTTTTCAATCGCTTCAGCAAGTAAATGAGAACCCGTCTTTTCATCAACTTCAAAAGGCAATTTTTTCGCACCTTCGTTTAGTTCAGTACGAATATAACCAGGGAAAATGGTCGAAACCTTGATTGGTGTATCAATCAGTTCTGCACGAATCCCTTCTGCCAAGTGTGCCACCGCAGCCTTACTTGCTGCATATGTAGAAAGATGCTTGGGTAATCCTCGCATCGCACTCATTGAAGAAATCACCACCAAATGCCCAGCGTTTTGTGCCCGGAAAATTTCAACAGCAGCTTCGCATTGTGCTAAAGCAGATATAAAGTTAGTTTCGGCAGTTACTCGGTTAATTTCAAAATTACCTTTACCAATGCGACGACCTTGCCCCACACCGGCATTCACAATAATACGATCCAGCTTGCCAAAGTCTTGTTGAAATGCCTTAAACACTTCAAAGACTTGATCGTAATTAGTGACATCTAAAGTTTTCGCAATAACTTGTATGCCATACTGACTTTCAAGCTCTTGTTTAAGAGCTTCTAAACGTTCCATGCGTCGCGCACAAATCGCAAGGTTATACCCTTTTTGAGCAAATTCACGCGCCATGCCTGCGCCTAAACCTGAGCTCGCCCCTGTAATTAAAATGGTTTTTGCCATGGGTCAATCCTTGTTATATCCATGTTAAAAGTTCTGAGTCATCGGCTTTAATAAAATGATGCTCATTTAAACTGAGTAATTGTGGTTCATTTCCGACTAAACGCAATGTGGTCATGCTGGTATTGGTAATTGCCCAGTTCAAAGCAAATGTACGATTTGGATTCAATTCCAAAATTTTTCCTGCAGCCACAGAAATGACACCGCCAGAGGTAAATACGACCGCATAACGCGGTTTGGTCTGTGCAAGTTCATCACATAAATCTTGTAAGGCTGTTTCGACTCGATCTTTGAATAGTGGCCATGACTCTTCATATTCATGGTGATATTCACCACCAGTCCAACGCTCAATTGCCCCTTCAAATATTTTTGCCAGATACGCACGTGGATTCACATGCTGTGCCACATCAGATTTTAATAAATGCGGCTCTTTGAATCTGGGTTCATATTGCGCAAAAACCTGCTGATGATTGAACTCGTTCCACTTCGAATCTGTGACCACTGGACTATGCGGAAAACATTCTGCCAAAGCCAGTTGCGCCGTTTGCTGATGGCGATGCATTGAACCCGCCACTACATAAGGAGTTTCTTTTAAAATATATTTGAAATATTGCCCCAGTCGTTGAGCCTGCAATTCTCCTTTTTCCGAAAGTTTGTCATAACTCTCTGCACCAAAGGACGCTTGCCCATGACGAATTAAATAAATGGTGGTCATTTTTCTAAAATTTCCTTAAATTTTTCCATATATTTATGTGCAATTTCATTAGCTTCCAGTTTCTGAATACCAATCAGTTTTAACGCACGGATATGTAAGGCATGAATAATGACCCAAAAATCTTTAAACGCAGGATTGTTGGTTTGCTTATGGAAATAGCGATAGTAAATTTGCTGTGCAATAACGGCTAAACGGAAGATGCCAAACACTTCGTAAAAGGTCCAGTTTTCAGGCTGTAACCCTGTTTTTTCCAAGTAATATTCTACGACCTGCTTACGGGTGAACATACCTTTCATATTAGTAGGTTGACGGCGCGTCGCTTTAAAAATGTTACTGTCAGTTTCTTCCACCCAATAAGCCAATGCAGCCCCCAGATCCATCAGTGGATCACCTAGGGTTGCCATTTCCCAATCCAGCACACCAATAACTTGTGTTGGATCTTCAGGATCTAAAATCACATTGTCAAAACGCCAATCATTGTGAATCAAACAGGTTGCTGAATCTTCAGGGATATTGTCGATCAGCCACTTACGCACAAATTTAAAGGTCGGCACATTAATGGTATGCGCTTTGTCAAAACGCTGATCCCAACCTTCTACCTGTCTACGACAATAACCTTCACCTTTGCCTAATTTTTCCAGTTCCGTACCTTGATACGGAACTTGGTGCAGTTCAATCAGTTTATCAATCACATTGATACATAACTGATGGACTTGCTCTTCAGAAAAGTGTAGTTCGGGTGGCAGTTTTGCACGTGGAATAATCCCAGCAATCCGTTTCATGACATAGAAGTCACAACCCAATACAGATTCATCCTGACAAAGACCAACCATTTCAGGGAGTACAGGATAAAAAGGCGCTAAATTGTGTTGCACCGTGTATTCACGTGCCATGTCATGTGCTGACTTTGCCTTAGTTCCCTTTGGGGGGCGACGCAGAATCAAGTCTGTATTGTCATATTTCAAGCGGTAGGTCCAATTAGAAGCCCCACCCGAATATTGTGTGACTTCAACTTGTCCCACTAACACGACGCCTTGTGACTTAAGCCAATCTTCTACAGCTTGTACATCCAGCTCTTCACCTTCACGTACACTGCCACCAACATCAATTACCGACATACTTGTTATCCCTGATTTTTAGAATATGAATGCTTTACTTACTTTTACCACAGCTTTATTTTTTACGCGCGCCGTATCCACGCTTTTTCAGTTCAAGTTTTGCAATCATCCCCTTATGTACTTCATCAGGACCATCAGCCAAACGTAAGCTGCGCGCTTGGGCAAAGAAAGCTGTTAATGGCGTATCACGCGATACACCTGCGCCACCATGAATTTGCATCGCCATATCAACCACTTTTTCTAAAACACTTGGGGCAACCACTTTAATGGCTGAAATCTCAGTTAGCGCAGCCATATTACCCAAAGTATCCATTTTATAGGCAGCATATAAAGTCAATAAACGTGCTTGATCAATGGCAACACGAGCTTCAGCAACACGTTCTAAATTGCCACCTAATTTGAGAATTTCTTTACCAAAAGCTGTTCGACTCATACCACGATCAATCATCAATTCTAGCGATTTTTCAGCTGCGCCTATACAGCGCATACAATGATGAATACGACCTGGTCCTAGACGACCTTGTGCAATCTCAAAGCCTTGACCTGCACCGCCAATGAAATTAGACACAGGTACGCGAACATTGTTAAAGCTGATTTCGCCGTGACCATGCGGCGCATCATAATCACCAAATACGGGTAACATTCTTTCAATGGTTATACCTTCAGAATCAATAGGAACAAGTACCATCGAATGTTGATGATGGCGATCTTTAGTTTCATCAGGCGTGTGTGCCATAAAGATAATCATTTTGGCATTTGGATCACCTAAACCAGATGACCACCATTTACGCCCGTTTAAGACAATTTCATCGCCCTCAACCACAGCAGTGGCTTGCATGTTGGTTGCATCACTTGATGCTACTGCTGGTTCAGTCATACAAAATACTGAACGGATTTTTCCTTCCAGTAATGGCGTTAACCATTGTTGTTTTTGTTGTTCGCTACCATAGCGCCATAATACTTCCATGTTTCCGCTATCTGGTGCATTACAGTTGAATACGGTTGGTGCAATTAAGCTACGACCTGTTAACTCTGCAATATGTGCATACTCTTGAACTGAAAGTCCTGCACCCAATACTGGATCTGGTAAAAACATATTCCATAAACCCTCAGCACGTGCTTTGGTCTTTAATTCTTCTAATTGTGCTGGCCACTGCCATTGCGTCCAATCTCCATTGGGATTTAAATGATGTACCTCATTCCAAAATTCAGCTTCTATTGGTTCAATTTCATTTGTAATAAATGCTTTAGTACGTTCTATATAGTCTTTGACACGTGCAGAGAGTTCAAACATAAGGTCATCCTGTGAATTTTGTATATTTTCGCTTTACAGTACATTAGCTCGAAAATTACTATGAATGAAATGATTTTATTTAATCTAAAACTATGAACAGTATTCATAATGATGCAGATATAGATTTAGCAAATTTCTACCGTATCGATATCAATCTCTATCCATTATTTATTGCTATTTTTGAGCTAAAGAGTATTTCTAAAGCCGCACATATTCTTAGTATTACGCAATCTGCCGCGAGTCATGCTTTACAGCGATTACGCCAGCAATTGCAAGATGACTTATTTATCCGAACAGGCAACCAAATGTTACCTACGCCATTCGCAGAACAAAGCTATCCTGCCATAAAAAATGCACTTCAAGCTATTCAATCTATCTCACTGCAAAAACATAGTTTTGAACCGAGTATGATCAAAACACTTAAAATTGCAGTCCACGATGAAATTGAACCGATCATTTTCCCTCGAATTTTCCAACATTTTCAACAACTCAACTTAGACATTCAATTTACGAGTATTAAGTTAGACCGTAAAACGGTTGTTGCCGATTTAGCTGCTCAACAAATTGATTTTGTAATGGATTTGGAGCAGCATTTTGGAGATAAAATTCAATTTCAAGTACTGGTACATGACCGTTTTGTCGCCTGTACTCAACAAAAGCAGTTGAATGAAATGAGTTATTTTTCATCTCCACATATTGGCGTTTCATCACGCCGTACAGGCTTGTTACTTGAAGATATGTATTTGCAACGTCAACAATTGAATCGGAATATATTATTGCGTTGTCAGCACTACTCTACTGCTTTACAGATATTAGAACAAAATGCTCAAGCAATTTTGACCTTGCCAGAGACGATACTTTCTCACCTACAAGTTGCGCCGTCTTTAAATATTTTTTCTGTACCTGCTGAATTACCTTTTATGAAAATGGGAATGTTTTGGCATAAAGATTTAGATAGAAATTTAAGGCATATTTTTTTGCGAAAGCAAATTAAAGAAATTTTTGCTTAGGCTATTTATTAAAGTGGATTTAATTATGCTTAGGCTATTTTAACTAACCGAATTTTTTTAGTGTGGAATAAAAAAGAGGTTTGCATTGCAAACCTCTTTTTTTGTAAAAGCCATAATGACGATCAAAGTAAATTTAGTTTCATCCGTTTGCCAGATCATTCATATTTCACGGAACCAATAAGCTTTTACTGACGGGAATACTTGTCCCGACTTAAATTAAGAAAATCGATACATCTTGTTTTCAGACTCAGTTTCACTATTTAATTTATTGAAAAACTTTGAAACGCTCGGTATTTTCAATATACGTTTTGTCTTTAGCTGCTGCCTCAATCGAACCAAAAACCAATTGAGCACGTAATTTCCAATTCTTGGGAATGTCCCATTCAGCATGGACTTGCGTATCAACAATTGGATTGTAATGCTGTAATGAAGCCCCTAGCCCTTCTGTATGTAAGGCTGTCCACGTTGCAAATTGAGCCATTGCCGTAGAATGCTCCGCCCATATCGGGAAGTTCTCAGCATATAAAGCAAAACGATCTTGTAAGTCTTCAACCACAGCCATATCTTCAAAAAATAAAATCGTGCCTAACCCTGCTGAGAAACTATCCATTTTAGCTGCAGTTTTAGCTGCTGCAGCTTCGTCAGTAACATAAGCTTGTAATTCTTTTTTAACGAAGTTCCAAAACTTTTCATGTTCTGAATTGAATAGAATTACAGCACGCGATGACTGTGAATTAAAAGAAGACGGACTTTCTCGAATCGTTCTTTGAATCAGATCGGTTAAATATTCTGTTGTTTGCTCTACATTTTTTGCTAATGCATAAATCGTACGGCGTTGTTCAATTAAGTTCAGAAATTTATTTGCCATGTGGTAGCTCCTTCTTGGGTGGAATGTTTCGCTGGAAAAATTGAAATTATCCAGTCATACAATGCTACTCAGCATTATGCAAAATCAATTCCAACTTGCTTATAAAAGTTAATATAATTCATGTCTCTATTTTTTATATTTGGTAAAAAATATATTTAATCGCCCCTATACACTATTCAGAATAAGCCTAAAGTTTATGAAGCAATCGATCATTCAGACAATAAAAAACCATTTAGCAATACACACTAAATGGTTTCTTTTTTTAAATCAGCAGCTTTTTAATAAATCTCAAGCTAAATTAGCTTGCAGCACATTATTTGGAAGGTGGGCTTTCCAGATTTCTCTTAATGTTGGTAAGTAGAACTTCTCGCCCAGCTCAACCAATTCAGCATCAATCAATGCATGAATTTCGTGCATAAATAAATAATCAAGCTCTACAATTTTGAGTTTTGCATGCTTTTGAGCCTCAGCCTTGCGCTTTTGTTGTGCACGCTTAACCAGTTCATCTGCAAATTTCTTATCTTTAAATTTTGCTAAGGCAGTTAAGCGTAGCTCAATCACGCCCCAACCACTCAAAAGTAATTTAAATAGTTCAAAATCTTGAGTAGTCGACTCCCATGTCATTTCCTCTAAATTTTCATTTTCAGGCAATACTGGAAGCAGTAGTTCCATGACACTTGGGAAAATCTTTTTAAAATTTAGAATAAATTTAACAGGATGCTCACCTGGGTAATCCTTAAATTGAATACGTTTCTGAACATCTGTCAAATATATAGAGAGCATTAAATAAATCCTAGCGTAGACCACTGTTTCCAAGGGTATTATTTTTTATCCTGCAAAATAAGTGCGAAATAAAAACAAAACGGAAACAAAAAAAGAAAATCATTCTAGCAATTATGACATTTTATTCAATGTAAAAACATGCTTTCTACACTGAACTCACATTTGAAATTAGTGCTAAAAAAGACCGCCCCAAAAGGCGGTCTTTTTTACTTGATTAGGCTGTACCTTTGATGGGCTTTGTTGCAAAAACCTATCATTAAAGACTTATTCAACAAAATAATTCTCAAATGAATAAGCCAGCACCTAAAATTTATCGTACTCTCAATTGCTCTTCAAACAACCGTGCTCTCATTAATCGTGAAAATATTGGCATTTGGTTTGATCCCAAAACTCAGTGGTCTAGATTAGACAACTCCAGATTATTCCACTATCTGCACAAGAAAAAAGCATCTTGATATTGTTATTAGTTATCAAAAAAAGCACTAATGATTACATCTACTCATCGACAATACTGGTTTAAACTTCCTTGGTGAAGGCGAATGGAAACGTAAGAAGCATCAACCTGAATATCGTCGCCAATGGCATATCACAAGATCCACTGTGATTTAAAAGATGTTGGTGAAAAGTATGGAATTAATCGTGTCTATCGCCTGATGAAAGCCAATGAGCTTAAATCACAGCAGGGTTATCATAGCGAACCTCTGCTAGAACACTTGCTATTGTTGCTGCTAATACTTTAGATCGGCAATTTAATCCAACTCAACCAAATCAATTATGGGTGACAGACATGAGTAAACCAGATTGGTAGCTGGAGAAGCACTTCTTCGCAAGATATCCCTACTCATGAAGGTTGGTTATATCGGGCTGTTGTCATCGACCTATTTTCTCACTTAGTAGTAGGATGGTCGATGAAATCTAGAATCACCACAGATTTAGTGCTTGATGCATTATTGATGGCATTCAGACCAAGGTAGCCAATATACCAGTTATTAATGCAGACATTTCTGAAACACCATAATCTTGAAAGCAGTATGAGCTTTGTCTTGCACAGTATACTGCTCATGCAATGACAATGCTGTTGCGGAAAGCTTCGTTCAACTGTTAAAGCGGGAACGAATTAAAAAG
>NZ_JAKVIM010000005.1 GCF_022601715.1 Acinetobacter zhairuonensis | reverse complement strand
ATGTAGAAATGTAGAAATGTAGAAATGTAGAAATGTAGAAATGTAGAAATGTAGAAATGTAGAAATGTAGAAATGTAGAAATGTATTAAATTTCAGACATAAAAAAACCGCAATAAAGCGGATTATTTATTTCATCTTTAAGATGATGGTCGGAGCAGTAGGATTCGAACCTACGACCCCCTGGTCCCAAACCAGGTGCACTACCAGGCTGTGCTATGCTCCGAAATTGGGGTGAATGACGGGATTCGAACCCGCGACAACTGGAATCACAATCCAGGGCTCTACCAACTGAGCTACATCCACCACTATAAAGTTCTACAGTACCAAGCTACCAAATGGCGCGCCTGACAGGATTCGAACCTGTGACCATCCGCTTAGAAGGCGGATGCTCTATCCAACTGAGCTACAGGCGCATGTCCGATGATACTTGGTATCATGCGATACTCTGCCTTGAAGAATTGGTCGGAGCAGTAGGATTCGAACCTACGACCCCCTGGTCCCAAACCAGGTGCACTACCAGGCTGTGCTATGCTCCGATTCATCTCAGCTTTTGCCGTATCGCACATCGTGCGGTACGGTGTGCATTCTAGGCGTGACGCCCAAGAACGTCAACACCTATCTTTAAAAAAAGTTAAAAAAATGCGTCAAACGTATAAATATCAAGCATTTCTGATATTTTTTATACAAATTTTAACGTTTTAGACTCGCACTGAAACTTAACATACGATCTAGAGGTAATTTTGCACGCTCAGCCAAAGCTGGATCGACATGAATTTCCTGATCACCTTGCTGTAAAACCTGCAAAATGCCATCGAGTTCATTCATTGCCATCCACGGGCAATGTGCGCAAGAACGACACGTCGCGCCCTCACCTGCTGTTGGTGCTTCAACCAAAATCTTATTGGGTACCGCTTGTTGCATCTTGTAGAAAATACCGCGGTCTGTTGCCACGATTAAACGCTCATGCGGTAAAGTCTGTGCGGCTTTAATTAATTGTGAAGTACTTCCAACAGCATCAGCAATATCTACAACCGATTCTGGTGATTCAGGATGAACTAAAACTGCGGCATCTGGGTAAAGTGCTTTCATGTTGGCAATCCCGCGCGCGCGGAACTCCTCATGCACGATACATGCACCATCCCAAAGCAACATGTCTGCGCCAGTTTTCTTCTGGATATAACGACCTAAGTGCTGATCGGGTGCCCAGATAATCTTCTCACCCAAGCTATCTAAATGTTCAATGATTTCGACCGCACAGCTTGAAGTCACCACCCAATCTGCACGGGCTTTGACTGCAGCAGAGGTATTGGCATAGACCACAACGGTATGATCTGGATGTTGATCACAGAATGCCGTGAACTCATCTACAGGACATCCAAGATCGAGTGAGCAGGTTGCCTCTAGAGTCGGCATGAGCACTGTTTTTTCAGGGGACAGAATTTTTGCTGTTTCCCCCATGAATTTCACGCCTGCTACAACCAATGTTGAAGCCGCATGGTCACGACCAAAGCGGGCCATTTCCAAGGAATCCGATACACAGCCACCGGTTAATTCTGCTAATTCCTGCACTTCTGGATCGCAGTAATAGTGTGCAACCAGAACAGCATCACGTTTTTTCAATTCCGCTTTGATTTGTTCAAATTTTTCCTGTTTGGCTTGCTCAGTCAAATGATTGTCTTTAGGCTCGCCTAAACGGTCTAAATGCGCCTGCACAATCGATTTTGCGTCATTGGCAATTAAATTGGTCGCATCATTCATAAAAACGTCTTCTCTATCCCAGCTGCTTGCTTACAAGCGGTGCATCCATAACACGGTCATTTCGACTTTGAAATTGACCAGTCACTCAAAAAATCCTGATTGATAAAAAAGCCTCACGACGGAGGCTTTTCTTCACTCAAATTCCATTAAGAACGGTAATCTGCGTTAATTTTGACATAGTCATAAGATAAATCACAGGTATAGACCGTATCCTTCGCTTGTCCACGACCCAAATCCACCCGAATGGTAATCTCTGGTTGTGCCATTACGCGTGCGCCTTCTGCTTCCGTATAATCGGCTGCTGCGCCACCATCTTTACAGATTTGTACATCATCTAACCAAACCTGAATTTTTTCAACCTCTAAATTGTTTACACCTGCATAACCAATGGCTGCCAAAATACGCCCCCAGTTTGGATCTGATGCAAAGAATGCTGTTTTTACTAACGGAGAATGAGCAATGCTATACGCGATATCACAACATTCTTGTGTATCAGCACCCCCTTCCACTGCCACGGTCATAAATTTAGTTGCACCTTCACCATCACGTACAATCAGCTGTGCTAAACGCTTCATCACACGGTTTAACACATCCAATACTGCAGAATAACGCGTATCTTCGGTTGAAGTGATCTCCACACCGCCTGCTTGACCAGTTGCCACAAAAATACAGGAGTCGTTGGTTGAAGTATCCCCATCGATAGTAATACGGTTAAAGGATTGGTTCACACTAATGTGTAACAGTTGTTGTACCAATTCACGGGAAATCGGAGCATCTGTCGCCACATAGCTGAGCATAGTTGCCATATTCGGGCGAATCATGCCCGCACCTTTAGAAATACCTGTCATGGTGTAGAGCACACCATCCAACTCAAACTGCTCAGAAGCCCCTTTCGGTGTGGTATCTGTGGTCATAATGCCAAATGCAGCATCTGTCCAAGCATCTTCCTGCAAACTGTCTAAAGCTGGTTGTAAGCCTGCAACCAAACGCGGCATTGGCAACTGCTCGCCAATCACCCCTGTTGAGAACGGTAAAATCTGTTCTGCACTTACGCTTGCCAACTGTGCCAATTGCGCACAGGTTTCTTGGGCATTTTTCATTCCCAATGGACCTGTTCCCGCATTAGCATTCCCTGTATTGATAATTAGATAACGTGGATTACCTACAGCTAAATGCGCCTTAGAAACATGTACAGGTGCTGCACAAAATGCATTTTGGGTAAATACACCTGCAACATTTGAACCTTCAGCCAATTCAAAAATGACCAGATCACGTCGGTTCTGATAGCGAATATAAGCTTCAGCCGAACCGATTTTCACCCCTTTAACCACATGCATCTGTGGCATAGTAACGTCACCCACTGCCATTTTTAAATGTCCACTTTGTTGTTCAAGTAAGTGTCACAGCTTAGTAGAAATACAGCTAAAAATCGAGGTGTTTCAGGCAATTTCCTCTGTGGATTGTCTTTTCCCAATTAAATTAATTTCCCGCTGGAAAAGAACTCAGCTGCCCGACAATGAATTTAATACTGAAGCAAAAAATATGTATAAAAAAAGCAGCCCGTAGGCTGCTTTAGATCAATAAGTTTAGTTTGCGGCTAACTGGGCTGGACTGCCCGCAAGGGTTTGTTTCGCTTGCTCCTGACTTTCTACCGAAAGTGCAGGATTGGTTGCCACAATACGACTTGCCGTTTCTGACGTTGCAGCAGCAACTGCCGCTGTTTTCAAGATAATCGGGCGTTGCTGTGGATTTGGAAAAGTGTACTTAATGCCTGTACGCGGACTCATTACAGTCACATTCGAGTCTTGAACCGTTGCGGGTGCCGTCGTTGCACCTTGTGCAGCTGCTACTTTTGCTACAGTGGTTGTTGTAGGAGTATTTGCTATCGCCAAAGTCGGGATTGCCAAAGCAGCAATTACCAAAGGTTGTAATAATTTTTTCATTGTCTTTCGCTTTTCAGTTACCAATGTGCAACTTAATAACACTTAATAATCTGCACTGCAAACCTTATTCACATCTTGAAAATATTTAACTACAGTTCGCTCAAAAAACAAAACCCTTGCCAGACTTCAGGTAAATTTTGAAGTCCGACAAGGGTTATTGGCATCATTCAATAAAACTTAAATTTTACCGTGACACTGTTTGTATTTCAGACCTGAACCGCATGGGCAAGGTGAATTACGGCTTGCTGGCGGTACTACATTTTGCTCTCCCGCTGGGCTGAAGCCTGTGTAGTGCTCTGCTGGCGCCTGTGAAGTGACTTCACCTGTTAAACCATCTACTTCATCATGCGAAAGATTCAATTGCATGGCTTCAGCTTGTGCTTGTTTTTGTGCTTCCATTGCTGCCAACTCTTCTGGCGTCGGCACATGTACACGAGACAAATCTGTCACCACATCAGTTTTGATCACTGCCAACATATTTACAAATAAATTGAAAGCTTCCTTCTTGTATTCCTGTTCAGGGTTCTTTTGAGCATAACCACGTAAGTGAATCCCTTGACGCAAGTAATCCATGGCTGCCAAATGATCTTTCCAGTGACGATCCAATGAACTCAAGACAAAATGACGTTCTAGCATTGCCGCTGACTCAGGTCCCATCTGTTCACGACGTGAACGGTAACGCGTCAGGATTTGATCCGTAATACGGTCAACCAATGCTTCTTCATCTAAGCGACGTTCGGTTTCCAACCAATGAGCAATCGGTAAATCCACCGCAAACTCTTCAAGTAAGGCACGCTCAAGTCCTTCAATATCCCATTGATCATGAATCGACTCAGGTGGAATATAGTTGGCAATCACGGCTTTCATCACTTCGTGATGCATTTCTTCAATATAATCTTGCAATGTATTTTCAGCTAAAACATCATCTCGCTGAGAGTAAATAATCTTACGTTGTTCGTTGTTGACATCATCATATTTCAACAAGTTTTTACGAATATCAAAGTTACGTGCTTCTACTTTACGCTGCGCATTTTCAATCGAGCGTGACACCATTTTGTGCTCAATGGCTTCATCTTCTTGCAACCCCATGGCACGCATCATGGCAACCACACGGTCACCCGCAAAGATACGCATCAAATCATCTTCTAAAGATAGATAGAAACGTGAAACACCTGGGTCACCTTGACGTCCCGCACGACCACGCAACTGGTTGTCGATACGACGTGATTCATGGCGTTCAGAACCAATAATATGCAAACCACCTGAGTCCAACACCATTTGATGATTTTGTTCCCACTCTTCTTTTAAGCGAGCTTCATCTTCAGCTGTATGATTTTCAATTTTAGCCAGTTTCGCTTTCCAGTTACCACCCAAAATAATGTCGGTACCACGACCTGCCATGTTGGTGGCAATAGTCACAGCACGTGGTGAACCTGCTTGAGCAATAATATCCGCTTCGCGCTCATGTTGCTTCGCATTCAGTACTTCATGCTGAATACCCGCTTCTTTGAGTTTTTCTGACAAAATTTCAGAGGCTTCAATGGTTGCCGTACCAATCAGAATTGGAGCAACACCAGCTTCATGCACACGCTGAATTTCTTGGATAATCGCGTTGTATTTACCATTACGATTTAAATAAATTAAATCGTTTTGATCCTGACGAATCATTGGTCGGTGGGTTGGAATAATCACCACATCCAAACCATAAATTTCTTTCATTTCCGCCGCTTCGGTATCTGCGGTACCTGTCATGCCTGACAGTTTTTTGTATAAACGGAAATAGTTCTGGAACGTCGTAGTCGCCAAAGTTTGGTTTTCTGGCTGGATTTCCAAGCCTTCTTTGGCTTCAACCGCCTGATGCAAACCTTCTGACCAACGACGACCAGGCATGGTACGACCTGTATTCTCATCGACAATAATCACTTCACCTTCGTGAATGATGTAATGCACGTTGCGTTGATACAAGAAGTGCGCACGAATCGCAGCAGTCACGTGATGTACCAAGTTGAGGTTAGACGCTGAATACAGGCTCTCACCTTCAGCTAACAAGCCCATCTCGATCAGTTCATTTTCAACTGTTTCGAAACCAACTTCGGTCATTTCTACCGAACGTTGCTTTTCATCAATCCAGAAATGACCACCATCTGCAACTTTTTCTTCTTTTTGCGCATGCAGTTTTGCTGGAATGGTATTGATAGCAGCATAAAGCTGAGAAGAGTCATCACTTTGACCCGAGATAATCAAAGGCGTACGTGCTTCATCAATTAAAATAGAGTCCACTTCATCGATAATGGCGTAGACCAAACCACGTTGTTTTTTCTCTGCAAGCGCAAACACCATGTTATCGCGCAGGTAGTCAAAACCAAATTCGTTGTTAGTACCATAGGTAATGTCGGCACGGTAAGCATCTGCTTTTTCCATTGGATTTTGCATGGAATAAATAATACCAATGCTTAAACCTAAGAACTCAAACAGTGGACGGTTTAACTCGGCATCACGTTGCGCCAAGTAGTCATTCACGGTAATGACATGTACGCCCTGACCACTGATCGCATTCAGATAACACGCCAGTGTACCCATCAGGGTTTTACCTTCACCGGTACGCATTTCAGCGATTTTACCTTCGTGCAGGGTAATACCACCAATCAACTGAACGTCATAATGGCGCATACCCATGACACGTTTTGCGGCTTCACGACAGACTGCAAATGCTTCAGGCAATAATTTATCGAGGCTTTCACCTTTGTTATAACGTTGTTTGAATTCTTCGGTTTTTGCAGATAAGTCTGCGTCGTTTAAGGCAGATATCGTCGGCTCGAGCGCATTAATCTTGTCTACGATTTTACGCATGCGTTTGAGTTCGCGCTCATTTTTGGTACCGAAGATTCCTCCGATCAGACTTGCCAACATGAATAGACTCTCTAAATCTTGCTTGTCAATGAATAAATTTTTTCTCAGACGTTATTATGGTGCTAGAAATTTGAAGTACAAGGGTTTTGCACAAAACCCATAAAAAAATTCTGATCACTGGTTCTAGCCCCTGACCTAAGGCGAAATAATGTAGCAAATTTCGATCAGACGATATAGAGCGTTCATCTTGAATCAGCGTATATTTTCAGACCACCATTCAGTTTGCTTATTCAATTTCCACATAAACAAATGCAAAAAAGCTATTTTTCAGCGGAAAAGAATTGCGAGATAGTCTGACTTAAATCCAATACAGAATACGATTGAGGTAAATAAAAATGTCATTGCGTTTAGGCGATATCGCACCCAATTTTGAACAAGACTCTAGTGCAGGTCCGATCAACTTCTACGATTTTCTAGGCGAAAGTTGGGGCATCTTGTTTTCACACCCCGCGGACTACACGCCTGTATGTACCACTGAACTGGGCTATACCGCAAAACTGCAAGATGAATTTGCACAGCGCGGAGTTAAAGCGATTGCCCTCTCGGTTGATGATGTCGACTCCCATCATGGCTGGATTCAAGATATTAATGAAACCCAAAATACCACCGTCAACTTCCCCATTATTGCGGATCAAGATCGTAAGGTCTCCACCCTGTACGACTTTATTCACCCCAATGCCAGCGAAACCTTGACTGTACGTTCTCTGGTGATTATCGACCCAAATAAGAAAGTACGTTTAATCATTACTTATCCCGCATCAACAGGACGAAATTTTCATGAAATTTTACGGGTGATCGACTCACTCCAACTGACCGATCATCACAAAGTTGCTACACCTGCCAACTGGACACAGGGTGACGATGTAGTAATCGTGCCTTCCTTACAAGATGAGGCTGAACTGAAACAACGCTTCCCTCAAGGTTATACTGCGGTCAAACCTTATTTTCGCCTCACACCGCAAACCAATCTAAAATAAAGACCCTGTAGTTAAATGGTCACTTAAACCTGTCTACGGACAGGTTTTTCATGCTTACCACATCCCTACCAAGTTATATTTGGTATTTGAGCGACAGTCAGTTATAAATACTACAGACCATTTTAAGAACAACGACTGTGATTCATAACATTCATCATTTACATTGTGGCACCATGTGCCCTGTTTGCGGTCCGCTATTTGGGCAAAAAGGCTTGCATGCTCAAGTGATCTGTCATTGTTTACTGCTGGAAACTGAGCGTGGTTTAGTTTTGATAGATACAGGCTTGGGAATTCAAGATCATTTACAGACCAAAGCCCGTTTAGGCAGTATGATCGCGCGCTTTGGTAAAATAGAAAATAATCTAGAACTAACTGCCATCGCACAAATTCAAAAATTGGGATTTAGTCCTAAAGATGTGCAGCATATTTTTGTCTCGCATTTAGATTTTGATCATGCAGGTGGCATTTCAGATTTCCCGCAAGCCACAGTGCATGTACTGTCTTCTGAATACAATGCCACGCAAAATCTGAATAACTACAAACGCAAAGCCCGCTACAAAGTGAAACAGTTTCAACAGCATCGCTACTGGAACTTCAGTGAACCGATTGCTGATGAAAACTGGTTTAATCTCAAACATATCCAAAATTTTGATTTGTTTGAAAACGAGCTATTGATGGTGCCCCTTTTGGGACATACCGCAGGACATAGTGGTATTGCTATCCGTAATCAGGAAAACTGGCTACTCTTTTGCGGTGATGCCTATTACTCGCATTTACAACTCGATGGTCAGCATCAGCTTAGAGCACTGAACCAACTGGAACAGTTTTTTGCAGAAGATAACCAAGCACGCATCGAAAATCTAAAGCGCCTGCAAACCCTTTCACAAACACATCCCGAAGTACAACTCATCTGTGCTCATGACCCTATTGAACTGGCTCGATACACATGAAGATTAAACTAACTTTACTCTATAGCAGCCTTTGTCTCAGCACACTGAGCTTCACAGGCTGTATGACTACGCCCGCACTACCGATGGAAACTCGCCCTGCTGAATGGGGCACCTTGCTCAATCAAGCTGACAATTTTTATCAGATCAGTGCTGATGTATTTCGTAGTGAACAACCCAGTGCAGAAATGAAGGTAGCTCTCAAAGCCCATGATATTGATGTCGTCATCAATTTAAGATCTCGACACCGTGATCCGCAATATCTCGATATACAACATTTTAATTTAGTACACATTCCTATTCATACTTGGGCAATGGATCGGGATGATTTATTGGCGGTAATGCATCAAATTCAACTGGCGAAAGCACAACAGCAGAAAGTATTAATCCATTGCTATCACGGTTCTGACCGCACAGGTGCCAGTATTGCTATGTATCGCATTATCTTTGAGCAATGGACTATTGAACAAGCACTGCAAGAAATGAAATATGGCGGCTATGGTTTCCATCCCATTTGGCAAAATATCGAAACTTTATTTAGTCCCGAAAATGTAAAATGGATTCAAGAGCAACTCTCGAATCCATCTTAAACATTTGCGCTATGAATTAACGACGGTCTAAAGGTACCCAGTCAATCACCCATGCAGACTTCATCCCCAAGCTAGCATCAGTGGTAATCTTCTTACGTGTCACATCTGCCAAATCACGGCTTTTTGCAGGTCCGACCATAATACGAATACCTTTAGAGGTCGGGCTTTGTACAACTTTATAGCCTTTCGCCTTCAATTTAGAAATCAACGCATCAGCATTGGCGGCATTGGCAGCCAGTGCCACTTGTACCATCCACTGCTTATCGCCATTTTCAAGTAAGTCTCGTGCGTTATCCGCTTCAGCTTTCTTTTTAGCATCTTCTTTACGCTTGGCTTCCGCTTCACGCAGTTTCTTTTCTTCAGCCGCCTTGGCAGCAGCTTGACGTTCTTGATCCGCTTTACGCTGTGCTTCAAGTTTACGTTGCGCTTCCACTTCACGCTGTTTTTTCTCTTCAGCAGCTTTGGCTTGCGCTTTACGCTCATCCTCAGCTTTACGTTGAGCTTCTGCCTTACGGCGCTCTTCACTCAATTTTTTATCAGCTTCAGCCTGTTGTTGAACCTTCTGCTGATCTAACTTCTTTTGTGCAGCAAGCTTTTCCTCCGCCAAACGCTTTTGTTTGGCTTTCTCATCTTCAACCAATTCTGGCGGAATATTGTCGGAACTTTGTTGCGCACCTGCACGTGCTGCATTTAAGGCTGCATATTCTTCAGCAGCTTTACGTGCTGCATCGGCTTCTGCCTGCTGTTGTTGTGCTAAAAACTCGGCTGCACGTGCTTCTTGTTCCGCAACCGCTTTTTCACGGGCACGACGTTGCTCTTCCAGTAAACGCTTTTCAGTTTCCACATCTACGGTTAGACCTTGGAGTTGCACCATGCCAGTATCAGGTTTTGCATTTTGTTGCTGAACTTGTTCAACCAGTTCGGTCTGTTTAATATTATTTTGATGTATTTCTTCTTTACCTTTCAGAAGTAAGGCTGCCAATAAAACGCCACCACCCAGTAAAACAACGCCACCCATCCAGCGTTGTCTGTTATTCATTGACATTCTTCCAAATACTCCCAGACCGCTTCCAAGGTATGGAATGATCCACATACCAAAATCAGCTGATTATTTTTAGATTCATCAAGAGCTGATTGAAAAGCTAATTGAACATTAGTGAAATGTTGTACTGCCTGATGTTGTAATGCTTCATCGAGCTGCGCCATTTCTGCCGCACGCGGCACGCTTAATGGTGCAATTTTCCACATTAAAACATTATTTTTCAATGACTCAACCACAGATTTAATATCTTTATCGGCCAACATTGAAAACACAGCGACAACTTCTGTGTAATGTTTATTGTATTTTAAGAAATTACGCAATTGCTTTAACAAAAACTCAACGCCATGCGGATTGTGCCCCGCATCAAAAATCACAGTTTTATCGGCAATTTTACGTACTTCAAAAC
Organism: Acinetobacter zhairuonensis; assembly: GCF_022601715.1. Classification (GTDB taxonomy): domain Bacteria; phylum Pseudomonadota; class Gammaproteobacteria; order Pseudomonadales; family Moraxellaceae; genus Acinetobacter. The sequence continues at coordinate 180,662 of NZ_JAKVIM010000005.1, read as the reverse complement.
GACCTTGTAGCTCTGCTTGCTGGATGCCTTGCGCAATCGCCTCTTGTCTAATTTCGAGACCACTGACCAATACGGCTGCAACAGCAGTCGAAATATTTTCCAGCGCTAAACGCCCCAAAGGTAGTGTTAGGGTTGTTCCTGAAGAAGCGAACATCCAGTGCTGCCCATCTTCACTCAGTTGATAAAAATAGTCTCGTTCAGCAGCAAATAGAGGTGCATTGCATTCTTGTGCTTTTTTCACAATCGCTTCTGGCAAGCTTTGTAAGCCACCAAAAATCACTGGGATATTGGGACGAATAATGCCTGCTTTTTCATAGGCAATTTTCTCAATCGTATCGCCTAACCAATCTGTATGGTCTAAACCAATATTGGTGATGACTGCGACATCAGGATCAATCACATTGACCACATCCAGACGACCACCTAAACCGACTTCAAGCACCCAAACATCACAGGCTTGCTGTTTAAAAATCAAAAAAGCGGCCAAAGTAGTCGCTTCAAAGAAAGATAAACTTAAACCACATGCACGACGTGCTTGATCCACCTGCACAAAAGCATCAATTAAACTTTGGTCATCAACTTCCTGACCCGCCAGTTTAACCCGCTCATTAAAACGATAAATATGCGGTGACTGATACAGTCCAACCTTATAGCCTTGCGCATTCAAAATAGCCGCCAAAGTAGTCGTGGTCGAACCTTTGCCATTGGTGCCTGCAACCGTAATCACTTTCGCTTCTGGTTGCGTCACACCAAGCATTTCAGCCACGGGAATGACACGCTCTAAGCCTAAATCAATCCCCGTGACGTGAACATGGCCCCAATACGAGAGCCATGTGTCTAAATCATCTTGTGCAAGTGGTGCTGTATCGTTCAAGGTAAATTCATCAATTTAGTCACAATACGATATACAGTATCACGTAATGCATGACGATGAACGATTTGATCGACTACGCCATGATCAAGCAGATATTCGGCACGTTGGAACGGTTCTTCCAATTTTTCACGTACAGTTTGTTCAATCACACGTTTACCCGCAAAACCAATCATGGCCTTCGGTTCTGCAATATGCACATCACCCAACATTGCCAATGATGCCGTTACACCACCGTAAACAGGATGCGTTAATACTACGATGTATGGTAAGCCTGCTTCTTTTACGCGTTGAATCGCGGCTGAAGTACGTGCCATTTGCATGAGAGACAACATGCCTTCTTGCATACGCGCACCGCCAGAAGCAGCAAAACAGATAAACGGTTGTTTTTTCTCAATCGCACTTTCTGCAGCTTGAACAAAACGATCACCCACTACGGTACCCATTGATCCGCCCATAAAGTCGAATTCAAAAGCACACGCAGTCATTGCAACGTCTTTCACCAAACCTTGCATCACGATCAAAGCTTCAGTTTCACCCGTTTTCTTTTGTGCTTCAGCCATACGCTCAGGATAAGGCTTGCTATCCACAAATTTTAGCGGGTCTTTAGCCACAAATTCTTGACCCAATTCAGTTTTCACTTGATCAAAGAACCAAGTTAAACGGTCACGGGCTTTCATGCGTAAATGTTCATCACACGACGGACAAACAAAAGCATTAAAGGTCATTGCAGTGCGTGTGACTAATGCATGACACTCAGGGCACTCAGCCGTAGGTTCAGTAAATGTTGCTTTGAGTGCTTGTTGCTCATCTGGAACTTCAATGCCTGGAACGCCACGTTCAGTCCACGGTGTCGATGGGCTAAGAATTTTCCCTGATTTCACTTCTTGATTCATACTAACTCATCGAGCGCTGCTCGAAGCTCCTTGACTTTATTAACCGTTTCAACAACGGCTTGTTCTGGTGCCAAGCTTGCAAATTGCTTTACAAATGCACTGCCGACAATCACAGCATCCGCTACACCACCCATCGCTTTCGCGGAAGCAGCATCGCTAATACCAAAACCGACACCAACAGGGATATCCGTCTCTGCTTTAATTTTTTGGATACGTGCCGCAGCTTCAGACGTATCTAAGGTCGCTGCACCTGTTACCCCTTTCAAAGACACATAATAGATGAATCCGCTCGCTTGCTTCACCACGTGACGAATACGATCGTCCGTAGAGGTTGGAGCAAGTAAGAAAATTTGATCCATTTCGTACTTCTTCAGGACATCATCCAGAGCTTGTGCTTCTTCTGGCGGTAAATCGACCAGCAAGATGCCATCCACACCACATTCATGTGCATAGGCTACAAATTTTTCATAGCCAATCACTTCAACAGGATTTAAATATCCCATTAATACCACTGGTGTTTCCTGATCTTTTTGACGGAACTCTTTCACCATATTCAACGCATCTAGGGTATTGGTTCCACCCGCCAAAGCACGCTCTGCGGCTAAAGCGATGACAGGGCCATCCGCCATAGGGTCTGAAAATGGTAGTCCAAGCTCAATAACATCTACGCCCGCCTCAACCATCTGATGTAACAAGGGTACTGTTACTTGTGGATGAGGATCTCCAGCCATCACATAGGAAACCAGCGCTTTACGCTGTTGAGATTTAAGTTGTCCAAAACGAGTGGCTAAACGTGACATAGGGTTGTACATTCCTTGAATTATTTAAAACTGAGGAGTTGGTTTTGTAGAAATACAAGACAACGCATTGTAACGCTATTTTTTACACATTGAATAGAGTTCATGCACTTCCTTTGAATTTCATACGACATCACATGATTCAGAACAACCCGAAAGCTACATTTACTAATATTTGACGAGTTTTCTCAATGATCAAAGATGCCTAATTTTGGCTTTTATGCAGACACGTTTCATGCAAAAAAATCCAGTACCGCCCTGCTTAACGGGTGTGTTGCTTCGATCGGGTTTTACATTTTAAATTTTAAGAAATTGCAAAAGCTACATTATACTATGCCCACTTATTCGCTGTTTTCTTAACTTTATGACCTCCGACCCACAGGGCAAAGTGCAAGCCCGAGCGCTTGCGCTACTCCCCCTTATTGTTTTTTTGGCTATCTTTCTGGGTAGCGGAATTTATCACTCCCTGATTGGCACCGAGTTTGCCTTTTATCAAATTAAGGCACCTGTGGCTGCCCTGCCTGCGGTCATCCTTGCTGTACTGATCTTTAAAGGTCACCTCAACCAAGCAATTGAGACTTTTCTGAAAGGTGCAAGCCATCCCAATCTCATCTTAATGTTTATGGTGTTTATGTTGGCAGGGGCATTTGCCAGTACCAGCAGTGCTATTGGCAGTGTAGATGCGACAGTTCAACTCGGGCTATCACTGATTCCTCCAGCCTTTGTCTTACCAATGCTGTTTGTCATTTCTGCCTTTATTGCAACTGCCATGGGAACTTCAATGGGTACAATTGCAGCCTGTGCACCAATTGCATTTGGCTTTGCTCAAGTAACCGATATTGAAACCGTCATGGCAATTGGCGCAGTGGTTAGTGGTGCCATGTTTGGTGATAATCTCTCCATGATTTCGGACACCACCATTGCCGCAACCAGCAGTCAGAAAGTCCAGTTAAGAGATAAATTTCGGGTCAATATCTGGATTGCAGGACCTGCATCGATCATTACCATTATTGTCTATATTTTGATGAGTCAGGACTCACAAGCCATTCAATATCATGACTATGACTTGTGGCTGATTCTGCCTTATGTGACGGTATTTTGCTTGGCATTTAGTCGTCTGCATGTACTTGCCGTTTTAAGCATAGGCATTCTGATTTCTGGCGTGATTGGACTCCTTCAGCATGCAGACTTCACTTTACTCAAGCTGAATACCTCTATTTATGATGGTTTTGTCGGCATGTTTGAGGTGGCATTACTCTCCATGCTGCTCGGTGGCTTATCAGCCATCATGCAACGCGAAGGCGGCTTAGAGTGGCTGATTCAGCGGATTTATAGCCTGACCCGTCTGTTAAAAGTCGGACAACAGCGCGCAGGCGAAATTGGGGTGAGCTTCTTGGTGGTATTCTCCAACCTGTTTGTTGCCAATAATACCGTTGCGATTATTTTATCTGGCGATATGGCACGTGAAGTGGCACAAGAATACGGTTTAGATCCGAAACGTGTTGCCGCACTCATGGATATCTTCTCTTGTGTCGTGCAAGGGCTCATCCCTTATGGCGCTCAACTGTTATTGGCATGTTCTATTGCCAAACTCTCCCCTGTCGAATTGATTGGTCATATTTACTATTGTTGGGTCTTGGCGATTTTTGCCATTTTGGCTATCGCATTACGTTATCCACGATTGAATCACAAGCCATCTTAAAATCACGCACTTTTTATAGCGGCTTCATTAGCCGCTTTTTTTTATTTTGGATTCCAACGCTATTCTTTAAGTTTAAATTGCTGTCGACGTGCCAGTAAGGTCTGCCCCGTCGCAGCTTTATAGGCACGAGCCAAAGCAGATTGATCCGAATATCCCAATGCCAAGGCAATCTCGCTGAGACTAATTTTCTGTTGGAGTAAAATATTACAGCGCTTGATTCTTTCTAGCTCAATCACTTTTTTAAATGAGCTATCAAATTCACTCAATTGACGCTGTAAGGTTCTTACCGATACATGTAATTCCTGTGCCACCCACTCCAGCTTGGGCACCTCTTGATGAAACACCAGATACTCTGCTACCAACATATGCAAGTACGTCATTAAGGTGACATGTTCCGACTTGGCTGCAATCTCTTCTTCGGCATGTTTCAACAACAGATGATTAAGAGAAGGATCGGGTTGCCGTGACTTCAACAATAGACTTTCGCGGTTCAGTTCTAAAGCATAATGCGGTTGATGGAAATAAACCTGACAGCCATAAAAGCGCTGATAATGATACACCGCACATCGCGGTGCATGAGCAAAATACAAACTCTTTAATGAAAACTGCTCGAATGAAAAAATTTTCCGAGCCAACTGAACCATGGCGGCCACAGTCATCTCATTAATCAAAACATGTCCATTATGAGAAAACCCCCAATGCAGATAAATCCCTTGATCATTTTGCGACAGATACATCGGTACACTTTCTCGCCCATCAATCACTAGACGGTTAAACCGCAGAACAAAATCTAAGGCTTCAGCAACACTGCTACTTTTCGATGCGATATACCCCAAAATTCCAAAATGTTCAGGCTGAACATGCTGCACCATATCGAAAATAAGATGTGGGCAGTTGAGTTGTTGTTCGGTTTGCTGTATTAAATCTATAAATAAAGCGTAGGATGATTGAGCATCAATCGGTTGTGCTAAAATATAACTAAGCTGTTGTTTTTGCAAAGCTGAGAATGGGAATGCAAAACCATCTATATCACGTGATTTAAGATAGCTATGCCATAAGTGAAAAAAGCCATTGGGGATTTGTAGGGTATACATGGCTCAACCTGTCTGTTTGACATTTTTTATTTTCGATATGGCGTAAAATGTATAAAAAATGGCAAGTACTGTCAAAACTTATCCGACAAACACCGACATACTTGCACTTATTAAAGGTTCTATTAGTCAAATCAAGATGAATACGATCGTCCGAAATCAGGTTCAACCCGTAGTTCGTACCGAGTTCGATTTTAAATTGGATCAGGTGCCGCGCTTCTGGATGAACAATGATCCGTTTTTAACCCGAGTCTTTGACGCGCTCAGCCTGACTTTTCCTGATGGTGAGCGTTACTTTATTCAATCGGTACGTTTATTCCGAGATAAAATCACGGATCCTGAATTAGAACAACGTGTTGCAGCCTTCATTCGCCAAGAAGCACAACATGGTATTGCACATGAAAAAATGAACCAAGTCATGCGTAGACAAGGCATGCCTGTAGATCAGTTTATTCAGCGTATTAACCGTGTATTTAAATTTGAACTTGAAGAGCGTTCACCGCAATATAATATTGCCATGACTGCAGCAGCAGAGCATTTGACGGCGCTCATGGCAGAAACCTTTTATGGCAAGAAAGAAACCCTAGAACATGCTCACCCCTATGTGCGCGCACTTTTGGCTTGGCATGCCATTGAGGAAATGGAGCACCGAGATGTCGCCTACGATGTAATGCAGCAAGTTGGTGAAGTTTCAGAACTCATGCGACGCTGGGCACTCATCCTGACCACACTCATGATGATTGGCTTTACCCTGTATCGCGCCAATGTGATGTTAATTCATGATGGATTTAGTCGCTGGCAACGCATAAAGATGATTTTTAAAGGTTTACCGTGGTTCTTTGGTCGAAAAGGCACCTTAACCAGCATCCGAAAACAGTATATGGATTGGTTTAAAAAAGACTTTCACCCGACGCAGCAACCGATTATTCATCAATATGATGTTTGGGTAAATACGCTTGCCGAGACCAATGATCCGATTCAAGCAGGAGAAGCTTTTTGGCAGGCAGCTCAACGTCAAAAATAAAAGTACAATACTTTGCATGATGTCTAAATTGGGAACATAACCTAGACATCATGCAGGGATATCTATTTACCATTTAGCATAGTGCTGCTCTAACAATCCATACTCATCAAGCAGCACAATTTCTTGATCATCCAACTGAATGGTGCCACTGATACGTGCCTGCCACTGGCTGAACTGGCTGCCAACTAATCTTAAATTCAGATTTTCATAACGGCGCCAACAGGTAGTGACGGTTAAATTCAAACGTTGATCTAAAGAACGAATGCTCCAATACTCATCTTCCAGATGTTCAAATAAAATATCACTCAATGGAAAAAGCTGACCATTTACCCACAAGCAGTTTTCATTGCCAAAGCTTTCATTGACACCAGAAGCTAAATTCAACCCGATGCGCTGATTATGCGCATCCCAAAAATTACAGGACAACCAGAACCACGCTGTTTCAGGACGAAGAAAGCCACAAGTATCATCTAAAGACGCAAAGGTTTTCTCGTGAAATTGCACCACTTCGCCCTGCTTATTCACAAAATAGCCTTCACAACCAAGGGTGGTCAGTTTTTGAGTATAGGTCCAGCCATTAATACCTGTAGGGCTACACATGCTGAGCGGCTGTGTTCCCGCACAAAAAATACGGGCATTGAGTTTAATTTCTCCGTATTTGGTGACACGGATATAGCGCACCCCATTGGCATGCTGCATTTCAATTTGAAAAGGCGATTTATGAAAAAAACTTTGGTTATATAAAGGCTGTTCATCCAGCAAGGTATTGCGTGCCAGAAAATTAATAGCATTCCATTCCTGCACTTCCTGCGTCAGATGATTATACAAATAGACAAAACCATGCCCTGCCCATGCAATATCAGCAATTGCAACGCCAATGGTGTAATGCTCATGCTGAATGGAACAGAATTTAAATTTTTTATACTTTAATCGCTTACGCCAACCATCCAACACTACACCATAAGGGGTTTTATATTGGTATTTTTGAACGTCAATATTTTGAGGCAATGTATCAAACCGACCATATTGTGGCTGACCATTCGACTGAATTAAATCCATTTATTCAATTCCATTTCAGATTTCGCTAGATCTGTTGTGATCAACAAAGTACGTAAAACCTAGAATTTCCCTCTATTTCCTAGGCAGCACCTGTCGATCATTTCTTATGCACGCCATGTTAGCATAAAAATTTAGCAGCATCGCATAGCCAACCCAAAATGTTAAATATTAATCATTTAATCGCAAATAAGTGTTTTGCCACTCATTCTCTTGATGCATGGTCAATGTCAAATGAATATAGCGATTTTCAACTTTCTCCAACGCAATACAATCATCCACTTCGAGCACACAGTCGGTATGCGGTTTTTGCCAGCCTTGATTAAAATACTGTTTACCACGTTGTTTGGCTTGTGTTGCATCACCAGCGACCACCAATAGATAACGGTGCAACTCGCCAAATTCTCGGACATCATAGCCCCCTAAATTAATCAAAAATAACTTGAGAGCATCAGCTTGTGGAGCAGTCGAATTAACATGCACTTGATAATACTGCCCTTCCGATTCGATGCTATTGATTTTCATCCAAGCATCAATATGTAATCCCTTTTGTTCGCCAAACCATGCTTGTCTTAATTGTGGAAATGTATCTTCTAAGCGATCACCGAATACCGCCATAACATCATGCACTTCAGTATTGGCACGTGAATGACGACCACCCAGCATGACCAGAAATAAATGGGACACGGCATAACTCCTAAATAAAAGACTCTAATTTTTCCCAGCTCAAAACTTCACTTTTTATATGAGATGGATTTTGTATTAATGGAATAAGATTGAATTAATTATGATGTTGAACTGAGGTCAAAGTATAAGACAAAGAAGTACTTTTATAGCTCTCATGCTATTTAATTTTACCCAATGATCAATAAACTCAGATTTCAGACATAAAAAAGCACGAGTCTAGCCCGTGCTTTTTTAAATGATTGAGCTTACATCTCGACCATTTCCACACCATCAATACGTGCAACTGTCATCAAGTCCTTATCACCACGACCTGAAACCGTCGCAATAATAATTTGATCTTTATCCATGGTCGGAGCCAACTTGGTGACATACGCCATTGCATGTGCGCTTTCAAGTGCAGGAATAATCCCTTCAATTTTGGTTAAATCACGGAAACCTTGTAATGCCTCTTGGTCATTGATTGGCACATAATTCACACGGTGCATATCTTTCAGGAAGCTATGCTCAGGACCTACGCCTGGATAATCCAGACCTGCAGAAATTGAATGGGTTTCAATAATCTGACCTTGTTCATCCGACATCAAATAAGTACGGTTACCATGTAAGACACCGACATGCCCCGCATTTAAAGGTGCAGAGTGCTTGCCCGTTTCAATGCCATAACCAGCGGCTTCTACACCGTACATTTTCACTTCAGCATCATTCAAGAATGGATAGAACAAGCCCATCGCATTTGAACCTCCACCGACACATGCCACTAGTGCATCAGGCAAACGCCCTGCTTGCTCTTGAATTTGACGGCGCGCTTCACGACCAATGATCGATTGGAAATCACGAACCAATTGCGGATATGGATGTGGTCCCGCCACTGTACCAATTACATAGTAAGTTGAGTCAACGTTAGTCACCCAGTCACGCATCGCTTCGTTCATGGCATCTTTCAGGGTTTTTGAACCGCTTTCTACAGGTACAACGGTTGCACCCAATAAACGCATACGGTACACGTTCATGGCTTGACGTTTCACGTCTTCAGCACCCATGAATACCACGCACTCAAGTCCTAAACGTGCCGCAATCGTCGCAGTTGCTACGCCATGCTGACCTGCACCTGTTTCGGCAATAATCCGCTTTTTACCTGAAAGCTTAGCCAGTAATGCCTGACCAATGGTGTTATTTACTTTATGCGAGCCGGTATGATTCAGGTCTTCACGTTTTAAATAAATTTGCGCACCACCCAACTCTTTCGACCATCGCTCAGCATAATATAAAGGACTAGGACGACCCACATAGTAGGCGAGATCACGGTCGAATTCTGCCAGAAATTGCTCATCGTTTTTCATACGGAAATAGAGCTTTTCTAAATCTTCTAATGCTGCCATTAGAGTTTCTGACACAAAACGTCCGCCATGGATACCGAAATGCCCCTTTGCATCAGGGTATTGGGTATAGTCAATCACATTATTTTGCTGATCCACGTTGGACTCCTTGCATAAATCGTTGTATGAGTTGTTGGTCTTTAATACCTTTTGCGGACTCTACACCGCCACTAACATCTACAGCAAAAGGCTGTGCTGTTTGTATTGCTTCTTCAATATTGTCAGGCTTTAGACCACCTGCCAAAATTAAAGGAATATCGAGTTGTGGAAACTGGGTCCAGTCAAAGCTGTGCCCCGTTCCACCTTTTAGTTCAGGATGCCAAGCATCCAATAATACTGCGCTTGCACCTGCGTCTTGATATTTTTTGATGCAGGCAATCACATCCAAATCAGGTTTAACCTGAATGGCTTTATACCAGCGGCGTGCCGTGTGCTGAGCAATTGCCTGACATTGTTCAGGCGTTTCATCCCCATGAAATTGCAGCATATCTAAAGGCACATGCTTTAATACCTCTGTAATATCATCAGCGGTCGCATTCACAAATAAGCCGACTACCTGTACATAAGCAGGAATGTGTTTTACCAAAACTTGGGCTTGCTCAATACTGACATGCCGTGGACTTGGAGGATAAAAAACCAATCCAATTGCATCTGCCCCTGACTGTACTACAGACTGAACATCTTCAACACGGGTAATTCCACAAATTTTGGCACGGGTTCTCATATAATTTCAGCTCTAACGTAGCCTAATTCATGGCCTGTCCATGAATATGAGGGCGAATCATTGTAATGCAATTTTTTTCTCTTGAGTAAAGTTCATCCCGAATATTCTATACATCGATTGTTTAATTCGCATACAAACCTTATACTGCGCGCAAATGCAATAAGTCATAGCGATATGCTTTAGGGAAGTTGGTGAGAATCCAACACTGCCCCCGCAACGGTAAAACGAAACGTATACCTTTATAAGTTTGCACTTACATCACTGCACTCGTGTGGGAAGATGGGTATACCAATATTGTTCGCAATATTTATATTTGAGTCCGGAGACCTGCTTATTGTGCCGTTTAACTCAATCATTCACGGGGGGTGAATGTATGGAGCAAACATGTCAAATTTATTTCAGCCTACTGCTTTAGTGGGCGCAATCGCGCTTGCGATGGGTTTCTCTACGTCTGTATTTGCACAAGACAGTACCAATGTTGTGAATGCGTCTTTAGATACATTAGTGGTTACGGCTACGCGTTCTGAAGAAAAAATTAAAGATGTACCTGCGCGTATTTCAATTATCGAGCCACACATTTTAGAGCAGTCTCCGATTGCTGAATTACCTCATTTGCTCATGAGCGATGCTTCTATCGATATGATGCAATATGGCGGTTACGGTCAAACTGCATCTATCTTTACGCGTGGAACAAATTCAACCCATACTCTTGTATTACGTGATGGTGTTCGCCTAAATACAGGCTCTGCAGGGTCTGCATCTCTGGCATTTATTGATACCACCGATATCAAACAAATTGAAGTGCTCAAAGGTCCTGCTTCTGTATTATACGGAACAGATGCAATTGGTGGCGTAGTCCAGTTAGTCTCTAAAACACCTGAAAAAACAGGGGCTTTCGTCACTGGTGAAGTGGGTGAGCACAATACCTATAAGTCTGTCATTGGTGCTGATTTGGCTGAGAATGGTATTTATGCACAAATTCGTGGACAACGATTAGAATCTGATGGTACACAAGTTACTGACTTCAAAGATGCCCAAGTCAATGCAGGTGCCTATGATCAGAAAGGCTTTAGTGCAAAATTCGGTGTAGAAAAACAACAATATGCTGCATCTGTTGATTATTCAGAGAACCAAGGTACATCAACTTACGTTGAAAGTGTAAATGATGCGAATTGGAATCTAATAGGTTTAAAAAATGTCTCTCAAGATTTTAAAAATGAAATCATTAATGTGAAAGGCCGTGTAAACCTAAACGATAACTTTGCACTTCATGCTCGCTTATCTCAATTCAAAGATGATCTTGAGCAAAATGATTCTCATGATGCAATCTACAATACAACAAAAGAAGCTGAACTTTACAGTAAATGGCAATTTAGCCCTACTCAGAATCTCTTAGCTGGGGTCGCAACGAAAAATGTCGCATCTGACGTTCTTTCAGGTAGTGGTTATTATGGCGTGGACTATGACAAAGAAGTTGATAGCACAGGTTATTTTGTTCAACACCAATATCAATCTGAAAAACTACACACCCAATTAGGTGTACGTGTAGAAGATCATGAGACATTTGGTACTCATACAGTAGGGCAAGCTGCCGCACGTTATCAGATTTTACCAGCAACTAGTATTTACACCAATATTGGTACTGCTTTCCGTGCCCCAACAAATAATGACTTATATGCATTAAGCTGGGGTGGAAACCCTGAATTAAAACCAGAAGAAAGTGTTTCATATGAAATTGGTCTCGACCAACAACTGACAAATTACTTAACAATGGGATTATCTGCATACCGTAATGAGGTTGATAACTTAATTACTTGGCAGAATGGTAAAAATTTCAATGTAAAGGAAGCAACTTTTACAGGTGGCGAGTTCAACCTTGATTGGGCAAAAGATGAGTTATTTACAAATCTTTCATATGCTTATGTACAGCCAAAAGACAAGGAAACTGATAAAGATCTGCCTCGTCGTTCACGCCAAAGTCTGACTTTGACGTCAGGACTACAAAATGAAGTGTATGGCATCAGTGCATCACTTTCAGCTAAATCTAAACCTAAAAATAGCACAATTTCTGGGTATGCTACTGTTGATGTAAATGCATTTTGGAATGTAAATCCTAACGTTAAGCTATTTACGAATATTCAAAATATTGGTGATGTTGAATACAAAACCACATCTTATAGCAGCGGATATTATTATGTGAATGGCGGACGTCTTGCCTCTGCTGGGGTAACTTTCCGTTATTAATTCTCAGCTTCAAAAAAATATATAAAACAGCGCAGTTTATGGATAATGTTTTGACCGGCATTATCCTTTTTTACATTTCAACCTAAGGAAAAGTTATGGGCCACCGTTTAAGTAAAATTTATACCCGTACAGGTGATTCAGGCACGACTGGTCTTGGCGATGGTTCACGTGTCGCTAAAGATGATTTACGCATTATTGCATTGGGCGATGTTGATGAACTGAATGCCTGTATCGGCATACTCCGCGCGCAAATCAGTCAAAGTGATATTGCAGAACAATCCGCATGGGATAAAAGTCTAAGCCTGATTCAACACTGGCTGTTCGATTTGGGTGGCGAGGTGTGTATTCCCAACTATCACTTGGTACAACCCATCTCTGTTGAATACCTTGAACAAGACATTGATCGCATGAATGAAGCTTTACCCATGCTCAAAGACTTTATTCTGCCTTCAGGTACACTCGCATGCAGTTTTGCCCATCAAGCCCGCGCAGTTTGCCGTCGTGCTGAACGCAGCTTAATGTCAGTCCATCATCGTGATCAAAATATTCAGCCCAGCTCTTTACAGTTATTAAACCGACTCTCCGACTGGCTCTTTGTGGCTTCCAGAACCTTGCAACGTGCCGAAGGCGGTAGCGAAGTGCTTTGGCAAAAAAATATCAACGAGACTATTTAAAATTCATTTAGATAATCGAGGCTGAATCATTTCGATTGAGTCTCGGTGAATTATGCTGCTCTAAACTTTTCTCTCATTTTTCCACATTCTGCTATTTTTAAACAATTTTAAGATGAAATGATTAAAATCATAAAGGAACTCAAAGTTCCAATATTGTGAAAAATCACAAAACTCCGTAATCATTAACGCTGAAAACAAAGGCAGATCAACATGCAAATCATTGGTCATCGTGGCGCGCGTGGCGAAGCCCCTGAAAATACCTTAGCTGGATTTCAGTATATTCATGACCTAGGCATTCGTGCGGTCGAATTTGATGTCCGCCAACTCAAGGATGACACCTTGGTGGTCATGCATGATGATAACTTTTTGCGTACGTCTTCAATTGACCAAGAACTTTATACCTGTACAGTTGATGACTTAACTCACTACAACCAAGCTGCGATCTGGATGGATTGGCAACCTCAAGTCACGCCAACCTTATCGCAAAGCCTTAAGGTACTACGTGAATTTTCGCATCTTGAAGTTGAAGTTAAAGCTGTAAATGATATGACCGCCGCAGAAAGACTGATTCAAAGCTTGCAACACGCTTTAACGGGATTTGAACACAATGCCGTCATCACCAGTTTTGATTTGAAAATTCATCAAGCCTTACAACAATCAGACTCACACTTTAAGCGAGGACTTTTGATTGAAGATGACATTCAAGAACTAGCCATCGAGCAGGCTTTAGCATTTGGCTGTTGCCGTATCGGTTGGATGAATCAATTGGCAACGGATACCTTGATTCAAGCCACGCAAGCAGCGGGATTAAAAGTGAGTGTCTGGACAGTAAATGATGTCGAACGCGCCAAACATCTACAAACCTGCGGCATCGACGGCTTAATTACCGACTTTCCAAAATTGATGCTTCAACAGCTTAATATGAACTAAGAATGTACTCTTATACGGAGCAAAGTTTTGACGAACTTGAAACGAAGATGCTAGTTGACCTAAAGTACGATAGAAATATATCGAGCAACCAATAAAAATAGCCGATTGATTACGATAAATTCAATCATGGCATAGTCTTATTCTGTTACTGTTTAGTACAATACAACTGTACAATAATGCTAGAGTACAAATGTTGCTCATGCTAATATGCCAGAATCTTAATCCTTACAGTTTGTAGTGGTTTAAGTTCTCAATTTTAACCTGTCCAAGGTTTCTAGGAGTGCTGTTGGAGATGAATCCTCCCCTACCTCAAGCCCCAATCAACTGGGTTGCAATTTTTGCCCTAGTTTTTTTACCTATTGTTGCGGTTATCGCACTTCCCCTGTATGCCATCAATCATGATTTTAGCGCAAGCGCGTGGGTCAGCATGATTGTGTTATTGGGTGTAAGCAGTTTAGGTATTACTGCGGGTTATCATCGCTTATGGGCACACCGTGCTTATGAGGCGACTTTACCTTTAAAAATCATTTTAATGATTATGGGTACTTTTGCGGTTCAGAACAGTATTTTATTCTGGTCTTCTGGCCACCGCACCCATCACCGCCATGTGGATGATGTAGAAAAAGACCCGTATTCAATTAATAAGGGCTTTTGGTTTGCCCACATCGGGTGGATGTTACGTGATTATCCAGCAGCAGAGCCAAATTATAAAAATGCGCCAGACTTGCTCAATGACAAGTTGGTCATGTTCCAACATAAATACTATGTCCCATTGGTAATCTTGGTGCATACCGGTATTTTATTACCGATTGGTTGGGCTGTAGGTGATATGTGGGGCGTGTTGTTATTGGGTGGATTAGTCCGTTTAATCCTCAGCCATCACGTGACGTTCTTCATTAACTCACTTTGCCATATGTGGGGTAAACGTCCGTATACAGATGAAAATACTGCACGTGACAACTTCTTGCTTGCTATTGCAACTTGGGGTGAGGGCTACCACAACTACCACCATATTTTCCAATACGATTACCGTAACGGCGTGAAATGGTGGCAATATGACCCAACCAAATGGTTGATTTGGTCATGCTCAAAGGTAGGCTTAGCCAAGAATCTACGTCGTATTCCAAGCTTTAACATTAAGAAAGCTGAACTTGCGATGAAGTTTAAATATGCCGAACAAGATCTAGAAGTTCATGGTCTCAATATGAGTGAAGATCTCAGCGCTGCCAAAGCACGCATTGCACAAGAGTATGATGCCTTCACACAAACCTTGAATGACTGGGCAAAACTGAAAGAACAGGAAATTCAAGCCAAGAAAGCGTCTGTAGCTGAAAAGATTAACCAAATGGACCATAAATTAAAAATGGACTTCCAGCTGGTGGAACAACGTTTAGGTCATCACCGTGAAACGTTGAAAATCTTGATGCGTAACATCAAAAAAAATGCGGTTTCTGAATAAGACTCTTATTCAGAAATACTCGAATAAAGCTTCCTTATGGAAGCTTTATTCATTTTTAGGACATGGTTTTGCTATAGTGGGCTGAGTTCAACCATCTGATCCAAGACCATGCTTTTCAATTCGCGCTACCCTAGCCTCAATCCGAAACTCTACCATCAGCAAATGCCACTACCACTTGTCGGCGCAAAAGCTGGGCATTTCAATCAAGCTTTGGCTGAGGAGTTACAATGGACTGCCGAAGAACAAGCGGCATGGGTAGAAATCTGTAGCGGGCAAAAAACCTTTGCTGAATTTACTCCGCTTGCCATGGTTTATGCAGGACATCAATTTGGGCAATGGGCAGGACAACTTGGTGATGGTCGCGGTTTACTGATTGCACAAATCTTGGATCAAAAACAACAAACCATTGATTTGCATTTAAAGGGTGCAGGTCAAACGCCTTATTCACGTATGGGCGATGGCCGCGCAGTACTACGTTCTGTGATTCGTGAATATTTAGCTGGTCATGCCTTAAATGCACTTGGCATTTCGTCCAGCAATGCCGTGGGTTTTACCTCTTCTACACAGGGCGTCCAACGTGAAAAATTAGAACTCGGTGCGATGCTCCTCAGGACATCCGACTGCCATATTCGTCTGGGACATTTTGAGTGGATTAATCAGTACCAACCAGACCTGTTGGCTGACTTTACGCAAAAATATATTGAATGGCACTATCCTGAATGTCTACACGCTGAACAACCTATCTTGGCTTTTGCAACTCAGGTTGTGCAACGCACTGCCATCATGATTGCCAAATGGCAATTGGTCGGTTTTGCACATGGTGTCATGAATACAGACAACCTGAATATTACAGGTTCGACCTTAGATTTTGGTCCTTACGGCTTTATGGAACGCTTCCGTCCCAACTGGATCAACAACCATTCTGACTATCAAGGACGTTATACCTACCAACAGCAACCGAGTATTGGGCATTGGAACTTGTGGATGTGGCTCAATAATTTAACCCCGTTATTGCCTGAAGGTTATGATAAAGAGCAATGGAAGGAAGATTTGGCCGCGTGTTTAAGTCATTATGAACCGACTTTCCTTGAACATTACCGCTTAGGCTTAAGTCAGAAAATGGGCTTACCTAATTTCCATAAAGACAGTTTTGATTGCGGCATGTTGTTTTTACGCATCTTACAATCTGAACAACTGGATTACACCCAAAGCTTTATTCGACTACAAAATAAAGAATATGAATTGCTCTTAGATGACTGCCTCGATCGACGTCAGTTCGAACAATTCTTGCAGCAATACCAATCGATTCGGGAACATCAAGACCAAGTTGAATTAGATCAAGCCATGCAAGATACCAATCCACGCTACATCTTACGTAATCATATGGCACAGCGTGCGATTGAGCTGGCTGAACGCAATGACTTTTCAGAAGTTGATCGACTGTTTAAATTACTCAGTCAGCCTTTTACTCAACAACCTGATCTGGAACGTACTGAAGACTTAGGTCCTTTACCGAGTGATGTACCTGAAGTGATGGTCAGTTGTTCATCATAAAATCTGTCGATTTACTCAGCGTGGTTATCCACATATTCTGTGGATAACGTTGTGGTTATCCACAGGAAAACTACTTTTAACGATAAGCTTTAATCTTCTGGATACTCGAAACGATAGCCCACGCCATAGACGGCTTGAATCCATTCATGACGATTTCCAGTCTCTGCTGCATCTGATATTTTTCGACGTAAGTTCTTGATATGACTATCAATCACACGGTCAGCCACATCAAAACTGTCTGGGTTAATATGATCCAGTAATTGCACGCGTGAATAAACCTGCCCCACGTGTTCCAAGAACAACTCCAACAAGCGGAATTCTGTTGGGGTTAAGTTGAGTGTCTTTTGTTGATACCAAATACGTTGTTGCGCTTTATCTATACGAAACAGGCTATTTTCTTCAGGCTCAGCTTTACGGTCTAATCGACGCAACACCGCTTGCACACGAGCCACCAATTCTTTCGGGCTAAACGGCTTGCAGACATAATCATCTGCACCCATGTTCAACCCCAACACACGATCAATTTCTTCTGTCCGTGCAGTCACCATAATAATGGGTAAATCCGACTGTTCCCGCACCTTACGGCACATGGTTAAACCATCCATACGCGGTACCATTAAGTCCAGAATCATGAGACTGGGTTTGCGCTGCATAAAGCTGTCATAAGCTTCTTGACCATCATGGAACATACTGACTTCAAAACCAGCTGCTTCTAGATAATCACGGACCAATTGAGCCAGTTCAACTTCATCTTCAACCAGCATAATATGCTTCATGAATATTTCCTTTATGCTTTCATTTATTTGGGAAAAGTGAGTTTGCAACGCAACCCACCCAAAGGCGAATGTTCAAAACTCAAACGTCCACCGAGTGCCTGAGCAATCTTACAGGAAAGTGCCAGACCAAGTCCTGTGCCACCTGTGCTTCGAGTACGCGAATCATCTACACGATAAAAACGTTCACCTAAACGACGTAACTGTTCATCACTTAAACCGTAAGGACTGTCATCCACATACAAACTCCACTCTGTAGCCGTTTGCTCAGTATGAATCTGGATTTCTCCGCCTTGCTCGGTATAGCGAATACTGTTGCTGAGTAAGTTCACCACAATTTGCTTAAATCGGTCTGTATCTAATTGTAAGACAGGAGCATCACCCTGCACGCTCACTTTAAGATTTGCCTGTTCAAACTTTGGCTTGAAGTTTTCAATTTCTTGTACAACCACATCCCATGGATTAATGGCATTGAAATAACACTTCAATTGCTGTGCATCTGCCTGTGCCAAATCTGCCAAATCTTGAGTTAATTTTTTCAGGCTGCTGACCTGACGCATCATGGCATCCAAATGCTCTGGGGTCGCTTTACGAATCCCATCCTGCATGGCTTCAATTTGCGCTTGCAAAACAGCCAAAGGCGTTTTTAATTCATGCGAGGTATCCGCCACCCACTGACGACGCGAAGTTTCGTGTTGATCCAGAATTTCAGCCAGTCGATTTAATTCATTAGATAAATCGCCCAATTCATCATTACGGTTAATTTTGACTTGATGTTGGTAGTTACCTTGGGTCAGTTCACGCGTACCGTTCAACAAGCGCTGAATCGGCTTCTTGAAATAGGTCGCCAACAATAATGCCGCAATCAGACTCGCCAAAATGGTCAAGCCATAAACCAAGAACAAATAGCGCTTTTGATTACTAAAGAAATTGATACTTAGAGCATCATCCTGATCAAGCACAGGTTTTAAGCCCAGATATCCCACCACTTTTTCACCAACAATAATGGGGCGATACGAAATCTGATCTGAAGACGGTTCACCCACCACAAATTGTCGCTTGGCGTCATATAAAGATAAACGTGAACTTAAACCTAGTCGGTCAGGCATCGAGATAAACTGTTTCTTTTGATTCTTCTCTTTTAATTTATTCTGCCCTTCTTTACGATCAGGCGGACGAAATGCATTTTCATTTGACTTTAATGGAAATTTCAAACCCTCAAAAGGCTGATATTCCGAAGGTAGGTTTAACTCTAACCAACGTAATTCCTCTTGATCTAATAAAGGTTTACCCTGATCTGCTGGTGCCAAAGTCGGCGACATATTTACCAAGGTGTGTTCGTCAAAATAGCGCTGTTGTAAGGCAATATCATACTGTCGACGTAACCACCAATGTGACAAACGATCATAATCATCAGGATCTGCCTGTCCTTCAATCTGTAAAATTTGTGCCTGTATCGCATTGCCCCAGTCATGATAAACTGAGTAAACGCTCGCCAAATTACCAATTAGATGATCCAGCTTTTGCATTTCAACATCTGCAACATATCTGGTGAAGTTTTTTTGCATGGTCCAATGCAACACCCCCAAACTTAGCGTGATAATCACTAAGGTGGTGAGCAATACAGTCAAGAAGAGGCGTAGTGCAATCGGGACACGTCGGGTATTCAACAGGGGTGCTCAGTTGTTATTTTGTTAGGGCTATTGTAACCAACCTATTTTCAAAAAACCCTCCATTGTTTCTTCATCTTTATTATTTAATCTTTAAGCACAAATGAAAAATAGCGCGCTGGGGTAACTAATTATGAACTTGACGAAAAAAATTGTATTAACCACTTGTGGCGTTTTAAGTGTAGGTGCTTTAACAGCTTGCCAATCATCACCTGAGCCACAAGATCAGCCACACCGTATGATGGATGGTCGTCATGGTGAACGCCTCTCTCCTGAACAGCGTGCTGAACATGAAAAAATGCGCGCAGAACACAAAGAAATGTTCAAACAGATGAAACAAGCCTGTGACGGCAAAACAGCTGGACAAACTGTTCAGATTAAATCAGGTACCCAAACGATTGATGGTCAATGTAAGATCGTGTTCCAACCTGATCAAAAACGCGGTCATGGCATGCGTATGAGTCAACATCCAATGCAAGGTGATGAAGGCATGATGCACCCACAACGTGGCGAAAAACTGACAGATGCTCAACGTCAACAGATGGTGCAACAGTTCGATCAACGTTTAAAAGAAAAGCAAGCCTTCCAACAAGCGGTTGAAACTGCATGTAAAGGTCAAGCTGACGGCAAAGCCGTTCAGATTAAAGCGGGCGAACAAACGCTTTCAGGTAAATGTTCAGTACGCTTCTTTCCAATCCAACCGCAGTGAAATTCAGCGCCAGCAGCAAAAATTGCTCCGCTTCCAGCTGCATAAGCAGATTTACAACAAAAAAGACGCCGTAAGCGTCTTTTTTTATGCCTAAATAAGGGATATAACTTTTTACGTTTTTTGACTATTTGTATCATCAAAAAAAACATAAAAACGTTTACACTCAATGCACTTAGAAAATTCAAGCCACCTTTTTTTGACTTTACAGTCACTAAGAAATGGGGGGCAAGAGCTTGTACCTTATAACAAGATGTTGCACGATTAACTTGTACTTAAAAACGTGTCATTGAAGGCACGTCACCATGTTTATTAGGATTATAACGCTGGTTGAAACCAGTATTGAGGAAAACCGACATGCCACAATACAAAGCGCCCTTACGTGATATGCAGTTCGTTTTGCATGAATTACTAAATGCTGAACAACATTATGCAAAACTACCTGCTTTCCAAGAAACCGTAAGCCGTGAATTGGTTGACCAATATTTAGATGCTGCTGCAGATTTCTGTGAAAACGAATTGTCTCCAATCAACCAAAGCGGCGACCAAGAAGGCTGTACTTGGAATGACGGTGTTGTTACTACACCGACTGGCTTTAAAGAAGCGTATCAAAAATATATCGAACTCGGCTTCCCTTCTCTTTCTGCTGAAGAGCAATATGGCGGTCAAGGTTTACCAGTTTCTTTAGGTAACGTGATTTCTGAAATGGTCGGTACTGCGAACTGGGCTTGGGGTATGTATCCTGGTCTTTCTCATGGTGCAGTGCGTACTTTAGAACACCACGGTTCACCAGAACAAAAAGATGCTTACTTACCAAACCTTGTATCAGGTGTTTGGACAGGTACCATGTGCTTAACAGAATCTCATGCAGGTTCTGACCTCGGTATTATCCGTACCAAAGCTGAACCAAATGCTGACGGTAGCTATGCAATTACTGGCGAGAAAATCTTTATCTCTGCTGGTGAGCACGACATGGCAGAGAACATTATTCACATCGTTCTTGCACGCCTTCCAGGTGCACCAAAAGGCACTAAAGGCATTTCTTTATTCATCGTACCAAAATTCAACTTAAATGCTGATGGTACTGTGGGTGAGCGTAATGCAGTGCGTTGTGGTTCAATCGAACACAAAATGGGTATTCACGGTAACGCAACCTGTGTCATCAACTTTGACAACGCAAAAGGTTACTTGATTGGACCTGAAAACCGCGGTCTAAACTGTATGTTCACCTTCATGAACACTGCACGTATCGGTACAGCAGTTCAAGGAATTGCTGCATCTGAAGGTGCATTCCAAGGTGCGCTTGCCTACGCGAAAGACCGTTTAGCGATGCGTTCGCTTTCTGGTCCTAAAGCACCTGAAAAAGAAGCAGATCCAATTATCGTTCACCCAGCTGTACGCAACATGCTGTTAACGCAAAAATCTTTTGCTGAGGCAGGTCGCGCATTGGTTTACTTATTGTCTTTCCATGCCGATATCGTTGAGCAAGGTGCTACTGAAGAAGAGCGTAAAAACTCTGACAATATTTTGTCGTTGCTTACTCCGATTGCAAAAGCATTCTTAACTGAAACAGGTTCTGAATCGGCTAAACACGGCGTACAAGTGTTTGGTGGTCACGGCTTTATTTCTGAACATGGTATGGAACAAATTGTTCGTGATACCCGTATCGCCTGCTTATATGAAGGTACAACAGAAATTCAAGCTTTGGACTTGTTAGGTCGTAAAGTTTTGGGTACTCAAGGTGCAATGTTGAAAGACTTCACCAAGATTATTCACAAATTCTGCGAAGCCAACAAAGACAATGCAGCAATGCAAGAATTTGTTGAGCCATTGGCTGCACTCAACAAAGAATGGGGCGACCTCACCATGCAAATTGGTATGCGCGCAATGCAAAACCCAGATGAAGTGGGTGCTGCGGCAGTTGATTACCTGTACTTCTCAGGTTATGTAACGCTTGCGTACCTTTGGGCACAAATGGCATTAGTAGCTCAGCAAACTCTTGCTGCAGGTACAACTGAGGTTGACTTCTACAATGCAAAAGTGACTACTGCTCGCTTCTACTTTAAGAAAATCTTACCGCGTGTTCGTTCACACGTTGAAGTGATTGCTGGTGGTGTAGACCCATTAATGTCATTAGATGCGGAACACTTCGCGTTCTAATCACACTTTAATGTTGCTTGCAATGTTAATTTAAGAAAAAAGGACTGGTCGGTTTTGACGGTCCTTTTTTTATGTAATCAATGCTAAATTTAATTCAATCAATAATACGTGTGATCGCGTGTTATTTCACACTCGGCACATGATGTATACAACAAAGGTGAACTAACTATGCCAATTTATAATGCACCGCTTGCAGATATGAAATTCATCTTAAACGATGTTTTTAACGCAGAACAATTCTGGCAATCTAACGAAAATCTTGCTCATTTAGATGCAGCGACTGCCGAAGCTATTCTAGAAGAAATGGCGAAATTTGCGCAAAATGTAACACTTCCGCTGAACCGTACTGGTGATGAAGAAGGTGCAACTTATAACAATGGCGCAGTGACGACACCGGCTGGTTTCAAAGAAGCCTTCCAACAATATGCTCAAGGTGGCTGGATTGGTTTAGGTGCAGAAGAAGAATGGGGCGGTCAAGGCATGCCAAAAATGCTGACTGTACTTTCTGACGAAATGCTGTTTGCAACCAACCCTTCTTTCATGCTTTATCCATTGCTTTCAGTGGGTGCAGGTATGGCGTTAAACAGCTATGCATCTCAAGAGCAAAAAGAAACTTATTTACCTAAAATCTACTCAGGTGAATGGTCGGGCACCATGTGCTTAACAGAACCACACTCGGGTACTGATTTAGGGATTATCAAAACTAAAGCTGAACGTAACGAAGATGGCAGCTACAACATTACTGGGACTAAAATCTTCATTACTGGCGGTGACCACGACTTAGCTGAAAACATCATTCACTTGGTGTTAGCGAAAACTCCAGATGCACCTGCAGGTTCACGTGGTATTTCTTTATTCATCGTACCGAAATTCCTTGTGAATGAAGATGGTTCAGTGGGCGAGCGTAATGCAGCAGGTCCTGGTTCTATCGAACACAAAATGGGGATCAAGGCATCTGCAACTTGCGTGATGAACTTTGACGGTGCGAAAGGTTACCTCGTAGGCAAAGAAAATGAAGGTCTTGCAGCAATGTTCGTAATGATGAACTACGAACGTTTGTCTATGGGTATTCAAGGTCTCGGTGCTTCTGAATTTGCTTACCAAAATGCAGCACAATATGCGACGGATCGTTTACAAGGTCGTAGCGCATCTGGTGTTAAATCTCCAAACAAACCAGCGGACAGCATTTTAGTGCATGGCGATGTACGTCGTATGTTGCTCAACGTACGTGCCAATAATGAAGCTTCTCGTGCATTTGCAGTCTATGTAGGTCAACAGTTAGACGTCACCAAGTTCTCTACTGATGCTGCTGCTGTGAAGAAAGCCAATGACCGCGTTGCGCTTCTTACGCCAATTGCAAAAGCATACTTAACCGATACCGCATTCCAAGCGACTTTAGATGCACAAATGTGCTTCGGTGGTCATGGTTATATCCGTGAATGGGGTATGGAGCAATGTGTTCGTGACTTACGTATTGCACAGATCTACGAAGGAACAAACGGCGTTCAATCACAAGACTTGATTGGTCGTAAAACCATTAAGTGTAACGGTGCATACCTTGCTGAATACATCGAAGAAATTCGTGATTTCGCAAATGCCTTAGATGCTGACTTAAACTTTATTAAAGATGCAACTTTAGATGCAGCGACAGAAGTAGCTGATCTGACTCAATTCGTTCTTGCGCAAGCAGCTGAAAATGTTGAGTTCCCGAATGCAGCAGCAGTTGACTATTTACATGCAGTTGGTTTGTTAAGCTTTGCTTACATGTTTGCTCGTATTGCCAATGCAGCAAAAGACAAAGATGGTGAGTTCTTCCAAAACAAACTTGCACTAGCTCAATACTTCGCACAACGCATTCTTCCAGAATTAGATATGCGTATTGCGAAAGTAAAAGCGGGTTCAGACTTGATCATGAACTTCAGCGAAGATTACTTCACTAGCCAAGCATAATCGTTAAGTATAAAAAACGCCTGCAATGTCAGGCGTTTTTTTATGAAATGCTTTGAGATTAGAGAACATCCACCCAAGATAAAACCGAAGTTCTGGTTGAATAGCTTGGATTTACAGAATCATCCATCAAACTAGAATCATAAGTAATGGTCATATTCCCACCACCCGTAAATTGAGTCGGACTGCTAGAGAACTGGTAGCCACCACTTCCATTGGATACAATATTTGCCACATACAATGCACCAACATAATCGCCGCCATTGCCTCGTACATCATAATTTCCACCTAAGACAAGAAGAATGCCTGTAAATGAACATTGATTCCCGTTTGTACGCAGACTTCCTGTAATTATCACAATCCCTGAGCACGCTGGGAGACTACCGTTCACACTGCCATCAACATAAGTCACACCTGGCGCATTTTTGATGGAATTGACAAGCTCCATCACTTGATTGGCATCTCCCCATAGACCCAAGTTCGTATTCTTAACACAAGCTCCAGAAGATGGACAAGCACTCCCACCAGGATAATGAGCTGCATCATTACGATTGTTTGGAATACCATTTTTAACAGTATTGTTCGAATTCACACTATCCGTAGCAATAGCGAGTTTATGACCACCATCAATCCTAAAGACATTACTATTTGCCCCAGAAAAAGAACTCACATCACCAGCCAGTGTTAGGGCTGCTGGTAACTCAGGCAACCGAACGGCTTGTGGTGCTGCAAATTTAACTTGATAAACACTTTCACCCAAGATCTTCGTATCACGACCTGTACCCTTAATCAAATTACCAGTAATTTGTACGGTAACTTGTTGATGAGTATCATCCCAACATGGATTGGTATTGGCAACTGAGCAGCCTGTAATATTGGCGTCGGTTTTAATCCAATAATAGCGTCCATTTTGTAAATTGGATGCACTTACTCCATTGGTAGGGTCTGTGTAAGGAATCAGGTCAGATGTTAAGTTACCCTTCCATGAATTCTTATCCGAACTACTGGTTGGCCAACCATATGTTTTAAAACGATTATCCGCCCAATTTAAAAATTGAGTGGCTCCATCTTCAGCGGCATTACTGGTCGCTACTTTATTATTGATATTTGCCGTCATCTTATCTTGAATGACTGTGCCGCGCATCGCATATAAACTAATCATCGTCGCAGCGAATAAAACGACTACTGTAATAATGAGGACGGAACCTTGTTGATATTTTTGTTTCATACTCATTATCTCGAAAATTTAAGTGAACTAGTAATTTGGTCACTACATCTAAGCGTCAATACAACATATTCATTACCTTGCAAATTATCAGATGTCCAAGTAGTCCACGAACTAGAAAAAGGTTTCTCTCCAGTAACTCCTGTATTGTATTTCCATTCTAACTGCCAATCCGTATTGTTGTTAACTTGGCTTATATCTACTGAGACTACTGATTTATTTGGCACAAAATTTGTACCTGATAAATCAGCCCAATATGAAGCCCCACTTCCATATGTGACTTTAACTCGGCTAAACACATCTCTCGAACAAGTCGCTATTTCAGTGGGAGGATTCTCATTATTTTCTTCAGGACCATCTTCACTACTATTACCATTAGAGCTGTCATTTCCATTCTGACTACTACCGGAGGAAGAATTGCTTGAATCATTATTTGACGGATTGGCGTGACTCGTTCCCCCACTTGATGCCAGTTTGGTTAATGCCAATAAATGTGAAGTCGAAATAAAATCAATCGTTGGCTGCTTACCATTGCCCTCAGCAACCGTCATCTGGGTTAAAACACTGGTTACCGTGTTCCACGCATTTACCACTGCCGTATTTTCCGTGTTGCTATTGCCACTGAATCTCGGTTGATAGACTAGAGAATTCGCACTCACACCATTCTGAATGCCATATGAGAATTTAATTTCAGAAATATCTTTGGCAAGCACATAACTTAAATTTTCATCATTATTCAAAACACACAGTAATTCATTGTTCGCATTCACTTTAAATGTATTAATCCATGAGTTATTTAATTGCCCCAGACAGTCTCTTTGAGTTCGATCAAATGTCACAATCAATTCATTATTATTGGCAGGAATACCTAGTTCATTTGCCTGTCTAACCAGTCGTGTAATGGTCATTGATGCAAAACGAAAATTCTCTTGTGAGCGATCCATAACATCTTTTTCGAGAATCAGCTTCTGATTTGAAAAAAGAATGGTTAAAGCCCCTGCCGTAATAATCAGCCCAATGGTTAAACCCACCATAAGCTCAATTAAAGAAATACCCGCTTGAGAAGATCGATTAATAGATATTTTTCTTTTCATAAAATTGTCCTCTATTAAATCTCACATTTCGGTACTGAAAAATAATAGATAAATGTTTCTTTCTGGGATGGATCTAATGCATACCATTTTGCTTTTTTGTTTTCCCATTCAATGGTGATTTTATAACGTCGCTTAGCCGTATTCTCTATCTCTAGATTGCCCGACCAAGCATTCATACGGCTATGTAAAGCTTTCTGATTTGCGGTTAAACCCTGAACAAAACTACTGGTGTTCCCCGTAACCTTCCAGCGGTTTTGCCATTGTGCTTTCAGCGCATTAATATTGCTTGATGACACTTGCCCAGAACTATTATCTAAGGAGCAAACACTCGCCCACATACGATCAACCAAATCATTGGCTTGAATGGTAGCGATCGTTCTTTGAGTTGTAAGTGCACTTTGCTGCATAGACTTCAAATGCAGGATACCAAGTCCTAACAACACACCTGCGGTAATAAACATTGCGATGAGTGCTTCGAAGAGCACAAAACCTTGTTGAGCATTTATTTTATTCATGATTTAGCACCCTGTTTTACTTTTGAATGCTCTGCCAATAACTTCAACACAGACTGAATAAGTATCTGCACCCGCAATGGTTACGCTGATTGCATGTTCAGCATTCGTCGACCCCACTGGATTAAATGAAATTGTTTCAGGTGCGGTAATAAAAAGTTGTGAATTCTCAAATGTTAGTTTCTGTATAGGCGTAGAGGAAGCAGAGGATTTTGCAATGAGCCCTGTTGACCAATTGGTTTTATTTGCAGTTGAACACGTCGTACCATCTACACTTCCACAAATGGTGACTGTTTTTCCTAGTCGCACCGCTTCGGTTCGCGCTTGCTGAAGGAAATTAAAAATATCGCCACTACTGGTTTTCACTTTGGTATTTTTTAAGATTTGGCTTAAATTAGGTGCGGCTAAAGTCGCAATGATAGCGAGTACAGCAATGGTGACCATCAGTTCGACCAAGGTAAATCCTTTTATTGTTTTCATTTCCAGCACCCAGATGTGGTTGGTGTTTTAGCCCCATCTTCTTTTAATGTTAATGTCCCGCATAAAGAATCCGACTGCGCATTTGTAGGTGTTGCTGTAATCGTATAGGTCTGAGAGGAATTGGCTACATTGATTGAAAAGGTATAGTAGGTTGTTACATTTGCAGGTGATTTCAATGCTGTAGGAATGTCCGCAACTGCAGGATAACTAAATGAAGCGTTGTATTTGCTTTCTAAGAATTGAGCTAAAGTGAGCATTGCTGCTTGTGCTTCTGTTCTATGGCTTGCCACGATGTATCTTGAATAGCTCGGTATAGCAATAGCTGCAAAAATTGCAATAATTGCTACAACAATCATTAATTCGATTAAAGTAAACCCCAATGATGATTTCATTCGCCACCCTAGCTTCAGCATTTATTAATATTTCTTAGATAAAACTTTGCTGATCATAATATAACTTGTTGAAGTAATTATCAAAAAAATCAAAATAGTGTGACCAAAATCGTCATTTAATTATAATTATTGTTAAAAAGTGATTGATTTAAACTTTTAGAATAAAAAAATAAATAAGCATTGAATAAAATCAGAAATTAAAATATAGAGAATAGTGAATATAAATTTATAAACAGCTTCTCGCTGTAATGAATATTTTCCAAATTGCATCCCATCATATTTATTCAATTGAATGCATTGTTATTTCGAGTATAGGAGGTAGAACATGTCAGAACGTGAACCCAAAGTTGCCAAAATTGAAACCCTCCTCGACCGTTTAGGAAATCTTGCGGTAGAAAGCTTTCACTACATTGCTCTCTTCATTATTGGCTGTATGGTGGCATGGTCTGCGGTACATACCGTCATTGAAATTCTTACCATCAAACAATATGCCACCATTGACGATATTCTGTTGTTATTTATCTATTTGGAATTGGGTGCCATGGTCGGTATTTACTTTAAAACCAACCATATGCCAGTACGCTTTTTGATTTATGTAGCGATTACTGCCCTGACCCGCCTGCTCATTTCCGATATTCAACACGATCATAAAGCCGATATGGATCTGGTGATTATTACGGGTTCAATTTTAATTCTTGCCTTTTCAATTTTGGTTGTGCGCTTTGCCTCTTGGAACTACCCGTCCGTCATGCGTGACAAACATCAAGACAAACCCTTAGCGCTAGGTAAAACCCCACGTCCCGAAGATGATGAATTGGCTTAAATGCTCTTCCTTCTTTCATGTGTGATCATTAGCCAGACATCGAAAGAAGGATATCTATTCTTATCTCGGAACTAACACATAGCGACCATTTTCAAAGATCCAATACATATTCTGTGGTGGTTCAGGTAACCCTAAACGCTGCCAATCATTAATAATTCGATAATTTGAACTTTCTATACGTGAATTGGCATCCCCAAAGACATAGCTGGTACTTTGATGATTGTATTGGGTATAAGTAGGTGCCTGCATATTAATGCTGACATTTGCATGCGGTCGGTCCCAATGATGGGGAGGACGATGATCATGTGGCGGATAAGGTCGGTTAGGATAAGGCGGTTGCGGTGGATAAGGTCGATAGTTCGGGCGTTTAGTACTGGTGCCCTGATAGTTTGACCAACCATTGGCATCCGCTGAAGCATAACTTGAACTCAACATGAGGATAGCGATAGCGCTTGCAACATAGTATTTGGTTGTCATCTGCTTCTCCCAACTGTCTTTATTCATATTTTAACCGATCTTTGTATTTAAGCATGGATAAAAACAGCAGACTACGCAAAGATTTGTAGTCCCCATACATCCATTTCGATTCTCAATTTTGCTTTTCACGCTTTATGCTAAAATAAGCCTTTTCATGGATTAGGCTGAACATTGTGGCGGAATTAAGCTTTGAACGACTGCATCAATTTTTCTCTAAAGTTCCAAGTGTACAACCAGAATTTATCGATTCTTATGGAACAGATGGTCAACATGCGTGGTGGTTTAAATTCCAGATTAATATCGACCACCCACTGGCTTGGCAAACGGTACAAGAGCTTGGACATGTTTTAAATTACATTTCGACCAATGAACGTTTACCCACGCAATTCCTTCCAGTTTCTCCACCCCCTTATATGAATGGTGAAGCGAAACAGTTCCTCTCTTGGGTCATTCAATGTAATCACCCAGACTTTCCACCCGATGTGGTTTGTGACTGGCTTGAAGCGCGTCTACCGAACCCTGTGGAAGACGCTGAAAAATGGAAAATTAAAACTGATCTACGCGAATTGGATAACATGACGGATAAAGATTTGGATCAAATCATTCCGCCAAATCCTGAGGTATAAACAATCTCTCCTCTCCAAATCCCTTATAAAAATAAGGGATTTACTCCCTATAATAAAGGGAGGCTAGAAGGGATTAAAACGTCGACAAGCCACTCCATTCCATAAAGCGATACAACGCATATTTCAAATTGGATTCATCTGCATATTGAGCATAGTCCACACTCATCTGCTTGCCCTCTAAATTTGACCACGCGGTATTAAAGTACTGATCCGCATCTTGAAATACTTGCGCCTGAGTTGAACCAACGACGCGCAAATCTGTTTCCAAATTATAATTTTTGATATTCCTTGCAGTGAAATTAGCAGAGCCTAAAATGAGCTCACTTGCATTGCCACTGCGTTTGATGATCATTTTACTATGACATTGCTCACCTTGGGTGTTACACCAGCGAACTGGCACACCTGCCTGATGTAATTCAGATGCCACCTGACGGTTGGGAATACCATTTTTCTGACGTCCAAACGCATCTTTATTCGGATCAAGTAAAATCCGTAGTTTTACCCCGCGCTCTTGCGCTGCAAGCAATGCCTGAACAATTTGTCGTTCAGACAAATAGAACATCGCCAAATCAATCTGATCCTGTCTTTTTGCTGAATCAATTAATGTTAATGTGGCGTCAAGAATCGCTTGCTCCGTCAAAACTTGCACTTGTGGCTCAGTTTTCGCGGCTTCATATTCTCCCAAAATGACCGTCGGAAGTTCCGTACCTGACATTTTCGCAACCGTTTGCTCTGTCTTTAAGATGTCAATTGCGGTATTGCCTGTGACCACCAAAGCTACATTGGAATGACGTGAACTGCCATCATGCGGGTTCATGGAAGTGACCAAAGTTTTCCAGCCTTCAGCTGTATCAACCACCAAGGTTTTCCGATGATTGGCTTTAAAATTAAATAAATTTAGATAACTGCGTAAGGTAATCGGATCATTTCCAAATGGATTTGGCAACCAGCCTTTTTCTGGGTTATTGCCTGTATCCTGACAGCACAGATACCAGAAACCTGACCAAGTCGGATTTGAGGCCCGTAATGGACGCAAGTCTGTTTCAATTACATCTATTCCAGCCTGACGCAATTGACGATAGTGTTCAGGTGCCAATCCACCATAAACAGAGTTAATCGGATCGGTAATGAATTTGATGTCCATCTCTGGATACTGACGATGTTTGGAAATCAAGGCATCCGTTAATTGCTGTGTTAAAGCCTGTTGCTGAATTTTAGACTCACCCACCTCTGTATTGAATAAAAACATATCCAACACAATCGTGGTTTTCGCCTCCTCAATCATCTTCAGCATTTCATTGAAAATCACATGCTGTTGCTGCTGTTTGCCATCAGGCGTTAAATAAGTCTGATCGGCTAAGAATTTGACTTGGGCATGGCGCAATTTACCGGTGTAGTTCAGACCTTCGGGTATTGGTTTCACCGCGTGATAAATGCCTGAAGCAAAATAGCCCAGTGCCAATAAACCCATAAATACCGCAACATATCGTCGTGGTGACCAATTTAATTGATAATGAACTTTTCGGAGAATACGCATAAGAAAAAACCTAACCCAATAGTCTCAGGCTAGGTTTTCTACACTTAATTTTCAAGAGGCTTTCTGTGACAAGGTCTTGATTCAATTCCAAAAGCCGAGCAACACTTAGAAACCAAATTCCAAGCCCACCGTGAAATTACGCCCCATTTGTGGAATATTGGCCAGGAAGGATGCATGCTGATAAACCTGTTCATCTAGCAGGTTATTCGCTTTGAAATACACGCGATAATTGGTGTCTGCAATGGCTGGTGCTGCATAGGCAACCCCAAGATTGACCATATTATAGCCTGCTGTTTCTTGCTCATAAGCCGTGATCTTGTCTTGTTTAAATACGTGATAATACTCGGCTAAACCAGACCAGCCATCGGCAAAATCGACATCCACTTTACTGCCTAAACGACCTGCGGGTACCCGGGGTGCATTTTCGTTGTCAATTTTACCGCGAACATAATCCCCAAACACACTGAGCTTATACAGGTCATTCAGTTGATAAGATGCTTGTGCTTCGGTGCCATAAAACTTGGCTTTATCTTGGGTGTAATCCACTAAACGGAAGTTTTCATACTGGTCTGCGGTTTGTGCATAAATATAAGAATCGAACCAGTTATGGTAAACATGCACATGATAGTCAAATCGATCCGTTTCGTAGTGCAAACCTAATTCAAGGTTATTTGATTTTTCGACGTCTAGATCTTCATTGCCACGTTCATAGGTATTGGTCGCCAAATGTTTACCGTTGGCATAGAGTTCTTGCGCCAAAGGCAAGCGTTCTTGATGTGATGCCACCAATGACAATTTATAGTCAGGCGCAAATGCCCAGTTGGCTGCACCTGAGTATGAAATGGCATGATCATCATAATCTTTTTGCGGTGAATCAATATCAATGCTTTGCTGGTCAAAACGTGTGGCTAGCTCGAAATGCACATCCTTCCACTGCGTATGCTCTAAAGCAAACAAACTCCATTTATCCGTCGTGCTTGGTCCTGCAAATAAGGACTCTTCCCCGGTAATATCGAGTTTTTGACGTGCAAACTGAGTACCAATCACCCCTTCCCAAGCCCCCAGCGGGTTATGCAGCAACTCTAAACGTGCATCATAACCCTGACTTTTAAATGTGGTTGCGGCTACGCCTTCTTCAATCTCATCATGCTTGTAGTCGGTATAACTGGCATGCGCACGCAGTTTTTCAAAGCCCTTAAATGGGTTATTCAGTTCGGTGCGAAAATCATAACGTTCTGATTTTAAATCGACCCACGGACCACCATGAGCCTCTTCTTCCTCATGTGCATGCCCTGAGTGATCATGTTCATCTGTATGCCCATGATTATCGCTCCCATCACAGTGCAAATGATCATCATGCGGATGACAACTTTCATATTCATGGCTATGCCCTGGCAAGCCATACTGATCTTGACGATTACTATAAGAAATTCCGGTAAAACCACGCTCATGAATCCAAGATAAACCGACGTTCACGGTTTGCCCATCGGCAAAAGTATTGTCAACGCGGCGTTCTTTTTCCAGTTCACCCTCATGTTCGTGCACATAATCAGGGGCAATATAATTATTGGCTTTACGTTTTAGCCCTTCCACACGCAATGCCACCTGATCACCCAGCGCAACGGTAGCCCCAGCACTTGCAAGCTTTTCATCATTGCCAGAGTTATAACGCAACCCGATTTGTCCTTCATAACCCTTTTCTGGCATTTGCGTCGGGATCTTATTGTCTGTGACGTTGATCAATCCACCAACCGTACCTGCACTATAGAGTAAGGTCGATGGACCACGAATCAGTTCCACTTGCTTGGCTAAAATCGGATCGACTGTAACTGCATGGTCTGGCGATAAAGTCGAGACATCAGCTGTTTCTGAAGCATGTTCCAGTACTTTGACACGTGCACCCTCTTGTCCACGAATGACAGGTCGGCTTGAACCTGCCCCAAACTGATTTGAATACACTCCCAATTCATCTGCCAGTGCATCACCAATAGTTGCACCACGTTCAGCCAATTGTTTGTGATCGACCACATGGTCTGCTACAGCAAAGTCTGCAGCACTTTGTACTAGCGGATGTGCTGTTACTTGAATAGTTTCTAATTTTTGCGTAGATTCATTATCTTGTGCAAATACAGAAGGCGCGATGACTGAAAGAATCGCAACTGAAAGTAAATTCTTATGAAATAGCATGAGTCAGAAAAGGTCTGGTGGAATTTATTAATTGTTATAATATAACATTACGATTAATTTGCAATAAAAAACAAAAATTATCCACTTGGTGCTTTACACTAAATAAGGACGAACTATTCCCAATAATTCATAAAAATTTTTAAATACCAGATGCCATGCCATTTACCCTGTCCCATGCGGTCCTTGCCCCGCCACTCTCCAAACTGACTCAAGGTCGCTTACCCATTGCCGCACTTGCGATTGGCTGTATGACACCTGACCTAATCCGTTTATTTACCCAACATGACGGAGGGAAAACCCATTTGTGGAGTGCTTTGATTGAACCGAATTTATGGATTGGACTGATTTTTTGTCTGTTCTGGTATGCACTCTATCGCCCTGTGTTGTATCGTTTCTTGGGGCTAAAAGATCCGTTAGTGCTTAATCGCTTTAGCCACATACTTGGCTTTGCTGTAGGTGTGGTACTCGCCATTCTATTGGGCGTAAGCACCCATCTAATTTGGGATGGACTGACGCATGTCGATTTTAGAACCTTCGCTTTTCATGATTTTCTAAGTCAAAGCATAATGCTGTTCGGACACAGCTTTCCCGTGCATCTAGTTCTGCAAATCGGTACTTCTGCTGTGGCTTTACCCATCTTATTTTGGATGTGCGCACGCTACTATCAACAATTTAGACAAAGCCAAACTGTCGCTCCTAACATTAAAATTTATGCCTGGAGCTTACTTGCGTTAACCTTACTGTTGGGGTGTTATTCGGTTTGGGATTATGCGCGCTATTTCACCCAAGAGCTGTGGATGTCCAACCTGTATTATTTTACAGCGCGAAGTATCAATGAATTTAGCCAAGCTGCACTGCTGACCTTCAGTCTGGGCTGTACGCTGTTTCTGTTTTTAGATCATAAACAACATTTTGAATAATATTTTTTACCCGAATTTTCCATCGAAATAGGCTGAAATTGGGAGGAATTTGGTTCTAGTCCTTGTAGCAAAATCTTCAACGAGGCATAATCCTACCTTTATTTCTGGCGGTACGCTGTTTACGTATTCGCTACCTTTAGCCATATAGTTGGATTTTTAACGCCATGATGCGAACTCATTACTGCGGTTCTTTAACCGAAGCTCAAATTGATGAAACAGTTACCCTCTGCGGTTGGGTACACCGTCGCCGTGACCACGGTGGTGTCATCTTCCTTGATATGCGCGACCGTGATGGTCTTGTGCAAGTAGTTATCGATCCAGATACTCCAGAAGCTTTCGCTACAGCAGACAAAGCGCGTTCTGAATTCGTATTAAAAATTACTGGCCGTGTCCGCCGTCGTTATGCGGGTACTGAAAATGCCAATATGGTGAGTGGTCAAATTGAAGTTTTAGGTAAAGAAATTGAAGTTCTTGCCGCTTCTGAAACGCCTCCATTCCCACTCAATGACGAAAACACCAATATTTCTGAAGAAATTCGTTTGAAATACCGTTTCTTGGACATTCGTCGCCCTGAAATGTTAGATCGTTTACGCTTCCGTTCTAAAGTGACCAACTTGATCCGTCACTACTTTGAAGATCATGGTTTCTTGGACGTTGAAACACCAATTTTAACGCGTGCAACCCCAGAAGGTGCACGTGACTATTTAGTGCCAAGCCGTGTTTCAAATGGTAGCTTCTACGCTTTGCCACAATCACCACAATTGTTCAAACAGTTGTTGATGGTGGGTGGTATTGATCGTTATTACCAAATCGCGAAATGTTTCCGTGACGAAGACTTGCGTGCAGACCGTCAGCCTGAATTTACCCAAATCGACGTTGAAACATCGTTCATGAGTGACGATGACATCATGGATTTAATGGAAGGCTTAACAGTTAAAATGTTCAACGAATTATTGAATGTGAAATTCGATAAATTTGAGCGTATGACTTATGCAGATGCGATGCGTGACTATGCATCTGACAAACCAGATATGCGTATTCCGTTGAAATTGGTTGACGTTGCAGACCTCATGCAAGACGTTGAGTTCAAAGTCTTCGCGGGTCCTGCTAAAGATCCGAAAGGTCGTATTGTTGCGCTTCGCGTACCAGGTGCGGGTTCTCTTCCACGTAGTGCGATCGACGAATACACCAAATTCGTAGGGATCTACGGTGCGAAAGGTTTGGCTTACATCAAAGTCAACGAACTTGAAAAAGGCATTGAAGGTCTACAATCTCCAATCGTGAAGTTCATCGAGCCAATCGTACTTGATCTATTGAAGCGTGTTGGTGCTGAAAATGGCGACATCGTATTCTTCGGTGCAGACAAAGCGAAAGTTGTAAATGATGCGATGGGCGCACTTCGTGTGAAGATCGGTCATGACATGAAGCTTGCAACTTGCGAGTGGGCTCCGCTTTGGGTGGTTGACTTCCCAATGTTCGAAGAAACTGATGATGGCAAATGGACCTCTGTACATCACCCATTCACACTACCTAAATCTAGTGTTGAAGAAGTGAAGAACAACCCAGGTGCTGCGCTTTCAGTAGCTTACGATATGGTTCTTAACGGGACTGAAATCGGTGGTGGTTCACTGCGTATCTATACTTTAGAAATGCAAAAAGCAATTTTTGAAGCACTTGGTATTGGTGAAGAAGAAGCAGAAGAGAAATTCAGCTTCTTATTAAATGCATTACGTTACGGTGCACCTCCGCACGGTGGTTTGGCATTCGGTCTTGACCGCTTGATCATGTTGATGACGGGTGCTTCTTCAATTCGTGATGTAATTGCATTCCCGAAAACTAAGACTGCTGAATGTCCATTGACTCAAGCACCTGCTCCAGTTGAAGCAAACCAATTGCGTGACTTAGGCATCCGCCTACGTGAAAAACAAAAAGCTGAAGCTAAAGAAGCTTAAGCTTTAACTTCACTTAAAACCCTGCCCCGTGCAGGGTTTTTTCATTTTTAACTGAACAGCATTTTTGAAAATTTCACCTTTAGCAATCATTTTGTAAATTTCCTTTTGAATTTTCACCCTATCCCGCTTAGAGTAAGCAACGATAGTCTATATTTTGCTGCAGTGGTTCTTGCCCTAATACTCTATTCAAAAGTTCATTTTGTTCTTAAGATGCTCATCTTTTTTTGATTTTATCTATCTTAGATTTTTAAGTCTCTTTGCAAAATTTTCTCTCACCATATCTTTTCAGAAAGATTCTTGAGTCAAAATATGGCTATTTATTTAATACTTAAATTTATCGCAATTTTCCCTTTGTCCTTTTTACAAAGAATTGCGCGTTGGGCGGCCTATCTGCTCTTTCATACAAACTCCTCCATCAAACGAATTACAACAATTAATCTTCGATTGGCATATCCTGAATCAAATGAACAAGCCTTAAATAAACGTATTCGTCTGAGCATTCAAAGCCAATGTATGACCTATATCGAATTTGTGAAGTGCTGGGGAATGCCACCTCAATATAGCCTCGACTTACTCAAGAATATCCATGGTGCAGATCTATTAGAAAAAGCCTTGACCAATCAAAAAGGTGTGATTGTGGTCATTCCTCATTTCGGGTGTTGGGAACTGTTAAATGCCTGGCTAAATGTTTATACGCAACCCATGATTATGTATAAACCTGACAAAATCAAAGGCGTGAATCGCTATATTTTGGATGCACGTCAAAACTTTAATGCCACCTTAGTACCGACAAATGAAATAGGTATCCGTCAGATTTTTAAACATCTTAAGCAAGGTGGTCTTACTGTGGTTTTACCTGATCACTTACCCAAAGCATCAGGCGGTATTTATTCTCACTTCTTTCAACAAAGCACATTATCAGCAACGCTGGTCTCTAAAATGGCAGCCAAGACCCAATGTAATGTGATTGGATTAAGCTGTATCCGGAATCCCGAATTATCAAGTTTTGATGTACATTGCACCGAATTACCCCAAACGATTCTTTCAAAAGATTTACAGCAATCTGTCGACTGTTTGAATCTTGCGATGCAAGAGATAATTCAGCTCGCGCCTGAGCAGTACATCTGGTCATATAAGCGGTTTAGAAATTGTTTTGGCAATGTAAATGTTTATCGCAAGTAACCAATAACCTAATTTTCAGCAAAAACACTTAGTAATTGAAAGTGCAAAATTAAATATTTGTGTGAATTTATATGGGCTTACAGTAGATTATTTTTATTCATTTGAGATCAATTCTCGTCAGTGGCATAATAGCCGCTGTTTTTATGTTGATAGATGAGCAACCTTATGGCTATGCGTCCTGAAGTCCGCCGTCGTGGTCTTGTTGTAATTGTTTTTGCGATCGTCCAGTGGTTGTTCATGCGCTATATTCTTGCCAATGGATTGTTTAACCTCGACACTTCTGACCGTATTCTGTATTTCTGCGTGAGTAGCTTAGGTGGTGCTTTTGCCATTTTTGTCGGTTTGATTTATATGGTACTTAAAGGTAATCCAAATAGAGAATAAAACTTAATTGTGTTATTAAGTTAGAATAGTGAATTACATTCTAACTTAATAACACCACAAAAAATTAAAAAATACTTTTAATATAACTAAAGAATGTCCCCTCTTCAGGTTCTTTTATATAGGTAAGTTTATGAATATTTGTTTTTCTTAAAATTAAATTATATTCATTAATATCAAACTTATCATTCAAACGAATTTGCAATAAATGAGGTAATGTATCATCAACCACTATCATTTTATCCTCATAATCTTTATATTTAAGTAATTCATTAAACATAATTTGAAAAATAAAATAATGTGGAATATCTTTTTGTGTTTCCCAATAATTCATCATAATTTCAAAGCATGTATGCACTAGTTTATTATTTTTTTTACTTATAATAAAACTATTTAAAACATTTACATTATGATTTGCATCCCAACCAAAGTAATCATTATTAAAGTTTACCCATTGAGGCTTATCAATTACATGGTTATCACGATGAAACATAAAAAAATCTTGACTTAAAAACCGATCATCAATATTTGCTGTTAACAATATTGTCGCATCAATCCATATACCACCATATACATCTAACAAAGCTAAACGAATCAAATCAGCAAAAAATGCAGGTTTAAATTGTTTATTTTTTTTCTTATTCCAAACAAATTCAGGAAAGTCTAAATACTCGCGAACACTCTCCTCATCTAATCGAATGACTTGATAATCACCTTTATATTGATCAACGGATGCAAAACATAAATTTACTACTTCAATTTGTTGAGCCGCTGCTAAACCCTGCCCCCAATATTGCCAAATAATTTTTTGATCAGCAAAGTGCTTTTTAGGTTTTAATTGAAACGAATTTAATTCACCACTAAAATATTTATCTAGAAAAATTTTCCAAAGTTTTGCCACATGCTGTTTCTGCAAAGAGTTGGCTTGTTTTTTCGCTAGTCTACGCTTTGCTTTAGGCACAAAAGTTGAATAAAAAGTACGCCATGGCTGCTTTTTAAAACGTTTTAACCGTACAGTTTGTGCTTCATCTTGAGAAAATAAGTTATTGATTTCAAATACAACTTGTTTAAGTTCTGACATTAAAAATATCCCATCAATTTTTTATATCGATTTTTGAGATTTAAATGCGTTGTTTCATCATAACGTTTAAATACATCAAACCAACAATCTTCACCTAAATAGTGTATTTTAAACAAGTCAGGCTGCTTCAATGAAGCTTGTAAATATACGCCTTGATCATTATCAATTATTTTCTTACTGAGCATATCCTTTTGACAAGTATATACTAAATTATAAAATTCCAACCATTTTGAGGGTGCTGCAACAATCACACCATCAATAATGCATTTTATAAATTTTTTATTCAAATCTAATGTCATGATATTTTTAGGTTTATCACCCCTAATTTTTTTAATCCTAGTGACAAATTCCTGGCTTGTGAAAACAATCATATCCTTTTCTAAGTCAGCCAAATTAGAGAAATATTTAAAGTAATTATCAGTTGAACGCCCCAGATAAGAGGGATGACCATTTTCTACACTCCAAGCATCGCGCCCGATATCAGAAAAAGCTGTTACGATGGTTATTGACATTTTTCAGCCCTACTTCGGATATTGCTTTAAAGTGAGGTTTAAAAATCTTTTTAAAATGGATAGTTTCCATCTATAAAATATAGATTTCTTTGAGCGTTGTTCTTTTTTTAATAATGCCCTTTCTTGTTCAATATAGCTTTGTCCTTTAGAGAGTTCGCCTAACTCAGGATGATCAAATAAGAACGTAGCATAAAATTGACATTTTTCATCATATTCACGTATCTGTGACCAGTGATCACAGCCTTTGGGAACCTCATGATAACGTAATAATAGTTCTGCCATTTTACGATCAATAACATATGCATAAGTATAAAATAGACGACCAAAATAAATTGGATGTATTTTCAAGATAACGGAATTATTTAACTTCTGCTTTAAAAAAATACCTCTAACCTTATTACTACTCTTTAGTTGAATTCCCCCCATACTAAGAAAAAAGCAAGGGTTCAAATTTAATTTGGGAATTTCTGATTCGAGACTATCTAAGTCAAAATCACTTGTACAAATGGCATCATCTTCAAAAATACATGCATATTGTTCATCTGATTCTAAAAAATCTTTGAATGCATTTACATGTGATAGTGTACAACCTAACTCGGCAGGGCTTAGTGGCTTTTTTTTTCCTGCAACCGCTAATTTAAAATACTCCGCAGTCGGAAGGTCTGCACCTCGAACACCAATTTTTTTAAAATCTGCTTGAGACTTTTGAAAAGTTTGCTGAGAAAAAAAAGTTGCTAAACGAGGACTGTCTTCCCTTTCAATGCTGATAAGATACTTTTTCAATGATGAACCCGAGATGTTTCGCATATAGTCAAATTATATTGTATCTACTGTTCAAATAGTAATTCTACTGTAGACATATAAATAGATTTTTTAGGTTAAGGAAGTTATGATTTCAGCTTTACTTTCTTTGATTGTTCAATATGGCTCAATACGGTATTTCCTCTGATATTTATCATATTAGAATCGAGGAGTTATTGGATTTAACTGATGCGGCTCTACCTTCTCATATATTGCAAAATATTGAGGAAAAAGTTGTCTTATTGATTGGTCAAGAAAAACGAAACAAATCCGATCAACTCGCATCTGGTAGAGATGTTCTCATTCAAGCATTTAATGATGGTAATACCCACTATCCAACACGTATTATATTTGAGCAACGTGCACCTCACTTATCTATTCTCGCCCTATTAAAACCCATTAGAAAAAAATATCTCGACTATTCAACCCTGAGTTATGAAATTTACCTTAGCGATATTATCGATAACCAACTAGAACGTAATTTAAAAAGTGAAGAAACAGCTTATAACTATAGTGAGCGTAACAAGTGGGGAGTCCCCGAAGATCTGCGGCTTTCGCGCTTTCAGCAAATAGATGAATCTTTTAAAAATCAAGGCTATGATAAAAAGCACCCTATGGCTATTATGCTCTGCCGAGGATTAGGTGTTAAAGATAAATTACATCAAGGACATCACCGTATGTATTTTTGTCGAAAATACAATATCCCTTATGTGCAGGTACAATTTTTAGCAACCAATAGCTTCACTGGTCATTTCAAAACTTTCTTTTTATGGTTAAATAAAACACTTAAGTACAAACAAGTTACCTAGATATGTCTACTGTTTTTTCCATCTCAGTTGTCTTAACCCATTTCAATAAAGGTCCTCTTCTACAAAGGACTATTGAATCTTTACAACCTGACTTATCAGAATTGTTAGAAATTATCGTGGTAGATGATGCATCCACTGATCCCAGTTGGCCAAGCGTTTCAAGTCAATTAGAACAACAATATCCTAAAGTAAAAATTATTCGGAATACTGACAATAAAGGACCTGCAAGTCGTCTTAACCAAGGAGGAGATATTGCTCAAGGTGATTATCTTTTTTTTATGGATGCAGACGATGTACTTGCACCAAATCGCCTTAAGCAAATTATGGAGCAAATGCAGACGGAAAGCTGCGATTTATTCTATGGAAATAAAGTCAAAATCCATGATTTAACAGAAATCAATAAATATCCACTTATGAATACTTGCACTATTAATCAACCACTCACTTATATGATTCAACATAACATTATGGAAATGTGTGTGATGTGTTCTAAATCTATTTGGCAGAAATCACAAGGTTGTAATACTTCTCTATTTATTCAAGATGAATCTTTGGCACTACAACTGGGTGCTGTAGCACAAAAACTATTATTTACCGAAACCGCGACTGTCTTTGTTATTCTGGATACTAGTGAAACCAAAACAAAACGTGGAAATAATCGATTATCTCAAAACCTAAATCAACAACATCATGATATGTTTTTTACTATTTATGACTTTTTAAGTAATCATGAGCTAGATCAAACCCAACAAAAATTATTAAAAATCAAAGCACTTTCAACATACTGGAAGAGTCTTAAAGTCCGTAATCAACAAAATTTAAAAGAGTTTTTTTATTATCTACTTTCTAAACGTAATCCTGATAAATGGTGGACTATTCGGGTTCAAGAACTAAAAAAATATTTTTCACAGCTTGATCAAGTTCGTCGCCCTCAATAAATTATTGTTATATCATCGTCCTTTTTACTCTCTGGGTGTTCGCTATGCCAATCCCGAAAATTATTCACCAAATATATTTGCAAGGTGAAGCCAACATTCCCGACAATATAAAGAAATCAGTAAGTGAGTTACGTCGACGTAATCCAAACTGGGAATATCGCTTTTATGATGAACCCAAAATTCTAGATTATATTCAACAACATTATGGGCATAAAACGTTAAACACCTATTTATTAATCAATGAAAATTACTCAGCAGCACGTTCTGATTTTTTCCGTTATTTATTAATGTATCAGGAAGGTGGTGTTTATCTAGATTTAAAAAGTTCTTGTGCTGTACCTTTTGATGATATTTTGCATGAAGATGATGAATTTATTATTTGTGGTTGGGAAAATGAAATCGGACAAAAATACCAAGGCTATGGTATCAATAAACATCTCAAATTTTTAAAAAATGGAGAATACCAACAATGGAATATTATTGCCCAACCCTATTCTCCTTTTTTAAAAGCGGTCATTGATGAAGTTACTTTTCGGATTCATGACTATACACCAATGAAATATCACGTAGGACGCAAAGGAGTACTCAATACTACTGGACCTGTTCCTTACTCCATCGCCATTGAAAAAGCAAAACAAAATCAAAATCTTCAATTTCGCTATGAACGTTTTGCAGAACAATTTGGTTTAATTTATATCAATGCTGATACAACTGTAATCAATAAAAATCATTACCGTTTACAAAATACACCCGTAGTAAAACTCAAAAAATTAAATTACCTTATTTATATATTATGGCTGTATATTCTACACCCGCGAAAAGTGATATCTAGAAAAAAACCTGGTATTTAAATTCTACCAAGATGTAAATACCAGGTAATATTAATGAGATTTATTTATAAAAATATTGAAGCAAAATATTGCTTTACCCTAAAGCTAAAACCTTTCGATTTGACATCGGTAGAATTTTTCCATTCATCTTCATTGATTTTATGGTCTGTTTCCCCTCTCAAATAAGCATGTCCGCCAAAACGAAAATGAGCCTTATCTGAGAACATAACTTTAGCTTGCTTCTTCCAAGGTTCAGTTTCACCGCGTGTAAAAAAGGGTGGTAATATTTGAATATCAGTACGATTTAATGCATATTTATTTAAATGGCTTTCATCATGCCATAAAGCAATCTGATTATGATCTAAATCTTTATGCGTATTTAAACTCAGTATACGACACATTTCTAAATAAGTTTCACTACAACCACCATTTAATGCACCAGTAAAATAATACCTGCCTTGACCATAGGGTATATATGCTCTAGATTGAGGGTTTCGGTCATAAGTAAACTTATTTCTTTTTTTATGAAATGCATGAGGTTGTATAGCAAAAACTAATTTTTTATCAGGTTTTAATGGCAATAATTCTTTTGCATAAATTGGTGCTAAAATTTCAGTATTTGCATTAAAAAAATAGATATAATCAAATTTTTTTAGCAAATCCTCTATTTTCAAAAAAATATCGAATCTCATTAATGTATCATAAGGCCATCCCAACTTTTCCTGTTCTATATAACTTACTTTCTCTGTTTCTCTTAAGCTTAAAAACTCTTGATTGTCTGTGAAAACAAAATAATGTTTTTGGCAGTCAGGCAATAGATTTTTTTCCGCTGAATTATAAAAATAATCCCAAAAAATAGTATATCTTCCTGTTGCAATATACAAAATCGCAACTTTATTTAAAGATAAATTCATACTTTGTATTTCCAACCACTTATTAATAAATACTTTATCTCTGTCATAATATTGACACAACAAAGATACTACTAAAAATCATCAACTACGCTTACCTAATTTCAATCTTAATTTCACAGCAAAGAGTGAGTCTTTACCGCTAATCTTAATCCGTTGTAACTGCATAAAATCAGGTTGTGGTCCATCAATCCCCTCAATCGTGGTGACAGCATTTTGATAGCCAGCCTGCTTTGCCAGTTGCACATCACGTACTGAATAAATACCAAATGGATAAGCAAAACTGGTCACAGGTTGCTGAATCAATTGCTCTAGTTGTAACTTCGACTGAGTCAGTTCTGATAAGCATTGAGCATCATCCAATTTATCCAAATTGGCATGGGTCATGGTATGTGAGCCTATTTCGACTAAACCACTATCCGCCAAGAATTTCACTTGCTCATCATTCAACTTAGGTTCACGTGCCAATTCGCCACTATTATGATGTGCTTTTTTATACGTCGACCAGTCACGATCATGTCGGTCTACAACCACATAAATAGTCGCTTTGGCTTGATACTTCTCTAAGATTGGATACGCATTTTCTAGGTTATCCAAATAACCATCATCAAAAGTAATCGCAACGGTTTTTTCAGGGTGCTGCCCCCAATTGGCTTGCAATTCCTGCATGGTGACAAAATGAAAACCTTGTGCCTTCATCCATGCCACCTGTTGCTCAAATTGGGCTGGAGTAACTCTGAGTTTATTAAATTTTGCCCCATCAATATGTTCGCG
The DNA here is from genome assembly GCF_022601715.1 of Acinetobacter zhairuonensis. GTDB lineage: Bacteria > Pseudomonadota > Gammaproteobacteria > Pseudomonadales > Moraxellaceae > Acinetobacter. Next base: position 135,877 of record NZ_JAKVIM010000005.1, on the reverse strand, counting down.
CACCATGTGATACATGAGTACTCGTGGTCTCTTCCAATCCACTGCGGGTTTCCACCATGCAAACTTGTAACTAAACACCACGATTATCAGCAATACGATAAGAAATAAGTAAATCACAGGCAACATCTGCTTATTGAGCTAAAAGATATGTTGCCACACGCTCCGCTTCTTTAAAAGCATTCGGTGGAGGCAACTGGGCTAAGTCTGAGGTTTCAGTCACAATACTTTTTCCCAACAAAACATCGACTGATGCGGTAATACGATCCTGTTTAATGCGATCCATGGCAATTACTCCAACTCGACATCCAGCGGTCAATGCTTCATAAATCATCGAGACACTGTCTTCAGTAACCCAAACTGCTTCAGCTTTCTGCATTTCCTCAAAAATCCAGCCTTGCGCTGTGTGTTCGACTGGAAAAAAATGTACATGGGGTAAAAAAGGATGGGCATTCAAGCGTTCAACAAACAGCTCTGGTGTTCGACGTGAGGTGGTAATAATGATTTCATTATTCGATTGTTGCTGCACAATGTGCTCAATCGATGCAAAGACTTTATCCTCATTCCATTGATGGCGTTTCGATGAGCCACCCAATGCAATCAAAATTCTTCCTGATTGATGTCGCTGTTCATTTACTATCGGATTCAGTGCCCCTTGAGTCACAATTACGCGAGCAGATGCAGGAATACCATCATGTGCAGGAATCACACTGTAATCAAACCAAGTCAATGGATAATTCGGTTTCATTAAAATCACAGTTTTAGCTTGCGTATAAATTTTCCCAAGCAATAACACACGTAATTGGGTATGACTACCGACTCCAATAATCAAATTGGGCAGGTTTTTCAACTGTGGAATCGATCGATGAAATATCCCAGCAACAAGCGAGAAAATAGCTAAGTCTTCTATCGAAATTTCTTCAAAGCTGACCATTTCTGTAGATTGTCTTTGTATAGCCTTAAACAAGCCAAGTGCTTGTGAACGGTGTCCCGCCTTTCCATCACTAACATAGACAATATGCATAAGCTCTAACCATGATCAAATTTCAATAAAAAAGGCGAAACCGAAGTCTCGCCTTTTGATCTTAACCGATCAACTTAGTTTACGTAAGTCAACCAGTGTGCATATTTGTCGTTACGACCTTGCACTGCATCAAAATAAGTCTTTTGAATTTCAGTGGTTATCGGACCACGTGAACCACAACCGATTTGACGGTCATCATATTCACGAATTGGCGTCACTTCAGCAGCAGTACCTGTGAAGAATGCCTCATCCGCAATATAGAACTCGTCACGGGTAATACGGCGTTCTACCACTTCATAACCTAAGTCTTTGGCAATGGTAATCACGGTTTGACGCGTAATGCCATCCAATGCACCACCCGCAATATCAGGGGTATGTAACACACCATCTTTCACAAGGAATACATTTTCGCCAGAACCTTGGCAGACATAGCCTTGTGGATCCATTAGCATTGCTTCATCGTAACCTGAATGTGCAACTTCTTGGTGAGCAAGAATTGACAAAGTATAGTTACCTGATGCTTTTGCTTTACACATGGTCACGTTTGGATGGTGATGTGTGAAAGATGAAGTTTTTACACGAATACCTTTCGCCATCGCTTCTTCACCTAAATATGCACCCCAACCCCAAGCCGCTACCGCAGCATGAACGGTGTTATTGGTTGCTGCAATACCGAGTTTTTCCGAACCAATCCAGATCAAAGGACGTAAATAGCATGATGCTAATTTATTTTCACGAACCACATCAATTTGAGCTTGTTCTAGCGTTGCTTGATCAAATGGAACTTTCATTTGATAAATTTTTGCAGAATTAAGCAAACGCTTTGTGTGGTCTTGTAAACGGAAAATCGCTGTACCTTTAGGTGTTTCGTAAGCACGTACACCTTCAAAGACACCCATACTGTAGTGCAAAGTATGCGTTAAAACGTGAACTTTCGCTTCACGCCAGTCAACTAATTGTCCATCTTGCCAAATAAAACCATCACGATCAGCCAAATTCATGGCACACACTCCAAATTTTTTTATACACAGTCATTTTTATCCAATACTGCCGTGGCAGTTGGATCTATTAATCTTTGCCATAACTTGCAAACGATCACGCGGGTATTGTGCCAGTCCGCAGCATTTACTTGCATGGATTGGTTCGCAAGCGCTAAACGGTGGCTCTCGGCTCGTTCACTGAGATAAGCTTGAATCAATGCTGTTGCATCGTCACTGGATAAGCAACCTGCTTTTGCAGCGTCTTCAAGGATTCGTACATTGTCGGAGTAATGGGCGAGATCGGGATTCGACCCACTCCATGCTAACACAGCATACTGTGCCATAAATTCAATATCAACGATACCACCTGCATCCTGTTTTAAATGAAAAATTCCATCTTTTTGTTGTTCTTTAGAAGAACCTAAATGGTCTTTCATTTTCTGACGCATTTTGAGCACTTCGTCGCGGACATTTGCCTCTTCTCTAGGCAAAGTTAAGATCCGACAACGCAGTTGCTCGAACTTATCCCGCAAGGTTTCTTCACCTGCAATCGAACGTGCACGTACTAGCGCTTGATGTTCCCATAACCAAGCATTTTTCAGTTGATATTGTTCAAATGCCTTTAAGCTTGTCACCAAAACCCCTGCCTCTCCAGAAGGACGCAGGCGCGTATCAATTTCATAGACCCGACCATCGAGGGTTTGCGTGGTCATCAGCGAAATAAATTTCTGCGCCACACGCATGGCAAACTCAAAGCCACTGATCGATTTCGGTCCATCCGTATCAGCCTGTTCATCCATATAATGGATAAACACCAAATCCAAATCAGAACCATAGCCCAGCTCAATCCCACCGACTTTGCCGTAACCCACCACGGCAAATGCCGTATGGTCAATCGCACAACGCTGACCTTCGATGTCAAGCGGGAAACCATGCCGTTTTGCCACCATCTGATACGCCATATTCAGGGTGGCATTAACCGACACTTCCGCAATATCAGTTAAGGCATCTGAAACTTTCATTAGTGGACTTTCAGCCAATACATCACTGGCAGCCACCGCCAAGACGTTAGACTTTTTGAATAGACGCAGTACCCGCATCAAATCTTCGACTTCATTGAGTTCAATACGCAGCAATTGCTGACGTAAAGAGTCCTGTAAATCCTGACGGCGTGGCAGTTCAAAATCCATCGAGAGGAACTCATCCAGCAACACTGGATAATGGGTCAGCTCTTCACAGATCCATGGGCTGACCGTCGCCATTTTGACCAAGCGTTGTAATGCCCCTTTACTTTCAATCAACATCACCAGATACACGGTACGACGCATCACCGACTCAACCAACGGCATTAAACGCAATAAAGCTGTTTGCGGTTTATCCGACTCCAAAATCGCTTCAATCAAATGTGGCCAGAACATTTTTAAACGTTGTACCGCTTTAGCAGGCAATTTTTTTAAGGCATTGCCATACCAGAATTCATGTACCAGTTTTTTGGCATCCTCATCCAGTACTGCTTTTAAGCGTTGCTCCAGTTGACCAAAGCTCTCCACCAATGGATCAGGCTCTTTTTCTTTAATCAGATGCTCAAACTGATAAATCACCTTGGCACGCTTCTGATTCAACACATCAAGGAAGGATTGCCAATCTGCATAACCCAGAGTATCGGTCATGCGCTGACGTAGCTCAGGTTCACTCGGTAAGGATTGTGTTTGTTGATCGTTCAATGCCTGAATCGCATGTTCAACGCGACGCAAGAATAAATAGGCATCTTCCAGCTCAAGCACCACTTGCGGATCCAGTAACCCTACCTCACCCAAATGATGCAGGCTGACCAGACATTGACGATCTTGTAGTTCGAGTTTTGAACCGCCATAAATTAATTGGAACACCTGCACGATAAATTCGACTTCACGAATCCCGCCTGCACCCAGCTTAATATCATCTTCAATATTTCGACGCGCCACTTCACGCTCAATCATGGCTTTCATTTCGCGCATGGCTTCAAAGGCGGTGTAATCCACATAACGCCGAAACACGAATGGACGGGTCATTGCCAATAATTCATCACCTTCTTTGCCACCTGTGACGATACGCGCCTTGATCCATGCATAGCGCTCCCATTCGCGCCCATGTTGACTCAGGTATTTTTCCAAAGCCACATGACTGATTGCCAGCGCAGAACCATCACCCCACGGACGCAAACGCATATCCACACGGAAGACAAAACCATCCGCGGTCATATGATCCAGCAGGTAAATCAGCTTTTGTCCCCAAAGAATACAAAATTGCTGTACATCAATACATTTGCGTCCATTGGTTTCACCTTGCTCATCAAAAGTAAAAATCAAATCAATATCGCTGGACAGATTGAGTTCTTGTGCACCATGTTTACCCATGGCAATCACAATCAAATCTTGAACTTTACCGTTATAGCCCATTGGCTCGCCATGCTTAGCAACCAAAGGCTTACGCGCAAAATCCTTTGCCGCACAGACCATCGCATCGGCAAAATCGGACAGCTCACGCGTGAGTGTCACCACATCGGTTAATTGGTTGGCATCTTGCCAAATCCAGCGAAACATCAATCGGGCGCGTAATACTCGGCTAAGTCGTAACCACGTCCTTTCATCTTCTACAAGTTGTAATTCATCTTGGACGTGCGCATAAATTTGTGCTGTGGTTAAGGAAGTCAGGAACTGATCAACGCTGTAATCTTGTTCTAATAAGCTGGAATGGATTGCCAAAACTTGTTCTGCATATTGGCTGGCGCACAAGGTTTTCTGCAATTGTTCAGCGTTCATCAAGAGCGGCTCTCCTTTTTCGGCACAAGCCGAATTCAACTTCTTCTTTAATTATTAAGGTTCATGTTGTCGCATGGTGCATATTTAGTTGGACGGTCGTTTTGACCAGTATACGATCATTCGGACCATCCTTTTCAGTATGACTCTATCTTGTTGTGATCCAGCATATGCAGGACGATTAAAGTCGGATATTGGGCAAAAGTATGACAGCGACTTTAGTTTGAGTGTACTCAATCAGCCAATGGGATACCACCTCGCGGATTCTGTTTTCTGGTTATTTTTATTCAAAAGCAGCGAGCATCCTCTTTTAAGGAGAAACTTCTATGCGTTTTTGACTAGCACCAAGGGCTAGATGAGATTCGGCTTGCGGTAAAGTCACCTTAAATAAGGTACCTTCCCCCTCCTTAGAGTACACCTCAATTTCGCCCTGATTAATTTCCACAAAGCGTTTACACAGCACCAAACCCAACCCCATGCCTTTTTCACCATCAGTACCTTTAAAACTGACGGTTAATCGGGGTTGAAACAGTTGTTCAATTTGCTGTGGTGTCATGCCTAGCCCCGTATCCTGAATGGAAATCTCGACACCCTTTTCACTCAGCTCGGCAGTAATTTTTACTACACCTGTCCCATCCATATGCGTGAACTTAAGCGCATTTGAGACCAAATTTTGAATCACTGAAGTCACCATATTGATGTCAGCAAAAACTTTGATCTCTTCTGGCACCGTATCAATCAATTGAATTTTCTTTTTAATGGCAAGTCCATTTAATACATCAAATACGATTTTAGAGGCTTGCTTTAATTGAAAATTAATCGGATGAAACACAAAGCGTCCGCCTTCAGCCATTGCCCAATTGAGTAAACTCTCCAATAAGCTATAGGTTGACTGCGTGGTGTCATGCAAGTAATCGGCAATATTCTGAATACTGGCTTCATCCAAACTGTCACGCTCTTGAGCCAGCACTTCTGAAAAGCCCAGCAGCCCATGAAAAGGTGCACGCAAATCATGCGCAATAATTTGGAAAAATTTGGTTTTACTAAAATTTAATGCTGATTGCTGTTCATTCATTTCTTTCAACTCAGCATAATCAATCTTAAGTTCAATATGCTTGATTAAATTGATAAACAGCTCTTGCAGCATTTGAATCTGATCTTGAGTAAATGGTGCAGTCTGCTGATCGAAAAAAACCACCTGACCAAATGACTGCCCCTCGGTATTGCGTAAGTTCAAGACCAATAAGCGCGGCTCTGCAACTAAGCCCAAACGCGAAACCTCACTCACAAATGCGGCATAATCTGCATGTTGGTCATCGACATAAACATGCGCTTGTAAATCTGCAAACAGAGCTGAACAGGCATAGGCTTTTAAACCAGACGACATCGATACCCACGCATAGGGTTCATGATGAAATTGCATAACCGCATAATCGACTGCCAGTAATTGTCGTGCTAATTTAAGAACAGTTGAAATCTGATTCTGTGGGGTCTCAATATCCAGCAACAATGAAAGTCTACACGCACTTAATTGCTCGGTTTCTGAGCCAATCTCTAGGAGTTGTATTTTCATAATTGCCTCGGGAAAACGTGAAGATCAAACATGGTTACATTTCATTTTGCTTATTTGTTTAAATCTTGAACCGCAGATAAATCGTGAAATAGAGATACAAAAAATTAAAATATAGTTACAAAAACAATATAATACTTAATCTTCTGCTTGACCAGTAATAGCAGTGTTAAGCGCATGGATAAATTTTATCAAAACTAGATTTTTATCTCATTTCTCTATACATTGTCTGGCATGCTACAAGTTTAGATTCAGGCTGACTTTGATTTTTTCATATCATCACCTGATTAAGTTTTGCTAAAACTCCATTCGCGACAGAATCACCTCATATTGTAATGACCATTGTGCAAAGGCTACTTTCAACACTTAATCTAGATTTAAGAAAACTCATTCTTTTCCTAGCGATGTTTAGTGTCTTTAGCCTGTTTGTAATTTCATTGGCCGTCAGTTATTACATTCAGCGTCAACAATTGATTGAAAACTCCCTCTCCGTCAATTTTGACTATGCTTCAAAAATTGCGCATGGCACAGATTTACAGTTCAAAAATCTGGTCAAGCAACTGGCGTATAGTGCCGACATTCTCGGGCATTCTTTTGATGATCCGATTCAACTGCAAAATGAAGTCGATCGCTTACGCTTCCAGTCTGATGCCTTTGACAGCGTGGTGGTCATTGATAAAGATGGGCGTTTCTTGTCTTATGCACCCGAACAGCTGGCATTTGATAAAAAACGCATCAATAAAACCTACGGCATTCAGCTTTCCTTAGATAAAAAAGCCCCCGTTATCACGCCACCTTATTATTCTGTGCGTCATAATTTGATTGTTTTTGTCTCACAACCCATTTTTGACCAGAACCACAACTATCTCGGCTTTATTGGTGGCGCGCTATATTTAAAGAAAAATAACATTATTCGTGAATTACTGAGCATCAAATACAATTATCAAAACAGCTATATGTATGTGCTGGATCAGTATAACCGTATTATTTTTCACCCCGATCCAAAACGGATTGGTGAAACCGTAACGCATAACACGGGACTGGCACAAATTCAGGCGACCAAATTTGGTAAGATGCAGCTGGTCAACAGTGAAGGTAAAGAGAATCTGGCAGGATTTGCCTATGTGCCCTCCACCAAATGGATCATCATTTCACAACAACCCACAGCGATTCTGTTAGAACAAGCCACCAGTATTGTGTATAAAATCCTGTTTGGCATGTCGATCTTTTATCTGGTTATTTTCTTTATTGTTTGGCGCATTGCCTATCTGATTTCCAATCCTCTAGAACAGCTGGCAAAAATGGCGAGTATTTTGAATACCCCTGATATCGATCAAAAAATTAAAAGTATCGAGCCTTGGTATTTTGAGGTGTTAAAGTTCCGTCTGTCGCTCTTGCTCAGCGCGCAGAACTTTAAAAATCGGATTAGCGAACTAAACTATCATGTCAACACCGACCCCCTAACAGGTTTTTATAACCGACGTGGCATGGAAGTCTTTACGCAAGAGTTGATGAATACCAAAACCCAGTTTTGTGTGATTGCGATTGATATTGATCACTTTAAACAAGTGAATGACACTTATGGTCACGACAAAGGCGATTTGGTGTTACAGAAAGTCGCTGAACTGATTCAAGCCAATTTCCGTGATAATGATGTCTGTTGCCGTTTTGGTGGTGAAGAATTTATCGTCCTCACGCCAAGTACTGATTTGAATATTGGTTATAAACTGGCAGAACGCCTAAGACTCAAACTTGAGACCACGCTGGTTGAAGGCATTGGTCCAATTACCATTTCAATTGGACTCGCCCACTGGCCTGACTCTTCGGTACAGATTAAAGCGGTCATGAAACTGGCAGATGAAAATCTCTATCAAGCTAAAGCCGAAGGACGTAATCGCATCTGTATGTAATTTTAGATACTCGATCGAGGTGAATTTGAAAAACAGAGATCAAACCCAATACTACTCTAACTGAACTGCAACCTAAAGCTAGAACTTAGATACGCTCTAGTTGCTCCACTTCCATCGGCATCGCAAATAAATAACCTTGCAATTGCTGACAGCCTAAACGCGATAAAATTTCCGCCTGAGATGCACATTCCACCCCTTCTGCGGTAACCACCAAACCGAGCTTAATCGCAAGCTGGATGATACTTTCCAAAATCATCTCTTCTTTAGAATCTTCTTCTAAATCATAAATAAATTCACGGTCTATTTTCAGTTCATCTACAGGAAGATTTTTTAAATACAGGAAGCTGGAATGCCCTGTACCAAAGTCATCAATCGCCAATTTAATCCCCATTTGGCGCAATCGCTCGAAACTCAGAATACTGGATTCAATATGATGCATCGCAGTGGTTTCTGTAATCTCAATCATCAAATGACTTGGATCAATTTGATATTTTTCAAACAACTGCTCCAGATTGGTAAACAGATGCTTATGTTCAAATTGAACGGCTGAAAGATTCACTGCTACAGGGAAAAATGGTACGTTATTTTTTTCCCAAATTTGAATTTGACGACAGGCTTGTTCCAGCACCCAATAGCCCAATTCAATAATCAATCCTGTTTTTTCCGCACCACGTATAAACATGTTCGGAGTCAACAAACCTAAAGTCGGATGCTGCCAACGAATTAAGGCTTCAACACCACAAATTTGATGATCTTGTGTGGTAAATTTCGGCTGATAAAATAGGACAAATTGCTGTTCTTCAACCGCTTTATACAGGTCATTAATTAACTTGGTCAGGCTTTTGGTTTCTTGCTGATCAACTGTATAGTTAAACACTGAATAGGTATTCCGACCTTGGTATTTCGAGGACAGCATTGCTGCATCTGCATTAATCAGCAAATCTTGCAAGTTATTACCATGTTCTGGGAACATAGCAATGCCCACACTGGCTGAAATATTAATTTCCTTCCCTGCGATGAGAAAACTTTCTTGAATTTGTTCCAGTGCAACTGCTGCCATTCGTTCTGCTTGTTCGAGGCTGGCATCTTCAATCACCATCAAAAACTCATCTCCGCCAATACGTAGCAGTTTTTGACGCTCATTCAGTTGGGCATGAATACGGCTCGAGAGCTGTACCAGCAATTGATCACCCACATGATGACCAAAGACATCGTTGACGCCTTTAAAACGATCTAAATCGATAAAAAGAAAAGCAATTTTCTGATCGTTATAGCGATGATTAGTAAAAAGGAAATGAGCGTATTCGGCTAAATACAAACGGTTCGGCAATTTAGTCAGGTTATCTCTCACAGCTTGCTTTGCAAGTTCCTGATTGGCGGTATAGAGCTGTATATTCCGTTCTTCTAGACGCTGTTCAAGTACTGCAACAAAAAATGCAGCAATAAAAATCAGAGAAGTGACCAACAATACTGTAAACACAATCAAGCCATAACCTGACTGGTTTAAGTTCAGCAAATCTGTAGAATCTTGAACAAATTTCGTCGCCGCCATGCCACTAAAATGCATACCTACAATCGAAATCGCCATCATTAAAGCAATACAGATTTTTAGCCAAAGCTTATATTTGATGGCCGCTTTATATTTAAATGTGAGCCAAAAGGTTAAACCTGAACCACAGATGGCAAAGATAATCGAAAATACCACCATCATGGCGTCATATTGAATATGATAAGACGGCAGTTTTAAAGCGAGCATGCCAGTATAATGCATACCCGAAATGCCCAGTCCCATCAGCACTGCCCCCATAATCAGGCGGGCGAAAGATAAAGTGGGACGTGTAATCAGCCAAATGGCGAAAGTCGATGCGACAAAAGCGATTAAATACGATGTAATCGTCAACCCAAAATCAATACTAAATGATTCAGGAAACTGGCAAGCAAAAATAGCAATAAAGTGCATACACCAAATGGCAACGCCTAAAACTAGACCACTGGTCAGCAAAATCACCTTGTGAAGCTTTTGCTGTGGTCCTCGGAATAATAATTGTTCCAGTGACACGACCATTAAACATGCCAACAAAGCAAATAAAATAGAACCCACAACAAGGCTTAAATCATAATGTATATGAACCATATAAAGCTTCCGTTTAGGTCATCTTTTTTTTATCAATACATTCAAAGTCGTGCTCTCGAGCAATAAATAACCTAAAGTTTTTCAAATTTTATAATCCTGTTAAGAATCTAATACTCTATCCTTTTGGTCAAGTGTTTATTCCCGAATATTTACGTAATTTAGTTACAGTGTTGAAGCAATATCCATTTATTTTTTATGCCTTTTTTATACTCCAAACATTAAAAAGCCAGTCTTGTGTAGACTGGCTTTTTAACATAACAAACTTTACAGCAAGTTAAGATTTCGTCTTTTGTACTTTCGCATAGTCCAACAAGACATTGGCTGCTTCGGTTACAAAAGCTTCTTCTTCAGGCAAAGCTGGGCGTTGTGTAGCTTTCATTTTGGCACGTGACTCTGCCAAAGCATCTAAAGAGGCTTGATAGCTTTCCCAATTTGCATACGGTTTTTGTCCCGTTGCCTGACGACGCTGGTTTTCTGCCTGTAAAGTTTCCTGCTCAAGTGCAATCAGTTCAGCTTTGCGTTGATCAATATCTAACACGATACGTTTCTGGTCATCCGACTTTTTCGCAATCGCTTTACGCTGTTCCAGATACTTAAATTGTGGATCGACGCTGACACGTTGGTCTGAAGCTTGATCAAGCTGCTGCACATACGGTTTGACCGAACCTTCACGTTTGAACGGTGCAGTTGGAATCGTGTCCCATTTCAAAGCATTCTTAGCTTTACGTTCGCCAAACTCTTCGTTGTAGATATCGACTAGCGTGACATCTGGAATGACGCCTTTATTTTGCGTACTGCCACCCGTGACACGATAAAACTTACGCTGAGTCAAGGTTGCTTGCCCATGGGCTAAGGAATCCAGCTGAACTTGTGCGGTTCCTTTACCCGTGGTGGTGCTGCCAATCACAATACCGCGTTCGTAGTCTTGAATGGCCGCCGAATAAATTTCACTTGCCGAAGCGGAAGCCAAATTCACCATGACAGCCAATGGACCTGCATAAGTTTGCGCGCCACCATCATCATCTTCAAACACGCTCACGTTGCCATTGCCATCGCGGATTTGCACCACTGGACCGGACTTAATCACCTGCCCCAACATACGCGCGACTTCTTCCAAAGAGCCACCAGGGTTGTTACGTAAATCAATAATAATGCCTTCTACATTTTTGGTTTGTAGGTCTTTCAAGGCATTATTGGTATCTTCAGAAACTGAACGGTATTCATTGCCGGCACGGCGTGCACGATAATTCAGATAGAAAGATGGGATTTCAATGACGCCCATACGGTGGACTTTGCCATCACGCTTGACTTCAACCACACGTGCACGTACCCCAGCATCTTCTTCCTGAATCACATCACGTACAATGGTCACATTGCGCGCTTGGTTCATTGAAGCACCTGTCGCCAATAAACGTACCGTGACTTTAGTACCTCGTTTACCACGAATCAGCCCGACAATTTCATTACTAGGCCAACCGACTACATCCACCATTTTTTCGCCATCTTGTGCCACACCAATAATGCGGTCACCCGATTTCACTTGTCCTGTTTTACTCGCAGGACCACCATCTACAATGGTCTCAATCTTGGTGTAATCTTCATTGCCACGTTCAGGGCGAATCGATACCCCAATCCCTTCGAGTTGCAACGTGGTTTGACGGTTCAACTCCATCGCATCCACAGGTGGGAAATAGTTGCTATGCGGATCGTAAGTCAGCATCATCGCATTCAAGGTTTTATCTAATACATCATCACTCTTGGTACGGCTAATGCGTTCCAATTGACGGGTATAGCGCTTGGTCAGGGTCTGAACTGGGGTTAAATCTTCTGGGCTGGTTAAGTCCTGTCCATTCGCAAGTTCTGGATTATCTTTCAGAACCTTTTGTTTGGCTTGATCTTCTTGCTTACTAATGGTTAAGTTGATCAGCTGAGAAACCAGCATTTTTTGCCAATAGGCACGCTGCTCTTGGCTATTCTTAAAATAAGGTGCTTTTTCACGGTCAATATCAATGTAAATATTCGACTGATGCAGATTTTGCGGCTTTTTCAACTCAGCCAACATAAACTCATAAAACTGTGTCAAACGTTCACGGTATTGCGCATGAATCGTATAAGGACCTGTTAAATCGCCCGCTTTTAATGCCGCACCAAAGGTCGCACCATATTGTTTCTTATATTGTTCAACTTCAGAATTCAGAAAAATCGTGTGATCTGGATCTAAACTGTCCAGATAAAAATCAAGAATACGGTTCGAGGTCTCCGCATCCAGACGCATATTCAAATAATGTTGACGATCGACTAAGGTTGCGAGCTGTCGTGAAACCAGTGCCTGTTCTTTTGTTGGTACGATAGATTGCGAGACTACAGCAGTATCATTTGCCGCAATTGCTTCATTGATTGCGTGTGTAAAAAACAAACCACCAGTCGCAATCGCAACTGCACAAGCTATTGTTTGAAGTTTCATAAATAATTTGTACTTCCTTGGTTTTCGACCAAAATTTCTGCGTCGTTATTCAATATGAATGGTGCAGATTCAACATCTTAAACAACTGAATATGTTTATGTCGTGTAGTTTTATCATAATCTGTGCTGACAAAATGTAGCAAATCATTGCAGAATTCGGGTATTGTTTCGCGGAAGCTGATCCCTTCAGCCTCTTTATTTAAATAATTCAAACACGGACACCGATATGATTGGCGCATTGATGCTGGACATCGCTGGCACAGAACTTACCCAAGAAGATATTGAACTATTGCAAGCTCCGCAAGTCGGTGGCGTTATTTTATTTGCACGAAATATTCAGTCCCCACAACAAGTTCGCGCACTGACCGATCATATGCGTCAAATTCGCCCAGAAATCTTAATTGCGGTCGATCAGGAAGGTGGACGTGTACAACGTTTGAAAACGGGTTTTACCCTGCTCCCAGCCATGGGGCGTTTCGGTGAGCTGTATTTAGACCATCGTGAACAGGCACTCGATTTGGCTGAACAATGTGGCTGGCTCATGGCGACTGAAGTACTGGCAGTCGGCATTGATTTCAGCTTTGCACCTGTGCTCGATTTAAATGACATTAGCGATGTGATTGGCGACCGTGGTTTTGCCAAAAATATGCAGGATATTGTGCCGCTGGCTAGCGCTTTCCTAAAAGGCATGAAACGTGCGGGTATGGCATCCACTGGGAAGCACTTCCCTGGACATGGTTCGGTGAAAGCAGACTCTCATGTGGCGGCAGCAATTGACTCTCGTCCTTATGCTGAAATCTTTGCCAAAGACATGCAAAGCTTTATTCAATTGATGCCACAACTGGATGCCCTGATGCCTGCTCACGTGATTTATGATCAGGTTGACCCAAACCCAGCAGGTTTCTCTAAGTTCTGGATTCAAAATATTCTGCGTCAAGAATTAAAGTTTGATGGCGTCCTGTTCTCTGATGACTTAAGCATGCAAGCAGCCTGTGTCGCAGGTGGTGCCGATGCTCGTATTCAAGCAGCGCTTCAAGCAGGCTGTGATATGGGACTGGTCTGTAATGATCGCGCTGCACAATGTGTCGCATTGGCAGGTATCACAGAACTGCCATTACCGAATCAACAACGCCTAGAACGCATGCGCGGTAAAATTCCAAACATTGAAATTGGCGAAAGCTTAGATCTCGGTGATGAATGGCGACAAATCCGAGACAGAATTGTCGCCTTTAAAAATGCAGGCTAACTATTCGACGGAAGGAGCATCACAAAATGCTCCTTTTTCTTTATGATGTGAAAAACTTTCAGCAACGCTTGCTGTACGAGAATCAAAACAAAAAAGTAGGTCAGGAAGACATGACAGAAGGACTTTCACAACATCGCCATATTTCATTTACCGCACACTACACGGGCTATATTTGGTACCAAATGGGAATTTCTAATCCTATTTTCGCGACAGCCAAAGGCAAATTTCTGGCAAAACTGGCGCATCCCTTAGAATCATGGGCAGAGCGTTATGTCGGTGGCAGCATGCGGAGTACCTTGAAGCAGCGCCATTGCATGATTGATGAACATCTTTACCAACTACTGGCGCAATACCCGAAATTACAGGTCTTGGAAATTGCCTGCGGACTTTCTCCGCGTGGTTGGCATTTTCGACAAAAGTTCCCCAATTTGGTTTATCGTGAATTAGATTTGCCAGATATGGCTCAGCTCAAAACCCAAGCCTTACAACAACTTGATCCGAATAGCCCACAGGTACTTAGCGCGGATATTTTTAGCCATGAATTCGCACAGATCTTTCAGCAGTTTGATGCACAATATCCACTTTTGGTCATCAGTGAGGGCTTAATCAACTATTTTGACAAAGCATTATTGGCACAACTGTTCCAAGCGATTAGTCACCATGGGCAACGCTTCCCTGAAATTCATTATCTCAGCGACCTGTATCCTGAACCTGTCAAAAATAAACTGGCACATATTATCTGGAGTAGCAGTAAGCTCTTAAAATTCATGTCACGCAGTGCATTTAGCTTCCACTTCACACATCCGCAAGAAGTACGACAGTTTCTGACAGATGCAGGCTTTCAAAATTCCCACATCGTTCAGCCCAAATATTATTTTCAAGCACAGACCAATGAGACCTCGGCAGAGGAACATTCTGGAGATTTGGTTTGGATGCTACATGCTTCTAGTCGGCAATCTTCAAGATAATCAATGGGAAAAAATCAAAAAAGGGAGTTCAATCAACTCCCTTTTCTTAGCATCATACTGACGCTCAAGCACTAGCAGGCATCAAAGCTGACTGTTGTCGCTGAATATAACGTAGCAGTCGCTCCGCCACATCAAAACTACCATGTTTAAACAAGGCACGGACATGTGTTTCCCCTGCTTCAAAAATCAAACATTCAATCGAGAATTCCCCTTCCTCATCTTTTAAATGCAGTGCTAAATCGCGAGGATATTCAGCAACACGCTGACTGTCTTGATGATGAAACTTGAGCATCAAGCCAAAGAAATTGAGATCGACTATTTCTGTAGCAAACTGTACATTGAGAAAACGATGCGTAAGCCGAGTAAAAGGCTGACTCACCTGAATCCGTGGCTCTCCGCGGCGTTCCATGGTCAGCAATTGCGCCCGTGTCAGATTAATAATGCCTTCAAGCGATTGAATTGACTCGCCACGTAAATAAGTCGCAAATAAATGCATGGTTTCTTTACGTCGTTGCAATTGCGGCACATGATCTGCGTTGGCAATCATGGCAAATTCCATGTCAGGACATTGCACGGCAAAATTGGCATTTTCATGCGGCAAGGTAAAACTGTCATATTGCCCGCATGCCACCAGCACTTTACTGCTTGGAATTGGGACATCGGTCAGGCGTAACAAGCGATTACAGTTAATTTCATAGCGCTCCTGTTCGGTTGCAGTGAAGTCCGCCATCTGCCGAAAGAACAGGCGCTTTGCCGTCGGTGACATTCGCGTCACATCCAGTTTGGCATGATTAACCAGATACAGAATCACCGCTTGTCCAAATTCTTCCATACGCTGTTCTTGCATCAAAAATAAGGATTCTTCCAGTAACATGCGCCAGCTTTTCCGCGTTTTCTGCATCACGCCCATTAAAATCATGCGATCAATCAACTCTGGACGTAAATCTGCCAAACCTGATGCCACCACAGAACCCAAGGACATTCCCATCACCGAAACATGCTGCATTCCGACAATATCCAGCCACTGACCTAACATGGCGGAAAGATCACTCAATTCCAAGCTACCCGCAGAAAGTCCTGTATCGACATTGATAATTTGCTGATTGGCGCCCATAGAAGGCAAATCAATTAAAATGACGGGGCCTGCTGCGAACAACTGTTCAACACAATATTTATATGAATTAAAGTTTTGGAATGCGCCGCCAATAATCACAATGGGTGTCTTGTGCAGGGTTTCAGGTTTAGCAATCGCCATATACTCGATTTTCCAACCATCAATCCATGTGGTTCGAGCTGGCTGCTTAAAACTGTGTTTATGATATAAATCGAAGAAACCGTGACGATTTATTGATGACTGTAATTCCGCGTCCAATTGGATAATGGAATTCATATTCCCTACCTCCATCCTTGTCTTATTTTTATTTTGCAAGACACTACTTCTGCAACGTATGTACCTATTTTTAGGTGCTAACTCTTTCTATTTTTGTGTAAGACGTCAATGTCATTATCGCTAGCCATCATATACAAAGGATGATTTTGGCTGCAACTCATTCCATGACCGCTTATCTTTTTTTACCCTAAAAGCGATAGGAGGCACCCTGTACGCTAAAGTTTTGTCTATTTTCACTCGATATGCTTCATTGTCAGAACACAGGCTGTTACTATCGGAACTGAAATTTCTAAGTGATCAAACCGCCATGCAAGAGTCGATTGAACAATACATGCAAACGGTAGGACAACAAGCACGCCAAGCATCGCGCGTGTTAGCCAGCGCTTCTACCCAAATGAAAAACAATGCTTTGTCTGCAATTTACACAGCATTACAAAACAATGAGTCTGCGATTTTAGCGGCCAACCAGATAGACATGGATAAAGGTCGTAACAATCAATTAGACAGTGCCTTGCTTGATCGCTTAGAACTCAACCCCACACGCTTCAAAGGCATGCTTCAAGGTTTAAAAGATGTCATTAGCCTAGTAGACCCAATTGGGGAAATCACCGATTTGGCTTATCGCCCGTCTGGTATCCAAATTGGTAAAATGCGTGTTCCACTGGGTGTGGTCGGTATGATTTATGAATCACGTCCGAACGTAACACTAGAGGCTGCTTCGCTGGCATTAAAGTCAGGCAATGCCATTATTTTACGTGGTGGCTCTGAAGCACTAGAGTCCAATAAAGCCATTGCTGAAGCCATACAACATGGACTGAAAACTTCGGGCCTACCTGAAACTTCAGTACAAGTCATTAATACTGCAGATCGTGCTGCAGTAGGTCATTTAATTACCATGTCGGAATATGTGGACGTGATTGTTCCACGTGGAGGCAAAGGGCTGATCGAACGTATTAGCAATGAAGCCCGTATTCCAGTGATTAAGCATTTAGATGGCAACTGCCATGTCTTTGTTGAAGCACAAGCCGATTTACATAAGGCATTACCAATTGCACTGAATGCCAAAACCCATCGTTATGGCGTATGTAATGCGATGGAAAGCTTATTGGTCGATGAGAAAGTTGCTGAAGAGTTTTTACCGCGTATTGCCGAGCTATATGCCGAGAAAAATGTGGAATTGCGCGGTTGTCGTGAAACCCAGCGTATTTTAGGCAGCGGTGTGAAACCTGCGAATGAAGAAGATTGGTACACCGAATATCTCGGTCCAATTTTGGCAGTGAAAGTGGTATCGGGAATGGATGAAGCCATTGAGCATATTAACAAATATGGTTCGCATCATACCGATGCAATTATTACTGAAAACTTCAGTTTGGCACGTCAATTCCTTGCGCGCGTTGATTCAAGCTCGGTTATGGTGAATGCCTCTACTCGCTTTGCCGATGGTTTTGAATATGGTCTAGGTGCTGAAATTGGCATCTCCACCGACAAGATCCATGCCCGTGGTCCAGTTGGTCTAGAAGGTCTAACTTCACAAAAATGGATTGTGTTAGGTGACGGACAAATTCGTCAATAATACCGCTCTCTCTAAAGCATCTTTAAGTGTTCAGTTTCAAACATGAAGCTGAACACTGTGACTACACTATCCCTGCCTTAAATTTTGTAAAATGATAAAAAATTGAAAAAGATAAAAGGGATATCACATGTTTTATTATTTGATCATTTGTACCTTTTTACTGGCATTACTGGTTTCTTTTACAGTAATGAAAATTTTTTCCAATTCGATTAATACTATTCTGGCACGCATTATTCACGACCCGATTCATGAAGCTTGGGCAAAATACACTAAATTTGCCGGCATGGTGGTCGGAACCTCTTCAGGCATTCGTATTTACGATATGGAAAAATATATCACGCCACTGACTTATACAGAGAATGACAAAAAAATTGTGATTGAACTGACTCAAGAGCGCTGGGTATTGGAAATTTACCGGACGATCATTGAAACCTTACAAGGTTTGGCCTGGATGATGCTGGTCTTTTTTATGGTGGCATTAATTGCCTATGTCATTGTCCGCTGGTCAGAAATCAAGTATCAAAACTAAGCATAAAAACAACACTTCGCTTCTGCTCAAAATTCATTTCTCATGCTAGGGTTAAAGGCATACAGGAAGGAGAATTTATGCTTGAGTACTATTTCATTAATAAATGAAAACTATGAACCAATAAATTCTATTTATTATTATTTCCCTGGTCGATAGTGCTTAAGTCTAATCTCCTAAAGTCTATCTAGGACAGAAAATCAACACATGATAAAACATTACTACTGATCTGGATTGCATTGATAAGTACTGCATAAAGATCACTTTAGGGACGACTTATTTCAATTAAAATTCGGGTATATAAACGTGTCTACATCAGTATTAGTTATTAACTGCGGCTCATCTTCAATTAAATATGCACTTGTTTCAGAGCGTCGTGAAGATCGAATTTTTGGTTTAGCGGAAAACTTAGGTTCTGCCGAAGCTCGCATTAAAGGTGTCACCGTTGGTGGCGCACCACTAGAACTGTCTATTCCCCATGCGGATCACGAAAAAGCATTAGAAACAATCTTAGAACGTCTTTCTCACTATAACCCTCAAGCCATTGGTCACCGCGTTGTACATGGTGGTACATTGACCAAAGCTGAACTACTCACACCAGAAATTATTGAACGTATTCGTGAAGCAACGCCGCTTGCGCCACTTCACAACCCTGCACACCTTGTCGGCATTGACGCAACCATGCGCTTATTCCCAGAATTGCCACAAGTTGCAGTATTTGATACAGCATTCCACCAAACTATGCCTGCACATGCTTACCGCTATGCAGTGCCAAAATTCTTATACACTGAACACAACGTCCGTCGCTACGGCTTCCACGGCACTAGCCACGCTTATGTGTCTGAACGTGGCTCAGAGTTGGCAGGCAGCTTAAAACAAGGTGGTTGGTTAACCGCTCACCTCGGTAACGGTAGCTCAACTTGTGCCATCTGGAACGGTCAAAGCGTTGACACTTCTATGGGCTTAACGCCACTTGAAGGGATTGTGATGGGTACCCGTAGTGGCGATGTAGACCCAAGCTTACATAGCTTCTTGGCGGCTAACCTTGGCTGGGATGTCTACAAAATTGACAAGATGCTAAACAAAGAAAGCGGCTTGCTTGGCTTATCTGACAACTTGTCTAACGACATGCGTACCTTGATTGAAGCCTCTGAACAAGGCAATGAAGATGCAACTTTAGCCATTGAAGTGTTCTGCTATCGCCTTGCAAAATCTTTAGCTGCGCTTAGCTGTGGTTTACCACGTTTAGATGGTTTGTTTTTCACAGGTGGCATTGGTGAAAACTCTGCCTACATCCGTGAAAAAACTATGGCGTACTTACCACACTTCGGCTTCAACCTGAACAAAGAACAAAACAACACCCTCAAACGTGGCACTGAAGGTCGTATCGATGCTGGCACAGGTCCACAAATTTGGGTAATCCCAACTGACGAAGAAGGTCGAATTGCCAAAGAAACAGCAAGCGTGGTTGAACATGAGGTTAATCAGACAGCTGCAAAAAAGCCTGAATCTAATGCCGCGATTGCTTAAGCAATCGCGCATTTCTCGCTATTCCCTTTTTCTAAATTAAAAAATTGACGACTATGAAAACGATTCTTTTAGTCCCAACTGGAGAAGGTGTTGGCCTGACTTCAGCATGTTTGGGTTTAATCTATGCTTTAGAGTGCCAAGGCGTAAAAGCAGGCTTCCTGAAACCATTTTCTCAAGAAAGCAAAGTTGAAGCAGATCGTACGTCTGCGTTATTTCAACATCTGACCAAAAGTGAAACCGTAGAGCCAATTCCATATGCAACGGTTACTCATCGCTTAAATTCAGGTGAAAGCGATGAGCTGTTGGAAGATGCGGTACGTCTACATCGTCAAATTGCAAAAAAACATGACATCATCATTGTAGAAGGCTTGCTACCAACTGCCCGTGATGCTTTTGCATCTGAACTGAACGCTGCTTTGGCCAAAGCACTAGATGCCAAAGTGGTAATTGTCAGCAATGCAGACACCAATAAACCTACTGCAACGGCTGAAAAAGTCGAAGCACAATTGCGCCATTTTGGTGGTGCAAGCTGTGATCGTACTGCTGGCGTATTGTTTATGCGCACCAAAGGCTTACCAGAAGGTTCTGCACAAATTCCACTCACCTTCGACCCTAGCTTACGTCTAATTAGTGATACCAATAAATTTGTAGCAGATATTCAAAAAACTCATGCGCATATCGGGAGTGCCCAGCTTCCTGCGATTGGTTTGGTGCCATTCAGCAATACACTGAGTGTGCCACGCATGTCTGATCTGGCTGCAAATTTACAAGCAGAATGGATCAACCAAGGTGAAGCACTCCAACGTCGCGTACTGCATAGCAGCTTAATTGCAGCCAATATTGAACATGAACTGGATAAGTTTGTGGCAGGTGAACTGATTATCAGTGCATCAGACCGTATTGATGTGTTATTGGCAAGCAGTGTAGCCAGCAGCAATGGCACACCTTTAGCAGGCTTGTTATTGACTGAACACCATGCTCCCAACAGCCAGATTCTAGATTTCTGTCAAGCTGCGATCAAACAAGGCTTGCCAATTTTACATACGCCACTCAGTACCTTTGAAACAGCACAAAGCTTAATGAATTTGAGCAATGAAATTCCTGTAGATGATACTGAGCGTGCTGAACAAGTGACGCGTTTCGTCTCAAGTCACATCAATGAAGAATGGCTGGCTCAACTGATTCAAGGCACGCATAAACCACGTTTATCGCCTTCTGCATTCCGCCATGAGTTGGTACAAAAATCCATTCATGCCAAGAAACGCATTGTTCTACCAGAAGGTGATGAACCGCGTACGATTCAAGCTGCGGCAATCTGTCAATCTCGTGGTATCGCACACTGTATTCTTTTGGCGAAGCCAGATGATGTGATTGAGGTAGCCAAAGCACGTAATATCGAATTGCCATTTGATCTTGAAATTATCGACCCTGATTCAATTCGCGAAAACTATGTTGCGCAAATGGTTGAGCTGCGTAAAGGTAAAATCAACGAATTACAAGCTCGTGAACAACTGCAAGACACCGTGGTATTAGGTACCATGATGCTGGCGCTTGAGCAGGTTGATGGTTTGGTTTCAGGTGCAGTCCACACCACCGCAAATACCGTTCGTCCTGCATTCCAGCTGATTAAAACAGCACCAGAATATTCACTGGTATCTTCTGTGTTCTTCATGCTGTTGCCTGATGAAGTTTATGTATACGGTGACTGTGCGATCAACCCAGATCCAGATGCAGAACAACTGGCTGAAATTGCGATTCAATCAGCTGACTCGGCTAAGGCATTTGGTATTGACCCACGTATTGCCATGATTTCTTACTCTACAGGGACATCTGGTGCTGGTGCGGATGTGGAAAAAGTTGCGCAAGCGACTGCCATTGCCAAACAACGTCGCCCAGACCTGTTGATTGATGGTCCATTACAGTACGATGCCGCATCAGTCGAAAGTGTTGGTCGCTCTAAAGCGCCTGACTCACAAGTTGCAGGTCGTGCCAATGTGTTTATTTTCCCAGATTTGAATACAGGTAACACCACCTATAAGGCAGTACAGCGTTCTGCCAATGTGGTGAGTGTGGGACCGATGTTGCAAGGTTTAAACAAACCTGTAAATGACTTGTCTCGTGGTGCATTGGTAGATGATATTGTGTTCACCATTGCCTTAACTGCGATTCAAGCTGAACAGCAAGTTGAAGCCAAAGCCAGCAAAGCTTCTTAATTAACTGCGCTTTTCCAGACCACTCTTTCGAGAGTGGTTTTTTTTGTTTTGATGCAAAGTTGGTAATCCATAAAAGCACATCAAGCTTTCATTTTCAGAATTAAGCTATAGAGATGCCAAAATTTTAAAGTGCCATTTGCCAAAGGTTTATCCCCCTTTAAGCTCATCGATAAATAAAACTTCAAATTCTTTGGAAAACTTTTCTTCAAGCTGTATGCGTTCAAAACCTATAAATTGCGTAGAATCTTAGACTACCCAAGCATCCCTTGTTCCTAACACGTGAAATAGAAATATTCCCTTTAGAACTAAGGCATTGGTGATTTTTCTCAAACACCATCAAGTCTATTTGGAGCGCAAAAGAATAAACTGAATAAAGCAATAACTAAGCTCGCTTTAGGAAATTGATAACTTTCAAAGCGATCGAGGATAAAAAATAAAATGATTATGCTCTACTAATTTCTGAAGGCACACTCCCTTGCCTGAGGAGATGGATCAAAGGCATGTACCATAAAATTCTGCTGAAGCAAAAATACGGATTCATGGCCTGCACCGCATCCACAATCAATCGCGACTTTGGGTCAATCCTCAAAAGAGCTCAAAGCTTTGTCTAGAATGGGTCGATGAGGTAAACCTTGGATCAGCTCAGCAAAAGACTGTTTCATCTGTTTCTATTTATAATTCAAAATACTTGAAGCTAGAGCATACAACTTGAATACCATGATCAAATTTCGTCGTATAAATTAGACAGTGAAAAGACCAGTAACGCTCTGCTTGGATACCCAATACATCCAAATTGATACTTCATATTAGTAGATCTAGAGTGGGTTCACCATTTGTGCTAACCACACCGTATGCCCCGTACAGTCAGGATCTTCTGCAACCATATCCAGTACTTGAAAACCGGATTGGCTGAATAAATCACGATACTCTTCTGGCGCTAGACTGGCATGATATAAAGGCTCACCAAATAATTCTCCAATCGCTTCGCCATGTGCAGGACCACTACTAAACATAAGTACTGTTCCCTGTTTAGCATGCCGTACAAATTGCGCAAACATCAGTCGTTGATCGTCTTGAGTCAAATGAAAAAAACTGTCCCATGCCAAAATTACATCGAATTTTTGCTGTAGATTGAATTGCCGCATGTCTGCCTGAATCCAAGTTTGATTAGGGAAGTTTTGTCGTGCCATCGAGAGCATCGCCTCTGAACTATCTACCCCAGTGACTGTACAACCTTGTGCCAGTAAATAAGCTGCTATTGGCTTTCCCGAACCACAACCTATATCTAGAATTTGAGCCTGAGCTGGCACTAAAGCCAACAATCGATCCAACCAGACTTTTTCATATAAATCCTCGCCACGTAACGCTACCCACTCACGCGCATATTTCCGATAAAGTTCAATAATATTTTTAGCCAGATGATGATTTTGCATAGAGACCTGATGTATGTGCTCGCGCATCTTTTTTATATTTTCCTGACTTAATCTTACGCTACGCTATTGGTTTTTAGATACGAGATCTGCTCCATTTTCGCGGTGCCTGAATAAAGAAAACTGCATTACCACATAAAATTAGCACCACACCAATGACTGCATTCCAATGCCATTGATAACCTTCCCACACAGTTGAAATCACTAAAGCCACCAATGGAAACAACAAAGTACTATATGCCGCCTTGCCAGAGCCAATCCTCCCAACCAAATAAAAGTAAGCGGTAAAACCAATCACTGATCCAAAGATTGCCAAATACAGTAAAGCGGAAATTGCACTTACAGGAATATTCGGAAAAAATTCATGTTGTTGAAAATACGCAATGATCGCCATCAACATAGCACCATACAACATGCCATAAGCATTGGTGCTAAACACATCCAGCCCCTGCCGCTGATGACGGGTACTGATCATATTACCCAAGGAAAAACCATAGGTTCCGATAACACACAGACCAATTCCCCACAAGGTTTGATGATTGAACTGTGTACCCACTACATCATTCCAGAACAAGGCGATCATCCCCAACCCTCCCAATACAGCCGCAGGATAAAAACGTACCGAAATGGGCTGCGCAAAGAACAATTTGGCATTTATCGTATTAAAAATAACTGCCATGGAAAAAATAACCGCCTCCAAACCACTGCTGATGTATTGCACCGCAGTGTAAAAACAGACAAAGTTAAAACCAAAAATACAGCAGGCCTGTAATATACAGAATAAATGGTCTTTCACTACCAATTTATGTAACTTTCGGAACAGCAAGATAAAAACAAATAGGACTATTGCTGAAATAAAAAATCGCCAAAACACCGCAACATTAGCAGCGATACCACTGTGTTGTTGCACACTAATCGCAATCCAAGTTGTGCCCCAAATCACCACCACCAGAACATATAACAGTGCATTCATTTCAATACAGTCCAATTGAATCAACTCGCTATATTATGCAAAGTTCGATGCGATGAAACTTGCAGCATCTTGCGGAGAGTTATCACCAACTTGTGGTTTTTTACTGAATGACGTCTACAGATGACAAGATAAAAGAGAAGTCCTACACTAGATACTCAATTCGGCACTGCGTGTAGAAGATGACCTATCAGATTCTAGATCAATTACAACAATATAAAGCCCAATTACTGGATTCAGTTGAATTGGGTTCAGGCATGCAGCTTGCCATGTGGCAAAACAATCAAGATCGGGTCAGCGTCTGTAGCAATCACCACACTTTAAGTATGTACATTCAGGGTGGCTTTCACAGCTACCAAAAGACCGCTCAAGGTTGGCAAAATGGTGGCGGACCTGACCATATGTGTCTGATGCCGCAAGATTTTGAATCCACTTGGGATCTACGCGATCCGCTGACTTTCGTACATTTGTACTACACTGAACAACACTTAAAACGCGTTGCAGAACAAGTCTGGGACCGTGAACCAAGCCAAATACAGTTAAATCCACAAAGTTTTGTCGCCGATCCACAAATTGCGATGATTTATCGACACTTTTTACTCAATAGTGCTTGGCAAAACCGTGAAAACCATTTGCAGATGAGTACTGCCACCACGCTGCTGCTTAACCATTTAATTAAAAATTATAGTTATACTGAATGGCAAGCTCCTGAAGTCAAAGGAGGGCTATCACCTTATATCCTAAAACAACTTTTACTATGGATTGATCAGCACCTACATTTAAGTTTAACCCTGTCCGATTTGGCAGAACAAACCCAGCTGAGTGAGTATCACTTTGCGCATATGTTTAAACAATCCATGCACATGCCACCACATCAATATGTGATGCAACGTCGTCTAGAGTTGGCACATCAAGCCTTGCAGACCAGCACAGCCAATATTACCGAGGTGTCACTTCAATATGGGTTTAGTTCCAGCAGTCATTTTAGTCATCGCTTTAAAAAGCACTTTGGCTATTCACCTTCTCTGATACAGAAAAAGTCTAGATAGAATTGATTTGAAGATTTGAAGATTTGAAGATTTGAAGATTTGAAGAAAGCTTAAAATAAAAAAAGAAGATAAAGCTTAAGCCTGATCTTCTTTTTGACCGTACATCCAAGTTGCTGCGATAAATACACTAAAACCAACAACCATAAGAACTGCAGATGCCATAACGATGCTCTCTAAGTGGAATGCGCCTATTATGTGAAAGTTTTATTACAACTTTATGACAGTGCTGTCATTTTTCAGCAAGAATAATCACAAAATCTACTATAAACATAAAATTCAATAATTTAGGAGTAAATAAACTCCTTATCACCTTATAAAAAACAGGTTTTTCTGAGTTTTCACCAATATTAGGGCTGTAATATTCCTGTCTTGATGACCGATTTTATCCATTAAACTTTAGCCCAAAAATGCAGCAAAACACCCACAACGCTAGCGTTATACCTTATAATTTAGCCCGCTAGCTAACAGCCCGCTCAAGAGATATTTGATATGACAACTATTATCAAGCAAGATGACTTGATCACTTCGGTCAAGGACGCGCTTCAATTCATTTCGTACTATCACCCACAAGACTTTATCCAAGCGATGAGCCGTGCGTACGATCGTGAAGAAAACAAAGCTGCGAAAGACGCCATTGCACAAATCTTGATTAACTCTCGTATGTGTGCAGAAGGTCATCGTCCGATCTGCCAAGATACTGGTATTGTTAACGTATTTGTTGAAGTGGGCATGGATGTTAAATTTGATTTAACCATGAGCCTTGATGATGCAATTAACGAAGGCGTACGCCAAGGTTACTTAGAAAATTCTAACGTACTTCGTGCATCAGTTTTAGCCGATCCTGCTTTTGGTCGTAAAAATACCAAAGACAATACTCCAGCCGTGATTTACCACAAACTTGTACCTGGCAATAAAGTTGACATTACTGTTGCTGCAAAAGGTGGTGGTTCAGAAAACAAATCTAAATTAGCAATGTTAAACCCATCTGATTCAATCGTGGATTGGGTACTGAAAACTGTTCCAACCATGGGTGCAGGCTGGTGTCCTCCAGGTATGCTCGGTATCGGTATTGGCGGTACTGCTGAAAAAGCCATGATGCTTGCGAAAGAAGCATTGATGGAAGAGATCAACATGGACGAACTGCTTCGTCGTGGTCCACAAAATAAACTTGAAGAACTTCGTATCGAAATCTTCGAAAAAGTAAATGCACTCGGTATTGGTGCACAAGGTCTTGGTGGCTTAACCACAGTCCTTGATATTAAAATCAAAGACTATCCTTGCCATGCTGCGGGCAAGCCAGTGGGTATGATTCCTAACTGTGCCGCAACTCGTCACGCACACTTCCAATTAGATGGTTCAGGTGTGGCTCACATTCAAGCGCCACGTCTTGAAGACTACCCTTCTGTAACTTGGGATTCTTCTTCTTCTAAACGTGTTGACCTAGACACTATCACACAAGAAGAAATGAACGCTTGGCAACCAGGTGATACATTGTTACTTAACGGTACCATCTATACAGGTCGTGACGCTGCGCACAAACGTATGGTTGACATGTTAAACAACGGTGAAGAGCTTCCAGTCGACCTTAAAGGTAAATTTATTTACTACGTTGGCCCTGTCGATCCAGTGGGTGATGAAGTGGTTGGTCCTGCTGGTCCGACAACAGCAACACGTATGGACAAGTTCACTCGCCAAGTTTTAGAAGCGACTGGCATGTTCGGTATGATCGGTAAAGCAGACCGTGGTCCTGCTGCAGTTGAGGCGATTAAAGACAACAAAGCAACTTACCTCATGGCTGTAGGCGGCGCGGCTTACCTCGTTTCTAAAGCCATTCGTGAAGCAGAAGTAGTAGCCTTTGCTGACTTAGGTATGGAAGCGATCTACAAGTTTGTCGTAAAAGACATGCCTGTATCAGTTGCGGTTGACGTAAATGGTACCTCTATACACGCAACAGCACCTAAAATCTGGCAAGCGAAAATTGGTAAAATTCCTGTAGTTGATGCTGCAGCAGGCTAAACCCTAAGTTTTGCTTTTTTCGATACCCTTAACATGCTAAGTTCTTGTTAAGGGTATTTTTTTACCCAAATTTATCTTTTTACTACTATAGTTCATTCTAAATATCATGAAAAAAATACAACACACACTCGCGGTTCTCAGTCTCTGCACACTCAGCGTCACTACTTTTGCAAAACCTGCAACCGAAGCATCCGTTGAAAAAGCCCTGAAACTGAGTGACATTTCAGGGACATTGGCTCAATCTCAACAAGAAATGCACCCTGTCTATCAACAACAAGCTGAAGACACCATTAAACAAATCTTTAAAACCTCTAGTCTTAATGCCGAACAACAAAAGGCGGCAAATCAAATTGCTGACATTACTGCCTCTTTTAGTAACAAGCTGATTTCTGATCCAAAATTTATGCAAATGCTCAAAGACGTTTATCAGAAAACCTTTACCGAAGAAGAAGTGCTTGCCAATATTCAGTTCCTAGAAACCCCGATTGGACAGTCGATTAATCAGAAAAGTAGCAAAATGATGAGTGAGGTCATGCGCAACAGCATCGATATGTCCACACAAATGATGCAAGACCCTGCCACCCAACGCGAAATCAACCGACAAATCGAAAAAACCCTAGCACCTTTATTTGAGCAAGCCTATAAAAACCCTTAAGTACCTTACCAAGTACGGATATCCCAAAACTTAAAGGTTTGAGTTAACTGTACATCAGAGGCAGCATCATATTTTGTTGCCTTAATTTTTTGTGCTTTATGCCGTAGCTCGCCTGTTTGCTGATCTTGTGCGACAAAGTTATAACTTGAAGACTTCAACTGGGTAAATGCAATTTCATTTTGCCCAATTGAGTTAGGCACCAGAATTAAAGGACCCGAGACCTCCTTACGCGTGTTCACGTTTTCCTCATCATATTTCACATAATAACTTTTCCCCGCCTCGACACTAAAGTCCAGATATTTAGGCTTTTGAAAGTGCTGAATGCCTAAAGGACGACTACTGGATAAACGATAAGTCCCCGCAGGCAATTCCAGCCAATAATAATGATTATTTAACAAGCTGGGGATTCGATATTTATTAATAAATAGGCTTGAAGCCACAATTTCTTGACGGTTCCATTTGCTCTCAGGGCGATACAGATAAACTACAGCTGCCTGATCATGCTGTGCCTGCACAGGATGGTAGCGTTGACCCATTTTTTGATTAACCCAACCACCGACTGAGCTCATGCCGAAACGATATTGCTCGACCAAACCTGGTGCTTGACTGGTATCCACTGGATGGAGAGTAGAACTTAATTCTGGTTGTTCTAAAACGGCCTGTTTATGGCATCCTAATAAAAATAAACTGCTACATAACATCAAATAAAGCGCACGCATGATTGTCCCTCACCGCGTATTTTTTTGTATTTATTGGGGCTAACTTTTGGATCTTTTACAATTTTAGGCATCCTCGCCTTTGCCCAAGATTACCACTGCACTTTTTTCTTGAAAATAAAAAAACGTGCGGAAATCATAAATTTCCGCACGTTTCAGACGAATAACCAATTAAGCAGATTTTGAGTTAATCACTTTCAAATCTACTTTGTTGGTGTCTTCAGTCGTGAGTTTAGGTTGACGCTCAGGTTGAAATTCTGGTTTTGCTGTACCATTAATCACGTCTTCACTCACCACAACAGTACCTACATCTGTTCTGCTTGGTAAATCATACATAGTTTCGAGCAATGCATTTTCCATAATGGTACGAAGACCACGTGCACCAGTATTACGCTCAAGTGCTTTTTTCGCGATTGCACGTAAAGCTGAAGGCTCAAACACCAAGTCCACATGTTCCATATCAAACAAATGTTGATATTGACGCGTCAGCGCATTCTTCGGTTCAGTCAGAATCTGCATCAACGCGTCTTCATCCAACTCATCCAGAGTCGCGATAACAGGCAAACGACCAATAAATTCTGGAATCAAACCAAATTTCACCAAATCAGTCGCTTCAACTTGGCGGAACAAATCTGAAAGTTGTTTACCTTCATCTTTCTTCTTCACTTCAGCATTAAAACCGATGCCACCTTTTTCTTGACGTTGCTGCACAATTTTCTCTAAACCAGAGAATGCACCACCACAAATAAACAGGATATTCGAAGTATCAATTTGAATGAATTCTTGTTGCGGATGCTTACGACCACCTTGAGGCGGAATCGATGCCACAGTCCCTTCAATCATTTTCAGCAAGGCTTGCTGTACACCTTCACCCGAAACGTCACGGGTAATGGATGGATTCTCAGATTTACGGGTAATCTTGTCGATCTCATCGATATAGATAATGCCTTTTTGTGCTTTCTCTACATCATAATCCGCTTTTTGCAATAACTTTTGCACGATGTTTTCAACATCTTCACCTACATAACCAGCTTCGGTCAGTGTCGTCGCATCCGCCATGGCAAAAGGTACATCCAGCAAACGTGCAAGTGTCTGAGCAAGTAAAGTCTTACCTGAACCAGTTGGTCCAACCAATAATATATTACTTTTCGCAATCTCGACCGCGTCGTCGTGCTTATGACCACCATGAGTCACTTTAAGACGTTTATAGTGGTTATAAACGGCAACTGAAAGGGTTTTCTTCGCCACATCTTGACCAATCACATATTGATCTAATGCCGCACGAATTTCTTGAGGTTTAGGCAAAGGCTTAGCCGCCCAGTCACCAGATTCTACCTGCTGACTGGTTTGTACTAAGTCTAGGCATACGTCCACACATTCATTACAGATGTACGCGTCCTCACCTGCAATCAGTTTCCCGACTTCAGACTGCGTTTTACCGCAAAATGAACAATGCTTTTGTCCTTGAGGATGTTCGGACATATTTACTCCAATACTAAAATCTTAAAACTTATGGACGTTTGCTAAGCACTTCATCCACAAGACCGTATTCTTTGGCTGCCTGTGCAGTCATAAAGTTGTCACGGTCCGTATCTCTTGCAACAGTTTCATAGTCTTGACCACTATGCTCTGCCATTAAGCGGTTTAGACGCTCTTTAATGAACAAAATTTCACGTGCATGAATTTCAATATCCGATGCTTGACCACGGAAACCACCAAGCGGTTGGTGAATCATAACACGAGCATTTTCTAAACAGTAACGTTTACCTTTAGCACCTGCATTCAGTAAGAATGCACCCATAGATGCCGCCTGACCCATACAGTAAGTCACAACATCTGGCTTGATGAACTGCATGGTATCGTAAATTGCCATACCTGCTGTTACCGAACCACCTGGTGAATTAATGTAGAGGTGAATATCTTTATCTGGGTTCTCTGCTTCTAAAAACAACATTTGTGCCACAATTAAATTGGCCATGTTGTCTTCCACTTCACCCGTTAAAAAAATAACGCGTTCACGCAAAAGGCGCGAAAAAATATCAAATGAACGTTCACCACGAGAAGATTGCTCAACTACAACAGGGACTAACGCGTTTTCAATAGTTGGAACATACATACGTTTATTTATTCCTAAATTTTTTGTGACTTAACCCATATTCACAATATGAGGGATAATGACTGAAATTGCAAAATATTCCCCATTAAATAACAGATATTTTTTGCATAAACTTTGTGAATTTGGGACAAGCCGATACCCTGCATAGATAAAAAAAGGCGCTTAAAGCGCCTTTTTTAACTTAAGCTAATTAGCCTTGTTGACGAGCTTGTTGCTCTTTCAACAATTCTTCATAGCTAACAGTTTTATCAGTTACTTTCGCAGCTGCTAAAATGTGATCAACGACTTGATCTTCTAGAACAACAGCTTCGATTTGAGAACGTTGTTGTTTGTCATTTTTGAAGTATTCAACCACTTCAGTTGGATCTTCGTAAGAAGAAGCCATGTCTTCGATGTAAGCTTCAACGCGAGCTTGGTCAACTTCAAGTTTAGCTTCAGCCAATACTTTGCTTACCAATACGCCAAGTTTTACAGATTTTTCAGCTTGTTCTTTGAACAATTCATCTGGAAGCATGCTGCTATCAAATGCTTTAGCACCTTGAGCACCAAACTGTTGTGTGAATTGTTGGATCATTTGTTGACGTTGACGGTCGATCTCTTGAGCAACCATTGCAGCAGGAAGTTCAACTTCGTTTGCAGCAACTAAAGCATCAAAAGTCGCGCCTTTAACTTGGTTACGAAGACCATTTTTCACTTCGCGTTCCATGTTTTTACGTACGTCAGCTTTTAATTTTTCAACGCCTTCTTCTTCAGTTAAACCAAAGATTTGAAGGAATTCAGCATCAACTTCTGGAAGTTTTTGTTTTTCAACAAGCTTCACAGTGATTTTGAATTGCGCAGCTTTACCAGCAAGGTTTTCAGCTTGGTAGTCTTCAGGGAAAGTTACGTCGATAACTTTCTCTTCTCCTTTCTTCATACCAACGATACCGTCTTCGAAGCCAGGAATCATACGACCTGAACCTAAAACAAGTTTAAAGTCTTCAGCAGCACCGCCTTCAAACTTCTCACCATCAACAGTACCTTCGAAGTCGAAAGTTACTTGCATGTCTTTTTTAGCCATGCCTTTGGTTTCAGCCCAAGTTGCACGTTGCTTTTGAAGGTTTTCGATCATTTGATCAACGTCTTTGTCTTCAACAGTAGACGCTTTACGTTCAACTTCTAAACCATCAAATTTAACGTCAACTTCTGGATAAACTTCAACTGTCGCTTCGTATACAAGCGCGTCGTCTTTGTTTTCCACTTTATCAATGTTTGGCATGCCAACAGCATTGATTTTTTCTTGTTGAATTGCTTCGAATACTGTGTCACGGATTACATCATTTACCACTTCTTGGTAAATACCCGCGCCATATTCACGGCGAACTACGTTTAATGGCACTTTACCTGGACGGAAGCCGTTAATCTTTACAGTTTTAGCAGTGCGTTTTAAACGTGCTTCAAATTGCTCGTTAACACGGCTCGTCGGTACAGATACATTTAAACGACGGGCAACGCCCGAAACCGCTTCAGAAGTTACTTGCATGGCTTCCTCGAAATTTAGTAATTACAGTTTATAAAAAGTGCCACATTATATGACAACATTTAAAGATATACAAAACTGTATGTTTAAACCACAAGATTTTATCTGATTTCTTTTGCTCTATTGTTTGCTTTTCTAAATTTCCGATCGTTTATCCATTCTTAAATGACTTTTATTGCTAATGATAAGCTTTATCATTATTATATGCACAAACATAATATTTATATTTATTTCAGTTTTTTATCTCGTCCAACTTTGGAATTCTATTTATGAGTAAGTTCAACCTTCGCCCACTAAGTCTTGCAATACTCGGTTTATCCACCAGTTCTGCTTTTGCGGAAAGTCGTTCCGAAAACGCCTCCTCTACGCATCAATTATCCACCATTGTGGTTTCCGCTGCGGGGTTTGAACAAGATATTAAAAATGCGCCAGCCAGTATCAGTGTCGTCACTAAAGAAGATATAGAAAGAAAAAATGCAACAAATGTTGCAGATCTTTTGGCTGATGTACCTGGAATTGACATTCGCTCGGGTGTTGGGAAAACCGCAGGCTTAAATATTAAAATGCGCGGTTTGGGTAATGATTACAGCCTCATTTTGATTGATGGACGTCGCCAAACAACCTCTTCAGATGTTACGCCAAATGGCTTTGGTGAAACATCAAATAGCTTCCTCCCTCCTCTCTCCGCGATTGAACGTATTGAAGTGATTCGTGGTCCTATGGCAACTCGCTACGGTTCCGAAGCGATGGGCGGTGTTATCAACATTATTACCAAAAAAATCAGTAATGAATGGAATGGTAACGTCACTGTAAGTGGCAATTTGATGGAACATAAAGCTGAAGCTGATTCATGGAAAACCAGTTTCCTGCTTAACGGTCCTCTCATTCAAAACCGCCTTGGACTACAACTACGAGGGAGCTATTTAGATCGTCAAAGTTCTGAACGTATCGTTGCTGGCTCAACTTCACGTGATCCTCGTCCGAGTGAGGCGGATAATTATGACGTTGGTGGTAAATTAAATCTAAGCCTCGATGACCAGAATTCACTTTGGGCTGATGCCTTCCATTCTAATCAGACCTATAGCAATACAGGTAACCGCTTAGGCACACAAGATACCCCTACGCGAGCACGTGGCTATAAAGATGAGTTAGAGTTTAATCGCGAGCAGTATTCTCTTGGTCATGATGGTTATTATGACTTTGGTACATGGAATACCTATATCAGCCAAACCAAGACTGAAACGGTTGGGCGTACAATTCCGACCAATACCTTCCCGAATAATGCTTATGCAGGTCGTGATCGTACATTAGAGAATACAGATTTGGTTGCAGACAGCCATATTATTGCCACACTGCAAAATCATAAACTGACTCTGGGTGCCGAATATAAGAAAACTGAAAGTGTGGATGATATTGCAGGCTTAGGTGCTGAATTTGAGAAGGATTCTTACTCATTCTATGCCGAAGATGAGTGGAACCTGATGGATAATCTGCATTTCACCTTTGGTGGACGGTATGAAGACCACTCAGGTTTTGGTGGACATTTTAGCCCACGTGCCTATCTGGTCTGGAATACGACAGATACCTTAACCCTTAAAGGTGGTGTAAGCACAGGTTATAAAGCACCTTCCGCCAAAGCCTTACACGACGGCATCATCAATTTTAGTGGACAAGGCACTACGCCTGTTCTAGGTAATCCAGATTTGAAACCTGAAACTTCAGTCAATTATGAGCTGGGTTTAAATTACCAACCGACAGATCACCTCGACTTTAATACGACGGCTTTCTTTAATGTCGTTGAAGATAAAATAGTGTCGAAAGAGTTTAATTGCAGTATCAGTGATTGTTCAGGACTTAGCAGTGGTGTGACCTCTTATTCCAAGAGCTTTAATGCAGATGAGGCGGAAATTTATGGTCTCGAAACCTCATTAAAATATCAAATCATCCCTGAATGGGATATTAAAGCAGCCTATACCTTTACCGAATCTGAAATTACCAAAGGTGAAAACAAAGGGTACGCACTTGAATCAACCGCTAAACATTTATTCAATCTGACATCGACATGGCATATCAATGATGCCTTTGATTTGTGGTTACAACATGAATATCAGTCTGGTCGTCCACGCTACTTAGAAAACCAAACTGGTGATGCACTAAATATTCAGCAGCAAACTGATAATGAGTTCTCCGGCTATAACTTATTTAACTTGGGGAGCAGTTATCAGCTCACTGATCAGGTGCGTATTAATGCCGCTGTAAACAACTTATTAGACAAAGACTTCACAGAATACATGGACTATTACGACTTAAATGGTGATGTAGAACAAGCATATAAGTACCTTTCCATCGGTTCAGCAATGTCTGGAACGTATATCTCTGGGCGTAATTACTGGCTGTCTATCTCTTACGATTTTTAATATTTA
Organism: Acinetobacter zhairuonensis; assembly: GCF_022601715.1. Lineage (GTDB taxonomy): Bacteria > Pseudomonadota > Gammaproteobacteria > Pseudomonadales > Moraxellaceae > Acinetobacter. The sequence goes on along the minus strand of NZ_JAKVIM010000005.1, from coordinate 100,661 downwards.
AAATCCCAATAAAAAACCCTGCTTTGGCAGGGTTTTTCTATATTTATATAAAATCATGCACTTACACACAAATAGTTACATAATCTCATTAATTTTTACATTTCCTTTACAATAGCTTATCGGTAATTCCAATCATTTACAATTGGTAAAATAAATAAGAATTATTATTATTCGCATACAAGTTTTTACTACTCTTTGTGAGTTCAGAAATGTCTTTTATTAAAACGCGTAAAAAATTAGTGTCGACGGCAATTGCCTCTTCTTTATCGGTTATAGCGACCACTGCAATTGCACAGGATGACGCGGCACAACTTCCAACAATTCATACTGAAGCAACTCAAGAAGAATCTTTAAAAGTTGATCAATCTGCAAATGCAAAATTTGTCGCTCCACTAAAAGATACGCCTAAATCTGTTTCTGTCCTTTCACAAAAATTACTCAAAGAAACCAATTCAAATACCTTATTAGAAGCCTTGCGAAATGAACCTGGTATTACCTTAGGAGCTGGTGAAGGTGGTGCACCTTATACCGATATTCCGTACATCCGCGGTTACAATGGTCAAAGTGCAATTTATGTAGATGGTGTCCGCAATTCATCATCCCAAAATCGCGATATGTTTGCCATTGAACAAGTCGAAATTACAAAGGGTTCTAGTTCTGCTCTTTCAGGAGGAAGTGGTGTTGGCGGAAGTATTAATCTAATTCCTAAAGTAGCTCATGCAGGTGATGAATATCAAGGAACAGTCGCAGGCGGTACAAATAACTATAAACATATTGTATTAGATGCCAACAAAGACTTTGGTAATGGTATGGCAGGCCGTGTCATTGTGATGGGGCATGAAAATGAAAAAGCTGGACAAAGTGATGGGGCCGAATATGCTCGTGTAGGTATCGCGCCAAGCATTGCCTTTGGCTTAGGAAGCCCAAATCGCGCTACATTAAGTTATTACTTCTTAAAAAGTAATGATGAACCAGATTCAGGCATTCCATTCAACAACCCGAACAATCCACCAACAGGTACAGAAAAAGCAGATGGTAAACCCGTTACTGTAAAACAGGGTTCATATTTTGGCTGGAAAGATCGTGATTTTGATAAACGTGAAAATCATATTGGCTCATTAAAACTAGAGCATGATTTAAGCGATGATTTAACTGTAACTAACATTTCGACATATAGCTTATCTAAAGCAGATTATATTTATACCAATCCAGATGATTCCAAAGGCAACATCTATGATGGAAAAGTATATCGTCGTGCGACTCAATCAATCCGCGATACTGAAGCATTTACAGACCAATTATCATTAGCGGGTAAATTTAATACTGCAAGCTTGGAACATAGTTTCAACATCGGTGCGGAATACAATCGTGAGAAAACAAATCGCGGTAATTACGATATGACCTATCCAGGATATCCAGGTTCAACAACCGCTGGATTTAATTCAGATTGTTCTCTAGAAAATGGTTGGTGTACAGATTTAAATAATCCAACTGCAAATGATGCATGGTTAGGCACAACTACAGCCAATAAAAAGCAAACCACTTTAACCAATGAAACAGTCTCACTATATGCATTAGATAGCATCGAATTAAATAAATACTGGTTAGTTAATCTTGGAGCGCGTTGGGACAAATTTGATACCGAGTTAAAATATAACAAAGATGTCACTAGTCGAGGTGTAACTACCCCAGCTGGAACGATCTATGCAAACGATACTGACTTTTTCTCTTATCAAGGCGGCATTGTATTCCGTCCAACCGAAAATGGCAGTATTTATGCAAGCTATGCAACAGCTGCAAATCCAGTTGGAATTGATCCAGATATTGATAGTCTAACTGCATCAACTGAAGATTTGGAGCCAGAAAAAGCCCGCACCTATGAAGTTGGGACTAAATGGAGTCTTTGGAATAACCGAGCAAATGCAACGGCGGCAATTTTCCGTACTGAAAAACAAAATACTCGTATTTCTATTGATGCCAATACCACAGCAAATGCAGGCGAAAGTAAAGTTGATGGATTTGAAGTCGGTTTAACAGGTCACATTACCAATAAATGGGAAATGGCTATTGGCTATAGCTACCTAGACAGCGAAGTGACTAAGGCTGCATATAATGCGGTAGCTCAAGAAGGTCAGCCTCTACCTTTTGTTGCAAAACAAAGTGCTAACTTATGGACGACTTATCAAGTCTTGCCTAAATTTACTTTAGGTGCTGGCGTACAGTATCGTGACAAGGTATTTGCTAATACCAACCCAAATACCGCAACAACCTCAACTAAAATTTTACCAACCTTCACTATCTACAATGCCATGGCAAAATATGATGTGAATGAAAATGTGAATTTGCAGTTAAATGTAAATAACATTTCAGACAAACGCTATTTTACTAGCGCGCATGCTGCACATTATGCAAACGAAGGTGAAGGTCGCAATGCTGTATTAGCGATCAACTTTAAATACTAAGATCCAATCCCATAAGTTAATTATGGAATTGGCTTAAGTTAAGATAAAATAGCCTCTGCCCAGAGGCTATTTTTATAACCATTTCATTAAAAGGATATAGGCTGTGATTCATCACATTCCAAATGTTTTATCCAAAGAACAAGTCGCTGAATTCCGCCAATTGATGGCAACAGCAAATTGGGTAGGTGGGAAAGTAACAGCAGGTACCCTTTCTGCATCAGTTAAACAAAATCAACAACTTTCTGAAAATGATCCCCTCACCCATCACTTGAGTGAGTTGGTAATTCAAGCCATCTGGAAGAATCCAGTTTTTCAAGCCGCTGCTTTGCCGCATCAAATTATTCCACCACTGTTTAACCGTTATGATGAACATGAAAGTTTTGGTTTTCATGTAGATAACTCAATTCGCCTGATTCGTGGCACCTCACAACAAATGCGCACAGATTTATCCTGTACATTATTTTTAAGTGAACCCGAAGAATATGATGGCGGTGATTTGGTGATTGAAGATACCTATGGCTATCATGAAGTGAAGTTACCTGCCGGCGATGTCGTGCTCTATCCAGCAACCAGCTTGCATGAAGTCAGTAGCATTAGTCGTGGCACTCGTTTTGCTTCATTTTTCTGGGTACAAAGTTTGATTCGTGATGACCAGAAACGTCATTTACTTTTCAATCTTGATGAAAGCATTCGTCAATTACGTCAAGATCATGATGATGCTTATCCTGAAGTCATGAAACTAACCAACATTTATCACAACCTGATTCGAATGTGGTCAGAATTATAAACTTCTCTCCCACTTATCCATTTTATTTTCAAATAAAAATCATATCTTGGGAAATTTTTTCTAATATTAAAATAATACTGCAAAATTAGAAAAACATTTCCCTTGCAATCCGATTAGAATAAATTATGAACTTTTTGCACCGAGTGCAATTTTCGCCTAGACTGCTTTGAAGCTATGCGAATACCTGCCTAAGTGAAACCCGTATATTGATCTTGATGGTTACATGATGAAAACGAATGATATTTTTGCTTTTTCGACTCACGCTCAACCTCAATTGAATCTCCTGATGCTGCGCCACGCGCGCGTATAAAAATTTTTGCTTTTTTTGAGCAATCACCCCCTGAATATCCCTTTAATTTTGTTGAAATAGACACCATATATTAGTAGTTAGTTGCATTTTAATAATACCGAGCAACGGACACTACACAAGGAGTTCCTCATGATGTTGGCTGATCCAAGTAAAAAATACCGTCGCATGTACCAGCGTGTAGACTTGCCTGACCGTCAATGGCCAAACAAAGAAATTACTCAAGCGCCGATTTGGATGAGTACCGACCTTCGTGACGGTAACCAAGCAATTTTTGAACCAATGGACATGGAACAAAAGTTCAAAATGTTCCAAATGTTGGTGAAAATTGGTTTTAAACATATTGAAATTGGCTTCCCTTCTGCGTCTCAAATTGACTTTGACTTCACGCGAAAATTGATTGAAGAAGGTCATATTCCTGATGACGTCTACATTGAAGTTTTAGTTCAAGCGCGTGATCACTTGATTCAACGTACCTTCGAGTCTTTACAAGGTGCTAAACGCGCAATTGTGCACATCTATAACTCAAACTCTCCAACATTCCGTCAAAAAGTATTGAATGTGGATGTAGCTGGTGCAAAACAATTAGCCATCAATGCAGCAGAAAAAGTTAAAGAATATGCAGCACAGCAACCAGAAACTGAATGGGTCTTCCAATACAGCCCAGAATGCTTCTCTGCAACTGAATTAGAAGTTGCTAAAGATGTCTGTGATGCTGTGACTGAAATCTGGGATGCACGTCCAGAACAGAAAGTCATTTTAAACTTGCCTGCAACGGTCGAAGTGTCGACACCAAACGTTTACGCTGACCAAATTGAATGGATGCACCGCAACATTGCCCGTCGTGACGGCGTGATCATCTCTGTGCACTGCCACAATGACCGTGGCTGTGGTATCGCGGCTTCTGAATTGGCGATTATGGCAGGTGCCGACCGTGTAGAAGGCTGTGTCTTCGGTAACGGTGAGCGTACAGGTAACGTTGACGTTGCTGCAATTGCCTTGAACATGTATACCCAAGGTGTCGCACCAAACTTAGACTTCTCTAACATTAATGAAGTGATTGCCACGATTGAAGAATGTACGGGCTTACCTGTACATCCACGTCATCCATATGCAGGTGACTTGGTCTTCACCGCATTCTCTGGTTCACACCAAGATGCGATTAAGAAAGGCTTTGAATACCAGAAAAATGAAGAAATCTGGGATATGCCGTACTTACCAATTGATCCGAAAGACTTGGGCCGTGACTACGATGCGGTAATTCGTGTCAACTCTCAATCAGGTAAAGGTGGTATTTCGTACTTATTAGAATCGAACTACAACGTGGTGTTGCCACGTCGTTTACAAATCGAATTCTCACAAGTGGTACAGCAAGTCGCAGATGAAGAAGGTGTTGAAGTTTCAGCACAGCAAATCTGGAGCTTGTTCAAAGATAAGTATGTCGAAACCAAAGATGCACATTATTCAGCGAAAAATTACCGCTTGTCTGATGAAAATGGCAACCAAGTAATTGAGTTAGATATCGAACTTGATGGTGAAACGCAACATTTACGTGGTGAAGGTAACGGTCCGATTTCAGCGATGTTAAATGCACTTCAATTGCCAATTGATGTCTTGAACTATGAAGAACGTAGCATTAGTTCTGGTGCACATGCGAAAGCCTTAGCGTTGATTGAAATTCAGGTGAAAGGTACAGGTAAATCTGCCTTTGGTGCTGGCGTACATGACAATATTGTCACTGCCTCGATTGAAGCAATCCTTGCATGTACTAACCGTTTAATTGAACAAGGCGTGCTTAGCACCGAACAAGTTATTGCTGCTGCGGTATAAGTATTAGCAATAATAATTAGCACTAAAATGACTTTAGAAGGATACCCTCAAGTGGTATCCTTTTGTTTATTGATCTAAAAAATTTAAGGCGAAGTATTTCTGTGTCTTTTCCATCTGACTCAGTGGGTCTCGTAACCCCACAAAAGTTCCAATTCGAAGAGCCGTTAGAACTTGAATGTGGTCGCGTTTTACCACGTTTTGAAATGATGGTTGAAACCTACGGCACACTCAACGCAGATCACTCGAATGCCATTCTTATTTGTCACGCCTTGTCGGGACATCACCATGCAGCAGGTTATCATCATGAAGATGATAAAAAAGCAGGCTGGTGGGATGCTTGTATTGGTCCTGGAAAAGCGATTGATACTTCCAAATTCTTTGTTGTCGCTTTAAATAATATTGGGGGTTGTAGCGGTTCGACGGGTCCAATTTCGCCAAATCCAGAAAATGATAATCGTCCATATGGTCCCGACTTTCCGTTAGTGACGGTACGTGACTGGGTGAAAACTCAAGCCATGTTGTCTGACCGCTTAGGCATTCAAACTTGGTATGCGATTATTGGTGGTTCTTTGGGGGGCATGCAGGCTTTACAATGGTCGGTTGATTATCCTGAGCGCTTACAGAAATGCGTGATCATCGCCAGCGCACCAAAACTATCTGCTCAAAATATTGCCTTTAACGAAGTGGCACGTCAGTCCATTTTATCTGACCCAGACTTTCATCAAGGCCGCTATTTAGAACATGACAGCTATCCAAAACGTGGTTTGATTTTGGCGCGTATGGTCGGTCATATTACCTATCTGTCTGAAGAAGCCATGAAACAAAAATTTGGTCGTGACTTAAAGTCCGGCAAATTTATGTATGGCTTTGATGTCGAGTTCCAAGTGGAAAGTTATTTGCGTTATCAAGGTGAACAATTTAGTCGTAACTTTGATGCCAATACCTATCTGATTATGACCAAGGCACTGGATTATTTCGATCCGTCACGTGAATATGAACATTCATTAACACAAGCGATGTCAAACACCCAATGTCAATTTTTAGTGGTGTCATTTACCACAGACTGGCGCTTTACTCCTGAACGTTCGCAGGAAATTGTGGATGCACTGATTACCAACCATAAACCCGTCTGTTATCTAGACATTGAAGCAGAACAAGGTCATGACTCGTTCTTGTTCCCAATTCCGCTGTATGTAAAATCATTGCGTGCATTTTTAGGTGGTGAAGAACACCTTAAATCTACCCCTAAGGAGGCTGTGTAATGCGTATCGATCATCAACTCGCAGAAGCATGGATTAAACCAGACTCCAAAGTGCTCGATTTGGGCTGTGGTGATGGCGAATTGCTGGCTCATATGAGTAAACAGCACAATATTCGTGCATACGGCTTAGAAATTGATCAGGAAAAGATTGCAATTGCGATCAGCCGGGGGTTAAATATTATCCAGCAGGACTTAAATCTTGGTTTAAGTCGCTTTGCCGACCAATCTTTTGACTATGTGGTGATGGCACAAGCTTTGCAAGCTGTAGATGCACCTGACGTATTATTACGAGATATGGTGCGTGTGGGGAAACAAGCAATTATTACCTTTCCGAACTTTGCGCATTGGAAGACTCGTTCTTTCTTGGCTTTGAAAGGAATGATGCCTGTTTCAGAAGCATTACCGTATATGTGGTATAATACTCCAAACATCCACTTATGTACTTTTCGAGATTTTGAAGCACTTTGTGCAGAAAACAACATCCGAATAATTAATCGACTCGCCGTTAATGGGGATCAGCAAGGTAGTTTACTCAGTAAACATATCCCGAATCTGTTTGGTGAAGTCGCAATTTATCGAGTGAGCGCGCTATGAAAAAATTATTATTAAGCACACTAGTTTTTGGACTTTTTAGCATTCAGTCTCATGCTGAGTATGTTTCGCCATCTGCTTCAATTTCTAGTCAAGCTGCCCAATATTCAACCATGGATATTGATAACTTAGTCAAAGCTGCAAAAGCAGGTCAACCTGCTGCACAGTTTTACTTAGGCACCAAATACCAAACAGGTAAAGACATCAAGCAAGATGACCGTCAGGCTTTTGCTTGGTTTAAAGCGGCTGCAGATCAGGGCTTATCCCCTGCGCAGTTAAATGTGGGTCGTATGTATGCCGATGGTGTAGGTGTTGCCAAGAGCGAAACTTTGGCTCGCCAATACTTTGAAAAGGCAGCGAGCCACGGTGATAACCGTGCCAGCTTTAACCTTGCCATGATGGAAGAGCAAAAGAAAAACTACATTGGTGCTTACCAGTGGTATGAGCTTTCAACTCGTGATGGCATGCTCGACAATAAAGTGATTAGCATGTCAGAAGGCAAAAAAACCGCTTTGGCTGCCAACTTGACTCAAGACCAGATTCGTTTGGCACGTGACCGTGCAGACAAATGGATTCAGACGCAATAATTTGCATTCTATTTTTTAAAAGCACCTTCGGGTGCTTTTTTATTTACTCGCTAAAACCAGTGTATATGCATGGCTTTTAAAAACTCAGCGTTAACTGGATAACCTGAAGCTGAACCGATCACCGCATCAATCCCACAATAGGGGCAAATTGCGGTGTTTGCTTGATCTGTCCACGCTTGGATTTGCGCATATTGAAAAGTTTCTAAACAGTAAAAACAACCACAGAGATGACTATCTTGCAGGATATGCCGATGACGACTTGAAACCGCATATGCTGTGTATAAATCATCATGTTGCCAATTATGCATGACTCACCTATTTTGCTCGCTGACTGAGTTTTATCACACTGGACTTCATTGATAAAAAACAAGCAATAAAGCCGCCTGTTATAAATATAATCCGACTCCCAAACTAAAATCGACTAAAATATGCCAATTCAAGAATTAGGGTGATGTTCATGTCTGCACAAGATTGGTTATCTAAGGGTACTTTGGTACTTGCCAGCAATAACAAAGGCAAAATTGCTGAATTTGAAAAACTTTTTGCCGAACTGCAACTGCCAGTCAACGTTGTGCCTCAAGGTCAACTCAATATTGAAGATGCTGTTGAAGATGGTCTCAGTTTTATTGAAAATGCCATCATTAAAGCCCGTCACGCTTCCCGTATTTCAGGCAAACCAGCGATTGCAGATGACTCAGGTATTTGTGTCCCTGTTTTAGGTGGAGCACCAGGCATTTATTCTGCACGTTTTGCAGGTGAACATGGCGATGATGCAGCCAACAATGAAAAGCTATTAGCGCAATTAAAACCGCTGCGCAAAGATAGTGAAGCAATTGAAGGTATGTTCGTGTGTGTTTTGGCACTAGTACAACATGCCGATGATCCACTCCCACAAATTTTCCAAGGCATCTGGAAAGGTGAAGTGTTGGAAGCAGCACGTGGTGAAAATGGTTTTGGTTATGACCCGCTATTCTGGTTACCTGAACTGGGCATTTCTAGTGCTGAAATGAGTAAAGAAGAAAAAAATAAAATCAGCCATCGTGGTCAAGCCATGCAGTTATTCAAACATAGTCTGGAAAAATAACTTCCTGACTCACTAATGTATCAAGTCCTCTCTCCATTCAGGAGAGAAGACTTCTCCTCAAGACATCAGATGCAGCATAAATCCATATAGACTCACCACCACGCAACTGACCATTGTCCCCGAAGCAATCGATTTGGCTGAGGTTCCCGTGCCCTGATAATGAGTTTCCAATGCCACAATATTGGCTGCGGGCGGCAAACAGAACAACAAAAACATGACCCCAATAGATTGTTCAATCTGTGGAATGGGGATAAAACGATAAGTCAGACCACAAAGAACTAAGCCACACAACAATTTCAGTACAGCCATTTGGCTACTTTGCCACAAGTCAGAAGCTTGGACTTTGGTGTACCGAAGCCACATTCCCAAAACACACATGCCTGAAAAGCTCATGCCCAACTTTGCAGCGGCATAAATCCAATCTATCCCATGCTGTTCTAGCCAGTGCTGTATACCAAACAACCAGAACAGTGCTGCCAAACTTAAAGCTATAATCGGAGGAGAATATGCCACCTTTTTAACCATAGAGCTGAATGGTTGTGGCACATCACTGACCGCGGTCACTGCCCAGAGATTGCCAAAAATAGAACCTCCAATATACAACGCCACCATGGCAGGACTAATTTTTGCACCAAACAAAGCGATGGCAAATGGGAAGCCTAACCATGCCATATTGACATAACTAAAGCACAAGGCACTCAGTTTGTTGTTAGAAAAATAAAGGAAACCGTAGAACAGCAGAATGGCGACCACAAAGCTAAATAGCATCAAGCTCAAGCTGCCTGCTTGGTAAAACACCATATTGTAAATAATCACAATCGGAATAAAACAACGCGCCAATAAGCTCGATAAAACGGTTTTTAATTGCGTGGCTACTGGTGTTGTGGCAAGCATTAAACCCGTTAAAAATGCCAATAGCGGCAACAGCAAAGCCACATTCATATTCCTTGAAATTTCACCGAATTATCATAACACCCATTCCGCCGATGATGCGCAGCCTCCACTGTCTTGAAATTGCAATCCTATCGTCACACCCCTGTCATCTTGAGCTGTTGAGATAAGGCATAACTAAAAATGAGGAAATTATGATGGCTGGTTTATCAATTTGGCATGTGCTGATTTTTGCTATTGTCGTGATCTTACTGTTTGGTACATCAAAACTGAAAAACTTGGGTAAAGATGTCGGCGGTGCAATTAAAGATTTTAAAAAATCTGTTAAAGACGATGAAACCACTGCAGCACTCAATGAGCCACGTACTTTAGAACATCAAAATACTGCTGAAGTGAAAACTTCAACACGTTCATAAGTGACAGGTAATCATTAAATGCTCAATATTGGAATGACTGAACTGCTGACCTTCGGCATCATTGCATTATTGGTGCTCGGTCCAGACAAACTGCCCGAAACAGCGCGTTTTGCGGGCAAATGGTATGGCAAACTGAAACGTATGATCAGCAATGTGCAAAATGACATTGACCGTGAATTACGCATGTCTGAATTACGTGAACAAATGCAAAATGAGATGAAGCGCATTCAAGAACTTGAGCAAAAAATGCAGGCTCAGATGCAGGAACTACAACAACAAAACCATAGCGCGATCGAACAACAACAGCAAAACAGCGTTACTCAAAATAAGAATTTAGTTTTGACTTATATTCCACTCGAACAACAAAAATACGCCATGCTTCATCGACATCCTGCACCTTCATTCAAACTGCCTAAAAATGAGAAGACTACGGCTTCAGTGAATGCTTTTGATCAATTACCTGAGTTAAAGGTGGCGGTATGAACATGCCTGTAGAATCTCAAAATCTGCCAAGCACCATGCAACCAACGCAAGCCCCTTTAGAAGAAATGCCAATCACCAAACATTTGGTTGCATTAAGACAGCATTTATTCAAAATTGTCGGCTTATTGATTGTACTGTTCTTTTGCTTATTGCCTTTTGCCAATCAGACCTATCAGTTGATGTCTGAGCCTTTACGCGCACAGCTACCCATATCATCTTCCATGATTGCGACCGATGTCACCGCAACCTTTATGGCACCGTTTAAGCTGAATTTTTTTGTGGCACTGATGTTGGCAATGCCGTTTATTCTTTATCAAATCTGGGTATTTATTAAACCAGCACTGTATGAAAAAGAAAAATCGCTGGCGCTACCTTTATTGGTGGGCAGTATCAGTTTGTTTTATGCAGGGATTGCCTTTGCCTACTATGTGGCTTTGCCTTCAATCTTGCATTTCTTTATGAGTGTCACGCCCGAAACTGTGGCACCGATGACCGATATTAATAGTTATTTAAGCTTCTGTTTAAAACTGTTTTTGGTGTTTGGTCTGACCTTTGAAATTCCTGTGATCACACTGTTGCTGATTTTAATTGGTCTAGTTTCGACACAGCAGTTGGTTGAGAAACGGCGCTTTATTGTGGTCGGGTGCTTCTTTGTCTCCATGTTTGTCACTCCACCCGATGCATTATCGATGATTATGTTGGCAGTCCCGATGTGGATGCTGTTTGAGTTGGGGCTATTGTTTGGCAAGCTGATTGAAAAGAAACGACGTCTGGCCTAAACATCACTGTTTTAACTCAGCAGACTTCGGTCTGCTTTTTTTTCATCAAAGTGACTTAATTTCTTCACTAGATTTTCACTATTTGGTAAAAGCTTTGTCATATTTATTCCATAAGTTAATGAGGACTTTATAACTCATTGATGAATTGGGAAAAATCATGACCGAGCTGACGCCATATCATGAAGATCAGGAACTAGATAACAACACCTCTACGAATGTACATTTCCGTGACATTTTAGAACAACGGATGACTCGTCGTAGCTTGATTGGGAAAACCGCAAGCGGTGCTGTCGCGCTAGCTTTGGCATCCTCATTAACCGCGTGTAGTGACGATGATGATAATTCAACACCGCCAAGCACGACTCCTGTAGATCCAGATCAAAAACCAACAGAGTTAACATTCTCTGTGGTTGATAAGAACCTGAATGACATTGTGACCGTACCAGAAGGCTATCAAGCAACAGTATTGTATGCGCTGGGTGACTCAATCAATCCAAGCTATGCAGATTGGGATGACAACAATGTGCCTTCAGGTCCAAGCTTCCAATTCCGTTCTGGTGACTGCCACGACGGTATGCACTACTTTGGCTTAAACAGCACGACCAGTAAATTCGATGACACGGTCTCGACTGAAGGTTTACTGGTCATGAACCATGAATATATCAATCAAACCTTCTTACACCCTACTGGTGCCAGCAAAGTCGATGGTCGCCGTCCTGAAGAAGAAGTGATTCGTGAAACCAATGCACATGGAGTGTCTGTCGTACATATTAAAAAAGACAACTCGACCCAAAAAGTTGAAATTGTGAAAAATTCACTGTTTAACCGTCGTATTACCGCATCTACAGAGATGGACCTTGCTGGTGCTGCAGCGAATTCGGACTTAGTGAAAACCAAGTTTTCCCCAACCGGAACTCAAACGCGTGGCACACATAACAACTGCGGTAATGGCTATACCCCTTGGGGCACTTACCTCACCACAGAAGAAAACTTTATTGGTTATTTTGCCCGTAGTACAACCGATGATGCCAACCGTAGTGCAGCAGAAATCATTGCACTCAAGCGCTACGGGCTCAAAGCAGGTTCTAGCTCACGCTACGGCTGGGAAACAGCACAAGGTCTAGTTGAATCTCAAGACCTGTATGATCGTTGGAATGCCGATGTCATCGCTGACCAAGCGACTTCAGACTACCGTAATGGTCCAAATACATTTGGTTGGATGGTTGAGATTGACCCATTTAATCGTGGTGAAAATCCTGTGAAACGTACTTCTTTAGGTCGTTTTGCCCATGAAGATAGTGCTTGTCGTGCAGTAGAAGGTGAACCTTTAGCCTTCTATATGGGCGATGACTCACGCGGTGAATACATCTATAAATTTGTATCTTCTGCCAACTGGGACAGCAAAGATGTGAATGGTGGATATACCGCTGGCGACAAATACATGAATAATGGAACCTTATACGTCGCCAAATTCAACAGTGATGGTTCAGGTCAGTGGTTAGAACTTAGTTATGGTAAAAATGGTTTAGATACCTCAAACAGCATCTATCCGTTTAGCTCACAAGCCGATGTGGTGACCTTTGCCCGCCTTGCAGCCGATGCTGTTGGTGCAACCAAAATGGACCGTCCAGAATGGGCAACGGTTAACCCAGTGAATGGTGAAATTTATGTGACGCTCACCAACAACTCGAAACGTGGCTCAGACTATCCAACCGATGCTGCCAACCCACGTAACTATACAGATCCTGAAGGTGGCAAGGGCAACGTCAACGGTCATATCATTCGCTTTAAAGAAGCAGCCAATAAAACTACCGCGACTACTTTCGCTTGGGATATCTATCTATTCGGCTCTGAAGCCTCAATGGATTCAAACATTAACTTGTCAGGTTTGACTGATAATAATGATTTGTCTTCACCTGACGGTATGTGGTTCGACCCACGCGGTGTGCTGTGGATTCAAACTGATGATGGTGCCTATACCGATGTCACCAACTGTATGATGTTAGCAGCCCTGCCAGGTCAAATTGGCGATGGTGGAGCAACAACAGCGATTAATGGTCAAATGACCATCGCAGGCGCCCAAGTGACGGACAAAACCTTACGTCGCTTCTTGGTTGGTCCTAAGGAATGTGAAATTACAGGCATTGCCATGACCCCAGATTACAAGGCTATCTTCATTAATGTACAACACCCAGGTGAAGATTCGGACAGTTATGATGCAGCGACCAGCCATTGGCCTGCAACACAGACTGATCCAAGCAACACCACTGCACGCCCACGTTCTGCAACTGTGGTGATTACCCGTAAAGATGGTGGTGTGATTGCGGGTGCATAATCATAAGTTTTAAAAAAATGCCGACCTCGTGTCGGCATTTTTTATGCTTCAGACTGATTAATTAAGGGAGTTTCTAATACTACGATCTGCCCTTGAACTTCACCTTGTTGCGATTTCTCCTGCCAGTCCCAGCGCTCATGACTCATTCTTAAAAAATTGGAACAACGGGTGCCATAAACAGGACTTTGAATAAAGGTTGAAGACAATAACGCTTCCATTTCCGCACTAATCCCTGTGTCAGGTAACAGTTCTGGAATAATTTTGCGTTCATCTTCTAAGATATCCCAGACTGCATATTGCAGCTCGGCTTCTGAACTTTGTTCACGTTGTAGCATCGGCAATAATTCTTGAGTAAACCGTTTACGCAAATGTCGGGTTTTCTCCCAATGCTCGGTCATTAAACCATTGGACACCACATATACCCCTTTGGCGAGTACTTGCGGTGCTTCTCCACGATTACTCATATAAATTGCCTGTTCCCGATCGCCCAAGAACAAATTAAACCCTGCATAGTCTCGTTGCTGCTGTTCCAGCTGTTTTGCAAATCGAATTGGTGCCAGATCTGACTCTAAAAAGGCTTGTACCAAATGCCCGCGTGACGTTGGATAATTTTGTTGATCTCGTCCATCACGAAAGTTGGTCACAATTGCCCAACGTCCAGTCGCTGTCACTCCCATCCATGTGCCGCCCGACTGTAAGTCCTTGCCTGCAATCACTAGACTATCTGACCATACCGATAAGGCTTGCGTTGGGCGATGATAAAACTCATCCCGATTAGAAATTAGACATAATGGCGTGTGTTCTAAAATATGCCATGCGATTGCCACAATACACATAAAATTTGCTCTATATCTTTACACATTGAATGTACAACATTTTTCATAGTATTCCGCTAAAATCTGTTCAAAACAGAATGACTAGGAACAGGCATGCTCACCTATCCAAATATCGACCCGATTGCAATTTCGTTGGGTCCTTTACAAGTTCATTGGTATGGACTGATGTATTTACTGGCCTTTCTCTTTGCATGGGGTCTTGCAACGTATCGCGCCAAACTCAGAACAGGCTGGACCTCTGATATGGTTTCCGATCTGATTTTCTATGGCGCACTGGGTGTCGTCATTGGCGGTCGTGTCGGTTATGTATTCTTTTATGGCTTTGAACAATTCCTTGCTAACCCACTGTGGTTATTCCAAGTTTGGACAGGCGGCATGAGCTTCCATGGCGGCTTCCTTGGGGTCATGATTGCCATGCTGCTCTGGTGTAAAAAATATCAGATGACCTGGTTCCAGACCTTAGACTTTATTGCACCGTGTGTCCCGACAGGCTTGATGTTTGGTCGTATTGGTAACTTTATTGGTGGCGAACTGTATGGTCGCCCTGTGTCTGACCCTAACTTTGCGCTCGGTATGATTTTTCCGACCGATCCATTACAACTGGTACGCCATCCTTCACAGCTTTACCAAGCGCTGTGTGAAGGTCTGATTCTGTTTATCGTGCTTTGGTGGTTCAGTTCTAAACCGCGTCCTCGTATGGCGGTATCAGCCCTGTTCCTGATTGGTTATGGAATTGCGCGTTTCGTGGTCGAGTTTTTCCGCGAACCAGACAATGGGCAACTGTTTATTGGCTGGATGAGTAAAGGACAATTCCTAACCATTCCTATGATTCTGATTGGCTTCTGGATGATGTGGTATGCCTATCAGAAGAAAGTTTATGATTGGGGTCCACTCAAAAACAATTAATTCACTTCATGCTGCTCTCCAGAGCACGACCCGTGCGTCGTGCTCTGGCATATGCTAAAGTTTAAGCTCTGTTAGCCACCCTCTCCATAAAATTATGCTCGAATTCTGGTTTGATCCTAAAATTGCGGTGCTTAAAAAACTGGCACTGTTTGTCCTCATTGGCTTAGTGACAGCAGCTCTGTATTGGATGCAACCGTTAAAACCTGATGCGATTCTAATGTTCATGGGAACAGGGATTGTGTTTCTGATTTGTCGTTATTGCAAAATTCATTTTGCAGCGCAAAATCCTACAGGACTACTCTATCGCGTGCTGACTTGGATTCCGCTGGCACTGCTACTCGCCTTAATTTTTATGCATCTCCAGTCAGGTGACATCCTGATTCCAGGTGCACAAGGCATTGGCTTTATGGCTTTAGCGATTTGCCTGTTTTCACCCTTATCTCTGCTGAATCAGCACAAGCTGGATCAATCCCACTGATGCTTGGCTTTTGGTATTCAAAGCGCTGTAACCGCGAAATCAAACTGGTCAGCAGTATTGTAGTTTGTATTGGGATTTATCTCTGTTCAACTGTTGCAGAATTAGCACCCCTCTGGGTCGTTATAAGTCTGTTCTTGGGGTTTCTCACCCATGTACTCTATACACTGTATCTAAAGTTAACGCCTTCGCATACTTACCGAAATACCCTTCACAATGGGATTTATATTTTTCAACTGTTTGCACTTCTAAGTCTGGCTTATGTCTTACCCGAGCAACACAAATGGGTATTGTGGTTGCAATGTCTCGGCTTTGATACAGTTGGATTATTCTTGACTTCAATTTATAGTCATCGTGCCAAAAGACATGATTAATCGCGCTACCCATCCAGATTCTTCAGATGGATAGCTATAAAAAAGACCGTTTATCCATCATCGATAAACGGTCTTTTTTATGCCCGAATCACGTGCATGTTTTAGTGATCTAAGCGGTAATAGCTATAACGAACGTTGGCATTTTTATAAACAGCATAGCCCGCTTGTTTGAAATCTGAGACCCAGCTTGAGCCAGAATAGCCCGCAATATGTCCATAAGTATGACCTTGAGTACGATCAATAATATAGATATCGCCTTTCTTCGGTTGGTCAAATGAAGGGGAAATACGGCGATAACCCAGTCTTTCTAAGGTATTGCCCCAATCGGCAGCAGCAACAGGATGATTCTGTACATTTGCACCAGCCGACTGTAGTGCAAGGCGAATACTCTTGGCACACTTTTGAGTACTGGTACGGCGGGTAATACTGCTTAATTTTTGCGTGAATTTATCAATATCGATACGCTGCGCATTACTTGAAGTGTAGTTACGATTGCGTTCAGTGTTAGAGCGTTTGCTATCTGGTCTTTGTTGCACATTAGAACGAATCATGATTTGTGTTTCGGCAGGAGCATGAATATCACTCATACCCGTATTTACATCATAAATCATCCTAAAACCTCAAACTTCTTACATCAAACACAAAAAAACTGAGTGCCGATAGTAGCCCCTGAAACTTAATTTTTCAGGCGTAAAATGTAAAAAAATATAAATATGTAACAAAGTAACAGTTAACTCACTCTTTTTAGGGAAATTGCATTTTGCTTCAACTGATCTTTTTGTATAAAAAATAATCAACACTCTAATTTACTTCTCACATGAAACCGCGCTTAATCTGGCTTGATCCAATACATTTCACATAACTTTTTATAGTACCAACGACCCTAACAGAGCTTTCCAATCGTGGGTGCTTTACACTACACAATTCAGTATAATCGTCCCCATATTTTAGAATTTAGATTGGGAAAGACAGGTCATTTCACAACAGGTCTCCTCCCCCCAAATTGTTTATTTGAGAGTTTTATGAAAACGTATTTAGACCTTCTACAACACATCCTCGATCACGGCGGTGATAAAGGCGACCGTACAGGTACAGGTACGCGTTCGGTATTTGGTCATCAAATGCGTTTTGACCTGAATCAAGGTTTCCCTTTGCTGACCACCAAGAAAGTTCACTTCCGTTCTATTGTGATTGAACTGTTGTGGTTCCTCAAAGGCGATACCAATGTTCAATACTTACAAGATAATAAAGTCAGCATTTGGGACGAATGGGCAACGGCTGAACAGACAGCTCGTTTTGGTCGACCTGAAGGCGAACTCGGCCCTGTCTATGGTCATCAATGGCGTAACTTTGGTGCAACCCAAATTGAGAATGGACTCTATGCCCAAGATGGTTTTGACCAAATTTCTTGGTTGGTGAATGAAATTAAAACCAATCCAAATTCACGACGTCTGATTGTTTCTGGCTGGAATCCACAAGAAGCAGGTCAAGTGGCACTGCCGCCTTGCCATACCCTGTTCCAGTTCTTTGTGCAGGATGGCAAACTGTCTTGCCAGCTGTATCAGCGTAGTGCAGATGTGTTCTTGGGCGTACCCTTTAATATTGCCAGTTATGCCTTACTCACGCATATGATTGCGCAAGTGTGTGGCTTAGGTGTCGGTGATTTTGTCTGGACTGGTGGTGATACACATTTGTATGCCAACCACTTTGAACAAGCCAAACTCCAACTCAGCCGTGAACCTTTAAGTTTGTGCCAGTTAAAGCTCAATCCAGAGATTCAAGATATCTTCGATTTTAAATTTGAAGATATTGAAATTGTCGGCTACGAATCACATCCAGCAATTAAAGCACCTGTTGCCGTTTAAGCTTCAGGCAAGATGCGTTCTGCATTGAGAAAGCATCTTTTCTTCAAAATAATTAAATAGGTCAGTGATTAATGGCATTCCAGAATTTAGAAGTTGTGCATGTCGTAGCAATGGATCAGCAACGCTGTATCGGCAAAGGCAACGATTTACCGTGGCATATTCCTGCCGACCTTAAACACTTTAAAGCCATCACCCAAGGTGGTGTCGTGGTGATGGGACGAAAAACGCTGGAATCGATGGGACGTACCTTACCAAAGCGCGTGAATTGGGTGATTACCCGCGATCCAAACTGGTCTTTTGAAGGCACCAAAGTCGCGTATAGTATCGATGAAGCATTGACGCAAGCCGTGGCTGATGTACTTGCCTCAGAAAAACCTGAGAGCATTTTTATCATTGGTGGCGGTGAAATCTTTAAGCAAACCATGGATATTGCCGATCGTCTGGAATTGACCCATGTCGAGCTTGATGTACAGGGTGATGCGTATTATCCTGAAATCCCAGCTGAATTTAAAAAAATCAGCTCAGCAAAACAACAAGATGAAAATACTGGCATTATGTTTGAGTTTGCAACCTACACCAAATAACCCTTCTACATGAGTGGCTGAATATGCAGCAAAAAGGATCAGATTCATTGTTGTTCAAAACACTCCAATGGTTGCTCCACTGTATTTTCAGCCTGTTTGTACTGCTATCTTCACTCTGGCTGTGCCTCGCCCTGTGGATTCAGCAGCCCATTCATCCTATTGTGACCTACGGCTTAATTATCGCGTGGGCATGCTTTTCCCTCAGCATCTTGGGCATCTATTTTAGTCAGCATCTGATCAGTCGAAATAAAGATATTCTGCTCTATGTTTTTGGCTTTTTCTTGGCACTGGGATGGTACTTTGGCTTAGATGCCCGACAAGACCGTGACTGGAATCCTGAAGTCTCTCGACTGTTGAGTTATCAGATTCAGGGCAATCAGGTGACCTTAGACAATGTGCGTGATTTCCACTGGTATTCAGATGGAAGTTATGAAGCAGCATGGCAAACCCGTGTACTGGATTTAAATCAAATTACAGGGGTCAATATTATCACCTCCTACTGGACAGGTCCTCAAATTGCCCACACGCTGGTGAGTTTTGATTTTGCCAATCAAGCCCCGCTCACCTTTTCCATTGAAATTAGGAAAGAGCAAGGTGAGGATTTTTCTGCCATCGGTGGTTTTTTTCGTAAATATGAACTCAATCTGGTCGCGGCCAATGAAACAGATATCATTTACACCCGCAGCAATATCCGTCATGAGCAAGTTTATTTTTTCCCGATCAAAATGTCGAAATCACAGAGTCGAGCGTTGTTTCTTGAATATTTGAACAAAGCCAATGAATTAGCGCAACAGCCGAAATGGTACAACACCCTCAGCAGTAACTGCACCACGCTGGTGTTTGACATGATTCAAGAGGTTTCCCAAAAACCACTCCCTGTCGATTACCGTCTTTTGGCTTCAGGCTATTTACCGAATTATCTCTATGACTTGGATGCAATCTCACATCGTTACAGCCTACATGAATGGTATCGTCGGGCACATGTCAATCCAAAGGTGCAATCTTTAACTTCAGTCCAAGATTATTCCAGCACTATTCGCCAAGGACTACCGACACATTAAGTTCCGTCGTCACAGCGGCAAAGGACAACAAGAAATACGATAATCAACTGGAAATTTACATCTGCTTTGTTTATAACAATATCAAATAAAGTCAAAAAAATTGGAATTACAACATGTTAAAAAAAACCTTAAGTGTTGCCCTACTCGGTTCCGCCTTGCTTTTCACAGGTTGCCAATCTACGCCAACGTCTTCTGCTACTGAGATGAATAATCTACAAATGCTGCAAAACCATACTTGGATCGCGATTCAGATTGGTTCACAAATGATTAAGACCAATCCAAGTGCCCGTAATATTCCAGCACTGCAATTTAATGAAGCAACCAAACGGGTTTCTGGTGCCGATGGGTGTAACCGTTTGATGGGCACCTATCAAGCAACGGGCGATACACTGGTTCTGTCTCAGATGGCATCGACTAAAATGGCGTGTATTGATAGCACTATCCCCAATCAATTTAACGCTGCTCTGGCGAACGTAACCAACTATCAGGTGTATAACAACACCCTGAAACTAATGGATCGTCATGGTAATTTACTGATTGAATTTGCCAGTGCAAAACAACCGCGTTAATCTCATATTTATATAAAGGTCTGTATTACAGACCTTTTTCATATTGATAACCAAATTTACATTGTTGTGCCACAAAGTTCTCTTATAGTGGCGAGCAAGATTGAATTAAGGAAATTGTCATGCAACAGGCATTATTGGGCGGAGGCTGCTTTTGGTGTGTCGAAGCCGTGTTTCTACAATTGAAAGGCGTGACTAAGGTCGTGAGTGGTTATGCTGGTGGGCTGACTGAACACCCAAGTTATGAAGACATCTGTCGTGGCGATACCCAGCATGCCGAAGTGGTTCTGATTGATTTTGATGATACTCAAATTCAATACACGCAATTGCTTGAAGTGTTCTTTGCTACACATGATCCAACCACTTTAAACCGTCAGGGCAATGATATTGGTACCCAATATCGCTCAGTCATTTATTATTTGAATGCCGAGCAACAGCAGCAAGCAGAACAAATCATTGATGAGTTAAAAGCACAAGGCATCAATATTGTCACAGAACTCAGCCCTGCACCAACCTTCTATCCAGCCGAAGAATACCATCAGAATTTCTTTGCGCGGAATCCATCTCAAGGCTACTGCAACTTTGCCATCCCACCAAAGCTGCTGAAACTTCACAGTAAGTTCCAGTCCCTACTCAAAAGCGAATAAACAAGCATAAAAAAAAGCGACCTATGCGGTCGCTTTTTTACCTCTGAGAGGTTTAGTTTTCACTCACAAAAGCAATATCACTGAGTCCGGCTTCACTCGCACGTGACATTACTTGTGCAACGGTGTCATAACGTGATTCTTTATCTGCACGTAATTGTACCGTCGGTTTTTGCTCTGCCTGACCTGCATCATTAAAACGGGTCTGTAACTCGTCTAAGCTAATGATTTGGTCATTCCAAGCCACTTCACCATTGGCATTAATACTGACAGTAATCGCTTCAGGTGGTGGATTCACAATATCCGCAGTGGTTTTTGGTAAGGTTAATGGAATTGATGGGTTGGCAACGGTCGCAGTCACCAGAAAGATGATCATCAATACCAACATAATATCGATGAGCGGAATGAGGTTCATCTCATTCATGCCCGAATCGTTGTCTTCACCCAATTGAAAAGCCATTAAACTTGACCTCCAACTAAACCTTGTTGTGTTGCTTTCGCTTCAACTTTGTGAGTTGCGCTTTCTTGTTGCAACATGGTGTCGATTAATAAGCTGTGTGCTTGATCTTGTAGTTCGTTAGAGAGTGTACGGTTGGCACGCACGCAAATGTTGTATGCCAATACCGCTGGAATCGCGACCGCCAAACCTAGACCCGTCATAATCAAGGCTTCACCCACAGGGGTTGCCACTTGTGCCAAACCTGCTTGACCACTTTTGCCTACCGCAACCAAGGCATGGAAAATACCCCAAACGGTACCGAATAAACCCACAAAAGGCGCAATCGATGCAATGGTACCGAGTACCGATACGCCTTTTTCAGCATTGGCTTTTTCAACAGAAATTTGGCGCAATAATGCTTGTTCTGCAACGGCTTTACGCTGTTCAAAACTGAGCGGCTGCAATTTCGCCTTTAATTTCGTCAATGCTGCAGCAAGTTGAGCATGTGCTTGTTGTTTAAGTTGACGTGTGCCCATCAGACGTAAAATAAAAATCGTCCATGTTGCGATAGACATTGCCAATAATACGAAATACAGGGTTTTGCTCACCGCATCCGCATGTTGCCAATAAACTGAAAAGTTCATACTCGAACTCCTGAAATAGTTAGCCGTTAGGATTCAATGTCAATTCAAATGGTTGCTCTGCACGAATTGGATAAGCAACACCATTTTCCTTGTACGGTTTGAATTTTGCATTACGCACTGCGCGTAAAATCTTTTCATCTAAAGCAGCAATACCCGTCGATTTAGTCACACGAGCATTGGTAATTTTACCTTTTTCATCCGCCTCAATCAGCACCACAATGGTACGGGTCTCACCTTTCAAGTCACTATTGCCATAACTTGGTTTTGGTGAACGACTCCATTGCACGCCTGAACCACCAATTGACACACTCTTGGTTGTCGGTGTTGGTGCCACTTTTTCTGGTACGGGTTCTGCCACAGGTGCAGGCTTACTGACCACTTTGGTTTCGACCGCAGGCTTACTAACCACAGCTGGTTTCTGTGGCTGGATTGTAGGTTGAGTGACTGGTTTGACAATTTCTGCTTTTTTAACTTGTTGAACTTTTTCTATCTTCTTCGGAGGTTGTGGCTGCGGTTTTTCCACCACTTTGACCTCTTTCACTTCCTTCGGCTTAGGCTGTTCTTTTTTCGGTTCAGCTTTCGGCTTTGGCGGTAAAGGCTTTGGTTGTTCTTGAATTTTGACAAATCGTACTTTTAATGGCTCTTTGTCTATGATCGGAAGTTCAGGCGCTTTCATGTGGCTGACCGCCCACAATACCCCAACATGCCCAATGGCAACTGCAATTAAGGCTGAGATGACTTTCTTTTTCATCGGATTTGGAGCTTGCATAGACGGGGTAGAAATTTGACTCATTAGAATCTGTGACCTAAAAGAAGCGACTGCTCACGACAGTTTAATCGTGGATTTAACAATCAAGCTCATCGGTTAGTACAATTAAAGTATCGCAATAATAAATGAGAAGTGTTTTCATTTGCAACTATTAATTTCACTGTTTTGATGAGTTTTTTGAATCAAAATAAAAAAAGGACCGTTAAAAAACTGGTCCTTTTTCGCAGATGCTAAAAATAGTTATTGGAAAACAACTGTTTTATTGCCATCGACAATAATGCGGTCTTCTAAATGCCATTTCACTGCACGTGCCAAGACATTACGTTCAACGTCCTGACCCAATTCACGCAATTGTTCTACAGTAAAGTCATGATTCACGCGTTCTACATCTTGCTCAATGATCGGACCTTGGTCCAAATCAGCCGTTACGTAATGCGCAGTCGCACCAATCAACTTCACCCCTTTCTCATAGGCTTGTTTGTATGGGTTTGCACCCACAAACGCTGGCAAGAACGAGTGGTGAATATTGATAATCTTCATTTCCCAGTGCTTCACAAACTCTTCATCCAGAATTTGCATATAACGTGCTAGCACCAACAAATCATTGCCTTGCATTAATTCATCAATTTTTGCATAGGCTTCGCGCTTGTTTTCTTTGGTCACAGGTACAACTTCGAATGGAATACCGAAGTTTTCTACCGCTTCACGTAAATCAGGATGGTTAGACACCACTTTGGTAATTTCACAAGGCAAACCACCACGCGCATGACGCCATAACAGCTCAAGTAAAGCATGGTCGACTTTAGACACTAAAATACCGACTTTTTTCACGTCACTGACAAATGCAAAACGCCATTGCATGGCATAACGCTCTGCCACATTCACCGCAAAAGTCTGAATCAAACTTTCTTTACGTGATTGCAGGTGCTCCAATTCAAACTCAACACGCATGAAATAACGCCCGCCCGTAGCTTCCGTCGCGTATTGATCAAGTGCGGTAATATTTGCTCCCTGATGATACAAAAAGCTCGATACAGCCTGCACGATACCTGGCTTATCTTCACAAGTAATCAGTAAGCGTGCCGTGTTAGCAGTTGTCATGTTCATGTTGGTTCTTGTTACACCTAATTTCAATAAGCCGAGTATTCTAGCGCGTTTTGCACGCTTTCTAAATAGCTGGTTTCAGCTTCAATTGTTTTTCGCATGTGACAGGCTGGCAAATAACTCCGAAGGACCAAAACTTTCCAGTAAACGCTCATAGGTTTCACGGCTTTCACCACGTAAATATGCCCCTTCAAGGAACACCATTTGACGCAGCGCCTGCCAAACCCATTTTTCTTCCAAATGATTCGAGTCACTGATATGACCCGACATATATAAGAAGTTGGTCCAGTTGGTGAGCACAATCCACAAGTTAATCACCAAGGCTTCAATTTCAGAGGCAGTCATTTGCATCAAACCTGCATCTACAAAAGCTTGATAAATCTTTTGACCTTGTTGCATCACTTGCCCAGCAAAACGTGGGTACATTTTGCGGAAATCTTCATTATTTTCTACCAAGTGATACACATCACGATGTAAAAAACGATAGGCCCATAGCTGGTTGCTTAAGACTTGGAAATAACTGATTTTATCATTCACGTCCAAAGCCCGATCATCAGGAAGTGCAAGCATTTCCAGCGTTTCTCTCTGGTACTGCTCCATCAACTCCTTAATAATTTCGTTTTTATTGCGAAAGTGGTAATACAAATTGCCCGGGCTCATACCCAATTCCGCCGCAATATGATTGGTCGTGACTGAGCGTTCACCACGTTCATTAAACAGCTGCAAACTTAATTGCAAAATGCGTTCTTTGGTTTTCACCGTTTTGGAGTGAGACATCCTAAAGTAACCATATATTCAATGGGTTAGAAAACTAACACAGTAAGTGACTTGACTATTTAGAGCATTTGCTCTAAAAATTAATTATCCGCTTTAATGTAACTGGTAGTGCGTCATGAACAGTCAAACAAAAACAACAGCAATGACACCACATGCTTTTGATCTTCAATACTTACACGACGTACTTGAGCAACAAAAACATGCTTACCAACGTTATCCTTTACCCACAGCAAAGGAACGTATTGATCGTTTAGCACGGCTTAAGCGTATCTTGGTTAAGTACCAAGATCAATTCGCAGAAGCAATCAACCTCGATTATGGTAACCGTTCTCTTGCCGAAACCAAAATCGGTGAACTCCTCACTTGCCTTGAGCAGATTAAATATTATAGCAAGCATTTATCCAAATGGATGAAACCCTCCAAGCGACACGTCGGAATCATCCATCAACCCGCCAAAGCATGGGTGGAATACCAACCCTTGGGTGTGGTGGGCATTATTGCGCCATGGAACTATCCTTTATTACTGTCAGTCGGTCCGCTGATTTGCGCATTGGCGGCAGGCAACCATGCCATGATTAAAATGTCCAGTGCTTCCTGTAATTTTGGTCGAGTGCTTGAACTGGCATTGTCTGAAATTTTCCCACAGGAACTGGTTGCCGTGATAAATGGCGGCGGTGTCATTTCCGATGCTTTTAGTCATTTGGCTTTTGACAAGATTATTTTCACAGGCTCGACCAATGTCGGCAAAACAGTCATGGCTGCTGCTTCAGAAAACTTAGTGCCTGTAATTCTGGAGTTAGGTGGCAAATCCCCAGTTTTGGTTCATCCTTCTATTGATCTAGACGATGTGGCACAGCGAGTGGCTGTCGGTAAACTATGGAATGCAGGTCAAACCTGTGTTGCCCCTGATTTTATCTTCTTACCGAAAGGCAAAACCCAAGAGTTTATTGAAAAGTTTAAAGCCTATGTTTTAGAGATGTATCCATACTTTAAAGACAATCAAGATTACACCGCGATTATTAATGACAAGCAATATCAGCGTCTGCAAAGCTATTTAGATGATGCAGAGGCACATGGCGCACAGCTTATCGAAATTAACCCTCTGTATGAACAACTGAGTGAAGTGCGTAAAATCGCACCAACGCTTATTGCTGGCGTTACTCCAGATATGCAGATTATGCAAAATGAGATCTTTGGTCCGCTGTTACCGATCATGGAATATGAACAAATTGACGATGTAATCGACTTTATTAATAGCCGTCCTCGTCCACTTGCATTATACTACTTCGACTTTGATCAGGCGCGTGCGGAATATGTCGCACAGCGTACCCATTCAGGGCATTTTGGACAAAACACGGTATTAACCCATGTTGCACAAGACGATTTACCATTTGGTGGCGTGGGTGCATCAGGTATGGGGAAATATCATGGTCCAGAAGGTTTCTTCAGTTTGTCGCATGAACGGTCTATGATGTCGAATCCGAAGCTGTATAGCTTTAAATACATCCTCCCACCGTTTAATAAGCCGATTCACAAATTGATTTTGAAAACTCTTCTACGCTAAGTGATCAAGGCATGATCTATCGCACTAGACCATGTCCCGTTTTATCAAAAATCGCTTGTCTTTTAAGCGCATTTTTGTTATAAAACGCCCCTTGAATGATTTCATCCGTTTACTTTTAATGACTAGCGCACAATCGGTGCTGTCTAGCAATGGAGTTCACCATGTCTAAGGTTTGCCAAGTTACCGGCAAGCGTCCAGTCGTTGGCAACAACGTCTCGCACGCCAATAACAAAACCAAACGCCGGTTCGAGCCGAACCTGCATCACCACCGTTTCTGGTTAGAAAGCGAAAAACGTTTCGTACGTCTTCGTTTAACCACTAAGGGTATGCGTATTATCGACAAATTGGGCATTGAAAAGGTTGTTGCTGACCTTCGTGCTCAAGGTCAAAAGATCTAAGGAGTCTGAACCATGCGTGATAAAATTCGCTTAGTTTCTACTGCTGGTACAGGTTATTTCTATACCACAACTAAGAACAAACGTACTATGCCGGAAAAAATGGAAATCAAAAAATTTGATCCAAAAATCCGTCAACACGTAATCTTCAAAGAAGCTAAAATCAAATAATTTTAGATTCTTAAAAAGAAACGACCTAATCTTAGGTCGTTTTTTTTTGCATTTTTTTTATGCACCTTGATAAACTTGAATAACTTTTTGGCATTCTTTGTGCTTATTTTCTTTTCACCCTTAACTTGTGTTTAAGGAGTTTTTAGTGCCACATAATGTAGACCTCATCATATTACTGGCTTTTGGTTTTGGCTTAGCGCTCATCTTTGGCTATCTTGCTGCACGTTTACGCCTCCCCCCGCTGATCGGGTATTTAATTGCGGGCATCATTATTAGCCCCAACACCCCAGGGATTGTGGCGGATATTCAACTTGCCAACCAACTTGCCGAACTGGGCGTCATGTTCCTGATGTTTGGCGTAGGCATGCACTTTTCTCTGAATGACCTATTACAAGTCCGACGCATTGCCTTACCCGGTGCAATTCTGCAGATTGCAGTAGCAACGTTATTGGGGATCGGTATCTCCATGCTCTGGGGATGGAGCTTTGGCTCAGCACTGGTGTTTGGTCTCAGCCTTTCTTGTGCCAGTACGGTGGTATTACTCAAAGCCTTAGGCGATCGAGGTCTACTCAATTCGGTCAATGGTAAAATTGCAGTCGGCTGGCTCTTGGTTGAAGATCTAGTCATGGTCTTGGTGTTGGTCTTACTTCCTGCGACCGCAGTGTTGCTCGGTGGTGAAGCTATGACGGCGCATGGTGAAAGTAGCAATATCTGGCTCACTTTAGGACTGACCCTATTAAAAGTCGCTGGATTCATTGCCTTTATGCTAATTGTCGGCAAGCGTCTAGTGCCACTGATTATGCAGTTTGTCGCACGTCTCGGCTCACGTGAGCTGTTTACCCTCACGGTGGTTGCTGCTGCCGTTTCTATTGCCTTTGGCGCGTATAAGGTCTTTGGCGTTTCTATGGCACTCGGTGCCTTCTTCGCAGGTATGGTGGTCAAGGAATCTGACTTTAGCCACCGTGCTGAAGAAGAAACTTTACCCTTACGTGAAATTTTTTCAATCCTATTCTTCGTTTCAGTCGGCATGCTGTTTGACCCTAGTATTTTATGGGAACAGCCTGAACATGTCTTGGCTGTAGTCGGAATTATCATGGTGGGTAAAACCATTGCCGCGATGGCACTGGTACTGTTCTTCCGCTACCCGATCAATACTGCTTTGACTGTGGGTGCATCTCTTGCACAAATTGGTGAGTTTTCTTTCATTCTTGCCACACTTGGCGTCTCGTTAAAGCTGCTCTCGTTAGAAGGACAAAACTTGATTCTGGCAGGTGCGTTAATTTCAATTACCCTGAACTCGTTTATCTTCTCAGGGATTGAACCAATTCAGAACTGGATTCGAGAACGCTCTTCCCTCGCCCGCTTATTGGAACGTAGTGGCGATCCTCTGGCGATGCTGCCTGATGAAGTGTCGCAGGATTATCTGCGTGATCAGGTGGTGATTGTCGGTCATGGTGAAGTGGGACGTCGAATCACCAAAAACCTGATGGCAGAAGACATTAAAGTCGTGATTGCCGAAGAAAACCGTGAGATCGTTGAAGACCTGCGCGAAAAAGGCATTGCAGCCGTTTCAGGTATGGCAACTGAAGCTGGGGTCCTGATTCAAGCGCACATTCAACATGCGCGTCTATTGGTACTTTCGCCAATGGATATTATTGATATTCACAAAATTGTCGACATTGCCAAAACCCTAAATCCGCAAATTCAGGTGCTGATCTGTGCAGAAAGCAAACAAGAAGCCGAAGTGATTCGCAAGGAAAACATTGGTGAAGTGTATTTAGCCAAAGAAGAAATGGCGAAAAATATGAGCAATCACATTCTCAATCAAATTGAAATTGCCCATCACCAAGCACCGAGTCACTAAGCTTCCTCTTGCCCGATGCACATAAAAAAAGCGCACTTCATGTGCGCTTTTTTCGCTAATGTAACTTAGCTCATAAACTGTGGTTTTTCGTCCACAACCTCGGCTTGCCATTCATTCACTTGTTTTTCAAGCAAGCCAAACAAAGCTGCCTGTATCATGTGTTGTGCAATCACGGCAGTTTGATCACCTAGCAATGCTTTAACTTCATCACTAAATTGAATTTTGACCAAAGGATCTTTTTCCGAGCCCGCATTTCGCAACGCCAACTCACCATCTTCAAGTTGAACCAACTCTAGAACCGCTTCCTGATTCCCAAATAATTCTTTCAATTGCTCAATAGACATGTGTTCCTCCATGTTCAACATGGTGGCAAAGGCTGTTGCACTTTGCATCGCTTAGATTATTAATATCGGGTCAAAACTCTAAACTTCAAGCCTTTGCTTGGCTTTCCCTAGAATTCCACCATTTCATTACGGAAACCATCGATTAACTGGGTCAAATCACGATGCCACTCACGTAAAATCTTGGTATCTGGCAACCAAGCCTGAGGGGTTTGCGTCACTTTGATAATTAGATTAGAAGAGGTTTCATCCTCTGGCTCTGGAGCACTTGGCTCAGGCGCGTACTGACACATGCGATAGGCTCGCTTTAGCTCCGCAATAAAGCCATCTTTCGAAAGCTGCTGCATCACCACGACTTCAGGTGATACCTGACCTTTTGCCGCCATCTGTTCTTCAATCGACTTCAAGGTCGGCTGAACATCATTTAAACGATAATAGCGCACCAATTCTTGTAAGAAAGCAAGAACCGCACCATGTAAATGAAATACCGCAGCTTCACGATGTGCCTGTGCTTGTTGAATATGATCGACTTGCTCTGCTTGCTGGCACGACAAACGTGCAAAATATAATTTCTGATTGGTACGGTCAGCATGGAAGCGAGCAACACGGGACATACGGATTTCCTATTTTTTGGGCATTTATTACAGCTCTAAGATTAAACGTAATTGAATTCAATGCACAATCAAAATTATGCATGATCTAATTCAGCTCAACCAATTTCAGCCATTATTTAGCACCCAAATTAGAGGGCAATAAAAAAGGAGCATGTTCTGCTCCTTTGATTTTTTAAGCCTGTGGCTTGTCTTCGGCTTGCTTGACGCGTATACCTGTGCCATGTAAACGCAAGGTATTCAAACCTTTAATCGCTTTCACCGCTTCACGACCATGTGGCATTTCCACAAAAGCAAAACCCTTGGATTTACCAGTTTCAGCATCTAAGACCAACTGGCAAGTTTCTACCGTGCCGTATTGTTGAAACAGCTTCAGCAATTCATCTTCTTTGACAGTACGTTCTAAATTACGAACTAAAATTTTCATCTTTAAACCTTAAAATAGGCAAATACTCAAAAGCAGCATGTATTGGCTTTTGAGAGCTTCGCAATAGCGATAGTTTAATCGAGATTTATCCCAAAATCTAAATCAATTGACTGACGTTCAATTAAAGCACTTTTCACCGTCTGTTGGCGGGTTTTATGATGTGTTTCCATGGTACACAATTGACGCTGTAAATCATTCAGAAAATAACTTTCCACCTTACGCCCTTGCTCATCCACTTGATCGCGTGCCCATAAACTTAAATTCTGCTTGGTCAGAATCAATTCATTTTTCGCTCGTGTGAGCGCTACATAGAGCACACGGCGCTCTTCTTCAACCTCATCAAAATCTCCCTGTGCCCTTGCGTTCGGATATTGCCCCGGGGTGACATTCGCCACATAACAGACTTTCTGTTCTGTACCTTTGGCCGAGTGAATGGTAATCAGCGTGACCACATCGGTATCCGACTGACGTTCAATTTCAGAAATGGAGACAGGATCGAGTACATACTCTTCAAGAAATTCGCTCAGCTGTGAATGCTTGGCTGCCAATTGCTTCACCAAGTCAAAATCACCTAGGCGACGATTCCAATCCTTTTTATAGTTTTCCGCCAATTGCACTTCCAAAGCTTGAATTCCCAAACTCACGCAGGCTTGTACCTCTTGTTTCAGCACGGTCATCTGCTTCATGATCAGCAGAGTTTCATCAGGAATACGCCCAAACTGTTCCAGCTTTTTAAAAATTGCCTCGAACTCAGGCTCAAGTAACAATTGCTGAGCCAAACGGCTGGCACCCACATCGCCCACACCATTCCACAGGGTTAAAAAGCGCATCCACGCAATATCATCCAGCGGATTGGCAATCACCCGTAACAAGCTGAGTAGATCTTTCACATGCGCGGTTTCCAGCAGTTTCATGCCCCCAATAAAACGGTACGGCACATTGGCTGCAATACAGGCAGCCTCAATATGTCGTGCAGCAAAGCTGGAGCGTACCAGAACCATATGATCCGACCATTGATGCCCTTGTAGGTAATGGCGCTCTTTAATATCAATCGCAATCCACTTGGCTTCATCAAACTCATTCGGGAAAATATGCATACGCGGTTTAATGCCCTCACCACGATGCGCATCCAAACGTTTCTCATAACGAATTTCAGACTGATCCAGTAACCAATTGGATAGGTCTAAAATTTCTTGGGTAGAGCGATAGTTCTTTTCTAGTTTATACACCACCGCATCTGGAACACGTTCCTTAAAATGGTGGATATTTTCAAAATCGGCACCGCGGAAACCATAAATCGACTGTGCATCATCCCCCACGCAAAATAGACTGACTTTATCCTTTAAAGGCTCAAGCAATGCCCACTGCAAAGGATTGGTATCTTGCATTTCATCGACCAGCATGTACTTGCAGATGGAGGCGACATAATCGACCAAGCCTTCAGATTGCGCGAGTGCTGAAGCCACAATCGCCAAAATATCATCATAATCCAAAAAACCACGCGCACGCTTACGTGCTTCGTACTCTTGCATGATCTGGGCAATTTGATCTTTAAATACAATGTGTTCGGGATGCTGTTTTTCTAAAGCCTCACTCAGCTTCTGACGAGTATTCCGTGCAAAAGAGTATAAATCACATAGCTCTTGTGGTTTAGGCAGCTGATTGGGATTTTTCTTATCGTCTTTGCCACGAATCAGGCGGAACATCATTAACTGATCATCACGATCAATAATCGAGAATTGCTCCAAACCAAATGCTTTCGGTATACGACGTAACAAGTACATGCAAAAGGTATGAAAGGTCGATGCTCGAAGTCCTTGGGCTTGCTCACCTAAAGCCAACTCTACTCGTGCCACAATTTCACTGGCTGCACGTCGCGTAAAGGTCAAAATTTGAATTTGATTGGCAGGAATCCCCTGCTCAATCAGATAGGCAGCACGCGCTACAATGGTTTTGGTCTTACCACAGCCAGCCCCTGCGAGCACCAGACTGTGTTGTGATGCAGTCGTGGCAGCTTGTTTTTGTTGCGGGTTTAATTCATCAATTAGGCTGGCTAAACTCATAATGTCTCATCGTGCTAGATAGAGGCATAGTTTAGCAAATCCCCACCATAAAACCGAATCATGTATGAGAACAGCGATTACAACGTTTCCATTTCAACAAGATGTGTATCAACTGATTGCTAGCAAGCGCGCGATATTCTCACAAGTACGCTCTAGATTTTGTTCGCCATGTTTTAATGCGGTTTGCAAATCACATGCCTCATCTACGATACCAAAAATTGCCGTAAAGCCCTCTTTGTACAGTTCCTCTATTCCTTCACCAATCGCACCTGCACAGGCGATTACAGGCTTATTCAACATCTGTGCCACTTGTGCTACACCATAAGGGGTTTTGCCAAACTTGGTCTGAAAATCGATACCGCCCTCTCCAGTCAACACATAATCCGCCTGTTCAATTTTTTCAGCCAATCGTGTTTCTTCAATCACGATTTCTACCCCAGAACGGATTTGTGCCCCTGCAAAAGTCATCAGTCCAAAACCCAAACCACCTGCCGCACCAGCCCCTGCAACATTGGCATAATCAAGCTGGAGTTGTGATTGAACCAAGTTCGCGAAATAGGCAAGGTTCTGATCCAATTGCTGCACCATTTCTGGACTGGCGCCTTTCTGTGGTCCAAAGACCTGCGATGCACCATTTTCACCGCAGAGTGGATTGTTCACATCACTAGCGATCACTATCTCAACCTGCTGTAACCGTGAATCTAATCCCGATAAATCAATCTGTACAATTTGATGCAGTTGCCCACCACCCTGAGTAACAGGCTGACCTTGTGCATCTAAAAATCTAACACCCAAAGCTTGTGCCATGCCCATACCTGCATCATTGGTGACACTACCACCTAGCCCAATAATAATTTTGGACACCCCATGATTGAGTGCCAGCTGAATCATTTCAGCAGTTCCGAACGTGGTGGTGAATAATGGATTACGCGATGACGGCTCAAGTAAATGGATTCCATTGGCTTTCGCCATTTCAATCACAGCCGTTTGCCCTTGATCAATCAAACCGAAATAGGTCTCTACGTTCTGTTCAATCAGAGGACCAGACACCGTACAATGCACCATCTCACCCCGTGCAGCAGCAACCAATGAATCTACCGTTCCCTCGCCACCATCTGCCATAGGCACATGAATATATGCAGCCTCGGGAAAAATTCGCTGCAAACCACGTTGCATCGCCTGACAAGCCTGTTGAGCCGTCATACTTTCTTTAAATGAGTCAGGGGCAAGGACAAAAGTTTTGGTCATGGCAAGATTATTGTTCGCTAAAAATCCAACTCCATCATACGCAATAAAAAAGAGTGCATATAGCACTCTTCATCAGCTGCATGAGCAATCACATTACACATCAGCCGAGCTCTTTGGCACTTCATGCTTGATATAAGATGCCAAGGTTAAGTAGTTAATGCCTTGAAAGAGAATATCGACCGCAAGGAACATCCCCAGCACCCAAAACGGTGCTGTTGGCGACATCAAGATCACCACCCCTGTAATAAATGTGAGGATCCCTGAAAATAAGGTCCAGCCCCAACCTGCCAAAGGCTTGAGCATAAAGGCATTCACGCTCCGTACAATCCCTGCAATGACCAAGAAAATCGCCAAGAAACTGGTCAATACAATCGCGGTTTTCACTGGTGTGCTAAAGGCATAATAACCCGCAATCAGATAAAAAATAGCAAATGCCGCCCATAGCCAGCGATAACCACCCTCAAAAATTTTAAATGCTGCGATCAAGTGCAGTACACCACCGATCATCATCAAAATACCAAATAAATAAACGGCTGAGAGTGTCGCAAACGGTAAAGCAGCCAACAAAATAAAGCCAAACACAGTCAACAAAATGCCGAGTGCCAAATACCATTTTCTATTTTCATGTAACTGATGACGAACCAAATCATTTCCAACTGTTTTCATATTTTTCTCTAGTATTTTTAATGGAATAAAATGATTGTTACTTTTTTTTCTTCAAATGTCTGTTATCAAACTGCATCTTTTTTATCCACAGCACGCACCCATACTGTGGATAAAGTTTAAGTTATACACAACTCATTTAATCCAACCAATCTCCAAGGCTGTGATTTGATTTAATACGGTATCGCCTAAACGTTCAGGCATTTTGCTTTGTTGAGCAGATATAGGCAGATGACCCGCCATCAATTCTGCTTTGGCTTGAGGAAATAAAGGCTTCTGGTTAGGTTCTGCATAGCCCTGCGGATACAAGGGTTGTCCTGTAGCGGCATCATATTTATCGCTTGCACCAAAGGCATGTAACAGCTCATGCACCAAGACAATCTGATTTTGCTCATTTTGTTTTTTACTGGCGTACAAATTCACTGCCCCAATACGACCTTTTTCCAACGCGGTCGAATGTTTTAACTCATTTTTCAACTGTGGATCATAATAATTTAAATACAACGTCACAGCAGAAGCTCCATCACTCCGTTGGTGCTGTTTCCAATCATAAAAGCGAAATTTAAGACTCCACCAGATGATATCGAGCAAGTTCGCCTGCTCAAGAACTTTCGGTGGTTTTTGAGTTAATTCACGCCCCAAATTTAAATAAATCTGTATGGGTTGACCACGATAATGTGCTGACATTTGCTGTAAATATGGCTGTACAGCTCCTAGATCGCTCAAAGATAATTGTTGAATATATTGTTGTGTGCTGGCTTGACCATCTGCATTAATTGGATGCAATAGGACGATGATAGGCTTATCCCAGTTCTGATTTTGGTCTCGCCATGCGTTGACTGCGACAATGAGCAAAATCAGCAATAAGCACAAGATTCTAATTTTTTTCCACATTTCTATTAAGCACTCTGCTTCTTCATTTTTCTTAAATACATTTGACTCATTTCAACTTTTGTTTCAAAAAGATTTAACGTTTTAATTAAGCCCGATAATTTTGCTCTACCATAATTGCGAGAATCAAAATCTGGTTTCACTGCACTAATATATAGTCCAACCATACCTAAATTTGCCCATCCATTCTCATCTGCATTATCTTTTACTGCTTTATAAATGAGATTCAATGTGGCACGATCCATAACCTCAGTCACAATATTATCTTTCAATTGATTAGTAATCTTTGAATCCAATATTTTACTAGAATCTAGTATTTTCCTAACCTGAGTACTCGTTATTTCTTCATCTTCTGAATTTTTAAGTTCGTTCTCTGAAATCAAATTTTCAATGAAAATAAATTTATCACAAGCCTTTTTAAATGCTTCAGGCGTAGATTTTTTGCCAAAACCATAAACACTTAATCCATTTTCACGAATACGCGAGGCTAAAGGCGTAAAGTCACTGTCACTAGATACAATGCAAAACCCATCTAATGCTCCTGCATAGAGTAGATCCATTGCATCAATAATTAAAATCATATCCGTCGCATCTTTACCTTTGGTGTAGGCAAATTGCTGAACTGGTGTAATTGCATGAGGTAATAATACATCTCTCCAACTTTTCAGAGTGTCACTACTCCAATCACCATAAACTCGCTTTACACTTGCAATTCCATATTTGGCTACTTCTTCTAAAACGGATGAAATAGCACCAATCGATGAATTATCTGCATCAATTAATACAGCAAACTTTTTTGTTTGAATGTCCACAGCTCCCCCAAAAATAATTTTAACTTTCTTATACAAATGATTGTGTCATAAAAAATGCCCACCGAAGTGAGCATTTCTATCTAAGAATTGATGCCGTTATGCTTCAATCCATTTTCCATCTTGGAAAACCAACGACCACTTGGTCTGTTTTCCTTCGGGTGTTTCTGAACCAATATATTGCGCTTGATTTTTACGGCTGAATTTCACCAAAGTCGGGTTGCCTTCAGGGTCAACATCTGGTGCTTGCAAAATAAATTGGTATTTCGGATCAAGCTGTTCAGCGACAGAACGTAATTCAGACACTTTTGGCGCACGCGTTTCACGAATTTTCGGAAACTTACTTGCTGCCAAGAACAGACCTGCAGCCCCATCACGTAACACAAAGAAATCATCATGCTTGGTTGAACGCAAGTGTTCCATTTTAATCGGGTCGACACGCGGAGGTGCTGGCTGACCACTCTTCAACACTTTACGGGTATTGTCACAGCTCATGCACGCAAAATACGGTCCAAAACGCCCTGTTTTGAGTTGCATTTCACCATCACATTTATCACAAGGAATGGTCGGACCATCATAGCCCTTAATCTTAAACTCACCTTCTTCGAGTTCAAAACCTGCGCAATCAGGATTGTTACCACAGACATGCAACTTACGCCCACCATCGATGACATAACTGTCCATCGCAGTACCACAAATTGGGCAGCGCTTCTTCGACATCAAATCTGCGGTTTCAGCAGCATCATCATCAGACAGTGCCGCCAGTGATTCCACGGGAGTGAGGTTCAACGTACCTTTACAACGTTCTTTCGGCGGCAGGTTATAACCAGAACAACCTAAGAATACACCTGTAGTTCCGGTACGAATCTGCATTGGACGCGTACATTCTGGACACTGAACAGCATCCACTTCTACAGGTTGATTGCGACGCATGCCACTATCACCTTGTGCGGTGGTCAAACGCTTCTTGAAATCGCCATAAAAACTGTCGAGTAATTCTTTCCAGTTACGCTCACCATCTGCAACTTTATCCAGCTGACCTTCAAGGTCCGCAGTAAAGTCGTAGTTCATCAGATTATTAAAACTTTCATCCAAACGATCCGTGACGATCTCACCCATTTTTTCAGCAAATAGGCGGCGATTTTCCAGTTTCACATAACCGCGATCTTGAATGGTCGAAATAATCGCAGCATAGGTCGATGGGCGACCAATACCACGCTTTTCCAACTCTTTCACCAAAGATGCTTCGGTAAAACGCGCAGGTGGCTTGGTAAAGTGCTGTGATGGATCAAGTTTTTCTAGATTGAGTACTTCACCCACTTTTACTGCAGGTAATAGCACATCATCATCAGACTTGTTTTGACCACGAACTTTGGTAAAGCCATCAAATACCAAGGTACGACCTTTGGCTTTCAATTCAACACCGTTGGCATCGACCAAAATCGTAGAAGATAAATATTCGGCTGGTGTCATCTGACACGCCACGAATTGGCGCCAAATTAAATCATATAAACGCTGTGCATCACGTTCTACCCCCACCAGACTATCGCCTTTTAAGCCGACATTAGATGGACGAATGGCTTCATGCGCTTCTTGCGCGCCCGCTTTATTGCCGTAACGATTCGGTTTCGCGGGTATGTATTTAGCACCAAACTCAGTTTCAATATGGTGACGCACCATATTCACTGCATCATCACTTAAGAAAGTTGAGTCGGTACGCATGTAGGTAATAAAACCTGCTTCGTACAAACGCTGCGCCAACATCATGGTTTTCTTGACCGAAAAACCTAAACGCGTGCTGGCCGCCTGTTGCAAAGTCGAAGTGATATACGGCGCACTCGGATTGACCTTGGTTGGTTTATCCTCACGAGCTGAAACTTTGTAATCTGCATCTTTCAAAATTTTCAATAAAGCGTCGGTTTCGGCTTTATTACGTAATTTGAGACTTTTACCTGCTTGCTTCACCGCCTCTAAACGAATGTCATCACTCGATGATTTGGTATCGGCAAACACTTGCCAATATTCTTCAGGAATGAAGGCACGAATTTCACGCTCTCGCTCAACCACCAGTTTCACCGCAACGGACTGTACTCGCCCTGCGGAAAGACCACGCGCAATTTTTTCCCAAAGCAATGGTGAAATCATAAAGCCAACCACGCGGTCGAGGAAACGACGCGCCTGTTGTGCATTGACTTTATTGGTATCTAAACGTGATGGATGCTTAAAGGCTTCTTGAATGGCATTTTTGGTAATTTCGTTAAACACTACGCGTTGGTAACGTGAATCATCACCACCAATCACTTCTTTTAAGTGCCAAGCAATCGCTTCCCCTTCACGGTCCAAGTCCGTTGCGAGGTAGACTTCATCGACTTGCGATGCCAGTTTCTTTAATTCCGCAACTACATTCTCTTTGCCTGGCAGCACTTCATAATGTGCCTTCCAGTCATGTTCAGGGTCCACCCCCATACGATTGACCAAAGCGTGTTGTGCTTTTTCAGCTTTTTGTGCATCGGTCAATTTGGTTCGGGTTGCTGCTGTTTTCTTGTCCGCAGTTTTACCTGAACCGCCCGTCGGTAAGTCACGCACATGACCTACAGAGGATTTCACAATGTAATTGGAACCAAGATATTTGTTGATTGTTTTCGCTTTTGCAGGCGACTCCACAATCACTAAGGCACGTTTTTTCCCAGCATCAGGAGAATCTGCTGTTGTGCTTTTGGATGTGGATCGAGGAGCATTCGCCATAATTAACCGTTTTTCCTATTTCAGTGAATCTAAAAATTAAAGTTCAGCCAAAGAATGTAAATATGCTTTGATGTCTTCTAATTGGGTTGCTCTTAAATCAGCTTCTTCGTCCCAATAGATTCCTACACAGTTTGCCTGCATATCAATAGCATAAATGCCCTTTAATGCAATGGGGAAATTATTAAATTTTTCATCACCATGCACGAGCTTAAGCTGCTGTTCTTCAACACGGGCGCGCATCAGCGGTAAACGTGCATCGGGAATCAGGACGCTGTAATACGCCACCATACTGGCACGATCTGAAGATGCTTTGGGAATTTTGGTCCATTCAGGTGCAGCAACCAAGCGGGGGTGTAATCCCATTTTTCGTGCTTTTTCTCGCATTAAGCCCAACGCTTTTTCACGCGGACTAACGCGGAGACCAAAAATTGACCCCAGCACAAAAACCACAATGACGACAGCAACCCAAATTCCAGTATGTTCCATAACAAAACCTTTTTTATCTATTATTAGAGTTGCATAAGCACAATATAAAACGCAAGTTACAACGACAAAATTAATTCAGGAACATTTCATGACTATATAAGACTTCATGTCCGTTCCAGTAAATATATCCTTTTTCAATCAACTCTTTGAGTAGCAAACGGATATCTGCTTTGGGAAACATTTGTTCCAATAAATCACGTAAGGCATAGATATCCTTCGGCTTATCATTCTTGAGTTCACGCAGTTTTTTCGCCACTTCTAGCTGTATAGGATCTATTTTTCCAAAGTCTTTAAATAAAGCATCTTGTGCTTGTTCAACCTTAGGCTCAGGAGCAGGCTGTTCTGCTGAAACCTGAAGTTGCTCTATGGCTTGGTCTAAATTGGTTAAGCTAGCTAATTCTGCCTGATCTTGCTCAAGATGCAGCTGTGCCCATTGTTTTAATAGTTTCTTACGAAAATTAATCTGCTCATCATAACGTTTCACAATTTTTAGATTAATCAACATTCCCACCAAGTGCTGTGCTTTTTCAGGCACCACTTGCAAAATATTCATGACTGAATTTTTTAAGGAATCCACCGTATTCGGTTTGCCCGACATTTTCGCCAAGGCTTCACAGTACTGCTTCACCATTTGTAAATACGGTTTGCTTTGAATCACTGCCAAACTTGGAATTTTGTATTTCGGCTTGCTGGCTGCGGTCGCTTCCTGAATTTGAATCAAGCTACAACTCAAAGAAGAGCCTCGCATCAAATCAATTAACAGCGAACTGCTTTTCACTGCGGAAATCACTTCTACATGGGTTTCAGGTTCGAGTAAGGCAATTAACTGCCCCACTAACACC
Source organism: Acinetobacter zhairuonensis (assembly GCF_022601715.1). GTDB lineage: Bacteria > Pseudomonadota > Gammaproteobacteria > Pseudomonadales > Moraxellaceae > Acinetobacter. The sequence continues at coordinate 60,684 of NZ_JAKVIM010000005.1, read as the reverse complement.
GCATATTCAAATTCTTTCTCTTGGGCTTCGACTGTTTCTAAAATCACCACCTGACCACTGCTGACCCAAGTTGCAAATTCAGTCAGATCTTCCAGCGTATATGCAAACAGACCTTTACAGTTAAACAGGTATAAGGTGGGATAATGCTGCACGAGATCGCGTAACATCTTTGCCGTTGGCATATTATTTTCTAGATCGAACAAAACCGCTTTAGCAGACATAAACACACAGTCATGAGAGATGAGCAAAGAGGGTGCATTAGAACGGGAAGCTGGCAAAAGGTCAAGCCTTGCCCTGTGCTCCCACGTTTGAAATGAAGCGAATTAAAGCACTTCAATCCAGCATTCAAACAAGATCAATAATGTGGGGGCACATTGGTTAAAGGATCAAAAACTTCGATACCTTCCGATAAATCGGAAGATTCCATACGTTGATACAACAGCTGCATTTGTTTTTTTAAATCAGCAATTTCGATACTTTGACGCGCCACCTGATCATTTAATTGATCAACTAAATCATCCAAAAATGCAATTCGGACTTGCAAATCTTCAATGGGTGCGGAAAATGACGCCTGATTATCAAGATTTTGTTGTTTAGTCATTTAAAGTCCTCATTTGAGATTTCAGGAAACACTATGGCTTATATTACGTTAAGGGATGTCCAACTTGCATTTGGTGGACCTGCCCTGCTCGACGGCGCGAATTTCAACCTAGAACGTGGCGAACGAGTATGTTTGATTGGCCGAAACGGTGAAGGTAAGTCTACGCTACTTAAACTCATTGAAGGTAGCCTACTACCAGACGCTGGCGAAGTTTCCATTCAAAATGGATTAACCGTATCCATGCTGGCACAGGATGTCCCTATGTCCTCAGGCAAAGTTGCAGATATCGTTGCCGATGGCGCAGGCGAAGCTGCAACCGTACTGAAAGCATACCACGAAGCGAGTGATGCCTGCACCTTGGGTGATATGGAAGCCTGCGACCACATGGGTAATTTACAACACAAATTAGATCAGCTAGATGGCTGGGCTTTGGAAAATAAAGTCAATGCCATTTTAAGCAAGATGGGACTTGATCCGAATGCAGATTTGGCAGATCTCTCAGGTGGACGTAAACGTCGTGTGTTATTGGCACGCGCCTTACTGACGCAACCTGATGTGTTACTGCTCGATGAGCCAACCAACCATTTGGATGTCGAAAGCATTGAATGGTTAGAAAAGTTCTTGATGGATCAAAATAACCTGACGCTGCTCTTTATTTCGCATGACCGTTCGTTTGTAGACAGCATTGCCACGCGTATTGTGGAGCTAGATCGTGGCGTTTTACGCAGCTATGAAGGCAACTATTCACGCTACCTCGATTTAAAAGCACAGCAAATGGAAGCAGAAGAAAAGCAAAATGCGTTATTTGATAAAAAATTAGCAGAAGAAGAAGCCTGGATTCGCCAAGGTATCAAGGCACGTCGTACCCGTAACGAAGGTCGTGTCCGTGCACTAAAAGCTTTACGTGATGAATCCAAAGCACGTCGCTTCCAACAAGGCAAAGTCAGCATGGCGACCCAAGATGCCAATCGTTCTGGTAAATTGGTATTTGATATTGAGCATCTGAGTGTCTCGTATGATGACAAGCCGCTGATTAAAGATTTTTCTGCCTTGGTGATGCGTGGTGACCGTATTGGTTTAGTCGGTGACAACGGGGTTGGTAAAACCACGCTGATCAAAGCGATTCTGGGTGAAATCGAACATGGCGGTTCGGTGAAAACAGGGACGCAATTGGAAATCGCTTATTTTGACCAATTACGTAATGCACTAGACCTCGAAAAAACCGTGATGGCTAACGTGTCAGAAGGCTCTGACTTCGTTGATGTCAATGGAAATCGTCGTCATATCTACAGCTATTTACAAGACTTTTTATTCTCACCAGAACGTGCTCGTACGCCTGTCAAGGCCTTATCAGGTGGTGAACGAAACCGTATCTTATTGGCAAAACTGTTGCTTAAGCCGTCCAACCTCATCGTCATGGATGAGCCAACCAATGATTTGGATATGGTGACGCTGGAACTGCTTGAGGAAATGCTGTCTGAATATAAAGGTACCTTGCTCTTGATCTCACATGACCGTGCTTTTATGGACAACGTAGTGACTTCAACTTGGGTGTTTGATGGTAAAGGCAATATTGATGAATACATTGGTGGTTATCAAGATTACCTCGAACAACGCCCAGATCAAAAAGTCGTTGATCAAAAAAGCGATGTAAAAAAGGCACAGGCCAAAGCCGAAGCAAGTGCTGCTCCGAAAAAAGTTAAACTCAGCTATAAAGATCAACGTGAGTTAGAGCAACTGCCTGCTGAAATTGAAAAACTGGAAACTGAACAAGCGGAACTTTCTGACAAACTGGCAGATGGTTCGTGGTTTGTTTCGGATGCCGATGCGGCAACCAAGGCTTCTCAGCGTCTCGCAGAAATTGAAGAATTACTGTTAGAGAAATTAGAACGTTGGGATGAACTGGAAAATCTTAGCAAAGGCAATTAATTCAGCCGAGCTTTATTCCTCAAATGCCTAAACAGGCATTTGAGGACATTTTAATCATCCATCAATCAAAAACGTCGTCATCTCTTTTGAAACATTTCTATATTTTATTTTTGCCAGAGCTTACTGGCTGGCTTCACTAACCATAACGACAGTTGTCGCAACATTTGATCAAATACACTTTGTCGTAATATCCAACAGGTCAAAATCGAAAGCAGAACACACAGCCCAATTTTCCATTCAGGCGAAATTTCTAGTTGAATCAAACGTGCCAGCCAAATCACCACAAATCCATGTAACAAATAAACAGGTAAGGTATTTTTCCCCAACAGTGTAAAACGCGATCCCAAACCTTTAAATAACGCCAAAAGGGTTAAGATTCCCCAACTTGAGAGGAATAAACAAGCCAAACGAGTCAAACTCCCCTGCCAAATATTTACTTTAAGTTGGGCATAACTCAAACTGCCGTACCACCAGTATTGACTCAAATGGGTCGAATATAGAATCAGCATGATTAATCCTAGACTCAGACCACCGAATATTACTGCATGTTTCTGTTGCTGTAGGGTCTCTAATACACGATGTCCATAACGACAGCCCAGCACAAAAAACGGCAGAAAAACACAAATTCGACCGATCGAATAAACATAATTATTCCACGGTGATAAGCCAATTCCAAAAGCAATCAATACTGCGAAGAACAACGCAAAGCGGCTTTGATAGAACAGATGCATAAACAGCGTCCACGCGATCATCCCCATGAGATACCACATCAGCCAATAAGGTCGCTCAAACAGGTTAAATCGCCATTGCCCCGTCATCAAAGCATCTGAAATTAAGTACAGCAATTGAAAGGGAATAAACAAAGCAATAAAAAAAATGATGTTTTTTAACCAATTTTTATCTTTATACAACATGCCTGAAATAAAAATAAAAGCAGGCATATGTATGGCATAAATGGTTTCCAACAATACATGACTACTCGGTTGCGACCAACCAATCATGCGTTCCAGAAAATGCCCGAGCACTACCAAAAAAATGAGACCCGCTTTAGCGCTATCCAATGCTTCATTTCTCATATATCGGCACAGCAATAATTTGAAAATATGTAATATTTTAACACCAGTGCACTCAAGTTTATTGAGATGAATAGTGTTTAGTCATCGGAATAAAATGAATACCTTTATCTTCGATTGCAGGTCCTGTTGTCACAAATCCAAATTTCTCATAAATCTTTTGCGCATAAGCACTGGAATTGACGGTAATTTTATCGACCCGCTGCTGCTTGATTTTCTCTTCAATAAAATTCCACAGCAACGTACCGTAACCCTGACCATGCAACGCTTTAATCAGGAAAAAATGCAAGACATGTGCAGGTTCTAAATAAGCAACTAATCCTACAATTTCCTGATCAAGTTCAGCGACAAAGTAATGTATACCTTGCCGTTCGAAAATGGCTTGAATCGCTTCTGGTGTAAATCGTTGCCGCCCTTGCTCGTTAGCAATAATATCTTCCACAAACGGGGCAATCACAGCAACAATGGCAGCTGTGTCTTTAGACGTTGCTTTTCTTATCAATAAGTCTGAATTTATCACGTCGCACCCCCATCCTCTTCAATATTATTTTCATGTAAAACATTCTCAACTGCACGCACATGAAAAGCAATGATAGTCACACCCGAGTTCACCCACCTTCAGCCGAACAGTGTCCAATTATTTCCGCTTCATGTTACACTCAAAGCATTCTTTTCTATGCTTTTCATCATTTATGAGCAATAAGCCAGACTATCAACCCGGTGAATTTCAATGGTCCTTTCTACTACCGCAATATTGGGGTATTTGGCTAGGCATTGTTTTCCTCATGATACTGGCGATTTTGCCATGGGCGATTCAGCACCGTTTAGCCACTTTTCTTGGAAATATTGCTTTTAACAAGCTCAAATCACGACGTAAAACTACGGTGCGTAATTTAGAAGTGTGTTTCCCCGAATGGAGTCCAGAGCAGGTTCAAGACAATGCCCGTCAGGTCTTTGTCGATCAAATGTTAGGGGTGTTTGAAACCCTGAATGCATGGTACTGCCCACAATGGTTCAAAAACCGCGTCACTATTGAAGGCTTAGAACATATCCAAACTGCTCAAGCGGCAGGAAAAGGGGTTCTACTGCTGGGAACGCATTCTACCTTGCTAGATGCAGGCGGTTATTTATGTGCACAATACTTCGAACCAGATGTGGTCTATCGTCCGCAGAATAATCCGCTGTTAGACATGCTGATTTACCGCTGTCGTGCCACCATTTATGCCAATCAGATTGACCATGATGATATGCGCGGTCTAATTCGCAATCTGAAAAATGGGCATGCCATTTGGTATAGCCCCGATCAGGACTTTGGCTTAAAGCAAGGCGTGATGGCACCCTTTTTTGGCGTGCCTGCGGCGACAGTCACAGCCCATCGACGTCTACTCAAAATCTCCAAAGCTGTTCCAGTACCGCTTTACTTTTATCGGCATGGCGATGTGGCTAATCCGAAATATCATCTTTTGATTGAACCTGCGGTGGAAAATTTACCCAGTGAAGATGAAGTTGATGATGCTACACGGGTGAATCAAATTATCGAACGTCAGCTTCGGATTGCACCTACACAATATATGTGGTTTCACCGCCGCTTTAAAACTCGTCCAGAAGGCTATGAAAAGGTTTACTAAGAGTAGAATTACTGTTGTGTAATTTCGATTATTTTACTGCATGCTGTTTTCGTTTTCACATCACTTGAACAGCACAACATCTCAAATCAAATAAGGATAAATTCAATGAAAGTGATGCAGCTTCTTCCTGAACTGAATAGCGGAGGTGTTGAACGCGGTACATTAGAAATTGCCAAAGCATTGGTCAGCCAAGGACATGAGTCACTCGTCGTTTCCAATGGCGGACGTATGGTGGCTCAACTTGAAGCCGAAGGTTCCACCCATTTAAGCTTAGCGATTCATAAAAAATCACTGTCGAGCCTATGGCAAATTCGTCCATTACGTCAACTCATTCAGCAACATCGTCCTGATATTGTGCATGTGCGTTCACGAGTACCTGCTTGGTTAACCCATTTTGCCTTAAAGGGCATTCCAGCCGCACAACGCCCGCATCTGATTAGTACCGTACATGGTTTTTATTCTATCAATCGCTATAGCGCGATTATGACCCAAGCGGAGAAAGTCATTGCGGTATCGGACAGTGTGGTGCAATACATCACCGAGCATTATAAAAATTGTCCTCCACAGGATATTATCCGCATCTACCGCGGTATCGATCCTAAAGCTTTTCCGCATGGTTATCAGCCTTCGGTACAATGGATTCAACATACGTTAAAAGACTATCCGCAACTCGAACATAAATTTTTGTTATGTTTACCCGGTCGAATCACACGACTGAAAGGGCATGAAACCTTAATTGAATTGATTCAACAGTTAAATGAACAATTCCCTTACTTACATGCCATCGTTGTAGGTGGTGCTGACCCGAAAAAAGCCGCCTATTTAGATGAACTGCAACGCAGTATTCAGAGCAAAGGTCTGGAACACCAAATTACCTTTGTCGGACATCGTTCGGATATTCGTGAATGGTTGGCCTATAGTGATGTGGTTTTATCACTCTCCAATCAGGCAGAAACTTTTGGACGTACCGCACTAGAGGCTTTGTCTGTAGGTACGCCTGTTGTCGGTTGGAATCGAGGTGGCGTGGCTGAAATTTTATCAACAGTTTATCCGCAAGGTCTGGTTCCTGTCGATGATCAAGCCGAAATGATTCGCGTGGTACAACAGCATATTGAACATCCAAAACAGGTTGCACCAGTGACCCGGTTTAGCTTGCAAGATATGTGTGATCAGACTTTAGCGCTGTATCAAAACATTTTGAAATCGTCATAATTTTTAAATATTTTTCAGATAGCCTAAAACACATAACCCGAGTTCTGCTTCCTGCAAAACTCGGGCATATGAGGTTGTGCTTTCAATCATAATTCTTGTTTTGGTGTTTGGTCATCCTAACCAGCCATCATTTCCGTGATGATTTTCCTTCAGCTTCGTCTTCCTTAGTGGGATATTCCGTTCCCTGCTCCTTGTGCTGATGAAGTAAGAATAAAAGAATTCTTCAGTTTCGACCATTCGTCAGAGACCGAAACCTTTGTAAGCAATTTCGTACACAATTTTTTCATCAGTATGCAAACTAATTCTCCTTTTTATAATCCTGCGCTATTTCATCAGTCACTCTTTTCACTTCTTGTTCTGCCTTTTCAATCCCCTCCTGAATGGCTTGCTGCGCTTCTTGTTCATCTGCATCGGTTTGTTCAAGCTCTTCTTGCTGCTGTTCAAAGACACGCCCTGATTGTAATTCCACATAAATCGGAAAATGATCCGAGCCAATATGTGGCAACCGCTGCATCTGAATCAGCGCAAAATCGGTACTATGAAATACGTGATCTAAAGACCAGCGTAAAAAAGGATAATCGGCATGAAAGGTATTCACATAGTGTCGTCCAACTCGAGGGTCCAGTAGGCCACTAATACGCTGAAATAAACGTGTGGTTCTTGACCAAGCCACATCATTCAAATCCCCCATCACAATACAGCTTTGATCCAGCTCTTTAATTTGATCCCCAACAATGAGCAGTTCTGCATCACGCAGGGTGGAATCTTTGGCTTCTGTCGGGCTTGGTGGTTTGGGATGCAAACAGTACAACTGCACAGGCTGTCCCGATGGCAGCATTACCGTGGTATGTATCGAGGGAATTTCATCACTCAAGATGAATTTGACTTCAGTATCCTTTAACTGCAAACGGCTGTATAAGTGCATGCCATACAAATTATCTAAAGGAATTGGGACACGATAGGGATAATCCTGTTCAAGTACCTGTAATGCCTGCTGCCAGCGCTGATCGGTTTCCAAAGTCAAAATCAAATCAGGCTGAAATTTGACAATCTGTTCAATCAATAAATGATGTTGGGTATTGGGTGTGAGCACATTGGAAATCAGCAGGGAGATTTGCCGCTCGTGCTGTAGTTGCGCCTCGGAAACGGTTTTTACCTGTTTTTTCCACAGAAAGGTATAGGGCAAAACCATTTTCAATTGATAAGCCAGCGCTGCGATTAAAGCGATAAGGATCAATTCACGTTGTAAATCCCAAGCTGCTGACCAGAAAATCAATAAAACAAATGCCAGCAGACCCAGCGCGAGGATTTGCAATCGAGGGAAATCTGCACCGCGAATCCACCATTCATCACGCGGGATCAAGGACCAAAAAGTTAGAATCACCACTGTGACTGCCAAAACTTCCACCCAAATCATATTGTTTTTCTCAATCGTATGCCGTTTGGTAAAACTAAGTCTGGACTAACTTTATCAATTTTGTATGTATCATAAACAAGTTATTTCGTTCAATTATCGTGATGTTTTACTTATGTAGTGCTTGCAGTTGTGGTCGCTTTTGATACACTCAAACCCCTTTTATTTTTTTAACGCACCGAGGCAAAATGACATGAAAGTAGGTCTGGTCGGTTGGCGCGGGATGGTTGGTTCCGTCCTTATGCAACGTATGGTTGAAGAGAATGACTTTGCTCACTTTGAGCCATTCTATTTTTCTACCAGTAATGCAGGTGGTGAAGCGCCTGCATTTGGTGGTAAGACTGCCCCAGCACTTATGGATGCAACAGACATTAGTAGTCTGAAGCAAATGGATGTCATTATTACCTGTCAAGGTGGTGATTATACTTCTGAAGTCTTTCCAAAGCTGAAAGCTGAAGGCTGGAGTGGCTACTGGATTGATGCGGCATCTACCCTACGTATGGAAGATGAAGCAATTATCGTACTTGATCCAGTTAACATGAATGTCATTAAAGATGGCTTAGTGAATGGCACTAAAACATTTGTAGGCGGTAACTGTACCGTTTCATTGATGTTGATGGGTTTAGGTGGTCTATTCCAAAACAATTTGGTGGAATGGGCAACCTCAATGACGTATCAAGCAGCTTCTGGTGCAGGCGCGCAAAACATGCGTGAGCTGATCACAGGTATGGGCTACTTGTATAACAACACCAAAGATTTGTTAGATGACCCACGTTCTCCAATTCTAGACATCGACTCTAAAATTGCTGAATTACAACGTGGTGAAGGTTTCCCATCTGCAAACTTTGGCGTGCCTTTAGCGGGTTCACTTATTCCGTACATTGACAAACAGCTTGAAAGCGGTCAATCGAAAGAAGAGTGGAAAGGTCAAGTTGAAACTAACAAGATCTTGGGCAACCAGCAAATCGTTCCAATTGATGGTCACTGTGTCCGTATCGGTGCAATGCGTTGCCACTCTCAAGCGCTGACGTTAAAACTGAAAAAAGACGTCCCGCTTGATGAAATCGAAGATATGTTACGCAATGCCAATCCGTGGGCGAAAGTTGTACCAAATACACGTGAAGCGTCCATGACTGATCTTACTCCTGTTGCAGTTACTGGTACCTTGACTGTTCCAGTGGGCCGTTTACGCAAGTTGAACATGGGTAAAGAGTATCTAGGTGCCTTCACTGTCGGTGACCAATTACTTTGGGGGGCTGCTGAGCCACTCCGTCGTATGCTGCGTATCCTAATTGAATTTAAAAATGCATAAGTATTTTTAAATTTTCAAACAAAAGCCGATCAATTATGATCGGCTTTTTATGTAACTAGAATGTTATCCATTTACAATTCCTCAACATCTCGGTAATGTATAATTCTCTCGTTGCGATATATGACCAGAGTCAAAACTAAGATGACTGTATATAACAAATTAAAAATTGCTATTCTCGCCATTATTGCATCGCAAAATCTTCACGCGATTAGTATTGATCCTCTACAGATTCAGTCTGCGCCTGGGGAACTGCTTTATGCAGAAATTCCGTTTCATCATGCGAAAACAGATGAGCCTGTCCAAGTCAGTTTGGCAACTCCTGAAGAGATCAATACCCTAGGGGTCATGCATCAGCCACCAGGTCATCTTAATTTCTTTTCTCGACAAAACAGTGCTGGCGAAGGTGTAATTACCATTACTTCCTCACGCCCATTGACTGAGTCTGAACTGAATATCGTGGTCCGTATTCAAGAAGGTAGCGCAGTACATTTACGTCATATTCGTACGCCAATTCAACGTACAGCGGCACCAAAACCCATGTTTAATGCCAAAACTAATGAGAAAGTGCTCAACCCAATCATGATTGTCAGTGAAAAGGATATTGCACTGAATTTACCAACCAGCACCCAATTTCAGGCACCGATCACAACACAACAAGCCACATCCAACAATGATGTAGACGCACTCAAAACTAAACCCATTCAACCACCCAAATTGACAAGTCTGTCTGAATCAGGTGATGCACCTGTCGTCGTATCCAGCTTAAATACAAGCAGTGCACCCAAAATAGACGCTCAAGCAGCTGAGCAGACTGCAACCAAATCTGAAACCCCAGACACAACGATTGCCAAACAGACCACGAACACACTGAGTCCATCATCTCAGCAGTCTGCCGATCCTTTAGTACAGCAATATCAGAAAAATTCAGCAGCAAAGACGGCTGTAACTTCAGCGCCAACACCAGAAAATACTAAAGCCACAGCTGAAGCAAAACCACAAGCGACAAAACCGACTCCAACTGCACCTGTTTCTGAACGGAAAAATCCAGCAAATAATCAACATGTGGTGCAAAACAATGAATCCCTCTGGGCAATTGCACAACGGGTTTCCTCAGAACAAAATCGCCCGATTGGCGAAGTAATGCAGCAAATTAAAAGTCAAAACTCGCACGCATTTATCCAAGGCGATATCAATCGCCTACGTCGAGGGGTGACGTTAAACCTACAAACCAATACCAATAAACCACAGCAGAAGATCGTTACACCAGCAGACACCACGGTCAAACAATCTGGCAAAGCCAAATATCGTCTCAATCAAGCAGAAATGAGTTTAATTGCTGAAAAGAGTTCTGAAGCGACGAATGGGACGGCAAAACAGAAGACTGAAAATGAACAAATATCAAATGAATTGTCATCAAAAGTTATGACATCTCGGGAAAAAACCGTTAAATTACAGAGAAACGTAACCCAGCTGGAATTGGCACTACGTCAAAAGGACCAGAGAATTCAATTATTAAATGCTCGTCTTGCACAATTGCAACAACAGTTGAAAGCACAACAAGCACAGAAAAAGCCAAACAGCTAACGTGTTATATAATTTTTTGATATTAGAATCAGTGTCTTAAGCTTGCATTTGATTCATAAGGGGTAAAACATGCTGATTTATGTGATTCCGTTTGTACTGTTGTTAGTCATCGCCATTGTGCTAAAAAAACGTGAAGCAAGTAAAGAAGCCGATAAGGCACCAAAAAAAACAGCGGCGGCTCGTACTAAGAGCAAAGCAACCTCAAGTAAACAGAAGGCTACCCATAAAAATGAGCCACTTGTTGCAGAAGCCCCTATCTCAGATCAAAAGCAAGTCACACAGCTGAGTACTGAATTAAAAAAGCAAATTCAAGACCTCATTCGCGATCGAAACTACTTTGCTGCAGAAGCGCAAATTAACCAGGCATTAAATAAAGATAATACGCAACACGAGCTGTATTTATTTTTATTGGATATTCATCTTCAACAAAAGGATGAATTTGCAACTAGCCAATTATTCAACCATTTACGCTCACTTGAATTAGAAGAAACACTGGCTCAAGCTGAACAGAAAAAAGCGGCCTATGAAGCAGAACATACTTCTGCCTTAGAAACGACTGCTCTTCAATCTGAAACGTCAACATCTTCGAATCAATCGACAACACAAACTCAAACCACACATAGTTTCGACTTTGATGCCCTGATTCAAGATACGACATCAAAAAACGCTAACGAACAAACAGCTTCTGATACGACTGCAGCTGCAGATCAGCCTCTAGAATTTAAATCGTTTAGTTTGACTCCAGAATCGAACGAGCCATCACCAGCAACCACTGAACATTCAGCTCAACCGCTGCAGTTTAGTCTTGAAGATACTCCATTAAAATCTACGGATGCGCCTGCTGAGGTGCCTCAGACTGAAGATAAACCTCTCGAAAAAGAGTTAAAGGATCTAGAATTTTCTTTCAATCTGGACCCTGCTCCAACGGTTGAAAGCGCTTCTGAACCTGTAGCGGTGCCTGCTGAAGATACGGTAGAGGATAAACCAGAGTTCAAATTTTCTTTTGACCTTGAGCAATCTCCTACTCCTACAGAAACAACCACACAGATTGAAGAAGAAGCTCCTGCTGTTCTTCCAGCACTTTCTTTTGATTTAGACCCGTCTGACCGTGCAGCAACTCAAAGCATTCCACAAGAGATTACTGAGCCTGCTACATCCTTTGCAGCTGTGGCTCAGGAAGAGGTTAATTTAGAAGATCCATTAGTCCAATCTTTCCCTGAACTTGGACAAATCAGTGAAACCTCACTCGATCTAGATTTAGCCGAGCAATATATCCAGTTCGGTTCTTATGAAGCTGCCCGCCAGCTTTTAGCTGCAAATTCGAATAAATTTTCGACAGAGCAACAACATCGTGCAGAACAGTTACTGAATCAAATAGCATCTTAAAGCATTTCCCTCTACTATAAAGCAGTCATACTTGACTGCTTTTTTTATGATGAAAAAAATTGCTTTGATTTATATGGGTGGGACCTTTGGCTGTGTCGGTGAGCCGCTTAGCCCGATGCCTGCAATAGAGTTTCTGCCTCAACTTGAGAAAGTTTTACCACTGGATCTTGCCATTGAATGCATGGTTGCACCTGTCATTAAAGACAGTAGTGCTTGCACACCTGCGGACTGGTTGCAATTGGTCCAATTTATACAACAACTGCAATTACAACAATTCCAGCATTTTGTCATTATTCATGGCACAGACACCCTCAGCTATGCCAGTGCAATTCTCTCCAGATTTTTAGGACAATCTGCACATGTCGTGCTCACGGGCAGTCAATATCCATTACTCAATATTCAGGGGCAGGACACACGCGAATTCACCGATGCCATCGACAACCTGAGTTTTGCACTGCATGCGGTTCATACTCAACCAGTCGGAGTATATCTCGCCTTCCATCAACAACTGTTACATGGACGCAGTGTGTTAAAACACCACACCACGGAACTGGATGCCTTTGCGGGTTTGAATAGCCAACACGAGCTGCCTCAACCGAGTTCGGCATATTTGGTCAAAGATGAAGATTTGGTTAAAGCAGATCAGTTCAATTGTCTGAATTTAATGATGCAGCCGATTGCTTTGGATCCTCAATTACAGAATCTACAAACCATCGCACAGCGTCCACCCCAATTTCTGATTTTACAAGGCTTTGGTACGGGTAATCTGGCGGTAAATGCCGCGTGTATAGCACTCTTTCAACAACTCCGCCAACAAGGCTGTATGGTGCTGCTCACGACTCAGGTCAGCTTTGGTAAAACCGACCAGCGCTATGCGATTAGCAGCTGGATTCAGGAAGCCGGCGTGCTGGTCAGTGATTGTATCAGCCATGCCGATTTGTATGCCAAAGCGCTGTTGATGTATCTCAAGCATGATTCCATTGATCAATGCTTCACCCACTGGCATGACTCGGTTTAATCAAAGGTAAATAGATCTATGCAACGCTTTGCCATTGGCATCGAATTTTCAGGCGCAGCTTATCGTGGTTGGCAAACCCAACAAGCAGGTGTAATTAGTGTACAAGAAACGCTTGAAACCATCCTGAGTAAAATTGCAGCCGAACCGATTATGCTGCATGGTGCAGGTCGTACCGATGCAGGTGTCCATGCGACCAATATGGTGGCACATTTCGATACGCATGCCATCAGACCACTGCGTGGCTGGTTGATGGGTGCCAATAGCCAACTGCCTAAAGATATTGCTATCCAGTGGATTAAAGAGATGGATCATGAGTTTCATGCCCGTTTCAAGGCACAAGCCCGTCGCTATCGCTATGTGGTCTACAATCATCCACAACGCCCTGCTTTACTGCATAAACAAGTGACCCATGCTCACTATGCTTTAGATGTAGAAAAGATGATTGCTGCAGCAAAAAAATTCGAAGGTACGCATAATTTCGAGAGTTTTCGTGCCGCTGCTTGCCAGTCCAATCAGCCTGTGCGCCACGTCAGTCATTGCCGCTTAATTCGACATGGGGCTTATTTGGTGCTGGACATTCAAGCCGATGGTTTTTTACACCATATGGTGCGTAATATTATGGGCTGTTTACTGGAAATCGGACAAGGGATGTATGAGATTGACCATATTGACCAGATTTTTGCCGCACAAGATCGTAAAGCAGCGGGCGTGACTGCCCCACCTGATGGTCTATATTTTATTCATGCCGACTATCCAGCACAATTCGATTTACCTAAAGTACCTTTAGGACCACACTGGTTAAATATGCCTGACTGAGTCCTTTGTTCTATTCATCCCAAAATAAAAAACCTCCATAGGGAGGTTTTTTATTTTGAAGTAAATTAACGTTGTTTACGCTTACGGTATTCAACAGGCGTTTCATTGGTCCAGCGCTTAAATGCACGATAAAATGTGCTCGGCTCGGAAAATCCTGTCAGATACACAATTCGCTCTACACTTTCAGTGGTATTCGCCAACAGTTTCTTGGCTAAGCGGCAGCGATAATCTGAAAGAATCTGCTGAAAGCTGGTATTGGCTTCACTGAGTTGGGTGCGTAGACGGCGCGGGGTAATATTTAAATGCGCAGCCACAGTTTCTAAAGTCGTTTCACCACTTTCCAGGGTTGAACCAATTGCACGACGCACTTCACCCACCAAATCATAGCGAGCCAGTTCCTGCAATTTTTCAATCGCCAGTTGCTCGTGCAACTGTAACAGTTCTGGTTCAGCTTGCCATAAAGGATAAGCCAAAATTGCAGGATCGAAATAAAGACGCGTTTCCTTTTGACCTAAGCTGACTGGGCACTCAAATACGCGAAAATATTCGTCATCTGATGCACCTTGAGAAAAGTTAAAGTCGATATATAAAGGCTGAAAACGCCCTTCAGTAATAAACTTAAAAAAGCGTAAGATGCCTGACATTGCACATTCAGAAAAATGTCGATTAATTAAATTTTCCGCCCAAGGCTGCTCACCGTTGGTCAGATAACAACGGTCATGTTCAATCACCAAACTTGCATGAAAAGCATCGCTAATCAGACGTTGGTATGCCAAAGCACGCTTTAAACCTTCGCCAAAATTTTCACTACTCACAAACAGATGTTCAATCACCTGTCCACGATATAAGGGTAAATGCTCCCCTAAATGCAAACCGATATCAGGGTCCTTACTGACGTCTTCGGCTGCTGTCCAAAATGCAAATTGTGCATTCAATGGGGTACGATCATTGGCCTGAACTTGATTTAAGGCCACCCCCGCTTTTGTTAAAATTTCTTCGGTTGGTAATCCTGAACGACGAATCGCCTGATAGCCCAATCGTAGTACAACCGATGCATCCGTTAGCTGACCCACGCAATGACCTTCCTTGTATGTGATTCATTTATACCTAAAACAATAAATTTAGATTAACTGTGATTGACCAAACTGACAACATCTATAGTCAATTTTTTCTGGAAATTTTTGAATCCATCAGTTCGCTTAATTTACTGCCAGCCAGCACGTTTGAAGAGGTTTGATTCTTGATTTTTTCTAAAAAATTGACTATAATTTGCCCCTTTCCAATTTGATCATCAGGTAGGCTATGGCCAATAAAGAGGAACTCATTGAGTTCGAAGGCGTTGTCACCGAAACGCTTCCTAATACGATGTTCCGTGTACGTTTAGAAAACGGTCACGAAGTAATTGCCCACATTTCTGGTAAAATGCGTAAACACTATATCCGTATTTTGACTGGCGACAGTGTGAAGGTAGAAATGACCCCTTATGACCTCACTAAAGGTCGTATCACGTACCGTGCACGCTAATTAGTGAATGCAAATGAAGCCACACCTGATGTGGCTTTTTTGTTGCCTAAATTCTTCTAATTCACCGCCTATCGCGATGTGCAACACTCTCAGCGACGGATGCTTATAATAAGAAAACGGCCATACATAGGACACTCCTATGAAGTTAGTTTCTCTCTTTCTCGGAAGCATCTTTCTGTATTTATCTGCCTGTGCGACATCGCCTTCCTCAAGCGTACAACTCCAGCAGTACCTACAAGGCTATATTGGTCAGTCGAGTCAGCGTATTATGCAAAACTTTGACCTCAGTACCCTCGGTTATGCTCCTGCCCAGCTGGTGAAACACAATCAAGAGGTCTTGATCTACAGTATTCCTCGAACAGTGAATATTCCGATTCCTATTCCACAAGCACCCAACAGTGCTGGTGAAGCCCCGATTTACATACCAAGTAACAGCGCGCAGCAGTATTCTACAGATCTATCTTGCAGGATCCTGTTCCAGCTCAAAAATGACATAGCAACATCCGTACAATATAGTCAACGTACGTGTTAACTGCGCTATTAAGTCCGTTAAAAAACGCAGCTCATGGCTGCGTTTTTTAACACGATGGATGAATTATGCAAGTGCCGCAACCACTGCTTGACCCATTTCTACAGTACCGACTTTATTCATGCCTTCAGACATAATATCCGCAGTACGTAAACCTTGATCCAAGACTTGACCCACAGCATCTTCAATTGCCTGTGCAGCTGCGTCTTCACGGAAAGTGTAACGCAACATCATGGCAACTGACAAAATCGTTGCCAATGGATTCGCAACGTTCTGACCTGCAATGTCTGGTGCCGAACCATGACATGGCTCATACATGCCTTTACCATTTTCATCTAATGACGCAGATGGCAACATACCTATCGAACCAGTCAACATTGCCGCTTCGTCAGAAAGGATATCACCGAACAAGTTACCCGTTACAATCACATCAAACTGCTTAGGTGCACGAACCAACTGCATCGCAGCATTGTCGACATACATGTGCGACAAATTAATTTCTGGGTATTGCTCTTCTTTTAATGCGGTAACGGTTTGCTTCCAAAGCTCAGTCACTTCAAGTACGTTAGCTTTATCGACTGAACACACTTTACCACCACGTAAACCTGCCAATTCAAAAGCAACTTTAGCAATACGCTTAATCTCTGATTCAGCATAAACATCGGTGTTAAAGCCTTGTTTCTCACCATTTTCAAGTTCACGAATACCACGTGGCTGACCAAAATAGATACCGCCCGTTAATTCACGCACGATCAAGATATCTAAACCTGCCACGATTTCAGGTTTTAAGCTTGAAGCATCTGCGAGTTGTGGATAAAGAATTGCTGGGCGTAAGTTCGCGAATAAATTCAATTCACTGCGAATCTTTAACAAGCCACGTTCAGGGCGAATCGAACGCTCAATCGTGTCCCACCTTGGACCACCAACAGCGCCTAATAAAATAGCATCTGCTTTTTTCGCCTGTTCTGCAGTCACTGCTGGGTACGGTTCACCATGGGCATCAATCGCTGCACCCCCCAACAAACCATGTTCCCATGTCAGACCTAAATTAAATTTTTCATTGACTCGGTCGAGTACATGTTCAGCCGCCTTGACAATTTCAGGACCAATACCATCACCCGCCAAAATCAAAATTTGTTTAGACATGAGAACTTCCATTATTACATCAGTACATTGACTGTTTAGAGATTAATTTTTTTGCTCTACAAACTCACCTAACCCCGTTTGCGGGTCATATGGTCTGCAAAAGCGACGAATTGTTTTTTGTTGTTGCTGCAAATCGACACAAAGCGGGTCAGGCACAGACGCATTCAGCAAATTGACATGCTGCCGAGTACGATCCCGATACATTTTAAAAGTATAGGTCTGCTTGGCTTTGAAGGCATGAATCACGTGCAAGGTTTCTGCTCGGTCTGGTGAAATCGGATAAAATCGAATCACCAGTTCCTGCTGCTTTGCAGGTGCAGATAAATACAATGCATTCGGCTGATTCAGCGTTTTTGCCTGTAGACGCACCAAACCTTTATCAATCGCATCCGCATTTACTCGATGCGTTTTAGCATCCACAATGAAGACATCACCTAGACGCTCAAACTCACAATTATGCGTACCAGCACAATAAATTAAAGCATTTGTTGGCGTGTTCTCGGAGTATTCCACCTGCTTGATGCGTGCACTATCCACCCACTGGCATGCGCTGAGGGTACTAAACAATAATCCCGCAATGACACATTGACCGAGAACCTTCGTCATTTTGCTAGCCCAACCTTGCGTAATAAAGCATTGATCATGTTGATGATGCCCCGATGTTAGCAAGAGTTGGGCGGTGTTGTCATGAGTAAATATGCAACCTTTAGCCTTGAATTTCTTGGAAAACCCAAGGACGAGACTGTTTGGTTTTTTCTTCATAGGCACGAATATCGTCTTGTGCCTGTAAAGTTAAACCAATGTCATCCAGACCATTTAACAAGCAATGCTTGCGAAACGGATCAATTTCAAACTTGAACGCTTCACCTGAAGGTGTGCGAACTTCCTGTGCAGCAAGATCAATCGTCAATTGATAGCCTTCAGTCGCAGCACATTCTTTGAAAAGTTGATCGACAATCTCTTCAGCCAAAATCACAGGTAACATCCCGTTTTTAAAGCTGTTATTAAAGAAAATGTCGGCATAGCTTGGTGCAATCACGGTACGAAAACCATATTCTTCCAATGCCCAAGGCGCATGTTCACGGCTTGAACCACAACCAAAATTGGCGCGGGAAATGAGAACCGAAGCCCCTTGGTAACGCGGTTGATTGAGCACGAAGTCAGGATTTTTCGGACGTTTAGAATTGTCCTGTCCTGGATAACCTTCATCTAAATAACGCAATTCATCAAATAAATTCTCGCCAAAACCAGTACGTTTGATCGATTTCAAGAACTGCTTTGGAATAATTAAATCTGTATCGACATTGGCACGGTCTAATGGTGCAACAATACCTTGTTCAACGGTATAAGCTTTCATTATTTGCTCCCTTCAACCCAATTAAAATGTACGAACATCGACAAAATGACCTGCAATTGCTGCCGCTGCTGCCATTGCTGGACTAACCAAGTGCGTGCGACCGCCATTGCCCTGACGGCCTTCAAAGTTACGGTTTGAAGTCGAAGCACAATGTTCACCTGGTTGTAATTTATCGGCATTCATCGCCAAGCACATTGAGCAACCTGGTTCACGCCATTCAAAACCAGCTTCAAGGAACACTTGATCCAAACCTTCTTCTTCAGCTTGTTTCTTCACTAAACCCGAACCTGGAACCACCATGGCTTGTTTAATGCTTGCAGCCACTTTACGACCTTTCACTACTTCTGCTGCTGCACGAATGTCTTCAATACGCGAATTGGTACATGAACCAATAAACACGCGATCCAATTGAATATCTGCCAATGCCTGACCCGCTTCCAAGCCCATGTAGTTATAGGCACGTGTCCAGTCATTGCGTTGTACGTCATCTTTCGCTTCAGCCAAAGTTGGTACTGCTTGAGACACTGGAATCACCATCTCAGGCGAAGTTCCCCAAGACACTTGCGGCTCAATCTCTTCACCTTGCAATACCACAACGGTATCGAATTCAGCATCGGCATCTGAGTGTAAGGTATTCCAATACTCAACCGCTGCATCCCATTGATCAGCTTTCGGTGCATAAGGACGATCTTTCACATAAGCAATGGTTTTATCATCGACTGCAACCATACCAACACGCGCACCGGCTTCAATCGCCATGTTACATACCGTCATACGTCCTTCAATCGACATATCGCGGAATACTTGACCACCAAATTCAATCGCATGACCTGTACCACCCGCAGTCCCAATTTTACCAATAATGGCTAAAACCACGTCTTTTGGTGTTACTCCCTGACCCAAAGTGCCATCCACGCGAACCAACATGTTCTTCATTTTCTTTTGAACCAAGCATTGGGTTGCCAATACATGTTCAACTTCAGAAGTTCCAATACCATGCGCTAAACAGCCAAAAGCACCATGCGTTGCCGTATGTGAATCACCACATACCACCGTCATACCTGGCAAGGTTAAACCTTGTTCTGGCCCAACCACATGCGCAATCCCTTGACGAATATCATTGATTTTAAATTCAACAATATTGAAGGCATCACAGTTGTCATCCAAGGTTTGTACCTGAATACGTGAAGTATCGTCTTCAATCCCTGCAATACCTTGCTCACGCTCTTTCTTCGAGGTCGGTACATTATGGTCAGGCGTTGCCACATTGGCACTTAAACGCCAAGGTTGACGTCCTGCAAGTTGTAAACCTTCAAAGGCTTGCGGTGAAGTCACTTCATGTAATAAATGACGGTCGATATAAAGTAAGCACGAACCATCATCACGTTGTTTTACTAAGTGGTCATCCCACAATTTGTCATATAAGGTTTTGCCTGCCATGTCGACGCGCTCCATAGAACTGGGTAATTTCTTTCATTAAAATGATTATAGCGTTGAAATAACATAAATCTAATTTATCATTTTTATAAATTTAAAAACTTTTTGGAATATTTAAATTCTAAATATAAATCGCATTATTCGATCATTTTTAAAAATATATTCGTTTTTACAGATGAAAATAAAATCATTATCATTTACTCATACACAGCAACTCAAGGTAATTTCTCATGGCTCACATTTATCATTTTGTACAACACAATCAACGCACCTTAAAGAAAACTTTTAGCTATTACATCATGCATATCAGTGTGGCGATGCTGGTTGGCTATTTTGTCACAGGCAGCTTGGTCATGGCGATTACCTTAAGTTTACTCGAACCGACAGTACAAGCGATTGCATTCTTCTTCCATGAAAAAGTATGGGACAAGAAATCTACCTCAGAACCTACAACTCAAGAAACCACAGCTTAAATAACTCCGCCTTGAGTCTGCTGACCTCTTTGCACCCTATCCTCGGGTGCTTTTTTTATTGCGTAAAGCTAAAAGTTTATAAATAATACATTACACATAAAAAAACTTTATGGATTACTCCTATGAATTTAGCCGCCTTTGAAGCATTTGTAAAAGTCATGGAAACAGGTTCTATTTCTTTGGCGGCAGATCAACTGTTTATTACCCAACCTGCTGTCACCAAGAGGATTCATAGCCTTGAAGACTATTTTGGGGTGAAATTATTTGAGTCAGCAGGACGTGGCGTACAAGCCACCCATGCTGCGCACTCACTGTTACCAAAAGTCAAAAACTGGTTAAACGAACTGGGAGATATTCACCACACCCTGAGCCATGAACAAGGTCAGGTGCAAGGTAAACTCAAGATTGGCACCAGTCATCATATCGGCTTGCATCATCTTCCGCATCATTTACGCAATTATGTACAACATTTCCCGCAAGTCACCCTAGATGTGCATTTTGTTGATTCTGAACAAGCACATGAACAAGTCTTGGCGGGTGATTTGGAATTGGCTTTTCTAACCCTTCCTCCCCAAGGTGATGCACGTCTAAAGTATGTGACCCTCTGGAACGATCCCTTGGTATTTGTGGCTGCGCCTTTTCATCCCTTGGCGCAGAAGAAAAATCTGAAGCTAGAAGATTTAATCGCTTACCCGAGCTTATTACCTGCAGCACAAACCTATACCAGTCAAATTACGCTGGCAGAATTTGAAAAGCAGGGTTTAAAGCCAAAAATCACCATGAGTAATAATCCACTGGAATCGATTCGGATGCTGGTTTCAATTGGTTTAGGTTGGTCCGTATTACCGCAGACCTTGCTCAATCAAGACTTACAACAACTCGATATTAGTTTTGAGATGAACCGTCAATTGGGTATGGTCTGGCACCCAGGGCGTACACAATCGAAAGCGGTACTCGAACTGATTGAAATGATGAAATAATCGTTGCAATAAAAAACCATCTCAAGGATGGTTTTTTTAACTTTATGTAGTCTTAAGAGGTCATCATTGCCAGTCCAATCAGCCCCAGTAGAATCAGCAGTGAAATTAAACCAGCAATGAAATTGGTTCCACCGTGGTTTTCTAACTCAGCAGTGAGGTCACCATTACCCAGCTGTCTTATCTTAGCAATCTGCTTATCGACATGATGCTTATACAAAGTATTACCAAATACACCAAATGCAACACTTAAACCAATGCTTGAACCAAAACCTTCAATCTCCAAAAGTGTTTCAACCATTCCAATCACAATCATCAAAGCGATTGCCATCAAAACATA
Organism: Acinetobacter zhairuonensis; assembly: GCF_022601715.1. GTDB lineage: Bacteria > Pseudomonadota > Gammaproteobacteria > Pseudomonadales > Moraxellaceae > Acinetobacter. Next base: position 38,928 of record NZ_JAKVIM010000005.1, on the reverse strand, counting down.
GCTATACATTTTTCGATAAAATAACCAGACAACCCCTAAGAAAAAGGCTGCAATATTAAAGCCTGCATACGGCCTCTCTGTGGTCATTTTTTCAAATTGTTGTTGATAATAAGTTTTATATTTTTCACCGATAAATACAGCACGATCCTGCTCCAGCTGATTCATGCAGGTTGAATTTTCCAAGGACGTTGACGGTGGAACCGCTTGTTGATCTAAAGTCATATTTTTTCTTCTTCATTTATGGGTTTATTTACGACTTGACGCAAAGTGTTTGGATCACCACACCTCGATATAACCCCTATTTTTTAATCACAGACTCTTCATGCAATGATTCATTCAATTGATCAACCACAATCGCCCATTCTCCATCGGACTGGATTTTTTCTTCTAAAAACTGACGTTGTGCTTCGCTCCAATAATCTGCCTGCACAATATGCGTCTTTGCATTCAATTGATGGGTCACAATAAATAACGCTATCGCATCTTCACTCGCGTCTAAACCGAGCTGTTCAAATAAATGTGTCATTCTTGGTCGAACTTGATTCATGCTCATGTCCTTATCGTCTTATTATTCTCCCCATCAGCATAGCAACTCGAAGCACTGAAAACTGTTAAATCTCTTTAACATGCACATAAAAAAGCATGGGCAGATTTCCATCCGCCCATGCTGTTTAGAATTCGCGTCGTATTGCAGTGATTTAAACAATCGACCAGTCTTGAATATCCCAACCCTGTTCTTTGGCTAAGACTTCCAAGCGATCATCAGGATTAACAGCAATGGCATGATCCGCATATTCCAATAGGAAACGGTCATTGATGGAGTCTGAGTATGCCCAAGACTCCTCCACTTCACGTCCGGCCAACCATAAATCCAAACGTGCCAATTTGCCTTTTTGATAACATGCGATATTAATCACTTTACCCGTATATTTACCATCAACCACTTCCGCATTGGTCGCAATAATTTCCGTAATCCCAAATTCACGAAAAATCGGTGCAGTAATAAAGTCTGAAGTGGCAGTAATTCCTACCAAGGCATGACCTGCTTCACGATGCTTTTCAATGGCAGCGAAACCCTCAGGGCGCATTTGAGGACGAATCACTTTCTGCATGAATAATTCATGTAGGTCCGTTAAATACTGATTGTCATGCTGAGTCAAAAATTCAAATACAAATTCATTGTAGGCTATCGGGTCCAATTGCCCTGCCTTGTAGTCCTCATAAAATTTGTCGTTCATTTGACGATGGCGGATGGGATCGACCAGTCCTTCATTGACTAAAAACTCTCCCCAAGAGTGATCTGAATCGGTATTAAGTAAGGTGTGATCGAGATCAAATAGCGCCAATTTCATGAAAATACTCGTAAAAACTGAAATTTAAGAAAAAAATTGTAAATCTATCTCCGCTAGTCGATAGAAATTCGTTAAGATCATAGCAATTTTAACATTTTAGCTTTGTTTTGGTTCGAGTTGGATAAAGAAATAACAATCCCCGACCGCGAGGCCACAATATTACACAAAATTTAGGTAGCCAAATGATCGACTCTGAAGGTTTCCGACCCAATGTCGGGATCATTTTGGCAAACGACTTTGGACAGGTTTTATGGGCAAAACGCATTGGACACAATGCTTGGCAATTTCCACAAGGAGGTATCCAATATGGAGAAACCCCTGAACAGGCACTTTATCGTGAGCTGAGAGAAGAAGTTGGCTTACTGCCCGAACACGTCGAAATCATAGCGCAAACTAAAGGGTGGTTGCGCTATCGTTTGCCACATCGGTATATACGTACGGATTCAGACCCCGTATGTATTGGTCAAAAACAAAAGTGGTTTTTACTCAAGTTGACCGCTTCGGTACAGCATATTCAATTGAATTTGTCCGACCCCCCTGAGTTTGACCAATGGCAATGGGTGAGCTATTGGTATCCATTGGGACAGGTGGTGAATTTCAAGCGCGATGTTTATCGTAAAGCCATGGTGGAATTGTGCAATCAATTACCCATTAAAAAACCTTAAAAAAATTGTATAAACATGCAGATTTTTTAGGACACTATTGCTATAAATAAAACTAATTTACATTTTTTTTGGGAGCAGACTCTATGTCGAATATGCAACTGGATACCCTTAGACGGATTGTACAAGAAATCAATGCGTCCACCAGTATGCATGAATCACTCGACATTATGGTCAATCAGGTCGCAGAAGCGATGCATGTGGATGTCTGCTCCATCTACCTTCTCGATGAACGTAACCAACGCTATTTGCTTATGGCTTCTAAGGGTCTAAACCCTGAGTCTGTCGGGCATGTATCCTTACATACAGGCGAAGGTCTGGTGGGGCTGGTTGGACAGCGTGAAGAAATTGTCAACTTAGATGATGCACCTAAGCATGAACGCTTTATGTACCTGCCAGAAACAGGGGAAGAAATTTATAACTCCTTCCTCGGTGTGCCTGTCATGTACCGCCGCAAAGTTATGGGCGTATTGGTGGTTCAAAATAAAGATAAACAAGATTTTAGTGAAGCTGCCGAATCTTTCCTGGTAACCCTATGTGCGCAATTGTCGGGTGTAATTGCCCATGCGCATGCCGTCGGGAATATTGATGTTTTCCGTAAACCGAACAATTTACCAGCCTACAAAACCTTCCAAGGTGTTTCAGGTTCAGGGGGCATTGCTTTAGGTCGTGCTGTGATTTTATATCCTCCAGCAGATTTATCAGCAGTGCCTGACCGTGAAGCGGATGATATTAGTGAAGAACTGGATTTACTGGATCGTGCAATCAAAGCGGTACGGGAAGAAATCCAGTCGCTTGATGACAAAATGCAAGATGCCTTGATGGCAGAAGAACGGGCTTTATTTAGCGTATTTTTACGTATGCTGGATGAAAATGCCCTACCTGCCGAAATTAAATCGGAAATTCGTGATGGCAACTGGGCACAAGGTGCTGTACGTATCGTCATCGACAACCATATTGCCCTATTTGCGCAAATGGAAGATGACTACTTGCGTGAGCGAGTAGCGGATCTGAAAGATTTAGGTCGACGTATTTTAGCCTTTTTACAGGAAGCTGACTCCAGCCATCGTGAACTGACTGATGAAAGCATCTTGATTGGTGAAGAAATCTCTACCGCAGCGTTGGTGGAATTACCTGTCGATAAAATTGCCGCGATTGTCACCACTGAAGGTGCCATGAATTCCCATATGGTGATTGTCGCACGCGCACTGGGTATTCCAACCGTGGTTGGTGTCACAGAACTTCCTATTAATACCCTTGATGATGCGGAAATGATTGTCGATGCGCATCAAGGGCGGGTATTTATTAATCCACCACGTCGTTTACGTACCCGCTATAAAGAAATTCAGAAAGAAGAAGAGCAAATTGCCAAAGACCTGAAACAATATGAGACTAAAGATGCGATTACACCTGATGGGGTCGCGGTTCGTCTCTATGTGAATACAGGTTTGATGATTGATGTCGTGCGTGGTGTGCAACGTGGCGCTAAAGGTGTTGGTTTATATCGCTCTGAAATTCCGTTTATGTTACGTGACCGCTTCCCTGGCGAAGAAGAACAACGTGCGATTTACCGTCAACAGTTGAGCCACTTTGCCAACAAGCCCGTGGTGATGCGTACCCTCGATATTGGTGCGGATAAAGATTTACCTTATTTCTCGATTGAAGAGGAAAACTCGGCTTTGGGTTGGCGTGGTATCCGCTTTACCCTAGATCATCCTGAAATTTTCTCTTCGCAAATTCGTGCCATGCTCAAAGCCAGCATTGGTCTGAACAATTTACATATTTTATTGCCAATGGTCACCAGTGTCAGTGAAGTGGAAGAAGCACTGTATTTACTGGATCGTGACTGGCATGCTGTCCAAGAAGAAGAGCAGGTTAAAATCAATAAACCTAAAATCGGCATTATGGTTGAAGTTCCGAGTGTGCTGCTACAAATAGAAGAATTTGCGGAATTGGTCGATTTCTTCTCAGTAGGTTCGAATGACTTAACCCAGTATTTATTGGCTGTAGACCGTAATAACCCGCGTGTTGCCAATGTCTATTCGCACTATCATCCATCCATTTTAAGAGCACTGGCGCGTTTAGTGAAAGAGTGTCATAAATACGATAAGCCGATCAGTATTTGTGGGGAAATGGCGGGAGATCCGTTGTCGGCAATTTTGCTAATGGCAATGGGCTTTAATACGCTGTCGATGAGCTCAAGTAATATTTTGCGTGTTCGTAAGGCGATCTGCCATGTTCCGATGAGTGATGCACAAGAATTACTGGCACATGTGCTCAAGATGAGTAATCCGCTGATGATTAAAAGCTGGATGGAATATTATTTTAAAACCCATGGTTTAGCCGATATGGTGAAATCCTCTACGCGTATCGTGAGTGTTTAACACACAGTATCATGTACATAGAACAGATGTAAAAAAGGGCGATAATCTTCGGAATATCGCCCTTGCTTATGTTTGCTATAACCACGTTTTGCATTTTTCTTTCGATCTACAAACACTTGGCTTTTATTGACCTCATGCATATGTTTTGCCACAAAATTATGCACGACGAGTTCTTGCTGTCGTTTCTGTTTTGCCATGTAATTTCACCTTTTTCCAATACAGCTTTAGGTTTTTCTACGCTTTGAGTAGGAAAATAATCATACGCCTCTTTGACCATTTTTCAAGCATATTAATAGCTTTATCTCCTGCTTTTTTGTATGGTTTTACCCAAACACAGATACTTTAAAAATCAGGAATTAAGTGTGTCATTATGTATAACTATCTGAATATACAGATTGGAGTACAAGCGGTGCAGCCTTAAAGTTATAATAGAGATCATTTCAGTGATCGGAACTACACCATGTCAAACCAAGAGGAGTTATTAAAGCTCGATAATCAACTTTGTTTTGCTTTATATTCAACTCATCTTGCGTTAAATCAATACTATAGAAAATTGTTACAACCGCACGGCATTACCTATCCCCAATATTTGGTGATGTTGATTTTATGGGAGCAAGACCAGCTTACCGTTTCCGAGATTGGACAACGTATTTTTTTAGAATCTTCTACCCTAACCCCATTGTTAAAAAGACTGGAAAGTTTAGGTTTTATTGAACGCAAACGTTCGGTTGAAGATGAGCGACGCGTCCTGATTTCCTTGACTAGCGAAGGACGAGCTTTAAAACAAGCCGTCATGCCGATTCCTGAACAGATTATGTCAGCCATCCAATGTGCGCCCGATCAAGTTAGTCAATTACGTGAAGAGCTCAATCGTTTACGTGCACAACTCAAAGAACAATAATGTAGAAAACTGATCAAAACACGATTGAAAAGCAGTGATCGTACATTTTACAATCATCTTATCACTGCTGTTCAGCGACAACTGATCAGTCTCCCTGTTCATGCAATTTAATGTGGTATATGGCAGAGCAAAATCCTGTTTATACAACCGAGTAACACATACTGACAATTACAACACTCATTGATCCGTTACACAGAACAAATTTCGAGCAGCAACATCACCCGAACTTGAACTCAGAATAATTAAAGCAACAACTCATAATTCAACGCTTTCCCTTGATAAGTGCAATATCAATTATAAAAAAGCATATGCAAAAGGATGACAATAATGAGGAATCAAGCGTTTAGGTTATCCAAATATCCACAAGGAAAATTCAGTATGGATATATTAGATATGGTTCCCTTACCACTCCCCCACTTTACTGAGGGTGAATTTTTGGTCATGCAAACACATATGTCCTTAAACCCAGTCATGCACGCGTGGTTGCAGCAAAGTAAACTCAATCATGCCCCGCCCATGCAAATCGGTGAAATTCTGCAGTCTTATGGGGTTGGCAAAGTGATTGAATCGTTAAATCCAGATTTTCCTGTGGGCGCACAAGTGGTCGGTTTGACTGGTTGGAGTGAATATATTCTCGGGAATGCAGATATGTACCTCATGGACTCAAGTCTTGCACCAGAAGCCATACTTTCTCTGTTCTATTTCACGGGGCTGACCGCATATGTCAGCCTGTTCAAACTCGCACAACCGCAGCAAGGTCAAACCCTCGTAATCACAGATGCGGCAAGTGCGGTAGGATCCCTGCTGGGTCAACTGGGGAAAGCCAACGGCTTAAAGGTGGTTGGCATGACAGATTCAGATGAGAAGTGCCAATGGTTAATGGATGAAATCGGTTTCGATAGCGCCATTAACAAGCACACTGAACATCTAGAAGTCCACTTAAAAGCTGCCGTACCTGATGGCATTGACATCTTCTTTGAAAATACTGATGAGCCGATTCAAGAATTGATTTATCCGCAGATGAATACGTATGGACGTGTGATTGTCACAGACATGCCTGAGTCTCAGCAGCATAAATCTCGCCATATTCCCGATTTAATGCAGATTCAGCACAAGCGCCTTAGCATTCAGGGATTTGAGGTTAGTGATTATCTCGACTTGATGCAGGAATCGCATTGCGTGTTGGCAGAGTATTTAATGCAAGGCAAAATTAAATACCAAGCACATGTGATTGACGGTTTTGAAAACTTGCCTGAAACCTTAATTCAATACTTCAATCATGCAGCTCCCATGGGCAAACTGATTGTCAGGTTTTAGCACGGCAACAGAATTGAATGATTCAGATCTCAAAACTTCTTAATGGATGAAATGATCTGCGAATACAAATAAAAAAAGCCCAACATCCTGTCGGGCTTTTTCCATATTCGTTGCTCGGTATAACTTCCTGTTGCACCAAAACGATCCTTGCTTTAGAACATTACAATCCTTGTATGTTCTGGAACATCCTGTTCCTGAATGAAATGCATGATAGGAGATTTCGAAAAAATTGCCTATACGCAATGTCCATCATTCATTGTAAGCTTAGGCTTACACTATCGATTAAATATTAATCAAATCTATATATTTTAGCTCTAACCACTCTGATGTGTTAAGCAGCTAAAACCCTTGCCAATATTGCGTCTACATCAAATTGTTTCGGGTCTAGCATCCCCACCACACGCCCATGAAATACCTGATAGCGAGATTGAATAAATGCCTCGGCTACGAATGCAGGCGCATACTGCTGTAATAAAATGGCTTGCGCCAAAATCACCAATCGGCTGACCAAACTACGTGCCATAAATTGCAGTTCATCGGGCTGTTTTTGTAGAAGAGCCAAAAATTGTTTTAATTCTGCCTGTAATAATGGTTGTTGCTTTGCCACCTGAGCAAAAGACTGGAACAACAGCTGTATAGACTCAGGCTCACGTTGAATGGCTCTCAATACGTCCAAGCACATGACATTACCAGAACCTTCCCAAATGGTATTTACAGGGGCTTCTTTAAAAATTCGCGCCATAATGCCCGCATCGACATAGCCATTGCCACCAAATACTTCCATCATTTCGCCGGTCAATTCCACCGCACGTTTGCAAATCCAGAACTTGGCGGCAGGTGTCATGATCCGTTTCCATGCTAGAGATAATTCGTCATCTTGTTCATAACAATGTGCCAAATGGAAACTCAGTTGTACTGCGGCTTCGGTTTCTAGTGCCAAATCGACTAACACGGCTTGCATCAGTGGTTGTTCGGCCAAGTGTTTGCCAAAGGCTTTACGCTGTCGGGTATAAGCCAAGCATTGCACCAAAGCCTGACGTAACATGGCACTACTACCCACCGAACAGGTCAGTCGAGTGTAATTTGCCATTTCAATAATGGTCGGAATACCACGTCCCACTTCACCAATCATGATGCCCCAAGCCTCTTGAAATTCAACCTCAGAGCTAGAGTTACTCCGGTTTCCGACTTTTTCTTTTAAGCGTTGTACCTGTACTGCATTTTTACTGCCATCTTCCAACCAGCGCGGCACAAAGAAACATGCCAAACCATCCTGTTCGGTTTGTGCCACTACCAAATGAGCATCACACATCGGTGCCGAGAAAAACCATTTATGCCCTGTCAGTAAATAGGCTTGCCCCCTGCCTGCAGCAGCAACAGGCTTGGCTAAAGTTTGATTGGCACGCACATCCGATCCACCTTGTTTTTCCGTCATACCCATGCCCAGCCAGATCGACTTTTTCTGAGCAATCGGAAGATCACGAGGATCATATTCAGTCGATAACAGCTTAGTGCCAATTTTTTCCCATAATTCAGGTTCACGCTGGAGCAAAGGAATACTACCGAGAGTCATGGCTGTTGGGCATAAACTACCACTTTCGACTTGCCCAGCCAGATAAAAACGTGCCGCCCAATCCACCCAAGCCGATTTTGATTGCGGTGCTAAAAATGGATGAGCATGCACGGCATGCCTGCGATTCAATGCCATCCACTGATGCCATGCAGGATGAAACTCAATGCAGTCTTTACGGCGCCCACGTGCATCGAAGGCATGTAAAATTGGCGTATGTCGATTGGCTTGATCGGCGTAGCTGTAATATTCCGCAGAACCTGCGACTTGTCCGAGTTCAGTTAAAGCGGGCTGATCTTGACTGCCATAGCGAGTCAAAATTTCCTGTAGCACTTGATCAGTGGTAAACAGGTTATAGTCCTGTTTTTCATCAAATTGGTTGCTAATTTGATGGGTCATCCATGTATTGCTCATCGTCATTTTGCTCTTGTTCTGATTCGATTTTCATTTCAGTATAGAGAAAAATTAACTGTGATATGTTCAGCTTTGTGCAATGAAAAAACCTGAGATCCAAGTCCGTCGCAGACCGCGCCAATCACGTGCCAAGCTGACCCAAGAAGCCTTGCAGGAAAGTTTTGTTCGGCTTTTGCATGTGCATTCAGCCGATAAAATCACCATTCGTGAAATTACCGATCTGGCAGGTGTAGGCTTAGGCACCTTTTATGAATACTTTTCCAAAAAGGAAGATTTGATTGCATTGACCATTCATCAGCACGTGAAAAGTAATGCTGAACAACTCAAAAGTTATGCACAAAGCCTGATGGAGTTATCCACAAAATTAAGCTTTGAGGACTATTTACAGCAAATTATTCATTTTCAACTGGAGCACATTCAAACCCAGCAATTTTTATGGGCGCAGACTTTTTTGCTGGAACGACAGATCTCCAACATCGAAAGTTACCGTAAAAGTTATGCCATGATGCTGGAAATGTGGCGTAGCATCCTTAAACCCTATATTGAAGATACAGAACAACTCAAGCGAATCAGTTTGAATGTACAACGGGTGTGTTATGGCTTTGTGTCGCAAACTTTGTTGATTGAGCCGGAGTTTAGAGAGTGGGATGAACTTGGAAAAGACATTAGCCAAAGTTTGGAGAAGATTAATTTTTAATAAGCGAAGTAACCATCTTGAATTGGCAAAACACATCTAAATTAATGACTTATTTACAAATCGGATTTCTTCATTTATTAGCACATCAAATAAATTAAGCAATTGATATTTAATACAATTTAAAAATACATAATCATCAGCCTGATAAATTAAAATATTTTAGAAGAGTTTTACATCCACTATTTTACTTAGAATTACTACCTAATAGGGTTATTTTTAGAAATACAGTTATTATGAGGAAGATCAAATATATCTTTAAATTCAATAGAGTGAATAAATTTTTCCCCTAAATTAGTAATTATTAAAGGGGAATCGCCCCAAAATGTAGGAGCAATTAGATTTAGGTTTTTCAGTTCTTCCATATAAGTGGGTAAAAGTGGATTTTCATTTTGCAAGGCATAAACATCATTAGATTGCCATAGTGACTCTTGCCCTAATATTACAAATCTATTGAGAATGTCTAAGTGATTAAAACTTAATCTATCCAAAATCGAAATGAATAATGAAATCATTTGTGGTGAAAGAGTTGTATCTACGCATCCGTTTGCATATAAATTTGAAAATAATTCAACTTTTGCTTCTTCATACTGATTCCTAGATTTTATAAGCATCCCTTCAAACAGTTCTTCTGCAGGTTTTCTATATCCTACAGAAGATCTAAAAAAGTCATCATCTCTTATTTTAAGACCTTGATTTAAATTGCTTTCTAATTTTTCTACGAAATAAATATAAGCTTTATTAGTACGTATAACTTCTCGCTGTGACATATTCCTATCTAAAGTATCAGCTATTGTTTCACCAGCTGTAGTAATTAATACCCCTATGGTATTTGGAATAATTCCTGTTGGATCAGGAATCCATACTTGAAATATTGGAGTGGTAGCTGCTGCAGTTATTTGAGAACCTTTTTTAAACACAGCAGGTAGAATTCTTCTAATGTTCATCAAATACTTTTCCTGAGAAATTTTAGTTTTTCTACAATTCACCATACACAGCTTATATGAAATTAAATTTAATAAATTAATTATTTAAATAAATTGAGACCAAATTAAAAATAAAGTGTGCTTACTTATCATTAACTTTTTAGATACAAAATCATCATTCAATAAAAAACCGCCCCTAAAGGCGGTTTTTCCAAACTAAATCAGTGAAATTATTTTTTCACATCAAAACGGTCGGCATTCATCACTTTATTCCAAGCGGTAATAAAGTCATGTACAAATTTTTCTTTGTTATCATCCTGCGCATACACTTCAGCATAAGAACGTAAAATCGAGTTAGAACCAAACACCAAGTCCACACGGGTTGCTGTCCATTTCACTGCACCCGTAGCACGGTCACAGATTTCATAACGGTTTTTACCCACAGGTTTCCACGAGTTATTCATATCAGTCAAATTCACAAAGAAGTCATTGCTTAACACACCGACGCGGTCTGTAAATACACCTTCTTTTGCACCGCCGTAGTTGGTATCTAAAACACGCATACCACCCATCAACACTGTCATTTCAGGCGCAGTTAAACCCATTAACTGGGTATGATCCAACAGCATTTCTTCAGGTTGCACCGCATAATCTTGTTTTAACCAGTTTCGGTAACCATCATGCACGGGTTCTAAATCTGCAAATGAATATTCATCTGTTTGTTCTTGTGTGGCATCGCCACGACCTGGGGTAAATGGCACTTTGACATTCACACCCGCTGCTTGCGCTGCTTTTTCTACCGCAGCCGTACCACCCAGTACAATCAGGTCGGCAATACTGACTTTCTTGGCAAGACCTGCTTGAATTTCTTCCAGTTTCGCAAGTACTTTCGCTAAACGTTCAGGTTCATTCCCCACCCAGTCTTTTTGTGGCGATAAACGAATACGCGCACCATTGGCACCGCCACGGTAGTCTGAACCTCGATAAGTTCTAGCACTGTCCCAAGCCGTGGTAATTAAATCACTGCAGGATAAACCACTGTTCAGCAATTTGGCTTTCAATTCATCAATCTCTGCTTCAGACAACGTGTAGTCCACAGTCGGAATTGGGTCTTGCCAAATTAAATCTTCACTCGGGACATCTGCACCTAAGTAACGCGATTTTGGTCCCATGTCGCGGTGCGTCAATTTGTACCAAGCTCGCGCAAAGACTTCTGCTAATCGTGCAGGGTCTTTATAGAAACCTTCTGCAATTTTGCGGTATTCAGGATCCATTTTCAGTGCCATGTCGGCATCGGTCATCATTGGATTGCGACGCACATTCGGGTTGTGCGCATCAACAGGCTTGTCTTCCTCTTTGATGTTAATCGGTTCCCATTGTTTTGCGCCCGCAGGACTTTTGGTTTTTTCCCACTCATAGGTGAATAACAGATAGAGGAATTCATTGTCCCATTTGGTTGGATGTGTGGTCCACGCCCCTTCCAAACCACTGACCATGGTATTTGGACCGTTACCTGTGCCTTCAGGGTTATGCCAACCTAAGCCTTGGAATTCGACATCAGCACCCTCAACATCTTTACCAAGTAATTCCGCTTTACCATTGCCATGCGCTTTACCCACGGTATGACCACCTACTGTAAGCGCAACGGTTTCTTCGTCATCCATGCCCATACGGTCAAAGGTAACGCGCATATCTTGCGCAGTACGTAGTGGGTCTTGTACCCCATCCACCCCTTCTGGGTTGACATAGATTAAGCCCATTTGTACCGCTGCTAGTGGGTTTTCTAAAGATTGACGGTCTTGGTCGCTACCATAGCGGTTGGCTGTTGGGGCAAGCCATTGCTGTTCCTCACCCCAGTAAATGTCTTTTTCTGGATGCCAAATATCTTTTCGACCACCACCAAAGCCAAAGGTTTTTAGCCCTGCAACGTCATACGCCACCGTCCCTGCGAGGACGATTAAATCGCCCCAAGAAAGTTTGTTACCATATTTTTTCTTGATCGGCCAAAGCAGTCGGCGACCTTTATCAGTATTCACGTTATCAGGCCAACTGTTCAGCGGGGCAAAACGCTGATTACCTGTGTTGGCACCACCACGCCCATCTTGCTTACGGTAGGAACCCGCCAAATGCCATGCGGTACGAACAAACATGCCAATATAGCTACCATAATCGGATGGCCACCAGTCTTGGCTGCTGTTAATGAGTTCACGGATATCTTGTTTAACCGCTTCTAAATCGAGGGATTCAAAGGCTTTCGCATAATCAAAATCAGGATCTAAAGGATTGGTTTTAGTATCGTGTTGAGAAAGAATGTCTAAATTAAGTGAATTTGGCCACCAATCAGTATTTGAGCTGGCAGCGGAGGTATTTGCACCATGTGAAAATGGGCACTTACCTGACGAGGCTTGCGAATTATTGTCCATGTTATCTCTCCAAACTCAATTTTATAAATTGATTATTATTGAACCGTCTAAATTAGTGTTCGACTACCAACATAGCCTGTTTTTCACACGAGCTAAAGCGGAATTTACTAATCAAAACAATCGAATTCTTCTATGTTAAATCAATATTTAAAAACAATTTTTCACACAAAGCATCTAAATACTCAGCACACAATTTAGCTCAATTTTCAAACTGTATTTGTTTGTAAAAATCTGCTACTTTGCAAGCATGAAACTTCGAATAATTAAAAAAATGGAACAAGATCTCAAACAAATCATTCAGCAAAATAACATCATCTTATTTGATGCCGTTTGTGTCATTTGTAATGGTTGGGCACGCTTTCTGATTAAACATGATCCACAAGCGCAATTTAAACTGGCTTCTGCTCAATCGCCTTTGGGAGAGCAAATTCTTAACTATTACGGAATGTCGACCACGCATTACACCACCATGATCGTGATTATCAATGGGCAACTCTTTACAGAATCTACAGCCTTATTAAAAGTCCTGTCTCGGTTAGGTTTGCCGTTCTCACTGATGCAAACGGGTTATATGATGCCGCGAGCATTGCGTGATTTTCTTTACCGCAGTGTTGCACTCAATCGTTATAAAATTTTTGGTAAAACCGATTATTGCCTTATTCCATCCAAAGAAAATAAGCATCATTTTCTAGAGCAGGTTATTCGTGAATACGACACCATTCAATCATAAAACCCTTCTCATCATTCACATCAGTTTTGCCGTGCTTTGGATTTATCAAGGTCTTATTCCCAAGCTTATATTTCAAGCCGATGATGAACTGCGGATTTGGATTTTACAGGGATTTAGCCAACAAACTGCGCTTAGCTTAATGCAATGCTCAGGTGCGATCGAAATCATCTTCGGAGTATTATTTTTAACAGGCTTTAAACCCTTAGTGCTGCATTACTTCAATATTGTCGGAATGATGGGGTTAAGCCTTGTAGTTTTGCTTGTAGACCGACACTATTTCACACAAGCATTTAATCCCTTTGTTATGAATGTGGCCATGACTGCTCTATCTCTTGCAGCCATTAACCTAATCAAACATCAAGAATAAATACTGTAAAATATAGCTTGTGATTTAAACAATTAAGCGTTTGCCTTCACGAAGGCAATAAAACGGATTCATCAATTTAGAAGAACCTCGCATCGCCACATGCAAATCATGTTCAGGCTGCTCTCGCGCTTCATCGGTCAGTTGATAAGTCCGATAGTGGATCGCCAAAGAACATTTGGCGTGTAAATCTTTATGCGCCTGAAAAGCATCTTCAGGATTCATGTGCATATATCGCATCAATTCACGGGGTTCATATGCCCCAATTGGCAATAAGGCAATGCGCGGCGCACCCAAACGGGTATGAATTTCTTTAAAATGTGGTGAATAACCTGTATCCCCTGCAAAGAAGCTGTATTCACGCCCCTGCTTGACCGCAAAGCCGCCCCAGAGAGCCATATTTTGATCCCGTATGCCACGTCCAGAGCCATGCTGCGCAGGGGTATAAATCAATTCCAACTCATGAAACTGAGCTGATTGCCACCAGTCCAGTTCAATCACGTACATGCTTTTTGGTAAATACCAACCATTGCCCAAGCCTGTATAAATCGGCATGGCAAACTTGTCATGCAACCAATTTAGCGATGCCAAATCCATATGGTCATAATGATTATGACTCAGCAGCACTGCATGAATGGTCGGCAGCTCTTCTAGCGCAATGCCTGCAGGACAAAAGCGCTTAGGACCACGCCCTTGTTTCGGGCTGACAAATTCAGCCCAAACGGGGTCGGTGATCAAGTTGTAGGGACCAATCTGTAACAGCACTGTGGCATGTCCCACAAACCAGACCTGCCAATCATTTAGTGCTGCGTTCGGACGGTCTTGCGGTAAAACCCGCTTCGTTGTTGCTGTATTTGAACTGATATCTACGGTTTCTGCTGTTCCCCACGTCGAGGATTTGCGTTTTAACAGCCATTTAAATAAATCAAAATGGGTACGGCCTTCTGGTGCATGTAGCGGATTTAAAAATCGTGTCCCATTAAAATGTGCCGATTCAAGATATTGAAAAGTAGGTTTGCGCCAAGTATGTGACCAACATTCTTGGGTTTTAATCTGGAAATGCTGTTGTTCTAAATTCTGTTTCATGTACTGTCATTATCTAAAAGAAACGTCACATTCAATGCAATAACATGAATGTCGAGATTGGCGTGTTTCTTATTGTAGATACTCTATTGGCTAATTCAAGCCAAACAACAAAATATAAACTTTAGACTTTGCTATGCTTTCTCGCGCTCTCCAATCGAGTAAGCATTGAAAATAACAGATACATCACAAAAAAAAGCGGCAGACTTAAATCCGACTCAGTCTGCCGAGGTTGTAAACTCAAAAACTTAAGCAATTTTACGTAAGTCTTGCACCAGATCTAAATGCTTTTCTGCGTCGAAAGGCTGTTGTTTACTGATCATTTTTTTCAGATGGCGCATTTCTTTGGCGGCATTGATGGTAATACCACCCACCACAACACCATCGGTCACACCAAACAGCACACAAGAACAGGCTGAACCTAAACTGGCATCCATTTCACCGCGTACATGCCACTGCGCTGCCTGCATATCGCCAACAAACTGATAATTAATCTCCAGCTGATCCGTCCAGAACCATGCAGGATTGACTTGAGGATGTTCCACTCCCATCACATGGCGTGCAAAAATACCTGCTTGCAGATTGGCATTTTCCCAAGTTTCTACGCGACGATACTGTCCATCAGCACGTAACTGAGTCGCAACATCGCCCGCAGCATAAATATCAGGATCTGAGCTTTGGCAGTTTTCATTGACCTGAATAGCAAAATCAACCGCTAAACCTGCATCCACTGCCAGTTGGGCATTCGGCACTATCCCAATCCCGTAAATCACCGCATCGGCACGCAGTTCCTCTCCATCAGCAAGCGTGATCACGACTTCTTCACCATCTAAACGACAGTTGCTGATTTGAGTATTCAAACGGACATCGACACCCGCTTGACGCTGCTGTGCCAACAAAAAATCGCTTAAAAGCTGGGGTGAAGAACGCCCCATCAGCATTGGACCCATTTCAATGACCGTCACTTGGCAATCTTTAAAACGTGCCGAAGAAGCCAGTTCCAAACCAATGACACCGCCTCCAATGAGTACAATGCGACGTTCAGGTTGCAGCACAGGCACCAAGGCTTGTGAGTCTTCCAAATTACGTAAGGTATACACCTGCTGCCCCAAGGCATCGAAATTCGGCAAGCGACGTGCTGCGCCACCTGTAGCCAGCAACAGTTTGTCATACGCCAACACATCACCATTTTTCAGGGTCACGGTTTTGGCTTCAGCATTCAGTTTGACTACGCCATTGTTGCGGATCACCTCAACACCTAACTCTGCTAGTTTGGCTTCCGACAGAATTTCTATTTTGGTAGCTTCTGGCTTTAAAATCACATCTTTGGATAAAGGTGGACGCTCATAAGGAAGATGGCTTTCATCTCCCACCAAAATGATTTTGCCTTGGTATTGATTGCCACGTAGTTCTAAAATCGCGCTCGCGCCCGCCTGTCCTGCACCCACAATGATGATGGTTTCAATCGTACTCATGAATTTACCCTTTTAACTCTGCTGATACGATGCCAAAGCCCGCAATCCATTCACTGATCGCTTCATAGCAATGTGTGGTCATGTGGTATTCGCCCAACTCATGCAAGGCTGAAAATGCCGCCATCCATGAACGGACTTCCTGTCCGCCACGGCCACCATCACGACGGATATCTGCTTCAGTCATGGCTTCAATCGCGGCAAAGTCTGCTTTGGCCAATGTGTCGAGTAATGCCCGATCCCATTCGGGATTCAGTGGCACAGCAACGGACATATCTCCCGCGGCCAGTTTCTGTCCCACCGCAATAATTTTGGCTTGACGATTGTTACGAGATTCTGCGGTTGGATTACGCCCACAAATCAGGAACTCTTCGACCTCGGCAGGCACCGAACCCATTTGTGGTGTCGGTGGATCATGTGACAATCCGCCTGTACCTAAAATCAGTACCCGTTCATTTTCCAGATTTAAAGACTGAATGAACTGCCCAACTGCACGACCCAAAGCCAGCGTACGCTTGGTGGTTGGCATTGGTGCTGCGGCACCATTAATAAAAATTGGAATGGTTGGATAACGGTTCAGTTGTCCACCACATAAGAAATGCAAGGGCTGAGTCACGCCATGATCGGCTTGCATACGATAGGAATAAGCCACATCCACGCCTTCATCCAAGACACGGCGCACCAATTGCAACGCGGTGGCTTCAGGCACATTCAGTTCAGGATGCTCTTTGCCATAATCCCAATCCCCTGCGGCTGTGGCACGAATACCCACGCAGAAACTTGGCATCAAGTCATAAAAGAAGCCATTAAAATGGTCTGGACCAAAAGTAATGATTAAGGTTGGATCGTAGGCTTTGACTTCCGCAGCCAGCTTGGCAAACGTGTCACGAACAACTTGCTCTTTGCGTTGTTCCTGCGGAGAGGCAAATTCCATTAATGGGCTGTGCGATGCACAAATGAGTTTAACGGCCATGTGTGACTCCAAAATAGAAACTGTCGCTTAATGACTGTGTTTCCTTAAAATATGCAAAGATTTCAATATAAAGAGTGGGTCAAAATTAAACATTGAAATGATGAAGCGGAGTCTTTCCAAGAAAGTATAAATTTTCGAACTAACCTTCGGTTCGACCTACTTTTCTTTTGGGAAAAGTAGGCAAAACCATTGTCATTCGCAAAACTCGGCAACAACCAGCGCGATATTAATGAATCGCAGAAACATTTCGTTTTGACTCTAGTCCCGCCTCAAATAATTGCGAATGACATTTCCGCGTACCAAAGATCTTTAGATACCCATCAAACCTCATTCAATTTAGATTTGAAATTTCTTTACGTTTGAAAGCTCTGAGGATTCCTAAATGATGAGTAATTCAGTGAATCAATCATTCATCAAAGAACCCAGCACGAGGCTGACGTAAGCCGCGAATTCCCAGACCACATTCGGCATTGATTAACACACCGGTCAGTGGACGGTTATTTTGGCGTGATGCCAGTAGCACATACGAACCTGTCATTTCTTCAGGTTCAGGCAAGAAGTTCAGCGGCATACCGCGTGCAATTTTTTCAGGGTCGCGTGCATCCAGTAGACCAAGGTTCTCTTGCCCTAAAGAAGCTGCCCCTTTGATATTCACATTCATGCCTGATGGCGCGACGGCATTGACTCGCACCTTTGGTGCAAGCTCATACGCCAATTCTTTCATCACACCCACACCCGCATGTTTCGATGCGGTATAAATTGGACCACCGCCCGCAGAATACAGCGCTGAATTGGACAGGGTGAAAATGATCGAACCTTCGGACTTCACCAATTCATCCAGTGCCGCTTTCGCGCCCAGAATCAATGCTTTGGTATTAATTCCCATGATTTCATCAAAGGCATTTTCTAGCTGTTCACCTGACATATTCACGATGTCGGCATAGTGATCCCAGATTCCCGCATTGCCAATAAAGCAATCCAGTTTGCCAAAGCGTTCCACTGCGGCTTGTACGGCACGGACGTTATCGGCAAAATTCGCTACGTCGCCAGTGACTGCCACAATTCGGTCACCGAAATGGGCTTTCAGTGCATCCACTTTGGCTTGTGAGCGTTGCAGCACTGCAACCTGAGCACCTTCTTCTAAAAAGCGCTCGACCAAAGCCCAGCCTAGCCCCGAGCCACCGCCCGTAATCAAGGCAACTTCACCCTCAAGCCAGCCCATGCTTATGCTCCTTCCATATGGACGTACAGTGCACCATCTTCCACAATCACAGGAAATGTCTGAATCGAATCCGTTGCAGGCAGGCACAATGCCTGACCTGTTTTAAGACAGAAGCGGGCAGAATGTAATGGGCATTCCACCGTGCCATCTTCTTCCAGATAGCCTTCTGACATCGAGGCATTGCCATGCGAGCAACGGTCATTCATGGCGAAGAATTCTCCGCCATTGTTGAACACGGCCAAGGCGTCAATTCCATTGACACCACAATCGACCTTGAGTGCTTCACCTTCATCTAATTCATCGATTTGGCATACAAAAATCTTATTCATTAGAAGAACACACTCAAGTTATGTGACGAATAGGTCACCTGATCCAATACAATTTTGCGGTTAAAAATCTGCCAACCCAGCTCCGAATCAACTTGACGGATTTTGTCTAAGCGTTTGCCGCAATAGATGGTCACATCTTTTTCCTTTTGCGTGCGATACAGCAAATAAGTCAGATGCACATCATATTCCCCTTCTACTTCAGTCGCTTCGACCAAAATATTCGAGACCATATGCGTGGTCCGTGATGGCGGCTCTTCTGCCCAAGCCATCCCCGTTTCCAAACGGGCTACACGACGCTCCAACAAGTGTTTATTGTCATTAAACACCCACGTGGTTGGTGGTTCGACCGAACGGCGACGGTCACGGGTTTGTGCATTTGGCGTGGTGCGTAAGGTGTAGGAAATATCCTCTGCCAGCACATCCAGCCATTCCCGAAATTTCCAATCATCCAATAACTTGGCTTCGGCATACATAAACTGGCTAATTGAATGATAAAGCTCTAAGCTGACTGCTTTCATTTCACAAGCTCCTTCTCATAAGCTTCGGCTGCGGCTTCAACGTCTTCCCATTTCTCATGGATCAGCAAGTCTGCCCAACGGCGGTATAAACCACGCGCTGCTGTTTCAGAGAAAATATAGTTGGTAATGCCTGGAATACCATCTTCACGGACTTTCTCATTGCCCATGCCCATTTCCATAATCAGTTGGTTTTGACGGGCTTTATAGCCGCGCAAGACTTTCTGAATTTCAACCCAGTTTTCCGAGTCATCTTGCTCAAGGAAACCTGCTGGACCAAAGGCACGGGTGGCTGAACGTTCAAAGGCATCTTTGACTTCTTGTGATGCTTCGGCATCGGCAATACAGAATGCCCAAACTTCAGTTTTGTTTGGACCGCGTGGGTGCCATACGCGCAGGGTTGCTGTGCCGTTTAACCAAGACAAGGTTGGGAACATGGTGTTATGTCCAGCCAAACGTAAGGCACGGATCTCGCCTAAACGCTCTTTCACTTCGTCAAAGGTTTCGCGGAAGTAGTTGGCCACTTCACCATCTACCCATACGTTAGCATCGGGTTTTTCGGTAAAGAAAAAGCCTGAACCATGACCGCGCTGACCATATTGCAGGGCATCTTTAGCCGTTTCCCAAACTGGGCGCGCAGTTTGTGCAGCACCGAGTTGTTTAGATGAATCATCGTCTGGTTTGGCACCCAACACTTGAATCGCAGAAGCATGTGAGAACAAGGCATGGTACTGGTCTGAGGCAAACTGTTCTGCGGCAAATTTCCAGTTACACTCGATTTCCCACTTGTGCACGCCACCAATAATTTCCGTGCCACCTGGACGACGGTCGAGCACCCCATCAAGATACCAAGCGATGTCGCCCATGTATTCAACCAAGTCTGGGGTGGTATCATCCCAGCAACCGAAGATCAAACCTTTGTAGCTTTCGACACGGTTAACTTCGACCAAGCCCCACTTCTCTTTACACGCCCCTTGCGGGAAGGCACGATCTTCCAGTGGAATATCCTTGAGTGAACCATCGACCCCATAAGACCAACCATGATAAGGACAGGTAAAGGCACGGGTGTTCCCACAGTCAGCAAAACTCACGCGCATCGAGCGGTGACGGCACTGGTTTAAAAATGCTTTAATTGAGCCATCTTTTTGACGTGCCACAATAATCGGGTCTTCACCCATATAAGTATTGAAAAAGTCGCCTGACTTTGGAATTTGGCTTTCATGACATAAAAATAACCATGTACGCCCAAACACCCGTTCAAGTTCTAATTCGTATAAATCTGGGTCTGTATAGATGGATGGCGAGATACGTCCATTTTGTGCATCGACCAAAGCGTCGATTTCACGCACATCAATTTTTCCACTCATGAAAAGCTCTCCTGCGACCAATACACGGCACAACGTAAATAGACTCAACTTTGGAGGAATCATGGTTTTTTAGGCGCTTTTAGGGAAATATTTTTTTTGTTTTAATTAATACGTTTTAGCAATTATTAAAAAAGTGATTTCTTAGATTAAAATCTCAGCTCTAAGCTCAAGACCATTTATTTTCTAAATGCTTGAATCAACTTCACGGCATAGTTGTTTATAGATTATACTTTGCTGCAGTCATGGTAAGACATTTTTTGGATTACTCAGTGGGTTATTTATATGGAACTTAGACACCTTCGTTACTTCATTACCGTTGCTGAAGAGCTTAACTTTAGTAAGGCGGCTTTGAAGCTTTATACCGCTCAACCCTCTTTAAGCCAACAGATTAAAGATCTGGAAGAAGATGTTGGGGTGCAGTTGTTGTTTCGAACCAAACGCAAAGTAGAACTCACGGAAGAAGGCGCCGTTTTTCTGGAACAAGCCCGCCTAACTTTAGCCCAAGCAGACAAAGCTGTGGCGATGGCACGCCAAGTGGCGCAAGCCAAACAACAAATGCTGCGCATTGGTTTTGTCCCTGTCGCGGAAATGAAAATTTTCCCATATGTTTTGCCGAATTTACGCGTACAAAATGCTGATTTAAAAATTGAATTACTGAGTATGAACAATACTGAGCAAATGCGTTTGCTCAAAAAAGGTGAACTGGACATTACCTTCACACGGCATAATTTTCATAATGATGAAATTGAAAGCCAGTTTGTGTTGCGTGAGCCACTGCTGTTCCTACTTCCGAAAGATCATCCTTTGGCAAAATACGAACGCATTCCAGTCAAAGCCTTGAACGGGATTGATTTTATTATCCCTGCGGCAGAGCAGTCGCTGACTTTGCACAACACCATTTTGGAATTTGCCAAGGCCAATAATATTGAATTCAATATTGTGCAAAAAGCCGACAATATTCTTTTCAATATCAACTCGATTGGCATGGGACTCGGCTGTACGATTTTACCCGGCTACATTGCGCCACTGACCATGAACAATACCGTGATTCGCCCACTCGAAGTTGAATTACCTTCGCTCGATTTGTATGTGAGCTACCGTAAAAATAATACCTCGCAAGCCGTCAATAAATTTATCGAATTGCTGACGCGCGTGTTTTATTTGGATATAAATCGCAATTAATACGCTCTTTGGTCGATTGAGAAACAGAATTTTGAGCACACCATTATTTTCTGAGTAAATATTGGTGTGCTTTTTTTGCGGTAAAAATGCCTATTTTCTAGCAAAAACTCGCCACTCTGAACTGTAATGCTCCCCATCCCTGCTGAACTTTTAGCGCTGCCTTCATTTTTACGATACGATTGCAAAATAAAATCAGATTTTTTGTAGGGTTTTTCCTACAACTTAAGTCTACACAGATGCACCCCCAGCATGAATTTTTATACTGTCAGGCATACGATAAAAAATAAAAATTAAACGGGAGCGCTTTATGCCTATGCCCACCTTGCATCGCCTAAAATCTGAGATGCAATTTCGCCCCTTTCTTTTTTATTACCTTTTTGCTGACCGCACTACTATTTGGCATACTCACCCTGTTTAGCAACTGGACATGGTCGACTAGTTTACTGATTAGCTGGAATATTGCTGTTTCCAGTTATTTACTAAAAACCCTGCCCACACTCTGGGCTGTCGATCATCAGCATATTTTGCAACATGCACAGCAGCAGGATGCCAGTAAATGGATTATTTTATTGCTGGTGATTCTCACACTGGGGATGTACCTGATTGCAATTGTGATTGAACTGATGCATTTGCCACACAACTCAATGCTGACGCTTGGGCATCTTTTACTTTCACTGCTGACCATTATCAGTGCTTGGTTTTTTATGCATACTATTTTTGCGATTCATTATGCCCATGACTATTATCTGGCACTGGCAGATGAGCAAGATGCAGGACTGGATTTCCCCAAGACCCAATATCTAACCGCCCCTGATTTCCTATACTTTAGTTATGTCATTGGCACCTCGGCACAAACCGCCGATGTTTCCATTACGTCCCGCTCCATGCGGATTTTAAATATTCTGCATATTATTCTGAGGTATGGTTTCAACACCTCCATTTTAGCCATCAGCATTAATGTTGCCAAAGGCTTTATTACGCTTTAATTTTGCGATTTTCCCTCGATGAAACTTCAGACATAAAAAAGGGATGGCTCAAGCATCCCTTTTCTTTTCGATCAGATTATTTCACGCCACGCGCGGTCAAATAGTCTTTAATCACCGTATTAAATTCTTCGGCTTTTTCCACTTGTGACCAGTGTCCACACTGACTAAAAATGTGCGCATCGGCAAATGGAACTGTATTTAGGATATCCCATGTGCGTGAAACGGGAATCACCACATCCTGAACGCCATGAATCAACAATACAGGCACTTGGATGTCTTTCATTTTTTCAAAATCGAGCGGGAATTCAAAACGGTCGCGGTCACGTGCACCGACCACATCCATTAAACGATCTGAAGCATAATCATTTTTCGCAGCTTCATAGCGAACTTTCACCAATTCATCGGTAATCAGGCTCTTATCCACCACAAACATCGACAAGGTGTTTTTAATGCCTTCTTCGGTCAATACAGGGTTGGCATGTGCTTTCAGCGCAGCGGTTTGTTTGGCGCCGCCTGTACCCATCGATACAATCCCCAACACTCGTTCAGGATAATCCAGCACCATTTGGAAGGCTAACCAGCCACCCAATGAATTTCCTACCAGCCACGTTTTTTCAATGCCCAACGCATCCAATGTACGCACCGCATGATCGACCCATGCGCGAATACCATACGCTGTACCTTCAGCCACGACTGTTTGACCATAGCCAATCGAATCGATGGCGATACAACGGGCTTGCTCACCAATTTGAGGTAAATTCAACCACCAGTTTGCTGCTGCCGAAACACCTGTTCCAGAGCCGTGTAAAAATAAAATCGGCGTTCCTTGCCCCACTTCATGGTAATGGGTTAACTCACCTTCAGCCGTTTCAATCCATTTATCTTCCAAGCCAAAAAATGGGTCGGTGGTGTAATTCGGGATTTGGACCGTGCTCATACATACTCCTCGTACAGCCTAAGACCTGTCTGATATTCTGTGTTCAAGACAGGTCAATTCATTCATTTCGACAGGTTTTACTGCTCCATCTTACCTGTTCAAAAGCCTCATACTGATACTTGTTTTCGATCACACGCTACAAAAAAACGATTATTTAAGACCATGTTTTAAAACAATATTTTTAAATTAAAACCAACAATCCATTCGTTACTCTGCATTTCAAGATCGCGTCAATAAAAAAAAGAGCGACTTGTTACCAAATCGCCCGCTTGCAGCTGAAAACTTAGAATTTATAGCTATAGGTGGTCGCCACACGATATTCTTTTAGGTCGCTTTTCCAGTCATAATCGGTGTCGATATACATGGCTTGTACCCCCAGACCTTTGAGTTTACCTTCAGGCACAGTGTAATTCACAATCAGGTTCAGTTCTTGTTCATCCTGATGGGTCTTGCCGCCTGCTTTGGCATCAAAGCCTGCAAAATAAATGGCATTGGCATTCAAGCCTTTCAGCCCCAATCCTGCAAAATCATAAGCATAAGACACGCTCCAAGATTTCTCCTTGGCATTGGTAAAGGTCGCAACAGACCAGTTCACCAAATATGGTTGCGGCACCCAGCCAGCCAACGTTGGGAAATTATTTTCCCCAAACATTTGTTGATAGCCCAGACCCAGCGTATGCGCACCATGATTGAATTTTGCACCAACCGACAAGGCTTGGTTGTCAATGTCACCATACAGTTTGTCGCCTGACTCGGAGTTATCAAAATAGCGCACATGACTGCTGAGCTTGGTGTTTGCAGTTAAATTGGTGTTGTAATTGATGCCAGCATAATGCTGTTGATAAATGTCTTTGACATCGGCATACCAATAACTCGCACCAATCGCTGGATTAAACTGATGATCAATCCCCGCGATATACATCCCATCTGCAGCTTTGGCGGTATTCGGATTGTTGTTCGGGAATAAACTTAAGTCCTGAAACTGATTGTCATAACGCGCATTAATGCCATCAATATAAGCCAAACTCAGTTTGGTATCTTTCAGCTCTTTAGACTCTAGCCACGCCCCGCTATAGGTCGTGAGTAACTGACGTGATGGGTCAAACACCAACACAGGTGATACAGGCAATAACTCACCGACTTTCAATTCTGTTTGTGACACTTTGGCTTTTAAGGTTGCACCGACTTTGCCGAAATTGCTGGCTTGTTCTTGTCCATTATGCGGAAGTACCCAATCGGCATTTTTGTCACGCCCATTTAAACGGAATGCATGTTGCACCAAAAGATCGGCACCTAACTGCAAACCACCCAATTCGGCATAACCTGATTTGGCATCTAAAGTGATGCCTTGCGACCAACTGCCCCAATTGTTTTGCGGCACCGTTTCATACTGGCGGTCTAAATAAAAATTTCTGAGTTTGAGCTGGACTTGGCTATCGTCGATAAATTCTGCATTCGTTGCAGTTGTACCTAATGCTGCTGTTGCAACACAGATGGCTGTCCATAAAGTTTGACGACGCATGATATTCATTCCAATGATCACGTTAAGCTATGACGCCATCATGCGGAACTTGTCGAGCAGAAAAAATCCGACCACAGTCTTAAGAAAATGCGCTTTAACCCAACTTAACCCACTGAATAGACCTCGTATTTTTTAGATTAAGATAAAATTACAATAACTCACTCTTTACCCAATTTCGCAAGATGTAATGAAAGATTGAATCTATACCGTTTTTATTCGCCAAATCTGATTTATTCTCTGAATTACTGCAATTCTTAAGTGTTTTTTTGTTTAAATTTTAAAGTGAAAAATTTCAAGTTCGCTACAGAATTATAAGAAAAACCGCTCATATCACAGATATTTTCTATATTTAAAGCGTGTAAGGAACAGCCTGAGAACCTGACGAATATGCAATTAAATTAAGGAAGAAAAGTATTTTTCCCTATAGCTTATTTAACTATCATGACTTGGTTCATTGTGAGTTCATAAAATAAAATTAGCTTTCCTTTGGAATCTTCTTTTTTATTTAATACGCGAAAATGGCATTCGCAATTGTTTGAGGCAGACTGTATTTTGCAAGTAAAGTTTCTGCGATTAATTATTTAATAACAATTATATGACGAGTTTTGCGAATGACAAATGCCTTTGGTTACTTTGGGCTTATCCAAAGTAACATACGAGCTCCAAGTATATGATTCTTGAGAGACTCAACAAAATTATGAAAAGCAAAAAAGTTAAGGAGTTTACGAGAAACTCCTTAACTTATAGACATTAGATGCTTTCGATTCTTCGCTTTAATTAATAAATCAAACCAAAGCAGCCTTCGCTTTAGACATGGTCAACGCCAAATCTTCAATCATGTCTTCCTGACCACCCACGGTTCCACGACGTCCCAATTCCAACAGAATTTCACGGGCAGATACACCATATTTGGCTTCAGCGCGTTTCGCGAATAACAGGAAGGATGAATACACACCCGCATAACCTAAAGTTGCTGCATCACGGTCGGCACGGATTGGATTTAGCATCATTGGAATCACCAAATCTTCTGCTACATCTTGTACCTTAAACAGATCCACACCTGTTTCCATGCCCATACGGTTTGCCACCGCAATAAACAATTCCAATGGTGTATTGCCTGCGCCTGCACCTAAGCCGGCAGAAGCCAAGTCGACACGAATTGCACCCGCTTCAACCGCTGCCACCGTATTGGCTAAGCCCATGCCCAAGTTATGATGACCATGGAAACCCAGTTCAATACTGCTGTCCAATTCTTGGCGCAGTAAAGCAACACGGTCGGTCACATCTTGTGGCAGCATATAACCAGCTGAGTCCGTCACATAAATACAGTTTGCCCCGTAAGACACCATCTTTTTCGCTTCTTCTAAAAGACGCTCAGGTGATGCCATATGTGCCAACATCAAGAAACCTACTGTATCCATCCCCAAATGACGCGCAGCGGTGATATGCTGTTCTGAACAATCTGCTTCGGTACAGTGCGTCGCCACACGAATGGTCGACACTCCAATCTCATGCGCCATTTTCAAATGATCGACCGTACCAATCCCAGGTAAAAGTAATGCCGAAACTTTGGCATTTTTCATCCGTGGCACCACAGCAGATAAGTATTCTTCATCGCTTGCCGCAGCAAAACCGTAATTAACCGATGAACCACCCAATCCATCACCATGAGTGACTTCAATCAACGGTACTCCCGCATCATCCAAAGCAGTTGAAATTGCAATCATTTGCTCAACCGTAGTTTGATGGCGCTGAGGATGCATCCCATCACGCAAAGTCATATCATGCACAATAATCTTAGACATGGGTTGCTCCTTATACTTCAGCGGTTGCCAATAATCGTTCTGCAAACATTTCTGCGGTTCGTGCAGCTGCTGCAGTCATAATGTCGAGATTGCCTGCATAGGTCGGCAAGAAATCGCCCAAACCTTGCACTTCTAGGAAAATCGAAACACGATTGCCATCAAAGACAGGACCATTCACCAATTTATAGCCTGGTACATATTTTTGTACTTCTGTGATCATAGCTTGCACCGAAGCGGTAATTGCCGCTTGATCAGGCTCACCTTCGACCAAGCAATGCACGGTATCACGCATCATCAATGGAGGTTCGGCTGGGTTAATAATGATGATGGCTTTACCTTGTTTTGCACCGCCAACTTTTTCAATCGCGCCTGCCGTGGTACGGGTAAATTCATCAATGTTTTTACGTGTCCCCGGACCGACCGATTTGGTCGAAACTGTGGCAATAATTTCACCATAGTTCACAGGCTGTACACGCGAAATCGCAGCCACCATAGGAATGGTCGCTTGACCACCACAGGTCACCATGTTCACATTTGGCAACTCACCTGCATCCAAGAGTTCTTGAAGATTTACAGGCGGCACACAGAACGGACCAATCGCAGCAGGTGTCAGGTCAATCATCTGTACACCCAACTCATTTAACTTGCGGCTGTTTTCTGCATGTACATAAGCTGAAGTCGCATCAAAGGCAATCTGAACTTCATCTGCAAGTACATGGGGCAGTAAACCGTCTACGCCTTCTGCCGTAGTTTTAATGCCCATGCTGGCAGCACGTGCCAAACCTTCCGAGGTTGGGTCAATCCCGACCATCCACACAGGTTCCAGAAATTCACTGCGTTGCAATTTATACAGTAAATCAGTCCCAATATTTCCTGGACCAATTAATGCACATTTAATCTTTTTCATGCATTCACTCTCTTAAAATTCACATTTATTCCGCAGCAAAAGCAGCGATGACTGAACCAAATCCTTCAATTTCAACCTTGAATTCGTCCCCAGGATGGGCAACCACCATAGGTCCCAAAGCACCGGTTAAAATAATGTCACCTGCAAGCAATGGACGACCACGGCGTACCATCTCATCGGCAAGCCATACCGCAGCATTCAGGGGATTGGCTAGACACGCCTTACCCACACCTTGCGAAACCACTTCTTCACCATGCGTCATGGTCATTTTGCAATTGACCAAATCCAGTTGTGCTAAGGACACTGGACATGAACCCAACACGAACGCAGCCGACGAAGCATTGTCCGCCACCGTATCAATCAATGAAATTTTCCAGTTTTCAATACGGCTATCCACCACTTCAATTGCAGGCAAGGCATAGGCCGTGGCACTGATAATGTCGGCATAGCTATGTTTTTCTTGGGTCAAATCTTTATTAATCACCAGCGCGATTTCAGCTTCGACTTTGGGCTGAATCAATAATCCCGCTGGAATGGCTTCGCCATCTCCATACGCCATATCGGCAAACAGCATTCCAAAGTCAGGCTGATCCACACCAAGTTGTGCTTGAACCACTTTTGAGGTCAGACCAATTTTGCGTCCGACTAAACGACGGCCTTCGCTTAAGGCACGCTGGGTATTCACTTCCTGAACCGCATACGCAATATCGACGTCTGCTTGTTCCGCACCCAGTTGTGGGCGAATAGGAGCAATCGCAGTCTGTGTAAGCTCAGCGTTACGAAGTGCCAAGGCAACGGATTCAACAACAGCAGAATTCGACATCTAGGTTTCCTTAAACTGTAAATAAAGATAGATAACGTTTTGCGCGAGAGAAGCGTGTAGACAGCATCTTTTCGATTTAACGAAAGTGCGAAATGAAATCTGATGGCTGTCCCTAACCACCGCTAAAAACGTGTATATTTAGACAGCTTAAGCATCGGAAAATTGGCGGTTTTATGCCAATACTTATTTTATTTTTTACAATAGCTATAACTTATTAATCTTTTTTTGTTTTATCCATCAAAATAAACAATGTAGAAAAATCAAAGAGAAAAATGCGCTAATTATTCAGAATTCAGCTTTATAGATGGGATTGAGTTTTTCAGCTACGACTAAAAAATAATACGCAAGCAGTCTATTGAGATAGATCTACAATTTAAAAAGCCTCTTTGATCAGAGGCTTTTTTGAGTCAAATGGCGTTATGCCGCAAACAAAGCAGGATTTTTCTTTAAACTTTCACGTTGCTGTATGGCCAATACATAGCGATCAATTGCTGGATGTGGCTTTAATAAATTCATCTTTAATTGCCACATGAGCATTGCGCCTAAACTGATATCGGCTGCCGTAAACTGTGCACCGCACAAATATGGGCTTGCCTGCTCCAAACCTTGAATCAAGGCTTGATAGGTATCCTGATAATCGCCATAGCCCATAAACATTTTTTGCTCAGGCGCCACCTGAACTTTTAAATGTTCATTGTCGGAAGCTGCTGCAAACGGGCCTGCACCAAAGAACAACCAACGATAATATAAACCTCTTTTCGGATCATCGAGTGCAGGCGCTAAACCTTTTTCAGCGAATTTATCTGCCAAATATGCACAAATGGCATCTAATTCATAAATCACCACATCGCCATCCACCAACACAGGCACTTTACCAAATGGGTTGAGTTTTAAAAATTCGGCTGATTTCATTTCCGCGCCATAAGCGACTTCTACACGTTCAACCTCAATCCCCAAATCAAGCAAGAGCCAATCCACCACAACGCCTCGAGATTGCTTATTTGTATATAAAGTTAAAGCCATTGTTCTATCCTCTGTGTTTATTGTTTTTTTAGAATAGACCTGAGCTGTGTCAGTTTTTGTCAGTAGTGCTGGGTGATTTTTCTGAATTTGAAAATTCTTTTTGACACCATTGTTGAAATAAATGACGTTTAAACTGAGGATAGATTTGCTCAGTCAATACGAGCGTTTGTATGCGATCTAAACGAAAATTTCTAAAATCTTCCCGTAATTCACACCATGCAGCCAATAACATTTTGTCATTAAAATATCCCAATGCAAACGGCCATAATTGTCTGTGTGAAATCTGTTTTTGCTCATCCATATAATCAATCTGGATTTTAGTTTGTAAACGAATGGCGATACGAACTTGTTCAACAACAGTTGAGTCGACTTCAATCCACGAATGAATGGATTTTAGATAAGTATCATTTAAAAATTCTTGTTTTCTTTGAGGTAATACTGCTCTTAATTTACTTAACACCGAATGTGAAGCCTGTTGTAAGGCTTGATCAGGAATAGATTTGGCCCATTGTAATGCCAGATACATGGCCTCAATTTCTGATTCATCCAAACTCATGGGTGGAAGGAGAAAATTTTCTTTCAATTTAAAGCCTAAACCGACACTTCCCTCAATATTAACCCCTTGATCACGTAAACTTTCAATATCTCGATAAACACTTCGCACACTAATGTGTAAATGTTCAGCCAAACGTTGCGCAGTAACAGGATAACGCTGTTCACGGAGATGCTGTAATAAATGCAGTAATCGAATAGAACGACTCATAGCGGATTTTCTTGTTATTCAAAAGTAATTTTAGGCGCATATCCTTACACGCCTTAAAAAATGATCAACTTTGCTTATGCCACATCAGAAGCATTGACTTGCCGATTTAAAAACTGAGCTAAACTGGCAACATCATCGGCAATGGTTAAAGGTTGATACTGTTTTAAAGTTTCAGGCGTATGTACGCCATAACTTACTCCTACGCGAGGCATAGCAATATTTCTCGCCATTTCCAAGTCGTAGCTGGTATCGCCAACCATAATGGCTTGTTCGGCACAGAGTCCAGTAACCTGCAAAATTTCCTGCAACATCAATGGATCCGGTTTAGAACGGGTTTCACTAGCAGCACGTGTTGTCACAAATAACTCGTGGCTATTGGTTTGAGCCAAGACGCGATCCAGACCTTTACGGCTTTTGCCTGTAGCAACAGCCAACAATAGACCAGCTTCGCGTAATTCACTCAGCATATTTGCCACGCCATCAAACCAAACATCGCCTTTGGAATTAGCGACATAATGCTCGGCATAACATTGCAAAATCTCGGTGTGCAATTCAGGAACTTGTGGGAATAACCGCTGTGCCACTTCAGGCAAACCTAAACCAATAATACTTTTGGCATCTTCACGGGTGAGCGGTTGCGAAAATTGCTGTGCTGCAAACAACAAACTCGCCACAATCTGCCCGACTGAATCAAATAATGTGCCATCCCAATCAAAGATAATCAGTTCTACAGGTTTATTCATGCGGGAGTCCAATATTTGCTTGTATGAAAGACAATTTACACGGTGTATTTGCCACGCGATGGTGACAAGGATGTCGCCGTTGAGCTGACGTGCACTTCGCTTTAAAGCAGTGCTTAAAGCTCGTGCAGGATGTTCCATCAGCTCAACAAAAGATTTTTGCTTCTTTTCATCTTTGAAAAGATGACCAATACAGCATCATTTCCAGTTAATCACTACAAAAGAGGTCCTATTTTATTACCTCTCCCTAACCCTCTCAAAAGGAGAGGGAAAAGGCTTAATCCTTCTTCTGTGCTCGCAACTGCGCCACAATACTCTGTATATCTTCAGGCAACGGTGCTTCAATCGGCGGATAACCTGGAATATCCAAACGCATTGCGTGTAGACATAAACGACGTGGTTTAGGACCGTTGTACTCGGTTTCATGTCCATATTTTTCATCCCCCACCAGCGGATGACCAATACTTAAACCATGCACACGAATTTGATGGGTACGACCCGAAAGTGGCGATGCATACACCAAAGTCGCATGCATAAAACGCTCCGCCACATTCCATTGGGTTTTCGAGTCCTTGCCTTCTTTCGATACACGCACACGACGTTCGCCATTCGAGAGTTCATAACGGTGTAATGGTGCATCAATCAGTTGCTTGTCTAAACTCACCACACCTTTCACGACAGCCGCATAGGTTTTCTTGATTTTGTGTTCACGCAACATGTCTTGTAAGGTTTTTAACACACTGCGCTTTTTAGAAATCATCACCAAACCCGATGTATCACGGTCAATTCGGTGAATCAGTTCTAAATATTTTTTACCTGTTGCCGCACGTAAGCCTTCAATCAGACCATAGGCCATGCCACTACCACCATGTACCGCAATGCCCGATGGCTTATTCACCACCATCAGTCCTTCGTCTTCATACACCACACGGCTGAGTAAACTCTGTGCCACTT
The DNA here is from genome assembly GCF_022601715.1 of Acinetobacter zhairuonensis. Classification (GTDB taxonomy): domain Bacteria; phylum Pseudomonadota; class Gammaproteobacteria; order Pseudomonadales; family Moraxellaceae; genus Acinetobacter. Next base: position 6,588 of record NZ_JAKVIM010000005.1, on the reverse strand, counting down.
TGTCAGATACTGGTGCAGCCGTTTCATCTTTTTGTTCATAGCGAATAGGCGCAACGCGAATTTGGTCACCAATGGCCAATTTGGTTTCGGCTTTAATGCGCTTCTTATTCACGCGCACCTGCCCTTCACGAATCAAACGATAAATGCGACTTTTCGGTACACCCTTGAGTCGGCTAAATAAAAAATTATCGATGCGTTGACCCGCTTGATGCTCATCCACTTCAAACCAAGTGACACTTTGCCATTCTTGCGTAGAATTCATACAGATACTGTGACCTAAAAAAATACTAAAATTGATTAAAAACTGATCATTTAGGCTATACTTTTCACTAGAAACGTAAGCTTAGCCCATAGGCAGATGATGCAAGGTTTGCTATAGTCAGCGCACGGAAACCACCGTAAGTGAATCATCATCAGCACATTTCAATTATATTGATATTGAAATATAGCTGAAATTTTGATTATCAACTCGGAAAGGTCCCAAAAGAATTATGCCGACGCCGAAGGCTTATTATATCGGCAAAACTGCAAACTGTTGCGTTTAATTGTACCTCAGGTACATAAATCAGTTTGCCTGAAAAAATATGTCGCCAACCTCAAGTTGGTTTTTAAACGTAAACTGATACACATCAGATTAGTCGCACCCTGATACAGCATTCAGGCTACAGCGTCTGATGCATTGGATCTGCACAATTTGTAAAGATACGACGATAATTCCGTATCAAGACACTCTATGTAGGGATGCTCTTCGAGCAATGTGACAGTGAAAGTTACTCACATCCAATGCACCGCTCGTCCGCCAGTGAAGCGTACAGGTGACTTTAATCGTTTAGAGATTGAAGCCGTATTGCCATCATCGATACGTGAATCAAAACTGATGCCTAGCTAAAAAGGCCAGTATAAAACCTCAGACCGCAATCGGTTTATTTGAGATCTGAGCTTGATCCATGATGTTTGATGTTCGCTACGTGAATAGCGATTTTTTGCTGTGTATCACTATAAGGTGTTACACCCATGAAACGTATGTTGATTAATGCAACACATGCCGAAGAAATCCGCGTTGCACTGGTTACAGGTCAGCGTCTTTACGATTTTGATTTAGAAAATCGTACCCGTGAACAAAAAAAATCCAATATTTATAAAGGTCACGTGACTCGCGTCGAGCCTTCTTTAGAAGCTGTATTTGTAGAATACGGTGCGGGACGCCAAGGCTTCCTGTCTATGCGTGAAATCGCAAACTCATACTACAAAGCAGACCCTCGTCAAACTTCAAATATTCGTGAACTCATCACAGAAGGCACTGAGCTTTTAGTTCAAGTTGAAAAAGAAGAACGTGGTAATAAAGGGGCTGCACTTTCGACCTTTATTTCTTTGGCAGGTCGTTATTTAGTCCTCATGCCAAACAATCCAAAAGGTGGTGGCATCAGCCGTCAAATTTCAGGTTCAGTTCGTGACGAATTGAAAGAAATGTTGGCATCACTGAATGTACCTCGCGGCATGAGCGTGATTGTGCGTACTGCGGGTATTGGTCGTTCTCAAGAAGAATTACAACTCGATCTGCAACACCTTCTCGATCTTTGGGCACAAATCCAAAGCACAGCGAGTTCTGGCCCATCGCCAATGTTGGTTCACCAAGAAGCAGGTGTGGTCACACGTGCGATTCGTGATTACTTACGTGATGATGTGGCTGAAATCCTAATTGACTCTGAGCAAGCCTATAACGAAGCCTATAACTTCGTAAAAGCAGTGATGCCTCGTCAAATCGACAAGTTAAAAACGTATACCTTAAATGAGCCATTATTTGCGCATTTTGGTATCGAAAGCCAAATCCAAACTGCTTATGAACGTGAAGTGAAGCTCCCTTCTGGCGGTTCAATCGTAATTGACCAAACCGAAGCTCTAGTTTCAATTGATATTAACTCTGCGAAATCAACACGTGGACACGATGTTGAAGAAACAGCGTTAAATACCAACCTAGAAGCCGCAGAAGAAATCGCACGTCAACTTCGTTTACGTGATATCGGTGGTTTGGTGGTGATTGACTTCATCGACATGACCAAAGACCGTAACCAGCGTATGGTAGAAGCGAAACTGCGTGAAGCAACACAAAGCGACCGTGCACGTATTCAGTTTGGTCAATTGTCTCGCTTCGGTTTAATGGAAATGAGCCGTCAACGCTTACGTCCATCGCTAGAAGAAGCGACTGGTTATGTCTGCCCACGCTGTCATGGTACAGGTATGGTGCGTGACTTACGCTCACTTTCACTTTCAATTATGCGTAAAGTGGAAGAAATTGCGTTACGTGAACGTCATGGTGAAGTTCAAGTTGAAGTGCCTGTAGAAATTGCAGCATTCCTATTGAATGAAAAGCGTCACAGCTTGGTTTACTTAGAACAAACTTCGAATGTACGTGTGACGGTATTACCACACCCACACTTAGAAACCCCACATTACGAAATTTCTTATAACCCTGAAGGCTTCGCGCCAACCAGCTATGAGCGTACTGAAGCAACACGTTCTAGCGAAAAAGAATTGGGTTATGAAGCTTCAGATTGGCACTTAGAAGATGCCGATCAACAACCAAGCGTTGCACCTGCTGCTGAAAAACAGGCGAAGAGAAAGCCACAGCAAGTAGCTCAACAACAGCAAGCACCTGCTCCTGCTGCTCCAGCGGTATCAAGCAGCCCATGTGCATGGCTAGAAAACCTATTTGTTCAAAAGCAAGCGGCAACTGTAGATCAAGCGCGTACAGCAAACAATGCAGCTGCTGCAATCGAGCAAATGGTCAATGGTGGTGCAGTAAGCCGTGGTCAATTTGGTCAAGTGACGACGCCTGCTACTATCGCAACAGCACCTGCGGCAAGCAACAATGCGTACTTATCTGCAACATCTGCTCCTCAAAAAGCCGAGCAACGTGACTTTGCTGAGAAAAATGCAGAGAAAGAAGAAAGATCGCAACGTCACAACAAAAAGCGGAATAACAACAAGCAACGTGAACCACGCGAACAACAACCACAAGAACAAAATCAAGTGGTTGAAGAAGTTGTGCAAATGTCGCGTCAAGAGCAACGCCAAGAACAGCGTGAGAAGCGTCAGCACAAGCAACGTCAACAGCAACCAGAGCAACAAAATGAAGCTCATGCTGAACAACAAGCTGTTCCACGTCGTGACCGCAACAACCAGCAACGTCCAAATCGCCCAAATCGCCACCGCGACCAAAGCGTATTTAACGAACAGCAACAACCTCCGGCAGCAGCTCCAGCGCCAGTGGTTGTAGATGAGCAACAAGTCAAAGTGGAACTCATTGATGCTCCACGTCAAGACATGCTCCCTACGGCATTGGTGGTGAATGTTGATCAAGCACAAAGCGAAATCGTTGCGATCAACAACACTGCACCAGTCGTTGCTGTTGAAGATGTCGCTCCAGTTGCTGCTAAACCTGTAGAAGCCGTGAAAACCGCACCTGTGGAAGCGGTAAGCAAGGTAGAAGCTCAACCAGAAGCAACGCCTAGTGATGCAAAGGAAGAGCAAAAGCCGCGTTCAGACGTAAAACGTGCTAGCAATGACCCGCGTATGCGTCGTCGTCAGCAACGTGATGCACAAGCCAAACAAGCGCAAGCACCTAAGCTCAACCCTTCGCAAGTGCCAACTTTGGCGCAATACACGGTGGGCAGCTTAATTCGCCATGTCTATGGTGACGACTGTGCCGTGCTCATTGAGCAATTTGGTTTAATCCCAACCTTCAACCGTGCGCTACAAAAGTTCACAGCTGAATACGCAGCTAGCTTAAACAGCTCTACTACGGTAGAAGCAGAGAAGAAGCCGGTCACACGTGATGTCGAAGTGGCGAAAGCGACACATGAAGCTGAACCTGCGCCGGTATTGGATTTAACACCACCAAAGCCTGAGTCAGAGAAGCGTGTTGCCAATGACCCGCGAGAGCGTCGTCGTTTAGCAAAACAAGCTGCTGAACAAGCCCTAGCGCAAGCAAAACAAGCTCAAGTGGAAGAAACGCCAGTTGCCGCTGAACCTGCTGTCGTAGCAGGAGTTGAAGAAGTTGCTGCTGTGGTTGAACCTGTAGAGGCTGCTGTGGAAGCTGCTGTAACTGAAGCTGTTGCTGAAACACCTGCTGTAGTAAAGGAAGCGGTAGCTGAAACTAAAGCACCTACCAAAGCCAAAACCAAAGCAGAACCTGTGCAAACTGAGCTGGCTGTAGATGTAGTCGAAGATTCGGCAATTGAAGCAGCTGCGACAGAAGAAACAGCGGCTGAAAAGGAAGAGAAAGAAAAAGCTCGTCCACGCCGCCCACGTGGTCGTCCACCGAAAAAAGCCAATCCAACAGCAGAGTAAGCATTTACCCAATTGCTGTGAAAAAATTAAAACCTAGTCATTTCGATGGCTAGGTTTTTTTTGTTATTTTGAGCAGATTAGGTTGATTGCACTAGAAAGAAACGATTAAAAGGACAACAGTACAGATTATCTCGTTCAACCTGTAGACAAAGACATCGTATTGGACACGAAAAATAAATAGGATTCTTATGAGCCAAACCACACAAAGCGATCTTATTGGAATTAAAGACGTCGCTGCCAAAATCCCACAATTTCTAGGAAAACTGCCGCATCTGGTTACAGGGCTGAAACAGGCATATATCCGTACCCCAAATTCTCCTGCTGGCTTAGGAATTGCCTTTGAAAAAGCGGTTAAACGTAATCCGCATGGCGCTGCACTCCTGTTTGAAGAACAAAAATACACTTACCAGCAACTCAATGATTGGGCCAATCAAATTGGACACTATTATTTATCAATTGGTGCGCAAAAAGGTGATGTGATTGCGGTGATGATTGAAAACCGCCCTGAATTGGTTGCCAGTGTACTGGCACTGGCAAAAATTGGCGTGACTGCTGCACTGGTCAATACCTCTCAAGTCGGCAAGGTACTGGCATATAGCATCAATTTAGTCAATCCAATTGCCCTGATTGTTGGTGAAGAGTGTCGCGCGGCGGTTGATGAAATCCGCCAAGAGTTGAATTTACCCGAGCAGCGTTTTTACTGGTTTGCCGATCAAGAAACACGCCAAGATGCAGGTACAGCACCGGCTCAGTATTTAAATTTGACTAATGAAATTATCACCTTTCCGACCTTTAACACGCCAACCACACACAGTGTCAAAGGCAAAGATGGTTTATTTTACATCTACACTTCGGGCACCACAGGCTTACCTAAAGCCGTGATTTTCACCCACAGTCGCTGGACTCTCGCCTATGGCACTTACGGGCACGTGCTGGACTTAAACAGCAAAGACGTGATGTATGTGACCCTGCCGCTTTACCATGCTACAGGCATCGTGGTGTGCTGGTGTGGCGTGATTGCAGGTGGTGCTGCATTGGCACTGCGTCGCAAATACTCAACTTCCTCTTTCTGGAAAGACGTACAGAAATTTGATGCCTCTGCAATTGGCTATGTCGGTGAATTGTGCCGCTACTTAATGGATGCACCTGCATCGGATGTAGACCGTGCCCATCGTGTGAAAAAGATGATTGGTAATGGTATGCGCCCGAATATTTGGGACAAATTTAAACAACGTTTTGGTGTTGAGGAAGTACTGGAACTGTATGCCTCTAGTGAAGGCAATGTCGGCTTTAGCAACGTATTTAATTTCGACAATACCGTGGGTTTCTCGCCTACACCGTATGCGATTATTCAATTCGACAAAGAAAAAAATGAGCCGATTCGTAATGAACAAGGCTGGTGTCAAAAAGTCGCTAAAGGGGATGTCGGACTATTGGTCGGCAAAATTACCCGCCGCTCACCTTTTGATGGCTATACCGACCCTGAAAAGAACAAATCCGTGATTATGCAAAACGTGTTTAAACAAGGTGATGCCTACTTTAACACGGGTGATTTGGTGCGCGATATTGGCTTCCGTCATGCACAGTTTGTCGACCGCTTGGGGGATACTTTCCGCTGGAAAGGTGAAAATGTCTCGACTACAGAAGTGGAGAACATGTTGTGTGAATATCCTAAAATTGTTGAAGCGGTGGTCTATGGCGTAGAAATTCCGCATACCAATGGTCGTGCAGGCATGGCAGCCATTACATTAGCAGAACAAGCCCAGCTGAATGAACAAGATTTGCAAGCGATGGTCAGTTGCTTTAAAAAGAGCCTACCTGCCTATGCTGTGCCTGTATTTTTACGAGTACAGAAACAGGTTGAAACCACAGGCACCTTTAAATATCAGAAGAATAAATTGAAAGAGCAAGCTTTCAATCCTGAAAAAACCGATGAGCAAATTTTAGTCTTGTTGCCAAATAGCAAGGCCTATTGCGACATGAATACAGAAATCTATAGCAATATTCAACAGTACCAATATCGCTTCTAAACTGAAAAAACGGCATTTTTTTGTATAAAATCAGGCAAAGTTGTTGTATTTATAATCAAACATCAACAACTTTGCGATTTTTCTCTTGCGCTCGTTACAGATCTTGCTACAATACGCTCCATCAAAACGAGATGGGTCGTTAGCTCAGTTGGTAGAGCAGCGGACTTTTAATCCGTTGGTCCCGCGTTCGAGTCGCGGACGACCCACC
>NZ_JAKVIM010000004.1 GCF_022601715.1 Acinetobacter zhairuonensis | reverse complement strand
TACCCATGTGAGAGTAAGTCATCGCCAGCTCATTAATTCTAAAAACACCCCCTTCTACTAAGAAGGGGGTGTTTTTTTATGGCTTATTAAAAATGACAAGAAAAAATGCGATAAAAATTAACATTATCTAAAGCAAGTTATCTTTGGTCTTATTGCTGGTGTTTTAAATTTTAAATACCTGATTATAAATAAATAATTATTATGACTTGCGATAATAGTAACGTTTTAACTACATTTTATGATCCTTTTTCTTCTTAAGTTACTGACAAATTCTTCCATTTGATAAGTCGAATACCTTATAGGTATATTTTTATACCCTTGAGGTTTTAGACAAAAAATGAATGGCTATTCATTGTATGTTGACAATAAAGTCTCACAATTGGAGGTGAGTAAAAATGACAGCGACAACAATGAATGTAAATGCTGTAATCGATCAGGCTAAATTTAGGCCCTTTCATTTAACGGTAGTTTTGTGGTGTTTATTCGTAGTCTTGTTTGATGGCTATGATTTGGCCATTAATGGTGTTGCTTTACCCCTATTGATGAAAGAGTGGGGAATGACTGCAGTTCAAGCAGGAATGCTCGCCAGTACAGCTTTAGCTGGTATGATGTTTGGCGCCATGTTTTTCGGTATGTTGGCCGATAAAATTGGGCGTAAAAAAGTGATTATTATCTGTGTCACCTTATTTAGTGGCTTTACTTTTGCAGGTGGTTTTGCATCCAACCCAACTGAATTTGGTATTTTACGCTTTATTGCAGGTCTAGGTATTGGTGGGGTATTACCGAACTTGGTAGCACTCACATCTGAATATGCGCCACAAAAAGTACGTAGTACCTTAGTCACGGCAATGTTTAGCGGTTATGCTATGGGTGGGATCATGGCGGCATTATTAGGCGCAGCATTTACCCCAACTTTTGGTTGGCAGATTATGTTCTTTATTGCAGGTATTCCACTGTTATTTATTCCAATTTTATGGAAATTCTTACCAGAATCGGTCACTTTTTTGGTGAAAGCACAACAAACTGAAAAAGCACGTAATATTATTCAACGCCTTGTTCCTGAAGAAACAGTTACTGAAAAAACGGTCTTGGTATTGAATGAAGCGAAAGTTCCAGATGCGTCTGTTGCAGCATTATTTAAGAATGGTCGTGGTATGGGAACCGTTTTATTCTGGTGCTGCTTTTTCATGTGTTTATTGATGGTATATGCTTTAGGTAGCTGGTTACCAAAATTGATGATGGCTGCGGGCTATTCATTGGGTAGCAGCTTAATGTTCTTGCTTTCACTAAATATTGGTGCCGTAATTGGTACAGCGGGTGGTGGTATTCTTGCGGATCGCTTCCATTTAAAACCAGTGATTATCAGCATGTTGATTGTAGGTGCATTAGCACTTGTGGGTTTAGGCTTCAACTCACCACAACCTGTCATTTATTTACTGGTTGCATTAGCGGGTGCAGCTTCGATCGGGTGTAGTATCTTGTTGTATAGCTATGTCGCGCAATATTATCCACTGGCTGTGCGTTCAACGGGTTTAGGTTGGGCTTCAGGTATTGGTCGTGTCGGTGCGATTGTGGGTCCAATCGTAATTGGGATGTTGTTAGGTATGGAATTACCGCACAAAATGAATTTCATAGCCGTCGCGATTCCTGCCATTATTGCCGCTTTTGCAGTATCTTTGATTAAAGTAGAGAAAGCAGAAGTGGTGGCTGAAGCACCTGTAGCAAATCCGGCTCCGAAACAGGGGTCTTATAGTTAACAGTTTAGGTTAGAGAAAAGAGCCCCTTAATGGGGTTCTTTTTTATATGTTTCTTAAAGGCATAGATATAAAAAAGCCCCGATATCCTATCGGGGCTTTTTCGTATTTCATTAAAGGTAAAACTCCTGTCATACCTCAACGTCCTGTTGTCGTCTCTTTATTGTTATTCTAAGAAACATCCTGTTTCTGTATGAGTTCAATTTAACCTGAAATACGACTAAGGTATAGGCGTGTTTACTGCATTCCTTGTACGCTTTGGCTGACAAAGACTCTGTAATAAATTTAAGTTCAGGCTACATATTCTGTCTTTTCCTTGCTCATGAGTTTGGTTAGATTAAATAAAAATAAAACCTTCGTTGAGGGTGTCATGAATAATTCTAAATATTGGCTTTGGTTATGGCTAGGTATATCGAGTTCAGTTTTAATTTCGGCATGTCATGCAGAAAATAACAACAATAATGAACATCAACAGCATGCTGCCCATGCAACAGTTGCTATTTCGCAGCAATTTAAAGTCAATAAGATCAGTGAATTCAATGAACCATGGGCGATAGCAGTTTTACCTGATCAACGTTTATTGATTACGGAGAAGGCGGGAAGCCTGATGCTGTTTAATCCCAAAACACGACAGAAAATTGCGGTGCAAGGTGTACCTGCTGTGGCTTATGGCGGGCAAGGTGGTTTGGGAGATGTGCTGTTACATCCTGACTTTAAGCAGAACCATGTGATTTATCTGAGTTATGCCGAAGCGGGTGAAGGAGGATATGGGGCTGTCGTGATTCGTGCTGTTTTAGATGAACTTATATCGAATCAGCCTCGGTTGACAGAGATCAAGCCGATTTGGCAACAGCTGCCCAAAGTTTCTGGACGAGGTCATTTTGCACATCGTTTATTGTTTGATGATGCTGGGAAATTGTGGATCAGTTCGGGAGAACGCCAGAAGTTTCAACCTGCGCAAGATATGCAGAGTAATCTGGGCAAAATCATTCGATTGAATGAGGATGGCTCAGCAGCACAAGGCAATCCATTTGCTGCACAAGGTTATATTGCTGCACAAATTTGGAGTTTAGGGCATCGTAATCCATTAGGTATAGCTTTTGATCCGCAGGGACAGCTTTGGGTTGCCGAGATGGGACCGCGTGGTGGTGATGAATTAAATCGTATTCGTAAAGCTGCTAATTATGGTTATCCAATAGTGTCGAATGGCGATCATTATAGTGGGCAAGATATTCCTGATCACTCGACTCGTCCCGAATTTCAGACACCTGAATTGAGTTGGACTCCCGTGATTTCACCTTCCAGTTTGATGTTTTATCAAGGAACACAATTTCCGCAATGGACCAATAAAGCCTTGATTGGTGGACTGTCTTCACAAGCCATTATTGTGGTGGATACGCAGCAGCAACCTGTGCAGGAAGTACAACGTATCGATATGCAGCAGCGTATACGTGGTCTGGTGGAAGCCGCAGATGGTTCGATTTGGGGGATTGAGGATGGGAAAAATGCTAGGCTATTTCAATTGACTGCACCCTAGAAAAGGCAATCAATAGCTCTGAACATTATTCATTTGTAAGACAGAGTCGATAAAAAAGCAGCCCGAAGGCTGCTATAAAATTTAAACGGGATTATTCACTTTTATCGTTCAAGCTAAAGAACCAGTTCAAAATTAAGGCTGCAAAGGTTGCGGTACCGATACCCCCTAAATTGAAATTACCGAACTGCAGGGCAAAGTCACCTGTGCCTAAAATAATGGTCACAGCTGCCACCATTAGATTTTTATTTTTAGAGAAATCGACTTTGTTTTCGATCCAGATTTTCGCACCCGCGATAGTGATCAAGCCAAACACCACAATTGAAGCGCCTGTTAAAATTGCAGTCGGGATGGTGTGAATAATCGCGCCAAACTTTGGTGAAAGTCCTAAGAAAATTGCAAATACACCTGCAATCACAAATATAATCGTTGAATAAACACGGGTAACAGCCATCACGCCAATGTTTTCACCATAGGTGGTCATGCCTGGTGCACCAACACCGCCTGAAAGTGTGGTGGCCACACCATCTGCTAAAAAGGCTTTACCGATTTGTGGGTCGAGATTTTCCCCTGTCATGGCACTGACTGCTTTAATATGCCCTAGGTTTTCAGCCACTAAAATCAACGCTACAGGTGCAATGATAAGCATTGCATTCACTTCAAACTTAGGCGAATGGAAGGTTGGGAGACCAAACCAAGCCGCTTGCTGAATCGGTGTGAAGTTAATTGGAGTGCCATAACCCAGTACATTTGAAACAATAAAGTAGATCAAATACGCCAGTAACAAGCCGATTAATAATAATAAGCGTTGTAATAAGCCTCTGGTAAATACGGCAATCGAACCCATACACAGGACAGTTACCAATGCCATCCACATATTAAAGGTATTGCCGGCTACGCCTTTGACTGTAACTGGTGCCAGATTCAGACCAATAATCATCACTACCGCACCTGTTACCACTGGCGGCATGAGTTTTTCAATCCATTTGGTTCCAGTTGCCATGACCATCAGACCAAACAGTGCGTAGAGCACACCACAGGCCATGATCCCGCCAGCCGCAACCGCGAGGTTGGCATTCGGTGCCCCTGTTCCCGAAGCGGCATAACCTGTTGCGGCAATGACCACGCCAATAAAGGCAAAACTTGAACCGAGGTAACTTGGAACACGTCCACCTGTCATCAAGAAGAACAGGATGGTACAGATGCCTGACATAAAGATGGCAAGATTCGGGTCAAAGCCCATCAAGAAAGGTGCAAGTACTGTTGCACCAAACATGGCAAAAGCATGTTGAATACCCAATACGGCACTTTGTGCAGGGGGAAGATATTCATTCGTTCCTACAGGACGCGCTTCAACACTGCCTGTATAGGGACGCCATTTGGGAAACCAATCGGACATAAATTGATCGCTTCAAAAATAAATTGTGCACATCATACTCTTTCTTTTCGAGTGATTTAATCATTGATTTTTAATTTTAAATTAAGTACAAGCATGATTTATAATGATTTTATACCAAGTGGTAAAATAGTGTAATTTTTAAATTAAAAAGAAATCAATATATTATTCCATAAATTATGTTCGAAAAATCACATTTACTGGTTTTGATGAGCAATAAATTTTTTTTATCAATCTTTCAATTTTTTTTTTGCAATGCCTGTAAAATCAGAAAATTGCACTACACAAGATAGATTTTGCCAATCGGTCGGTGATAGTCCTACAATATTGGACAGCCCAGCATTATGCTGGGCTGTCCAATATTGTATCAATGCATTAACCAGTATTGCGTAAGCCTGCCGCAATTCCCGCAATACTGACCATGAGCGCATGATCGACAGGGGTATGTTCAGCTTGGCGTTCTGCCAGATAGAGGCGGCGTCGTTTCATCAATTCGGCTTGGAGTAAATGCAGTGGCAGTAAATACGGTTTACGCACGCGCATCGACTGATCCAGGACTTCATTGCTGCTGAGCAATTTCGATTCATCTTTCAGGGTCAGTAAAGTCCCTACTGCTTCTTGCAAGCGTTGGCGTAATTCAGCTCCGAGTGTTTTTAAGTCTTCATCTTGGGTCAAGTGTGCTTCATAGTAGAGAGCCACATGACTATCGGCTTTGGACAAGACCATTTCCAGCATATCAATTAAGGTCTGGAAATATGGCCATTGTTGCAGCATTTCTTCCAAAGTGGCTTTATGACCTTGCTCAATCACTTGATTGATGGCAGCCCCTGTACCTAACCACGCAGGCAACATCAAACGAATTTGTGTCCAGGCAAACACCCAAGGAATGGCACGCAAGGATTCAATCCCACCGCTGACTTTACGTTTTGCAGGGCGCGACCCCAATGGCAACATTTGCAGTTCCAGTTCAGGGGTCACGGTTCTTAAATATTTCACGAAATGCGGATTTTCACGTACCGTTTGACGATAAACCTGCACTGAAAGATCAGTCATGCGGTGCATCAGTTCGCGCCATTCTGCTTTCGGAACCGGTGGTGGAAGTAAGGTCGCTTCCAGTGTTGCTGCGGTATAAATTTCCAGATTTTGCAGGGCAATACCTTCCAGTCCAAACTTGAAGCGGATCATTTCACCTTGTTCGGTGACACGAATGGCACCTGAAATAGAACCCGGTGGCTGTGAGAACAACGCCTGTTGGGTCGGTGCACCACCACGGCTAATCGAACCGCCACGACCATGGAATAAAGTCAGTTGGATGCCATGCTGTTTGGCAATCGCGGTCAATTCTTCCTGAGCACGGTATTGTGCCCAGTTGGCGGACATAAAGCCTGCATCTTTAGCTGAGTCTGAATAGCCGATCATGACTTCATGCTTGCCCTGAATATGCTGTTTATACCAATGCATATCAAACAAGGTTTGCATGGTTTTTGCAGCACCATCCAAATCTTTCAGCGTTTCAAATAAAGGCACCACACGTAAAGGATGCTGAATCCCAGCTTCTTTCTGTAACAACAAGACCGCCAGCACGTCACTTGGATATTCCGCCATGGAAATGATATAGGCGCCCAAGCTTTCCGCAGGCTGTTCAGCTAAGGTACGCATGGTGGCAAATACTTCCTGAACATCGGGATGCAAAATCAGGCTTTGTTCAGGTTCATTTAAATGTTTCGGTAGCAGCGGGCGCTTACTTTGTAGTTCTTGTAATAAAAAGTTCTGACGTGCTTGTTCCGTCCAAGTTTCAAAATTACCCAGTCCCAAATATTCGGTAATGGCGGAAATGGCTTGGCGATGACGTCCTGATTCCTGACGAATATCTAATTTGAGTAATTCAATCCCGAAGCAATTCACCCGATGGATAAAGTCCAGCAATTTACCATTGGCAATTTCGGGCAGGTTGCACGACATGAGCGAGCGGTAGCAGAGTAATAAAGGCTGTAATAGCTCGTTTTTACTTTTAATCACTCGACTGTCATCTAAGGCTAAGTCTGGGTCTTGTAGTTTTTTTGCGAGCCATTCACGCGTAATTTTTAAGCGTTCACGGGTGTCACGTAAATATTCACGATAAGGTTCAGGATGTGGCGTACCCAAGGCTTGCATTAACTCATTACTACAGCTTTGCAGCGAGAGTTCCCAGCGTAAATCTTCAATATCGCGTAAATACAAATCCGCCGCTTTCCAGCGCGATAACCACAATACTTCCTGCGTGACGTTATGCGTCACATTTGGATTGCCATCACGGTCACCGCCCATCCATGAAGCAAAACGCACAGGCGCAACATGTAGCGGCAGGCGCTGTCCGCAATGTTCTTCTACCATGCCATCCAGTTCACGTATGAATTTAGGCACCGCATTCCATAAGGTTTGCTCAATGGTAGTGAAGCCCCATTTGGCTTCATCGACAGGCGTTGGGCGATGTTGACGAATTTCATCGGTCTGCCATGCAGAACAGATGAGTTGTTTTAAGTCTTCTAAAACTGCTTGGCGTTCACGTGGGGTGAGTTTCTGCTGGTCAAATTTAAACAGGCAGTCATTAATACCGTCATATTTCTGAATCAGGGTACGACGGCTGACTTCGGTTGGATGAGCAGTCAGCACCAATTCAATTTTTAGTTCACACAGTTGTTGATAAAGCTGCTCGGCTGAGACTTCATGCGCTTTAAATTTTTGGAACAGATGATCAAGTGGATTCGGTGATGGTGCTTCAGGATCAAATTCGCTTTGGCGACGACTGCGTACCACATGGTACTGTTCGGCAATATTGGCAAAGTTGAGAAAGTGCGTGAAGGCACGGGTTAAAGGCAGAATTTCTTCATCTTCAAGACTTAGAAACAGTTGTTCGAGTTGTTTTTCGGCTTCGACCTGTCCGTCACGTGCACCTTTGGCAAGTGCCCGAATTTGTTCTATCTGATTAAACAAATCTTGCCCGGCGTGTTGTTTTAGGGTTTCCCCCAATAAATTACCAAGTAACCGTACGTCTTCGCGTAGTGGAGCATCAATTTGTTGAATCATTTTCCATTCTCCAGTTCTTATTCTTTTGACTATACCTCGATTTGCCGTAATGCCAAGTGGCAGGACGACAAAAGTCGCAAGCTTTTGTCGATAAAACTAGCAATTAGATGATGCCTGACCAACGCAGGCAGACACGGCAATGACCATTAGGTCGTTGGTGCATATTTCAGCATGAACAGCTGAATGCTTTGTTGAATAATCTCTTGTTGTTCCTGTGGAGTGGGAATAGTACGCACACCCAGCAGAATTTCTAAATGGCGTAGTCCCAGCAATAAAGACAGCAGCAATAAGCGCTGTTGTTCCACATCGGCTGTTTGAATAAATCCCAGTGCTGCGGCTTGCTGAAAGAAATCTTCCCAGCCATCACACATTTTTTGGTGCGAGGCATTATAAAACTGCAAGGCAAGCGGGTTCTGTTCAGCCGCCAGTTCAATCAGTAAATGCTCCAGTTTCACGGCTTCGGGTAAATACACAATATTTAACGCGATTTGACAGGTTTGGGCGAAAGCATCCAGAAAATGGCTGTCTGCGGTTAATTCAAACGGACGTGTTTCCATTAAGGATTCACAGGTCTGTTCAATGGCACAGGTAAATAGACTGGCTTTGTCCTGAAAGTGATTATAAATCGTGAGTTTAGTGACACCCGCTTCTTTGGCAATCTGATTCATGCTGCAACCATGATAGCCCTGTTTCAGGAACAGGTTTTTGGCTGCAAGCAGAATTTGCTTATGTTTTTCCAAGTCTTTGGGCCGACCGACATTCATTTGCACAAAATTTTCCAGTTCAGGTGAATAAAGTCATTTACTTCAAGTAGGGCTTTTAATTAATGTACCGCATGGTATATTAATTAAAAATTGTTCAAAGAACAGCTTAGTATTTTGCCCTAAAAATGACTTTTAGATAAGAGCACCAGCACATGAAGCCTGCGAAGACCCTGATGACCAGTTTAATGATTTTATGCAGTTTGACCCTTTGGGGCTGTAGTCGTGAGCAGGCAACCACCGAACATCAACCCTTGGTGATGGTGACCCAACCCAGTAATAGCGTTAAGGAGCAAAAAAGTTATGCAGGGGAAGTCAAAGCACGGCAACAAACCGATTTGGCATTCCGTGTATCTGGACAGGTGATGCAACGTTTTGCAGAAGTGGGAGATCGCGTACAGGTTGGGCAAGTGCTGGCTCAATTAGATGTTAAAGATGCTCAGCTACAACTGAATGCTGCCCGTGCCCAACTGGACAGTGCCCAGTCAGCAGCCAAAGTGGCAGAACAGGAGTTGGCTCGGTTTAAGCAATTGTTACCAATGAACGCCGTCAGTCGCTCGCAATATGATGCCATGCTGAATCAATATCAAGCTGCATTAGCCAGTTTGAAGCAGGCACAATCCAACTATGAGGTGAGCCAAAACCAGACCCGTTATAACCAACTGATTGCGGACAAAAGCGGGGTAATTACGGCACGCAATATCGAAGTCGGGCAGGTGGTTGCGGCAGGGCAAGCGGCTTATCAACTGGCGATGGATGGTGAGCGTGAAGTCTTGATCGGGGTGCCTGAACAAGCCATCAGTGAGTTAAGCATCGGACAGCAGGCACTGATCAGCATGTGGTCGAAGCCAGAGGATCAAGTTGCAGGCTACGTGCGTGAGATTTCACCTGCAGCAGATCAGTCCCGTACTTTTAGTGTCAAAGTGGCATTGAAAGGCAATCACCCAGAGATTCAGTTGGGGCAAAGTGCACGGGTCTTTTTCAGTACGCCGCAAACTCATGGCTTGAGCGTACCGCTCTCCAGTGTTTCTGCAAATGGGCAACAGGCTTATGTTTGGGTGGTTCGTCCTGATTCACGCGTGCATAAAGTACAGGTGACCTTGGGGACCTATGGACGTGACAGCGTAGCTGTGCTTTCGGGCTTGCAGCCTGAAGATTATGTGGTGGTAGGAGGCGTGCACCTGTTACGTGAGCAGCAAAAAATTCATCCGATTGATCGTGAAAATCGTGCCGTGCAACTGTCTGGCAGCAAGTCTGCGACAGGAGCAAAATCATGAATTTTAACCTGTCGGAATGGGCGCTGAAAAATAAAGGCTTAATCCTGTATTTCATGATTCTACTGGGCATCGTGGGGATGGTGTCTTATTCCAAATTGTCACAAAGTGAAGATCCTCCTTTTACCTTTAAAGTTATGGTGGTACAGACCTACTGGCCAGGTGCTACGGCCGAGCAAGTGTCTTTACAGGTGACCGATCGGATTGAAAAGGAGCTGATGAGTACCGGCAATTATGAACGCATCATGGCGTATTCCCGTCCAGGTGAATCGTTGGTGACCTTTGTGGCGAAGGATTCGTTGCGTTCGGCACAGATTCCCGATGTCTGGTATGACGTGCGCAAAAAAGTCAATGATATGCGGCATGAGCTGCCGAGTGATGTGCAAGGTCCATTCTTTAATGATGAGTTTGGCGATACCTTTGGCAACATCTATGTACTGACAGGCAAAGACTATGATTATGCAGTGTTAAAAGAATATGCTGACCGCCTGCAACTGCAATTACAGCGAGTGAAAGATGTTGGAAAGGTTGAGCTGATCGGGCTGCAAGACCAGAAAATCTGGATTGATCTGTCCAATACCAAAGCCACTCAGCTTGGGATTCCGCTCAGTGCCATTCAACAAGCTTTGCAGCAACAAAATGCCATGGCCAGTGCAGGCTATTTTGAAACCCAGAGCGACCGCATTCAGATTCGGGTCAGTGGTCAGCTGCACAGTGTGGATGAACTAAAAAAAATGCCTTTGCTGGTGAATGGTCAAACCATTCAACTGGGTGATGTCGCTGACGTGTATCGTGGTTTTAGCGAGCCTGCCCAGCCAAGGATGCGTTTCAAGGGTGAAAATGGCATTGGCATTGCAGTGTCTATGCGCAAAGGCGGGGATATTCTGGCTTTGGGTAAGCACTTGGAAACCGAGTTTGCGACCTTGCAGCAAAGTCTGCCTTTGGGCATGCAGTTGCAAAAAGTTTCCGATCAACCTGTCGCGGTTGAACGCAGTGTGCATGAATTTATGAAGGTGCTGGCAGAGGCGGTGATTATTGTCTTGCTGGTGAGCTTCTTCTCTCTGGGCTTTCGTACAGGCTTGGTGGTGGCATTTTCCATTCCACTGGTGCTGGCAATGACCTTTGCAGGCATGCATCTGTTTGATGTCGGGTTGCATAAAATTTCCCTTGGTGCCCTGATTTTAGCCCTCGGTTTACTGGTGGATGATGCCATTATTGCCATTGAAATGATGGCAATCCGTATGGAACAGGGCTATAGCCGCTTGCAGGCGGCAGGTTTTGCATGGAAAACCACGGCATTTCCGATGCTGACAGGCACCTTAATTACTGCTGCTGGTTTCCTGCCGATTGCCACCGCAGCATCCAGTACGGGGGAATATACCCGTTCGATTTTTCAGGTGGTGAGCATTGCCTTAATTGTGTCTTGGCTTGCCGCAGTGCTGTTCGTGCCATATTTGGGCGATAAGTTATTACCCGATTTTCAGCAGCAGCCAACCCAAGCCGCTTGGTATCAACGCATGTGGGCACGCTTCAGAAAGCAACCCGAACCGCAGCCAGTCATATTACATGGCACAACACATGATCCCTATCAGACCAAGTTTTATCAGCGCTTTCGCGCATGGGTGAACTGGTGCGTGACTTACCGTAAAACCGTGATTGCGGCAACGCTGGGCATGTTTGTCCTGTCCGTGCTGATGTTTAAGCTGGTGCCGCAGCAATTTTTCCCGCCGTCAAATCGTGCCGAAATTTTGGTGGATTTAAAACTGGAAGAAGGGGCATCGTTAAAAGCCACCGAGGCAGCGGTCAAAAAAGTGGAACAGTTCCTTGCACAGCAGCAAGGGATTGAAAACTATGTCGCCTATGTCGGCACGGGATCACCACGGTTTTACCTGCCTTTAGATCAGCAATTACCGCAAGCCAGTTTTGCTCAGTTTGTGGTCTTGGCCGCTTCTTTGGAGGATCGCGATGAGATTCGTCAGGCACTAGAGCATCAAATTCGCGTATTATTACCGCATGTGCGAACTCGTGTGTCCTTGCTGGAAAATGGTCCGCCTGTGGGCTATCCGATCCAGTACCGTATTTCAGGGGAAGACCTAGAGACTGTGCGTCAGTCGGCGCATCAAGTCGCGGCGGTCATTGATGACAATCCCAATACCAGCAATGTGCATCTCGATTGGGGGGAGCCGAGTAAAATCATTGAATTACAAATTGATCAGGATCGAGCCCGTCAGATGGGAGTTTCCAGTGTCGAGCTTGCCAACTTCTTGAACAGTTCCATTCAAGGGGCGGTGTTACATCCTTATCGGGAAAAGCGTGAGCTTATTGATATCCGTTTGCGTGGCGAAGAAGCGGAACGGTTAAGTGTGGAGTCAATTGCCAGCTTGGCGGTACCGACCGCTCAGGGTACTTCTGTGCCCTTGGCACAAATTGCCAAAATTGCCTATCGCTTTGAAGAAGGATTAATTTGGCATCGTAACCGTTTACCAACCATTACCGTGCGCGCAGATATTGGCACAGGGCTACAACCTGCCACCGTCGTCGCAGAGTTATCTGAAAAGATGCAACAGGTGCGTGCACAATTGCCAGCAGGTTATCTGTTAGACGTCGGCGGCACTGTGGAAGAATCGGCACGTGGACAGAAGTCGGTGAATGCAGGCATGCCATTTTTCTTGGCAGTGGTAATGACCTTGTTGGTGATTCAACTGAAAAGTATGTCACGGGCGACTATGGTCTTGCTGACCGCACCGCTGGGTTTGATTGGCGTGGTGCTGTTCTTATTGTTGTTCAATAAACCTTTTGGTTTTGTTGCCATGTTGGGCACGATTGCTTTATCTGGGATGATCATGCGCAACTCACTGATTTTGATTGATCAAATTGAACAGGATCGTGCTGCAGGTCAAAATACATGGGATGCGATTATTGAAGCCACTGTGCGCCGTTTCCGCCCTATTTTGTTGACTGCACTGGCGGCAGTGCTGGCGATGATTCCTTTATCTCGTAGTATTTTCTTTGGACCGATGGCGGTGGCAATCATGGGTGGACTCATAGTTGCGACTTTGCTCACACTATTCTTTTTACCTGCCTTGTATGCACAATGGTTTAAGGTCAAAAAGACCAGTTAGTACAAAATATTTTGCGAATTTGAGGTGCGAAAGTTTGAAAATTTCAATATAGTAGCACCTTATATTTTTATTAAATTTCAGCTTAGGAATTTTGCTACATATTAAAAAAATCACAGATGTAGTAATGAGGTTTAATCGCACATGAAGCAAGACAGTTTAACCAAGTATCGCCGCTCTATCGCGATTTCTTATGTCTTCATGTTTTTGGCACTGTTTACCGTCATTAGCGGGATTTTTGCCTATTGGTTTGCCCGCAAAGTTGCCCAAGTCGACAATGCTGAAGTCTGGTTACAAGCCCAAGCCCTTTGGGTCATGCGTAACATTATCATTTATACCGTTTTAAGCCTGTTTGCAGCACTGTGGTTTATTCCGCTGTGTTTCTTCACCTGGAATAGTGCGTTATGGGTTACGGGTTGTACGGTTGCAGGCGTGGTGTTTGCCCTGATAGCCTTTTTATATCTGCTCAATGCTTGGATTAAGGGACTTTCTAAGTTTCTAAAAAATAAAGCAGTTTTCTAAAATTTATAATTTTTTTAGCATTTTGCCCTTGTAAAATCACGTTTCACCCCCAATTTCAGAGCATTATTCAGTATGAAATGAATTTCCGTGAGGAGCATCGCCAGACATGGCTAAACGTGATTATTATGAGGTTTTAGGTGTCGCTAAAACCGCTAGTGATGATGAAATTAAAAAAGCCTACCGTAAGTTGGCGATGAAATATCATCCGGACCGCAATCCAGACAATCCTGAAGCTGAAGATAAATTTAAAGAAGCTTCTGAAGCTTACGAAATTCTTTCGGACAGCGAAAAACGCAGCATGTATGACCGTATGGGACATGGTGCGTTTGAAGGTGGTTATGGCGGCGGCGGTGGTGGCTTCGGCGGTTTCAGTGCAGAAGACATCTTCAGTCAGTTCGGTGACATCTTCGGTGGTGCTTTTGGTGGTGGCGGTCGTGGTCAGCAACGTCAGCGCCGTGGTTCCGACCTACGCTATGTGATGGAACTGACGCTTGAAGAAGCCGTAAAAGGGGTGAAAAAAACCATTACTTTTACTGCACCAGCACCGTGTGAAAGCTGTGATGGTAAAGGTTCTAAAAATCCGAATGACGTTGAAACCTGTAAAACCTGTCATGGTGCAGGTCAAGTGCGTATGCAACAGGGCTTCTTCTCGGTACAGCAAACCTGTGGTACTTGTCGTGGACAAGGTAAGATCATTAAGAACCCATGTCAGAAATGTCATGGTTCAGGTGTCTCTGACCGCCAGCAAACGCTAGAAGTAACTATTCCTGCGGGCGTAGACAATGGCGATCGCGTACGTTTAAGTGGTAAAGGTGAAGCCATCCGTGATGGCCAATCTGGCGACTTATACGTTGAAGTGGTCGTCCGTGAACACGAAATCTTCCAACGTGATGGTGCAGACCTGTATATGGATGTGCCTGTTAGCATTGCCGATGCTGCGTTGGGTAAAGAGATTCAAATTCCGACCCTTGAAGGTCGCGTCAGCTTGAAAATTCCTGAAGGGACACAAACTGGCAAAATGTTCCGTTTGCGTGGTAAAGGGGTAAAACCTGTACGTACCAGTATGCAGGGTGATTTACTTTGCCGTATTGTGGTGGAAACTCCAGTCAACTTAACGGCTCGCCAACGTGAATTGTTGAAAGAGTTACAAGTGACAATGGATGGTGAAGACAGCCATTCTTCTCCAAAGAAAAAATCGTTCTTCGATCGCTTGTTTGACTAAGTTCGAATGAATAAAAAAGGGCATGTTTCACATGCCCTTTTTTTATGTCGGTACTTATTGTGCAAGCGGAGCATCAATGGCATCGACACTAACCATTTCCGCAGAAACCTGAGTGGCTTCAACCGCAGCTTGGGTTTTGTTGCCAGCCATACGTTCGGCAAGGCTACCCGGTTGGCCATTCACCGTGGTCATGATTTTCACCCCAGCCAAACTGTCTACACTGTCCCCAGACTGAACTGCAGGTTCTGCATAAACATGTGCAGTCAGTGCCGTGAAAAGTAGTGCAAGTGTTATTTTTTTCGAATGCATGGCAAGTCTCCTTACAATTGTTATTTCTTGATGATTCGTGTCGGCTAGTCTGCGTAAGCAAGATGAAAGTTGTGTGAAAAAGCAGAGCCTTCAAATTCATTTTTAAGGATTTTTTCAATCTAAACCCAGACTTTAATCTCATTCTTCACTCAATCTTGGGGCTGAATCATGGCTGCAACGTGTATGTTTGAGCCAAAACAAGTTTTTTGCGAAAAATCCAGCTCATAACTTAGTCTCATTGCAGAGTTTTGATATAGTAAAGGCAATTTTAAATTCGAGATTAGGAACGGATTATGTCTACAAGTCCACGCATTGGGGTATTGGGTGCAGGCGGTCGTATGGGTCGCATTTTGATTCAAGCGGTACAACAAGCGGGCTATCAATTGGCGGCTGCGGTTGGGCGCCCTGAAAGTAGTTTAGTTGGTTCTGATGCGGGTGAACTTGCGGGCATTGGCAATATTGGCGTGAAGATCGTGGGTAGCTTACAGGAAGTACTGCCAGACTGTGATGTGGTGATTGACTTTACAGCCCCTGTTGCTACCGAACAGCACTTGAAGCTTTGCCGTGAAGCGGGTGTGGCGATGGTGATTGGCACCACAGGGATGAATGATGAACAGAAAGCATTGCTGGATGAAACCTCAACCCAAACACCAGTCGTTTATGCTGCCAACTATTCTGTGGGCGTGAATGTATCCATCAAACTTTTAGAACTGGCGTCAAAAGTATTTGGTGATACAGTGGATATTGAAGTGATCGAAGCGCA
The DNA here is from genome assembly GCF_022601715.1 of Acinetobacter zhairuonensis. Taxonomy (GTDB): domain Bacteria; phylum Pseudomonadota; class Gammaproteobacteria; order Pseudomonadales; family Moraxellaceae; genus Acinetobacter. The sequence goes on along the minus strand of NZ_JAKVIM010000004.1, from coordinate 176,517 downwards.
TCACCGCCATAAAGTTGATGCGCCATCAGGTACTGCTTTAATGATGGGTGAAGCCATTGCAGATGCTTTAGGTCGTGACTTGAAGCAAGATGCGGTGTATTGCCGTGAAGGACATACGGGTCCACGTGAGCGTCAAAGCATTGGTTTCCAAACCATTCGTGGTGGTGACATCGTCGGTGAACATACCGTGATGTTTATTGGTGAAGGCGAACGTGTTGAAATCACGCATAAAGCCACCAACCGTATGAACTTTGCTTCTGGCGCAGTCCGTGCTGCTGCATGGGTGGTTGGTCGTGAAGCACGTAAATATGACATGAAAGATGTACTGGGTTTTAATGATATTCAGGTCTAAGGCTTAGCCCTGTTACTGCAAAACTGCTGCATAAAATTAAAATAAGAAGCGTCACTCAATGAAAATAAAATTAATGACTTGCTGTGCTGTAGCCTTGTTGGCTACAGCACAGGCAAAGTCGATCGACAATGCCAAACTTAGTATTAACAAACAGAATATTAAGGTCTGGACCTACCAAAACAACGCCAATCCTGTGGTGTTGTATAAAGCCGAAACGTATTTTGATGTCCCGATTGAAAAGGCCACAGCCCTGATTTTAGATGTGGAGCAAGCACCTAAATGGGTGCCTTATATGGGTAGTGTCAAGGTGCTCTCCCGAGATGACAGCAAAGGTGAGTTTCTGTTGTATATGGTGTTAGATTTTCCATTTCCTTTAAAAGACCGTGATTTGGTGGTGAAAGGGAAAATGAGTAAAGATGCTCAAGGGATGATCCATATTCAAAACAAAGCCGTAGAGCAAGGTTATCCGCTGAATCCGAACTATGTGCGTTTAACCCGTTATGAAGGAGACTGGACCTTCCAAAAACTGAGTAAGCAGAAAGTGAAAGTTTCGACCTATGGTTATGCCGACCCTGAAGGCTCTATTCCTCTGAGTGCGGTGAATCTGTTTGTCGAACAGCAACCTTATCAAATGCTGCTGAAGATGAAAGCGGAACTGGCAAAACCGCGGAATTACGCGGTTTTGCCTACGATCTTACGTTAAGGAATGTTAGGCGGTGCTCACAGTGTTCAGGACTTCGGGCATTGCTGGATTGCAGACCTGATGGTTGTACCCGTTAAGTAAAAAGTGTATAGCCCTTTGGGGAACAATCATATTTTTCTCAATCGAGATTTGTCAGATAAGGGCTATTTTGTGGAAAAAACTGTTGTAGAAAAATCGAAGAATTCACACAATATCCTTGAGTAATCATCCATAAAATCACGATGAAATCGACCATTGAAGAATTGAATGCCTTTGTCCAGATTGTCGAAAGTGGCTCGATTGTCAAAGCTGCCGAGCAACTGGGGCAAACCACATCCGGCGTCAGTCGTGCCTTGCAACGCTTGGAAAGCAAACTGAATGTGACCTTATTGGAACGCACCACGCGCAAGCTGAACCTGACGCAAGAAGGGCAGCTGTTTCTGGAAAAATCGCGCAAGATTTTGAATGATTTGACTGAAGCTGAAGACGCATTATTAAAATCCGATCATGATATTTCGGGATTAATTCGGGTCGATTCCGCCACACCATTTGTATTGCAGGTGATTGTGCCGCTGATTCAGGAATTTATGCAGCAATATCCAAAGATTGAGATTGAGCTGAATAATCATGATCAGATTATTGATTTACTGGAACATAAAACCGATGTGGCGATTCGCTTTGGTGAGTTAAATGATTCTAGCTTACATGCCAAATTACTCTGTCGTAGTCGTCTGTATATTGTGGCGAGTCCAGAATATTTGGCGAACCATGGCGTACCGAATCAGCCCGAACAATTATTGCAGCATGCATTAATCGGTTTTACTCAACCGATGCATTTAAATATTTGGCCCCTGTCATATCAGGGGCAGCATTTAAATATTCATTCAAAAATCAAAGCGTCGAATGGTGAAACAGTACGCCAACTGGCATTGCATGGGGCGGGCATTACCTGTTTGTCCCGTTTCTTGGTGCAGGATGATTTAAACACGGGGCGGTTGCAGGCATTGTTTGAAGATCAGATTGAACTGCAATACCAAAACATCCATGCCGTGTATTATCAACAAGAGCATTTGCCGAAACGGGTCCGTCTATTTATTGAGTTTTTAGCACAGAAGCTTGCCATTTATCTTTAGCTTGCGGCAGGTGTATCTGCACGGTGAGCAAGGCTTGTCGTGGTTGAGCATTTTGATCGTGCAGCGCAATGGCAAAATGCTGTGTATTGTTCCAACAAACAAACTGTAATTTTTTCAGCGGCGTCTCGCCAATCAAGGTGGTGCGGGTTGAACCTGATTGGTAGCTAAACAGACGCTGTGGGATGACCGTATCTTGCACATCGCGCTTCTGCCATAACTCAAAATTTTGTTGTCCTGAGGCTTTTAAATAACCTTCAATTAAAGACTGACAAATAAAATCGCGCTGCTGTTGCTGAACCGAGGTCGTGGGTTGGCAGGCAGCCACTGCCAGTGTAAGAGTGAGGATGCTGAGACGGTACATTTTGTTTCCCCCTGATAAAAAATAAACTGTACGGCTAGCATATGCAGGGTGTACTCTTGGTTACAGATACAAAATATTTTAAAAAATGAGTACAGTGATGGGCATCCAGTATCGTGATTTGGCGCACCAGTTGGCGCAGAAAATTTATGCAGGGGAATTGGGAGCAGGGCAACGTTTAAGTTCCTTACGTCAGTTTGCCCAGTTACAACAGGTCAGTCTGAATACTGCTAAAAGTTGCTATGAATTATTAGAAGCGCAAGGTTTGATTGCGGCAAAACCACAAGCTGGCTATTTTGTGCAGCCGCAAGCCTTGGCAGTGGCACTACCTCAACATGCGGACTTTGCCAGCACGGCACGTGAAGTTTCCAATTTGGAACTGCAAATTGAAATTCAGGAAGCTTCGATTCATGACCAAATGATTCATCTCGGTTCGATTCAACTGTCACCGAATTGGGTACCTGTGGAGGCATTACGCCGCTCCATTCAGCGGGCTTTAAAACACAGCAAGCCTGAAGATTTTCTGTATAGCGACAAACAGGGGCATCGTCGTTTGCGGGAGGCGTTGTCAGCACATTGGGCGGAAGATGGCATCTATATTGCCCCTGAAGAGATTTATATCAGTAATGGCTGTATGCCCGCGTTGTCGGTGGTGATTCAAACCCTGACCCAAGAAGGCGATAGTATTATTGTGCCGACGCCCAATTTTAATGGGCAGTTACAACTACTGGCGAGCCTAAATCGTAAAATTGTGGAAATTCCTGCACATGCCAATGGTTTTGATTTGCAGCGGCTGGAGCAGGCGATGCAACACTCGGGGGCAAAAGCCTGCCTGCTCACGGCCAATTTTCAAAACCCGCTGGGCTTTTGCTTAAGTCCTGCTGAGAAAGAACAAATTGCCCAGTTAGCCGCGAAATATCAATGCTATGTGATTGAAGATGACATTTATGCCGAATGCAGTTTTGATTTAAAGCGACCTTTGCCGATTCAATACTGGGACCGAGAGGGGTACGTGATTTACTGTGGTTCGGTTTCAAAATCGTTATCAACCGCGTATCGGGTCGGCTGGTTTTGTATACCATCTCGCTTACAGCATTTACGTGCACAATTGCTCACACGGCATGTTGCGGTGAATACGCCTTTGCAATTGGGACTGGCGGATTTGATTTACAGTCGCGCTTATCGAGAACATCTGAATCATTTGAAACCTAATTTAATGCAGCAAGTCGAACAGTATCGGCAATTTTTGATTCAGGCATTTTCAGGAATCGAGATTCGTTTGAATCAGCCCAAAGGCGGCTATGCCCTGTGGCTTCAGTTACCCGATCAAATTCACAGTTTGCACATTTACCGCTATGCACAGCAGCAAGGCATTAGTATTGTGCCAGGCATTGTATTTGGGGAAGAGCAGCGCTATAAAAATTGCATACGCTTAAATGCAGGGCATGAATTATCCTTAGAAATCCGCCAAGCAATTTTGTGTCTGGCGGATTGGGTGCGGCAACAACTAGGGCATCATGCTGTGCTGGATGCAAAGTCGGCTTGAAGTACAATCCGATAACGGGCTTTGCCTGAATGTAAGCGTTCAATCGCTTGATTCAGTTGTGACATTGGGAATAACTCAATTTGCGGTGCAATATTTTTCCGTGCAGCGAATTTGAGCAGTTGGCGTAAAGCCGCAGGTGAACCCGTTGGGGAGCCTGTGATCGACTTTGCGCCACTAATCAGACTGCCCGCATTCAACTGGATAGGCTCTAATGGCACTCCTAACAGATGGATTGTGCCATTCGGTGCTAGCGTACTGATATACGCAGGCCAATTTAGAGTGACATTCACGGTGCTCAGTAACAGATCGAATTTTCCACGCTGAGTTTTAAGCGCATCCACATCGCGGCTATTCACCACATGGTCTGCGCCCATGGCTTTGAGTTCATCGGTCTTGTCTAAACTTGAAGTAAAGGCAGTAATTTCACAGCCCCATGCTTTCAGTAATTTAATCGCGATGTGTCCCAAACCGCCAATGCCAATCACACCGACATGATGCGTAGCTTGAATTTGATGTTTGAGTAAAGGATCAAATACGGTAATGCCACCACAGAGTAATGGACCTGCATTTTCAGGCGCGAGATCATCAGGTAAGGGGATCACCCATTGCCATGCGGCACGGACTTTATCGGCAAAGCCCCCTGCATGACCCACGATAGTTGCAGTACTGCCACCTGTACACAGCACGGGTTGTCCTGCTACACACGAATCACAATATTGGCAGCTTTCCGCGGTCCAGCCTAGCCCGACACGTTGACCAATCTCCAGCCCTTTGGCTTCAGTTCCAAGACGGGCAATGATACCAATTACTTCATGTCCTGCTACCACTGGATAAACTGCATTGTTCCACTCGTTTTCAATCATCGAAAGATCTGAATGACAAAGCCCGCAATATTCCACTTTAATTTCAACTTGATGGGGAAGCAGTTCCCCTGCATCAAATTGAAACGGTATCAATGCTTCACCTTGTTGCAGGGCAGCATAGCTATTGATCAGGTTGTTATTCATGGTGACATCCTCAATTTTTTTATCGTGTTTTATTGGGTTGCAGTGTTCTTGGCTGGACAGCAGTCTTCATGATCATCGACCATGCCCACGGCTTGCATAAAGGCATAACAGGTGGTGGGACCAACAAATTTAAAGCCCTTTTTCTTTAAGGCTTTGGACATCTGCTGGCTAATGTCCGTTTGTGCAGGTGCAGTCTTATAGTTAGGTACCGCATTCAAAATAGGCGTGTGATTGACAAAACTCCATAACCACTCCACCACATCATGTTCTTGTTTCAGGTTCTGCCAAGCCCGTGCGTTATCGCGAATCGCATGCAGTTTACCGATGTGTCGAATCAGCCCAGCATCTTGTAATTTGGCTTCCAGCTCGGCATCGCTCAGTTCTGCAATGTGTTGAATGGAATGCTGGAAAAAATGCTGGCGATAACTTTCGCGTTTTTTCAGCACGGTAATCCATGACAGTCCTGCCTGTTGTCCTTCAAGACACAGCATTTCAAACAGATGTTGTTCATCATGTACAGGCTGCCCCCATTCATGATCATGGTAGGCAATGTAGAGAGGATCCTCGGTACACCAGCCACAGCGTTGTTTTGTCATTCTTCCTCTCTATCTTATTTTCAGTTTATAAGGTGAAGTCCACCCATTGATCTGCTTTATTGTCCCAGTAGGATAAAGCGGCTTGTTGTAAGTCGTTAAACGAAATCCAGAAATCTTTGCCTGACTTGTCTGCAAAACCTGTACTAATTAACAGGGCATCATCAGTAATTTCCATGATCCAGCCTTGATAGCTTTGTCCTGCAACCACAATTTTTTGTTGATTGCCTGATTCTGCAAATTCAACCAGACGATTCATCAACACTTCAGACATGTGTATTTCCTAAAAAATTAACGTAAATATGGAAAAGGATTGACCGCACCGCGACCTTTACCTGCTAAATAAATTCCATAATGTAAATGTGGCGCCGTATGTCGGGCATTGCCCGTGTTACCTACATAGCCGATGAGATCGCCTTTTTTCACGAAATCTCCAACGGATAAGCCACGTTTATGCTCATTCAAGTGCGCATAATAATGCCACGAACCGCTAGGTCCCAACACCCAAATTACTTTACCACCCAAATTGTTATCGCGTAAGTCTGCAATTAAGCCATCCGTGGTGCTATACACTTTTGTTCCACGTGGAGCCATGATATCGATGCCTTCATGTCGACGCCCCTGACTGCGTGAAGCGCCCCATGTGTCGCTCAGATGTTTGGCTCTAATATTTTGTACAGGGATGGGGAGGTTTGATTTGAGCGGCATACGTTGCAGCTCTTGTACCGTTGAGGGTGGAAGCACTGAGCCTGTCTTCTTGGGTGTCGAGGTACAGGCGGTCAGGGTTATTAGACCGATAGTCAAACTGGTAATCGCAAAATGACGAAGCACAATTTATCCCTTTCGTTATTGTGATTTTCAAGACGCTAAAATTTCAGTTCCTGACTATGTCATATCTCTAAGGCAGAGATCAATTTTTTCATGGCAGTAGGCAGCCCCATTTGTGTAGCTTTTTGTGGCGTGTACCAAGTGCCTGAAAGTTCGATGGCAATATGTTCTTGCTGTTCAGGTTCCACGTGGAAACAGATGGCATCTAGCAGCCATGTGAAATGCGTAAAACTATGCGAAATTTGCGTGCGTTTACTGTTTGCTTTTAAACCCAGCATTTGCGTGGTTTGACTCAGTTGCGCACTCTCTTCATAGATCGGCAAGCTCCATAACCCACCCCATAAACCTGAATTGGGACGTTGTAGCCATAGCCATTGATCTTGGCACTGCAACACCATCACTTGTGCAGATTTTACAGGAACTGCTTTTTTGGGCTTTTTATACGGCAGTTCGGTTTCGAGTCCCTGTTGATGGGCTTTGCAGTGTTGCTGCATCGGGCAATACAAACACAATGGTTTTTTCGGGGTACAGATGGTTGCCCCTAAATCCATTATCGCTTGAGTGTAATCATGATTACGTGGCTCTGGACACAATTGTTCAGCCAATTGCCACAGTGCACGCTCATGGATAGGTTTGCTCAAGTCATCTTCAATGGCATAAAAGCGTGCCAAAACCCGTTTCACATTGCCATCCATAATCACGCCATATTGGCGCAGTCCCAAGGACATCAGTGCGCCAGCGGTGGAACGACCAATGCCAGGCAGCGCCATCCATTCTTCCAAGTTACGAGGGAAATGACCTTGCTGTGCCACAATGCCAGCGGCTTTGTGTAAGTTGCGCGCGCGGGCATAGTAACCTAAGCCTGCCCAATAGGGAGCAACATCATCCCATGAGGCACGCCCTAAATCTTCAACTGTGGGAAAGCGCTCGATAAAACGCTCGAAATATTGCAGGACGGTTTTGACTTGTGTCTGTTGCAGCATAATCTCGGAGACCCAAACTTGGTACGGGTTATCTGCGACTTGCCAAGGCAGGTCATGTCGACCATGAAGATCAAACCAGCTTAAGAGGGCTTCAGAGAAAGAAAACAGAGACATGCGAACTCAATACAATTGCAAGCCGCTTAGTATAGCGGAGCCATCGATATTGTGCGGTGTGAGAGCTAGAAATTTTTGCAATAAAAAAATGATGCAGAAGCATCATTTTTTTATAGGTCAGAAAGGCAATTAAGCTTCGCTTAACATACCCCAGCGCGAATCCAGTTTAAGGGGTTGCTCTTCATAACGTGGAATAATATGAATATGTAGGTGTTCAGAGGCATCGCCAAACACGCTGCCATCATTAAAACCCACGTGGAAACCTGAAGGCTGATGACGCAGTTTTAACTCGTTACGCGCCAGTTCTAACAACGACATTAAGCTTTTACGTTCTTTGTCCGTGATGTCAAAGAAAGAGCTGACATGGCGTAGAGGGATAATGACGCAATGTCCTTTAGAGAGTGCATTCGGCTCAGGCAAAATGACACCAAACTCATTTCTATCGATGATATCAAACTCATCAAAATGGCAGTATGGGCAGTTGTTCTCAGTCATTATCTTGTCCTCTTAAAAAATCAATCAAAATTTAAAATGGATGCAGGATCAATCCAGCATCTACTTTTCTACTTTTTATTCGCCTAAACGACGTTGAAGCAATTCGTACATTGCTTCAAGTCCTTGGCGCTCTGCTTCAGCATTGTAGCCTAAGTCAACACCATTGGCTTTGGCTTTCTCATCGGCTTCAGGGTTACTAAACCCGTGCTTGGCATCTTCAAATACAATCACGTCATGCGGTACTTGCGCGGCATACATTTCTTCACGGAAATGTGCCACATCATCTAGGCTGACCATGCTGTCGAGTTCGCCATGCAGAACCAAGATTTCAGCTTTGACCTGACCCACTTGAGCAGGGGTTTGCGCTGAAAGGTTGGCATGGAAGGTCACGACGGCTTGTAAATCTGCACCAGAGCGCGCCAAATCCAGCATGACTTTACCGCCATAGCAAAAGCCAATTGCAGCCAGTTTATCTGCATTTACCTCGTTTTGTGCAGCCAACGCTGCTAATCCTGCTGACGCACGAGTCACAATGGTGTCTGGTGTCTGAAAGGTTTGCATCATCCATTCGCTGGCTTGTGCCGCAGAGGAAGTCACTTTTTTATCGCCATACATATCAATTGCTAAGGCTGCATAACCATGTTCCGCTAGTTCACGCGCACGTTGTTCGGTATATGCATTGCGTCCCCACCATTCAGGTGCGACCAATACGCCTGCAACAGGTGCCGCAGTGCTTGGTGCGGCAAAATATCCAATCAGGCGAGTACCGTCTGCTGCGGTATATTCGATTTCGCGTGTCTGAATGTTGCTGGTCATCCTTTAGTCCTTAGTATTATTGCGTATCAGAATGATCTGATTAAAGCATAAAAATAATCAATGATTTTTAAAAATTGATGTCGACAGCGCAAAGAAGTGTAAAAAAACATCAATGAATTTGTTTTTTTGAATTTAATTGCATGATAATTAATATTATTTTTGGTATAAAATTTATCGATAAAATATTGGAAATAACGCATAGCTGCTTATTTTTATGTATAAATGGCTAAAATTTAAGACAAAAAAAGAAGGAAAAATCCTTCTTTTTTGAGTTAACCTGATGACCGTATTCTAAGCTTTCCCTCTTGAGATAAAGCCAATGATGGCTAAAATGACAGCAATGACCAATAAGATCACTGCGAAGTCTTTGGATAGCCCTGCAACACCACCAAAGCCGAGTAAGCTTGCAATTAATGCAATCACTGCAAAAATAATAGCCCAACGGAACATAAGTCTTCTCCATGTTTTTGTTGTCTTATAATCAGTATAGGTTCGGGTAGGCATTCAGAGTGTTGAGCTTTTGTCTAAAAAGTGTTCATGTCTTATAGTAAGCCTATGATTTAACGTAAATGAGATTGCTGCATTGTTGCAGGAGTTTATTGATATAATGGTCATGTTATTTTTAATTTATGCTGACCATGACTAGTGAATTACGCCCGCAGTTCTGGAAAAAATACCCGCTTGAAGCCCTGAATTCACAGGAATGGGAGGCTTTATGTGATGGCTGTGGCTTATGCTGTCTGGTGAAATTGGAAGATGAAGATACGCATGAAGTGGCGTATACCAAAGTGGCGTGCAAGTTATTAGATTGCAGCAGTGCGCGCTGTAGCAATTATCCAGAGCGGTTGCAATATGTACCTGACTGTATTCAACTCACCCCAGAAAAATTAGAACAAATCCACTGGTTGCCAGCCAGTTGTGCTTATCGACGGCTGAGTGAAGGCAAAAATTTACCTTCGTGGCATTATTTGAATACGGGTTCTCGGCAGAGTGTCATTAAAGCCAGAAAATCAGCTGCGGGACGCTGTATTTCAGAAACCGAAGTGAATGAAGATGAGATTGATGACTATATTGTGCGGTGGGTACGCTAATTCATTATCTGGACTTTATTGATAATAATTCTTAATCTTATTAGTGTGAGCATGCCCGCTTATTCCTGAGAAATTGAGATGTCGACTGTTCGTATTAAAGCTGTGCTAATGGCAGGCTGGATGTGTTTGAGCTTTTTTGCGCTGACCACCCAGCTACAGGCGAAACCGAGTCTCACTGCCTTAGCTCCCAATATTGCGGATACAGGTTCAGCGTATTATCAGTTTCAGATTCGTTATTTCAGTTCCGCAGATCAGCAACGTCGCTATAAGGTCTGGTTAGGGCTGCCGCGTACCGTACAGTCCCAAGCAAAGCCAGCTCCCGCATTATTTATGCTGGATGGTAATTCTGCGATGTCCTATTTAAGCGAAGAGCTGCTGCAAAAACTCAGTATTCATCAGGCACCCGTCTTGGTAGCAATCGGTTATGACACCAATCGACCATTTGATACAGCAGCACGTGCCTTGGACTATACCCCTGCGGATGCGACAGGAAAAATATCGGCAGATCCACATCAGCCCGAACGTTTAAGTGGTGGTAGTGCGCAATTCCGTGAAGTGTTGCTACAACAGATCCAACCGTGGGTGGCTTCTCAAGTGCAATTAGACCCTCAGCGGCAAGCTTTGTGGGGGCATTCTTATGGCGGCTTATTTGTGCTGGACAGTCTGTTGCATGCTCAGTATTTCAGTCACTATTTTGCGGCAAGTCCATCCTTGTCTTGGGCGGATGCACGGATGATGAACAAACTACAAAGCAAAGCGGCAGCCGCAGTTCAGACGTCAACCTTATGGGTCATGGAAGGGGATTTGGCTGCCCAGCATCAAGGACGCGCTAGCCCGAATTTTAATCCGAATACAGTTCAAGATAACCGCCAAGTGATCGCCAGCTTTGAACAGCGTGGGGTACAAAGCAAGTTATTGCTGTATCCAAATCGCAGTCATGGGCAAATGTTCTCGGCATCTTTGCTGGATGTTTTGAACTATAGCTTATTCTAGGCGGATCTTCAGCATTCAGGTGTTCAGTCTGATTGCCATTCCAGTGTAGACTAGAGCCACACTTATTGGCTGAAATAACCGTATGTCAGACACCCAGATTCCACTTCCAGAACGTCTTCGTCCTCGTGATTTGTCTGAAATTATTGGGCAAGATCACCTATTGGGAGAACAGGCACCGTTACGTCAGATGATTGATCAAGGACATTTGCCTTCGATTATTTTCTGGGGACCGCCAGGAGTGGGCAAAACTACCATTGCTTTATTGTTGGCGCAGGCGGTGGACCGTACTTTTGTCAGTCTGTCGGCATTGAATACAGGTGTCAAAGAACTACGGGAAATTATTGCAGAAAGTGGCGATTTACTCACGCCAGTGGTGTTTATTGATGAAATCCATCGCTTTAATAAGTCTCAGCAAGATGCATTATTGAATGCGGTAGAGAAAGGCAAAATTACCCTGATTGGTGCAACCACCGAAAATCCATCTTTTGAGGTGAACAGTGCCTTATTGTCGCGTTGTCAGGTCTATACCTTAAATGCACTCACGAATGAGGCGATTCAGGAACTGATTCTGCGCGCGGTGCAACAAGATTCATTTTTAAAACAACGCTACATCCAGATTGAGGAGTTTGATGCCTTAATTCAGTTTGCCGCTGGTGATGCGCGGAAGGCATTGAATTTATTGGATCTGATTGCCAGTACCTTTGAAGCCGATGTCGAAAACATCATCACCAATGCCATTGTGGTCAAAGTTGCTCAGCAAAATATTGCCCGTTATGACAAATCGGGCGAGCAACATTATGATTTGGTTTCGGCTTTTATTAAGTCTATTCGTGGTAGCGACCCCGATGCGGCTTTGTATTGGATGGCACGAATGTTAAAGGGCGGCGAAGACCCTGTATTCATTGCACGTCGCATGCTTATTTCCGCTTCGGAAGACATCGGGAACTCCAATCCGAATGCATTACTATTGGCAGGCGAGTGCTTCCGTTCTGTTCAAGCGGTCGGCATGCCTGAGGCTCGGATTATTCTGGGGCAATGTGCGGTGTATCTGGCGACCAGTGCCAAAAGTAACAGTACTTATTTAGCAATCAATAAGGCTTTGGATTTGGCAGAAAGAACTGCGAATTTGCCTGTACCATTACATTTACGCAATGCGCCAACCAAATTGATGAAGCAGCAGGGCTATGGGGTGGACTATCTCTATCCGCATAATTATCCTGAGCATTTTGTGCTGCAAGAGTATTTGCCACCTGAATTAAAAGGCACCAAGTTGTACGAATCGGCACGTAATAAGCGGGAAGTGGAAGGCGAGCGTTTACAGCAACGCCGTTGGATGCAAGAACAACAGCAGCAGTAAGAGATTACTTATAGATATAAAAAAAGCCCGACATCCTGTCGGGCTTTTTCGTATGCGTTAATTAGGTATAACTCCTGTCGTACCTCACATCCTGGTGGTGTCACTTATGATTATTGTTTTATGTGTTGGAACATCCTGTTCTCTATGTCCCCATCATATGCAAAACATGCAGAGCGACATAGAGGACATCGTCTCGAATCTTTGTAAGCTTTAGCCTACAAAGTGAATTATTTAAAGTTGCCTTCTAAAAATTGCTTTAAGCGCTCACTTTTAGGTTGAGTGAGCACAATTTTCGGGTCGCCTTGTTCTTCAATTTTGCCTTGATGCAGGAAAATCACATGATTGGAGACATGTTTTGCAAAGCCCATTTCATGCGTGACCACAATCATGGTTCGACCTTCTTCAGCCAAACTTTGCATGACTTTCAACACTTCACCAACCAACTCAGGATCTAGTGCACTGGTTGGTTCATCAAACAACATCACTTCAGGTTCCATGGCCAAAGCACGTGCAATTGCAACCCGTTGCTGTTGTCCACCAGATAAGAAGGATGGATATTTACCTTCTACACTTTCAGCCAGCCCGACTTTTCTTAAGTATTTGCGTGCACGTTCTTCAGCTTCTGCACGTTTTAAGCCCAAAACATGAATCGGACCTTCCACGATGTTTTCCAATACAGTCATATGTGACCATAAATTGAAATGCTGGAATACCATCATCAGCTGGGTACGCATTTTTTGCAGTTGGCGTGGACTGGTAGCCTTAAGATTGCCTGATTTGTCGATTACTGTGTCCAGTTGTTCGCCATTCAGTTGAATCGAACCTTGACTCGGTTGTTCTAAGAAGTTGATACAACGAAGAAAAGTACTTTTACCTGAACCCGAAGATCCAATAATACTGATCACATCGCCTGCATTGGCATCCAGTGACACCCCTTTAAGTACTTCATTGTCGCCAAAGGTTTTATGTAAATCACGAATCACCAGTTTTGCTGAGTTTTCCATCTATGTTTCTCCTAATGATTCGATGGTTTTAAAAATGCCAACCAACGTTGTTCCAATTTGCGGAATATCCAAATCAAGATAAATGCCAAACATGCGTACAAGATTGCCGCGATACCAAAGGCATCAAAGGTGGCATAGGTTGCCGCATTTACATCTCGTGCAATTTTCAAAATATCAGGCACAGTTGCGGTAAAGGCAATGGTGGTCGCATGCAGCATTAAAATGACTTCATTGCCATAGAACGGCAATGCGCGGCGTAACATGGATGGAATGATAATACGGGTATAACGCTTCCACGGAGACATACCAAATGCGCGTGCTGCCTCAATTTCGCCATAAGGAATAGAGCGAATGGCGCCTGCAAAAATTTCCGTGGTGTAGGCTGCGGTATTCAGGGCAAAAGCCAAAATGGTACAGTTCAATCCTTCGCGGAAGAATTCATCTAGGCGTTCATGCGCATGAATGTATTCGAGGCTATAAATACCAGTGTAAATAATCAGGAGTTGCACATACAGTGGCGTACCGCGGAAGATATAGGTGTACAGCCAAACAGGCAGGCGTAAAAAAGGATTTTCTGATACGCGCGCAATCGATAACGGCACCGCCATGACAAAGCCGATGGCAATGGAAAGCACCAACAGCCATGCCGTCATAGCAACGCCTGTCATTTGAAAACCATCGGTCCAAAGGTACGACTGCCAATATTGTTGAAGAATTTCAATCATAGTTGTCCCTTTTTCACGCCAACAGAATAACGACGTTCCAACCACATCAGGATCAGATTCGAAACCGTGGTAATTGCAAGATAGATGACCGCAGCAATCACACTGAAATAAAAGACGTCCATGGTGCTACGACCGGCATCTTGGGTAATTTTCACAATGTCGGTTAAGCCAATCAACGAGACCAAAGCCGTGGCTTTAATCAGTACTTGCCAGTTGTTACCAATTCCCGGCAAGGCAAAACGCATCATTTGTGGAAAGAGGACACGTCGAAACACTTGCAATGGGGTCATGCCATAAGCGAAAGCAGCTTCCATTTGACCCTTGGGTACAGCTTGAAATGCACCACGAAATGTTTCGGTAAAATACGCGCCATAAATAAAGCCCAAGGTAATTACACCTGCAACAAATGGATTGATGTCAATCTGATCCATGTTCAGAGATTCTGTAATTGAATTGAGACCCAGCTGCAGGCTGTAAAACATCAGTAGCATGATCACCAGATCAGGAACACTACGAATGAGGGTGGTATACGCAGTCGCAATATTGCGGACAATTTTTAGACTAGAGAGTTTAGAACTTGCACCAATCAATCCAATCACGATGGAAAGTAACAGTGATAACAATGCAAGCTGTATGGTCATCCAAGTGCCCTCAAGCAACACGGGACCATAACCAGACAAAAACATACTCATCTACTCCGAGTAAAAGCGGTAAAGAAGATATTGATGTAACTCAGTGAGATAGAAAAAGTGCCGGTATAAAACCGACACTTTTTTGTCATCAATAAATGCTGAACGAGAAGTACTTCTTCTCAAGTTTTTTGTATGTTCCGTTGGCAATAATCGCAGCTAAAGCTTTATCGATATCTCGTTTAAGCTCTACATCTTCTTTACGCAAACCAATCGCAGCACCTGCACCCAGTGTTTTCACGTCTACCACGTTGCCACCCGCAAAGGCAAAGGCTTTGCCCTTAGGTGATTTCAAGAAGCCGCCATCGACCATAATTGCATCTTGTAATGTTGCATCTAGACGCCCAGACACCATGTCTTGGTAAAGTACGTCTTGGTTTGGATAAGGAACGACATTCACGCCTTTAGGCGCCCAATAGGCTTTCGCATAGCCTTCTTGGATGGTTCCTTGTTGTACACCAACACGTTTGCCTTTGAGTGAAGCCACGGTTGGTTGTAATGGAGAACCCTTCTTCGCAACCATGCGCGTTGGTGTGTTGTAGATTTTATTACTGAATGCGATTTGCTTCGAACGATCCGCAGTAACGGTCATCGAAGACAAGATACCATCAAATTTTTTCGCTTTGAGTGCAGGAATCATGCCGTCAAATGAGTTTTCTACCCAGACACATTTGGCTTTTAATTCGGCACAAATGGCATTACCTAAATCGATGTCAAAACCCACCAACTTGTTGTCAGGAGTTTTATATTCAAAAGGTGCATAAGAGGATTCTGTACCGAAACGAATGACTTTCCATTCTTTGGCTTGTACAGTGCTGCCAAGAGCTGTCAGCATTAATGTAGTTGAAAGTAAAACTTTCTTTTGCCAGCTTTTCATCGTAAATATAGCATCCGTAAAAAATCAAATTTCAAAAAAATAAGACGAAGACAAAACTTACTCCACCTTTTGCTTTGAAATAAAAGCAACATATATACCAAAACTTCCATTTATTGGTGGTTTATTCAGCTTTCCACCTTTATATTGGTGGAAATTCGGGCATTTTTACGGGTTCGATTCATTTTGTTTTGCAACATCCTATTTGCAATCCTCCATCATATTTAAAAGCCAATACAGCACATAGTGGGAAAAATCTTGAAGCTGTGTACGCTATGGCGTACACAGTTGCTGCTTTTTTTTACAGTTTTACTTAATAATCTTACTCAAATGTATATCCAATCAGCGATTTAAGCATGCAGTTTGATAAATTGTAAGCAAGCAGGTAAGACTGCGACCAGCAAAGCGAGTGCCATACTGAGATTGAAAATGAAGGAAAATTTGGGCTGCATGAGTAGACGACGTAAAAACTTGCCTGCAACCGCCCAAATGCCGACACATGGAATTGAAATCAAGAGCAAAATTAAGGCAGCATACACAATGGCACTAAATTGATGGTTGACCGCAAAGTAGGTGGCAATGGTGCTGATCGACATGATCCATGCTTTGGGGTTGACCCACTGAAAAATTGCGCCTTGTACAAAGCCCATGGCGGGTTTTTCTTCAAGCTTGATCTGTAGCGGACTACTCATCGCAATTTTCCATGCCAGCCACAAAATATAGGCGGTTCCGATCAGACTTAAGAGCAATTGAAGCTTAGGGAACCATAGAAACATTTGATTCAGTCCCATCCCAATCGCGATCAGTTGTAAGGCGACACCACAGGCAATGCCTAAAATTAAAGGCAGGGTTTTCTTGAGTCCAAAACGTGCACCTGAAAGCATGACCAAGGCATTATTGGGACCGGGGGTACTGGTCATGACCAAACAAAAAAGCAAATAAGAGATAAAAAGGCTGCTGTTCATGCGGATATAAAACGGAAAATAAAAAAGAATTTTATTGTTGAATAGACACAATTTGATTGTATATTGAGCTTAAAATTTAAATAAACTGCAATAAATGATTGAATTAGACCGCTTAGACCGAAGAATATTGTGTGAGCTTGAAAGCGATGCACATATCACCAATGCCAAACTTGCAGAACGTGTCGGTTTGTCTGCATCTGCCTGTCTAAGACGGGTACAGGAATTAGAAAAAAGGGGCGTGATCAAGGGTTATAAAGCCATTATAGATCGTTCCCTGTTAGGTATTGGCTTGATCGTCTATGTGACCATTGGCTTGTCGAGTCATTCCAAGGCATGTTTAAAGCATTTCGAAGACGTGATTGATAGCGCACCTGAAGTCACTGAATGTCACACCATTACTGGAGCGGTGGAGTATTTACTCAGGGTTGAAGTGACGGATATTAAATCCTATAAAAAGTTTCATACCGATGTCTTAGGTACCATTCCATCCATTTCATCAATTACCAGTTTATTGGTGATGGACACCACCAAAGATTTACGTGTCCAAGTATAAAAAAAGAAGATTGATCAGATTCAATTAAAGTTATAGAAAGTGGAAAGTATTTAATTCAACGCATAAAAAACCGAGCCATCAGACTCGGTTTTTTATTTTGAAGCTTGAGACAGGATTAGATGTCTGAAAGATCGATGCCAATACGTGTAGCAACTTCTTCATAAGCTTCAACCACACCACCTAAACCTTGGCGGAAACGGTCTTTGTCTAATTTTTTCTTGGTGTCTTTGTCCCATAGACGGCAACCGTCTGGAGAGAATTCGTCACCTAACACGATACGGTCATGGAATACACCAAACTCAAGTTTGAAGTCGACCAAAATCATGTTGCCTTTGTCGAAAAGCGCTTTAAGAACGTTGTTCACTTGGTAAGTGAGTTCTTTCATTTTTTCAAGTTGCGGAGCAGTTGCCCAACCTAAAGCAATCGCTTGAGATTCATTGACCATTGGATCGCCAAGCGCATCGTCTTTGAAGAACAATTCGAATGTTGGAGGAGTGAGTTCTTTGCCTTCTTCAACACCTAAGCGACGGCACAATGAACCCGCTGCATAGTTACGAATCACACATTCCACAGGAATCATGTCTAATTTCTTTACCAACACTTCAGTTGGAGAAAGTAATTTTTCAAAATGAGTTTCAATGCCAGCAGCAGCCAGTTGCTCCATGATAAAGGCGTTAAAACGGTTGTTCACCTTGCCTTTACGATCTAGTTGTTCGATTTTTTCGCCATTGAACGCAGAGGCATCATCACGAAATACTAAAATCAGGTGGTCTTGACTATCTGTTTCATACACAGATTTCGCTTTACCAGTATAGAGCAAGGTTTGTTTTAACATGGGGGAACCTTTTGCAAAAAAAAATGCCTAGTATGATCTAGGCCGGCCAGTTTTGGTAAATCTGGGTTAACAGTTCTGCAGCTTTTTCTTTATCTGCAAAGCTGTTATCGGCATTAAACACTGCCAAGTTATGACTTGAACCTATTGATGTAAGTCGTAGTACGTAGATCTGCTGATCGATTTTAAGCGTTACTTCGTAACGGTTTTTACTTTGACCTACAATGTTCTGGTTCAGGCTGCTGAGCGTGGCAAGTGTATACTGCCAAATTGTATCAGAATTTCCGTCAATTTTGAGCAATGGATTTTGATTTCCATCAGTCAATAATTGCGGACGACCGAGCACAGCATTTTGTTCTGAAGCAGCGGTTGTTGAGCTGTTTGGCGCAGCAACATCTGGGCGAGGCAGAGCAAAACGGTTGCCCTTGCTATTTTCAAGCTTTGGCGCATGTTGAATCGCAAGTGGTTCAACCGTTGGTGCTGGATACAGTGGCGTTGCTGGACGAACCATTGACCCTTCAGGATATTGTAGAGGTTCGAGGGTTGCTGTTTCTTTATAGTTCAAAGATTTGTTGCTAACTGCCAGTGAACTACAACCCGCTAAACTGAATACTGAAAGTGCAAGGGTTAAACCTAAACGTAACTGCATAATATAGTGCTCTTTATTTGATTATACCTGTCGCAACCAACGCTTCACGAAGCGGTGCGCGGTATTGTTCTGCAAGAGGTGTTAATGGTAAGCGAATGCCCGTACCAATTAAGCCCATTTCGTGTAGCGCCCATTTCACAGGAATTGGGTTCGATTCACAAAATAGAATATTGTGTAAATTTGCAACTTGCGCATTCAGTTCTTCTGCACGCGCAGCATCACCTGCAATTGCAACAGCACACACTTCGCTCATTTGTTTCGGTGCAACGTTTGCAGTTACCGAAATGTTACCTTTAGCACCATGTTCGATTAACTGGTATGCAGTTGCATCATCACCTGAGTACACGAGCATGTCTTTGCCAGCTAAGCCTTTAATTAGCGCTTGACCACGCGGAACATCACCTGTGGCATCTTTAATCCCAACAATTTGAGGGATATCTGCAAGGCGAATGACGGTTTCATTCGCCAAGTCGACGCCAGTACGACCAGGTACGTTATACAGGATTTGAGGTAAATCAACAGCTTCAGCAATTGCTTTATAATGCTGATATAAGCCTTCTTGGGTAGGTTTATTGTAGTAAGGGGTGACCAATAGCGCTGCGTCAGCACCCAGTTGTTTTGCTTCTTTTGTCAGTTCAATCGCTTCGCGTGTTGAGTTTGCACCAGTGCCAGCAATAATCGGAATACGTTTGTTCGCTACACGAATGACTTCTTTAATCACTTGTGTATGTTCAGCCATGCTTAATGTAGAAGCTTCACCAGTTGTTCCAACTGCAACAATACTATTTGTTCCCTGTTCTATGTGCCACTCAACGAGCTTCTCAAGACCCTTCCAATCTACGCTGCCATCTTCAAACATTGGGGTGACGATTGCGACTATTGAGCCTTGAATGATCTGTGCTTGCTGAGTCATTTTGAAAAAATATCCTATTTGTCCATCCAGTGAGGTGAAAAACGTGAGGTGGATGGGTGCGTATTTTGATTTATAGCAATTTCAATAAGATTATGGCGAATTGAATAATGCTTACGCAAATTATGACTGAACAAGCGATGAAGAACAATATGCTTTAGTCAAAGCGACTCAAAACTTTAAAAAAAGCAAAAATAAATTGCAGTAAAATTACAAAATACAGTTTTAAACTGCCAACCGAAATTTTATTTTTTAAAGATTGATTGTAGAAAAATAAACAAGATTAAGAGCTTATAGGACTTAATCAAGAGTTTATAGCACTATTTGGTCTGCATAAATTTGAGCTAAATGATCCCTAAATATAACGCCAATCATAAATTTTAACGATAACTCAATATTCTGAAACGCTATGCTAAGTGCTTCATGTTATGTTGAATTGTTGACTAATTTAGTCAAATTTCATTTGAATTAATTGTTTTTACGACTAGACCGACTGAACGCATAAAATGTGATTTATCTCTTAATCGATAAAAAAAGACCAAAAATCTTCCACTTAAGACGAGTTAATTAAAATGCGTGCTTCACAGATGATGATTGCTGGTTGGAGGGGTTAGAACAAGGATTTTGAGATGAATGCATCATCAGACAAGCAGCACTCAGTCATTACGGTTGCCATTTGCTTTTTAATTGCTGTCATTGAAGGGTTGGATATTCAGGCAGCAGGGATTGCCGCAGCAGGGATTCGTGAACATTTTGCCTTAGACAGTTCCCAGTTGGGCGTTTTTTTTAGTGCGGGCATTTTAGGTCTTTTGCCTGGGGCTTTGGTCGGCGGACGTTTTGCAGACCGTATAGGACGTAAAACCGTATTAGTCTGGTCGGTTGCGGTGTTTGCGGTCTTTACCTTATGTACGGTATGGGTCAACAGTTTTTATAGTTTATTGCTGGTCCGTTTTTTGGCGGGTGCGGGCTTAGGTGCCGCCATGCCGTTATTGATTACATTGGCTTCCGAAGCGGTGAGTCCTGAAAAGCGTGGGCGTGCGGTTGGGTTGATGTATTGTGGTATGCCTATGGGTGCCGCTATTTTATCCTATATCGCCAGTCTGGATTTTGGTTCGAATTGGAAAAACATTTTCTATTTGGGTGGACTGCTTCCGATCATTGTGCTGCCAATCATGATCAAGTTTTTACCTGAGTCGCGTGAATTCTTAAAAGCACAAACCCGCGCTGAAGATAACACTGCGGCACCAGCCACTTTTCAAGATTTGTTTAATCGACATAATCTGATGCGTACAGGCTTAATCTGGGTGAGCTATTTCTTCACCTTGATGGTGGTGTACATCATGCTGAGCTGGTTACCGTCTTTGTTTATGGAACTCGGCTTTTCTCGCAAAGAAGGCAGTACGGCACAGTTTTACTTTATGTTAAGTGCGACAGTCGGTACGGTTATTTTAGGCATGCTGACTGACCGCTGGAAAAAAGCCTATGTCATTTTGTTAATGTATGGCGGCATTTTAGCAGGTCTATTTGCACTGAATGCAGCCGCTTCGCTTACGCAAATGTATTTGGCATCGGCATTGGTCGGCGCATTCGTGATTGGTTGTCAGGGCGTACTCTATGCTTTCGGTAGTATTGTTTACCCAACAGAATTACGCGGTACAGGTGTGGGCATGGCTTCGGCAGTGGGACGTATTGGTGCGATGCTAGGTCCGACCATTGCAGGGCAATTGCTCGCCGCAGGCTTTGGTGCAACAGGCGTAGTGTCCGCAGCCATCCCATGTATTGTGATTTCAGCGTTGTTGATGTTGATTTTGGTACAGCGACTACAAAAAACTACAGCTTAATCAATATTATGCTTCATGGATAGCCCGTTATGACGGGCTATTTGCTTTTGTAGCGAAGCGATGGATGGAGACGACTTCGTTCACTACAAGGCTGTGGTTTTGTTATATGCTAGCCCACAATCAAAAACAAACAGCGAGCCACACCGACATGCAAAACAAGAAAGCCCTGATTGTCGTGGATGTACAAAATGGATTTACCCCTGGCGGAAATCTAGCAGTTGCCCATGCGGACCAAATTATTCCAAAAATTAATCAACTGGGTGCTTATTTTGAGCAAATCATTTTGACTCAAGACTGGCATCCTGCACAGCATATTTCTTTTGCAGAGAATCATGTTGGTAAACAGGCTTTTGAGCAGATTCAACTGCCTTATGGCACACAGGTATTGTGGCCTGCGCATTGTGTACAAGGCAGTCATGATGCCGATTTTCATCCCGATCTTGATTTACCTCAAGCCCAGTTAATTATTCGTAAAGGTACCCATCGCGATATTGATAGCTATTCGGCCTTTATGGAAGCCGATCGTCAAACTACAACTGGTCTGGCAGGCTATTTAACAGCACGGGGTATCGACACGGTCTATATCGTGGGGATTGCGACAGATTTTTGCGTGGCGTGGACAGCCATTGATGCCAGCCAGTTGGGTTTTAAAACCTATGTTATTGCGGATGCCACCAAGGCGATTGACTTGAATGGCTCGCTGCAACACGTTTGGCAAGATATGTTAGCTGCGGGAGTAAAGCGGATTTATCTAAAAGATATTTTTGCTGCAGCATAAGCTGATACTGTTGCTGATCTGATTTTCCCTTTGTCCAGCTGTTGAGTTTGCGCATGTCTGCATTTTTGCAATTGAGCCGTTTTATTCAGAAAACTTTTGCCTTGTGGGTGGTGTTATTTGCAGGCATCGCGTTGATTCTGCCCGAAGCCTTTGTTTGGCTCAAAGCCTATATCCCGTGGATGCTTGGCATTATTATGCTGGGAATGGGCATGACCATGCAGCTCGACGATTTTAAAGCGGTATTGCAAACCCCGAAAGCCGTGTGCGTGGGTGTGGTGGCGCAGTTTGTGGTAATGCCCATCTTGGCTTATCTGCTGTGCATAGTATTTCAGTTGCCTGCTGAACTTGCGGTTGGGGTAATTTTGGTCGGTTGTTGCCCAGGGGGAACGGCTTCCAATGTGATTACCTATATGGCAAAGGGCAATACCGCGCTGTCTGTGGCTTGCACTGCGGTATCGACTTTATTGGCACCTGTGCTGACGCCCTTTATTTTCTATCTGTTGGCGAGCCAATGGATTGAAATTAATGCATGGTCGATGCTGAGCTCCATTTTACAAGTGGTGTTGTTGCCGATAGTTTTAGGTTTGGTGATTCGCAGTTTGTTCAAGCAGCAGGCGCAACAGTATATTCAGGTGATGCCGCTGATTTCGGTTATTGCGATTGTGTTGATTGTGGCGGCGATTATTGGCGGCAGTAAAGCGCAGATCTTACATTCTGGCTTACTCATCTTTGCGGTGGTTGCCCTGCATAATGGCTTAGGATATTTGATAGGGTTCTGGAGCAGCCGCTTTTTGCGTTTAACGTATACCGATAGTAAGGCTGTGGCAATAGAAGTCGGGATGCAAAACTCAGGCTTAGGCGTGGCATTGGCAGCAGTTCATTTTGCGACAGCCCCTCTGACTGCATTACCCAGTGCTATTTTTAGTTTGTGGCATAATATTTCAGGTCCTTTATTGGCCACCTATTGGGCGAGAAAAAACTCACCGCAGAAGTCAGAAACACAGCAGCATTCGATTTAAATTCTCAAAATTTGATAAAATTTTAACATTAAGTATAAAAAATAGGCAGTGCATCGGGTTTTTTTTGAGTGTAACACAACCGTCATAAACCCAATCTAAGATGCCAAGCACAGAGGGTAAAGTGTTGATAAAAAATCAACCATATTGAGAGAAAATGGAAAATTTTCAACATTCATCAGAAACTTATTTTAATCGTGAATTGGCATTATTGGAGTTTAATCGACGGGTTTTGGCGCAAGCCCGAAATACGGATTTACCGCTTTTAGAGCGACTCAACTTTTTGATTATTTTTTCCCGCAATTTGGACGAGTTTTTTGAGATTCGTGTTGCGGGTTTAATGAAGCAGCAGGATTTAAACGCCCTGACGCGCATGCCCGATGCAATTCCCACCGATGTGGTGTTGGCAGAGCTGTCACAACGGGTTCATCAGGCGGTGCAAGAACAGTACGATATTTTAAATCATGCCATTTTGCCGCAGTTACAGGGTTTGGGCATTCATTTTATTCAGTACCAAGACATCTTGGAAAAGCATAAAGCGTGGATTGCCGCGTATTTTGCCAAACAGGTTCAACCCGTATTGACCCCGATTAGCCTCGATCCATCACATCCATTTCCACGCTTGGTCAATAAAAGCCTGAATTTTATTGTCAGTCTGGAAGGTAAAGATGCCTTTGGACGCGAGATAGAATTGGCGATTGTACCTGCACCGCGTTCTTTACCCCGTTTAATCAGTTTGCCTGAAAGTGTGGAAGGGCAAGAAGAGCAAATTTTTCTGACCGCCATTATTCAGCAACATATCAGTGACTTGTTTCCTGGGATGAAAGCCACAGGGTGTTATGCTTTTCGTGTGACCCGTAATGCTGACCTGATTTTGGCTGAAGATGTCGATGATTTGGCAGTCGCGTTGAAAGATGAATTATCTTCGCGCCGATTTGGGCGTGCAGTGCGGTTAGAAATTGAAGACGATTGTCCATGTGAAATTGTGAACTATTTGCTGGATCAATTTGACTTAGATCAACAACAATTATATTTAATTCAAGGTCCGATTAATCTATCACGCTTGTGCACCAATTTTAATCGTCCTGACTTAAAATACCCTGTGTTTAATCCCGTCATTCCAAAGGTATTTCGTAAGCAACAGTCCATTTTTGATATTTTGAAGAAGGACGATGTGTTATTGCATCATCCTTTCGATTCTTTTCAGCCTGTGATCAGTTTATTGCGCGAAGCTGCAAAAGATCCGAATGTGTTGGCAATTAAACAGACCTTGTATCGCAGCGGACCCGATTCCGAGATTGTACAAGTGCTGGCAGAAGCGGCACGTAATGGTAAAGAAGTCACTGCGGTAATTGAACTTCGTGCACGTTTTGATGAAGAGTCCAACATTACCGTTGCCAATGTATTGCAAGAAGCAGGCGCAGTGGTGGTGTATGGCATTGTGGGTTATAAAACCCATGCCAAAATGATTTTAATCGTGCGTCGTGAAGAACAGCAATTAGTGCGTTATGTGCATTTAGGCACTGGCAACTATCATGCGGGCAATGCCAAGTTGTATACCGATTATGGCTTGATGACCACGCAACCCGATATCTGTGAAGATGTACACCGTATGTTCCAAGAACTGACGGGCATGGGAAAAATGGCAAAATTAAAAACCTTGCTGCATGCGCCATTTACCTTACATGCTGAATTACTCAAGTTGATTGAGCAGGAAATTGAATATGCGCAAGCAGGCAAAACCGCGCGCATTATCATCAAGGTGAATGCCCTGACCGAACCGCAATTGATTACGGCCCTGTATCGAGCATCACAGGCTGGGGTGAAAATTGACCTGATTATCCGTTCCATATGTTGTCTGGTGCCGCAACTGGCAGGATTGTCTGAAAATATTCGGGTGCGATCAATTGTGGGACGTTTTTTGGAACATACCCGCGTGTATTATTTTGAGCAGGGTGGGGAAAAGAAATTGTACTGTGCCAGTGCTGACTGGATGGGACGTAATTTATTTTCACGGGTCGAAACCTGTTTCCCGATTTTAGATCCGAAGATTAAAAAGCGGATTTTGCAAGATGGCTTACTGAGCTATCTGTCGGATCAACAAGGAACTTGGGAATTACAAGCTTCTGGAGAGTGGTTAAAAGCCCAAGCGCCTGAAGGACAGATTCCACATTCGGCGCAGGAATTTTTAATGAATAAGAGCCAGCAGAAAATTTAGGCGTATTTATATTCGTAGAAGAGATAAAAAAAAGCCTGACAACTGTCAGGCTTTTTACTTAAGAGGCTTTGGATTGCTTGCCTTTTAAAATTTCGGTTCGAATGCTTTGCGCCAGTTCAGCAACGCTGCTGTCTATGCCATTCACCATAAAGGCATGACGGGTTAAAACATTGGTCGGATTTGGCAAAGAGACCAAGTCATAATGGTCGCTGATTTGTTTTAACAATTCGTTGCTTAAATGCACCGCACTTTCTTTGGCAGAAAGTTGGTGTACCAAACGTTCAGCTGCTTGTACCGCAGACAGTTGCATCGCTTCAACAGAAGAGGAGATGGCACAGCGAGTCTGCAACACGAAACGTTTTTCTTCACGGTAACGTTTGTACAGCACATCTGAAAGCAACTGGAATACCGTGCCAATCATTGCCAGACACGGTACGGCATCAGGCATTTCTGCTGATAGGGTAATGGTGGCACCTTGCGCATTAAACTGTTGTACAGTGCTAATGTCAGAACGATTTAATTTGTAATGCTGAACTGCCAGTTCAATGGTTTTATTTAAGAAAATCTGGCACAAATTAAAATAAGGTACCGAGACGGTCTGGTTCACAGACTCAAGCAACTGCTTCGGATCATAATATTGAATATTCAGTGCAACAGAACAATCATCTACAATCACAGGCTTGATTTCTTTGGGCTTGTTCTTATTTTGGAATTGTTGTTGTGCCTGTGCAATGGTTAAAGCCGCATTGTGCTTCTCTTGTTCCAAAGCCTGCGTTAAGGCTTGAATCTCATGTTTTAAACGGGATTCATTGTTAATACGTGCCAAATATTCCGAGCGGCTTGGACGTGCAATGGCGCGATACGCTAACCACAACAGACCATGAATAAAGAACGAGAATAAAATCGCGAGCCATTGGGTTCGCAAGATTTCACCAATACTTGGTTGAATCAGGGTGATTTCAATGGTGCCGACTTTTTTCTCATTTTGTAAGGCATCACGAACAAAAACTTCACCATCACGGGTTTTGGATATACCACCCGTCGCCAAGACCTGATTGGCGCCATCTAAAATTCGAATAGAGGCTACACTTGGATTGGTGGCGTAACGATTTACCAATAACGCCAGTGAAACCGTATTGGCAGGTTCAAGTTCCGATAAACTGTCTGTGACCAATTGGCTGGTCATCAACTGTCCCTGATTCGCACGGTTTTCATTCAGTTGGTGAGTGGTTGCAATCACCAATAAAAAGGTATGAAGTGCAAAACTTATTATCAGTAGGCTAGCAAATAGCCCTTGTCTAGGCGCATTCAACGTAAACTTCCAAGGCAATTCTATTCAAATTCGATTATGATTCTCACAATAGTTGTAGCTCAGACCCGAGTCAATTCATGCGAGAAATCATTCTTATATCATTTTTGGGACCCGACCAGCCTAATCAATTCACCCGATTAATGCAGGTATTGTCCACTCATTCCTTACAAATTCTAGATGTTGGACAAGCCGTCATCCATAATCAACTGACTCTAGGTATTGTTGTTTCGTCAGATGACCAGACTGCAACAGCATTAGCCATGAAGGAAATTCTGATTCTAGCACATGATATCGGCTTAACAGTGCGCTTTAAACCCATCTCTTCATCAGAATATGATCAATGGGTGAGTGAAGGTGGGCGGACACGCTATATTGTCACGGCTTTGGCACCAGAACTGACTGCCGCGCATTTACAAGCTGTTACCAATATTGTGTCTAATCAAGGTTTCAACATTGAAACTGTGACTCGTTTATCAGGTCGTCCACAGTTACAAAGCCAGT
The DNA here is from genome assembly GCF_022601715.1 of Acinetobacter zhairuonensis. Classification (GTDB taxonomy): domain Bacteria; phylum Pseudomonadota; class Gammaproteobacteria; order Pseudomonadales; family Moraxellaceae; genus Acinetobacter. The sequence goes on along the minus strand of NZ_JAKVIM010000004.1, from coordinate 149,302 downwards.
CTGAAGGACCAAAACGTTCATGTGTACAGTTTGGTTTAAGTGGACAAATGCTGGATGCCACTGCCATGCGCGCAGCCTGCTTAAGTTTATCGTCTGAGCTGAGCATTGATGTAGCCGTGCAAGAGGATAATGCTTACCGCCGTAATAGCCGTTTAGTGTGCTTTGATATGGATTCGACGCTGATTGAGCAAGAAGTCATTGATGAGTTGGCAATCGAAGCAGGTGTGGGCGAACAAGTCGCAGAAATTACCGAGCGTGCCATGCAGGGTGAGCTGGATTTTCAGCAAAGTTTCCGTGCGCGTGTTGCCTTACTTAAAGGTCTAGATGCTTCAGTGCTGCCTAGAATCGCAGAGCGTTTGACCATTACTGAAGGTGCAGAACGTCTTATTACGACTTTAAAATCATTGGGTTACAGAACTGCAATTCTATCAGGTGGATTCCAGTACTTTGCAGAATATTTGCAAGCCAAACTTGGCATTGATGAAGTGCATGCCAACATTCTGGATGTAGAAGATGGCGTTGTCACAGGTGAAGTGAAAGGGCATATTGTGGATGGTGCGCGTAAAGCATTTTTATTACGTGAGCTCGCAGATAATATGGGAATTTCGCCAGAACAAACCATTGCCGTAGGGGATGGTGCTAATGATTTACCAATGCTCTCCATGGCAGGTTTAGGCGTTGCTTTCCGAGCCAAACCACTAGTGCGTAAGAATGCCAATCAGGCGATTTCAAGCGTGGGTTTAGACGGGGTGTTATACCTGTTGGGCGTACATGATAAAGATCTTAACTGCCCGTAATCATTGCGGTTTAATGACAAAAGCGCAATCTTTGGATTGCGCTTTTGTATTTTTGATGATGAGTTTTGTATAAAAAGCTCGTCAGCTATTTCCATGTACACAGGGTCAATTTTAATCGAGAAAAAAATAATTTTTACCGTATAAAAACCCGTTGTTTTTTTGTAATGACACGCCAACTCATAGCATCTCTTGCTTCCCTTCAAGTCGAAATGACAAAAAATGTAATGACAAAATAATATTGCGACAACATATGTCGCTCATTAAAAAAGCATGGCTTTTTTTCTGTTTAAAACTGCTCATAATGCTTGCATAGAGACATAGATAGACAAATTTCACAAAATTAATATAGGTCATGTGGATTGCTGCTCGGGCACCTGCCCAGACATCATCCCCATTGAAGACGGAGGTTTTTATGGTCACAGCGAATTTAGCAACCATAATTGGCTTGAGTTGTGTGACTGTTGCACTGATTGCGGTTTTCTTCTCGCCTTATCGTCGTTGGCTGAGCTTTATGTTCGCAGGCATGATGTTCTGGGGCTTGCTAGAAATGATCCGCTTGAGCATTCAGGTCATGTTTGAATTACCAATGGCATATAGCTATCTGGCTGCGGTCAGCATCGCCATGGGCATGCTTACCTTGTTATTGTTCCGTGAAGATCGTCGTGCAGAACGTGCGAACTCAAAACGCCGTTATATCGAACATACCCCTGTGTATGAAGATGATCAGCAATATAGTAGTCGTTAATTTTCAGGCTCCTTTTCATCTTGAATGAGAGGGAGCGCAGTTTTGAGTCAATTGTGATTCAAAAGAATAAAGAAGCATAAATCTAGAGTGTTCAGATGGGTTTATGTTGACTCAATATGCTGAAAAATTTGGTTTCCCATCTTCAATTCAATCTTTATAAAAAAAGAATTTGGCACCTGAGAGTAGACCGTCTTACAGACTCGACAAAAATTCAATGCTTTTGTGATTGGGATAAAATTTCAGCGTGTGACTTTTACACTCAGATCAGGATTGTTATACAAAGCCTAGCTTCCATCAGAATTAAGTTATGGTAGGATGGAGCAGTCAATTTTTCTACAATTACAATAGGCTTCAAACGTCATGAAACTGTCTTCAATTCCAGTTGTAAAGCTACCATTGGTCGATGTGAGCACGGACCCACTAGATCTACTTGTGGCGAGTTTAGTTTTACGCATGAAACAACTGGCTCGTACAAGTCCTAAATTTATTGAGTTGATTCATGACCGTCAATTTCGTATTCAAATTGGGACAGATCAAGGCGTAGCGCGTCAGATTATTATCAACAACGGACAAATTGATACAGTTTCAGGGGATACCGAGAAAGCGGATTTTATTTTGCAATTTGCGGATAGCGAGCAAGGCGTGAAAACCTTATTAAAAGGTGATCCATCGGCATTCATGACTGGCATGCAAAATGGCAGCATCAAAATGGAAGGTGATTTCAGCTTATTGGTTTGGTTCAACAAAGCTGCAAAATTGATTCCACCTAAGTTACCAAAACCTGTGAAAGAAAAAATTCAATTGGCACGCCAATTTTTAAAAGAAAAGACTGGTCGTTAAGACTCAAAAAGATTGCACAACAATCTAAAAAGCCTACAGTCAATTGTAGGCTTTTTTATGCTTTGGCTTTTATTCGACTTCAAGCTGAAAAGTCACAGGACCATCATTGACCAAATGGACTTTCATATCTGCGGCAAAAATACCTGTTTGCACTTGCTCAAATTGTGATTTGGCATAGTCGACCAGCTGCTCATACAGCACTTTAGCCGCATCAGGCGGCATCGCAGGACCAAAATCGGGGCGTAAGCCTTTTTGGGTTTGTGCCATTAAGGTAAATTGCGATACCAACAATAAGCCACCTTGTGCTTGTGCCACATTCCAGCCCATTTTGCCTTGTTCATCATCAAAAATGCGGTACTTCAAAATTTTATCAATCAGCTTTTTACCTTTTTCCAGCTGATCTTCTTTACCGAGTCCCAAAAAGACCAGCAAGCCATGTTGAATTTCACCCGTTACTTGACCGTCGACCACGACTTTGGCTTCAAGTACTCGTTGTAATAAGGCACGCACGAGAATCCCTCAATATTTGATGTGCTGGGCATTGTAGCAAAGATCATGTGATGCAGATGAAGCATGCTTCTGATTTGTTGCGTTTTATACAATCAATGGCTTTTTTCACTCTGAAAGTGTGCTTTAATGCTAGAAGTTGATAAAAACTGAACCTTTATGTCTGCAATCATTCAATCTTTACTCGATACTGACTTATATAAATTCACCATGCTACAAGTGGTGCTGCATAAGTTTCCGCAAACGCATAGTGTCTACCATTTCCGTTGCCGTAATTTGGATGAAACTGTGTATCCCTTGGTGGATATTCTGCAAGATTTGAATGAACAGTTGGATTATTTGTGTCAGCTCCGATTTAAAGAAGACGAATTACAATATTTGCGTAGCCTGCGCTTTATCAAAAGCGACTTTGTTGATTATTTAGAATTATTCCAACTCAAACGCCGCTTTATTCATACCGGAATAGACAGCGAAGGTCGCTTGGACATCTGGGTCGAAGGTCCGATGGTGCAGGCGATGATGTTTGAGATTTTCGTGCTCGCGATAGTGAATGAACTGTATTTTCAGCGTATTCGCACACCTGAAGTGTTAGAAGAAGGTCAGCGCCGCTTAACCGCCAAGATCGAATTTATTCAGCAATGTGAACTACAGCAGCGCCCTGAAGATCCGCCATTTTTGGTCTCAGATTTTGGCACTCGTCGACGTTATAGTTTGGCGTGGCAGAGACATGTGATTCAGGCATTTCATCGTGCTGTACCGAATGTATTCCGTGGAACCAGTAATGTACTGTTGGCAAAAGAATTGGGAATTTCACCGATTGGTACCATGGCACATGAGTTCTTACAGGCATTTCAGGCTCTAGATGTCCGTTTACGTGACTTTCAAAAAGCAGCGCTTGAAACATGGGTGCAAGAGTATCGGGGTGACTTGGGGATTGCCCTGACCGATGTGGTCGGGATGGATGCCTTCTTGCGAGATTTTGATCTGTATTTTGCCAAATTATTCGATGGTCTAAGACACGACAGTGGGGATCCCTTTGTGTGGGGGGATAAAGCTTATGACCATTACCAAACCTTAAAAATTGACAGCAGAACCAAAATGCTGACCTTTAGTGATGGTTTGAATTTAAATAAGGCATGGGCTTTACATCAATATTTTAAAGACCGCTTTAAAGTCAGTTTCGGGATTGGCACTAACTTAACCAATGACATGGGGCAGACCCCGTTAAATATTGTGTTGAAACTGGTGGAATGTAATGGTCAATCGGTGGCGAAAATTTCGGACAGTCCAGGCAAGACCATGACTGATAACGATACATTCTTGGCTTATTTACGTCAGGTCTTCCAGATTACTGAACCTGCTGTTTAATCCATTTATATTGCAGATTTTCTGCTTAGATTTGCAGGAAAATCGGCATTCTGTAGCTATAGGCTTATGCTAACATCAAGCAGTTGCCAGAACAAAACGTGTAAAAAAAGATGACGGAATCGACGCTGAATTTGGGTTTATTAATCGATGTGGAAGAATTGCTTCCACTTTTAGGAAATGAAAAATTACGTATCGTGGATTTAAGTAGAAGTTCAGTCTATGAGCAGCTGCATATTCCACATGCCATTCATCTCAAACCTGCGCAACTACTTCGCCAAGAAGAAAATGCCACGGGCTTGTTGCCTGATGCTGAAGCTTTGACAGCGTTAATTCAGTGTTTGAATATTACGCCTGAGCATCATGTAGTGGTTTATGATGATGAAGGCGGGGCTTGGGCAGGACGTTTGATCTGGGATTTACACTGCTTAGGTTTTTATAACACCTCACTGCTGAATGGCGGGATTCATGCTTGGTTGGCACAAAGCTTGCCGACCACGTCTGAGCAAGAGCAATTTGCCCCTGTAGCACCCTTAGTTCAAGTCAATTTGGCTGAGCAAGATCTGGTGCGTATTCAATATAAAGAGCTGTTGCCGTTAGTCGAGCAGCAGGCAATTCAGCTGTGGGATTGCCGAACAGAAGATGAATATACGGGTCTCAGATTGGCAGCTCGTCGTGGCGGTCATATTCCAAATGCACGTCATTTTGAATGGAGTACTGCACTTAATCGTGAAAATCATTTAAAATTGCACGCTTTAGAACGCACACAACAACGCTTAGAACAACAAGGTTTCAATTTACAGGAACCTGTCGTGGTGTACTGTCAGTCACATCATCGTTCAGGTTTGGCTTATATTTTGGGTCGTGTATTGGGTTGGAATATCCGAGCTTATGATGGTGCGTGGAGTGAATGGGGCAACCGCCTCGATAGTCCAATCGTTACTGGAGAGTTACCGTCTTGAGCCTCACCTCACGTTTAACAAAACAATTCTTTATTCAAGCACAACGTGTTGTGCCGCAACATCAGCTCTCCCGTGTGGTGGGTAAGATTGCTGCCAGTGAAAACCAGTTGATTAAAAACACGGTCATTTCTGCATTTAAAGCGCAATATGGCATTGATATGTCAATTGCAGAGCAAAAAAATGCTTTGAAATACAAGTCATTCAATGAATTCTTTACCCGTGCTTTGCAAGATGGTGTGCGTGAAATTGATACTGATGCCAACAGCATTGTGTCGCCTGCGGATGGTGCGATTTCACAATTGGGTCACATTGAGTCAGGTGAAGTGTTTCAAGCCAAAGGTCAAAGTTTTTCGGTGGAAAAGCTGATTGCAGACCCACAGTTGGCGGAGCCATTCAAACATGGTGAATTTGCAACGGTGTATTTGTCGCCGCGTGACTATCACCGCGTGCATATGCCATTTGCAGGCACGTTAACCGAAACGTTGTATGTTCCAGGTGAGCTGTTCTCTGTGAATCAAACCACGGCTGAAAATATTCCAGGCTTGTTTGCACGTAACGAGCGTATGGTGTGTTTGTTCGATACCGAATTGGGTCGTATGGCCGTGGTCTTGGTGGGTGCGATGATTGTAGCGGGCATTGAGACTGTGGCAACAGGCAAAGTTAAACCAACAGGGCGTTTAGAACTGAACCAGCACAATTTGTTCCTTGAAAAAGGTGCGGAGTTGGGACGTTTTTATTTAGGTTCAACCGCAATTATTTTGTTTGAACAAAATAAAATGCAGTGGGATGAGCAATTTAAAGCCAATTCAACTGTGGTGATGGGGCAGGCGCTGGGTCACACGGTTTAAGCATAAGGTTGAGATGGCTGTATTAGACAGCCATCTCAATATAAACTTTTAATAATTTAAAAAATAATGATTTAGCTCATGTGATAAAGACGTTCTTTCGGGAACACCACTTTAAAGGTTGAGCCTTGATTCTCTTTCGATTCAATTTCTAAATACGCGTTGTGTTGCATCAGCACGTGCTTCACGATTGCCAGTCCTAAACCCGTTCCCCCAGTTTGACGGCTACGCGCGCTATCCACACGGTAGAAACGCTCGGTTAAACGTGGTAAATGTTTGGGATCAATGCCAATGCCCGTGTCTTCTACGGTGAAATAACCATGTTCGCCATCATCATGCCAACCCATGGTAATGGTACCGCCTTTCGGGGTGTATTTAATCGCATTGGTGATTAAATTACTAAAGGCACTCGCCAACTCAGTATCTGAACCAATCAGGTCGCAATGACTGTCGATATCCAGATTCAGAGTATGACCATAATCCACGTTATACGCCTGCGCATCATCAAATAACTGATTCATCAGGCTTGGCATTTCAATAATCTGGTTTTTGGCAATCTGCTTATTGTTTTCCAGACGCGATAGCAATAACAGGTCATTCACCAAAGCATTCATGCGTTTGGTTTGTGCCTGCATTTGCTCAAAAGCACGTTTCCAGCGGGGATTGAGATCTTCTTGATCGGTAAAGGTTTCAATATAGCCAGAGAGTACCGTTAAAGGCGTGCGTAATTCATGCGAAATATTATCGACAAAGTCTTTACGCATTTGCTCCAAGTTGTGCATGCGCGTCACGTCATAGGCCACCAGTAGACGGCTTTCACCGCCAAAACGGGTCATTTTGATTTGCACATAGTGATCTTCGAACACTGAGGACTTCATTTTGATGCCATCAGGAATTTGATCGCTTTGTTTGAAATATTCAATAAAACTCGGTTGTCTCAAAATGGTCATAATATTACGACCACGATCGAGTGACTGAATACCCAACAGTTTTTCCGCCGCGGGATTCCACCATTCTATTTGATGTGATTCATCAATCAGCACCACCGCTTCCGCAAGCGCCACCAAAGAAGATTGTGCACGGTCAATCAAGCCAACCATTTCAGCTTGCACAATACGTTCTTGGCGTTGGGCACGATAGACATTGAACAGTAATGCACCCCAAATCCCATTCAGATTAGGTGGGACATCATAGGGACGATTGGAAATCCATTCATTGACCAAATACAAAGAACGTAATTGGAAAATAAAAAAAATCGAGAAGCCGGCAAAAATGCAGATCCAGAAATACCCAATGCCAAAACCGACTAAGCTTGCAATCAGTAAGAGAAAAGCCAGTAAGCGTAAATCTTGTTTGGCAAAAGTCCACAAACTGCTATAGCGGAATTTTTGATGCTCACGGGCCAGTTCGGGGACGGGGTATGGTTCATACATAAAACTAAAATTAACCTAAAGCAACATCTGCACGAGTAGAGAAGCGGTAACCTGTACCACGTACGGTTTGCACAAAACGGTCTGCACCATACGGTTCTAAAACTTTGCGCAGGCGACGAATATGCACATCAATAGTACGGTCTTCGATATACACATTACCACCCCAAACTTGATCGAGCAGCTGTGCACGGGTATAAGCACGTTCAGGATGTGTCATGAAGAACGCCAGTAAACGGTATTCTGTTGGACCCATTTCTAAAATATTGTTGCTAAAACTTACGCGCTGGCTCACAGGATCCAGCATTAAGCCATTGGCATCAATGGTTTTTTCACCACTGAGCGCATTGGCACGACGTAGTACCGCTTTAATTCGAGAAACCAATTCTCGAGTTGAAAAAGGCTTGGTCATGTAATCGTCCGCACCTGCATCGAGACCTTGGACTTTATGGTCTTCTTCTCCACGTGCAGTCAACATAATGACAGGAATTTCTGCCAGATTTTCATCGCGTTTCAGGCGACGGCACAGGTCGACACCACTTACGCCACCAGGCATCATCCAGTCGAGCAGGATCAGTGCTGGACGTTGATCCACAATCATTTGATGTGCTTGTTTTGCATCTTCTGCTTGTAAGCATTGAAAGCCTGCCATATCCAAAGAGGTGTGAATCATCTCTCGAATCGGAAGTTCGTCATCGACGATTAGTATGTAGTCATCTTTCACAACGCAATATCCTATTGATGATAACGGTAGGCCGTTTTTTATTTATGACAGGCTTATTACAAAGATTAATTATGACAGTATCATTGCAGAATAGGGGAGAATGCCGATTTTCGCAAAGTTTTGTGACAATTTATAGTCGAAAACATGAACAATTTTAGACAGTCGGGGACAGGGTCGCTTAAACCATTTCAAATTTCTGTAAAAATTAAATAGCTGTAATTTAATTTTTTTTATCTGAAAATGATGCAAGTAATGTCAAAAACACCACTCTGCAAGAAGCCAAAACATCCTCCAAGGACTGTTTAAAACCACTCATCACCCAACGAATGGCAATTTGCGTAACATATCCATTTAAGCCTGTAGAAACCCATGAAATTTCACGTTCTGAATGCGGTATATTGGGCATCATCAACATGACAAACGCATGAATCATACGGTCAAACCGTAGCATGGTTTCATGAATGGTGGCCTGGTTATGCAGTTCTTGCACCAACATAGCATCAATATAAATAATACGTGCCATACGCGGGTTATCTTTCAGTGTTGTGAGTAAGGCAGTTAACCCTGCATCGACCATTTTTTCATGGCTGCTGGAGGCTTGCATAATTGCCTGCATCACATTTTGCTGTAGCTCATCAATCAATTTCAAGAAGATGGTTTGGAACAGTTGATCGCTTTTTTTAAATGATTCATAAAAATAACGTTCAGTCAGTTTGGCTTCATTACAGATATCTTTGACGGTTACAGCAAAGAAACCATGGGTGCCGTAAACTTCGATACCTGCTTCGATGAGTTTCTCACGACGTGCCTGCTTACGTTCAGTTAAGGACAGTCCTTTAAACTGACGTTCTCTACTTTTGGTGGGATTGTTATTTTGTTCCGTATTGTTGCTATTGGTATCAGTCATAAGGGCAAAACGTAGCAAAGACAGGCTCTAGTTTAACAACTATTGTAGTAAAAACCTAAATTTTAGCCATGCTTGAAGCAGAGATGAGATTCGTCAGGCAATTATTGACAATGGTTATTGTCAAATTTATATTGAAAGCGTCAACGGCATAGTGCAAAAAATAACAGTGCTGGTATTGTGTCAAAGCCTATGCCACCCATAAGGATAGAAAATGAAAACATTTAACAATAAAGTAGCAGCCGTCACTGGTGCGGGCTCAGGGATCGGTCAGCAACTGGCAGTGCTGTTAGCGAAACAAGGCTGCCATCTTTCTTTAAGTGATATTAACGAACAAGGTTTGGCGAAAACTGTAGAACTACTCAAAGACAGCAATGTTCGTGTCACGACCCAAAAACTGGATGTATCTGACCGCGAAGCCATGCGTGTATGGGCAGAAGAAACCGTACAAGATCATGGTTCGGTGAATATGATTTTTAACAATGCTGGAGTGGCATTGGGCTCGACGGTGGAAGGTGCGAGTTACGACGAACTGGAGTGGATTGTCGGGATTAATTTTTGGGGTGTGGTCTACGGTACCAAAGAATTTTTACCGCTGATTAAGCAAACAGGTGATGGACATATTATCAATATTTCTAGCTTATTTGGCTTAACCGCTCAGCCAACGCAATCGGCGTACAATGCCACTAAATTTGCGGTACGTGGCTTTACTGAATCTTTACGTCAAGAACTGGATATTGAAAATTGTGGCGTGAGTGCGCTGTGTGTACACCCAGGCGGCATTCGTACCAATATCGCCAATGATGCGCGAATGAATGACAGCTTGCGTAGCTTGGGCATGAATCCTGAAAAATCGGCACGGTCGTTCAACAAGATGTTACGTATTCCACCTGAAGAGGCGGCGCGTGAAATTCTAAATGCGGTGCAAAAAGACAAGCGTCGTGTATTGATTGGTAATGATGCGAAATCTTTAGATCTGATTCAGCGTATTTTGCCGACAGGCTATCAGAAAGTGACGGCTATGGCGACGTCATTAAGCAAGCGTTTTAAATAAAAAAAAGCGCGTATTAATCTGCGGATCAATACGCGCTTTTTCTATAGCGTGCTTTCAAATTAAGGTTTTTACCGTTTTCTTTTTCCAGACAAATTGATAATACAGTCCTTGCATAATACACAGGCTGACAAATGCCAGAGCATAGCCATACCAGATGCCTTTTAAGCCAAACCATTGACTAAACAGATACGCACACGGCACTTCAATCAGCACAATCGCAGCAATGTTAATTAGCATTGGAATATTGACGGTTCCACTGGCACGCATAATCGAAGCAAAAATTGCGCTGGCACCAAAAAATAGAATCGACCACAGCACAATAAACAGCAATTGTTGCCCTAAAGCGACCACATTAGGATCGGTAATAAACAGCGCCATTAAATATTTGGAAAACAGATACGCCAAAATCACCAAGATGCCTGTGATGATGATATTCATACGCAGGGCAGTGCGGGTGACTTTGGTGAGTAAATCAGCTTTGCCTGCGCCAATCGCTTGGGCAGCGAAAATCGAGGCTGCAATTGAAATGGAAAGTGCAGGAAACTGGATGTAGTTCAGCACCTGATTGACCGCACCATAGGCTGCAGTCGCCTCAGAACCATAACGGTTGACGAGTCCGACTATGACCAAGCCTGCCACCGACGTGGTGACCATTTGTATGCCGGTTGGAATGCCCAGACGCAGAATAATCCGACTCAGTTCAGGTTGATGACGGATATGCCTGAATAATTCGCGATCTGGACGCAGTGGGTGATTTTTTTTATTCAGATAGACCATTAAAAACAGTAGCACTGCGGCATAGCCAATAATGGTCGCAATGGCTGGGGCAATGATACCCAATTGAGGAAAACCAAAATATCCTGCAATTAGCACAGGGGTGATTACCAAACCAATTAAACTGGTCATACCGAGTGCAATCAGCGGGGTAATACTGTCGCCTACACCGCGTAAAATGGAGGTATAAATAATATACACAAACAGCAGGGGGCTACCTGCCATCATCCATTGTACATAAGGTAAAGACATATGCATGATTTCAAGGTCGATCCCCAACAATAATAAAATCTGTTTGGCAAAGAGTACCCCAAACAAGGCAATCACACTTCCGCCAATCAGGGTCATAAATAGGGTAGAACCGACCACGCTACGGACTTTTTCGAGATTTTGTGCGCCCCAAGCCTGCCCAATCAGCACCGTTGAACCTGCCGACAAACCAATGATAAAAGCCAGTAAGCAAAACAAGATGGGAAAATAGACCGATACAGCAGCAACCGCATGAACCCCAAGCATTTGTCCGACAAACACTGTATTAATGGTGCCAGACAGGTTTTGTAAAATATTGGTGGCAATCAGCGGCAGCAGAAACCAAAGAAATGCTTTCCAGAACTTGTCAGAATTGATCAAGGGACCATGAGGGACGGCAGCCATATTCGTGATTTATCATCCATAATTTTTTATTGTGTCCTTTGCAACATAACACAAGCCACAAGGAAAAAAAGCAGGAGATCTGTTGAATTTTCACTGTTCGCTAGGGCGAGAAAAATTGCCTAGCAACGGTTTAGAATCTCGATCGCCTGTTCCAAGGTCTGTTCTGTTTTGGCAAAGCAAAACCGGATCAGGCGTAAATCTTGAGGCGGTTGTTGATAAAACACGGAAATTGGGATGGCGACAATGCCATGTTGTTCTGCAAGGAAGTGGCACATCTCAACATCATTCAAATCGGGACGGATGGCACGATAATCCAGATTCTGGAAATAGGTGCCCTGTGACGGCGTAAATTGGAAACGGGAAGTAGTTAGACCAGAGGTAAACAAGTCACGTTTATGTTGGTAAAAACTGGCGAGCTGTTGTACATGTTCAGGATGCTGTTGCATATACTCGGCTAAAGCCACTTGCACTGGAGTGACTCCGCAGAAATTGGCAAATTGATAAACCTGACGGAAAACCCTCATTAATTCTGGTGCCGCCACACAATAACCGGTTTTCCAGCCGGTGACATGGAAGGTTTTACCAAAAGAACCGACCACGAAACTGCGTTCACGCAGTTCTGGAAAAGACAGGGCGGAATAATGCGGTTGTCCATCGTAAACCAAGTGCTCATACACTTCATCAGACAACACCACAATATTACGAGTTTGAATCAGTTGAATCAGCTGTTGCCAATCTTGCTTCGACCAAATGGCACCGGTTGGGTTATGTGGAGTATTCACAATCACCATACGGGTTCTGTCATTGATGGCTTCTGCCACTTTATTCCAGTCCACTTGAAAATCTGGTGCAGTTAAAGGAATACGAATGGCTTTGGCACCGACCAAGGCAATACTTGGCGCATAGCTGTCATAGCTCGGGTCAAAAACAATCACTTCATCCCCCGCATATAGCATGGCTTGAATCGCACTAAACAGGGCAATGGTCGCACCAGGGGTAATGGTGATTTCGTTGATGGGGTCGATCACCAGTTGATCGCGCTGTAAAAATTGTGCTGCCACTTGCTGGCGCAAACTGAGTAAGCCATCTCCCGCAGCATATTGATTAGAACCGTGCAAGGTCGCATGGCTTAAGGCTTCCAGTAAGGCTTGGGGTGGGGAAAAATCAGGAAAGCCCTGTGAAAGATTCAGGGCATTCAGGCGCTGCGCCATCGCAGTCATTTGGCTAAAAATTGTGACCCCTTGTGCAGGAAGTTTGGAATGAATTTCTAACATGACCACAGCCCCATCGGATAATAAACCGATTTAATTTAGCATGTTGCAGGGCATGTACAAGTCTAAATCCATCTATTTTCAGGTCTGAAAAACGGTGGATTAAAGCAGAAAATCCACTGCAGCACGGATAATACCCAGCGCGAGACCAATAAAAGCACCCACTACCACACCATTGACGCGAATCATGTGTAGGTCGCCACCCACTTCATTTTCAATTTTGCCAATCATTTCACGGGAGTCCCATTCATGAATGCGTTCGCTAATAAAACGGATCACTTTCTCGCTGTATTGATCACTCAAATTCACCGCCAAACTACTCATGCGATCATTTAATAACTGACGTACCGCTTGATTGGCGATGATATTTTCACCCACCTGTTGAATGGCCACTCGCAGATTGGCCGCAATGCCTGAATCTGCCTGCATGAGGTCTGCTTTGATGGCATCGCATAAAATCACCACTGCACCCCGAATAAAATTCAGTACTTGCGGGCTATCCAGCAGGGCATTTTTGCTACGATTCAAACGTTGGCTGGCGCTACTGTTACGGTCCTGTAATTGATACATCAGTTCTTGGGCAGTTTCTTCAATCTGTTGTCGCCAAGGATGTTCTGGGTTCGCCAACATTGATTCCACCCGCTCGATCATGGAGTCGATGGTGCGTTGTTGTACATCAATCCCAATCCAGCTGGCCCCTTTGGCCAGTTTAGATACCCCCAGTTCTTTAAACAGTTTTTTCGTCAGTTCTCGGGTTTGATCAGGATGGTTAATCATCCAATCATGTACCACATCTAGACCGCGTTGCAGCACATCTTGGTGGAAATCGTTTTCAATCACGGCACGCAGCATCTCACTGGCCAGCATGTTGATGTCGGTATTGCGCACCCATTGCACACTGTTGTTTTGAATAAAGCGACCAATCTGTTCCTGCCCGACAAAGTCAAAAATCTTGGGTACAGTTTGCTGAATCACTTGCGTGACTTGGGTGTTGTTGTGTGGATTGGCTAGCCATTGACCGACGGCTAAACTCAAGTCGATATTTTTCAGACTGCGTTCCACCACTTGCGGTGAAAGGAAGTTTTCTTGCACAAAGCGACCCATCGATTCGGCAATACGGGCTTTGTTACGCGGAATAATTTCGGTGTGGTCACGTAAAAACTTAGGGATTGGCATCTTCCCGAAGGGATTACGGAACAACACGGTAATGGCATACCAGTCCGCCAGTCCCCCGACTACCCCTGCTTCAGCAGACAACATCAAGATATGAATCAACCATACGTATTCAGGAAAAAATTTGGCGACCACCATCAGGATCAGCCAAGCCAGCACAGCCATGATCAAGGCGATGGTCGCAAAGCGTTTACTGCGTTTTAGATTGTCCGAACTGGTGCTCGCAACATGCATATCAAGATCCTAGGTCATGTGTTGATTAATTGGCGGGTGTCACGGGTTGCGGCTGAATCACTTCACCAGTGGCGGTTAACCCATACTTTTGCCCTAAAGATTGCAAAATTAGGGTGGCATCAAAGGCATCACTGGGTGCTTTGCTTTTTTCTTTATAGCACTCAATGGTATAGGAGACTTGCACAGGGTCAATATTCACCACTTGTGGCGTATCGTAAAATGGATCTGGCCAATAGCCTGGAAAGCGGCGAGGGTAATAACCATAAGGATAGAAGGATGGGGAACGATACACCACCGCCTGACGTGGCGGTTTATTGGTGAGATTGCTTGGGTCATCCAGCACTTTAAAATAACGGAAGCCATTTTTGACCGTGGTTTGCGCCGCTTTGACCAAGGTAATTTCTTCCGCCATGCCATAGTTCATATTCGGGTCGGCTTCAAAACTGACTCGATAGGTTTGCGTATTCATTGGATAGGTATTAAAACGCCCCAATTGATCGAAAGTGCGCGGTTTGGGCGGTGTAGAGGCACAACCTGCCAGTGCGAGCGTGATCAGGGTCAGGGCAATAAGCTTGGTTTTCATGTTCATACTCCACTGATTGCTGGTGAAATAGGGGGAGAAACTGCCACAACGAGTTTAAAATTGGTGATTTGATTGTGTCAAAAATTCTAATTCTTCAGCACTGGATGCTCGTCCTAGCAGGATATTTCGCTGCGGATAGCGTCCAAATCGGTCAATAATGGCTTTATGTTGTCGTTCAAATTCTAAGGCAATCGGATGCCCCAGCTGTTCAAATAAGTTTAACCCAAATTCATGCACCCGTTGTGATTCGCTGTGCATAAACGGCATGTATAAAAAATAGCGCTGTTCGGGACTGAGCTGTAAATGATGGTGCCCCAAAATGGCTTCTTGTGCCAAGCCGAGTGCGAGGGCATCGTGGGCAAAAGCAGCGGCTTGGTCACGGAATAAATTGCGGGAGAATTGATCCAGAATGATGACTTCGGCCAGGCGACCTTCAGGTTGTTGTCGCCATTCCCAGAGTTCGCCCAAGGCTGCCTGTCGATGGATCTGACTAAACTTCTCCACCAAAATTTGATCAAATTCGCTGCTTTTTGCAAACCAGTTCGGCTGGGTTTCGGGCGCATACCAAAAGTTCAGAATATCCTGATAATTCATTTTTATTACAGATCCTTAGCACTTACTCTTCAATAAAATCATATTTTTTTGGTGCCTTATAGAGTAACTTTGTGATAAAAAATTGCCGCAATAGGGTGTACTTTTTAAGAATTTTTTACATCGACCCGTTGAACATGAGCGATGTCACCCATATTAATGCCAGTTATCTGATTTACTGAATCTTTTCCATAGATGCCACAAATGTTGCGAATCTGTTGGAAAAATAAACAGCGTGTCATGTAGCGGCATCAAATCACAGTATACTGATATAAACTGATGATTTTATTTTAGTAGTTCTTCCAATAAGCGAGATGATAATGAGTCAACCCGAATCGACCTCTCAAGCTGTGTTTCCGACTTGGGTGGATTCTTCGCTGTTACAAGGGATGTTACGTGGTATAGAACGTGAAAGTTTGCGTATGCAAAGCAATGGTTTTCTATCGCAGGCAGATCATCCCAAAGCTTTGGGATCGGCATTGACCCATCCGCATATTACCACCGATTATTCAGAAGCTTTGATGGAGTTTATTACTCCTCCACAAGACACCATTGGCAAAGCTTTAACGTATTTAAAAGACATTCATGCGGTGGTCCATCGTCATTTAGAGCATGAAGAAAAGCTCTGGCCTTTGTCGATGCCGTGCATGCTGGACAGTGAAGAAGACAACATTCGTTTGGCGCAATATGGCAGCTCCAATATTGGTCGCTTCAAGACCTTATATCGCCGTGGTTTAGGGGTACGCTATGGTCGCCGTATGCAGACCATTTCTGGGGTACATTATAATTTATCTTTTCCAGACAGCTTATTTGCCGCATTACAACAACAAGAAAGCGATGAAGCATTACGCCAACTGTCTGCGCAAGATTATCGCAGTCATCGTTATTTTGGTCTGATTCGTAACTTTATTCGCCTGACGCCGCTGGTGATGTTCTTGCTGGGTGCCAGTCCATCGGTATGTAAATGTTTTATGACAGGGCGTGAGCATCATTTGCTGCCGTTATTAAAAGGCACCTTGTATTTGCCCTATGCCACCGCTTTACGTATGGGGCGTTTTGGCTATCAGAACTCGGCACAGAAGCAACTCGGCATTCATTACAACGACATCCAAGGTTATTTAGACGGTTTACAAAAAGCGGTCAAAACTCCGTATGCAGATTTTAGCCGTTTAGGGTTAAATGATGCGCAAGGTGAGCCGATCCAAATTAATGACCACGTGCTGCAAATTGAAAATGAGTACTACAGTCTGGTGCGACCAAAGCAAGTGCCGCAAGCAGGCGAAACACCTTCCGAAGCCTTAATGAAGCGTGGTGTGGGTTATGTAGAACTGCGTGCAGTCGATGTGAATCCGTATAGCTCGATTGGGATTGATGAAAGCAGTGCAGGTTTTCTGGAAGTACTGGCATTGTATTGTTTATTACAAGACAGTCCAGCGCTATTAGATGCCGAGCAAGAGCAGATTGAGGAGAACCAAGCTGAAGTCGTGAATCGCGGTCGTGCCCCGAATGCACAAATTGTGGAAGATGGGCAGAATTATGCGATTGAAGACTGGTGTCAAAAACATGTTGATGCCATGCGCCCCTTTGCAGAACTGCTGGATCAAGCCAATGCCACACAGCTTTATGTGCAGGCTTTAGAATTAATGCAGCAACGCATTGATGAAGTGGATCATACGCTTTCGGCACAGGTGATTACAGATACCCTAACCCATGGCGGGACGTGGAATTTTGGTAGTGTACTGGCTCAACAACACGCAGCAGTGTATGAACAGCATCAACTGAGCCCTGAAACGCAGGCGTATTTTGATGAATTGGGACAGACATCGCTACAACAGCAACAACAACTTGAACAAGATAGCACCATCAGTTTTGATGAATATCTTGCACATTATCGATAAAAATTAAGAGGTTTGACCATGCAATGGAGTTTTCGCTTCGTGAGCGGGTTTTTAGTCATCGCAAGTATCGTGGGTATGGCGTTTGCGCTGTATCTCGAACATGTCCAAGGTCTTGAACCATGTCCGCTGTGTGTATTCCAGCGAGTCGGTTTAATGGGATTGGGCATTATTTCATTGGTAGCACTGATTCATAACCCAAGTTCTGCATGGGGCAAACGCCTTTATGCCTTATTGGGCAGCCTCTCTATTTTATGGTCGGCAGGTGTTGCAGCGCGGCATGTCTGGTTACAGAACCTGCCACCAGATCAGGTGCCAAGCTGTGGTCCAGGCTTAAACTATCTGATTGATGCTTTACCGTTAAAAAATGTGTTAGCGCAAGTGCTGACTGGTTCAGGTGAGTGTGCCGTGATTGACTGGACGTTTCTGGGGCAGTCTTTACCTGTATGGTCGCTGGTCTTTTTCACTATTTTGGCAGTCGTCAGCTTGTGGCAATTGCTGCGCCGTTATCCAACGGTAGCAAAAGCGAAAAAATAACACCGACAGCATTCCGTCTGCATAAAAAAAGCCAACTGTTGTTGGCTTTTTTTTATGTGGCATCAGGTCAGGGCAATGCCTTCATAATCATCCAGACCAATCATATGTTCATGCGCATGCAATTGATGGTGTTGTGCTTTTTCAGGATAGAACCAATGCACAATTTGCTCTGCGACGCTGGAATGATACTGAATCTCCAGATGATTCAGCCCATAGAAAATGGCTTTATGTGATTCGGGTAGTTTCAACTGAAACCGTGGATTGGGATGTTCACCCAAGGCACTTTTGACACTGACCAGATAGTCGCCAATCACTTTCAAAGTTTTGTTTTTACGGTGTTCGAACTCCAGTGTTCCCGCCACCAGATAAGTATTGATATGTGAAGGCAGTGGCGCAGGTTTACGGTTATCATCAAAGAAGCCGATGCGGGCTTCATTATGTTCCCAGTCATCATCACGGACGCTGCCATAACGTAAATCTAGAATGCCATTACTGCGAATATTGACCAGATGTCCTGCCAATTTCACAATCGGAAAGCGTCCCAGTTTTTCCTGTACTGCAAAACCAAAACGTTCGAGTGCAGCACCATGATGCGGTGAGCCTAAGCAGACCAGATTTTCCACCATGTGCAGCCATTGATGCATGTTTTGCTTACCATAGAATAAGGCACTGCGCGCCACCAGTCCGCCCATACTATGCCCAATAATATCAAGACTAGTAATCCGCGGATTACGTTGAATTAGATCTTCTAGGGTATTGGCAAGGCTGCGACCATTGGCAGAAATGCGCCGTCCAGAGTTGTAGTTCAAGTACAACATGGTGTTGTGGTCACGCTGTGCCAGTAACTTTTCACCAAAGCCGCCATTGTTGCGGTTGGTCCAGTCCAAGTGATTCATACACAGACCATGCACAAAAATCACCACACGCCCCGATAAATCCCCGCGCTGAATTTCACCATAGTGATCATACAGCACCATCGGCAGTGCGATGGGATTGTGGTATTGCAGCAGATAATCGCCGATCACACCGTTCACAACACCCACTAAAAAATGCAGACTGGGCGTGAGTGGTTTCTCATGCAGCTTTGGATATTTTTCAATAATTTGTCGCAAACCTGGTGCCAAAAGATAATGCCCGTAGTTTTCCAGAATATTCATGCTCAGGCGGTTAAATTTGACGATTTGCGGAAGATTTTGTAGATATTTAAACTCTTGTTCATCCACTCCAAAAATACTGGAGAAGATTTCCCGCTGAATGGTCCGCATAAAGTCCTGAACCACATTGTTCAAGGGCGTACTGAGTAATTGAGCCAGACCTTCCAGTAAGTCAGCTTGACTGGGTGGGGTCCGATCCCATTTACAATACGTTTCATGCAGCGGTGTTAAACTCGGCATTTGTGATTATCCTTGATGCTTTGTTTGGTTCATCTCAATGCTTTCATTTTGCTTAAGATAGAGGTATAACTTTTTTCAGTTTCATCATATCGAGTTTGACTCGAATAATTTTAAAATACCGATGAATATCGCGGAATAAGGCTTATTTTGTCTAACAATTCGAGTCTTTCGACGAATTTAAAACAATCCTGCGTCAGAATGATGAAAAATGAGGACAAGCTTGCAGCGGGTTAGCAAAAAAAGTATGAATATTATATATATCCACGGCTTTCAAAGCAGTCCAAATTCAATTAAAGCGCAGCAGTTAGAGCAGTATTGTGCGAAAGAGGGCATATGGACGGTTCATGTCCCTGATTTAAATGTGCCGCCAGCACAGGCGCTGCAACGGCTACATGATTTGGTGAGTCAGCATGAGGATGCGGTACTGGTGGGTAGTAGTTTAGGCGGTTTTTATGCGACACAACTGGTCGCAACACATGCTGTGCCTGCTGTATTGATTAACCCTGCTATGCGACCATGGCAACTTTTTCGGGATTTATTTGGGCAACAGCAGCTTCCCTATGCCGTGAATGCCACATGGACACTGGATGAGCCACAATTGGACTATTTAGAGCAAATTGCGGTATCAAATGTTCAGCAAGCAGACAAAGTGTTGGTGTTATTACAACAAGGCGATGATGTTTTAGATTATCGTGAGGCTGAACAGTTTTATGCGTCGCAGCAACCACGGGCATTGGTCATGACCGAGGCGAATGGGAATCATGCCATGGATGATTTTGCTGCCAAAATACCCATGATTTTACAATTTTTATCGTCTTCCAGATCATAAGGAAATCGTACAACGTGTCTCAATATACGGCTCAATCGCTTGAAGTTTTATCTGGTCTAGATCCAGTTCGTCGTCGTCCCGGGATGTATACCGATACCTCTCGTCCGAACCACTTGGCTCAGGAAGTGATTGATAATGCGGTGGATGAAGCACTGGCGGGGCATGCCAATAAAATCACGGTGACGGTGTATAAAGATGGCTCTTTGGCTGTAGCGGATAATGGACGTGGTATGCCAGTTGATATTCATCCTGAATATGGACAAAGCGGGATCGAAATTATTCTGACCAAACTACATGCTGGCGGAAAATTCAGTACTGATAACTACCAGTTTTCTGGTGGTTTGCATGGTGTCGGCATCTCGGTAGTGAATGCGCTTTCTGACCGCGTTGAAGTGGAAGTCCAGCGTCAGGGTAACCTGTATCAGATGGCATTTGAACATGGCGAACCTGCAGCGCCTTTAGCCATTTTGGAAGGCAAAGTACCAAAACGTGCAACGGGCACGCTGGTACGTTTTTGGCCTGAAGCCAAATATTTTGATTCACCTAAATTTGCCTTAAAAGCACTGAAACATAACTTAAAAGCCAAAGCGGTTTTAGCAGCCGGGCTACAGATTATCTACGTTGATGAAATCAACGATGAAAAAATCGAATGGCAGTTTGAAAATGGTCTGGTCGACTATTTGATGGATGAGCTGGAAGAGCGTGAAATTTTGCCTGCACCTGCTTTTGTCGCCACTGGCGATGCCGAACGTGCCAGTGCTGAATTTGCCATTTGCTGGAATGTCGAAGGTGGCGAACAAATTCAGGAAAGTTACGTCAACCTGATTCCCACTGCGCAGGGCGGAACGCATGTCAATGGCTTGCGTTCAGGCGTCACCGATGCATTACGCGAGTTCTGTGAGCTACGTAATTTGTTGCCGCGTAACTTGAAACTTTCTGCGGAAGATGTCTGGGATGGCGTGAACTATATCTTGTCGTTGAAATTCCAAGAACCGCAATTTTCGGGACAGACCAAAGAGCGTCTTTCCAGTCGTGAAGCCGCAGGTATCGTACAGAATATTGCCAAAGATGCTTTCGCACTGTGGTTGAACCATCACTCTGAAATTGCCATGCAATTGGCGGAAATGGCGATCTCCAAAGCGGGTCGTCGTTTAAAAGCCTCGAAAAAAGTTGAACGCAAGAAAATCGTGTCAGGTCCAGCCTTACCTGGGAAGTTGGCAGACTGTGTCGGTCAAACCCGTGAAGATTCGGAACTGTTTATTGTGGAAGGGGACTCTGCGGGCGGTTCAGCCAAACAGGCACGCGATAAAAACTTCCAAGCCATCATGCCGATTCGAGGCAAAATTCTAAATACCTGGGAAGTCTCTTCGGATGAAGTACTGGCGTCGCAAGAAGTACATGATATTGCCATTGCGATTGGGGTAGACCCAGGCAGTGATGACTTGTCCGAATTGCGTTATGGCAAAGTGTGTATCTTGGCGGATGCCGATTCGGATGGTCTGCATATTGCCACGTTGTTGTGCGCGCTGTTTGTGAAGCATTTTCCGAACTTGGTAGAAGAAGGGCATTTATACGTGGCGATGCCGCCGTTGTTCCGTATTGATGACGGCAAAGATGTGCATTATGCCTTGGATGAAGATGAGCTTGAGTCAATTTTGAAAAAAGCCAAAACTAAGAATCCGCAAATTACCCGCTTTAAAGGCTTGGGTGAGATGAATGCCAGCCAGTTACGTGAAACCACGATGGATCCGAATACCCGCCGTCTGGTGCAACTGGATTTAGATGATAGCCATTTAACCGCAAGCTTATTGGATAAGTTGCTGGCGAAGAAGCGTTCGGGAGACCGTAAACACTGGTTAGAGCAAAAAGGTAATCTGGCGGATATTGCGGTTTAATTGCAGTCTGCTCTATTTTTCAAGCCATCCAAGGTAACTGCTTTGGGTGGCTTTTTTAGTGCACAGCAGTATCTTCTGCTGTAAAAAAAATGTGCAATTTCAGTAGGGAAGAATACAATGAGCGGATGAAAAATGCACCATCCTGAGTCGCGAAAATACAAATCAGGAGGCAATGATGTATACAAGATTATTAATTTAGATAGAGGGTTTTAAAAATTTATATAATAAAAACATATGTTTAATTAGTTGGCATAAAAATTGAATACTCTGGGCAGACATAACCAAAAAACACAAAATGCTTGGAGAACTAAAATGTTCCAACAAAAACTATTGAGTAAAACTCTTTTGGCGGCAGCAGTGGCGGGGAGCATTGCATTAACAGGCTGCTCAAAACCAGCAGAAAAAACAGAAACCGCAGCATCGGAAGCCAAAGCGCCTGCAGCCAGTGGCGATACCATCAAAGTGGGGATTTTACATTCGCTGTCAGGCACCATGGCCATTTCTGAAACTTCACTAAAAGACACGGCACTGATGGCGATTAATGAAATTAATGCCAACGGCGGGGTATTAGGGAAAAAATTAGAACCTGTGGTGGTCGACCCTGCTTCAGACTGGCCCCTGTTTGCTGAGAAAGCCCGTCAGTTGATTACTCAAGATAAAGTGGCGGTGATTTTTGGATGTTGGACCTCGGTATCGCGTAAATCTGTCTTGCCAGTGGTGGAAGAACTCAATGGTTTGTTGTTCTATCCTGTGCAGTATGAGGGACAAGAGCAGTCGAAAAATATTTTCTATACTGGTGCTGCACCGAATCAGCAAGCCATTCCAGCGGTGGAATATCTGATGAGTGAAGAGGGTGGCAAGGCGGGGCGCTTTGTGCTGTTAGGTACCGATTATGTTTATCCACGCACCACCAATAAAATTTTACGTGCGTTCTTGAAGTCGAAAGGCATTGCCGATGCGGACATCATGGAAGAGTACACCCCATTTGGTCATAGCAACTATCAAACCATTGTCGGTAATGTGAAAAAGTTTGCCGCAGGCAAGAAAACCGCGGTAATTTCGACCATTAATGGTGACTCGAATGTGCCGTTCTACCGTGAATTGGGCAATCAGGGCATTAAAGCCTCGGATATTCCAGTGATGGCCTTCTCGGTGGGTGAAGAAGAACTCCGCGGTATTGATACCAAACCATTGGTGGGTCATTTGGCGGCATGGAACTACTTCATGTCGGTGAAAAATCCGAAAAATACTGAATTCGTGAACAAGATGAAGCAGTATGCGGTGGAATACAAACTGCCAAATGCGGATAAATTGGTAACCAATGACCCAATGGAAGCGACCTATGTTGGGATTAACATGTGGAAGCAGGCCGTAGAAAAAGCCGGCACAACCGAAGTGGATAAAGTCCGTGATGCCATGGCGGGTCAAACGTTTGCTGCACCATCGGGTTACACCCTGAAAATGGATGAAAGCAATCACCACTTACATAAGCCAGTGATGATTGGCGAGATTCGTGGCGATGGTCAGTTTGATGTGGTGTATAAAACTGCCAATACCATTAAAGCGGAGCCTTGGAGCCCGTACATTCCAAAATAATTCCCCTCTACCTACTGCTACGGCAGTAGGTCTTTCTATTTCTTCATTCCGATGACAGACCATTTGCCTTGTGAGGGGGGAGTCTTTTCATGTCGATTAAACGCTATTGTGTGGCACTGTTGTGTACCTGCCTGCACTTATTCTGCAATCCTGTCTGGGCAGAAACATCTGCACCTGATGCACCGCTGCAAGTCCAGCAGGCAGATCCGATTCAACGGTTTGTCAAAGCCGATTTTGCTGAACGCCGTGCCATGTTGAACCAATGGCCTGCCAGTATTGAAAGCCTCGATCAGTTGGTGGCGTATATTGAGCAAAATGAATTGTATCGAGATGGTGCAGGTCAAACCTATATCTTAAAAAATGATGAAAAGTTGTATCAGTATCCTGCCATGCAAGAGCTGAGCACGTGGCCTGCGGATTTATCTCAAGTTACTTTGGTGAATACCTTGCGTAAAGCTTTGAGTTTTGGGCAAGCCAAAGTGAAACTGAAGTCAGATGAAGCAACACAGCGTTTAGCAGCGATTGATATTTTAGAAAATAATGTAGATGAGCTTGATCCAGTCTGGATTCGTCAACTCTATCTGCAAGAACAAAACAACAAAGTCAAAGCACGTTTGCAACAGCTCAAAGCGCGTATGGATTTAAGCAGTTCCGATGCGCTGGTTAAGTTACAGGCGGTAAATACATTGTCTGCATCGGATCGTCCTGATGTACTGGCAGTGATTGAACATGAACTCACTCAAGCGAACCTGAATCCTGAACTTGAAGCGGCTTTGCAGGCAGCAAAAAGCAGCATTAAAACCCGATTACAAGCCAGTGAATGGGCAGGGCATGTGTTTTCAGGATTCAGTACCGCCAGTATTTTGCTATTGGCGGCATTGGGCTTAGCCATTACCTATGGTCTGTTGGGCGTGATCAACATGGCACATGGCGAGCTGATTATGATTGGTGCCTACACCACCTATGTGGTGCAAAGTCTATTTAAAACCCATTTGGGACAATATGTAGATTGGTATTTATTGATCGCAATTCCCGCAGCCTTTTTGGTCAGTGCCGTGATTGGCATGTTGATTGAACGCACGGTTATTCGTCCTTTATACGGCAGACAGCTGGAAACCTTGCTGGCAACCTTTGGGGTCAGCCTGATTTTAATGCAGCTGGTGCGTATGATTTTTGGCGCACAAAATGTCGAAGTGTCGAATATTTCATGGCTTTCAGGCGGTATCTCATTAACGCCAAGTTTAATGCTGCCGTATAACCGTATCGCCATCATTATCTTCACTGTCGCAGTGCTCTTGCTGTTGGTGTATCTCCTGAATAAAACCCGCTTTGGTCTGTTTGTTCGTGCTGTGACACAAAACCGTCAGATGGCGCGTGCGGTCGGTATTCGTTCGGCACGCATTGATATGTTGGCATTTGGCTTGGGTTCAGGATTGGCGGGTTTGGCGGGTTGTGCCTTGGCACAAGTGGGGAATGTTGGTCCAGACTTGGGGCAAAACTACATTATTGATGCCTTCTTGGTGGTTGTGGTTGGTGGTGTTGGACAAGTCTGGGGTGCTGTACTGGCAGCCTTGGGTCTGGGCATCAGCGGTACGGTGCTGGAAATTGGCCTAGGTGCGGTACTGGCCAAAATTATTCTGTTGGTGCTTGTGATTCTGTTTATTCAGAAACGTCCACAAGGTTTGTTTGCCATTAAAGGGCGTTTTGTGGAGTAAACCTGATGAAAATAACAACTTTATTTGCAGACAATTCCTATAGCGGCGTTGCGATTGCAGCCTGTTTTGCGGTGATGCTGGTGCTGCCTTGGCTGCATGTATTACCTGCTGAATCGGCTTTGCATCTTTCTGCCTATTGGGTCACCTTGATTGGCAAAATCATGTGTCTTGCCCTTGTGGCATTGGCATTGGATTTGGTCTGGGGTTATGCCGGCATTTTGAGCTTGGGGCATGGACTGTATTTTGCTTTGGGTGGTTATGCTTTTGGCATGTATTTGATGCGTGAATCGGCTGGATCAGAACTACCAGATTTCATGCGCTTTCTCAGTTGGACTGAATTACCGTGGTACTGGGTCGGAACGGAACATTTCTTATGGGCATTGGCTTTGGTGGTGTTGGTCCCAGGTCTAATCGCATTCATTTTTGGCTTCTTTGCTTTCCGTTCCAAAATTAAAGGGGTGTATTTCTCTATCATTACCCAAGCCATGACGTTTGCTGCAGCGCTGTTATTTTTCCGCAATGAAACAGGCTTTGGCGGCAACAATGGTTTCACAGGCTTTAAAACCATTTTGGGTATGGACATCACTTCGGCGTCTATGCGTGCAACCCTTTGCTTTTTAACGGCATTGGTGTTGCTGCTGTGTTATTTGGGCTTACGTCACTTGATGAATCAGCCTTATGGACGGGTGTTGGGGGCGATTCGTGACAGCGAGAACCGCTTGCAATATTTGGGCTATCGTACCCTTTGGTACAAGCTCTCGGCTTGGGTCTTGTCTGCGGTGATTGCAGGTATTGCAGGGGCACTGTATGTGCCGCAAGCAGGCATTATTAATCCCAGTGAAATGAATCCTGTGAACTCCATTGAAATGGCGGTTTGGGTGGCAGCAGGGGGGCGTGGCACTTTAATCGGTCCGATTCTAGGTGCGGGTTTAATTAATGCGGTGAAGACCTATTTCACGGTGGCATATCCAGAAGCGTGGCTACTGATTCTAGGTGGTTTATTTATTGTGGTGACTTTATTCCTACCAAAAGGAGTGATTGGGTTATTTGACCGTTTTAAAAAGGAGCATGATGCATGAGCGAAATTATCCAGCCGCATGGTGGACATGCTTCAGAAGGTTATGGGCGACCAAAAGAACACGGTGCAGATTTTAGTCACGGCATTGCGCTGTATTTGGAAAAAGTCAGTGTCTGGTTTGACTCTTTCCGTGCCCTCAATGATTTATCGTTATATATCGAAGAAGGGGAATTACGCTGCATTATTGGTCCCAATGGGGCAGGTAAAACCACTTTGATGGATGTGATTACAGGTAAAACTCGTCCCACGGAAGGTTCAGCTTTTTTTGGGCAAACCTATGATTTGGCAAAGATGAGTACCGAACAAATTGCTGAAGCAGGCATTGGGCGTAAATTCCAGAAACCGACGGTATTTGAAAATTTTACCGTGCTGGAAAATTTATTATTGGCTGCACCCAAAGATAAACGGGTGAAAAAAAGCTTTTTCAGTAAATTGGATGCAGATGTTCAGATCGCATTGGATCAAACCCTTGAGCAAATTCGTTTAAAAGAATTGGTCAAAAAGCCTGCGGGCTTGTTGTCGCATGGTCAAAAGCAATGGTTAGAAATTGGAATGTTGTTGATGCAGCGACCAAAACTGATCTTACTGGATGAACCTGTGGCAGGCATGACAGATGCGGAAACCGAACGTACAGCGGAACTGTGTCTGGAGTTAAAAAAAGAGCATACCTTGGTGGTGGTTGAGCACGACATGAGCTTTATCGACACCATCAGTGAAAAAGTCACGGTCTTGGCACAAGGGGCAATTTTGGCAGAAGGAACGCTGGCAGAAGTGCAAGCCAATGAAGACGTGATTGAAAAATACTTGGGGCGTTAAGGAGCAGCACATGTTAGAAGTTAAGGCGATAAACCAATATTATGGGGGCAGCCACATTTTACGGGATGTGTCGTTCCAAGCCCCGATTGGCGAGTGTTCGGTGGTGTTAGGACGTAACGGCGTCGGGAAAACCACCTTGCTGAAATGCCTAATGGGAATTTTACCGATCAAGTCGGGACAGATCGTATTGGATGGTAAAGACATTTCTAAACTCAGTCCTGAGCAGCGGGTAAGGGCGGGTTTGGCCTATGTTCCGCAGGGACGAGATATTTTTTCGACCTTAACTGTGGAAGAAAATATTCTAATCGGCATGGCGAAATTTTCGGGTACCAAAACCAAAAAAGTACCTGAGCATCTGTATGAAATTTTCCCAGTGCTAGATGAAATGAAGCATCGCCGTGGCGGGGATTTATCAGGAGGACAACAGCAGCAATTGGCGATTGCGCGGGCTTTGGCTTCTGAACCGAAGGTGCTGATTTTAGATGAACCGACAGAAGGTATTCAGCCTTCCATCATTAAAGATATTGGTCGTGTGATTCGTAAACTGGCAGATGGCGGTGATATGGCGATTATTTTGGTGGAACAGTTTTATGACTTTGCCGAAGAACTGGCAGATGGTTATACCGTGATGGCGCGTGGTCAGGTGATTGCCCAAGGTCGTGGAGCGGAAATGCCTGAAAAAGGCATTAAGGATTTAGTTGCGATTTAGAAAAAAGCCTCTTAAGAGGCTTTTTTTATTAATTAGTTTCTACTTTCATATACGTGCCGCTGGCAGATACATTATGCCCAAAACCACAGCCCGAGGTATTTTGTTGTTCTTCCACCACAATTTGCTGTCCGTGTTTTGCATCATTGGTAAAATTTAACTGAATTTGGCAGTCTTCATAACGATAAACTGCTTTTTTCTGTTGTAGTGGCATCTGTGTATCAAAGCTGCCTAAATTCGGTCCATAAATCAGCCCACGCAGCCCAAAATAATAGCCTTCAAATTCAATTTGATAAGCATTTTTTAGTTTTTTTACGGTGATGGTGTCCCATTGCCCAAAGCCATTTTTTGCAACATATGTCCCTGCTAAAGAAGTCGAAAGCTGAATAGTGGGTAATTGACTTAAATTGAACTGACTCATTTTTGAATCGGGGTTACGTAGAAACCATGCCCGTGCCCATAGGGGTTTACCTAGTTTGGCATAGGTCAGACCGACATTATTGTTGGCAATATCAATATCTCGATCAGAGACCTGAACACCACTTTCATCTGCATTGATTTGACAAAAATGTGACCAAGCAGCTTGATCTTGAAACTGGCTGAGGGCTTGAGCATATTGTTTGTGGTCGTAATGTTGCTTGCCCAGACGTGCATATTGTTTCAGTTTGCCACATCCTTGTTTTAACTCTTGTTCATAGTTTGATTCAGCTATGGTGATCTGTGGTAAAACCCAAACGGAGGTGGTTAAAACGATAAGGGATAAATTTTTAAAATTCTGCATTGTTATTAAAATTCAAAAGTGATGTGCAGATAGTCTAGGTAATCTGGCTAAATTTAAAAAGTATAAATCTGCGCAAAATGAGAGAAAAAGGTTGCTGGCTTATATTTAAAAAAGGGGGCTACTTATTTTGGCGGGCAGGTTACAAACTGCAATTGAATTAACACAGTTTGTACTGTGTCTTGCTCGTTGAATCGAGCTAAGCTAAAGGCAATAAGTATAACAAGGACCTCATCATGGACGCTTTTCTTTTTAGCATTGCCCCAAATGATTTAGAGAGTTTAATGCTCGATGCGGAGAACATGAGGGATATCGAACAGGCACCGTATAAACAAGATCAAATTGACTTGGGGGAACTATGGCCTGTTTTGGCTAAAATATTGAGCCAGCAGAGTTCAGCCAATCTAAATTTACATGATTTAATTTATGCAGAATATCCCATTTCAGAGCATCCCAAAATAAAATCCGTCGCACGATATAATCCTGCCGTGCATGTCATGGAATTGACACAAGCACTTGAGCAAATTAGCGTGGAAGAGTTGCAAAAATATTGTCGGAAACACCAGCATACCTCTGAGATTGCTCAGTTAATGGGTGATCACACAGCTCAATTGGATGAGGCGGAGTTGACTTTATTACTCACCCAATTAAAAAGTTTTTATCGGAATGCTGTAGAGCAGAATCATGCGGTTGTGAGTCTGATTGCCGAAAATATACGACCAAAACACCTGATTTAATTTAAGAAGGTATAAATTTAACCATAAAAAAAGCAAGACCAAGGTCTTGCTTTTTTGACACCAATTAAACCATTAGAAATGGTATTTAATTAAAGCACTGACGTTATTTTCGTCTTTACCTTTAATGCTGTATTTGTTGTTCCAAACCGACCATTCTGCACCGAGGTATAAGCGCGTGTCTGGAGAAATGTGTTTACCCACATTCCATTTCCACTGTGTGGTCCAGTTCATTTCGCTCGCATGACCATCTTCTTCCGCAGTAGACCAGTCTAGGAAACCATCCACAAGGAAATCTTCTGAGCCAACTTTAAATGGAACGCCATAAGCCAAAGTCATTTGGTAATCATCAGGCGTGTTTTTGTAGTTGTCTACTTTGTACAAGTTCACTTGTGCATATTGGAAATATGGAATCGCAAGATCGACACCAACACCATATAAGTAGTTGTTGAAACCTTCGCCACCTTCCCAAGTCGTAGCGATTAACACATCTTTGATTGGGCCTAACTCAAGTTTTTGACCTGAGATTGCACCAAGGCTCAAACGCGGTGAAGCCTCGAAATAAGTTTCGTTGCCACTCACATCATTATTGGTACGGTCAGCAAAAGCGAAAAAATCACCGTATTTTAACTTTGCTGTATATTCAAAAGTTACCGTCGTTTGCTCATCTTCACGAGCAATCAGTTGGTAATCTTCACCATATAAACCTGTGATACTAAAATCTTGCCAGATTGGCGCAGCTTGAGTAAAAGTCGCTGCAGTAGCCAATGCACATGTCGCCGCAATTTGAGTCAGTTTCATTAAAAAATATCTCCCCCGAGAAAGCGTTTAAAGGATACAGATTCTTTAGCAAAAATAAAGCCAAATTTGACCAATAATTTAAAAAATATGCCATTGAAAATTAAATTAAATAGAGTTAATAGATGTTGTTGATAATATTAATTATTTTACCAAATGGTATAGTTTTAACGGTGTTTGAAAATCGCATAAAATTGATTGAAAACTATTGGTGATAAAATATTCAAGATAAATAGTTTATATGACAGATATTTGCACTAATTTGGTGAGTTTTGGTTTAACCATTTGGTCAATTGTGGTGAATATTGAATTTATCTAAAAAATAGAATGCCATTTTGAAAGTATTGTTGATTTAGAGTCGCAGTCTGGCAGAAAAAAGCGAGCTGCTGAAATTCAAGATTAAGCAATGAAACTTATTAATGCCTGCATATGGGGTTAGTGGAAGATTGCCAAAAGAGCGCAAAATTTGCAGTTCTCTTTTGGCAGTGAGTGATACAGTTACAAGCTCAAAGCAACTCAGTTGGATGCTGCTGCTGGATGTTGCTGTGACCAATGTTGAGCGATGTCACCGCGTCGGCAAATCCAGACTTTTTCATGAGACTGAATATAATCCAAAAACTTTTGTAAGGCTTTAAAACGCCCAGGGCGTCCTAACAGTCGGCAGTGCATCCCGATCGAAAGCATTTTCGGTGCATGTTCACCTTCGGCATATAAAACATCGAAAGCATCTTTCAAATACTGAAAAAAATCTTCGCTGGTGCTAAATCCATTGGCGGCACTGAATTTCATATCATTGCTGTCCAGAGTATAAGGAATAATCAGATGTGGTCTGCTTTCACCTGCAAGATTGGTCAGGGTGGTCCAAAAAGGCAGATCATCTCCATAATAATCACAGTCATATTGAATTTGAGGGAATTCTGCCAGTAACTGGCGGGTGCGTGGGCTATCCCGTCCTGTATACCAGCCTATCGGGGCATAACCAAATAAAGCTTCTAATACACTCATTGCCTGATCCATGTGCTGACGCTCAGTGTCTATATCCATATTTTGATAATGCAGCCAGCGTTGCCCATGAGACACCACATCGTACTGTGCCGCTTGAATGGCTTCGACCACAAAAGGATTGCGAATTAATGCCATCCCCACACCAAAAATGGTCATGGGAAGCTGGCGACGCTGGAATTCTGCATGAATACGCCAGAACCCTGCACGAGATCCATATTCGTACATGGAGTCCATCGACAGATGCTTGTCTGGATAACTGGCAGCACCAAACATTTCCGAGAGAAACTGTTCTGAACCCGCATCGCCATGTTCAATGTGGTTTTCTCCACCTTCTTCATAATTCAGCACAAACTGCACCGCAATACGTGCTTGATTGGGCCATGCAGCATGTGGAACTTGCCCATGGTAGCCAATTAAATCACGTGAATAAGGGGTAGTACGTATCGAGTTGATGAGTTCTTGACCACGCAAGTAAGGAGTTGTCACGATTGGTTATCCTTTTGATAATTTTTTTAAAATAGCACTTGCATATTTTTGAGTTAAGCCCGATATTCAAAGGACAAGGACACGATTCTGCAGACTCAAAAGTGTTCATCATTTCAATGAGGAGGTTGGTTCCAAAATTGATTATAGATGTTCGAATGCTGTGTAAACAGCAAGCTACAAGCGTGCCAAGATAAAAAAGTTTTGCACAAAAAAGATTCAGATAGATAAGAGGATGAGATTATGAACATTGAAATCCGTACAGATAAAAACATTCAAAATAATGATCGTTTAATAAGTTATGTGCGTGCAGAACTAAATGAAGAATTCCAACGTCATAGTGAACGTATTACCCATTTCTCTGTACATTTAAGTGATGAAAATGGGGACAAAGGCGGCGATGATGATATTAAATGTATGATTGAAGCACGTGCAGCAGGATTAAAACCTGTGGTCGTGAATCATAAAGGACATAATGTTGATACCGCTTTGCATGGTGCTATTGATCGTTTGAAACGTAGTCTTGAGCATGTGTTTGAAAAAAGAGAAAATCCCCGAGGTGGGCAATTAGAATTTGCGGATGCTGATGCAGACAAAGATGTGATTGATGATGAAGATTAAGCTCAACTGATTGAGCCTATAAACAGAAAAAAGCCCTGCGGGGCTTTTTTTATAAGAATTAAAAACTTTAGATATACATTTACCTAAAACAAAACACCGAGAATTCGGCATAATATTCCGAAACTGATGAAAGAGTATGTTCCATGTTAACAGCACAACAACAAGTCTTTGTGCAGGCGATAGAAGAATTAGACCTGCCGCAAGTACAACGTCTTTTAGCTGAAGGTTTAGATCCTAACTTTATTGATGCTGAGAAAGGTCCTGCTGTTTCAGTCTGGTCAGACGGATTATTTCAGTGGTGGGAACATGTTTGCGAAGCTTATGAAGCTGGACAAGCGCTGACTGAAGAACAAAAACAGCAACAACTGGCTGCGCATCTGGAGATTATGGAGGCTTTAATTCAAGCCAAAGCCAACTTCCATTTATGGGACAGTGAAGAGTTATATGGTCCTTTATGGGATGCTGCCAGTTCAGCATGTGTGCCTGCGGTAAAGCGTTTATTAGAAATCAAGGTTGATCCAAATACCCGTGATGAACATGGACTCACGATTTTATCTTCGATCAGTGATTTATTTTTTGATTGCGACTTCGATGCCATTAACTGGGCAGAAGCCTTACCTGAAGAACGTCAAACTTTAGAATTGTTACGCAGTCAGGGCGCAAAAATGTCGAAAGAATTGGCTTAAAACTGAGGTAAATCATGAAAAATTTACAACAATGCAGCGTATTGGCACTAACCCTTGGTGTGGCTTGTCCAGTTTTTGCGGCAGACTTTTCTTTTGATCGTCCTGGTTCGGGCATTGGGACAGGGATTACACCTGTCGGGCAACTAGCTTGGGAACAGGGCTTGCCCAGTGCTAGCTATGAAGAAAGTATGGTCAATGGTGTACAGCAAAAAACCACGACCCTGAATGCAGACACCTTATTACGTACGGGGATTGCACACAACTTGGAATTACAACTGGGTTGGCAAGGTCCGTCATGGAGTCAGGTCAAACAAGCGGGTAAAACCGTGGATGAAGATGGTTTAGGCGATGTCAGCATTGGTTTAAAAAGTGCAATTGACCTGAACGATGACAACTTGACCATGGCAGTGCTTTTGGAAGCAGTGCTGGCAACAGGCAATGATGGCTTTACAGCAGAGGATGATATTTATGCCTTGGCGACTGCCGTATCCTATCAGCAAAGTGACTTGGTCAATACTTCCATCACCATGCGCTATGAAGTTCAGGATGGCGATTGGGCAGTCACTGCGATCCCTAGCATTGGCTACAAGCTGTCAGACAAATGGTCAGGCTTTTCTGAATTGGTCTATCGCAAAGCAGAAAGCCAAGACTATGAATACGCGCTGGATTCAGGTGTAATTTATGCCTTAAATGAGCGTACCCAGTTAGATGCCAGTGTGGGTGTGGTGCTCAGTGGTGCAGATAAGCGTTATCAATCAGGTTTAGGTGTTTCATACTTATTCTAAAGGTGTCAGTCTTGTTTATGGAAAAGTCTCTGCTGCTTTCAAAATCTTATGGGCGCAGTGTGCTCTGGCTCTGTGCTGCTTTACTGGCATTTTGTTCAACCTTGCTGCATGCGCAGCAAGCCTTGTTATCTGCCGAAGAGGCTTTTCCTGTTCAAGTTGAATCTGTTTCTACACAAGAAGTGCAGTTACATTGGAATATTCCTGAACATTATTATCTGTATCAGCACAAGTTTGAGGTACGACAAGGGCAGCATGTACTGCCCTTAACATTGCCAAAGGCACAAGCACTCTATGATGATAACTATGGTCAAACTCAGGTCTATTATCAGCAAGTGCAATTTAAGGTGCCAGCGCAAGCTTCACAAACTTATCAAGTGACTTGGCAAGGCTGTGCCAAAGACCGTATTTGTTATCCTCCTCAAAGTATTGAATTCAAGACGGATGCTGATGGTTTAGTCGCTTTGCAAAATCAATCTACGGCACTGAAGCGACTGTTAGATTTAAACTCAAATCAAAACAATGCTGCCGTAGAAAATGCGGATGCTGTAGATCAAAACAATGCAGCACCTGCATCACAAACGGCACAGGATCAACGCTGGTCTGCACAATTGGCGCAGCGCTCGCCGATTTACGGCTTATTACTGTTTTTAGGCTTGGGCATTTTGTTGGCGTTTACACCGTGCTCGCTACCGATGATCCCGATTCTCAGCTCCCTGATTGTACGTGATCGCCGCGGGGTCAAAGCATGGATGATTGCCTTGGTGTTCGTGTGTAGTATGGCCATGGTCTATGCCGTGTTGGGCTTGGTGGCGTCCTCTGCGGGATTGAATTTTCAGCGCTGGTTACAGCAGCCTTCGACCCTGATTGCTTTTAGTTTGTTGTTTGTGGTGTTTGCTTTCAATTTATTTGGACTGTTTGAACTCCGTTTACCACATGCCGTCGTGCATCGTTTAGACCATTGGCAGTCCATGCAAAAAGGCGGCAGTCTGATCGGGGCAGCGGTCATGGGCATGATTTCAGCCTTGTTGGTTGGTCCATGTATGACTGCACCGCTGGCGGGGGCATTGCTCTTTATTTCTCAAACTCAGAATCAGTGGCAAGGGGCTTTGTTGTTGTTTACTCTTGGTTTTGGGATGGGGTTGCCGCTGTTATTGGCGAGTATTTTAGGTGCCAAAGCTTTGCCAAAAGCAGGCTTATGGATGAACCAGATTAAAGTCCTGTTCGCCTTTTTAATGCTGGCATTGGCATTGTATTTTATCCGTCCATTGTTGTCTGAAGGCTGGATGCAAGGCTCAAGTTTGCTCTTGGGGCTGAGCTTTATCTGCTACGTATTGTATCGTGCGCTGTGGCAAAAATCGCCGTTACGTCCATTGTATCTGGTCATTTTAATAGTGGCTGTACCGTATGTAATTTACAGTCAATATCAGCAAAGTCAGCATTTCTTTGTGGAGCAAAGCTCACAACAGGCACAGTGGCAGGTGGCTCAAACTGCGGCAGAGTTCCAGCAAATTTTGGCACAAGCACCGAAAGATCGTGGCATTGTGATTGATGTCTATGCAGACTGGTGTGTGGCATGCCAACCGATTGAGCATCGGGTTTTAAAATCGGCACAGGTTCAGCAAGCCCTGAGTCCTTATACACTCATCAAACTAGATTTAAGTCATTATGATGCCAGTCATCAGCAATTGTTAAAACAGTGGGATATTTTAGGACCACCGACCTATTTATTTTTAACCCCTGTGCAGCAGGAGGTCCGAGGGCTGCGTTTAACGGGTGCCTTTAGCGAAGCTGAGTTATTAGAGCAACTACAACAATTCCAACAAAATTTAGGACATTAATGATGCTCACACTTTATATTGCCAATAAAAACTACTCCAGCTGGTCAATGCGTCCTTGGTTGGTGTTAAAAGCTTTTGAAATCCCCTTTCAGGAGCATGTGATTTATTTTGATCGAGAACGCTCGATCGGTTTGTTTCAGCAAAAGCTTACGGCAATTTCTAACAATGCCAAAGTGCCGATTTTGTGTGATCAAGGATTAAAAATTTGGGATTCTCTAGCAATTTGTGAATATTTGGCAGAACAGTATCCTGAGCAGGCACTTTGGCCGAAAGACAAGACACAACGTGCCCGAGCCAGAAGTATTAGCGCAGAAATGCACAGTGGTTTTGCTTCGTTAAGAACCCTGTGTGGTATGAATATTCGTGCACAACTGGCAGATGTGGGGCAGCGTCTTTGGGCAGAACATGCAGCGTTAAGACAGGATGTTGCGCGTATTGAGCAAATTTGGGCAGAACGCCCAGATCCAGCAGGTTTTCTGTGTGGCGCGTTCAGTATTGCAGATGCCTTTTATGCACCAGTGGTGATGCGTTTTCAAAGCTACGCTTTACCGCTCAGTGAATCCAGTCAGCGTTATATGCAAAGCATGTTGCAACATCCTGCTGTACAAGCATGGATTGAAGCTGCGATGCTTGAAGGGCATTGGGTGAACTATTTAGAAGCCTATCAAGTCGAAAAAGTATAAATATATGGCATGGTTGGATAAGTTCAGCTTTTTCAGATTTGAATGCAATTTCAAAAACTTGATCCATTCGTATTGAGTCACTTTACCATTTTGTTCTAAATATGGAACATAGTGTATTAACTTAGATAATTATTCTATTTTTATGGATGACCTAAACTGAGCCTATTCCAAGAGATCAAATATTCGAGTTACGTCATGAAAGTTTTACATATCGATTCAAGCATTTTAGGTACAACATCGGTTTCACGTCAGTTGAGTCAGGCGATTGTTGAACAATTGCAAGCCAAAAATGCTGATGTCCAAGTACAGTATTTAGATTTGGCAGCTCAGCCTATTCCCCATTTAACAGCAGAAATTTTAATGGGACAAAATGCGGAACAAACTGCATTAGGTGAACAGATCATTCAGCAATATTTAGATGCTGATGTGGTTGTGGTCGGTGCTGCCATGTATAACTTCGGTTTAGCTTCAACCTTAAAAGCATGGATTGACCGTATTAGCGTGGCAGGTAAAACTTTTAAATACACTGAAAATGGTCCTGTTGGTTTAGCAGGGGATAAACAGGTGTATATCGCCAGCAGCCGTGGCGGTGTATATGGTGACAATAGCCCAGCAGATTTCCAAGAAGGCTTCTTGAAAACAGTCTTTAACTTTACGGGTGTCAACCAAGTTGAAGTGGTACGTGCGGAAGGCGTCAACATGGGCGAAGAGATGAAAACTAAAGCCATTGAAGCAGCTTTGGCTCAGGTGAAACTCATCTAAATTATCTTTAGATAGAAAAAAGGTCAGCGCAAGCTGACCTTTTTTTATGGTTATTAATCGTGGTCTAAGCGGTGAGCAAAGGTCGCTAAATCGGCTAGGGCTTGTTGGGCTTCTTCAAACCAAGCACTGAACATTTGGAAGTTGTGCCACATGCCTGTATAAATTTTAAATTCAACGTCTACTCCCGCAGCTTGAGCTTGTTGCTGAAAGCGTTTGCCATCATCCATTAAAATTTCTTTAGAGCCGACCTGGATGAGGGTGGGAGGTAAGCCAGTTAAATCCTCAAATACAGGGGAAACACGCGGATCACCCCGATCAATCTCTTTGGGGAGGTAGTAAGCAATCCCTGTTTCAAGGGCTTCTATGGACAAGAGCGCATCATGTTTTTGATTGAAGCGTAGCGATTCGCTGGTCAGGGTCAAATCTAAAAACGGAGACAGTAAAATCAAACCGCTGACCTGTTCCCGTTGTGCCTGACGGATTTTGATCGCCAGTGCGACCGCGAGGTTTGCCCCACAGGAGTCACCCGACAGGATGATATCTTTGGCTTGGATGCCCTGATTCAGTAAATTCAAATACACTTCAAATAAGGCATCTACTGCCTCTGGAAATGGGTGTTCAGGTGAAAGCGGATAATCTACATGTAACACCTGCATTTGCGTGCGTGCGGCAATCTGGCTTAAAAATGCCCGATGTGTTTTCAGTGAGCCAAGAAAGAACACACCGCCATGGATATGAAAAATCAGTTGAGTCGATTGCTGCTGCGGCTTCAGTTCTTCGGCATTCAGTTGCCCCAAGCGTAAGCTACGTACTTGTACATCGGGTTGCATGGGAAAGACACGACAAAGCTGTTCTAAGCCGAGTCTTAAAGTTTTGGGAGGGAGGCTATATTGACTTGGCGTGCGGACGGCAGTTTTTAAAAGGCTTTCTGTAATGAATTGTTTCCACGGCGCTGAAATATTCATGGTTCTTCCATTTTGTTATAAATTATGCTGAATAGCGGTGTATTTACCCACAATAATTACAAGGGTACACTAAACAGTCACACTCAAGAATTGCAAAATTGTTGTGGCTTAACAATACTTAAAGGCGTCTACAAACAGACTAGGGAAATCAAGAAAAATGAAAAAAATTGCGCTTGCATTAGGATTGCTTGGCTTCACCGTATTGGCAAATGCGGCTGATCCATTGAATGGTACAGTGTGGAAAACAATTGATGATAAAACCAAACAACCGCGTGCGGTTGTGAAATTTACTGAGCAAAAAAATGGTGTTTTAACTGCAACCATTCAAAATGTTTTAACGCCAGGCGAAGAAAATGCCTGTAGTAAATGTGAAGGTCCTTATCAGAACAAATCGTTGAAAGGTCTCACTATTGTACGTGGTTTAAAAAATGTTGGTGGTACCAAATATGATGATGGTACGATTTTAGATCCGAAAAATGGCAAAACTTATAGCTTAAAAGGTGAGTTGACTTCAGGCGGTAAGAAACTTGAGCTTCGTGGTTATTTGGGTGTCGCAGCTTTAGGACGTAACCAGACTTGGGTGCGTGTAAACTAAGACAGAATCAAGAATAAAAAAGCCTGCATTGAGTCAGGCTTTTTTATTTTTTCTATTTTAGCTTTTAGCCTGCAAGGGCACGGTAAGCGGCTTCATCAAAACCAATAATATAGCCAGATGCCGTGTTTAAAACAGGGCGTTTGATCAGGCTTGGCTGTGCCATCAGGGTTTCAATCAGTTGTGTTTGTGAAGCTAGGGCATGCTGTTGTTCTGCTTCAGTGAGTTTGCGCCAAGTGGTGCCTTTTTTATTTAAAATTAGCTCTTGTCCGACTTGGTCTAACCAGATTTTTAAGGTGTCGGCATCAATACTTTGCTTTTTATAATCATGAAATTCATAGGCCAAGCCAAGTTCAGTCAGCAAATCGAATGCTTTTTTCATGGAGCTACAGTTTTTAATGCCATAAATTTTTAGCACGTTGAATACTTCTCTAAAATGATCTTTGGCTATAGGGTAAACAAAAAAACAAGCTTTCTCTAGCGCTAGGCGTTAAAGGAATAAAATATCAACAGTTATTCTGAGCTTGTCATCGAACTGCAATCAAAGCTTGGCATGCTATACGCATAAACAAAAACAATCTTAAAACAATGAAAACATCAGCGCTTAAATAAGAAATAAAAAAGAGAAAACCCGCATTTAATCATCCTGATTATGCGGGTCTCATTACAACGTCCATTGTCACATCCTTGAAAGCAAACTCTAAACAAAGTGTGCTTTAATCATCCTACGGCTTCCTATCCCTTTGCTGTCATCCTGACATGTCCCTGTGCCGTGCCGCTATAATGCCGTTTCTCACTAAGGATAAATAGACAGAAAATACGTCATCTGTTGTGAGTAAAAAGAGATTATTGAGTGAACGATTGTTCACTCAATCAGGCGTATTGTTTAGATTTGATAATCAATAATTACGGGAGCATGGTCACTAAACCATTCCTCTTTATAGACCCAAGCATTGACGGTGCGGGCTTTCCAGTCAGGTGAGCAGGCTTGGTAATCAATCCGCCAACCGACGTTCTTGGCACGGGCTTGTCCACGATTTGACCACCAAGAATAAAGTTCCGCTTCTTTGCGAACTTCACGGAAGGTATCCACATAACCGAGTTCATCATAAATATGATCCAGCCAAGCACGTTCATGTGGTAAGCAGCCTGAAGATTTTTGATTGCCCGACCAGTTTTTAATATCAATGCGCTTATGCACAATATTGTAGTCACCACAGACAATGATGGATTTATTTTCAGCGCGCCATTGTTTCAAAAT
This sequence comes from Acinetobacter zhairuonensis, assembly GCF_022601715.1. Lineage (GTDB taxonomy): Bacteria > Pseudomonadota > Gammaproteobacteria > Pseudomonadales > Moraxellaceae > Acinetobacter. Next base: position 109,397 of record NZ_JAKVIM010000004.1, on the reverse strand, counting down.
CTGCTGATAATTTTCCAAAAAATGGTCTTTACGCGCTTGTGCTTCATCGCCTGAAGAGCCAGAAGGTAAATATAAAGAACAAATATGCACAGGTTGATCAAGACCTAAATCAAATTCAGCACTGATAAAGCGTCCTTGAGAATCTGCCAGTTCAAAACCGAGTCCATCTGTTACCGAAACAAACGGCAAACGACTGTAAATGGCAGTGCCAGCATAGCCTGCACGTTCTGCTGGGAACAGATGGGTATACCAGCCTTCGGGTTTAAATTTATCAGTCCATTGTGCATGGGTAATGCGGCTTTCTTGCATGCAGACTACATCCGCATCTGACTTTTCTAACCATTCAAGTAAGCCTTTGGTTACGGATGAACGTAAGCCATTTACGTTAATTGAAACCACTCGTAAAATTTTTTGATCACTTGGGTAGCTACTCTTTGGTATCATGCGCAGTCATAACCTCAATGTATGAATTTCGGAGCACCTCATGTCAACGCCAGCTCAATTTAACCCACAAGCATTTATCGAACTCGCTTTATCACGTGGTGTGCTTAAATTTGGTGAGTTTACTTTAAAATCAGGTCGTGTGAGTCCTTATTTTTTTAATGCAGGTTTATTGAATGATGGTGAAGCCTTGTCTTTATTGGCTTCTGGCTATGCAGATAAATTGACTCAGTGCGACAATGTCGAAGTGGTGTTTGGTCCTGCGTATAAAGGTATTCCATTCGTTGCAGCAACGGCTGTGGCATTATCACAAAATCATGGTGTAAGTGTGCCTTGGGGCTTTAACCGTAAAGAAGCCAAAGATCATGGTGAAGGCGGTGTATTAGTCGGTGCATCAGTTGCAGGTAAAAAAGTCTGGATTATTGATGACGTAATTACTGCGGGCACTGCAATTCGTGAAGTGGTAACCATTTTGAAAAATGCAGGGGCAACCATTGCAGGCGTTTTGGTGGCATTAGACCGTCAGGAAAAAGGTCAAGGTGAGTTATCAGCCATTCAGGAAGTACAAAAAGAGTTGGAAATTCCTGTACATGCCTTAATTACCATGAAAGATTTAATGAACTTTTTAGATGCCAAAGGTGAAAGCGAAGCCTTGGCAAAAATGGAAGCTTACCGTGTGAAATATGGTATCTAATGCCTATTGAGTGAAGAAAAAGGAGGCTAAGGCTTCCTTTTTTTATTGATAAGCTCAGTAAAAAAAGTGTGGCAAATTGTATTGAGGCTTTTATTTAGTGCAAGAGCTTGATAATAGCAGAAGAATGATGATCCCGGATTTGTAATGGGTATCGAGAACAGGATAGGCATAGAAAAATCGAGGGCTCTTATATACAGGCTAAGAAGAAATAATATTGGTTTAGACGTGTAGGGCATCCCAAAGACGGCTTTTAGGGGCTTGAAGTTTAAGGACTTCAATAATAACAAGATGAAAATAGACTTTATTTAAAACAATATATTTTTATATAATATATAATTAAATATATTAAATTGATTCGAGATTCACATGAGTTATCAAGCTATCACGCAAACAATTGCTAAAAATTTAAAAACTTTGCAGCAAGATACGCCTAAATTGATGCAAGGTTTTGGGCAGTTAAGTCAAGCGGCTTTAGAAAATGCAATCTTAGATACAAAAACCAAAGAGTTTATTGCCTTGGCCATCGCGGTTGAAAAACGCTGTGATGCGTGTATTGCTTTTCATACCAAGGCTTTAGTTAAACTCGGGGCGAGTCTAAAGGAAGTCGAAGAAGTATTAGGCGTTGCTGTTATGATGGGCGGAGGACCATCCTTGATGTACTCTTCCCATGTCTTGGATGCTTTTCATGAATTTAGTAATGAATCCGCTTAATCCAGCTGGATGTATTATCTAATTTGCAACCCGTTGCATGAGTTAATCATTTCGAAAATTCACCAAATACAGTTGATCCGAAAGGCCCGATGCATGGGCCTTTCGACATAGGGCTGAGCCTAAAATGATCTATTGACAACTCTCTATATCACACTGCTTACACTCCAGCATCACCCCCAACTTGTCCTTACGCCCTTGCTCAGTCATCACCCAAGGTCGATTTTGCCAAGGTGGCGTATGACGTACATGTTGCGTATGTCCACAAGCCAAATCTGCCACCCAATGCTGTTCTTCATCCTGATGAAAACCAATAATTGCTTGCTGCATATTAGAATTCTCCACACCTTAATACAAAATTATCCATAAGCGAAAACCGAAATTCAGAAATAGAAACCCATAATCTCCGTTATACTCCTTGAAGATTATACTTTTTAAAAAAGAGCTTTGATTATGCGCGTACTTGTTGTGATGGACCCTATCGAAAGTGTCAATTTGAAAAAAGACTCCACTATGGCGATGTTGTGGGCAGCAACACGACGTGGGCACGAACTTGGTTATGCACTACAACAAGATTTATATATCGAGCAGGGTAAGGCTTTTGGTCTGATTGCACCCTTACAGGTGTTTGAAGATTACGACCATTATTATGAATTGGGTGAAAAGAAGAAAGAATCCATCGCAGCGTATGACGTGGTGTTGATGCGTAAAGACCCGCCATTTGACATGAACTTTGTCTATACCACCTACATTTTAGAGCAGGCAGAACGCGAAGGGGCGTGGATTATTAACAAGCCCCAAAGCCTGCGTGATTGTAATGAAAAATTGTTTGCAACACAGTTCCCTGAGTTACAAGTCCCGACTTTGGTAACTTCACAACAAAGTCTTATTCGTGAATTTATTCAAGAACAGGGCGATGTAATTGTAAAGCCTCTTGATGGTATGGGTGGCATGGGTATTTTCCGTCTTTATCAAGATGGCGTGAACATTGGCTCAACCATCGAACTTTTAACCAATCACGGTACTGTGCCAATTATGGCGCAGCGTTATATTCCTGAAATTGTGGAAGGGGATAAGCGTATTCTGATGGTGAATGGTGAACCTGTTCCGTATTGCTTGGCGCGAATTCCACAAAATGGTGAAGTCCGCGGTAATTTGGCAGCAGGTGGTCTGGGTGAAGCTCGTCCACTGACAGAAAATGACCGTGCAATTGCGAAAAAAGTTGGTCCATATTTGCGTGAAAAAGGGCTGATTTTTGTTGGTCTAGATGTGATTGGTAATTATGTGACCGAAATTAATGTCACCAGTCCAACCTGTATTCGTGAAATCGACAACAAGTTTGGTACTCAAATTGCGGATGATTTATTTACGGTATTGGAAGCAGGTCGTCCAGTAGCCTAATCAAGATTTAGAATGTTCTGCGCACCTCAATCATGATGTTGTGATTGAGGTTGCTTGGGCTTATTTTGGGGGGAAATAAACTGCTCAAGATCAGTGTGAAAATGTACACGATTTGCTGTTTTTAACAAAGATAGAGGTTTTTTGTACTAGATTAATAATAAAACTTGTTTAAACTTACAAAACTGAAGAAAAAAACAATGAAACGCTGGGTGAAACAAAGTAAATAATCTTTCGCGCCCCCTCGTTTGTGATTACAATTGTTAACTTAAAATGAAATTTTTGCTTATTTTTTTGAATTGAAGAATTAGACCGTGACTGATGCTCAGCAAATAAAGCCCAAACGCGTGATGATGATGGCCGCAGGTACCGGTGGACACGTTTTTCCAGCACTTGCCGTTGCGAAAGAATTGCAACAACAAGGGGCACACGTGTCTTGGTTGGCAACACCAACAGGCATGGAAAACAGACTTTTAAAAAATCAAAATATTCCAATTTACCAAATTGATATTCAAGGCGTGCGTGGCAATGGTGTGGTGCGCAAATTATTGGCGCCTTTTAAAATTTTAAAAGCCACACTCAGCGCAATGCGCTATATGAAACAGTTAAATATCGATGCAGTTGCTGGTTTCGGTGGCTATGTGGCTGGACCAGGTGGTCTGGCAGCACGTGTACTGGGGATTCCTGTACTGATTCATGAGCAAAATGCAATTGCTGGCTTTACCAATACCCAATTGTCGCGTGTGGCGACAACGGTGTGTCAGGCATTTCCGCAGACTTTTGTCGAGCAAGCCAAAATTGTGACTACAGGCAATCCTGTACGCAAAGAAATTACCGAAATTTTAAATCCGTCTTGGCGTTATCAAGAGCGTGAAAAGGTCAATCAACCGCTCCGAATTTTAATCGTCGGCGGTTCTTTGGGGGCGAAAGCACTGAATGAATGTGTGCCCGAAGCATTAAAGTTATTGAATGTACCGATTCGCGTGTATCACCAATGCGGTCAAAACCATGTTGAGGCGACACAAGCACAATATGCGAATGCCCCTACGAATTTAGACGTAGAAGTGCATCCATTTATTGAGGATATGGCGCAAGCTTATTCAAATGCAGATTTAATTATTTGCCGTGCGGGTGCGTTAACCGTGACTGAAATTGCAACAGCAGGTGTGGCGGCAATTTTTGTACCACTGCCAAGTGCAGTGGATGATCACCAGACTGCCAATGCCAAGTTTTTAGCGAAGATTGGTGCTGCGAAAATTTGTCCGCAAGCCCAGATGACGCCTGAAAGTTTAAAAGAATTGTTAGTGCCGTTAATGAATCGTCAATTGTTGTCTGAAATGGCAGTGAAAGCGCGTCAACAGGCTCAACCCGATGCAACCCAACATGTCGTTGAGTTAATTCAAGACTTGTAATTAGAGAAAGTTATGTCTCCATCTACACCTGCTGATCAAGCAAAAAAGTTAATTAAAATCCCAGAAATGCGTCGTATTAAGCACATCCATTTCGTGGGAATTGGTGGTGCTGGGATGTGCGGCATCGCTGAAGTGTTGAAAAACCAAGGCTACAAGGTTTCGGGTTCAGATATTAAAGCCTCTAAAACTACGGCTCAGCTCGAAGAAAATGGGATCAAGGTTTATATCGGGCATGCCGAAGAAAATATAAAAGGTGCCAATGTTCTGGTTGTTTCGACAGCGATTGATCCAGAAAACCCTGAAATTAAATCTGCGATTGAACACCGCATTCCAGTGGTGCGTCGTGCAGAAATGTTGGGTGAGTTGATGCGTTACCGTCATGGTATTGCCGTTGCTGGAACACATGGTAAAACCACAACCACCAGTCTTGTAACTTGTATGTTGGCAGAAGAAAACCTAGACCCAACTTATGTGATTGGTGGTTTGCTAAATCGTACGGGTGTGAATGCTGCGCTTGGTGCAAGTCGTTTTATTGTGGCGGAAGCAGATGAGTCGGATGCATCCTTCCTGCATTTACAGCCAATGGCCACCATTGTGACCAATATTGATGCCGATCACATGGATACCTATGGCGGCAGCTTTGATGTGCTGAAAGACACTTTTGTGCAATTCCTACAAAAGATGCCATTCTACGGTTTAGCGGTGGTGTGCGGGGATGATGCCAATATCCGCGAAATCATGCCACGTATTGGTCGTCCATTGGTGACTTACGGCTTCAATGAAGACAATGACATTCGTGCTGTCGATATTGAACAAGTCGGCATGCAGTCGCACTTTACTGTATTGCGTAAAGATCGTGAGCCATTACGTCTCACCATTAACTTGCCTGGTCTGCATAACATTCTCAATGCGCTTGCCGCGATTGGGATTGCGACCGATGAAGGCGTATCGGATGCCGCGATTGCGCGTGCACTGGAAAGTTTCAGTGGTGTCGGTCGTCGTTTCCAAGTTCAGGGTGAGTTCGACTTGGGCGAAGGTAATGTGAAATTGGTGGATGACTATGGTCATCATCCGAAAGAAGTGGAAGCCACCATTAAAGCTGCGCGTGCTAGCCATCCCGACCGTCGTCTGGTGATGTTATTCCAGCCACACCGTTTTAGCCGTACCCGCGATTGTTTTGATGACTTTGTCGATGTGTTGTCGCAAGTGGACCAATTGCTGTTGCTAGAAGTCTATCCTGCTGGCGAAAAGCCAATTGTCGGTGCTGACAGTCGTGCTTTGGCACGCAGTATTCGCCTGCGTGGTGAAGTCGAGCCGATTTTGATTGATCCTGTTGATGGCAACCTATCAAATGTAATGCGCAAAGTGTTACAAGCGAATGACTTGTTATTAACACAAGGCGCGGGTAATGTGGGAGCTATCTCAGTTGAGCTGGCGCAGCATCAATTATACCTAGACTAATTGTGGTCTCTGGTTTCAATTAAAAGTTATAACAGTTTAAGGATAAAAACGTGTCAAATGCTTCAAAGTTCGGCAAAGTTGCCGTGTTGCTTGGTGGTAAATCAGCTGAGCGTGAGGTTTCTCTCGATAGTGGTCAGGCGGTACTTGAAGCATTGATTCGTTCTGGGGTAAATGCCGAGGCATTTGATCCTCAAAACCGTAGTGTTACTGAATTGGTCAATTATGATCGTGCTTTTATTGTGTTGCATGGTCGTGGCGGGGAAGATGGTCAGATCCAAGGCGTATTGGAATGGTTAAACATTCCATATACAGGGACTGGCGTGCAAGGTTCTGCGATTGGTATGGACAAAGTCAAAACTAAGCAAATCTGGCAAGGTTCAGACTTACCAACAGCACCGTATCGCATTGTAGACAAAGACACGGACTTGGCTGCTGTGGTTGAAAGCTTAGGCTTGCCGTTGATTATCAAACCGGTACATGAAGGTTCGAGCGTCGGCATGAGTAAAGTAGAAAAAGCCGAAGATTTATCAGCAGCAATTGCCAAAGCGACGCAACATGATGCAGTCGTGATGGCTGAAAAATGGATTACTGGACGTGAATTCACCATTTCATTCCTGAACGGTCAACCTTTGCCTGTGATTCGTTTACAACCGCCTGCGGATGTTGCTTTCTATGACTATGAAGCGAAATATCAGCGTAATGATGTGCAATACGGTATTCCTTGTGGCTTAACCGAAGCTGATGAGCAACGTTTACAAGCGTTATGTTTACGCGCATTCCAAGCCGTAGGTGCAAGTGGTTGGGGTCGTATTGATGCCATGCAAGATGAGCAAGGCAATTTCTGGTTACTTGAAGTGAATACAGTACCGGGGATGACCAGCCACTCTTTAGTCCCTAAAGCAGCCAATGCGGTGGGTTATAGCTTTGATGCATTATGTGTCGCTATTTTAGAACAAACACTTACAGGTGCAGCACACTAAGTTATGGCTCAACTTCCAGCATCGATGCGACGCAAACGCGCTGCAATTACTTCGATACATGACAAACCACCCACGCGTCAGGAGCAATTGACTAACGCGGGCGGCTGGTTGCTTTTAGTCATTGCCTTTGTGGTGCTGGCTGCTGGAGTTTTTGGCCTATATAAAGTAATGACGGATGCCCGTGTGGCAGATCTGGACGTGGTGGGAACCCGTTCCGATACTGAACATCGACAAGTGATGCTGCATGTGGCACCAAGCGTACAGAATAATTATTTTACCTCTGATTTAGAGCAAATTCGGGATCGCGCATTAGAGTTATCGTGGGTAGATCGTGTGGTGGTGTCTCGCGCATGGCCAAATGCCATTCGTGTTCGAGTGATGCCACGCCATGCGATCGCACGTTGGGGAACAGGACGTCTACTCAGTGACAGCGGTGATGTTTTTGCTGAAGTGACCCCGCGAAATTATCAACAATTGCCATTGCTTCATGGGCCGATGAGCCAATCTAAAACCATGATGCGTCGCTATAATGAAATTAATCAGTTATTCCTGCCAGTCAACCTCCGGCTAAAAGAATTATATTTAACGGAGCGTATGACTTGGTTTATGCAGTTTGATTCTGGATTACGTGTTATTGTTGATCAAGATCAGACCATGAGTAAGCTACAACGCTTGAGTCATCTTGCGCAAAGTGATTTGAAACCCGTGTGGTCACAAATTTCGGCAATCGATTTACGGTATAGGAACGGGTTAGCCATCCAATGGAAAAGTTCAGCCCCACCGAAAATTGTAAATGGTCACTTTGTTGTAACGATTAATGACACAAGCATTGCGGATGGGATAAATGCAAAGCCATAATGACTGGCTTTATAAATAGAGGCGTAAAGCCATAAATTAAACAAACATGTAATGGTAGTAAATAATGAGTGAAGCTGTTCCCTCAGTTGTTGCGATTGACATTGGGACACATAAAGTTTCAGTTTTGATTGGTAAGGTGCACGCCCCAGACAAGATTCAGGTCATTGGGATGGCGACTGCACGTAACCGCGGTATGAACAAAGGCAAAATCGTGAGCTTGGATAAAGTCATCACAGCGATAAAAAATGCCGTTCAGGAAGCGGAAGATATGGCTGAGTGTCGTGTGCATTCAGCGTGGGTTTCTATTCCAAGTGCAGAATTAAAAAGTTTTTATGCTTCGGGTCGTACCCCAATTGAAAATGCCGAACATAGTATTACCACCAATGAAGTGGTTAGAGCATTAGAGTTGGCAAAAGCCAGTCATATTACTTCAGACCATTATTTAGTGAGCGCTGTGCCTTTAGGCTTTGAGCTTGATGATTCTCCAGAATGGGTACAAAACCCGATACGGATGTCTGCACATAGTATGAAAGGGCATTATCAGTTAATGATGTTGCCGATTAGCACCATGCAGAATCTGGATCGTGCCATGAAAGGGGCAAACATCACGGTTGAAAAAATGGTGGTGTCTTGCTTGGCGACGGCTGAAGCCAGTTTGCTCAAAGATGAAAAAGAATATGGAGTCTGCCTGCTCGATATGGGCGCTGGCACCACCAATCTTGCGGTCTATTTAGACGGTCGTCTTGCCATGGCTGAAACTTTGCAGCGTGGCGGTGAACATGTAACGCGTGATATTGCTGCGGTTTTACAGACCACCACAGACGAAGCTGAAAGAATTAAGCTACTTTATGGCTGTGTCGACTTAAAAGTGGTAAAACCAGATCATATGATTCAAATTCAAGGCATTGACGGTCCGCAAACCATCAGTCGCATTGAGTTGTCTGAAATTATGATTGCCCGTTATGAAGAAATTTTGACGCAGGTTCGAGAAGTCTTGGAACGCAGTGGTGCCATTCATGGTTTATACCATGGGGTGGTATTGACGGGTGATGCATGCCAAATTGAAGGTATGGTCAGTTTAGTACGCCGGATGTTGGGTATTTCTGCACATTTAGGAAATCCACCCGTGCAGGTCTATGCGGATGAACCTTATTTGGCTTCGTTGCGTCGTTCTCAATATGCGACTGCGGCAGGGCTATTAATGTTTAGTCAGGGCGATCCACAAGAAACGTTGGTTGAAACCGTTGATCCTGAAACGCTGTCGTTCTGGAAACGTGCAGGACGTGCATGGTCAGGGTTAAATGATAAGTTAAAGTCTATTTTTTAGTTGTATTTTTTGGGAATATTGTTTGGAAGTTGTACGTTGAGCAGTCGAGACTTGACAAGCTAGACATTGAACAGCATCCTAAAACCAATTTTTATTTATGCAGATCAAGGCAGTATACGGGCTTAAGTGACTGCCAATTACGAATTAGGAAATTTAAAGGTCATGGCCTCATTTGAATTTTTAGAAGATGATCAAAACGATAGCAACGGTCAAGCCCGTTTCACTGTATTTGGTGTAGGTGGTGCAGGCGGTAATGCTGTTCAACACATGTTGGAATCAGACATTCAAGGCGTAAAATTTGTTTGTGCCAATACGGACAAACAAGCATTAGACCGTATGAATGCACAATTCAAAATCCAGTTGGGTGAGCAAAGCACGCGTGGTTTAGGTGCAGGCGCAAATCCGCAAGTGGGGCAAACTGCTGCTGAAGAAAGTCGCGAGTTAATCCGCCAGCATCTTGAAGGCACCGATATGGTGTTCGTGACTGCGGGTATGGGCGGCGGTACAGGTACGGGTGCTGCACCAGTGGTTGCTGAAATTGCCAAAGAAATGGGCATTTTGACCGTGGGTGTGGTTACCACGCCATTCAACTTTGAAGGTAAGCGCCGTCAACAGTCTGCTGAAAAAGGCATTGAAGCTTTAGAGGCACATGTTGACTCTTTGATTATTATTCCAAACCAACGCCTATTAAAAGTATTCCGTGACATCTCAATGAAAGATGCCTATAAAAAAGCGGATGATGTATTGTTGAATGCCGTACGTAGTATCTTTGATTTAGTGGTGCGTCCTGGTCATATCAACCTTGACTTTGCTGACTTAAAAACTGCAATGAGTACCCGTGGTTATGCCATGATGGGTGCAGGTTCGGGTCGTGGTGAGAATCGTGCGCGCCAAGCAGCTGAACAGGCGATTCGTAGTCCATTATTAGATAACGTCACCATTATGAATGCCAAAGGCATTTTAATTAATGTAACGGGTGGTGACGATGTGACTTTTGGTGAGATTGAAGAAATCACCGATGTTGTGAACCAAATCGTTGACTTGGATGAAGGTCAGGTCTTCTACGGCACTGTATTTGATCCAGATGCACGTGATGAAATTAGTGTAACTGTGATTGCAACAGGTTTAACTCGTAATTCAGCGGATGCAATAGAACCAACCAAGCGCTCAACAACAGCACATGTGTCACGCTCTGCATCGACGGCACAAGCTGCGGTTGAAGAAGATGATGTTCCTGCGATTCAACGTCAGCAATCTGATTCTCCAGCAATTAATGCCGCTTCATCGGCAGGTGCTTCTCGTCCAACGCCAATGAGTATTCAAGATTATTTGAAGAATCAGCAGCGTAAATAATTATTTAATAACATCTTTTTATCAGGATGTGACAAAAAGGTAGCGTATTCGCTACCTTTTTGTTTTTTATCAATGGCTAAATATGCTAACGTATAGCGGTTTTATGGGCAGATGATAGAAAAAGCATGTTGAAACAGCGTACCCTGCAACGTGTCGTGAAAGCGAGCGGCATTGGTCTTCATAGTGGGCAAAAAGTATTAATGAACTTTGTGCCGCACCATGTGGATGGGGGCATTGTGTTTCGTCGTATTGATCTAAATCCACCTGTCGACATACTAGCCGATGCCATGCTGATTCAAGAAGCATTTATGTGCTCTAATTTGGTTCAAGAGAATGCCAAAGTTGGCACCATTGAGCACGTGATGAGTGCAATAGCAGGTCTGGGGATTGATAATTTAATTATTGAAGTCTCTGCTTCTGAAGTCCCAATTATGGATGGCAGTGCAGGTCCGTTTATTTATCTGTTAATGCAAGGCGGTTTGGTCGAGCAAAATGCACCAAAAAAATTCATTAGAATTTTAAAACCAGTTGAAGCACTCATTGATGATAAGCGTGCAATCTTTACTCCGCATTCAGGCTTTCAGCTCAACTTTACCATTGATTTTGACCATCCTGCATTCAAAAAAGAATACCAGTCAGCCACCATTGATTTTTCTACCGAAACTTTCGTGTACGAAGTGAGTGAAGCCCGTACTTTTGGCTTTATGAAGGATCTCGATTATTTAAAAGCCAATAACTTAGCATTGGGTGCAAGTTTAGATAATGCGATTGGTGTGGATGATACAGGTGTAGTCAATGAAGAAGGGCTACGCTTTTCAGACGAATTTGTTCGTCACAAAATATTAGATGCCGTAGGCGATTTATACCTATTGGGTCATCAAATTATCGCGAAATTTGATGGATATAAGTCAGGGCATGCTTTAAACAACCAATTGTTACGCAATGTCAAAAGTGATCCAAGCAGCTACGAAATTGTAACATTTGATGACATAGATCAATGTCCAATCCCTTATGTAAGTGTGACATAAGTCATTGTCTTGTATGGGTTACATTATAATGTAACAAATTAAAGTGTGACGTCCGCCACATTTATGTGCTGAATCATTTTCTGAAAGCAGATCTGAGTTACTTTTTATTGCTTGCCAAACGTCGCATGGCTTGGCTAAGCTTAGGGTCGCTCACAAAGTCAGCAGCCCCAGTTAATAAGTCTTGGGTTTCTGCACTTAAAGACCGTGAAGGTGGTTCAGTGGTCGGGTGTGTCGTTTTGGGAGAAGCTCTCAAACGCACCTGAAGCTTTTGTAAATCTTTAAGTTCTTCGAGTCGAGCTAATTCAACAATATAGTGCTTTTGTAAGTAACCGAGTTGACTCACCATCGCTTGATTTTCACCTGTTACGGTCAAAACACCATGTTGATAACAAGCAACTTGCCATTGCTCTGGTTGAGGCAATAACGGTTGAATAAGTTTGCTAAGTTTCTGCCATGCAGCAACTTGGGTTGAGAGAAACGATAAGTTTCCTGTTTTTATGCGTTTTCTTGTTTGTTGAAAGAGATTCTCTGGTTCGGACATACATATTACCTTCATATTTGTGTCTTAATCTTATGCGTTCCTTTCAGTAGATATCAAGGAAGAGATCACGCAAGGAACATTTTGTAAGAACAGTTTAAAGAGGTTTTTATGCACACGAGACGTATTTTATTGGCGTTTTCTTTAGCAGCTTCGGCCGCATCGGTCGCTTTCGCTGATTTAGTTCAATTGAACTCAAATACTACTGCTTCACCAGATCGTATTGAACAGCTCACTCAGACGCTTGCACAAGGTTCTTATGCTGAACCTGAAGATATTGATATTCCTGCAAGTACACAAGTGTCAGTCAAGCTACGTGAAAAAACAGTTGAACTTAACAACGAGTCGATTGCTAAGAAATATGGCACTAAAGCTACGTATTCAGCATCTTCAAATAATCCTTATTCGTGGTTAGTGACTCATCCATTACCCGACATGAAACGTATCAGCTCAAACTTTGGTGGTCGTACCATGGGCGGGCGAGCTGAACATCATTCTGGTTTAGATTTGTCTGCGCCAAGTGGTACACCTATCTATGCGACAGGTCCTGGTGTTGTGACCAAGTCGGGTTGGGGTTCAGGCTATGGTCAGTACGTCGAGATTAATCACGGCAATGGTTACATCACGCGTTATGCACATGCTTCGCGTCTAGTTGCGCGTGTCGGTGATCGCGTAGACGCGGGTGAACACATTGCTAATGTTGGGTGTACAGGTCGTTGTACCGGTCCACATTTACATTATGAAGTTGTGAAAGATGGTCAGCGTAAAAATCCATCTACCTACTTAGCGATGTTGCCATAATCGTACCTCGAATTTATTTCTTAAATTCTTTCAAAGGCAGTGCATTGGGTCTAACCTCTTTCCAATGTGCTGCCTTTTTGTTTTTGTAAGATTTGCACCAAAACAGGGATGCTTCCTGTATCTTTTTTAATACTATCAGGCAAAAGAATTTTGTTTGTATAAATAATCTGCATTATTGGCGATTTTTTGTTAATTTGAGTGTTAAATCGTCATCAATTATTTATTTTATAAATAGTGGTGCATGTCCGTATTCAGCTGTAACGATAACTTCTAATACCAAAGTATGGTACATATATAAAATAGATTAAGCTCAAGGAATAGGTGAATTATGGCGTTTTATGGCGATACAGATGCGCAAGAAACCCAAGAATGGCAAGAAGCTTTTGATTCGGTTCTAAAACACATGGGAACAGAACGCGCTGCATTTTTATTAGAAAAATTATATCAACGTGCAATTGCGAAACATGTTCCTATTCAGCGCTTAAATACTCCTTATTTAAATACGGTTTCAGTTGACGAAACGCCTGCAATGCCAGGCGATCAGGATATGGAGCGTCGTATTCGCGCGCTGATCCGTTGGAACGCTTTGGCGATGGTTTTACGTGCCAACAAAACGGGTGATGACTTAGGTGGTCACTTGGCAAGTTTTGCATCTTCAGCAACTTTATACGACGTTGGTTTTAACCACTTCTTCCGTGCAAACAGCAATAACTTTGGCGGAGATATGATTTATTACCAAGGACACTGTGCTCCTGGTATTTATGCACGTTCATTCCTTGAAGGGCGTTTGACGGAGGAACAGTTAAGTAACTTCCGCCGTGAAGTGGGCGGTAACGGTTTACCAAGCTATCCACATCCATACTTAATGCCGGACTATTGGCAATTCCCAACGGTATCGATGGGTCTTGGTCCAATCATGTCGATTTATCAAGCACATATTCAAAAATATTTGATGAACCGTGGCTTGATCAAAGAAGAAGATCGTAAAGTCTGGGCTTATCTTGGCGATGGTGAGATGGATGAGCCAGAAAGTACGGGTGCAATTTCACTTGCTGGTCGTGAGAAATTAGACAACCTGATCTGGGTGGTGAACTGTAACTTACAGCGTCTAGATGGTCCTGTACGTGGTAACGGTAAAATCATTCAAGAATTAGAATCGCTATTCCGTGGTGCGGGCTGGCGTGTCATTAAAGTCGTGTGGGGCCGTCATTGGGATCCACTACTTGCAAAAGACAGCACAGGCGCTTTAAAAGCGGTCATGGAAGAAACAGTTGATGGTGAATACCAACGCTATCAAGTGAAAGGTGGTGCATACACGCGTGAAAAATTCTTTGGCAAGTACCCAGAAGCTGCGGAACTTGTAAAAGATTTAAGCGATGAAGACATCGACAATCTTAACCGTGGTGGTCATGACCCGTACAAAGTGTTTGCAGCCTATGCAGAAGCAATGAAAGCCAAAGGTCAACCAACCGTTATTCTTGCAAAAACGGTTAAAGGTTATGGTTTGTCTGAAGAAATTGAAGCGGTGAACAAAACTCACCAAATCAAGAAAATGCAGATCGACTCTTTGAAATATGTACGTGACCGTTTCAATCTGCCATTTACAGATGATAAGTTAGAAGAGCTCCCATTCTACCGCCCAAGTGAAAACTCTCCAGAAATGAAGTATATGAAGGCGCGTCGTGAAGCTTTAGGTGGCTATTTACCTGCACGTCGTAAAGAGAGTGAGCAATTAGCCATTCCTGAATTGTCAGTATTTGATGCAGTATTAAAAGGTTCGGCAGGCAAAGAACAATCGACGACTATGGTGATGGTTCGTTTAATTGCTTCTTTACTTAAAGAAAAAGCAATTAAAGACCGTGTAGTACCAATCGTTCCAGATGAAGCACGTACTTTTGGTCTAGAAGGCATGTTCCGTCAGCTCGGTATTTATGCTGCACATGGTCAGAAATATACCCCTGAAGACCAAGAACAATTGATGCATTACCGTGAAGCCAAAGACGGTCACATGCTACAAGAAGGGATTAACGAAGCCGGTGCGATGAGCGCATGGGCAGCGTTGGCAACCAGTTATTCAACCAATAACTTGCCAATGATTCCAATGTACATGTACTACTCAATGTTTGGTTTCCAGCGTATCGGTGATATTGCATGGGCTGCTGGTGATGCTCAAGCGCAGGGCTTCTTGTTAGGTGCAACTGCAGGTCGTACTACACTGAACGGTGAAGGCTTACAGCACCAAGATGGTCACTCACACATCCTTGCGAACACCATTCCAAACTGTGTGTCATATGACCCATGTTTCGGTTATGAATTGGCGGTGATCGTGCATGATGGTTTACAACGTATGTATGTAAACCAAGAGCGTATTTTCTATTACTTAACTGTAATGAATGAAAACTACGAGCATCCTGAAATGCCGGCTGGCGCTGAGGAAGGCATTAAACGTGGTATGTACTTGTTCCAACAAGATGACAAAGCAACTGTTCAATTGTTAGGTTCGGGTGTGATTCTGCGTGAAGTGATCAAAGCTGCGAAAATTCTCCGTGATGAATACCAAATCCATTCGAATGTATGGAGTGTGACTAGCTTTAACGAGTTGGCGCGTGATGGTATGGCATGTGAAGAATACAACCGTTTACATCCTTTAGCTGAACAAACGAAAGAAGCGTGGGTATCTGAGTTGCTTCGCCCTACCGATGGTATTGTGGTTTCTGCAACGGATCATATGCGTGCTTATAGCGAACAAATCCGTGCTTACCTTCCAGACAACCGTCCATTCGTGGCTTTAGGTACAGATGGTTACGGTCGTTCAGATACACGTGCCAACCTACGTAGCTACTTCGGTGTAGATGCAGCGCATATTGTGGTTGCGACCTTGAAAAAGTTAGCGGACGAAGGTGAAGTGGATGCACGTTTAGTGAAAGATGCGATTTCTTCATTTGAACTCGATACTGACCGTCCAGTGGCATGGGCTCCTCAGGCACACCCTGAAGTTCAAGCAGTTGCGGACTACAAAGAACAATCAGGTGAGGAGAACTAAGCATGCAAATCAAAACACCTGATATTGGCGTAGATAAAGCCACGGTTGCAGAAATTTTAGTGCAAGTAGGCGACCAAATTGCGGTTGATGAAAGTCTAGTTTTACTTGAGTCAGATAAAGCCTCTGTTGAAGTGCCAAGCACTTCAGCAGGTGTGGTGAAAAGCATCAGCGTAACAGTGGGCGATGAGGTTTCAGAAGGCGCTGTCCTGATTGAGCTTGAATCAAATGCTGCTGCGACTTCTATCGATGCGGTAAAAGTTGAAGAAAAAGTAGCAGAACCAGCTCCAGCAGTGGTTGCGACTCCAGAAGTTGCTGCCCCTGTTGCAGCGAGCCAAGCTGCTACAACGGCTGTTGTTGATGTTCAAGTGCCAGACATTGGTGTTGAAAAAGCAGTCGTAGGTGAAATCCTTGTTCAAGCGGGCGATACGATTGAAGTTGATCAAAGTATCGTGGTGGTTGAATCGGACAAAGCGACTGTTGAAGTGCCGAGCACAGTTGCGGGTACGGTTGAAAGCATTGAAATTCAAGCTGGCGACACTGTGAAAGAAGGCGTTGTGTTGTTAAAAGTAAAAGTTGCAGGTGCTGCAGCTCCAGTAGCGACAACACCAGCAGCTGTAAGCACGCCTACACCAGCTGAGCCTGTACAGGCAGCAGTTGCTCCTGCCGCACCAGTGGCAGCAGGGCCAGTTGAAATTACTGTACCTGACTTGGGTGTCGACAAAGCTGCAGTTGCTGAAATTTTGGTGAGTGTGGGTGATCGTGTTGAGAACGATCAAAGCATTATTGTGGTTGAATCGGATAAAGCGACCGTTGAAGTGCCAAGCACGACTACAGGCGTGATTAAAGCCATCCACGTAAGCACTGGTCAGAGCGTTGCACAAGGCATGCCATTGGTCACGATTGAAAGTGAAACCACAGCAGCAGCTCCTGCGGCACAAGTGGCTGCAGCTCCAGCCAAAGCGCAAACTCAAGTCGCTGCTGCTCCAGCAGCACAAGCAGCGAAAGTTGAATCTGCACCTGTAGCGACAACAGGGGCTGACAAGCTGACCAAAGAACAAAGTGCTGAAAATGCCAAAGTCTATGCAGGTCCTGCAGTGCGTAAATTGGCACGTGAATTGGGTGTGAGCCTTGCACAAGTGCAAAGCTCAGGTCCGCATGGTCGCTTGATGAAAGACGACGTGTTTGCTTATGTGAAAGCGCGTTTAACTGCTCCACAAGCAGCACCAGTAGCTGCGGCAGCACCAGCAGTTTCAGGTTTGCCGAAATTACCTGACTTCACTGCCTTTGGTGGTGTGGAAGAAAAAATGCTGACGCGTTTGCAGCAAGTTTCGATTCCGCAATTGTCATTGAATAACTTCATTCCGCAAGTGACACAGTTCGATTCGGCTGACATTACTGAGCTTGAAGCATGGCGTAATGACCTGAAAGGTAACTTTAAGAAAGAAGGCATCAGTCTGACGATTATGGCGTTCATCATCAAAGCGGTTGCGCATTTGTTGAAAGAAGAGCGTGAGTTTGCAGGTCACCTGTCGGACGATGGTAAGTCAGTACTGTTACGTAATGAAATCCATATGGGCATTGCTGTGGCAACCCCTGATGGCTTGACGGTTCCAGTGTTACGTAACCCAGATCAAAAAACCATTAAGCAAATTGCAGTGGAATTGGGTGTGTTGGGTCAAAAAGCCCGTGATAAGAAACTTTCACCGAAGGACTTGCAAGGTGCGAATTTCACGATTACGAGCTTAGGCAGTATTGGTGGAACAGCATTCACACCATTAGTAAACTGGCCTCAAGTGGCTATTTTAGGTATTTCACCAGCAACCATGCAGCCAGTATGGAGTGGTCAAGGCTTTGATCCGCGTCTGATGTTACCGCTGTCTTTGTCTTATGATCACCGAGTGATTAATGGGGCTGATGCAGCACGCTTCACCAATAAGCTCACCAAGCTGTTGGCTGATATTCGTAGCTTACTGCTCTAATTTAAAATTTAAATCAGCGCTTAAAACCTCGCCTCGGCGGGGTTTTTTATTTTGAAGAAATTGGATAAATCGTAAAAATCTGTTGTGAAGTCTCGTGAAATTGAATGATTTGGTTAAAATGCATATAGATGTCAAAGTAAAATAGAATGCAGGGAGTTGCATGCAGATGTTTGCATTTTTTAAATTTATGCTTCCAATCTTATTGCTAGTTTTGGTGTTGATGGGGCTTTGGTTGAGTGTGTTGCATTTCCCTTGGAACTGGGTCACTTATTTGGTGATGGGACTAGAAATACTCACTGCGACCATCGTTTTTTCCATGGAGTTTCAAGCACAGCAGATTGGTGGAACTAGTGGTTGGGGTAGCTTTGGTTGGCTCGGCTTTAATGTGGGCTTAGCCATGCTGTTAGGGCTATGCCGTGGAGCGATCTGGCTATATCAACGTTTCGGATTTTCTGTTTAATCGCATAGACAATATTTTCGGGAAGACGAAAAACCACAATGAAAGATTTGAAAAATTGGTGAAATTTTATATAATGCTCAGGATTCATTGGGGAGTAGCCGCTTTTTACGCTCTGTAAAAAGGTGATGATCAACATAATTGTTCCACAGAACATGGTCATCATAGCAAAGAACCAAATAAGCTCATTAAACAGCTTTTTTTGTTGGCAAGACCTTTGATTTACCACTCTGCATCAATCTATTTGATTTTGGCTAGCAGGAGAGGTAAGTCATAGGCAAATTTTGCTAGCCAGAGAAAAATGTTATGCATGAGTTCCTAATTTCGACAGCAATTGTCGCTCTCGCCGAAATGGGTGATAAAACCCAACTTCTTGCCTTATTACTGGCTGCACGCTTTCGTAAACCTGTACCTATTCTAATTGCCATTTTAGCTGCAACCCTGATTAACCATGGTTTGTCTGCAGTATTGGGTCAATGGATTACCACGGTATTGAGTCCTGATGTGTTGATCTGGGTGTTGTCACTCGGCTTTATTGGTATGGCGGGTTGGATGTTAATTCCAGATGAGTTGGACGATGAAACCGATAGCATTAATAAATGGCAGAAATTTGGGGTGTTCGGTGCCACCTTCGTATTATTCTTTTTGGCAGAAATCGGGGACAAAACCCAAATCGCAACCGTTGCTTTAGCAGCACGTTATGACAGTATTTTCTGGGTGATGGCTGGAACGACTGTAGGGATGATGTTGGCGAATGCACCTGCAGTGTTTGTGGGCAATAAAATGGCAGACAAGTTGCCAATTGCGTTAATCCATAAAATTGGGGCAGCCATCTTCTTAATTATCGGGGTTTCAACGCTAGTACAGCATTACTTCTTCTAAACACTAATTTTTTAGAAAACCCAGCGAAACAGTTGGGTTTTTTATTATGTAAATCAGATAAATAACTGTATAAAACTGCAAACTTGCTCTGTATATTTATTGTAAGTTGAGCTATTTCCCTTTATGTTATAGGGGATTAAAAATTGAACTTATAGAATATAAATATTGGGGTTTTGCTATGGCTTTTGATCGCACCACATCACAAGTGTTATTTGATAATGGCACACACAAGTGCATCAGTTTCACCAGTCTGGTTAAAGGCGAGGGCGTGCAGGCAAACCAGTTTCTAATTTTAGATCATGAGCGTGCAGCAGTATTAGACCCAGGTGGGGACTTGACGTATGTTCCGTTAACCATGGAACTGAATAAATATACACGTTTAACCAACCTCGACTATGTGATGGCATCTCATCAAGACCCAGACATTATTACCTCTATGCCACGCTGGTTGGTCTATACCGATGCCAAAGTGGTCGCTTCAAAGCTATGGGCTCGCTTTTTACCGCATTTAAACTCAGCGTTTATGAGTGACCGTATGAAAGGCAATTGGTTGGATCGTTTGGTCGAACTGCCGGACCATGGTCAGGTGATTACATTAGGTCAATCTTCGATTGTGGCAATTCCAGCGCACTTTCTGCATTCGGTGGGTAACTTTCAGTTTTATGATCCGATTGCGAAAATTCTATTTTCAGGAGATATGGGTGCTTCGATGGTCGACGATGCATCGAAACCTCTAGAAAATTTCGCTGCACATATTCCGAAGATGAAAGGTTTCCATCAACGCTATATGTGCTCCAATAAAGTGATTCGCCTTTGGGTCAACATGGTACGCAGCATGGATGTCGAGATGATTGTGCCCCAACACGGTACGCCATTTATTGGTAAAGACATGATTAACCAATTCCTCGACTGGATTGAAACGCTGGAATGTGGTGTTGATTTGATGGATGAAAGCGTTTTCACCTGTCCAACTTAAATCTAAATCAAGTATAAAAGGAAATTAGTGGATAAATTGAAGCTAATTTCCTGCATCGAAACTGGGTCTGAAAAATGATTTCCAGCGTACTTGTATTTTTAAGTGATATTTTTTTAATAAAAAATGAAATTTAAAGCTAAATTTGTTTATAATAGCGCACGGAAATTACCAGTGAGACTGTTATGTTGACCATCGTTCAAGAAGCGTTAACCTTCGATGATGTCTTATTACTCCCTGCCTATTCTACTGTCCTCCCAAAAGATGTCTCTCTAAAGACACGCCTGACTCGCGGCATTAACTTAAATATCCCTCTCGTTTCAGCAGCAATGGATACCGTGACTGAATCACGTATGGCAATTGCGATGTCACAAAACGGTGGTATTGGTATTTTGCACAAGAACATGGATATTGCTGCACAAGCTGCTGAAGTACGCCGTGTGAAAAAATTTGAAGCAGGCATGGTCAAAGACCCAATTACAGTAACACCTGAAACCACAGTGCGTGAGTTGATTGCGATTACGCAAGCCAACAACATCAGTGGTGTTCCTGTAGTTAAAGATGGGAAAGTAGTGGGTATTGTGACAGGACGTGATACACGTTTTGAAACCAACCTAGAGCAGCCTGTAAGCAGTATTATGACGGGTCAAGACCGTTTAGTGACTGTACGTGAAGGTGAATCTAAAGAACAGATTCAGGCATTATTGCAGAAGCACCGTATTGAAAAAGTATTGGTGGTTGGCGAAAACAACGAGCTGAAAGGCTTAATTACGGTGACTGACTTCCGTAAAGCTGAACTTTACCCAAACAGCTGTAAAGATGACTTAGGTCGTTTACGCGTGGGTGCTGCAGTCGGTACAGGTGTTGAAACACCGAGCCGTGTAGAAGCTTTAGTGGATGCAGGTGTTGATGTAATTGTGGTTGATACTGCACATGGTCATTCTGCAGGCGTGATTGAGCGTGTACGTTGGGTAAAACAGAACTACCCTCAAGTTCAAGTGATCGGTGGAAACATTGCAACAGGTGATGCTGCATTAGCTCTTCTTGATGCGGGTGCCGACGCTGTGAAAGTGGGTATCGGTCCTGGTTCGATCTGTACCACACGTATTGTGGCGGGTATTGGTATGCCACAAATCTCTGCGATTGACAGCGTTGCCAATGCATTAAAAGATCAAATTCCTTTAATTGCAGATGGCGGTATTCGTTTCTCTGGTGATATGGCGAAAGCGATTGGTGCCGGTGCAAGCACGATTATGGTGGGTTCACTCCTCGCTGGTACTGAAGAAGCACCAGGTGAAGTTGAATTCTTCCAAGGTCGTTACTACAAAGCTTATCGTGGCATGGGTTCATTGGGTGCAATGGCGGGTGCGACAGGTTCTGCTGACCGTTACTTCCAAGACTCGAAAGCGGGTGCTGAGAAGTTAGTACCAGAAGGGATTGAAGGTCGTGTACCGTATAAAGGACCAATGGGCAACATCGTACATCAAATGATGGGTGGCTTACGTTCTTCTATGGGTTATACGGGTTCTTCAACCATTGAAGATCTACGTCAAAATGCAAAATTTGTGAAGATTACCTCAGCAGGTATGTCTGAATCTCACGTGCATGATGTGACCATTACTAAAGAAGCACCAAACTACCGCGTTGGTTGATTTTTAGTAAATTAGACCCAAAGAGACCGTCAACACTATGACGGTCTTTTTTGTTTTGGTGTAAAGTATTTCACTATGACAAAAGGTGGATAACAACACCTAGATATAAGAAGTGAGTAAAACATGAGTTATTTTGGCACAGATGGTATTCGAGGAAAATTTGGAGAATTACCAATTACGCCTGAATTTGCACTAAAGTTAGGATTTGCTGCAGGTAAAGTGCTTAAAAAAAATACGCAAAAAAATAAACCGATTGTGGTACTGGGTAAAGATACTCGTTTATCAGGTTATATTTTGGAAGCAGCGTTACAAGCTGGGTTGAATGCGGCTGGGGTGTATGTGCATTTATTGGGGCCATTACCGACGCCTGCGATTGCTCACTTAACGCGTGCCTTACATGCCAGCTTAGGGATTGTGATTTCCGCTTCGCATAATCCGTATTTTGATAACGGCATTAAATTCTTTTCCAGTGAAGGTAAAAAGTTACCTGATGAATTACAAGAAGCGATTAATCAAGAACTAGAAAATGAGTTGTTGATTGAAGACACGGCTAACTTGGGTAAAAGTGTGCGTGTCAAAGACGCCAATGGTCGTTATATCGAATTCTGTAAATCGACTTTCCCATACCATTATGATTTGTCAGATTTAAAAATTGTGGTGGACTGTGCCAATGGTGCTGCCTATAACGTGGGGCCTGCTGTTTTTCAAGAACTCGGGGCAAAAGTTATAGCGTTGTTTAACAAACCCAATGGCTTAAATATTAATCAGGACTGTGGTTCAACCCATCCTGAAAGTTTACAAAAAGCAGTGCTTGAACATGCTGCGGATGTGGGGATTGCCTTTGATGGTGATGCAGACCGCGTGATTATGGTCGATCGCAACGGTGAACAAATCACAGGTGATCATATTCTGTATATTTTGGCGACACAAGCCAGCAAAAAAACAGCTGGAATTGTGGGTACCGTCATGAGCAATATGGCGTTGGAGCTGGCACTTAAACAGGCAGACGTGCCATTTGTGCGTGCCAAAGTGGGTGACCGTTATGTATTGCAAGCCCTTGAAGAAAACCAGTGGGTGACTGGTGGTGAGCCGTCAGGTCATATTTTAACGCTGGATAAGAGCACGACAGGTGATGCGATTATTGCAGCATTACAGGTGCTTACGGTGATGGTCGAGCAGAAAAAGGCGCTGCATGAATTGGTTGCCGATTTTAAACTGTTCCCGCAAGTGCTGGTGAATGTGCGTTTAGAGCAAATGATCGACCCGTATTCCAACCCAGCAATGGTGGCTGAATTTGAAAAAGCTGAAGCCCAACTGGCAGGACGTGGACGACTGTTGATTCGTAAGTCAGGCACTGAGCCTGTGATTCGGGTCATGGTAGAAGGTGATCAACTCGAAGAAGTGACTACATTGGCGAATCATCTCGCGGATGTGGTTCGTACCCAAGCTGCTTAAGGAATGATGCAATGAGCGATTTAATTAAAGATTTAAGTGAATTGCGTTTGAGTTACCAAAAAGGCGAATTGCTGGAATCAGAAGTGGAGCAGCATCCCCATGAGCAATTCCTGAATTGGTTCAATATGGCTTTAGAGGCGCGCTTGCACGAACCTTATGCCATGTATTTGGCGACTGCCAACAGCCAAGGACGTCCACATGTGCGTACCGTGCTGTTACGTGGCGCAACCGAAGCAGGCTATGACTTCTACACCAATTATGACAGTCAAAAAGGCTTAGATCTGGTAGAGAACCCTTATGCTGAGTTGTTGTTTTACTGGCCTGAACTCGAACGTCAAGTGCGTGTTAGTGGTCGAGTCGAAAAAATTTCGGAAGATGAGGCAACAGCATATTACTTGAAGCGTCCACGTGACAGTCAAATTGCCGCGCATATTAGTACGCCACAAAGTGGTGTGATTGCCAGTCGTGATGAACTACAGCAACGCTTCCAGCGTTTGCAAGATCAGGTTGCTGAGCAAGCAGAACTGGAAAAACCAGCGTTCTGGGGCGGTTATCGTTTGCAGCCAGATTATTATGAATTTTGGCAAGGGCGTCCAAATCGTTTACATGACCGTCTCAGTTATGAAAGAATCGAAGGCATATGGAAATTACAACGACTCATGCCGTAAATGACGCAAATACAAATTAAGCAACGACCTTATCTAACACGCCCTGAAAATTTTCAGGGCGTGCCAATTTTTATTGCACAAATTTTGGCGCGCCGAGGTGTGGAATCGGAACAAGAACTCGAATTAAAACTCAAGCATTTATTACCGCCAAATTTAAAAGGGCTTGCGCAGGCAGTTGAATTACTGGATCAAGCGATTGATCAGCATAAAAAAATCGTGATCGTGGGGGATTATGATGCCGATGGTGCCACCAGTACCGCTTTAATGATTTTGGTATTGCGTGAGATGGGGGCTCAGGTGGACTATCTTGTGCCAGACCGTTTTAAATATGGTTATGGTCTAACCCCTGCAATTGCAGATTTGGCTTCTTCCAAGTTTCAACCTGAAGTTCTGGTGACTGTTGATAATGGCATTTCCAGCCATGCTGGTGTGGCTCAAGCACAAGCCTTGGGGATGCAAGTGGTGATTACCGACCATCATTTGACGACTAAAGAGACGCCTGCTGCCGAAGCAGTGGTGAATCCCAATCAAATAGGCTGTGAATTTCCAAGTAAAGCTTTGGCAGGAGTGGGGGTTGCATTTTATTTGCTGGCAAATTTGTGTAGTCGTCGAGCCCAGCAAGGTAAATCCAGTGCCAAGATGGCGCAATATCTGGATTTGGTGGCTTTGGGTACTTATGCCGATGTCGCAGCACTGGACTATAACAACCGTATATTGGTGGATGCAGGCGTTAAACGCATTCAGCAACAGCAATGCCGTGTCGGCATCTCGGCTTTATTGGACATTGCGGGACGTGATGCAGCACAACTCAAGGCTCAGGATTTAGGTTTTGTGTTAGGTCCACGGATTAATGCCGCTGGACGCATGGAAACCATGGACATTGGCATTGAATGCTTATTGGCAAAGGATTACAGCAGCGCCTATGCTTTGGCACAGCAGCTGAATCAGCTCAATGTAGAACGTCGTCAAGTCGAAACGCAAATGAAGCAGGATGCCCTAACTGCTTTGGCAGAGTTCAAGCTAGAAGCGACAGAAACACCAGCTGCCTTAATTCTATTTGAGCCACATTGGCATCAAGGGGTGATTGGTATTGTGGCGGGACGTTTAAAAGAACAGTTCCATCGACCTGCGATTGTGTTTGCTGCTGCTGAAGATGGTGAACACATTAAGGGCTCTGCACGATCGATTGAAGGCATTCATATTCGAGATGCGATTGAAACAGTGGCGGAGCAATTTCCACACTTGGTCAGTCATTTTGGGGGACATGCCGCTGCGGCAGGCTTGACCATCAAGAAACAGCATTTTGATGAATTTAAACAGCAATTTGTTCAGCTGATTCAAACTATGGATGAAGCTTTGTTTCAAGCGACTTTATGGACGGATGGTGTTTTACCAAGCGAAGCGTTGAATTTAGATACCGTTCATCTGTTGCAGCATTTGACCCCTTGGGGGCAAAAATTTCCAGCCCCAATTTTTGAAGGGCAATTTCAAGTGCTGGATTATCGCTGGTTAAAGGATTTACATTTGAAATTAAGATTGGCGTTAGATAATGGTCAAGTGGTGGATGCAATTGCCTTTAATGCAGCAGATAAATTTCAATTTGATCCGATGCAATCCTCTATTCATTTGGTATATGAATTAGAGCAGAACAGTTTTAATGGTCAGGTCAGTCTACAGTTGAGAATTTTGCATTTGCAATAATAAAAAAACCGCTGAATTCAGCGGTTTTTTGTAGTTAAAGCTTGGGCAAATTAGAAGCGGTATTTCGCAGCTACACCAAATTTGTTGTAGTCATTGTTACCGACTTCACCAAAACCAACACGACCTTCAAGGCTGACTTGCGGGGTAAAGAATTTACGTGCATTCACGCCAAATTCGTTTACATCGCTGAGGTCGTTGCTGTAATAGTCTGCACCGACACTGAAGCTTTTATCAATGAAGTAGTCCGCAGCAAGATTGTACTCATCTAGGTCACCAAAAGAAGCACCAGCTTCAAGGTTGATGTCTTTACCATTGCTAAGTTGAGTCACATATTTTGCACGGACTGTTGGGTCTACGCCATCATTGTCGTCATTGTCATAGCCCTTAAGACCAGCAGCTACCAAGAAACCTGGTGCAGGTAAGTAACCGACTTCAGCACTGTAAAGTGTCGTGTCAAAATCTGGACCATAACGATGTTCTACATCTTGACGACCAATGTTACCACTCAAGTAGAAATCTGAGTTCGGTACGAAGAATTCAACACCAGCACCGTAGTTATTGACTTCGTCATCACCGACTTCGTTATAGGCATAGTGTGCATTGACATTGCTGGCACGGTCTAAGAATGCCGCTTCTGCTAAAGGTGCGTTACGCGTTTGCACAGGATTGAAGTAATAAGTACCATCTACACCAAAAGAGCCGCTTGAGCTGCCGTTATCCGGATCGATTAGTCCAGCAGAGCCACCGATTTCTGCTTGGTATGCGTGTGCTGTTCCAGTCATTGCAACGACAGAGAATAGCGCTGAAGCAATTGCTAATTTTTTCATGGAAATGACCCCTCTGAAATTTGGCTTAAATAAATTAATTTTTTGTTACACTTTTAGTCTAGGGCAAAACAAAAAAGCGTCAACAGCTTGAAGGTTACGGATTTGTGTCGAGCGTAATATTGTGTAATGAATGTATTTTAAATATTTGATATATATAAAATATAATAATTGTAGTGATTTATTAAAATTGTGGATTTTCTATGAATAGCATAGTTTTTTGTGGATAAAACGACGAAATTGTAAGCAGAAAATATATAGCAGCATATCTAAGAGTATCTTTGTTGTCGCAAAGATTAAGGATGAAAAACTTAGAAGCGTCATGTGGTATTCATGCTGAAAGCTTACGGATCATCCTTAAGATTAACCCTGCCAGCAACAGCAAAGTTCGGATTGAAGAAAGAGTTAGAGCATGCAGAGCAGATGTCGAGATCTTCGTCCCTACCATCCTTATGTGATATGCCGACCCTAAGAGAGATACAGGATCAAAATCACCATTGGCGATGAAAAGGAGATGATCAACATCAGCTCAAGCAGTATTGTCTTCTAGATTTAGGAATTGCCCTTGAACAACGGAGGAGACAGCTGGGTTGTGAATACTCAACAGTGATCCTCAAGCTCAGCTTTTTTTGACCGCAATTGATAAGAGTCGCAAGGAGAAAGCGAGAACTTTAGACAGTGTGGTTATGCTGAGCTGAGCATATACAGCTTGATTCAGCAATGAATTTTTGCCATGACAAGGCTAAAGTAGAAAGTGCTTTTTAGAACAAACTGTTCCACCGTATCAGTCATATCATCGTCACGGTCAAAATAGCCAAATGCTGTATCAGTGGTTGTAAAATCTAGCCGTGCCTTCAATTCCGAATTACCTGCGGTGGCTAAAAATCTATAAATGCTCTGTGCTATAATTGAGGGCTATTTAAGCTAATTATTGATTTGAGAGTCGCTCCCGTGGAAATTAATCCTTATTTAAACCAATTAAAAGATTTAAACGACCGTGGTCAAACACTACGGGGGTATCTTTGACTACGATCTGAAAAAAGAACGCCTAGAAGAAGTTCTGCGTGAATTAGAAGATCCTGCGATTTGGAATGACCAGAGCCGCGCACAGGCAATGGCGAAAGAAAAAGGCGAACTCGAAAACGTTTTAAACGTGTTGGATGGTTTGGCTACCCAACTTGAAGATGCACAGGCGATGTTGGATTTGGCAGTTGAAGCCGATGATGAAAGCTTGTTGGAAGATGTGCAATCTGAATTAAGTTCTGCCGAAGAAGAACTGGCAAAACTTGAATTCCGCCGCATGTTCAGTAACCCAATGGATCCGAATCCATGTTATGTGGAAATTCAGGCAGGTTCAGGGGGTACAGAAGCACAAGATTGGGCATCAATGTTGTTGCGTATGTATATGCGTTGGATTGAGCGTCACGGCTTTAAAGCTGAGTTGATGGAAGAATCGGACGGTGATGTTGCTGGGATTAAGTCGGCAACCATTCGCGTGGAAGGTGAATATGCCTATGGTTGGTTACGTACCGAGTCGGGTGTACACCGTTTAGTGCGTAAGTCGCCATTTGACTCGGGTAACCGCCGTCATACTTCATTCTCTGCGGTATTTGTATCGCCAGAAGTCGATGACAACATTGAGATTGATATCAATCCAGCGGATGTCCGTACCGATACTTACCGAGCTTCGGGTGCGGGTGGTCAGCACATTAACAAAACCGACTCTGCGGTCCGTTTAACGCATGCGCCTACAGGGATTGTAGTGGCGTGCCAGAACCAGCGTTCACAACATGCCAACCGTGACCATGCATGGAAGCAGTTGCGTGCGAAGTTGTATGAGCTGGAAATGAGCAAACGTAACGAAGCTGCGCAAGCGCTTGAAGATTCAAAGTCTGATATTGGTTGGGGCAGCCAGATTCGTTCATACGTTTTGGATGACTCACGCATTAAAGACTTACGTACTGGCGTTGAAAACTCGAATACGGGTGCAGTCTTAGATGGTGACCTTGATAAATTTATTGAGGCGAGCTTAAAGCAAGGCTTATAAGTTAAGCATCATCAGTAACTTAGCCAAGTTTGATGCAGTTTTTTACAATATATCTAAAATATTCGATATTAAAATCGATAAAATGCGATATATTAAAGAAAAGCTGAATCAAGCTTGTGCCTGATTGAACGTGTCTGGACTATGGATATTGATTTAATTTTTAAAGCATTGGCGAATCCAACGCGTCGACAAATACTAGAATGGCTGAAACAGCCAGAACAGTTTTTATCGGCTGAAGAATGCGGTGGCTTTAAGCGCGGCGTATGTGCAGGACACATAGAGCGTTTGGGTAAAGTGTCGCAATCGACCATGTCGAATCACCTCTCCGTACTCCAGCAAGCCGGTTTAATTCAAGTGGAAAAATACGGACAGTGGTCTTATTTTTCTCGCAACGAAGCCTTGATTCAGCAATATATCGATCATTTAAAACATTCACTCTAAGTCTATTGTGAATATTGAGGCGACTATGGCTGAGTTAAGCACCCCTTTACGTTTGGGCGATTTAGAATTAAAAAACCGTGTCATCATGGCACCTTTAACCCGCAGCCGTGCGACCGTTGACCGTGTACCAACGGCAATGATGGCGGAATATTACGCACAGCGTGCCAGCAGTGGTTTAATTATTTCTGAAGCGACGGTGATTTCAGAAGAAGCCAATGGTTATCTGAATACCCCTGGGTTATTTAATGAGGCTCAGGTTGAAGGCTGGAAGCAGGTGACTCAGGCGGTTCATGAAAAAGACGGTTTAATTGTGGCGCAATTATGGCATGTGGGTCGTGTCTCGCATCCTGATTTGCTCAAGGGTGAAACCCCTGTTTCAGCCAGTAATGTACAGCAAAAAGGCTATGTCAGTTTATTGCGTCCAAAACGTGAATATGTAGCTCCACGTCCCTTAGCAATTGCTGAAATTCAAGAGGTGATTGAGCAGTTCAAGCAAGCGGCAATTCGTGCCAAAGCAGCAGGTTTTGATGGTGTTGAATTACATGCAGCCAATGGTTACTTGATTGACCAGTTCCTGCAAAGTTCTACCAACTTACGTGATGACCAGTATGGTGGCAGTGTAGAGAATCGTGCACGTTTGTTGTTAGAAGTGGTCGATGCGCTGATTGAAGTGTGGGGTGCAGGTCGTGTGGGTGTGCATTTGGCACCACGTGGTGATGAGCATGACATGGGCGATGCGAATCCACGTGAAACCTTCGGTTATGTACTAGAAGAATTGGGTAAACGTCATATTGCCTTCTTCTTTACCCGTGAATATCTGGCAGATGACAGTATCAGCGCCTATATGAAACAGCGTTCAGGTGGTGTGCCTTATATTGCCAATATGCGTTTAAGCCGTGAAGATGCGATTGATTTATTGGCAACCGGTCAGGCAGATGGCGTATCTTTTGGTAAAGCCTATATTGCCAATCCAGACTTATATGAACGTTTATTACAAGATGCTCCGTTAAATGAGCTGAAGTTGGAAACCATGATTGGCACGGATGTCGCTGAAGGCTATATTGATTACCCAACTTTAACTGAAATGGAAACAGCAACGGTTTAAATTGCTTTTCCACAAAATTCACGACAAGATAACAGCGCAATTTATCCAATGTGGTAAATTGCGCTGTTTTATTGTAGATCATTCTTTGGAGCACGTATTTGGCTACTCCTTTTTGGTATAACGCAGCACTTGCAATCATTAAACCGCTGTATCAATGGCGAATTAAAAAACGTGCGCATGATATCGAAGCTTACCAACAAGAATGTCTAGAGCGTTTTGGTCCATTTCAAAATCCTAAAAATTTAAACACCATTTGGTTTCATACAGTTTCAGTCGGTGAGACCAATGCAGCACAACCCTTAATCGAGCATTATTTAAAACAAGGTCATTCAGTTTTGGTGACCAATACCACCAAGACAGGACAGGCACGTGCCAAGTCCTTATTTGATAAAGCGCCGTATCAAGCCTTGTTTCAAGCGGTGTATTTACCTGCGGATCAAAAGCATTTGATGCAGGCGTTTTTTCAGAAATATCAGCCTAAGATTTTGATTTTAGTTGAAACAGAATTATGGCCCAACCTGATTGATCAGGCGCAGGCATTTCAGGTTTCCACAATTTTAGTCAATGCACGCCTTTCGGAAAAATCGGCACAGGGCTATGCCAAAGTGTCAGGTTTAACCCAAGCCATGCTGAAGGGGCTGAATCAGTTATTGGCTCAGGATGAGGCAACGGCACAGCGCTTTATCCAACTCGGTGCGGCCCAGTCGGTGACGCAGGTGATCGGTAGTATCAAGTTTGATATTCATGCTCCAGAGCAATTTGTACAACAGGCAGTACAGCTCAAACAAGATTGGCAATTGGCTGGTCGAAAGATGATTACCATTGCCAGTACACATGCGCCTGAAGAACAAAAATTACTCAGTGCGTTACAGCCTTACTTACAGCAACATCCTGAGCTACTATGTATTGTGGTACCACGTCATCCAGAGCGTTTTGATGAAGTGTATCAGATCGCACAAAGTCTGAATTTAAAGACCAGCAGACGAAGTCAGCATCAACCTGTACAGGCAGACACTCAAGTCTTTCTGGCGGACAGTATGGGTGAACTGTGGTTATGGTATGCCTTAAGTCAGGTGTGTTTTGTCGGTGGTTCACTGAATGAGCCAGGTGGTGGACACAATATTCTTGAGCCGATTGCTCTAAATGTTCCGACCGTCTTGGGGAAAAACTATTTTAATTTCCAAACCATTGTGGATGAATTTGTCCAAGCCGATGCGGTCAAAGTTGTTGACAGTGCAGAACAGGCAGCAGTGGTGCTGATGCAGTTGCTGGAAAATATTGCACAAGCGCAACAGTTGAATCAAGCGGCACAGCAGATTATGCAGCTGAATAAAGGCTCTTTGGATAAGCATATTCAGGTGATTGATGGCTATTTATAAAACTTGAATAAATGAGTTGGTCACAACCGCAAATACTGTGGATTCAGTTGATGCCTTTGTGTAGGAGATTCCGACTTTTCAGAGATGAAAAGTAGCAAAAATCTTTTACGGTGCTGAGGTACGTCCTGTACCTCAGCACCGCGGGCGACATCCCAGTCGCCCATCATGTCTGCCTCTATCGGCTGAGCCTTCGTTTTGGAAATTTTCTGTATTTACTATGAATATCGTTCTCTTAGACCCACGCCAAACTGAATCCGAAGTGTGGTCCATTACTTCCAGTCGCCAGCTCGAACATTTGCAAACTCATGTCAATGTACAGGTTGGAGATCGTTTAAAAGTCGGGATCAGGGCTGGAAAACGTTATTTAACGGAAGTCTTGGCAGTGAGTGAACGTGTTATCCAGCTGCGTCCGATTCAGGAAGAAGCTGTCCCTGCTAAATTGCCTGTGACTTTAATTGTGGCGATGCCACGCCCCAAAGTATTGCGCCGTTTAATCATGGATAGCGTGACCATGGGCGTGGAAAAAATCGTGTTGCTGCATAGTTATCGGGTCGATAAAAGCTATTGGCAAACGCCTTTTTTACAGCAAATTGATCAATATGTGACTTTGGGGCTAGAGCAGGCAGGCGATACTATTGCACCAAACATTGAAATCTATAAACGTTTTAAACCTTTTGTCGAAGATGTGCTACCGATGTGGATTAGTCCTGAAAAGCCTGCTTATGTAGCCCATCCTTATGCCGACATGAACATGCCGCATGCAATAGAGCATGCCTGTACTTTGCTGATTGGTCCTGAAGGCGGTTTTATTCCCTATGAGATTGATCTGCTCGAAAAAAACGGCTGCCAAGCAGTCAGCTTAGGCAACCGAATTTTAAGAACGGAAACCGCAATTTCCTATGTCTTAGGGCGTCTGTTTGCTTGAGTCTTCAGGCATTAGATAAGGCAAGTTTTGATCACGATGCACTTTTACTTCCTGCACAGGGTAAGGAATGTTGATGTCGTGCGCATTAAAAGCCTGTTTCACTTCGGCCTGAATTTCACTGACCGATGCCGCAATATTGGTTTCTGTGGTATCAATCCACCAACGTACGGTGAGATTCACGGAGAAGTCGGCTAAAGCGCTGACATTTACGGAAAATCCAGGTTGGCTGAGTACATTGCGATTTTTATCTAAAATCGCGTTAATAATGCTTTTGGCTTTCTGCTCATCGTCATCATAGCCAATACCGACCATAAACTCACAACGACGACGTTGATAAGCGGTATTCACCGTAACTGGGCTGGTATATACCGTTGCATTTGGAATCACGATGCGACGACCATCATAAGAGCGTAAAAAGGTCGCACGAATCTGGATATCTTCCACCGTACCTTCCATATTGTTCACCACAATATCATCGCCAATACGGAACGGTTCACCCAGTAAAATCAGGATCCCTGACAACATATTTTGAAAAATATCTTTGAAGGCAAAACCAATCGCGACCGAACCAATCCCTAAGGCACTCATCAGCTGTCCAGGGGTAAAGCCAGGAATGGCAATCACCATGGCAATCAGGAAACCAAAGAAAATAATGACACTGGTGCCGACTCGATTCAGTACCAAGACCAAATTTTGACGGGTATAAGAACGATTTTCCAAAGTTTTACCAATGAAAAACTTAAAAACTTTAGAAAGTAACCAGAAAATAACCAGAACAATCAGGGCGATGCAGAAATAGGGCACGCGCTCCCAAAAACTGTCCATGATTTTATCAATGGTGGTATAGGCATCATTATACTTTGAGGTATGTGCAATTACAGTTGCACCTGCATCATGAATCATTTGCGAGGTACCCTGAGCGACTTCACTCAGGTTATTTGTTTGTTCTGCCACAGGAGATCCGAAACGATTTAAATTTGCCGCTATTTTGCCTGAAAAGCGGCAGAAAGATAACTCAATGCAACCGAAGTTATACAGCTAAACATTGAGGATCAGGAGGGTTAAAAATATTCAGTGCCTTTTTGAATCACTTCCTGTGGCGTTTCTAGCTCACCTGTACCCATCATATAAGAAATGAGACTGCCAGAAGCCATAAAACTCAGCACAAATAAAATAATCATCAGCCATGCCAGAATTTTTTCCCACACTGGGGTCGCACGTGGACCACCATATTGATTCAAGCCGGCAGTCCCTGAAGCCAATAAAATATAGATGGCCATCAAGAAATTGATGAGGGGTATAAACAGTAACAGCAGTAACCAACCTGATTTGTTCAGATCATGCAGGCGGCGGATCACAATCACGAAACTGAAATAAAAATACAGCAGAAAAATTACCCAGAAACCCAGTCCAGCCACGCTTAAAAAAGTTTGTAGGATATTGTTTTCAAGTGAATAGGTGCTGAAATTAAAAATCCCTAAAAATAGACTTAAAGCCAGTGTGGAAAAAAAAGTGATCAGATTGAGAAAACCGCTCCATGCAATCAGGCTTAGCCGTCCGAAACGTCCTTGTGCAGACAAGGGATTATCATTTTGAGGTGCCGCATTGCGAGAGAAAAATGGAGAGGTTTGCGAAGTGCTCATACGCTATTCCAGTGTGGATTCGGTAATGAAATGTTGCATTTTGCAAAAGTATGCATGCGGCATTTCAGGAAAATTATAAGATGATTTCAAACATACAGACACTGATTCATCGAAAGTTTTTTTAGAAGTCGGATTTCATCTTGTGGATTTAATCTGTATAAATAATATACGACCAAAGCATAATTGTAGTGTCTAAAACATAGCCGTAATACTGCTTCAATGCAGCAATAAAAAATCAATAACGTGGCATGGCATCTCGAGATGAGATGAATAAGATCAAGGAAGTATGAATATGAAAGAAGTCTATCCTGTTCCAGAAGAATTTAAAAAAACTGCACGTACCAAGGAAGCAGAATATTTTGAACGTTATCAGCAATCGATTGAACATCCTGAGGATTACTGGGCTGAACAGGCGCATAAACTGGAGTGGATCACACCCTTTACCCAAGTCAAAAATACCAGTTTTGATAAAGAAAATTTTAAAATTGAATGGTTTGCCGATGGTGAATTAAATGTCTGTGCCAACTGTCTGGATCGTCATTTAAAAGAGCATCCGTATAAACCTGCGATTATTTGGGAGGGGGATCATCCTTCACGGCACAAAATTATTTCCTATGTAGAATTACACGATGAAGTTTGTCGCTTTGCCAATGTGCTGAAAAAAAATGGCGTCAAAAAAGGCGATCGTGTGGTGCTGTATATGCCAATGGTCTCTGAAGCGGCCATTTCGATGCTGGCTTGTGCGCGGATAGGTGCTGTGCATTGTGTAGTGTTTGGAGGCTTCTCACCCGATTCTTTGGCGAGTCGTATCGAAGACAGTCAGGCAAAAGTGGTGATTACGGCTGACTCGGGTATGCGCGGTGGCAAACCGATTTTGCTCAAGGCAAATGTCGATGCGGCTTTAACTCTGCCGGGCACGGACTCTGTACAAAATGTGATTGTGGTGCATCGCACAGGCAATCCGATTGAAATGAAACCACAGCGTGATTTGTGGTATCACATGGAAATTATGTCGGTGAATGACATTTGCCCGCCAGAACTGATGAAGGCCGAAGATCCGCTCTTTATTTTGTATACCTCGGGTTCCACCGGTAAGCCTAAAGGGGTGTTACATACCACAGGGGGCTATTTAACCTATGTGAATAGTACTTTTCGTGAAGTTTTTGATTTAAAACAAGATGATATTTTCTGGTGCACCGCAGATGTGGGCTGGATTACCGGACATTCCTATGTAATTTATGGACCACTTTCCAATGGCGCCACCACAGTGATGTTCGAGGGTGTGCCGCAATACCCAAGTTGGGCACGGACGGGACATATAGTCGACAAGCACAATGTCACCATTTTATATACTGCACCAACCGCCATTCGTTCCATGATGCGTGAGGGCGATGCCTTTGTGCGAGAGAGTGATCGCAGTAGTTTGCGCTTATTGGGCTCAGTCGGTGAGCCAATTAATCCTGAGGCATGGAACTGGTATTACACCGTGGTCGGAGAAAGTCGCTGTCCAATTGTGGATACTTGGTGGCAGACCGAAACAGGTGGGATTCTGATTTCACCTTTACCAGGTGCAACCGATTTAAAACCTGGTTCCGCGACGCGTCCTTTATTCGGCATTCAACCGGCATTGGTCGATGCAGAAGGTAAAGAGCTAGAAGGTGAAGCTGAAGGTAATCTGATTATTAAAGATTCTTGGCCAGGGCAAATGCGAACCATTTGGGGGGACCCTGCACGCTTTATCGAAGCCTATTTCTCGACTTATCCGGGCAGTTATTTTACAGGGGATGGTGCTCGACGAGACAAAGATGGCTATTACTGGATTACTGGGCGTGTGGATGATGTACTGAATGTCGCAGGGCACCGTTTGGGTACGGCTGAGATTGAAAGTGCTTTGGTGGCACATGAGTCCGTTGCCGAAGCCGCTGTGGTCGGAATGCCGCATGGCATTAAAGGACAGGGGATTTGTACTTTTGTGACCTTACAAGCGGATGTCGCTGAATCTGAAGAACTTAGAGCAGAACTAGTGGAATGGGTACGAAAAGTCTTGGGACCTGTTGCCACTCCTGATGCCTTGCATTGGGCACCTGCCTTGCCGAAAACCCGTTCGGGTAAAATTATGCGCCGTATTTTAAGAAAAATTGCCGCCAATGAACTAGATAGTTTGGGCGATACCTCAACCTTGGCTGACCCGCAGGTGGTGGAAGTGCTGATTGCTAATGTTTATCCTAAAACATAAGCTCTGGTGTAGTGATATAGGATTGATATTGAATCATGTGAATTGAGTGAGAAGCAGTAGGTTAGGCTGCTTCTCATTGATTTTGTGATTAGATAATTAATTTAACAATCGGTTAAATTTACATATTTATAAGATATTGAAGAGACTGTATAAATTTTAATTTTTAAAGTTGACGTCTTAAATTGAATTCTGTAGATCCTCTTTTTGAGAGGATCTTTTCAAATGATTTTTCAATCGATTTTGACGCAATTCTAAACTCCCTTTTCAGGCACAGATGCCTTCAAACAACTCAAACTTTTTTGTCAGTAAAATATTCCACCTGCGACAGACTCATCAGAACAAGCAGCATTATTTTTAATTTACGGTTTCGTCAAAAAATTACGTTTTACTCTACGAAGATCAAGCGGTCACGCCTGAATTTTCCCAGACGGCCAAACAACAGTTGCTGGCTTATATCTCGCAGCTCAATGAAGCTATTCATGCAAGCGATAAGGGTAATATTTTAGATGCGCTGTATCAGGTAACTTCGGGCTATATGCAAAGATGAGAGTATTTTAGGAAGTCTGGATAATAATACTTTGCACATCTAACAAGGTATTATTTACACGTTCTACTGGGTAAAAAAAAGCCCCTAAGCCGAGCCTTAGGGGAAATTTGGAGTTGCCATTTTATTGTTGTTATCGGTTTGTGTGCGGGTCTAGCAGAGTAATTCTTCAAATATTTAATTAGACCTTGCAGACAATGTTTGCTGGGTTTCAAGTTCACACACCAAGGGCAACGCCTTTGTGCCAAAATATTCAACTTCTTCAATAAAACGTAAGCAGCCTGTCAAAATTAAATCTACTCAGGCTGTGTAAATTCAATGACACTTTGCTTAACGTTACTGACGACCAAGCCACCGCTGACCTTAGGTATCCAATAGGCAAATAAAATATCATTTGCTTGTGTCATGCCGAGATCCTCAGAAAGAATTCAAGATTTAAGCCACATGGCTTTGTGGGGTTTTCTTGGCATGTAAGCGAGATTCTGCTGCATTCAGACTTGGAACAGCTGCTGAAGGCAGAACGTCATCTTGTTCAATTTGCTTGTTAATCCCAAGTGTTTGATTGGCGTGTTGAGATTTTTCTTTCACGACATCTGCACGTTGACCTTTGGCTGGTGCCCATTCCAAAATTGGTAGGGCACGGGCAACGGCTAAGGTAATGCGGTCAAGCAGCAACTCACTTTGAATGGTGTATTCAGGGGTGAAATCACGGTCTGTGGCATATACGCCAATCGGTAAGGTTTGTGCTTGGAAGAAACTGAACAAGGGACGCAATTGGTGTTCAAGTACGAGAGCATGACGGTCACTACCACCCGATGCCGCCAGTAACACAGGTACATCCACCAAAGCCGTTTGTTCGACAAAGTCAAAGAAATGTTTAAACAGACCCGTAAAGGAAGCACGATACACAGGGGTTCCGACAATCAGGGCATCAGCAGCTTCAACCGCAGCCAAATCATCCTGAATACGTTGTGGCAACTGATGACGATAGA
Organism: Acinetobacter zhairuonensis; assembly: GCF_022601715.1. Taxonomy (GTDB): domain Bacteria; phylum Pseudomonadota; class Gammaproteobacteria; order Pseudomonadales; family Moraxellaceae; genus Acinetobacter. The sequence goes on along the minus strand of NZ_JAKVIM010000004.1, from coordinate 71,452 downwards.
TTGCGCCACCCAATAAATGCCCAATTTCGCTGAATTTAATAAAATGTACGTTAATCGGGGTCGCATCACCCAATTCATGCAGAATTTCTTGTACTAAAGCTTCGGTTTTAGAGGGTGTATTTAACCCGCCAGATACCGCGACAATATTCAGTGGTTTTTGTTGATGAGAAAATGACATAGCAATGGACCTAAAAGAAGTCTTGGAATGTTTGCTATTTATCATCAACTGCAACGGAGCTGTAAAATAAGGAAAAGCAGATTGATTAGCTGATTTTTAGATATGCCTGAAATTTTCGAGGAAAATAAGATAAATGATATTTAATTTATTGAATTATCGACTTATATTATTTTTGCATAAGTTTTAGAAGTGCTTGAATGAGGTTTATAGAGATTTAAGATTTGTTTTTCATCTTTTTGAAAAAATAGGCACTTATGATTTCCCTATTTTTTGTAGTTATTTTAAAAATAGTTAATATTTGCATATCCTTAATGGCACATGTATGGTTAGAATAAGAATTACTGTGCACTAGATCTCTTACGCTGCTTATGAATATTTTAATCGTTGATGATCATCCGTTGTTTCGTCATGCTTTGATTCAGGCCGTTCGCTATAGCTTACCGCAAGCTCAAATCCATGAGACCGCCGCAGTAAATGAATTTTATGAACGTTTGGAAAAAGGTCCTGAACCTGATTTGGTGTTGCTGGACTTAAATTTACCTGGTGCTTCAGGTTTTTCCGCCTTGGTTCATGTCCGTGCACAATATCCGTCCCTTCCGATCATTGTGGTTTCCGCGCATGAGGAAACTTCAATTATTCAGCGTGCAATTGCACATGGGGCAATGGGCTATATTCCAAAGTCAGCGCATCCGAGCCATATTGGTGAAGCCATTCGCCAAGTCTTAGAAGGTGAAATCTGGTTGCCACCGAATTTACCGACCAATGTTGGTTTTGACCCACGTGCATCAGATGAAACTGAATTGGCAGAGCGTATTCAATCCTTAACGCCACAGCAGTTCCGTGTGTTAATGATGGTGGCAGAAGGTTTGCTGAATAAACAAATTGCCTATGAATTAGATGTTTCAGAAGCGACCATTAAAGCGCATGTCACGGCAATTTTCCGTAAATTGGGCGTACAAAACCGTACTCAAGCGGTACTGGCAATTAATGCTTTGAATATTGATGAAAAGAAAATGTAATTGCATCTTCTGATAAAAATAAAGACCTATAAGAGGTCTTTATTTTTGTCTATTGAAAAGGAAATTTAAGCCAAACAGTCCTGTTTGTACATGGTGTTGTCACAATAAAGTGGGTTTAAGGCACATTCGAGCTCATCAATTTGTTCTTGAGTAATCAAGCCTTTAGATTTTAAGTATTCCGCAACTTGGTCATCTCGTAAACTTAAGAAAGCGGCGTCATAAACACCCAAATCGACAAAGAGTGCGGCTGTTTCTAAACTGTTAAAGCGATCCAGATAAATTTGATTGTCATACATCAGGAAAATGTGATCATAAGGATCATTCACATCGACCATCAGCCAATTTGCCAATTCTACAGGGGGCGTTTTAATAAAGAGAAGCTCAGATAGTTCATCAAATTGAGTGGTGTCCAATTGATCGGCATTGGTTTTGACTTTACCTAGCCATGCTTTGAATACCAAGACTGCACCGCCACGTAGCAGCATGCTCCAAATTTGGTGACGGACAGCAGGACTTAAACTACGCGTTTCAGCCTGTAATACTTGCAGCAATTTTTCTTCTTGCTGCGTCAATTTTTCAAATAGCCCAAGTCCTTGCGGTTTATATTCTGCAGGGGTAAAAACATCAAAATTAAGTTCATCAAAAACTTGCAGTGCCAGTGGTACAGCACTTTGATACAGAGTGTTGAGGGCTTCAACATGGGTCGGGCTAATTTTACTTTGTTCGAAAAGATGGTTCCAATCAATATCGGGCAATAAAGCATTTACACCGTACAGGCGATGAAACTGTTGTGCTTGATGTAAATCATGTGGAACCAGTTCAGAAATATTCATTGAGGTCTCCTAAAGCTTGTGCAATGTGGGCGAGCATTGACAATAGAGCATTGGTCTTTTGAATGTTATTTGCTCGGGGATAGTCCCATTTATGGAAGCTCTGTACTGGAAAATGTATACGACTAAAGTTGTAGATGGTGTTGAATTCGTTATAAACATTAATGAAATGATTGACTTGAGATTTTGTAACTAAGTGTACAACTGTACATTAATGTAACCTGAACGAATCTGCCATAGCCAAAAATCTAAATTGAGCGAATGGCTCCCTATTTTTTTATAATCTGATATTTTTCATGATTTTAATTTTAGAGCGTTTTTTGAAGATGGTTGTGGTGCCAAGCTTTTTGCTGTTACAAGCTGTCTTATTCGACACTTTTCAGCCAAACTGTGTACCCATAAGCTCGGGCACACAGCTGGATCAGGCTGAACATCGAATTAGTCGGTTGAAATTTTCAGACCCGATAACCACGATCTTAGAGAGGCTGGTTTCAATGGTTTTCTTAACAAGACAATATTCAGTTCCTTGAGCGTCTGCGGCAATTCAGGATCAGAATCTGCGGTGATGAGTGCTACAGGCACTTTGTCCTGACGGTTTTGCAGAATAAAGTCTAAGCCCATTTTATTATTATTCAAATGTTGATCCACCAACCAGACCTGAATGTTTTCCTGTTGAATCAATGCTAAAGCTTGTTCAGGTTCCGTTGCCTTAAACACCTGATAGCCCCATTTGGTCAGCAGGGTACTCATGCCTTCCAAAATGGTTTCGTCATTGTCCAAACATAAAATCTTGTAGGCTTTGGTTTTCAGTGGCACGGCTTGCACAGGTGATACAATCACTTTCGGGGCTGCGACCACAGGCACTTCAATCATGAAGCAGGAACCTTTCCCCAGTTCTGAATAAACATGTACAGGATAATCCAGCAGCCCTGTCATGCGTTGCACAATCGCCAGCCCCAGCCCCAAACCTTGTTCGCCCCAAGGTGAAGTATGTCCGCAACGCTCGAACTCTTGGAACAGTTTAATCCGTTGTTCTTCGGCAATGCCTGGACCTGTATCCCAAACGCCAATGCGAATATGCTGTGGTCGCTCCGAAGCACGTAATACACCAACAATGACGCGTCCTTTGGCGGTATAACGCAGCGCATTACTGACAAAGTTTTGAATGATGCGGCGAATCCATTGCGGATCGGTATCAATCCAGAATTGTGCATCATGCACATGCAGTTGAATGCCGCGTTGTGCCGCGATTGATTTGAACTGCAATTCCAAGTCACTGAGCAAGTCATGCAGCGGATAGGCTTGGCGTTTCGGTTGAATGGTGCCGCCTTCTAGACGGGCAATATCCAGCAGGGCAGAGAGCATACTTTCTGCCCCATGCAAGGCGCGGTCTAATTGCTGTAAGGTTTTACGGTCTTCATCGGATTGAACACTTTGCTCCAAGGCGGTACTGAACAAACGTGCCGCATGCATCGGTTGTAATAAGTCATGACTGGCTGCCGCAATAAAGCGGCTTTTCGACATATTGGCTTTATCGGCCTGTTCACGTGCCAACTGTTGTTCGGTCAGTGCATCAGCAAGTTGCTGAGTACGATCTTGTACTCGTGCTTCCAACACAGCTTCATTTTCACGGAAAGCGGTAATGTCGGCAAAGGTGGTGACGAAACCACCGCCTTCAATCGGATTGCCCCGCATTTGAATGACGCGACCATCTTTACGAATGCGCTCAAACTCATGTGCACTGCCAACTTTCATCCAGTGAATCCGTTTACGCACATGTTCTTCAATTGAACCTGGACCACATTCGCCACGCTCTGCGTTATATCGAATTAAATCGGCAATCGGGCAGCCGACATAGACTAAATCTTTTGGATAATCGAACAGAACAAGATATTGATTATTCCACGCCACCAAACACATATTTTCATCGACCACACTCACGCCTTGGGTCATGTGGTCAATCATGGTCATAATCAGGTTCTGATTAAAACGTTGCCATTGCGAGGCCTGGTCCAGAATATTGGCGACCTGTCCAAGTGCCAAACCATTGTTGACCATGGCAGTGGTTAATAAGGTTCGTGCAGAAGCTGCACCAATGGTGCCTGCTAAATATTGTTCGGTAAAACGCCACCACATGCCATTGGCACTGCTGTTGGCATTCAGCACCACGTTGTTTTGCTGACAGAATTGATCAAAGGCTCGTGTGGTCGGACCTTCTCCTGTAATACGTTTGGCAAGGGTAATCAGATCGGCAACTTTTAAACGTGCCATATCATGGTGTAAATAGCTAATTTCAGATGAACTGCTTTGCGCAGGCAGTGGTTTGGTTTCGTAATAGAAAAAGCTTTCTGCCTGAATTTGTTCCGCAATGCTTGGTCGGAAAATATGAGAAATCCAGATATACAGCAGGGTGTTCAAGCCAAGCGCCCAAATTACACCATGGGTTAAGGGGGCAAAAGATTCAAAGCCGAGCAAGGCTTCTGGACGTAGCCAATTCATGCCTAATGGACCATGCAACAAGAATTGCATGGTCATCGTGGTGTAGTCGTCAGGCAAGCTACGCAGGATGGTTGGCAGCAGAAGGGTATAAGCCCACATGATAAAACCGACAATTAGCCCCGCATAAACCCCTTGTTTACTACCACCACGCCAGTACAAACCACCAATCAGGGCAGGGGCAAATTGTGCTACAGCACTAAAAGCCAATAAGCCAAATACCGAGAGTTGGTCAATGTCATTAAAGAAGTGGAAGAATAAAAAGCCCAACAGCATGACGGCTAAAATACAAACCCGACGGGTAAATTTCAACATCAACGGCATGCGTTTATCATGTCTTGAGAGTAAATTGAAACGCCATAGGGCAGGCATAATCAGGTCATTACTCAACATAATTGATAAAGCGACTGAGGAGACCAATAGCATGCCTGTCGAGGCAGAGAACCCCCCCAAGAACGCTAAAATGGTCAGCCAGTCTTGCTCATAACTGATGGGTAATGAGAGTACAGCAACATCGGGAATGGCCAAATACTCAGGTGCGGCATGCAATGCCCAGCTGGCAATCGGGATAATGGCTAAGGTGGTTAGAATTAAATAAATGGCAAACCAGCGACGCGCGCCACGAATATGTTTTTCATCACGGAGTTCGACCACGGCAACGTGAAATTGTCGCGGCAGGCAGATAATGGCTAAGGCTGCTAACAGCGTTTGCACCCAGAAGGTTTCAGGTACGCCAAAAAGCTGTACATCTTTAAAGGTCTTGGCAACATCGTTTGAAATTTGCCCCAAATTCGTGGGTTCGGCAAACATAAAGAAAATGGCGACGCAGAGTAAAGCAAATAGTTTGACGAAGGATTCAAATGCTACCGCCAGCATTAAGCCACCGTGTTGTTCGGTATTGGCGATTTGGCGCGTACCAAAAATCATGGCAAGAATGGCTAAAATGCCCGTCAGGAACAGTACACTATTGGTGGTGCTTTCCAGTCCTGTATTTTGTTGCAATATGACCGTGGCACTGAGGGCAATCGCGCGCAGTTGTAATGCCAAATAAGGAATAATCGCAATCACTGCCAGAATGGTGACCAGAGATGCCAAAGGACCACTTTTACCATAGCGTGCAGCCATAAAGTCTGCGATGGAGGAAATGGCATGGTGCTGGCGGACCCGACCCAATCTGCGCCAAATGTCATAACCCACGGCAACAAAGAGCAGCGGACCTAAATAAATCGGGAGAAAAATAATGCCTTCGCGTACCGCAGCACCCGTGGCACCATAAAAAGTCCATGAAGAACAGTAGACACCTAAAGTTAAACTAAACAGCAGCATCCGTCCGCGAGTGCTCAGCCGGCTAGCGTGCTTCTCCCCATAGAAGGCGCAAATAAAAAGTATTACGATGTAAAGGGCGAGAACGCCAATAATAAGCCAACTGTTCATAATGCCGAATGGTCCCGAGTTACGGGCTTATCATAGCCTATTCAGGTTGGTGTCAGTCTGATTTGATTAAAATTTAACGACCAAAGTCTAAATTACAAGAACCCTACAACATTGTTAAGTTTGTATACGAAATAATTCCAATTAAAAAATGCGTCTATGGCTGGGCGCTTCACAGGAGCAAGATTATGGATGAGGTTCAGGTAAACCAAATTCTAGAAAATCCCAAATTTAAGGAAATGGTCAGTAGAAAAAGTTCATTGAGCTGGTCGCTGACCGCAGTGATGTTATTTGTTTATGTAGGCTTCATGCTTTTAGTCGGCTACAACAAAGAGTTTTTATTAAGTTCATTTGGCGGTGGCGTGACCACAATTGGTATTCCATTGGGTCTCGGCATTATCGTCTTATCATTCGTACTTTGTGGTGTGTATTCCTACATCGCCAACAACAAATTAGATGGTTTGACTGAAGAAGCTTTGCGGGAAGTAGAAGCAATCGCTCATGAAAAAGGACAACACTAAGATGAAATGGAATTCAATGAAGGCGAAAGCAGTTGCTGCATCGTCGCTCATGCTGTCAAGCATGGCGTTTGCGGGTCCAGATTTAGGTGAAGCGCAACAACAAGCGACCAACTGGCACGCCATTATCATGTTCGTGATTTTTGTGGGCTTTACCCTATTCATTACTAAATGGGCAGCGAAGCAAACTACCAGCGCACAAGATTTCTATACAGCGGGTGGCGGTATTTCAGGTTTCCAAAATGGTTTGGCGATTGCGGGTGACTATATGTCAGCAGCATCGTTCCTGGGTATTTCCGCATTGGTGTTCAGCTCAGGTTTTGACGGCTTACTTTACTCGCTTGGTTTCATGGTGGGCTGGCCAATCGTATTGTTCTTAATTGCAGAACGTTTACGTAACTTGGGTAAATACAACTTGTCTGACGTGGTTTCATTCCGTTTGGACGAGAAACCAGTACGTACCTTGGCGGCATTCAGTTCATTGGTTGTGGTGGCGTTCTACCTGATTGCTCAAATGGTGGGTGCGGGTCAGTTAATCAAACTCCTGTTCGGTTTGAACTATAACATTGCGGTGGTTGTGGTTGGTCTCTTGATGATGGCTTACGTAATCTTCGGTGGGATGTTGGCAACGACTTGGGTACAGATTATTAAAGCTGTGTTATTGCTTAGCGGTGCAACTTTCATGGCCTTCATGGTAATGAAAAATGTGGGCTTCAGCTTTGCGAACATGTTTGAACAATCAATTGCTGTATTCAGTAAAGTACATGACATGAGCCTTGAAGATGCTGCTCACATTATGGGACCAGGTAAACTTGCTGCGAACCCGATTGATGCCGTATCTCTTGGTTTGGGTTTAATGTTTGGTACAGCAGGTCTTCCTCACATCTTAATGCGTTTCTTCACAGTTAAAGATGCGAAAGAAGCACGTAAATCAGTTGTTGTAGCAACAGGTTTCATTGGTTATTTCTACTTATTAACTTTCATCATTGGTTTCGGTGCGATCTTGTTTGTTTCAAACAACCCACAGTTCATTGATGTTGCAAAAATGGCAGTGACTGGCAAGCTTGAGCTTGTTGGCGGTAACAACATGGCAGCGGTTCACTTGTCTGATGCATTGGGCGGTGACTTGTTCATGGGCTTCATTTCAGCAGTCGCATTCGCAACAATTCTTGCGGTTGTAGCTGGTTTGACATTGTCTGGCGCTTCAGCAATTTCACATGACTTGTATGCAAACGTATTCAAGAAAGGTCAAACAACGCCTGAATCTGAACTTCGTATGTCTAAAATCGCAACTTTAGTATTGGCGATTTTCGCAATGATCCTCGGTATTTTGTTCGAGAAACAAAACGTCGCGTTCATGGTGGGCTTGGCATTCGCAGTTGCGTGCTGTGCAAACTTCCCAATCCTTGTATTGTCAATGTTCTGGAAAGGTTTAACGACTCGCGGTGCAGTGATTGGTGGTTTGGCTGGTTTGATCAGTGCGGTGACGTTAATCGTACTATCTAAAGCAGTATGGGTAGATACATTACATATCTCTGATACACCAGTGTTTGGTTTCAACAGCCCAACATTGTTCTCTATGCCACTTGCATTCTTCTGCTGCTGGTTCTTCTCTGTGACAGATAACTCTGCGCGTGCGAAAGCAGAACGCAAAGCATTCGATGCACAGTATGTACGCTCTATGACTGGTGTTGGTATTTCAGGCGCATCTGATCACTAATTCTAGTTCATGACAATAAAAAAGCCCCAAGTGGGGCTTTTTTATTGTCTGCTTTTAAGCAACACCGAGGCTTAAGGAAGTAATTATGGGCTAGACCAATAGTCACAAATACGCTACAACAGAAGCAGAATAAAAATGAAGCATCGGTATTTGGATAGTACTGAAACAAAAAAACTGTGTCATACCGTGCTATCAATCAATGGGAGAGAAGCCTATGCAAGTGCTCATCGACTTCTGGAAAGGATTTCGCTTATTGCCTTCTGCATGGTTGCTCTTGGTTCAATTCTGTATGTTATGGCTGTCCATGATTGGTCATCACAGTTTGTCTTATCGGGCATTTATGTGGTGTCTGGGAGTACTGGCTTTATTAATTATTGCCAAACAGTTTTCAAAGTCCCACCACAGGTTTACAGTCATGGCAGAATTTATTGTTTCTGAGTTTTAGTTTGCAGTCTGCGACAGGTCTGTCTGACATTATGCCAACCAGTCCAGCAGCACGTATTTTAGCCATGTTACAAATGTTTTGTGGGGTGATGTATTTGGCGTTAATCGTTTCTCGACTGATTGCCCTTCAGTACATTCGGCATGCGCCAAGACAGCAAGAAAAATAGTTACAGGAATTGCACTGCCTTGTTTTGCGGCATAAATTATCATGATCAAGAATTGTTAAATTTTAAACATTCATCTTTTACTCTTTATAAGACTCGCGAATAAACCTGATTGGTTTCATCTTTACATTATTAAAAATCTTCTGGGGGAAATCATGCCTTCCACAAAGACGTCTCCGTTTGCCAATGTCAAACGGAATGTATTTTTAAGTACAGTCATCATCATTGCACTGTTTTTGGCTTTAATTCTGTTCGATCCAAGCGGATTTGAAGCGTTAACCAAACATTTGAATCAATGGATTATTGATTCATTTAGCTGGTTCTATGTCTTAGCCGTTGCCTTTTTTTTGATTCTGCTGATTTTCATTGCCATGTCGGGTATGGGAAAAATCAAACTGGGTCCCGATCATAGTACGCCTGAATACAGTAAAAGTTCGTGGTTTGCGATGCTGTTCACTGCAGGGATGGGTATTGGCTTGATGTTCTTCGGGGTTGCCGAGCCTGTCATGCATTATGTCAGTCCACCGACTGGGGAAGGAGAGACTTTAGCTTCGGCACAGCAAGCCATGCGGATTACCTTCTTCCATTGGGGGCTGCATGCATGGGCCATTTATGCCTTGGTGGGGCTATCTTTGGCGTATTTTTCTTTTCGGCATAATCTACCGCTCAAAGTCCGTTCTGCTTTATATCCGCTGGTCGGTAAAAAAATCTATGGTCCTGTTGGAGATGCCGTCGATACCTTTGCGACCATAGGCACTATTTTCGGGGTGGCAACAACGCTTGGTTTTGGGGTGACCCAAATCAATTCAGGATTGAATTATCTCTTTGGGATTCAGCAGAGCATTGGTATTCAGGTTGGACTAATTGTCTTTGTGACTTTTTTAGCCTCTTTGTCCGTGGGTTTTGGTCTGGATAAAGGCATTAAGCGCTTGTCGGAACTAAATCTGATTCTGGTCTTGCTGCTGTTATTGTTTGTCTTTTTCTGTAGCTCAACCATCTATATTTTACAGACCACCATTCAAAATGCAGGGCAATACGTTTCTAACTTATTTACCATGACCTTTAATTTATATGCCTATCAACCGAATGGTTGGATTGGCGGCTGGACCATTATGTATTGGGCATGGTGGATTTCATGGTCACCTTTTGTCGGCATGTTCATTGCGCGTGTGTCACGCGGACGCACCATTCGGGAATTTATTGTCGGAGTACTCTTTATTCCGACAGGATTTACCTTAATCTGGATGGGCTTTATGGGCAATGCGGCCTTGTTCAGCATTATTCAGGACGGGCAAAGTTCATTGATTACTGCAGTACAGCAAGACTCTTCGGTTGCCCTGTTTGAATTTTTAACGCATCTGCCTTTTGCGCAAGTATCGAGTCTAATTGCGACAGTCTTGGTGGTACTTTTCTTCGTGACCTCTGCCGATTCGGGTTCTCTGGTGATTGATTATCTGACCGCAGAAAGTGAAAACTCACCGTTATGGCAGCGTTTGTTCTGGACTGTGCTGATTGCATTGCTTTCCATTATCTTATTGATCGCAGGCGGTTTGGCTGCATTACAGTCCGCCACCATTATGAGTGCTTTGCCCTTTACTTTAATTATGCTATTGGTGTGCTGGGGGTTGGTCAAAGCCTTAAGGCTAGATTTGACCAAAATGAATGCTTTGCAGGATGCTCGAATTACACCGCGTGCAATCCAAAACCCGCGCAGTTGGCAACAGCGTTTGGGACTCATCATGCATTATCCGCATACCCAGCAAGAGATTGAGCAGTTTATTCAACAAACTGTGCAGCAAGCATTTTCTCAAGTACAAAAGGAATTTGAGCGCCGTGATTTAGAAGTCAGTATTCAGCCGATTGAGGATGGTTTACGCTTACGTGTTGATCATCACAATGAGATTAACTTCATTTATCAAGTGGTTTCACGTGAAACTCAACCGCCCAGTTTTATGGCAGATACGTTGGCACAAGATCAGCCGTTCTATCAGGCAGAAGTTTGTTTGCGAGAGGGTGGGCAGAATTATGATGTGATGGACTGGACCATTGAAGACTTATTACAGGATATTATTGATCAATATGAGCGACATCTTTACTTCTTAAATTTGGTGCGTAGCCCAAGCTAACAGCAACAATAAAAAAAGGACGCCAACAGCGTCCTTTTTTGAATTCAGATTCTAATTAATTAGAAACGGAATTTAGCATTTAAGCCAACAGTTTGCGTATCAAGTGCAACTTCTTCAGCATTCGCATTGACATAGCTCGCGCCTACAGCAACGGCAGGAGTGATGAAGTAGTTTACGTTCGCGCCCCAAGCTGAGTCAGGAGTTCCTGCGAAGCTTGATTTTGCAAAAGAAGCACCAACGCTTAGTTTTGGTGTTACATATAAGTCAGTTTTCAATTGGTAAGCGGTGTCGTCACCATAAACAAGACCAGACTCAAAGCCTACAGCCATGTTGGTACCGTCAATGTTACCTACATATTTAGTACGTGCAGTGATTGCATCTTGGTCGTCACCAATTGTTGCAGTTTCACCAACTGCTTTCACTACGCCATTGTTCATGACATTGAATGCATCTAAAGCAAATTGGTCAGCAACGCTGGTATAACCTAGCGCAACCAAGAAGTTCGGCGCAGCTAAAGCACCAAGTTCAAGTGCATAACGGTCGCCTTGGTCATCATTTGCAGCATTGTTTTTGCTATCTAAAATGGTGTGGCTGTAAGAAGCGCTTGCGTATACAGGTACATATTTAGTTGGTACGTAAGCTTCAGCTTTTGCACCATAGTTATGTGCTGTGAAATCAACGCCATTAGAACCTAGTTCAGCATAGTTATATGCCAAAGATACGTTTGAAGCTTGGTTTAAGAAAGCTGCTTCAGCTAAAGGACCTTTAGAAGTATCTACATCTTTTAAGTAGTAAGTACCTTGCACACCGCCAGTAAAATCTTTGTCGTTTGCTGCAGATGCATCGATGTATTCAGATTGACCTTGTACTTCGAATTGGTATGCTTGAGCACCGGTCATGGCTAATAATAAAGCAGTGGCTAAACCGAGTTTTTTCATAAGTATTACCAGTTTGTTAAAATGGATTAAGCAAGTGGCATTGTATTGTAACAATTTATTTAGTCAATCGAGGTCATGTTACAGTTCGTAGTGAGCATTTGCTCCAATAAAAAATTGGTTGTAAATTAAACAAATAGAAAAATCTGTGTCAACCCATGAAAAAGGCAGGGATTACAATTGAATAAGTCGGATATAACAGAAAAAAAGCACAATTTTGGTGCGTGATATTAAGCTTTTATTATTGTAAAAAAAGATTAATTTTATTTTTATTATTGTCATAAACAATGGTAAATTTCATCTAATTGTTATAATTTCTTGTGTCATAACGCAAAGATTTGCTCAAAATTTAATTAAAACTTGCAAAAAATGTAACAATTGTATTTTAAATAAACTATTTTTAAGCGAGAGTGAGAACTAGTTGGCTTAAACAGGGTTTTGTGTGTTTTTCTATAAAACAAAGTGATTCAATCGACTTTACTTCTGATAAAAAGCGGAACATAATAAAGCTGTAATCAGATCATGTTTCATTCAAATAGTGTGATAGCTGACTGATTCTCCACAAAAGGTTTTTAGTTTATCGCCCAGCTTTCCCCAAGGTTGGGCTTTTTTTTGTCTGTTCTCGCTAAGATTAAAATTTCAATCACAGAACGTCTAAATTGGTGCAACTTTTTGATATTACCCGCTTCAGTCCAAGCTGTTTTAAAGAAAAATGGCGTATGTGATTTGCTTGAGAGGGGCGAGGCATAGTCATTTTTGTTGAATTTAATGCACCAATATGGTGCTTTTTATCTTGATTATAATGAAGTAATATATTGAGATTGATTCGTATAAGCGAAAAAAATCCCAATTTAAATAAATAAACTGGGATCTTTTCGCCAAAAAACAGGGAAATTTAAAAATATCTGCTGAGGATGAAATTAAAAACGCCCTAATTACGTGCATTATGCACCATAATAGAACATAAGTAAACTCATTCGATAATAATTATTCCATCTGGTCAAAATCTGGCTATTATGAACCTTAAAATTTGGGAGTAAAAAGATGATGTTGCACCTTCGAGCGATGAGTTGTGCTGTTCTTGGTTGGGTCGTACTGAGTGGGTGTAGTCCGCAGCCCGTAGCCCATTCCACGACACAGTCATCGATGATGCAACATACGCGCCAAGATGAATTAAATCGACTGTTTCAGGCTGTAGATACAGCAACGGTATTGGTGACTTTTGATGGTCAACGGCTACAACGCTTTGGTAATGATTTGACTCGTGCCGAGACCGCTTATATTCCTGCATCAACCTTTAAAATGCTGAATGCCCTGATAGGTCTGCAGCATCATAAAGCGACCGCTACAGAAGTTTTTACTTGGGATGGGCAGCCGCGTGCGTTTAAAAGCTGGGAAAAAGACATGACCTTGGGTGATGCCATGCAGGCTTCTGCGGTACCTGTCTACCAAACGTTGGCACGCAGTATAGGGTTGGGCTTAATGCAACAAGAGCTGATGCGTGTGGGATATGGCAACGCGCAGGTCGGCACACAAGTAGATCGCTTTTGGTTGGATGGTCCGTTAAAAATAACGCCACAACAAGAGGTTGAATTCGCCTATAAATTGGCGACCCAAACTTTACCTTTTGATCTCAAGGTGCAGCAGCAAGTCAAAGACATGCTCTATATAGAACGCCGTGGCGATGCCAAACTCTATGCCAAATCGGGCTGGGGAGCGGATGTTAACCCACAAGTCGGCTGGTATGTCGGTTGGATAGAGCAGCCCAATGGTCAGATTTTGGCTTTCGCTCTAAATATGCAGATGCAGGGGGAACATCAGTTGTCTTTACGTAAACAATTGACCTTAGATGCATTAGATAAACTTGGGGTTTTTCCTTATTTATAAAGCGGAAGTTTGAATTTAAAAGGCAGATGGATTTTATTTGGTGTGAAGATTTGCCTTTTAATGCTGCTGAATATGCGCTTCATTTTATCTGTGGATTTAAATTTAAAGCGCTTGCTAGCATAAAAACTCAAGAACAGATCAATATTTCATTTTCCCCGTTGCATGTTGAACCCATGATATGGTTTAACTGTGCAGAAGCAGCGTAGATAAAATTTAAAACGATTCATGGCAAAATTACGTGCAGAAAATATAAGTAAGCGATTATTCGGGGCAATGTTGGTCATTGTGCTGTCATTACTGTTTATTTCTGTTCCGCTCATCTTCAAAAGTTATCAGCATTATCAACAAGCCCAGCTGGCACTGACAGAAATTAAAAGTTTGCGCACGGTTGCGGAATTATCCAATAAAATTTCGCGGGAACGTGCTCCAAGTAATAAAGTTATGTCCAGTACGTCCGAAGAGTATGCCCAGAACCGAGAAGAGTTAGCAGAATATCGACGTGGGGTAGATCAGCATATTCAAAGTACGATTGTGCAGCTCAATGCGACAGGTTTTTACACCGAAGCCTCCGAAATTGCTACGCAATTGCAACCGCAACTCCAGCAAGGACGTGCAGCCGTAGATGCCTATGCTGCACTGCCACGCACAGCGCGCAGTATGCAACAACCGGATGGGGCAATTTTAAAGATGTTTTCTGCTTGGGATGAAAGCCATAATATATTGAAAAATATGGTTATTCATTCACAAAGCCAAGATGAATACACCTCGAATTACTATACCTTAATTCTGATTTTGGCAGATTTGCGCGATCAGGCTGGGCGTGTAGCTTCCAATATTATTGCGCCTGTGACCTTTGAAGAAAAAATGCCCGATACCAATTTGGCGCGTTCCTTACAGACTCAACATCAAGCACGATATTTGTGGGATTTGGTCTACACCATTTTGCCAGAACAAGACAAAACCCCTGAATTTATTCAACTACATCAGAAAGTCAAAACGGACTTTCTCGATCAAGGGATTGGAACCGTACAAACGCTGATTCAAAACAGCCTTGCAGGGCAAGCATATGTGCTGTCTGGTACGGAATTGACCAAGCAAATTGTCGATAAATTTAGTTCTGTGGTGAATTTGCAAAGCTATATGTTGGACTACAGTCTGAAAGTGGCAGAACGTGAGAAATTACAAGCCAAGCGGCAATTTTTTCTGACCCTTTTTATGACTTCGGTGTCCTTAATGGCGGCATTGTTCACCATGATTTATGCGCGTCGCAATGTGTTTGAGCCTTTAATTAAAGCTCGAGAAACCATTTTAAATTTATCGCAGGCGCAACCGCAGCCTTCAGACCGACTGCTGCAAGAACGTGGTGTGGATTCCCTATTTACGGCAATACGCAAGCTAGAAGGCATGTTACAGCAACGTGATGCTTTGGAATTTCAGCTGAAAAATATTGCCAATTCGGATGCCTTAACTGGCGTTGCTAATCGTTTAGCTTTAGAAAGTTATATTCAGCATCTGGAACAGCAGCCGAAAAAACTCGAAAAGCTGGGACTGCTGGTAATTGATATTGATGATTTTAAACAAGTGAATGATCAATATGGGCACATGATTGGCGACAAAGTCATTCAGATGGTCGCCAATATTTTAAAAGCCAATGTGCGTACCACAGATTTAATTGTGCGTTATGGCGGGGACGAATTTTTAGTCTTGCTGGAGCAAATCACAGATATTGACGCACTGAATATTGCTGATCAAATACGACGCGATGTTGACAGCACCAGTATGCAAGTCGGGCTGGCACAGGAATTACATGTTTCCATCAGCGCAGGTTATGCAGTGGGTGCTGCCAGTTGGTTAGAACTGTTTCATAAAGCTGATCAGTCTTTGTTTAAAGCCAAAGCAAAGGGGAAAAATGCGGTACAAGGTTAGGCTTGTGACCGCATCAATGCACTGTTATTCAGAATTATTCTTCATTTCGATAGCTGTTCATACAACTTTTGCTCGCGAGTGCTTTACCTCCTTCATTCCAGCACTGGGCTTGAATAATACTGCCTGCATCATAGGTTAATACGGCTTCTGGTGTGCCATCTTCGTGCCAGATTTCATAGCGGTTTTGTCTTAGCCCGTTACGGTATTCTCCGCGGCGTTCCAGTTTTCCATTCTGAAACCACTGTTTCAGTTCACCACGCATTACACCATGTTCGAAACGCACATAGGTCCACGGTTTACCATCGGCATACCAGCGTTGTTTCATGCCATCCTGCATATCATCTTTATATTTCATGGACAGTGCCAATTGTCCGTTCGGGTGCCAAATGCGGTAGTCACCATCCGTGACACCGTGAATCGCATTCGATTCTTGTTCTTTTAAGCCGTTGGCATGCCAAAAAATGAGCTTGCCGTGGTAAACACCATCTTCATATTCGATCTGGCTACGCATTTTTCCATTCGGATAAAAACTTTCAAAAGTCCCTGAGCCTTGTATTTGATCTGGAAAATGTACCAGATGTTCGCATTCGCTGGCTTTGCTTGAAGGCTTTTGCGTGGTGATAAATCCAGAAGTTAAGGGGCTTTGGTCAGCATAGAAATACTGAACTAGCCATGTTTTTGCAGTACTAACAGGTTGAATGTTGGGTGTACATTTTGGGTGGTCTTGCCATGGGTCATCACTGCCATCGGATTCTGAGCTGAAAACAATCATATTTTCATTCATATAGCCATCGGCAAGGGTATGCAGGGAAACAAGTCCCAAAGACATGCTGAGAAGGAGTGCTTTCATGATTTTGATTATGTAATTGAGTTATTGAAAAGTCATAGGGCTTCTGTTTTGATAAAAGCCGAGTCGGATTTTACGTGATTTGAATTTAAATTGAGAAATAGAATTTAGTTTTTGGTGTTAAGTGATTTGAATATCAGTTTGATTCTTTATCTCGTCCTCATATTGAGTCAGTGATTTAACGCTCGTTGCATAGGAGTTGCCTCACTTTTGACTGGGAAAAAGTGATAAAACCTTCTGTTTTGACTGACGTTCAGTCCCTTGGAGCACAGTCAAACGGGCGACCTCCATGTCGCCTGTCATGTGATTGAGTTTCAGTTTTGTCCTTTGGTTTTTTCAATCAAATAATTAATAAAGTTGGTGCAGGCAACCAGCATAAATTTTGCATCGATATAGGTTACAGTGGATGAGTTAGGAGACCCATGACGTACCCCATCTTCATCTGACGAATATCCGTATAATTTATTTAAACTTTCCATAAGAGTTGGATGTAAATTGTATTTAGATCTTAATTTAGGAATCGCTTTTCCTAAAGTAATGGAATTATCTTCGAGAAGTTGCATTGCCAAAGCTTCTACACCGCTAATCGATTCTTTAATTGAGTTTCGATAATCGGGGTTTTGACGATCTGACATCAGTTTTAAAGCTTGATTAAGATGTTGTTGAACACCTGAATATTGATCTGTATTTTCTAAAGCATCTTCGATAGATTGAATTTCTTGTTCAGATGTTATTTCTGTAATTTGCTGGTTAATAACTCTATAGGCTGAGTTTTCAGATTGTAAACAATCATTTAAAAGTAGAATGAAGCTATCTTTTTCGTTTTGAAAGGGGAAATATTCAATACAGGTTTCAATCAAATCGTATATTTCAAACCATTTATATTTACCAAAAAATAATTTATCAATATGCTCAATAGTTGATTGAATGGACAAGGGGATTTGATCAACTCTTTTCTTAAAAAATGAATGAAAAAGTGCTGAAAAGAAAAAGTCTAGATTACTCCCTTTAATTACTTGTACCCGCAAAGCGCGAGAGGGAGGTTGGTATTTTTCAAATATAGAGATGCTAATGATATTCCAAAGTCTATTTTTCAATTCATTATTTATACTTTCTTTTTGAATAATTTCACGCACAGGCTTATAACCATATCTTTCTGAAAACCGCATTATTCACCCCCAAAAATTATTTATTTCTTATGTTTATTTAAATTCCCCCTAACCCCTCTTTAAAAAGAGGGGTTAGGGGAGATTCTTATTTCAACAACGGTTTTAAGAACTTAGCTGTATGTGAAATTTTACTTTTCACCACTTCTTCAGGCGTACCTTCGGCAATAATCTGCCCACCACCTGCACCACCTTCAGGACCTAAGTCAATTACCCAGTCTGCGGTTTTAACCACATCCAAATTATGCTCAATCACCACAATGGTATTGCCCTTATTGCGTAGCTCATGCAGGATGTCGAGCAGCTTGGCAATGTCATGGAAATGCAGACCCGTGGTCGGTTCATCCAACACATACAAGGTTTTGCCTGTATCGCGTTTTGCCAACTCACGTGCCAGTTTCACACGCTGTGCTTCACCACCTGAAAGCGTCGTTGCCGATTGACCCAAACGGATATAACCCAAACCGACTTGGTGCAAGGTTTCTAAACGACGGTGAATCACAGGAATCGCTTCGAAGAAATGCATCGCATCTTCAACGGTCATGTCCAATACATCGGAAATGTTTTTACCTTTATAACCGACTTCTAAAGTTTCACGGTTATAGCGTTTGCCATGGCAGGCATCACACGGCACGTACATATCAGGCAAGAAGTGCATTGCTACTTTAATCATGCCATCGCCTTCACACGCTTCGCAGCGTCCGCCTTTGACGTTAAAGGAGAAACGACCTGCCGCATAACCTCGGGCTTTGGCTTCAGGGGTTTGTGCAAACAACTCACGAATTGGGGTAAATAAACCCGTATAGGTGGCAGGGTTAGAGCGTGGCGTACGTCCAATCGGGCTTTGGTCAATATCCACGACTTTATCGAGGAATTGTAAGCCATCGATCGAATCAAACTTTTCGGCAGTCAGTGTGGTTGCACCATTCAATTGCGTTGCAGCCAATGGCAACAAGGTACGGTTAATTAAGGTAGATTTACCTGAACCCGATACACCTGTGACGCAGGTCATTACACCCAAAGGAATCGTTAGATCGACATTTTTCAGGTTATGTCCCGCAGCACCCATCAGTTTAATCTGTTCATCTGGACGCGGCGGTTGCGTACGCTGTGCAGGCACGGCAATTTTTAATTTACCTGACAGATATTGTCCTGTTAAAGAATCCTCATGGCGTGCCAGTTCATCGGCTGTACCTTCGGCAATAATTTGACCACCATGCACGCCTGCCCCTGGACCAATATCAATAATATGATCGGCTGCGCGAATCGCATCTTCATCATGCTCAACGACTAATACAGTATTGCCCAGATCACGCAAGCGCACCAAAGTTTCCAGTAGACGGTCGTTGTCACGCTGATGTAGACCAATTGAAGGTTCATCCAACACGTACATCACGCCCATTAAACCTGCCCCAATTTGCGATGCCAGACGAATACGCTGCGCTTCGCCGCCTGAGAGGGTTTCGGCGGAACGAGATAGGCTGAGATAGTTCAAACCCACCGACACGAGGAAGTGCAGACGTTCGCGGATTTCTTTAAAAATCTTGTCGGCAATTTCCCCCTTGGCACCGGTTAAGTTCAGGGTTTGGTAATAGGTTTCGGCATCACCAATCGACATTTTGGTGATTTCGGCAATGGTTTTGTCTTTGACGCGTACATTACGCGAGATTTCATTTAAACGTGAACCGCCACAGGCATCACAGGCGGCATTGGATAAATACTGCGCCAAATCATCTCGTACATAATTGCTTTCAGTTTCGCGATAACGACGCTCAAGGTGCGGCAAAATCCCTTCAAACGGCTGTACCCGATTGTGTTTACGACCGCGTTCATCGATATAACTTAAATCGACTTTTTCTTTGCCAGTACCGTATAAAAACTTTTTCTGGGTGTCTTTATTCAGTTCATGCCACGGGGTATCTAAAGAAAATTCAAAGTGATCCGCGACTTTTTGAATCATGCTGTAGTAATACGGACGTTGTCTATCCCAACCGCGGATAGCCCCCTGACTGATCGACAGTTCATGGTTGGGAATCAGTTTGTCTGCACTGAAATGGCTACGGGTACCTAAACCATCACAGACGGGGCAGGCACCAAAGGGATTGTTAAATGAAAACAGACGCGGTTCCAGTTCTGCTACGGCACGGTCACATTCAGGGCAAGAGTGTTTGGCTGAAAAGACGCGGTCAGGATGTTCATCTTTCATCCATGACAGTACTGCAATATCGCCACCTAAACGCAATGCAGTTTCAAAGCTTTCCGCAATACGGTTACCCAAGTCATCACGGACTTTAAAACGATCCACCACCACTTCAATGGTGTGTTTTTTCTTTTTATCCAGTTCAGGCGGTGAATCAATATCAATGATTTCACCATCCACTCGGGCGCGCACAAAACCTTGGCTTTGCAGTTGCTCGAACAGGTGGGTGTATTCACCTTTACGATCGCGCACCACCGGTGCCAATAACATTAGTGCAGTGCCTTCTTCGAGGGCTTTGACTGCATCGACCATTTCCGAAATGGTTTGCGCCACCATCGGTAGGTCGTGTTCAGGGCAAAACGGGGTGCCGACACGTGCATAGAGCAGACGTAAATAGTCGTAAATTTCGGTAATAGTGCCCACGGTAGAACGCGGGTTATGGCTGGTGGATTTTTGTTCAATGGCAATGGCAGGGCTTAAGCCTTCAATCGAGTCGACTTCAGGTTTTTCCATTTGCGATAAAAACTGGCGCGCATAGGCAGACAGTGATTCCACATAGCGGCGCTGACCTTCGGCATATAACGTGTCAAACGCGAGGGAAGATTTACCTGAACCCGAAAGTCCCGTAATCACCACAAACTTGTCGCGGGGAATATCGAGGCTCACATTTTTTAAATTATGGGTACGTGCACCTCGAATACGGATATGACTTTGGCTCATGAAAACATCTCAGTTATGTGCAAATAGAAACTTATATGATAGCGCTTTAAAATTGTTCAAGGCAGCCGAATTGATTTTTAAACGACAAATAATGACGGTTTAGCATGCCGTGACGGATGCGGTATCCGTTCAGCAGCTAGTTTTAACATTCAATTGACGCAGTGACTAGCCGAAAAGCGTGAACAATTCAAAATTACATAATTTTACTAGACGACTGGTCTAATACTAAATTAAAGTGTGTGCATGAAACGATCAAACAAAAGTGAAGCCACTCGTCAGCATATTTTGGAGACCAGTTTTCCACTGGTGTTACAGAAAGGCTTTGTTGGCGTGGGGCTGCAAGAAATTTTAAAAGCATGCGACGTGCCGAAAGGTTCGTTCTACCATTATTTTGCCTCGAAAGAAGCCTTTGGCTGCGCGCTGTTAGAGCAGTACATCACGGATTATAAAAATCAGGTGGAGCAGCTGTGGCAACTGACGGATGGCAGTGCCTATGCGCGCTTAATGGCGTTATGGCAGGCATGGATTGAAGACCCGATTCATGGCGGTTGGGCAGAAAACTGCCTGATTGTGAAGCTGGCTGCCGAAGTGTCTGATCTGTCGGAAGATATGCGTCAGATTCTGAATTTCGGGGTCAGTAAATTAACCGAGCGGGTTGCTGCTTTACTTGAAGAAGGACAGCAGGAAGGTTCGATCCCCGCACATATTCAGCCCGTGAAAATGGCGCAAGTGATGTATCAACTGTGGTTAGGCGCAGCCTTGCTGGCCAAATTGGCACAAGACAAAGCTCCTTTGCATTTGGCACTCGAAACCACACACAACCTATTACAACCAATGAAGGATTAACCCATGCGAAGTATTATCCACCGTAGTTTTGGTGAACCTGTTGATGTTTTAGAACAAGCGGACATGCCACAACCTGAGCCGGAAGCAGGTCAAGTGCGTCTCAAAGTCATTTTATCGCCAATTCATAACCATGATGTCTGGACGGTACGCGGTAGCTATGGTTATAAGCCTGAATTGCCTGCCATTGGTGGCAGCGAAGCAGTAGGTATTATCGATGCGTTGGGTGAAGGTGTCGCAGGTTTTGAACTGGGACAACGTGTTTCTGCTGCAGGTATTCATGGTAGTTGGGCAGAATATTGTCTGGCACCAGCAGGCGCATTGATTCCTTTACCTGATGCCATTCCAGATGAACTGGCAGCGCAGTTGATTGCCATGCCACTGAGTTCTTTAATGTTGTTGGATTTTGCCAATTTACAGCCAGACCAGTGGATGATTCAAAACACTGCCAATGGTGCTGTGGGTAAAACTGTGGCGATGATTGCACAAGCGCGTGGGATTCATGTGATTAACTTGGTGCGTCGCCAAGAAGCTGTTGCCGAAATGAATGCACTGGGTATTCAAAATGTGGTGGCAACCGATCAGGCGGACTGGAAAGACCAAGTCAAAGCCATTCAGGGTGAGCATCCATTGATGGTGGGTGTAGACTCGATTGGCGGCAAAGCCAGTGGCGAGTTACTCAGCCTGTTGGGTGAAAATTCATTGTTGGTATCCTTTGGCAGCATGACGGGTGAAACCATGCAGATTGAATCGGGCGATTTAATCTTTAAACAAGCTGCTGTGAAAGGTTTCTGGGCAAGTGTGGTGAATCAGCAAATGCCAGCGGAACGTAAAAAAGCCTTGGTGATGGAATTATTAACCCTCGCGGCGCAGCAGAAATTGACCTTACCTGTCGAAGGCGTTTATGCGTTTGATCAAGTGACGCAAGCGGCGCAAAAAGCGACTCAAGACGCACGCCAAGGTAAAGTGTTGTTTAAGCCTTAATATCAAATCTACTGAAGTGAGCCGCAAGGCTCACTTTTGTTATATCTTAGAAAGCAAAGCAAAAAAGGAAAATAAAAATGCTGGGACAAATTTTAGTGGGACTCATCGCCCTTTTACATGTCTATATTTTAGTGCTGGAAATGTTTTTATGGGATAAACCCAAAGGTTTAAAAGCCTTTGGCAATACGCCTGAAAAAGCCCAATTGACCAAGGTCATGGCACAAAATCAGGGGCTATATAATGGCTTTTTGGCAGCAGGTTTATTCTGGTCATTGTGCGCACCTGAAAGCTATGCTGTGGCTCTGGCAAACTTCTTTTTAGGTTGCGTATTGGTGGCAGGCATTTATGGGGGACTGACCGCCAGTAAAAAGATTATATATATTCAGGCAGTGCCCGCCGTGTTGGCATTATTGGCAGTCAATTTGCTCTAAATATGGCGAGCATTTGAGGTGTTAATAAGTAGTAAAGAACACCTCTGCTGGGGTTGATTTAACAGGCTGCGGCAAATGTGCGCTCAAAAAATGATTCAATCGATTCAAAGGCATGCTGTCGCGGAATAGCATGATGTTGTCGTGCGTCATGATTAATTGCTAGTTCTAAGATTTGTAGAAACTGATTGTAGTGCTGTTCAAAATCATTCACATACAGCGCTGGTTATACATACAACTAAATTGTGCAATAAAGTCCAGCAGGTGTTTTGGAATATGCATATTGGTATGGTAATCAGATAGGTGGCAGCAGCAGATCTGATGTATGCGGGGCAAATCTTTCAGTATGAAAAGATTAAGCGCGACGTCTTAATCTTTTCAATGCGCCTCTATTTAGGATGCTTTCACAATGCGGGTTCTAAGAATACGCTCAACCACATCAATCATTTTTTGTCGAGACAGCACACGGGGCAATTGAGCAGTGAGATAGTTGTTACACCCTACAATGATTGAAGCCTTGTTTTGATCCAATGCCTTTAATGTGGCTGAAACGACTTCATCGACCGAAGAGCTTTTCATACCGCGGGTATCGGCATTTGCCACTTGCGTAAAATTGGTTTCAGTATTGCCAGGACAGACCGCTAAAAATTTAATCCCTGAAGCCGCATATTCTCCTGCAAGCGCTTCAGTCAAATGCAGCACATAAGATTTGCTTGCCCCATACACTGCTATGTAGGGCAACGGCTGGAATGCCGCTGTCGATGCGATATTAATCATGATGCCTTTTTTGCTCGTCAGCATTTGTGGCAAAAATAAATAGCATAAGGACGTTACACTATTGATGTTAAGCATGATCATTTCATTGTAGGTTGCAGCAGATTGATCTAGAAATTGGCTCCATTTTCCAAATCCTGCGTTGTTAATTAAAATCTCCACCGATAATTGTCGGGCTTGCACCTCATCAAACAGCTTTTGCGCGGCATGTTGATGAGCCAAATCTAAACCAATGACCTCAACCCGAATGGGATATTTTTTTTGTAGTTCATGCGCTAACTCCTTCAGTTTTTGCTCAGAGCGTGCGGTCAAAATTAAGTGGATGCCTAAAGAGGCCAGCTTTTGCGCATACGCTTTGCCGATACCTGAAGATGCACCTGTAATGAGTGCGGTTGAACCTTGAAATGCAGAAAGATAAGAACTCATTTTATGGATCCGTAATAAAAGGAGTCATCACCATAAACCTTTCCCCTAAGGGCAGAGTCAAGTGTTCATTTGCAGGTTCGTTGTTTAATAGCGTTATACAGCACTGTTGCTGGTCATATAGGTTTGGGTAATTTCATCTTCCAGTTGTTTTAAGTTTTCTTGTAAACGGTTTAAGGCTTGTTGGTGTTTTAAAATTTGCTGATGTTTGTTGGCTATTAATACTTTTGCTACTTCCACTGGAAACTGGTTCTGTTGATATTTTAAAACAGAAAGCTCCAAAAGCTCGGAAAGACTAAAGCCAACCGCTTGTGCAAGACGAATCATTTTGACCGATTGCACATCGATGGCTTCATAAATCCGATAATTTCCTTTTCTTTTTGCGATGGGCAATAAACCGAGTTTTTCATAATGCCGAATGGCTTTTGGGGAAGCACCTGTTAATGCCGCCAGTTCTCCAATATACATATTTTTCTCATTCGTTTTAAAGATGATCATGAGCCAAATGGCTCAATGATCAGTCCTGTAGATGGTCACATTATAAGTTGTCTAAACCCAACCATTGTCGTTGCTGGTAAGCACTGTCCCAGAACAACCATTCCAGTTTGGCACCCATGCGATAGGCTGCATGCATTTTTTCTAAAGTGTCGGCATCACAACGAGCAGCAACTTTATTTACGGTCGCAATCACATTGCGAACTGCGGTATGGAATTCTTCCCCTGAATAGGTATCAATCCACGCTTGATATGGATTATTTGGCACTGAATGTTCAACAATGTCATTGCCTACTTCGGCATAAATCCAGAAACATGGCAATAAAGCCGCAAGTACCACAGGATAGCTTTCCGACCATGCCGTTGCAGTTAAAAATGAGGTGTAATGGTGACAGGCCAAGGTCAGCGGGGTGGTTTCAAATTGCTGTTTAGTGACATCGAATTCTTGCATAAAGCTGTCATGTAGGCTGCGCTCCACCACAATCGCAATTTTGGCGGCTTCTGAAAATTGCATCACATCATCGGCTTCATAAGCTTTTGCTGCACATACCGCTAAGGCACGACCATAAGCCAATAAATAGTGCGCATCCTGAATCACATAATGACAAAAAGCTTCACGGCTGAGCGTGCCTCGCGCCAGCTCTTGATTAAAAGGCAGGGATAAGGTTTTTTGATATAAGTCGAGATTACGCTGCCACAATTGCTCAGAAAAAAGCATCACGGATTCCTTTTTTTATCTTGCCAAATGATGCTGCCTAGACTAACCGAAGCCTCGTGAATACACGACCCTGATTTTGTTTTTGCTGCGTATGCTGAACAAAAAATAGCAGAACAATTTTGGTTTGGCACTCAAACACGGCATAATAACGCGCATGAATTTTTAAGCTGTAGCCAACTCTATAGCGCTCTTATTATCCATAGGTCACTTCGTTATGATGAAACATTTTGGTTTCTCTATCTTTTTTACGATTGTGTGTCTTGCAATTTCTGCATATTGGGGCTTTACGCATGGTCCAGAAGCAGGCTTGAAGACCATGTTTACTGCTTTGACCATTACGGCCATTTTGGCAGTCATGGAAGTGTCATTGTCATTTGACAATGCGGTTGTGAATGCCTCTGTACTTCGCGGCTGGGATCATTTCTGGAAAATGATCTTCTTAACCATCGGGATTGTGATTGCGGTCTTTGGTATGCGTCTGGTGTTCCCAATTGTGATTGTTGCGGTAACGGCAGACATGGGCATGCTGGAAGTGGTGAAAATGGCATTGAATGAACCACAGCAATATTCAGAAAAATTGATGGCGCATCATGCTGAAATTGCCGCTTTTGGTGGCGCGTTCTTGTTACTGGTGTTCCTCAACTTCTTCTTGGATGAAGGCAAAGATACGCATTGGTTTAAATGGTTGGAACATCGTTTAAGTAACTTGGCCAATGTCCCTGCAATGTCAGTCTTCCTTGCCCTGATCGCTTTATTGGTGATGGCTGCGAATGTAGAAGAAGCGAAACGCTTGGTGGTGACCATGGCGGGTATCTGGGGGATCGTGATCTATATCGGGGTACAGGTGATTAGCCATTTACTGGGCGGTGAACCTGAAATTGATGAAGAGGGTAATGCCGTGGCACATGATGCCAGTGGTGCTTCTACAGGTGTGATTAAAGCGGGCTTAGGCGGCTTTATCTATCTTGAAGTGCTGGATGCCTCTTTCAGTTTCGATGGCGTGATTGGTGCATTTGCGATTACTTCGGATGTAGTCATCATTATGCTGGGTCTTGCGATTGGTGCGATGTTCGTGCGTTCCATGACCATTTACTTGGTGGAGAAAGGCACTTTAGATGCTTATATTTACCTTGAACATGGTGCGCATTATGCAATTGGTGCTTTAGCCTTCATTATGTTGGCGAGTGGTACAGGCTTACACATTCCAGAAGTGGTGACCGGTCTGATTGGTGTGGCATTTATTGTGTGGGCAATCATGGCCTCGATTCAATACCGCAAACGCCAAGGACAACATGGTTAAGCCTTGGATGTGAACGAAATGTCCGCAGAGTAGAAGCAAGGGTGCATTGTATTGCGCCCTTTTTTCTTGAGATAATTCCAGAATCACCACGCATTCGGGTCTGAATGTTGTAGCATAGCTTCCAAATTCAACGCATTTAAGTCTATTGATATGATGAATTCCTTAGAACGCCGTTCAACCTTTGCTTTAAGTAGTATTTTTGCATTGCGCATGTTGGGCCTGTTCATGATTATTCCGGTCTTTTCCGTGGCTGGACAGTCGTATCAATACGCTACACCTGCGCTGATTGGTTTGGCGGTCGGCGTGTATGGGCTGACCCAAGCCATTTTACAAATTCCGTTTAGCCTGATTGCAGACCGTTTTAGCCGCAAACCTTTGGTGGTGCTTGGGTTGTTATTGTTCGCTATAGGTGGAGCCGTGGCGGCAATGTCAGACACCATTTACGGGGTAATTATTGGTCGTGCCATTGCTGGAGCAGGGGCTGTCTCTGCGGTCGTCATGGCGTTACTGGCTGATGTCACCCGTGAAGAACAACGCACCAAAGCTATGGCGGCCATGGGTATGAGTATTGGCTTGTCCTTCGTGGTGGCATTTAGCTTGGGACCGTGGTTAACCAGTCTGGTTGGGATCTCTGGCTTATTTTGGGTCACCACCATTATGGGGCTAGGGGCAATCGCGATGTTGCTTTTGGTTCCGAAAGTGACTCGCCATCATCGAAATTACCAGCAAGGCTATATGTCGCAGTTAAAGCAAGTGCTGAAAATGCCAGACCTCAATCGTCTGCATGTTTCGGTGTTTACCTTACATCTGTTGCTGACCGCGATGTTTATTTATGTGCCTTCACAGCTGATTGAATTTGCACAAATTCCGTTGGCTAAGCATGGCCTCATTTATTTACCGCTCCTCGTAATCAGTCTGTTTTTCGCTTTCCCAAGTATTATTGTGGCGGAAAAATATCGCAAAATGCGCAGTATTTTCCTGACTGCGATTGCAGGGATTATTCTTGGTCTAATTACCCTGATTTTTGGCTATGAATCAAAATATATCCTGTTGACTGGACTGGGCTTATTTTTCATTGCCTTTAATGTGATGGAAGCTTTATTGCCGTCTTGGTTGTCAAAGGCTGCGCCAATTCAGTCCAAAGCCACAGCCATGGGCGTGAATGCCAGTAGCCAGTTTTTAGGGGCGTTTTTTGGTGGTACGCTAGGCGGTCAGTTATTGATGCTGAATAACACGGCAATGGGTTGGAGTATCCTGACGGCTATTGCTATAATTTGGTTGCTCATTAGTTTTGGGCTGGCTCAGCCGCGTTATCTTTCTTCCATTGTGTTGCGTTTACCTGAAAGCAAACAAACGGATGAATGGACTTCTCAGCTTTTAGCGATTCGTGGTATTGAAGAAGTCGTGGTGATGTCGGACCAGCATGTGGCGTATATAAAAGTAGATAAGCAGCGGATTGATGAAGCTGCGCGACAACATTTAACGCACTTGTTGGGGAAAGAGGTAGCCATTTAAGCATAACTCTTATAAAGTAAAATATAGAAACAAATAGGATGAAGTCAGCAAATGCGTGGTGTAAATAAGGTTATTTTAGTTGGAACTTTAGGTCGTGATCCTGAAACGAAAACTTTTCCAAATGGGGGCTCGCTTACTCAGTTTTCAATCGCAACCAGCGATTCTTGGACTGACAAAAGCACAGGTGAACGTAAAGAACAAACGGAATGGCACCGCATTGTCTTGCACAATCGTTTAGGTGAAATTGCACAGCAATATTTACGTAAAGGTTCTAAAGTTTATATTGAAGGTTCATTGCGTACTCGCCAATGGACAGACCAGAATGGACAAGAGCGTTACACCACTGAAATCCGTGGTGAGCAAATGCAAATGCTCGATTCTAACCGCCAACAAGGCGAAGGTGTTCCAGCAGGCGATAATGCTGGTTTTAACCAACCGCGTTTTAACAATAACCAGAACAGTGGTTATGGCAATAACACTGGTTATAACAACGCAGGCGGTTTTAACAATAATCAAGGCGGTGGCAACCAAGCGGGTTATGGCAACAATAATCCAAGTGGCTTTGCACCAAAAGCAGCGCCAGCAGCACCTGCACCCGCTGATTTAGATGATGACTTACCGTTTTAATCGGACTCAAGTACTTTCATCCCATTGATGTAAACAAGCAAAACCTTCTTAGCCTAGCTAGGAAGGTTTTTTTATTTAGCTCAGCTAAATAATTTGCGCGCTATACTAAAGTTCTAGAGGATAATCAAATCGCAAGGCACATGAATTGGCTCCTGTAAAAGTGGATCAATTTATCTGGGAATTTTATGCTTAAGTTATTATTTTTCATGACGTTGATCTCTAAAATTTAGTCTAAATAAGATGGAACACACGGAAGTAAATCATAAAAAACGCACAAAAATAGTGCATTGGAAATACAATTGGCTCTTTCTTTCTATAGAAAAATGGCTCTCGTTTCTTGAGTGCCAAAACGACAAATTAAGCCTATTAGAAGTATGCATACGGAAACGTCGGATTTGCCCGCACAATCCTCTCCCTCAGGCGGTTGGGCAAATTCACCAAGTATTTAGGAATAGTGATGACTTAGGGTGTAATCACTCTGTGACACCGATATTCCTATAATGTTAAGGAAAATTGTATGGCTGGACATCAAAATACGTCTGAGTCCAAAGGCTCCCAAGGCTTAAATAATGGGCTTAAGTCGCGCCACTTGACCATGATCTCGATTGCAGGGGTCATTGGTGGTTCTCTCTTTGTCGGTTCAGGAAGCATTATTTACAACACTGGACCTGTTGTTTTTCTCACTTATGCACTCGGCGGTTTATTGGTTTGGTTCATCATGCGTATGCTTGGTGAAATGGCTGTTCTAAACCCTGATAGTGGTTCTTTTTCAACTTATGCCGATCGTGCCATTGGTCGTTGGGCAGGTTTTTCAATTGGCTGGTTATACTGGTGTACTTTGGCGATGCTCATGGGATGGGAAGCCTATGTCGCAGGTAAAATTTTAAATAATTGGTTCCCGTTTATCCCGATTTGGGCTTATATGGTGGTGGTGATTGTGGCCTTGGTCGCCGTCAATTTACAGAACGTGAAAAATTACGGTGAGTTTGAGTTCTGGTTTGCACTGGTCAAAGTCATTGCGATTGTGATCTTCCTTGTAATTGGTAGCTTAGCCATCATGCATTTGTGGCCTTGGGGTGATCCTACTGCATCAGGTATCAGCAATTTGACTGCTGAAGGCTTTATGCCCAATGGTGCATCCTCGGTCATTACTGCCTTGCTGGGCGTGATGTTTGCCTATATTGGCGCTGAAATTGTCACGGTTGCAGCGGCAGAATCTGAAAACCCATCTAAAGAAATTCGTAAGGCTTCAAACTCGGTGGTTTGGCGAATTGTGTTGTTCTATGTCGGTTCAATGTTTGTTGCGGTATGTTTGATTCCACATAACAATGAACTTTTGAAAGATTCAACTTGGGGTACCTATAGCGTAACCTTAAGCGCCCTTGGCATTCCAGGAGCGCGTCATATTGTGAACTTTGTGGTGCTCACATCGGTATGTAGCTGCTTTAACTCAGCATTGTATACTTGCTCACGTATGATCTTTTCGTTGTCTAAACGTGGTGATGCGCCAAAGAGTTTTGGTAAAATCAACCGTCATGGAAGTCCATCTTTGGGTGTGATTGTGTCATGTATCTTCTCTGTAATTGCAGTGGTATTGACTGCCACCGAGAGTATGAATGTGTATGACTTCTTCATGTTGACTACGGGTGCAGCGACCTTATATGTGTACTTGACCATTGCCTATTCGCAATTGCGTATGCGTCAAAAGCTGGAAGCTGAAGGGGTGCAAATCGACTTTAAAATGTGGTTGTTCCCTTATGTGACTTATGCAGTCATCATTGCGATTATTGCTGCAATCCTCACCATGTTGATTGAAGGGACCTATTTCAAAGAAGTGATTTATACCACTGCATTGTTTGGCACTATCGTATTCTTTGGCTTGTTGTCGGAAAAGTTCGGTTGGGGGAAGGAGCGTAGAGCTTCGCATTTAGCTCATACGCATAAAGAAGAGCTGGTTTAATCTTTCGCTAACGCAAGTTAAAAAGAGAGCCTCCAATTGGAGGCTCTCTTATTTTTGGATAGAGATTAAATCAATGGATGGTGGGTACACTGGCTTCACGTAAGCACTGGAGTAATACGCCAAATGACATCACCATATCGCGTTCATTCACGCAGGCAAAGCCCATCAATAGTCCACGCTGCGCGCGTGCATGTGAATGCATATAGTATTGCGACAGCGGGCGAACTTTAATGCCACGTTCCAAGGCAGAGGATGCAATGCCGACATCATCGCAGTGTTCAGGCAGTTTCAACACCAAATGCAGTCCCGAAGCATCATTGTATTCATGTACAAATTCGGGTCCCAAATAGCGATTGATTAAATCGACCAAGTAGGCACGACGTTTACCATACAGCAAGCGCATACGTCGAATGTGCGCCTCATAATGTCCTTCACGAATAAACTCCGCCAAAGCGCGTTGCTCCAGCAAATGTCCGCCACGGTACAGCTCCGCAGCCAAGACTCGTAATGGCGAAAACAGCGAGCGTGGTACTACCAAATAACCAATGCGTAACGCAGGGTAAATGGTTTTACTGAAGGTCCCCATATAAATTACGGGAGAGTCAGACTCCAAACCTTGCAGCGACGGATAAGGTTGACCTGAAAAACGGAATTCACTGTCATAGTCATCTTCCACAATCCAGCTGTTATTTTGTTTAGCAATGCTTAACAGTTGTTTTCGGCGTTCTAAACTAAGGTGCGAGCCTAAAGGATATTGATGTGAAGGGGTGACAAAAATCAGTTTAGGCGGCTTTTCAGGATGTTGTTCTGGAATAATGCCATCGGCATCTACAGGCATAGGCTGAATATCCAGTCCGTTGATACGTAGGGTGTTACGCATGCCCCAGTAGGCAGGGTCTTCAATCCAGACTTGATCGCCAATATCACACAGGGCACGAGAGACCAGATCAATCGCTTGATGAATACCTTCGGTAATAATAATTTGGTCAGTATCGCACTGCACCGAACGGGCAACCCGCAGGTAATCGGCTAAGGCACTACGCAGTTCTATGCAGCCACCGGCATTGCTGTAAATCAATTGATCAATATCAGGTTCCCGATTCAGACGGGCTTGGATTCGGCTAAAGATCTGATGCGGAAACTCAGTGACATCAGGTGCTCCAGGCACAAATGCCCCCCATTGATGGGGGGATGCTGCCGCATGACCAAATACCAGTGCCCCACGTTGTGATAAAGAGGCATTTTTCTTGGCTTTGGCAATCCCTTCGGTTTTTTTGCCGTGAGTGGTATTTAAAAAGACTTCGGGTAAGTGTTCTGCCACCCAAGTGCCATGACCTGTGCGTGCTTCTAAATAGCCTTCTGCTTGCAGTTGTTCATAGGCGGAAAGCACGGTGTTACGTGAGACTTTAATTTCACTGGCCAAATCACGAGAAGCAGGTAGGCGAGTTTTGGGTTGAAGCACGCCTTCGGTGATCGCGCCTCTTAAGCAGCGGAATAAACGTTGATGCAGTTTACCCTCAGTATCCTGTTGGAGACGGTGTAACAAATGATCGCCTAACAAACTACGCAATTGGCTCTCTCCTACAGTTAAAAAGTGGCTCTCGTCAGTTGACCCAAGACGCGCGAAATTACAGTCATAGGCAGTCATTGTAAAGCATCCTGAAATAAGGCGAAGGGATGCATAGACCAAAGCTGTAATTGATGATGAAAAAATGAGGAAAAATAATGGATACTCAACATTCTGCACTCAACGCACGTAAACAGCAAGCAACTCCACGCGGTGTAGGCGTGATGTGTCAGTGGTATGCAGAAAAAGCTGAAAATGCCACGATTTGGGACAAGGAAGGTAACCAATACATCGATTTCGCGGGTGGTATTGCAGTTTTAAACACAGGTCACCGCCATCCAAAAGTGATCGCAGCAGTAACTGAACAATTAACTAAGTTCACGCATACGGCTTACCAAGTGACGCCATACGAAAGCTATGTATCTTTGGCTGAACGTATTAATGAGCGCGCTCCAATTGCGGGTCAAGCAAAAACTGCATTCTTCACCACGGGTGCTGAAGCAGTTGAAAATGCGGTAAAAATCGCACGTTCTTATACAGGTCG
Source organism: Acinetobacter zhairuonensis (assembly GCF_022601715.1). Taxonomy (GTDB): domain Bacteria; phylum Pseudomonadota; class Gammaproteobacteria; order Pseudomonadales; family Moraxellaceae; genus Acinetobacter. The sequence goes on along the minus strand of NZ_JAKVIM010000004.1, from coordinate 38,667 downwards.
TCACGGCATTATTACTTTTGGTAATGGTTTCCATGGTCGTTCATTCATGACCATGGCAATGACAGGTAAAACTGCACCGTACAAGCGTGATTTTGGTGTCATGCCTGGTGGCGTATTCCATGCACGTTACCCAGTGGCGTCTAAAGGCATTTCTGTTGATGCGGCCATTGAAAGCGTTGAAAACATTTTCAGTGAAGATGTATCTGCACATGATGTAGCAGCGATTGTACTTGAGCCAGTACAAGGTGAAGGCGGTTTTAACGTTGTTCCTGCTGAATTCTTAAAGCGTTTACGTGCAATTTGCGACCAACACGGTATTTTATTGATTGCAGACGAAGTTCAAACAGGTTTTGCGCGTACAGGTAAATTGTTCGCAATGGATCATTACGAAACTAAAGCGGATTTGATCACGATGGCGAAAAGCCTTGGCGGTGGTTTCCCTATTTCAGGTGTAGTTGGTCGTGTAGATGTCATGGATGCACCAAACCCAGGTGGTTTAGGTGGTACTTACGCAGGTAACCCAATTGCTGTTGCAGCTGCACACGCAGTGATTGATGCGATTGAAGAAGAAAAGCTGTGTGAACGTGCCAATGTATTGGGTGAAGAATTAGTGACTGTGTTGAAGCAAATTCAAGCAGGAACAACTATCGTGAACGATATTCGTGCATTAGGTTCAATGGTGGCTGTTGAAGTTGAAAATGCAGACATCGCAAAAGCTGTACAAACTTTTGCAATGCAGAAAGGTTTGTTGTTGTTGACTTGTGGTAAAAATGGAAACGTCCTTCGTTTCTTATATCCATTAACGATTCCAACAGAACAATTCCGCCAAGCATTAGACATCTTAAAACAAGGTTTTGATTCACTGGCACTTCCAGAGACTGTTGGGGCGCAAACTGCGGAGCAATCAGCATGATTCAACAAGGATTGCAATATTTATTAGCACATCCTGATATTGCACTTGAAGCACCTGCTTCAAGTGACTATATCGAAGTTCAAGATGCAGCGACGGGTGAAAGCCTGGCATGGGTGAAAACCTATGACCGTGCTGGTGTCGAAGCTGCCATTACCCGTTCTGAACACGCACAAGCACAATGGAAAAAGCAAACTGCTTTACAACGTGCCGATGTGTTGTGGGCATGGTACGAGTTGATGCTTGAACACAAGGAAAACTTGGCACAGTTACTCACGGCTGAACAAGGCAAGCCATTGCTTGAAGCACGTGGTGAAATTGCTTATGCCGCATCATTTATCCGTTGGTTTGCAGAGCAAGCACGTCGTATTGATGGTGCCGTGCTTTCTCCAACGCAAGCGCATCAGCGTTTGGTGGTGATCAAGCAAGCGATTGGTGTGACCGCAGCAATTACGCCGTGGAACTTCCCCGCTGCGATGATTACCCGTAAAGCAGCACCAGCTATTGCAGCGGGTTGTTCAATGTTGGTGAAACCAGCGGAACAAACGCCGTTAACGGCTTATGCTTTAGAAGTGTTGGCATTGCAAGCAGGTTTACCGCAAGATGTGTTGTTGAACATTAGTGGCGATTCTGCTGAAGTCGGTCAGACATTGTGTAATAGCGATGTGGTGCGTAAGCTTAGCTTCACAGGTTCGACACCAGTGGGTCGTATCTTGATGCAGCAATGTGCACCGACCATTAAAAAGCTTTCTTTAGAGCTTGGTGGTAATGCACCAGTGATCGTATTTGATGATGCAAATCTTGAGCAAGCCGTACAAGGCATCATGATGAGCAAATTCCGTAACAGCGGTCAAACGTGTGTCTGTGCCAACCGGATCTATGTGCAAGCAGGCATTTATGATGCATTGTGCGAACGCTTGGTGGCTGAAGTAGCAAAATTAAAAGTGGGTGATGGCCGTACCGAAGGTTCGACGCAAGGTCCACTGATTGATGCGAAAGCTGTAGCGAAAGTGCAATCACATATTGATGATGCGAAAGCGAACGGTGCGACAGTGCTGATTGGTGGTCAATTGCATGCTTTAGGCAAGACCTTCTTTGAACCAACAGTTTTGCGTGATGTAACGCAAGACATGCGTGTGGCGAAGGAAGAAACCTTTGGTCCATTGGCACCATTGTTCCGCTTTGAAACGGAAGCAGAAGCAATTGCGATGGCAAATGATACCGAGTTTGGTTTGGCTAGCTATATCTTTACCCAAAACGCAGCACGTCAATGGCGTGTAGGCGAAGCTTTAGAATATGGCATGGTCGGTGTGAACACTGGGGCTATTTCCAATGAAGTTGCGCCGTTTGGTGGTGTGAAGCAGTCTGGCTTAGGTCGTGAAGGTTCAGAGTGGGGCATCGATGAGTACTTAGAAATGAAGTACATGTGTATCGATGTAACCGACACTACAGCGTAATTTTTGCTGCAGTTTCAAAATGCTGGTGATGGCTTTGGCTGTCACCAGCATTTTTATTTGTATCGAATAAAAGAATAAAAAAGGAAAAATTCATCTAAATTTTAAATCTATAAAACCGATTAAAATTATGAAAAACTACGGTTTTACCTATTTTGTTAAATTCCTTATGCTTGGTTTCAAGTTAAACAAACACAGTCACTGAACCTAAGGAACTACACATGAGTTTAATCAATACTGAAGTCAAACCATTCAATGCAACGGCTTATAAAAATGATGAATTTATTCAAGTGTCTGAACAGAATTTTTATGGCAAATGGTCGGTGGTGTTTTTCTATCCTGCCGATTTCACTTTTGTATGTCCAACTGAGTTAGGCGATTTAGCTGATCACTATGCTGAATTCCAAAACATGGGTGTAGAAATTTACTCAGTGTCGACCGATACCCATTTCACGCATAAGGCTTGGCATGACAGTTCTGAAGAAATTAAGAAAATTCAGTACAGCATGATTGGCGATCCGACTTGGGTGTTGGCGAAAAACTTTGAAGTGCTGATTGAAGCCGACGGTCTGGCAGATCGTGGTACTTTCGTGATTGATCCTGAAGGGAAAATCCAGATTATTGAAATCAATGCAGGTGGTGTCGGTCGTGATGCGCAAGAATTATTGCGTAAAGTTAAAGCGGCACAGTATGTCCATGCACACCCAGGCGAAGTTTGTCCTGCAAAATGGAAAGAAGGTGATGCGACTTTGGCGCCTTCGATTGATTTGATTGGTAAAATCTAAGTCGAAAACACTTTGAATTTAAAAAATCCAGAACTGAGGTTCTGGATTTTTTTGCGATCACTTTGCTGTCTAAGCTATGAGGGCATTATTTTTGTCGATGATTTTGATCAAAACTAATCATTAAATTACGATAGTCAGGAATATGGTTCGAGAATAAAGTTCCCAAGCCTTCAATATCATTGCGCCAATCACGATGCAATTCACAAGCCATGCCAAACCAAGTCATCAGTTGCGCACCAGCTTGTGACATGCGTTCCCATGCTGCATCGCGGGTCAGGGCATTAAACGTGCCTGAAGCATCGCTAATGACAAAGACTTCAAAATCTTCAGCAAGTGCCGATAGGGCTGGAAAAGCCACACAGACCTCGGTCACCACACCCGCAATAATCAGTTGTTTTTTCCCTGTCGCTTTGACTGCCTGAACAAAATCGGCATTGTCCCAAGCATTGATCTGTCCTGGTCGGGCAATATAAGGCGCATCAGGAAACATAGCTTTTAATTCTGGAAGGAGTGGACCGTTTGGACCATTTTCAAAACTGGTGGTGAGAATCGTGGGTAAGTTGAAATATTTGGCTGCATCAGCCAAAGCCAGCACATCATTTCTAAATTTATCGGGATCGATGTCACGTACCAGTGACAGTAACCCTGTCTGATGATCTACTAAGAGTACGGCAGCATTGTCTTTTTCTAAACGAATATAGGGAGTGCCCATGGTCTGATTCCTTGTCTGTCTTTTAAGTGGTCTACGCCAAAATATTCATAATCTTAAATTTGGCTACTTTTTTGTTGTTTTGGTGGAAATAGCCATTTGAGCTTAATCTGTATGGTTGTTAAGGATTGTCTTTTTCTTGATCGTATTTTGTTATATTTGGTACTTTTGCGACAAAAGATGCATCTAGTTTAGATTGTTTTAAAAATAGAATGGTGTATTGCATTGGCTGGCTAGGTATCACACTTTAAAACACTTAACATGACCAGATGTTAAATCCTAGAGATAGGAGTTTTGAAATGAAAAAAATTACAGGCGTGTACCGTAACCAAAATATGCATTGGGTCGGTGATGGTTTCCCAGTCAGAAACCTGTTTTCATATGACCGTTTAGGACAGGCGATTAGCCCATTCTTGTTACTGGATTATGCTGCGCCTTATGAATTCAAAGCGACGACTGCACAACATGGTGTAGGTTCTCATCCACATCGTGGTTTTGAAACGGTGACTATTGCTTACCGAGGTGCGGTGACACATAAAGATTCCAGTGGCGGTGGTGGCACGATTCAAACGGGTGATGTGCAGTGGATGACCGCAGGTTCGGGCTTGGTGCACGAAGAGTTTCATTCGAGCGAATTTGCAGCGCAAGGTGGTTTGTTTGAAATGGTACAGTTGTGGGTGAATTTACCTGCCGCCAATAAAATGACGGCACCTCAATATCAAGCCATTCAAGCCGAGCAGATTCCTGTCATTCACTTTGCAGATGATGCAGGGCATTTGCGGGTGATTGCAGGTGAATATGCAGGTCATGCTGGTGCAGCTTCAACATTTACACCAGTCAATGTCTGGGATGCTGCTTTAAAAGCAGGGCATACTGAACAGGTATTTGTCCCCGTCGATCACAACACCTTGGTGGTGGTGCTACAAGGGGAAATGCTGTTGAATGGTCATCAAAAAGTGCTGGATCACTCGATTGTACTTTTTGCCCATGATGGCGAAGCCCAGATTCAGCTAGAAGCAGTGACTGATGCCAAATTCCTGATTTTGACAGGCAAGCCATTAAATGAGCCGATTCAAGGTTATGGTCCGTTCGTGATGAACACCAAACAGGAAATTATTCAGGCTTTTGAAGATTTTAACCAAGGCAAGTTTGGTGAAATCCCTGTGGAAGAGCGCGTGCGCTAAATCATTTAGCCACTCTTTCGTTGTTTCGCATGAATCTAAAAAGAAGAAGCCCCGAGGTGAATCGGGGCTTTTTGCGCTGTAAGTTTTGTTCTGGGTGACACCAATGTTGTGAATTAGATTTGCATAGTGCCCTACTTTGTATAGTGTGATGAAATTATCATTTTTATGTGGCGTATGATACCTTCTTTCCTTGTGTTTGTAAAATATATGGTAAAATATTGGTTAATATAATTAACTAATTTTAAACAAAAAATAAAATATTAGTAATTTAAAAAAAGAGTTTATTTAAAAAATAGGCATAAAAATAGAATCAAAAATACGGTATTAAACTATTTTGTTAGCGAATTTTAAAAGCGCGGAATCTGGCACTTTTTAATAGTCTGTTTTGTCTGCCCTTGGTACATAATTTCCTTAATGTGTAACTGACGGATAATAACTTTGGATATTGCAGTTATTGGTAGTGGCATGGCTGGGCTGGCTACCGCGAGAATTCTTAAAGATGCTGGACATAACATTACAATTTTTGAAGCCTTACCAGGCCGTGGAATGGATAGTCACAGTACCGAGTTTGAGGGTGGATTGATTGATGCGCCTTTACGTGTCATGAATCCGCATTTGTGGAAAAATACCTTAAGTTTAGCCACCTATTTAGGCATTCAAACTTTTCCAGTACGTACTTATATGGCATGTAGCTGGTTATTTGAAGACAAAACTGAAACGTGGTTAACCACGACGCGTACCCGTATTGGCAATTTCCCAATCATCAATAACCGTAAAGGCATTAAGCAGTACGGTTGGCGTTTAGTGAAAGGCATGTTGCAACTGAAAACCGCCATTTCACAATTCTTTAAATCAGACAATCAAGATATCACGCTGGCTGAATTCATTAACCAGAACGATATTGAAGAAGTGTTCTGGCACGGTGCAGTAATGCCAGTGTTGTACACCATCTGTACCTGTAACCCGAAAACCATTGGTGACTGGCCAGCAAAACCATTATTGACCTTCTTGCGTCAATTGACCGATGGCGATGCGCTATTACGTATGCAGGGTGGCACGCCAGCGCTGGTGGATAAGCTGATTCAAGGCATCGAGATTCGCAGTGGTTCTGCCATTACCCATGTGAAACAGCAAGGCGATAAAGTGCAGGTTGAAAACTCTGCAGGTGAAACTTACCAGTTTGACCGTGCGGTGATTGCCACTCCAACCAACAAAATTGACACTTTCCTCGATCAAGATCAGTTTAAAGATGATATTGATTTGCTGAAGCAATTCAAATTTGAACAAGGTCAATTGGTCATTCATACCGACACGTCTGTGATGCCACCAAAGCGTAAAGACTGGGCGGTATTGAGCTATATGATGGATCGTAAGTTTACCCGTCAGCAATTCACGGTCTGGTTAAATGCGGTTGAACCAAGCCTTGTGGGTAAAAATCCTGTGTTCCAAACTTGGCGTCCTGTGACTGAAATTGATCCGAAAAAGATCATTTCCAGTGTGACCTTGACCCGTGCGGTGGTGAACTCTGAAACTGTGGCATTGAATACGCAGTTGCAAGAACGACACAAGCAAGCCGATCGCAAAGTGTTCTATTGTGGTTCTTGGTCGTGTGACGGTTTACCAATCTTGGAATCTGCGGTGACTTCAGCCATGAATATTGCCGAGATTTTTGGTGCACCATTGCCGTTCGTGGGCTTAAAGCCTAAAGTAGAGGTTGCTCCGCAACTCGGCTACTAAGTCAATCATGAAATGGCTCCACCAGCTTCGCTCAACATTCTCGCAACATAAATATGCAATTAATGCAGCATTATTAGGAGACAGCAGCGAACTGGCTTGGAGCAATTTGGGCTATTGGTCTGCCACAGCGCAGACCTATCCCGAGGCTTGCCGTGCCCTTGCTAATCATCTGGCAGACAGTGTGCAATTAACTGCGTCTGATCATGTGCTGGATTTGGGTTGCGGGCAAGGGGCAAGCGTGTTGCATTGGCAACAGTACTACCAGATCCAACACCTTACCGCAGTCGAACTGCAAGCCGAATGTGTACAACGCATTCAAGCCATCTTTCCTAAGCCGCAAAATATTTACTGCCAATCCTTTTTGAATTTAAAACAGATCACCTTTCCTCAACACTTTGATGTGGTGTTGTGTATTGATGCTGCCTATCACAGCAGTTTGAATTCATTTTTAACAGCAGTGTCTCCCGTTTTGAATTCAAAAGGGCGTTTAGCATTTCATTACTTGATGTTAAGTCCGAAATTTTTGAATTCAAATGCCGTGGATAAAATGCAATTGGCATTGCTACTTAAAGCTGCGGATGTGAATTTAAAACAGTTGCCCGATCAAATTTCGCTGCAGCAACAGTTAGCGCAAGCAGGATTTGAATTTATTCAGATTGAAGATTTATCTGAACCTGTCTTGGCTGGCTTTGCGGGTTATATCCAGCAGCAGGCGATATCTCAAGACTCAGTCGAGCAATATACGACGCTAGATTTGGTCAAAATAAAGATGACTGCGAAATTATGTCAGAAACTTGCTGAACAAGGCGTAGTACAGTATGTGCAAGTGACGGCACAGAAGAAATAAAAAATGCAGGTTTAAAAACAACAAAAGCCCACTATAAATAGTGAGCTTAAGTAAGATGGTGCCGGCACACGGATTCGAACTGTGGACCTACTGATTACAAGTCAGTTGCTCTACCAACTGAGCTATGCCGGCATCTTGTGCTGTGCATTTTACATTAAGTTGTTTTGAATGCAAGCCAAAAAATGAACGATCGAATATTTAGAATGTTGAATTGAGTCCAAGCCACTCTCCATTCTCTTTTTCCATATAAAATTAAGGCGATTTTAGGCGATACACGCAAGTTTTCATCCTTTTACCAGTCTCGACTAAAGTGGCTTGCAGACAGGCATTTGTTCATGTCCCGCTATTTTGTTTTAAATGTGCATATTGGACCTATTTGATTCAAGGGTGCCATAAATCAACGTAACATAATGGTAAGGCGGTCCTTGAACGATCACTGAAGAATACTTAGGCGAGATGGGACGAGCGAATCTTGAGAAGGCAGAGTCCAATCCCTGCCAGTACTAAGAGCAGTGCCAGCAGTACAACACCTAACCATCCTGCATGTAACCAGAACCAGCCTCCAGCCGAACCAATAATGCTAGAACCGAGGTAGTAAAATAGTAAATACAACGAGGTGGCGTGTCCTTTATTGTCTTGGGCTGCTGCACCGACTAAACCACTACACAAGGCATGGGCAATAAAAAAGCCTGCGGTAATCAAGGCGATGCCGAAAATAATCGCCCACAGGTTCTGTGCCAAGGTCAAGATAATCCCCAATCCCATACAAATAAAGCCGAGAATGACCATATTTTGCCGACCAAAATGCTGTGCCAGTCGACCAGCTAGAGATGAAGACACCATCCCCAAACTATAAGACAGAAAAATCAGGCTGATTTGGGTTTGGCTGAGAAAGTAGGGTGCGGCATCTAACCGGAAGGTAATGTAATTAAACAAGGTCACAAAAATACTGGTCAAGACAAAACCGAGCACATAAAGACGCAGTAGCGCGGGATGACGGAGATGCGACCACCATGCCTGCAGGTGAAAATTTAAATTCAGCCCTTTTTTTACGACAAAATGGCGTGAAGGGGGCAGTAAATATAGAAAGCCGAATGCACAGAGCAAGCACAGCATGCCCAATACACCCAGTGCGGTTTGCCAGTTGATCCATTCAATCAGCATGCCCATGCCGACGCGTCCCATCATGCCACCAAAAGCGGTGCCTGCAATATACAGTCCCATGGTTTGTGCCAAAGCTTTCGGGTCCATTTCTTCGGCAATCCATGCCATGGTCACGGCAGGAACCCCACCCAGTACAAAGCCTTGCAGTGCGCGTGTCACGAGGAAGGCGTGCCAGTTTGGAATAAACATGGCCAAAATATTCAGTGCGGCTGCACACGCCATAGAAATGAAAATCACATTGCGACGTCCTAAAGCCTGTGAAAATGCACTAGACAGTACAATTGAAACGGCTAAAAAGGCAGTGGTGAGAGACAAGGCGAGTGCGCTGTTGGCAGGACTGACCGCAAAAGTTTTAGTAAATGCAGGCAGTAGCGGTTGCACACAGTAAATCAAAGAGAAACTGGCAAACCCGACCAAGAACAGGGCAAGCCCTGCACGGTAATAAGTGGTTGTCCCTGATTGAATCCAAGAGTCGGAGTGAGGTGGGATGGGGGCAAGTTCTTGGCTTGATGAGACAGGGCTGAGCATTTGAATTTCCAGTCGCCAAAAGGTTTGGTGGTTATGTTCAATTACAGAATAAGCCTAGCAGTGGTGTGGTTATCTTTCTAATATATTTGAGTCTATAGCTATATATGTTTGATATATGAATATTGAACTGCGTCATATCCGCTATTTCTTAACCGTGGCAGAAGAAAAAAACTTTACCCGCGCGGCACAACGCTTGTGCATGAGCCAACCGCCTTTAAGTATGCAAATTCGCGATTTGGAAGATTGTATTGGTGCAGAGCTGTTTTTACGGACTTCGCAAGGGGTGGTACTGACCGAAGTTGGACAAGCCTTTCTCACAGCGGTGGAACCGCTGCAACATCAATTGGAGGATGCCATTCAGTTGGCACGACATGTCTCCAATGGTGAAGTAGGGCAGCTGCGCCTTGGTTTTACGGGCACCTCCATGCTGAATCCGCTGATTCCCGAAAGTATTCGTCGTTATCAGCAGCAGTATCCGAAAGTAGGTTTAAAACTGGAAGAAGCCAACTCACTTAAATTGATTGATTATGTACTGGAAGACCGACTGGATATCGCGATCATTCGTCCACCCAAACAAATTCATGCCAGTTTAGCCATGCAACATTTACTGGACGAAGCCTTAATTGCCGCAGTTTCTGTGCGCCGTGATCTGGCACATGGGGAGCAGCCGTTACAGGTGGCATGCTTAAGCAATCAAGAGTTGATTGTGTCACCGCGCAGTGTCAGTGCAGGCTTGTATGATGCGATTACAGATGCCTGTCAGCAGGCGGGATTTGAACCGAAAATGGGTCAGAGTGCACCACAAATCGTGTCGATTTTATCGTTGGTGGCAGCGAATCTGGGCGTGTCGATGGTGCCCGAATCTTCACAACAACTACAAATTCAGGGGGTGGTGTATCGTTCTTTCGCCGATCCTGCGCCCAGGGTTGGGCTGGCGGTCATTTATAAGCAGCATTTGGCAACACAACTGGCAATTAATTTTGCCAGCATGTTACAAATGGTCTGTCATCAGGGTGCTAAATAATCCACATAGTCTGCTATGGAGTGTGGAACAGTATGAGATTGATGCTGAATCTGTGCGGGAAGTTTTGGAATAAAAATTATATTAATTTAATTATTTCAGTTATTTAGGTTGATTTTGTTGTGTGATTCAAGCCATGGAGTTGCTATAATCCCTTGCGTCTATCTGGGGGGATAGTATTGTGTTAAATCGTGTGCTGATGAGTTTTCTCAGTTTATTTTGGAGTGTATTTGCATCTGCCGACTGGACTTTTGTCAATGCAAATTATGATCGCTCGCAATTCATTTATGTCGATTTTAATCGGGTCAAAGTTCTTGATGCCAAGAGCAATGAGGTCGAATACTGGGTTAAGTATCTAATTAAAAATGATAAAGAAAAAGATGGTCTGGAGCTGGGGGATTATTCCTTGGCGTTATACCGTGTGGGCTGCGACAGTGAACAATACAGCATTCGTTCTTCTGCCAATTTCAAAAAAAATGGTTCCTTAATGAGTAGCCAGAATTATGCTGCCAGTCAGACTCGCCCGATTATTCCGAATACTGCAGTGGACTACACCGCTGAAATGGTGTGTCGTGTTTTGCCGCAAAATCAGAAAGTCGATCGTCTGGAACAACTGACCCGCCGTATCGAAATGGGCGAGTATTGAGGGCATGCAGCTGGCGATGACGGCTTAATCCATCAAAATTCGTTGTTTTAAATCGGTCTGTTTACGCAGATAATCCCAGACCAGTTTAATCCGTGGTTCATGCTGTAAATCGACAAAAGTCAGCATCCAGAAGGTATGGGTAAAGCGCACTTGCTCGGCAAGCACTTGTTCTAGATTGGGTTGATCATGCGCCAGAAATTGCGGCAAAATCGCCAGTCCTGCACCTGCATTCACTGCAATTTGTTGTGCCAAAATACTGCTGCTGCGGAAATTGGCAGTCAGCGGAATCGGTAAGCGTTCCAAGCAATACAGTTCGGAACTATAAATCAGATCATCAATATAATTTACAAAGCGATGGTGGGCTAAGTCTTCCATGCTTTGAATCGGGGGATGTTGCGCCAGATAGCTTTGGCTGCCGTAAATTTTCAGACAATAATCGGTCAGTCGGGTAATGATGTAAGGACCCGATTTAGGACGGTCAATCGAAATCACAATATCGGCTTCACGATGTGACAGCTTGATCATCTTGGGGACGGGAATCAGGTCGATGGTCAGTAGTGGAAATTGTTGTGACAATTCAGCCAATAACTGGGTTAAAAAGGCGGTGCCAAAGCCTTCAGGTGCACCAATTCTGACCCGACCTTCCAGCGGCTGTTGCGGTTTTTCAATTTGTAAAAAGGCCTGTTCCATTTGCTCGACGCGAGGCACCAGCGCCATGCCATCGACCGTCAGTTCATAGCCTGTGGCTTCACGTTTAAACAGCGGTGTGCCTAAAGCCAGTTCCAGTGCCTGCACCCGCCGCGCCACAGTACTGTGTTCGACCCCAATAATCCGCGCTGCATTGGTCAGGGTTTTGGCACGCGCCAAAACCAAAAAAAACTGTAGATGATCCCAATCCACTTTCATTTTTTCTTTTCCACATCCTGTGCAAAATTGCACAACCATCGTGCACCAATCTGCATTGGTGGTCAAAGTTTTCTTTGCTAGTCTGATTTGAAAATCACAAATTGAACATACGGTTTAAGTCGTAGGGTTCAGCAGCAACACAATAAAAATGAAAGCCTATGGAGAGGTTATGAATACGGTTTCTAAGATCCAACTAACGACTGCTAAATTATTGATTAATGGTGAGTTCGTCGAGTCTAAAACACAACAGTGGCAAGATATTATCAATCCAGCCACCCAAGAAGTGATTGGCTTGGTCCCTTTTGCAACGCCTGAAGAAGTACAGGCTGCGATTGCTTCAGCCAAAGCGGCATTTGCCAGCTGGAGAGAAACCCCAATTCAGGCACGTATGCGCATTATGCTGAAATTGCAGGAGCTGATTCGTGCCAATGCCAAGAAAATTGCACAGGTACTGACTGCAGAGCAAGGCAAAACCTTAGCCGATGCGGAAGGCGATATTCAACGTGGTTTAGAAGTGGTGGAACATGCTTGTTCGATCGGCACTTTGCAAATGGGTGAATATACCGAAGGCGTGGCACGCGGAGTGGACACTTATACCTTACAACAACCGCTTGGCGTGTGCGCGGGCATTACCCCATTTAACTTCCCTGCCATGATTCCATTGTGGATGTTCCCGATGGCGATTGTGTGTGGCAATACTTTTGTGTTGAAACCGTCTGAACAAGATCCGCTGTCGACCATGATGCTGGTGGAATTAGCGATTGAAGCGGGTATTCCCGCGGGCGTACTGAATGTGGTGCATGGCGGCAAAGAGGTGGTGGATGCACTGTGTACCCATCAAGACATTAAAGCGATTTCCTTTGTCGGTTCGACTGCTGTGGGTACGCATGTGTATAACCTCGCAGGTCAGCATGGCAAGCGTGTGCAATCGATGATGGGCGCGAAAAACCATGTGGTGGTGATGCCCGATGCCAATAAAGAACAAACTTTAAATGCCATGGTCGGTGCTGCATTTGGCGCTGCGGGGCAGCGTTGTATGGCATTGTCTGTGGCAGTCATGGTCGGTGATAGTCAACGCTGGATCAATGAATTGGTGGCAAAAGCCAAAACTTTAAGCGTGAATGCAGGACATGAACCGAATACGGATATTGGTCCTGTGATTTCACCGCGTGCCAAAGCGCGTGTGATTGAGCTGATTAACAGCGGTGTAGAACAAGGCGCTGAATTATTGCTGGATGGCCGTGAGATTCAGGTTAAAGGCTATGAAAATGGCAACTTTGTTGGCGCGACCATTTTCAATCAAGTCACGACAGATATGCGCATTTATAAAGAAGAAATCTTTGGTCCCGTATTGGCGATTATCTGTGTCGATACTTTGGAGCAGGCAATTGAGCTGGTGAATGCCAATCCATTTGGCAATGGCGTAGGCTTATTTACCCAAAGCGGTGCCGTGGCACGCACCTTCCAAAACCGTATTGATATCGGTCAAGTCGGCATCAATATTCCAATTCCAGTTCCAGTACCGTTCTTTAGCTTTACTGGTTCGCGTGGTTCAAAACTGGGGGATCTGGGTCCATATGGCAAACAGGCGGTGCAGTTCTATACCCAAACTAAAACCATTACCAGCCGCTGGTTTGAAGACAGCCAAGATGCTGGGGAAGTGAATACCACCATCAGTTTACGCTAAGGAGTAGCGCGATGAAGATAGCTTTCATTGGTTTAGGTAATATGGGCGGTTCGATGGCACAGAACCTGCTCAAAGCAGGGCAAACAGTTCTGGGTTATGACTTGAGTGAAAAAGTCTTGCTGCAGTTTGCAGAAAGTGGCGGGATTGTCTGTGACAGCCCGCAAGCCGCAGCAGAACAAGCGGATGTGGTGATCAGCATGCTGCCCGCAGCCAAACATGTGCGCGAGGTGTATTTGGGGGAAACCGGGATTTTAGCGGTGATGCGTGCAGGCAGTTTATGCATTGACTCCAGTACCATTGATCCACAAACCATTAAAGATGTTGCGGCAGAAGGCTTGAAGCATCAGGTTCAAGTCTGTGATGCGCCTGTGTCTGGCGGCACCATTGGTGCCAAAGCGGGGACCTTGACCTTTATGGTTGGTGCTGATGACGCGACTTATGAGCAAGTCAAACCGATCCTCAGTTTTATGGGCAAAAACACCGTACATTGCGGTGCCGTTGGTGCTGGGCAAATTGCCAAAATCTGCAACAACATGATTTTGGGTATTTCGATGGCGGCGGTGGCAGAAGGCATGGCACTGGGTAGCCGTCTAGGGATTGACTCACACGCCTTGGCTGGCGTAATTAATAGCTCCAGTGGTCGTTGCTGGAGTTCGGAAATTTGTAATCCTTGGCCAGATATCAGTCCCAATGCACCAGCAAGTCGTGGTTATACCGACGGTTTTGCCTCGCAATTGATGTTAAAAGATTTAGGTTTGGCCATTGAAGCCGCGAGCCAAGTCAAGCAACCTGTATTGCTCGGTGGCTTGGCGCAGCAACTGTATCAACAGTTGTGTTTACAAGGGAATGCGCATTTGGATTTTTCCAGCATTATCCAGCAGTACTTACCCCGAGAAAGTTAATTGAAAAGAAATGCATGAGCGCAATGAATGCGCTCTATAAAAACCCGTGTCGTGAATAACAAGAATTGAGACTGAGGTGAAAGGATGACTTCAAATTATCAACAAGCGCAGCAGACGTTTGATTTACAACAGGCTGCGCAACGGTTTTTATCAGGTTCAACCGATGCGCTGAATGCGTGTTATGAGTGTTGTGATCGGCATGCCTTGCCGGGGCGCATTGCGCTGTTTTGGCAGGGAAAAGATGGTCGTAAAGAACAATATACCTTTCGCGAATTACAACAACGCGCCAGTCAATTTGCCAATTTCCTCAAATCACAAGGGATTGGCAAGGGCGACCGCGTGTCGGGCTTATTGCCACGTACCCCCGAACTCATCATCACCATTTTAGCCACATGGCGCATAGGTGCAGTTTATCAACCCTTGTTTACTGCATTTGGTCCGAAAGCAATTGAGCACCGCTTGCAGCTGGCACAAAGCAAACTGGTGGTGACCGATGTTGGTAATCGCGACAAATTGCATGAGGTGGAAGGCTGCCCAGCAATTGTAACTGTGTCAGGGGAAAAAGGTACGGGGCTATATCAGGGCGATTATAGCTTTTGGGCTGAAGTAAACCGCCAATCTGATCAGTGTGAAGTGGTGATGATGAATATCCAAGATCCGTTCTTGTTGATGTTTACCTCAGGCACTACAGGACCTGCTAAACCGCTAAAAGTACCATTGAAAGCGTTAATTGCTTTTGGTGGCTACATGCAAGATGCGATTGGCTTAAGAGCAGAGGACTCATTTTGGAATATTGCCGATCCAGGCTGGGCCTATGGCTTGTATTACGGCATTACTGGACCGTTATTGCTCGGACACCCAACGATTTTTTATGAGGGCGCCTTTACTCCAGACAGCTTATGTCAAATTGTCCAAGACTATGGCGTGAATAATCTGGCAGGTGCACCAACGGCTTATCGCATGATGATGGCGGCAGATCAGCAGCAAATGGCGAAATTACGCGGCAAACTCCGTGTGGTCAGCAGCGCAGGTGAGCCACTCAATCCAGAAGTATTCCGCTGGTTTAAGCAAGTATTGGATGCTCCAATTTACGACCACTATGGTCAAACTGAAGTCGGGATGGTGGTCTGTAACCATCATGCACTAGAACATGAGGTACGTGCAGGCTCGGCAGGCTTTGCTAGCCCAGGCTATCGTGTGGTGGCGGTAGATGAACAGGGTAATGAACTTGGTGCAGATACTCCGGGGATTCTGGCGGTGGATATCAGCCAATCACCAATGATGTGGTTTGGTGGCTATGAAGAAAGCCGTAAATCACCGTTTGTCGGTCATTATTATTTGACTGGAGACACCGCAGAAATTCATGCCGATGGCAGTATGAGCTTTGTGGGTCGTAGTGATGATGTGATTACCACTTCAGGCTATCGCGTGGGACCATTTGATGTGGAAAGCGCGCTGTTGGAACATGATGCAGTGATTGAAGCTGCGGTGATTGGTGTGCCTGATCCAGAACGCACAGAAGTAATTAAAGCCTTTGTGATTTTATCGGGTGAGCATTTGGCTAGTCCGGAATTACAAACCGAACTGAGTCTATTTGTGAAAAAGCGCCTGTCGGCACATGCTTATCCGCGTTTGATTGAGTTTGTCACTGAACTGCCAAAAACCCCAAGTGGAAAAATTCAGCGCTTTTTACTGCGTAATCAGGAAATTGCCAAGCAGCAAACAGCTACGGCTGTCGCAAGTTAAGAAGAAATTGTAAGGAAAGGATGTATGCAATTCACTGAAGAACAAGTCCAGATGCAGGACATGCCGAAAAGCTTTGACCAAGACCAAATAAAACCGAATACCAGTGAGTGGGATCGACAGGGTATGTTTTTTGAAGAACAAGTTTTGATTCAAGATATGGCAAAAAGCTTTGCCCAAGAACAGATCAAACCCTATGCCAGTGAATGGGATCGACATGGCATTTTTCCCGCAGAAGCGTTACAGCAAATGGGGCAATTGGGTTTTATGGGCATGTTGGTGCCTGAAGAATGGGGCGGATCAGCCACAGGCAACTTGGCTTATGTGCTTGCGCTAGAAGAAATTGCCGCTGCGGACGGTGCAACCTCGGCCATTATGAGTGTGCACAATTCAGTGGGTTGTGTACCAATTTTGAAATATGGCACCGAGGCGCAAAAGCAGCAATTTTTAGTGCCTTTAGCCAAAGGTGAAATGATCGGTGCATTTGCGTTAACTGAGCCACATACCGGTTCCGATGCTGCTGCAATTAAAACCCGCGCGGTGAAAGATGGTGACTATTATGTGATTAATGGTGCCAAGCAGTTTATTACCTCAGGACATAATGCAGGTGTGATCATTGTGTTTGCGGTAACGGATCCTGCGGCGGGTAAAAAGGGGATGAGTGCCTTTTTGGTACCACGCAATACCTCAGGTTATGAAGTGATTCGCATCGAGGAAAAACTCGGTTTACATGCTTCGGACACGTGCCAAATTGCCTTGACTGATCTGCGGGTACACAAAAGCCTGCTGTTAGGCAAAGAGGGTGAAGGCTTAAAAATTGCCTTGTCCAATTTAGAAGGTGGACGCATTGGCATTGCCGCACAGGCGGTGGGTTTAGCTCGAGCAGCTTTGGAAGAAGCGACCCGTTATGCCAAGGAGCGCGTGGCATTTGGCAAACCGATTTTTGAGCAGCAAGCGGTGTCGTTCCGTTTAGCCAGTATGGCGACTGAAATTGCGGCAGCGCGTCAGTTGGTACATCAGGCAGCGCGTTTAAAAGAAGCAGGGCAGCCGTGTTTAACCGAAGCGTCGATGGCGAAGCTGTTTGCTTCGGAAATGACGGAACGGGTATGTTCCAACGCTTTACAAATCTTTGGTGGCTATGGCTACTTGAAAGATTTCCCGATTGAGCGGATTTATCGGGATGCCCGCATTTGTCAGATTTATGAAGGTACCAGCGATATTCAGCGTTTGGTGATTGCCCGTAGTTTATAAACAAATAGAAAAGAATTGATCGCTGTACAAGCAAGTAGTAATCGATGGGAGATCGGTGGATTGCATGTACAGCACGTCTACAAAGAAAGGATATAACCATGCAGTGGGAAAAAACATTCATCGAAGAACAACAATGGGACACCATTTTGGTTGAAAAGCGTAATGGGGTAGGCTTGATTACCTTAAATCGTCCGAAAGCTTTAAATGCCTTAAATAGCCAACTGATTGCTGAAATTAACCAAGCCTTAGACCAATTTGAACGCGATGCTGAGATTGGTTGTATGGTGTTGGCGGGTTCAGAAAAAGCCTTTGCTGCGGGTGCCGATATTAAAGAAATGGTAGGGCTGAATTTCCCGAACATCTATTTTGATGACTTTTTCCATTTGGCAGATCGCATTGCACAGCGCCGTAAACCTTTGATTGCCGCAGTGAGTGGTTATGCACTGGGGGGGGGGTGTGAATTGGCCTTAATGTGCGATTTTATTTATTGTGCCGAGAATGCCAAATTTGGTTTGCCTGAAGTGACCCTGGGCGTAATCCCAGGCATTGGTGGAACACAGCGTTTAACCTTGGCACTGGGTAAAGCCAAGGCGATGGAAATGTGTTTAACTGCACGACAAATGGATGCAACCGAGGCAGAGCAAAGTGGCTTGGTGGCTCGCGTATTACCGAAAGAAGAACTACTGGCTTATACCCTAGAAGCTGCTGAGAAAATTGCACAGCGCTCTCTGACCGCAACCATGATGATCAAAGAAAGTATTAACCGTGCCTTTGAAGTGAGTTTGACTGAAGGGCTACGCTTTGAACGCCGTACCTTCCATTCCATCTTTGCCACTGCGGACCAGAAAGAAGGCATGCAAGCCTTTATTGAAAAGCGTCCTGCGCAATTCAACAATCAATAACAAGGGGCTATGAGCATGGAAAACAATTTAGCGATTAGCGTACAAGGGCATTTAGGCGTAATCACACTCGACCGTGCCAGCCATTTAAATGCGCTGTCAATCGCGATGATTCATGGCATTACCCAGCAATTAGAACAGTGGCGAGAGGATCCTCAAGTTCAGGCGGTTCTAATTAATTCAAATAGTGCCAAAGCCTTTTGTGCTGGGGGCGATATTCGCTACTTATATGAAAGTTATCAAAATGGCACCCGCAATGACCAGCGCTATTTTGCCGATGAATATCATATGCTGAATACCCTGCGCCAATATCCAAAGCCAGTGCTGGTGTTCTTAGATGGTTATGTGCTGGGTGGTGGTTTTGGTTTGGCTCAAGCCTGTCATATTCTGGTCAGCAGTGAAAAATCACGCTTTGCGATGCCTGAAACAGCGATTGGCTTTTTCCCAGATGTCGGGGCAACGCACTTTTTATCCCGCCTAGATGATATCGGTGTGTATATGGCGGTGACAGGGGAGCAGATTAGCAGTAGCGATGCACTGCATTTAGATTTAATTGATTACTTGGTGGCAAGTGAGCAATTGGGCCAATTGCAAACAGAATTGGCAAATGCACCGCAGTTAAATCAGCAATACATTGAACAGATCATTGCACGCCACTTAAAAACACCTGTACCAAGTGAATTAAAACAATACGAAGAAGCAATTCGTCAGCATTTTGCTCATGCCGAATTAGGGCAAATTGAAGATAGTTTAGCGAATGCAGCAGAGGATGAACATGCTGATTGGGCAGCTAAAATTTTGGCGACTTTACAGCAGCGTTCATTGTTGGCTAAGCAGATTAGCTTGAAGCTCCAGCATGTGGGACGTGGTTTGTCTTTAGAACAATGTATGCAGCTTGAACGTGATTTGCAGGATATCTGGTTTGAGCAGGGCGATATGCTAGAAGGTGTACGCGCATTGCTAATTGATAAGGATAAACAGCCGAAATGGCAAACAGAAAATCCCGAATTGATGCAAATGTTTGAGAATCTGTTGCCGCCTTCGCGACAGCAAAAGCAAATGAGTGCATCGGTATAAGCCCTCTATTTTTCTGCGTGCTAATGATGAAATCCTCCTTTGTTGGGGGATTTTTTATTGATTGGATATATTTTTTTAAAAGGCAACAAAAAAGGCTTAAACCCTTTGGATTTAAACCTTTTGAGACATCATGCGGCTACATGATTACAGAATTTGGCGGTGAAAGAGGGATTCGAACCCTCGAAACGCTATAAACGTTTACACACTTTCCAGGCGTGCTCCTTCAGCCACTCGGACACTTCACCATTGGAGCGGGATAATAGCCAAAAAAAGACAGTCTGCCAAGTCAGAAACAATTGATTTGCAGAAAAAGATTTTCCTTAATGTTAAGATTGCAGAAAAATACTGTTCCTTTTTGAAGACAACATATGCAAAGTTCTGCAAAAAAAGCCGCATTGCCTGCGATAACCTTGGCAGCATTAGGGGTTGTATTTGGGGATATTGGAACCAGTCCACTCTATGCACTGAAAGAATCATTCCATGCTGCACATGGACTGGGGATTAACCCTGAGAATGTCTTGGGTATTTTGTCGATTATCTTTTGGACAATGACAATGGTCATTACCATTAAGTATGTCGCGATTGTCATGCGTGCAGACAACAATGGGGAAGGCGGCATTATGGCCTTGCTTGCCTTGAACCTGCGTAATACCAATTTTAGTGACCGTAAAAAACTGTTTCTGATAGCCATTGGTTTTATTGGTGCCTCACTGTTCTTTGGGGATGGCATTATTACCCCTGCCATTTCAGTGCTGTCGGCGGTAGAAGGTTTATCTATCGCGACAGATGCGCTCGATCCTTATATTGTGCCGATTGCAATTGCCATTGTGACCACACTGTTTGTGATGCAAAAACATGGTACGGCCTTTGTCGGCAAGTTCTTTGGTCCGCTAACTTTATTGTGGTTCTTCTCTTTAGGCATATTGGGAGTTTCTAGCATCATTCAAACCCCTGTGGTTTTGGGCATGCTTAGTCCACATTGGGCAATTCAGTTTATTATGAACCATCCCTTGATGACGTTTTTCATTATGGGTGCGGTGGTATTAACGGTCACGGGCGGTGAGGCACTATATGCGGATATGGGGCACTTTGGTCCTGTTCCGATTCGTTTGGCTTGGTTTGTTGTGGTATTGCCGTGTTTGTTGCTCAACTACGCAGGGCAAGGAGCATTATTGCTACGTGACCCGAATGCCATTGAAAACCCGTTTTATTTATTGGTTCCAGAATGGGCACTGTATCCGATGATTTTCTTGGCGACCATGGCCGCCGTGATTGCATCGCAAGCGGTAATTTCAGGGGTGTTTTCATTGGCACGTCAGGCGATTCAATTGGGATATTTACCACGCCTGAGCATTAAGCACACTTCAGATTCGGAACAAGGTCAGATTTATGTGCCTTTACTGAACTGGATTCTGCTCGCTGCGATTATTGTGCTGATTCTGATCTTCCAGACCAGCTCACGCTTGTCACATGCTTATGGTTTAGCAGTGACCATGACCATGCTCTGCGATACTTTGTTGATTGCCGTGTTTATTCGCTATACATGGAAATGGAGCAAGCCGAAACTGGTGTTGCTTATCACACCATTTTTGGTGCTTGATTTGGTCTTGGTCAGTGCAACCTCGCTGAAAGTGCTTTCAGGCGGTTGGGTACCATTGCTGATTGGTGGTATCGCATTTATGTTGTTAATGACATGGAAAGATGGTCGTGAACTGACCTTTGCCAAGTTGCAGCAAGATACGCTTCCGCTGGATTTATTTGTGCAGAGTATTGGTGATCAGGCAAATTGGGTCGAAGGTGAGGCGGTGTTCTTGACGGGTACTCCAACGGTGGTACCACATGCCATGTTACACAACATGAAACACAACAAGGTACTGCATCAAAAGAACATCATTTTGACTGTGAAGATTCAGGATGTGCCTTATGTTCCAGCGCAGGAACGCTTTAAGGTGGAAAGCATGAATCAGCATTTTTATCGAGTGGAATTGTTCTACGGCTTTAAAGATGAGATGAATATTCCACAAGCGCTTGAAGCTGTTTATCAAGCCATTGATCTGGAATATAACCTTATGCAGATCAGTTTCTTTGTTTCGCGTGAACGCATTATCAGTACTGTGGGGGATGGTTTGGCGCCATGGCGTGAAAAGCTGTTTATTTCCATGCAGCGTAATACCAGTCCTGTCAGCGACTTTTATAAAATTCCGCCAAACCGTGTGGTGGAATTGGGTAGCCAAATCGAAATCTGATCAAGTCGCATTGTAAAGATGATTCAAAAACCAAGGCATAGACCTTGGTTTTTTTATGCTTATATTCAATGTGAGCAGTGCCAATCTACTTATTGTGCAGGCATGCTTTGGCTATCTGCAGGCATAGGTTGAGCCTGCAGATTTTGTTCTGCTTCTGGCATGTTGCTATGTGGCATTTCAGCCTCTGCGTTATTAATTGGATGATCTGCGGAAGAATTGAATTGCGGGGCAGAAGGCATGGATTGACTTGGAGAAGCTGCGGTTGAGGTATCTGGTGATTGCTCCACAGCAGCGGCTGGGCTTGGCTGCGTGGAGATCTGTTCAGGATTGACTAAGCGCACCTGTCCAGATTGAACCAACTCCTGAATGGAGCCGGGTTGTCCATTAATACTGGTCGTAATTTTGGCTTGTGACAGGCTTTCTAAAGTTTCGCCTGCCTGTACAGCGGGTTCTGCAAACGCCGTAACATTGACAAGACCTATGAACAGACCACAGGCCAAAACTTTTGCAGCAATTAATTGATTTGAAGACATCATTACTCCGTCTTTTATTCTTACCGTTATTTGTATATCTACCATGGCATATTCAAAATTGAGCTGACAATCGAATCTACCTAATCGCATCGATAAGCCATTTAAAAGCCTGATGAAATCAGACAATTTGTTACAAGTGCCATCGGCATGTCATTATTTTGTTGAATTGTTATACGATCAGTCACATCTAGATATACTTCTGCAGAAGGGCTTTGTTAAGCTCCTGCAAAATCAGGCGTTTGATAAAGTAATGGCAAGTAAAAAACGTAGTTCTAAGCAATCTTTTCCGTGGTTTTTTAATCAGCACAGTTCAAAAGTGGTGTTGGGGGTGGTTGCAGCAG
The DNA here is from genome assembly GCF_022601715.1 of Acinetobacter zhairuonensis. GTDB lineage: Bacteria > Pseudomonadota > Gammaproteobacteria > Pseudomonadales > Moraxellaceae > Acinetobacter. The sequence continues at coordinate 16,097 of NZ_JAKVIM010000004.1, read as the reverse complement.
GTAGTTTTGCCATTGCCTTTGGGCAAGAGCGGATTAGTCAGTTTTTGTCTTTACCGAGTGCATCCAACTCGGCATGTTTAGACCAGTTTTATCGCGATGTGCCGCCATATTTAAATAAAGAGAGCCTCAAAAAGCAGAGCTATCCTTTGTGCTTTAATGGCTTTAATGTCATGTATTCTGGGGTGTCTAGAACTCCGTTATGGGTGGCGGAAGCTTTAACCCCTGCGCGCTTAAGCCAGAAAATTCCGCGTGAAGACAGCTTCCATGAAGAAGAGCGGATTCCAACGCAATATCGTGCCACTTTGTCGGATTATCGTGGTTCAGGCTATGATCGAGGGCATATGGCACCGAATGCCGACATGCCGAATAAGACTTCGCAGTTTGACAGTTTTTCTCTGGCCAATATGGTGCCGCAAGCGCCGAAAAATAATCAGGAAGTTTGGCGTAAACTGGAAGAAGCCACGCGCGCCATTGTGACCAAACACCAGACCGATGTCTATGTGGTGACGGGACCAACCTTTACCAGTAAAAAGATCAAAGTGATTGGGCAAGGGGTCATGGTTCCAACTGCGGTGTATAAAGCGGTATATATTCCTAAAACAGGTGCGATCGGGGTGTATTACGCGCCGAACAACAATTCACAAGACGTGAAAATTGTCAGCGTCTGCTATCTAGAAGAACAGATTGGGGTGAATCTGTTCCCGCAGCTCACTGAAGAGCAAAAGCGCAATACTTACCAGTTGCCATTGACTGCCAATGCAGTGAAAGCCAAACAGGAGATTGCCTATTCACATTGGGATGCGGAAAGCCAGTGTGCGGAAGATATCTCTGCGGATCAGCTTAAAGCTGCGCAACAAAGCTTTAGCTCGGGCAGTAGCAAGGCAGCCGCCAGCTCAGCCCCAAGTTTAGATGCAGAGACTCAAGATGCGATTGTGAAACAGTTGATTGAAGCCCTGTTGCAGTATATGTTGCAATGGGTGAAGTAAAAACAGCACACCTTCATTTGCAGCATTTACTCCGAGGTTGCCATGTTTAAACCTTTTGAAAATGATACCGAGTCACATGCGATTCATGATTTGACCTTAGAAAATCAGCTGGATCGGATCAATATTTATGGCAATTTGCAAATTGCCAAGGATCAGGCAGGTTTGGCAGCAGCCAAAGTGTTGCAAGCCTATCTGAATGCCATAGTGACCCGTTTGGAAGCAGAAACGGATTTACCGCAACAGCTTGATGCTGCTGCTACGCAGGAAGTCGAAAACCCGTTTTTATAAGTGGATATATCCAATAAAAGCCAGTCGATACAGATTACATCGACTGGCTTTTTTTAATTTCCGCTTTTGCTTTGCGCGACGAATTTGTAAATCAGACTACCAATCACGGCTCCGACAATAGGAGCCAGCCAGAACAGCCAGAGCTGGCGCATAGCAGCGGTTTCTGCAAACAGGGCAACCCCAGTACTTCGTGCAGGGTTGACCGAAGTATTGGTCACGGGAATGCTGATCAGGTGAATTAAGGTGAGTGCCAGACCAATGGCGATAGGGGCAAAACCCGCAGGTGTGCGTTTGTCTGTTGCCCCCATAATCACGATCAGGAAAAATGCGGTCAGAACCACTTCAATCATCAGTGCCGAAAGCAAGCCATATTGTCCAGGAGATAGTTCCGCATAACCGTTACTGGCGAATGAACCTGTGCCTGCGAAGTCGACTTGTCCTTGTGCAATCAAGAACAGTACAAAAGCCGCCAGCACCGCACCAATCAATTGCGCTGCCAGATAGGGCAATAAATCTTTACCATCGAAACGCTGACCGACCCATAAACCAATACTGACTGCGGGATTGAAATGTCCGCCTGAGATATGTCCAAAGGCATATGCACCCGTGAGCACCGTCAGACCAAAGGCGAGCGCGACACCTGCAAAACCAATGCCGAGTTCAGGAAATGCTGCGGCAAAAATCGCACTTCCGCAGCCACCAAACACCAGCCAAAATGTGCCAAGCAGCTCGGCAAGATATTTATTCATGGTCATCTCCACGGTTTTTGATTGTGGTTAATTTTTGTTCTAAAGTGCTACGTCTTATCTTTAACGATTAATTTAAGATTACTCAATGTGAAAATGATTAAAAAATGTGCTTATTTTTATAAATGCTTATATTGCTTGAAGATATAGTTTACGGAACTGCTGCGGTGTTTGTCCTGTCCATAATTTGAAAGCACGCTGAAATGCACTTTGTTCAGAGTAGCTTAAAAGTAGCGCGATTTCCTGCAAGCTCAGGTGAGGGTCTTTGAGATATTGTTCTGCCAGCATTTGACGTACTTGTTGGGTACGCTGCTGGTAACTGCTGTCTTGGGCCTGCAAATAGCGTTGTAACTGTCGTACCGAAATATTCAGTTGCTGGGCGATGACTTCAATTTGATACTGGTTTTTTTGCAGACCAGACAGAATCAGTTGCTGCAAGCGGTGGTCGAGCTGGGTCGAATGCGGGAGTTGCTTTAACAAGGCTTGCGCTTGTTGCATTAAAAGCTGCTGTAGGGTGTGATCCCCTTGTTGCAAGGGTTTGCTTAATTCGGCAAGCGGTAGCAAGACCTGCGTGGCAGGCTGTGAAAAGCGCACCTTACAATGAAAAAATTGCTCATACAGGCGGCTGTTTTTCGGGGCAGCATGACGAAAATGGACTTCATGTAGCTGAATGGGATTCGCTGCCATATTTTGATTGAGAAACTGCATCATCAGGGCAATCGCAATTTCATCGGTGAGTTGGGTGGTCAGATGCTGCGGCAGTTTGCCCCAGCGGATATACAAATAGTCACTATGGCTTTCAACTTGCAGTGGGCTACCATCATAAATTAAGCGATGGAAGTCATGATAGCGGCTTAAGGCTTCACCAAGCGTGTCACAAGCCAGTGCCAGATAAGCCAAAATACCCAAATGTTTAGCTTGCACAAAAGCCGCGATTTCCAGCCCAAGTGCAGGATCAGGTATTTGCTGCTGTAAATCATGTAGCAAGGCATACCAGATACGATAGTCAAAGCGTTCTAGGTTTTGCACTTTTTCCAGTTGTGGTGAAGCCGTCAGTCCTTTGGCTTGGCTGTAGCAATAAAGCAGGTGTCCCAATCCACCATAGACTGAACCTGTGTAATCATTCAGGGTGTGCATCATCTGTTTTTGTTGTCGTGATTTGTCAATATTAAGTTCGTTGATGGTCAATATTTATCACATTCAGTTTTCTATATTCAAGCCATGAAACGGAGAATTTACGATGTGGAAAGGATTTTTAGCAGGACTGGTAGTGGCCAATGGCTTTGAGTGGGTGGCACACAAATATCTATTACATGGCACCCATCGGGTAGGAAAACCACGTTATAGCCCTGTGCCCTTAAGTATGAAATCACACTGGGAGCATCATCGTGAAGTAAGGAGGCAAGAGTTTCATGATGAGAGCTATGTGGAAGGTTTGCCGCACTGGCGCACCCAAAATGAAGTGATGTCCTTGCTGGTTGCCGCAGGCATAAGCAGCGCCTTGTTTTATCCAATTTCGAAAGGCATGGCAGCGGCAGCGGTCTATAGTGCCTGCAATTATTTTTATATTCACCGTCGCGCGCACTTAGAGCCTGAATGGGCGATGAAAAAAATACCATGGCATTATGATCATCATATGAATGCCAATCAGGACGCCAACTGGTGCGTGACTAAACCGTGGTTTGATTATGTACTGGGGACTCGGGTCATTTCGGCAGAAAATTTACAAGAGCAGAATCCGTTGGGCGTGAAGTTGCCTTTATTTATGGCAAGCCGATTGAATCTACTGTCACAACGTTATTTCCCCGCTAAGTGGGTTGAAAAAGGTAGTAGCGCTGTATCTAACTCAAAGCCAAATCCAATAGGGGAGGCTACACAATCTGCGGAACTGTCGTAATTGGTCAATGATTTTGTCGGCTTTGGTCAATAACTGAGGGGAAATCCCATCTAAATTAGCTTTATTGGTTGCTTGATTTGCATCGCAACCAATGTCTGTATCTCGTTTTAAGTTGTTGAAGTATTTGAGCCAAATCAAGAGTGATTCAGTTTCTTGATTTATAGGGAGTCGTCAAGACTCCTTTTTTTTTCTTAGTTTTTCGCCAGCGTGGGCAGCAATAAAAAAGGAGCGCATTCAGCACTCCTTTGAACAGCCAGATGGATGCATTCGGTTTAGAGACGCATTTCAATGCCTTGCGCCGCTAAATATTGCTTGGCCTCAGGAATGGTATGTTGACCGAAGTGGAAAATAGAGGCTGCCAGTACTGCATCGGCACCACCTTTTAAAATACCATCTGCCAAGTGTTGCAGTGTTCCCACGCCACCCGAAGCAATCGTTGGAATAGTCACACGGTCATTAATGGCACGCATTAAGCCAAGGTCATAACCTGCTTTGGTGCCATCGGCATCCATGGAGGTAATCAGTAATTCACCTGCACCGTAGTCCGCCATTTTCACAGCCCATTCAATTGCATCAATGCCCGTTGGTTTACGACCACCGTGGGTGAAAATTTCCCATTTGTTTTCACCGGTTTTTTTCGCATCAATGGCAACCACAATACATTGCGCGCCAAAGCGTTGCGATGCTTCTTGCACAAATTCGGGATTAGTCACAGCCGCCGAGTTAATGCTGACTTTATCTGCACCTGCATTGAGCAATAAACGGATATCTTCAACTTTACGGACACCGCCACCCACGGTCAGTGGAACGAATACGCTTTCTGCCATGCGTTCTACCGTGCGGTAAGTGGTGTCGCGTCCATGATGTGTAGCAGTAATATCAAGAAAGGTAATTTCATCGGCACCTTGTTCGTTATAGCGACGCGCAACTTCTACAGGGTCACCTGCGTCACGAATATCAAGGAATTGTACACCTTTCACCACACGACCGTTGTCGACGTCTAGGCAAGGAATAATACGTTTAGCTAGCATAATTTTTTCCAATAATTACAGCCGATTATGAAACTCACCTACACAAGCGCTACACCTTGGCAGATTGAAACGGTATTCTATCAAACTTATGTAAGATTTTTCGCAGGTTTTCTATGTCGGTTTATACCACTTTGACTTTAAAGGAAGTTCAGGACTTCGCAGCCCCTTATGGATTAGAGGTGATTGACCTGATTCCCATTCAAGGAGGTATTCAAAATACAAACTATTTTCTGGTCTGTGCGAACCAGAGCCAGTACGTATTAACCGTGTTCGAAGAAATGGATGAACATGGTGCGGGAGAAATTGTGCCTGTGCTGGAACACTTGGGGCAACAAGGCTTGCCTGTCCCTGTACCCTTAAATCATTCGGGGCAAGCAATTCATTCTATTAAACAAAAACCTGCACAGATTGCACCACGTTTAATGGGCAAACATCCCATGCCAGCCACTTTGGCACAGGTGGAAGCCATTGCCGTGGCACAAGCCAAAATGCATGTGGCTTTACAGGATTTTCCTTTGGAACGTGCGCAGTACCGTAATCACCAATACTGGCGTCAGGTATCACGTGAAATTAAACCGACACTCAATGCTGCGGATACCGCATTACTAAATGGATTGTTGGGTTTGTATGATGCCATGACCGCAGTTTATCCAGACCGACCAAAAGGTTTTATCCATTCAGACCTGTTCCGTGACAATACCTTATTTGAAGGTGAAGAACTGAAAGGCATTCTCGACTTTTATGAATTAAATAAAGATGAATTGCTGTTTGATGTGGCGATTACTCTGAATGACTTCTGTACCGAATATCCTGATGTACATTTAGATGAAGAAAAAGCGTTGGCATTTTTGACTGCTTACCAAACGATTCGTCCGCTGACGGAAGATGAAAAAGCCTGTCTGGAATTGTATTTAGCCATGGCGGCAGGACGGTTCTGGATGATGCGTTTACAAGTGGCACAGAAAAATGCAGCTGAAGGACGTACAGGCGATGATATTTTGCAGAAAAATCCTTTAGAAATGCGTAATATGCTGATTGAACGCTTAAAATTTGTAAACGGCTAACAAGGAAGATCACATGCGAGATCAGGGACGCTTGGTGGAATGGTTTGATGATAAAGGTTATGGCTTTATTCAACCTGATGATGCCAATAAAGAGCGTGTGTTCTTACATATTAAGGACTTTGCGCGCCCTGGTCCGCGCCCGATTGTCGGCTGTGCCTTGGAATATGGGGTCTTGCTAGATGGGCAAGGACGTTTTCGTGCCCAGCAGGTAACCTATCTCAAAGCCTCACAAACAGCAAAACGAACTAAGCCAAAATCCAAACCCGCTGCACCGCAAAAGCATTCGGTGATGCAGCTGGCATGTATCGCTTATTTTATTGTGCTGGCGATTTTGGTGATGTTGGGCTTGCTCAGCGGGCTGGTTCTCCTGTTTATCAGTCTTATGAATGCCGCCAGCTACTGGTTTTATGCCCAAGATAAAGAAGCGGCACAATTGGGAGGTCGCCGTGTACCTGAACAAACGCTGCATATTCTGGCATTTTTGGGCGGTTGGCCTGCGGCATGGCTGGCGCAGCAAAAATTACGGCACAAAACACAAAAACAACCTTTTAAGAACGTGTATTTCTGTACTATAGCTTTAAATCTATTACTTATTTTATGGCTGATCTCTCCTTTAAATAGCTTGTTAATCTAGAGGAGAGCATTTCAATACGAAGGGGAAAAAGAATGAATAATCCCATTGACCAAGATCCAAATCGTAGTTTAACGCTTATTTTATATGTCCTTTATATCATTGCAATTTTTACGGGTGGTGTGTTGGCACTGATTGCCTTGATTATTAACTACGTCAAATTAAACGATGTCCGTGGCTCTATATTCGAGAGCCACTTTTTATGGCAAATCCGTAGTTTTTGGTGGTATTTTTTCTGGAATGTGATGGCTTTTGTGCCATTCTTTTTCTTGTTTTTCACGGGAGATAATCCAGACCTGTTTGCAGGCGTTGCCTTGGGCAGCACCATCTTCTGTGTCAGTGTGATTGCCATTGCTTGGATTTGGATCGTCTATCGCGCTATCCGTGGCATTATCACCTTGAATGATAACCAACCCATCTAAGCCATCAATTTGAATCGATCAAAGCTAAAAAATGGCATTTAAAAATGAAAAAGAGTGGCGAAAGCCACTCTTTTTTTTGCCCAATTCCGAGTCCACATGCACCATTGCTTGTCAGGGGATTGCCTCAAGCTGGACGGTTTAAGCGAACTAGCTTTACGTTGTGCATTTATCAAATGTACATTTTTTTGATAAATAGTTTACATTTTTAATAATTTAAAATTACTTTTTTAATATTTATAATGTACTTTCTTATAATAATAAAATTACATTTTTAATAATTATAATTTACTTTTTTAATAAATTAACTTTACATATATGTACAGTTATTTTTTTAAATTTATAAAGTGATTTTATTTAAAATATAAGTAACAGTGGATTAAGCATAATAGCGTCCGCGACGTCTGCGCAAACCTAAAACATGGATGGCACGAACCAACACGGCATAAGAAACACTATAGCCAAATTCCTGTTCAAATAAGGGAACTAAATCGCTAATATTCTGAAATTTTGTTTTCTTTACAAAGACTTGAAATTCTGTCCAATCTTTAATGTGACTGGGTGCACCACGTTTATCGCTGGGCTTTGGGACAAGGTCACCCGTCTCTTCTTCGAGCTTGATCCAGGCATCCAAAGTGACCCGTGAAATGTTAAATTGCTTGCACACCGCCACTTTGTAGTCGGTAATTTTATAGGCTTGAATTGCGGCTTTTCGCACTTCCATTGAGTATCTCGGCATTAATTTGTCTCATTTTTAAAATAAGATTTTTTATATTATATGGCATAGTTGTTGCAAAAAAAGAATTAAGTTAAATAAAATATGTAAGTGGTGGCAAAATGAAAAAAACCGAGGTTTCTTTCAGAACATTGTCTTTATGGCAGGTCATTATTATTGGTGTAGCGTATATGACGCCCATGACTGTCTTTGATACCTTCGGTATTGTCTCGGGGGTGACGGAAGGTCGTGTACCACTGGCATATTTATTGGCACTGTTTGCCATGCTGCTGACTGCAATCAGTTATGCCCGTTTTAGTCGGGTCAGTGATCAACCTGGGTCAGCCTATAGCTACACGGCTGAAACCTGTGGTCCGCAGGCAGGCTTCTTTGTCGGGTGGTGTGCCTTGTTGGACTATATTTTACTGCCATTGATTAATGCTTTGCTGGCAGGTATTTATTTGGAAGCCGTGATCCCAGCTGTTCCGTACTGGGCATGGGTGGTGCTGTTCACTGCTTTGGTCACCCTGATTAACTGTTTCAGAATTAATTTGCTGGCGAATTTGAGCCTGATTTTTGTCTTCGCTCCGATTGTGTTGATGTTGTTGTTCGTCTATCTGGTCATTCAAGGTGTAGGACATGACCAAGGTTATCAGCATGTACTGACCATGGCGCCGTTGTTCAATGGTAATCCTGAAATTCTGCCGTTGATTGCGGGTGCTTCCATCCTCTGTTTTTCTTTCTTGGGTTTTGATGCCGTCACCACTTTGTCGCACGAAACCAAAGATCCGAAGAAAACCATTCCACGTGCAGTGATCTATACCACTTTAATTGGTGGGGTGATTTTCTTTACCGCATCTTGGTTTATTCAGCTGTATTTTCCGAGCAATGTCCGCTTCAAAGATCCTGATGCGGCTTTACCTGAAATTGTCATGTATGTCGGGGGGGCATTGTTCCAAGCGGTTTTCCTTTGCGCGCAAATTATGAATACCTTTGCTTCAGGTATGGCCACCCATGCCAGTGCATCGCGCTTGCTACATATTATGGGACGTGACGGCATTTTCCATAAAGGCACTTTGGGTCAGGTGCACAGTAAATTGGGTACGCCGTTATATGCCGTGTTGGGCATCGGTGTGATTTGCTTGCTGGCAATCGTGCTGGATTTGGCAACCGTGGTCAGCATGATCAGTTTTGGCGCTTTGATTGCCTTTACCGCCGTCAATTTCTCGGTCTTTATGAAATTTTATGTACACGAGAAGCAACGTCAGGGCTGGAACAATAAATTTAAAAACCTGTTCTTACCGCTCATTTCTGTAGTGGCTATTTTATGCCTCTGGTTCAACCTCGAAAAATCAGCCTTGATGTTTGGTCTGGCATGGCTGGCAGTCGGCATCGTGATCTTTATTTATAAGAAACTGAAAAAGCAAAATATTGTGATTGGCAATGCCTATTAATGTTGACGTGTAGATCTAAGAGAAGTGAGAGAAAATATGCAAATCAATAAGCCAAAATTTCTAGAAGATGTGGAATTCAAAGCCAGCCATCAGCCACAAAGTGGCAAAGAGTGGAACTGGATTCCTGATACACGTGGGCAGTTTGAGCATCCTGCCAACTATTATGAAAGTTCATTGCAAGACTGGCATCGTTTTGATGCACTGAATGCCGATATTGTCTGCGATGTGCTGGTGATTGGTGGTGGTTTACTTGGAACCTCAACAGCACTGCATTTAGCGGAACAAGGGGTGGAGACGGTTCTGGTCGAGAAAAATCGAATTGGTGGTGCGGCATCAGGACGCAATGGTGGTCAACTTACCCCAGGTTTGGCGCGTTGGGAAGCCGAAGAAATGCTTCACCATTTTGGCTATGCCGAAGCTAAGCGTTTGTGGCACTTTACTTCGACTGAAGCCATGACTTTAATTGATGAGATTGCAGCGCGTTACGAGCTCGATTTACAGCGTAAGCAGGGGCATATTACCGCAGCGGTGCACGAAGGGCATTTGGTGGCACTCACCCAAGCTGCCGATGCACGTAAATATTTAGGTGAAGATCATACCCATGTGGTGGGGAAACATGAGCTGTTGCAGCATGTCAATTCGGATAATTATTTTGGCGGTTTGCTGGACAGCTTAGGTGGACAGATTCATCCTTTGGCATTGAATCGCGGTTTGGCCTATGGATTTTGCCAGAATGGTGGCAAGATCTACGAGCAAACCGAAGTACTTTCGGTACAGGAACGTGAAGATGGCATCTATGTCACGACCCAAGCTGGCGTGATTAAGGCACGTAAGAGTGTCGTCATGGCAGTGCATCATGCATCATTCAAGCTGTTAGAACAGCATAACCAAACCACCATTCCGTTTTATACCTATGTCTGCACCACAGCACCGCTGGAAGTAGACTTAAAAGAGTTATTGCCGTCGGATACGCCTGTGTACGATACCCAGTTCCAAATTGACTATTACCGTGGTGTATCTCAGAACCGCTTGTTATTTGGAGGGGAAGGTACAGGCTCTTGCTGGACCCCAGAAAAGACACATCAATATTTATTGGGGCGGATTCAGCACGTGTTCCCGCAACTTAAAAATGTAGCACTGGATTTTGTTTGGAGTGGGACGACCGATCTCACTATGAATGGCGCAGCCGATAGCCGTAAGTTTGGCGATAAATACCCAATCTATGCGGTACAAGGCTGGAGTGGGCATGGTGTGGCGCAGACGGTGCGGATTGGTAAAGCGATTGCCGATGACTTCTGTGGTCAGGCGGATGATTTTCAGATGCTGACGCATATTCAGCATCAGGATATTTTTTTTGGTCGTGCCTTAGCGCCTGTGGTGATTCCGATGGCGAAAAGTGCGTATAGTTTGGGGGCGATGGTGAATCCGGGTAAAATGGTGTCTTTCTAATTATTCACCCTCATGACGAAGTCGCCAGAGATCAAGGCGACTTCGTGTTGTAACTTAAACTTGTTTAGCTTCTTTCTTTGATTTTAATAATTTTGGCTTCCATTCACTGATCAGAATGCCAAACACCACCAGTACGCCCCCCAGTAGAGCCAGTGGTGCTAAACGCTCACCAGCCAGACGACCAAACAATGCCGCCCAGACAGGTTCACCTGCATAAATAATGGCAGCCTGAGACGGATTGACCGAACGCTGTGCCCAGTTCATCACGTATTGAATCATGGCGCTGGCAAGCCCCAAGGCAAAAGCGATGCTAACTAATGGCCATGAAAATGCTGGAATTTGATGCTCTCCCACCAGCGGCATAGCGGCAAAAGACAGGATTGAACCGACTGTCAGTTGAATCACGGTGACACGGGCCAAATTGACTTTCGGGGCAAAATAGCCAATCAGAATGATTTCCAGTGCGATGCCAATCGCCCCCAATAAAGTCACCACCTGACCGAAATTGAGCGAAATGGCTTGCAAACCGTTACCTGTGAGTAACACTAAACCGAGAAATGCACAGCACGCGCCAATCCAGATCATGAAATGTGGGGTTTTGCGGAAGATCAACCACAACAATACCGGCACCAGTGGCACATACAGCGCGGTTAAAAATGCGGATTCACTACTGCTGATGCTCTTTAAACCAACCGTTTGTGTGCCATAACCAATCGTCAGCATACAGCCAATAATAAACCCAGCCCACACATCCTGACGGGTGATGTGTTTCAACTGTTTCCAAGACAGCAAGCCAATCAGGGTCGCGGCACAGGCAAAGCGCAGCCCGACAAAAAACATCGGTGAACTGAAATTTAACGCATATTTAACCGTCAAAAAGGTACCGCCCCAAATAAAGGTAATTAGGATTAGGGCAATGACTGGTGCTTTAGAACCAAAACGTGCGGTGAACATAATGATGATGGGGGTTGTGCAATATATTGCACATAGCTTGCCATGCTTTTATTTTTTGTGCAATATACTGCGCAATGTTTTCTTGAAACACCTGTATGAAGCAGCCTGAAGTTTTACAATATGTCAGTCAAAATGTGCGCCACTATCGCAATTTAAGAGGCTTGAGCCAGCAGCAATTGGCGGATTTGGCTGGTTTAAGTCGTCGTATGGTGGCAGGCGTCGAGACAGGACAGGACAATATCAGTCTAGCGAAACTCAGTTTGATTGCCGATGTACTGGAAGTCGATTTTGCCCAGATCATCGCAGCTCCTGAACAGCAAGGACAAGCGGTAGTAAATGCCTTGGCTTGGCAGGGCACGCAAGAGCAAAGTGAGGCAAAACTGTTGGCTTCGGCATCGGCCAGTAAAAAAGTGGAACTCTGGACGTGGACGCTCGCACCGAATGAACAGTATTGTGCTGAACCTGACCCAGAAGGTTGGCGCGAGATGCTGTATGTGATTGAAGGCGAATTGACCCTAGATTTGGCGGGTGAAATGAAAGTGCTGCGCGCAGGGGAATCGATTGTGTACGCAAGTACCATCGAATATCGCTACATCAATCAGGCAGCCATGCCACTGAAATTTATTCGGAATGCGATTTACTAAACCGAAATGATTGGTTGAATATGATATTCAGCGACAAAAAAAGAGGTCAAGTGACCTCTTTTTTAGTGCTTAGGATTAGAGCGCTTGCTCATCCAATAACAGTTGTGCTTCACGCAAGTTCAATGAACCTTCATAAATTGCACGACCGGTAATCGCACCTAGAATACCCGGTTGACCTTTTAGGTTACGCACGTCATCCAAGTTGGTCACGCCACCAGAAGCAATCACAGGCAAGCCTGAGTATTGTGCCAAGTGGACAGTTTGTTCCACATTCACACCTTGCATCATGCCGTCACGTGCAATATCGGTGTACACAATACTGGATACGCCTGCATCGGCAAAACGTTTAGCCAAATCGGTTGCTTTAACGTCAGTGACATTCGCCCAGCCATCGGTCGCGACCATGCCATTCATGGCATCAATCCCGACAATGATACGACCTGCGAATTTCTTACATGCTTCTTCGACAAACTCAGGCTCTTTCACGGCTTTGGTGCCAATAATCACAAAAGACACGCCTGCATCAAGATAGTGCTCAATCGTTTCGAGTGAACGGATACCGCCACCAATTTGAATTGGCAAATCAGGCTGCGCTTTGGCAATCGCTTCAACCACAGGCTTATGAATTGGTGTACCTGCGAAAGCACCATTTAGATCGACCAAATGTAAGCGGCGAGCGCCTTCATTCACCCAATGCTGTGCAGTTGCTACAGGGTCATCAGAAAATACGGTATCGTCTTCCATACGGCCTTGTTTTAAACGCACACATTTGCCATCTTTCAGGTCAATTGCAGGGATGATCAGCATGCTTTCGCTCCTTACCCGATCTTATTGAAGTAATTTGCAGCAATCTTAGCAAAGTATTGGCAAATATCTAAGCCTAAGATGTTGCTTTTATTTCGTTCTATGCTGTGCAGCGGGCAAAGTGATGCCTAAACGCAGCAATTCTTGATAAATCAGCACAGGGGCGTAGGCATCTGCCGCAGCATATTGGATTTGTGCGGAACTTAAGGGGAATCTGCTCCAGTTCGAGGTGCTGATACTTTTACTTTTCGGGAAATTGACCTGAAACAGCAATGCCATGGCATTTTTCACCCCGACTGGGGTCGTAATGCCAAATGCGTGAAAGGCTTTGGAAAGATCGAGCACTTGATTGAAATGAATGCCTTTTTTACGAAACAGATGCGCATCATTTTTCAGCCCAAAACCGACTTTAAGTTGTGTTGGGCTTTCAAAAATTGGGGTCAGAAAATCCAGAATGGCAGGACTGATCTGGAAAATATAGGCCTTGTCCGCAGTTGCCAATTGAATCACATGGGGACCCGTGGCAACTTCACCTTTACGAAATGTTGGTTTTGACTCGGAATCAAAACCAAATAAAGGCGCTGCAAACAACTCCTCTTGTAAGGCATCACATTGGGTCAAGTTGGTAATAAGTTGAATTTGTTCAGACGCTAAATTTTGAAAAAGGGGTAATTGTTGAATTTGTTCTTTTGTAGGAAGAGGAGAGGGAATTTGGGTGGTCATAAAGTAAGGCCATATATTCGGCAATGTTCTAAACCGTATCATCTGGCAAAAATAAAGCCTAGGTCAACTAGGCTTTAAGTGTAGAAACAAAATGAAGTAGGTTTAAATATCCCATTCCACAAAGTTTTTCAGCAATTGCAGACCCGCAGTATGACTCTTTTCTGGGTGGAACTGCGTAGCAAACAGATTCTCTTTATGTAGTGCAGTACAGAACTGGATGCCATAATCACAAGTCGCGGCGACAATGCTGCTGTCTTTCGGTTCGACATAGAAGCTATGCACAAAGTAGAAACGCGCATCTTGTTCAATGTTGTTCCACATTGGATGGCTTGGATCAGCCTGATGAACCTGATTCCAGCCCATGTGCGGTACTTTTAAGCCTTGCATGGTTGGGAAGTGTTTGACTTCACCTTCAAAAATACCCAGTGCGTCTGCACCACCATTTTCTTCAGAATGCTGCATCAGGGCTTGCATACCAACGCAAATGGCTAAAACGGGTTTGTTAAAAGCCGCTTTACGCACCACTTCATCAATGCCTGCTTCATGCATACCTTGCATGCAGTCACGCATGGCACCCACGCCAGGGAAGACAATTTTATCCGCTTGGGCAATCAGTTTTGGATCGTTGGTGACATCCACCGTAGCACCGACATGCTCTAATGCTTTTGCAGCCGAGTGCAAATTGCCCATGCCATAGTCAAGAAGTGCAATACGCGTCATTACAAACTTCCTTTGGTTGAAGCAATGGTATTGGCTGCGCGAGGGTCAACTTCACATGCCATACGCAGTGCGCGAGCAAAAGCTTTGAACACACTTTCAATTTGGTGGTGGCTGTTTTTACCTTTAAGATTGTCAATGTGCACCGTCATGAGGGCATGATTGACGAAACCCTGGAAGAATTCTGAGAATAAATCCACATCAAAACGACCAATCATGGCACGCGTGAAGGGAATATCCATAAATAAACCCGGACGACCAGAAAGATCAACCACAGCACGGCTTAATGATTCATCCAGTGGTGCATAAAAATGCCCATAACGACGTAAGCCTTTTTTATCACCTAATGCTTGGGCAAAAGCCTGACCAAGGGTAATACCACAGTCTTCTACGGTATGGTGATCATCAATTTCCAAGTCGCCGTCACAATGGATATCGATATCAAATAGTCCATGCCGCTTGATTTGATCAATCATATGGTCTAAAAAAGGAACTCCAGTGTTTAAAGTGCCTTGACCTGTACCATCGAGATTTAAACGAACTCGAATTTTGGTTTCGTTGGTATTTCTTACCACTTCACTGATACGTTCTGTCATAGACACGTTCCTCAAAAACGTCAAAAATGATTGATGTAAACTGTTTTTCGCCGTGACGAAATCACCGCATATTAGATTGCTCAGGAGGGTTTATCAATGCCTATCACCGTACATGCTTATACTTCACTAGAAAATGAAGAGATTCGCAGCCAGCTTGAGCGACTGTATGACACCAGCCCAGAATTTGGTGACGGGCAAGATGCCATCGAACAACTTGAACAAAACTTAGCTCAGTATACCCTAGTTTACACCGCAGAATTTAATACCAAAGTGATAGGTGCAATTTGGTGTACAGGGCAGGGTGAAAGTAAAACCCTAGAATATGTAGTGGTTCATCCAGCCAATCGGGGTCGTGGTGTCGCTGAACGGTTGGTCGAAGAAGTTTGTCGTATGGAAGAGGCTAAAGGGGTGAAAATATTTGAACCCGGTTGTGGTGCAATTCACCGTTGTTTGGCGCATTTAAATAAGTTGCCGAGTTAAGTGGAAGAGCTAACTTGTGCTAGTTGCCTCGTGGGCATGAGTATTTAATAAGGAAAGCAGCAGTTATGCTGCTTTTTTTATTAAAGAGGATCAAGGGTAGGTAATCTTTTTAGAGCAGAAGTGAAGTTTTGATGAAAAAGCAATCATTCGATACAAGAATAATAAAAATCTGCTTGACTGATGTATCTTAAAACGCTTTAATACGCCCCATCGGCGTGATAGCTCAGTAGGTAGAGCAACGGATTGAAAATCCGTGTGTCCCCAGTTCGATCCTGGGTCTCGCCACCATATATTTTAAAACCAAATTTGTGTTTTCAATCCCTGATCCCATCAGGGATTTTTTTTGGGTAAAAAATATTCAAACGATTAAAATAATGAGAATTAGGATTGACTATTCAACTCAGATACGGCTTAATACACGGCATCGGCGTGATAGCTCAGTAGGTAGAGCAACGGATTGAAAATCCGTGTGTCCCCAGTTCGATCCTGGGTCTCGCCA
>NZ_JAKVIM010000003.1 GCF_022601715.1 Acinetobacter zhairuonensis | reverse complement strand
GTAGATTCATGATGTCGAGCTGTAGCAACAACTGCGTTGTGAAGGCTACAGTCTTTGATACGTTATTTAACATAATATACATTATACGAAATCAATATAATCTAACTATATAAACTCTAGATATGCGATCTTGCATAAACAAGATCGCCGTACATCATGTTTTACGCTTTCAAAAAGTTCTGTATCTCACGCAACACTTCATCTGTTTTCTCGGCATGTAACCAATGGCCAGCATTTAAAATCTCTTTAACTTGCGCATTTGGGAATTGATGTTGAATCGCCTCAAAATGCTCTAGCTTATGTATATATGGAGATACACCACCGCGCAGGAACAATACTGGGTTTGTATATGGACTTATTTCTTTCCAAGACAATATTTCTGAATAATGCGCAAAAATTGCATTTAAATTAAAGCGCCATTTCCCTTGATGAAAAGATTTTACTAAGAATTGAATCACCATATCTTCATCAACGAATTGCTTCATGATTTCTGTCGCTTTTAAACGAGATTGTGGTGCAGCTTCCTGTACAGCAAATAATGCTTTAAAAATTTGCTCATGATGGTTTTCTTGATAAGCAAATGGTGCAATATCTAACACAACTAGACGAACTACACGATTTTCAGCCTTCTTCGCTACTTTCATGCAGATTTTTCCACCCATGGAATGTCCAATAAGGGAAAATTTTTGGATATTTAGCTCATCTAGGGTGTCTAACACGTCTTGTGCCATCAAATCATAATTCATCTGTTCACTATGCCCAGATAAACCATGATTACGCACATCTAGCTGTATTACGGTGCGTTGATCAAAAGCCCGAGCTAACATGCCTAGATTACTCAAACTGCCAAATAAGCCATGTATAAGTACAATCGGCTCTAAACCGCTTGGTTGCTCTGTTTGCTGTATTTGATAATTAAGAATCATGGTACTTCTATCAGGTATTTTTATATATAGTGGCTTTTCAATATAAAATAATCAATAAATTTGCTTAGGCTATTTATATAAACACAAAAAATCAGGGATAATAGCGGTGTATTATCCTTGATTTTTTGTATATTTATTTGATGTTTATGCTTTAGCTTTGAAAAAATTAAATGGAATTTTCAAGTAACAAATCCCATTGGTTTCTGGCTCAGGAAAGTGTCCAGCGTACATATTGATTTGTATAGAAGGTAAAATCAGTTTTGGCATCGCCAAAGTCGCATCGCGTTGATTACGCATTTGGACAAAATCTGCTTTTTCAGTGCCTGCATGAATATGAATGTTATGCTGTTTTTGTTCCGCAATACTGGTTTCATAAACAAAATGATCGCGACCTTCAGGCAAATAGTCGTGGCATAGGAACACGCGGGTTTGATCATCTAAAGCATATAGTTTTTGCACAGAATCATACAAAGTTTCCGCGCTGCCTTTAGGAAAATCACAGCGTGCTGTACCGTAATCAGGCATAAATAGCGTATCACCGACGAATACAGCATCACCAATCACATAACTTAGGCAAGCTGGCGTATGCCCAGGTGTTGGAATATTATACGCTTGTAACTCGCCAATTTTGAAATGCTCGCCATCCTTAAACAAATAGTCAAATGAGCGTGTTGAATTAAAATGTTTTGGCTCGATATGATAAATCGCTGTAAAAGTATCCTGCACAATCGCTATTTTTTCACTCATAGCGACCACTCCCCCCACCTGTTGTTTGAGGTACTGGGAAGCCGTCATATGGTCTGCATGGACGTGTGTTTCAAGGATCCACGCTACGCTTAGGCTATTTTGGTGGATATAGGCAATAATTTCATCAGCCGAAGTTGTATTGGTCGTTGCAGATGCCGCGTCATAATTCAGCACACTATCTATAATTGCGCATTGCTGACTGACTGGATCACTCACCACATAACTAAAAGTATTGGTCTCTTGATCAAAAAAAGCTTTTACAACTGGCTGATTTATCATAATTTTGCTCCCAATGTTTTGTTATACACAATAACACCGATTGCCATGGCAATAATGAAATAAAACGCCTGATAATGACCCAAACCCACCAAGGTCAGACTTGGCGCTGGACAGATGCCTGCCAATCCCCAACCTATACCAAAAATCGCACTACCTGTGATTAATCTAGGGTCAAGCTGGGTATTTTTAGGAAAAACGATAGGCTCTTTAAATACCGTTTTCGGTGCTTGTTGTTTCGACAATATTTGAAATGGAATAAAGGCGACTGCAATAGCCCCTATCATCACAAATGCCAAACTAGCATCCCAAGTCCCGAATACATCAAGAAAATTCAGCACTTTTTGCGGATTCGCCATACCTGAAAACATCAAACCTGTGGCAAATAAACCACCAAAAATAAAGGCAAATATATTTTTCATGTTTATGCTCCAAAAATATGACGCATTACAAACACTGTCACGGCGCCAGCAAGCATAAAGGTTGCTGTTGCAATGAGTGATCGTTTCGATAAACGACTAATCCCGCAAATACCATGTCCACTGGTACATCCAGAACCGAGTCGCGTACCAAATCCAACCAATAAACCCGCCAAAATCATAATGAACGGTGAACTTTCAATCTGAATCTGCGGTTGCGTAACTGCCCCATACGCAAATGGCACGATAATGAGACCCAATAAGAACCAAATCGCAGGAGTACTGAATAAGGTTTTCGGGCTAAGCACTTGTGAAATCAGGCCGCTAATTCCTGCAATACGACCATTGACCCACAAATAACCCACGGCGGATACACCAAGTAGTGTTCCACCGATAAAAGCGGTTAGATAGTCATGCATTTTCTGCGTTCCACTTAAAACAATATATGTTTTTATAATATGTTTATTTGTAAATTATTCAAGAGCAATTTTGTATGAATTTTACTCAAACCCACCTTTCGAATTCGATTAAGACTTTATCTGCAAACCATTTAAGCAATTCTTCCGAACCAGGATTCAATTTTAGCGTTTCAGCTTGCTCAATTTCAGCAAGAAATGCTGCATTTCCCCCATTCGATGAATTATCAAAAAATATGTTCGGTCTGTTGCATCAACAAATCCATACTTCTGTAATAACGCTCACGAGTCTTATGTTCGGGTACACCGTACACCATGCCCGCCCTGAGTGACTCTATATTGTACCCGCGCAATATTAATCTCAGGGCCAACCGTAGACACAAAATACAAATAGGTTCTATATCCTTGTTGTTCTGCTAAATGTAAAAACTCAACCTTTGATATATGAGACATGACTGCTTCAAAATGAAAACTGCTCTTTAAGCGAATAAAGTCTGTGATACGCTCGCATAGATAGGAATCGATTGCTTCTGGTTGGAACTGAATTAACTGAGGGCTAAGCAATACAGGCTCGTGTGTAATAAACCCGCTAATCCCGTCGTCGGTCATTGTTTTTCTTTTAAAAATTCAAGTAATGTCGATACCAATAAGCGGGATGATATGTATTCAGATTAAGCTACGCAGTAGATTTTAATTCAGCTTCCAATTCATCAGCATTTAAATAAGCACCGATATGATGTTAGTAATGAATATTCTTTGAAGGTGCTTTTCCCAGAACCTTTTGGACCAGCAAACATACGGTCTAAGTTGAGGCCTAACTTATACAGTTAGCTCATGTTTTTTCCGTTTAAAGGTTTTTGGAAGCTGCGCAACTGGCATATAAGCCTGCAAAAGATCTTTTAACACAAGCTCTTGACCATCAATCTTACGTTGCAGCATCTGATGATCTTTTACATACACCTCTTTTACACGGCGCATGCGTGTTGAATTACATGGCGAAAAGCACGTGTAGCAATTTTAGGAATCATTCCGTCATAAAACCGACTGACGCTCATAATTGGATAGGAAATTCGTTACGTACTCCATCCCTATTCATCAGGTGTGACTTTATCTTAATACATTTCACTGGGCTGTCTATTTATCACCCATGTATGATTTATACTAGAAATGAATACTTTCCAGATTATCTTGAATGATATTCAGCCAAGCTCTTGTTGCTGGTGTCATTGTGACACTACTATTCCAAGCCATTTTTAAATTCCAATTGATCTTCGGCTCTGTCAACAAGGCAATATGAAACTCATCACTGTTCAATCGCTCACAATAGGCTTGCGGCAGTAAGGCAATTCCGACATTAGATTCAACTAGCTTGGCAATAAAGTCCCATTGGCTACTGCGACAAGCCACTTTCGGCTCGAAACCCACTGACTGCGCAGCCTGTATAATCACATTGTTCAGGGTAAAGGTATTGGCATACAGCAGAAAGGACTCTTCTTGAAGCTCAATCAGTTTGATTTGTGATTTTTTGCGCCAATGTGAGTTTTTCTTTGCCAATAGACAAATGGGTGAGTTAATAATTTCAAAACCGCTGAGTAAGGGTTTCAAGTCTCCCATCACGACACCAGCATCGACCTCTTTACGAAAAATCGCTTCTTCGATGCCTGTCGCACCAACTTCCAGAAAATTCAGCTCGATATGTGGATACTGACTATGGAACTTGGCAATCACAGTACTCAACATCATGGCAGCCAAAGGCGGTAGACCGATAGTTAGCTTACCTTTCTTTAAGCCTCGTACTTGCGTCACTGTATCAAAAATACGCTGCTGCTCATTAAGGATTATTAAGGCATGTTCATACACTTGCTGCCCTACATAGGTCAGTGCTACTCCGCGTTTCCTCCCAGCTTCCCCTTTATGCAACAGCATAACACCCAATTGCTCTTCTAGAGCACGCATCGCTTTACTGATGGTTGGTTGGGTTAAATTCAGCTGTTCCGCGGCTACAGTGAAACTCTTCGTTTCTACAAGCGTGGCAAAAATCTGTAGGCTTTTGATATCCACACCAAATATTCCATATTTGCATAATTATTTTTTTATTATTCATAATTCAAACAGCAGGTCAATTCTACAATAACTACCTGTTGATTAAACTTGTTATGTCATGTCCTCTCCCAATACAGCAAAATTACACTATCTTTTAAAAGTCACTGCTCAACTTTTGTTTTTAATTGGGCTATGGTGGATTAGTGCCTTGATCCAGCAATATTTCCATCTTCCTATTTCTGCAGGTGTGATTGGACTAATCCTGCTTTTGCTTGCCCTAATGTCTGGCATGATGAAATTAGTATGGATTAAATCGGGCGCAGATTTCATTCTTGCCGAATTGGTGTTGATGTTTATTCCCTGTGTGGTGGGCTTAGTGAAATATAAGCAGCTCTTTATCACTCAAGGCTGGCAGCTCATTCTCGCGGTTATCTTGGGCACTATCTGCGTTATGGTCATGACAGCATACAGCGTACATTTTGGTTTTAAGCTCGAACGTAAACTTCAGCAAAAGCAAAATCATCGTCAGGCGAAAGTGGAAGTACACTCATGAACATCACGGCGCTCTTTTGTTTTATAGCAACCATTATCGGCTACATCTTGGCGAAAAAGCTTTATCGTCGTTATCCCTATATGTTGCTCTCCCCTGCAATGCTGGTTCCTTTTGTGCTGATTTTAATCTTGTCGGGTTTTCATATCTCCTATGACACCTATATGACTGATAATCACTGGATTGTCTGGATGCTTGGACCCGCAACCATCGCCTTTGCGATTCCAATCTATGAATATCGTCAATTAATTCGCGAACATCTGTTTTCAATCAGTCTGGGTATTGTGATTGGAATGAGTGCTGGTGTAATTAGTGCCTTTTATTTGGCGAAGCTGTTTCATTTTGACAGCCAAACCACTTATAGCCTGATGTCCCGCTCAATCTCTACCGCCTTTGCCATGGAACTGACCTCGCATATTGGCGGCTCAGTCGAACTGGTGATTTTATTTACCATGATTACAGGGATTGCAGGCGTACTTTTGGGAGATACTGTTTTACTGCTGTTAAAACTGAACTCCGCCTTTGCTCAGGGCGCTTCGCTAGGCAATGCAGCACATGGCTTCGGCACCAGTAAGGCGTTTATGCGGCACCATGAAGAAGGCGTAATTGCTTCTTTAACCATGGTTTTGGCAGGTGTTTTTATGGTGATCCTCGGGCCAAGCTTAATTCATCTAGTCTTGCGTTGCTTAGGCTAATTTTTTTATCAAGAACCCTTAAAACAAGGTGCTCATTGGTAGATAACTCAGACCTATGACAAACACCAATAAGCAAACTGTTTCGCTCAGCTCGATACTTGCACCAATCGTATCTCCTGTAATGCCTCCAAGACGTTGCAGGAACTTAGTACGTAGATGAATAAATGTTACAACCCATGCCAGACCTATAAGCAGACCCAAGCCTAAGAAATACATAACAAGGCTTAAACTTAATCCAATAACCCAATAGACACGGCGTTTAGGCAAATGCGCAGCAATACTCGAACCCAAACCATTGGAACGCACATATGGTGTATTCACAAAGAGTGCCAAAGGAATGGTTCGCCCAAGCAAGGGAAACAGCAATAAAGCGAGTGCTGCTTTCTGTTCCAGTAATACATACAGCGCTGCCCATTTTAAGACACAGACAATAATTAAACTAAGCACTCCAATGGGACCACAACTCGGGTCTTTCATAATCTTAAGGGTACGCTCTTTATCGCCAAAGCCTCCTACCCATGCATCTGCGGTATCCGCCAAACCATCCAGATGTAAGCCACCTGTAAGCCAGATCCAAAACACCAGAATCAGGCTTGAAAGCAAAACTGTAGGCAATCCTGACAGCATTAGCGACACAACATATAAGATCAGCCCGATGATTAAACCGACCACAGGATAGAATAAAATCGAATTTGCATTCTGCTGAGCCGTCGGTATTTCTTTAAGTTGAATTCGTAACGTAGTCAAGAACTGTAAAGCAATCAGAAATGGAGTCATGTTAACTCCTGCAAAGCCAAGGTCTGTGTAACCGTATCCCAGCTAAAAGAGCTGAGCTGCCCCAATTCAGCCGTCATTTTCAACACATCATCCAAGGGTTGCTGTAAGACCATACACTTTAACAGTTTAATGACCCCGCCATGCGTGACCACCAATGCAGATTGCCAACCCTGACTTTGCATCTGCTGCTGTATATTCATCATTGCTGTACTTACTCTGAGATGGAACTGCTGCATGCTTTCCGCCTTGGGAAGTATGGTCTGCGTAGGTTTCTGCCAAAAGTCTGCCAAAGTTTCAGGAAATTGTTCATACAACCCTTGGATCGACTGTCCTTCCCAATCGCCAAAATGCATTTCTTGTAGACTTTGATCCAGTATGAGTGGGATATCCCGCTCTTTAACGATGTGTTCCGCAAATATACGACAACGCTGTAAGGGTGAGGAAAAGACCACATCCCACTGCTGAGGCCGAGGTAAAGATACAGTTTGAGATTGATCTATACTACTGAGCATCTGTTGCCAACCTTGAGCCGTCAGCGCATCATCCAGTGAACCGCGTAGCGTATGACTCAGTTCACTTTCCCCATGTCGTAATAGATCAATCTGCAAATGCATGTCTAATCCCCTAAATTTTCTCACCAATCACGGCGGCTTCAGCAAATGTTGCCATTTGATTATGTAAGTGGCATGCCAGTTTAATAATCCCAAGTGCTGCACCAGCACCACTGGCTTCACCCAAACGTAAATTCAGTTTTAAAATCGGTTCTGCATTTAACTCTTGCAATAAACGTAGATGTCCATATTCGGCCGATTGATGCCCAAACAGCATCCATTCACGTACCACAGGATTCAGTTTGACTGCAACCAGTGCTGCAGCAGTACTGATAAAGCCATCGACCACCATTGGCATACCTAATTGCGCACAGCGAATATAGGCACCAACCATTGCAGCAATTTCTAAACCACCCACGGCACAGAGTGCTTTAAAGGCATCTTGCTGCACATATTCACGATGTAATGCCACGGCACGATCAATCACTTGTTTTTTATGTGCTAACTGTTCTGCACGAATGCCTGTACCGACACCTGTAAGTTGTTCGGCCGCTTCATTCAGTAACATACATGCCAAAGCAGAAGCCGAACAGGTATTGCCAATCCCCATTTCACCCGCCACATAGATAGAAGCATGTTCCTTTACTGCACGCTCTACATTTTGCAGACCCAATTTCATAGCAGCAATACACTGTGCTTCCGTCATTGCAGGCTGTTTAGCAAAATTGGCTGTACCTGGGGCAATACAATGCGTCTCTACATGTGGATATTGATAAGCATCACCCACCGTACCGCAGTCAATCACTTGTAAAGTTGCAGCATACTCTTTGGCAATGACACTAATACATGCACCGCCCGTAGTGAAATTCAGCAGCATTTGACGCGTAACTGCTTGAGGATAAGCTGAAATATTTTCTTCCATCACCCCATGATCACCAGCAAAAATGCTAATCCACGGCGCTTGAATATCAGGCTCATCGGTATTCTGCAAACTCGCCAATAAAACTGCGATACGCTCTAACTCGGACAAAGAGCCAGTGGGCTTGGTGAGTTGTAACTGGCGCGCTTCTGCACTTTGTTTTGCTGCCTCATTCGGCTGTTGACACGCCTCTAACCACCAACTCATGATTTGTCTCCTTTTAATTGCATTGATAATCCCGCCACACAGAACACCACCTTGTTGGCAAGCTGTGCCAACTGTTGATGCAGTCGCCCTGATTCATCCACAAATTTACGACTCAGCTCCCCCATAGGCACAACCCCTAAGCCCGTTTCATTACTCACCAAAATGATGGTGGAAGATAAAGTCGGTAAAACTTCAAGTAATTTCTGCATTTGTTGGGACAGTAAGCTTGGATCATCCGCCAGTAACAGATTGGTCATCCATAAGGTCAGACAATCCACCAGAATCAGCTGTTCTGGTGCATCAATCCGCTGCAAACAATCGGCTAAATACAGCGGCTCTTCGCTCAATTGCCAATATGCAGGCCGCTGTGCTTGATGATGTTGAATCCGCAGCTGCATTTCAGCATCTAAAGCCTGAGCCGTTGCCACGTAGTGAACCTGAAGCCCCGAATCTTGTGCAGTCTGTTCAGCCAAACGACTTTTGCCTGAGCGGGCACCCCCTAATATGAGTTGCAACATACGTCACCTAATGAAATGCTCTGTATAGCATGTAAAGGACCTTGTAATTCTTGTGCTTTATAATAACCAAACTTGATCTGGCTAATCTCGATTTCAAACTGTCGAGCAGGAAATGCTACCATTTTGTCTAAAATGCTTTGGCTAGGAAATGCGGCATTATATAAACCCACGGTAATATGCGGACAATAGCTTAATGCCGCAACTTCATCACTAAACTGGGCACATTGCGCTCTGATATGTGCTAAAGCCGAGTCTGTATCGATAACCTTAAGATATAAAGCACTACTGAAACTATTCAGACCACCTATTTTGAGTTTAATTTTTTGAGATAGCTGTGATTTTAAGCGCTGAAATTGTTGTTGGAATTGGGCTTGAGTGAAATCATCATCAAAATTTGCCTGATCTTTTGCCTGATCTGTGGTTAAAAAACCACAAATAAACAGTGTGATATGAAACTGACGTGTATTAGGAAGGAGTAAATATTCTGAGAAATAATCTTGAACTTGATTAAGATACGAAATCAAGTCTGGATTTTGAATTTCGATATACCACAACGCATACCGTTCCCGACCATGATGCCATTCTGGATAATCACGGCGAATCGTTGGAACAACATGACGAATGTGATCTAACAACACGTTTAATATCACTTTAAACTTCAAAGTGATATTAAAACACGTTATTTGCTCAACTCATGCAAAGCAAAGTTTATAAATATTCAACTTATGCAGAAAATAACTCAAATTATGCACAAACAGCAGATGTAGCATTTGATTCCATTAAAACTTGCTTGGGATCAAATTGATCGGGATGCTGTAGCAAATGAGCTAAGCCATTCTTTAATTGCATCAGTAACGCTTTTTGCTGTGGAATAGTGAGTAACATGTTCTCTACTTCATTTTGCATCGCGTGCATTACATCATCCAAAACCATTTGATCATGCAAAACCGCATAGGCATAACCCAATACCGCACCTGCAATCAGTTGATCATGAGGTTGTCCACTCAAGATTTGCTGCTGAATGGAAGATAAAACACGTTCACCAGACTCTAACTTACGTAGAGGATCACGTGCGACACGTGAGCACGGGTCTTTAAAGGCAAATTTACAGGATTCCATAAAACTCTGTGCCAAACGGTTTAAGTCTGCTTCCCGATGCGGTAGTTGAAGCAACAGACCTTGCTTAACTTGTGCTAAGACTTGCTGACTAAACTGCTGTATCCGAACATCCCCCATGGCGATACCAATCGTTTCATGTCCCAATAGGCTGGCATACCACGCCATCATGGCATGTGTTCCGTTCCATAAGCGGTTCTTAATCAGCTGAATTTCCGTAATATCATCGACCAGAATCATTTGTCTCATTTTATTCAACAAAGGACTTTGATTTTCCACATAAATCGGCATGTCCAATTCGGCATGGAATAAAATCAAATCCATACTCTGTAAAATATGGCTGGGTTGGAAATTGCGGCGTAAATCTTCAATATACAAAGACGCTTGATGTTCTTGAGTCGAGTCGAGCTGAGTACTTTCATCAACATCGACATGGTCAGTTTCAGCTTCTTCTTGAAACTGTTTAAAAATACTATATTTAATTTTGAGTTGACGATATAGATTCTTTTGACTCAGTTTAGACACCATACGGTTTACGACAGTATCGCAGAAAAAATGCTGTTGCAGAATTTGCTCAGTAATGGCCACACTGGTTAATTCATTCAAGGCTTGTCGCAAGTAATCCAGAAATAGCTGTTTGGCATTCACCTTATTCAAAATAATCAAAAGAGTCAGCGGCTCTTTTGATTGTCCCGCTTGACGTGTATGTCGCTCATACAGACCTTTGGCAATCATCTTTACTTCATCTGCCAAAGCGTTTTCAGGTAAACACACGGCGATGAGACTGGACTCAACATACATGTCGGTCATTTGTGCGTCATCATCCGCATCAATCACAGTCATATTTTGAATCGACTCATCATGGGAGATTTGCCCATAGCGAATGCAGTAGCCCCCAAAGGCATTGACGGCTTCACGGAATAAACCATTTCGTGTCGATGCCAAGATACGTTTAGGGCGCGTGTAGCCATCCCAATGCGACAGGATTTGCGCCAAATAGCCACCACCAATGGCGCCAAAGCCATGAATACCCACGGTCAATTGATTCAGGGTTTGCGGAAAGGAGTCTTGTAACTGTGGCAAATCCTGTTTTTCAGTAAAACCATCTAAATCAGCCAGACAATCATACATACATTCATAATAGTAATTGGCTTTGGCACGCATGTTGGCATTAGCAGGTTTAATATCCTTGAATAAAACCGTAATACCTTTGGCTTCAAAGGCAGAAGTTACACCATTTTCAGAATCTTCAAACATTAAGCAATGTTCAGGATTAAGATTTAGTTTTTCAGCCGCAGTCAGAAAGATTTCAGGATGAGGTTTGCCTTTCTCCACTTCATCGCCACACACCACTACATCAAAGAATTTATATACATTGGCATTAATCAGATATTCTTCTGCAATGGCACGGCGACTAGACGTAGCGACCGCCATACGTAAACCAGACTTTCTTAAACGCTCAAGAACTTGAACCAGCCCTTTTTTAATGGGCACACCATAGCTGCGTACGGACTCTAACTCCAATTCATCGGCACGTTTACGGATTTCGGCATAAGGAATATCAACGCCATAAGTTTCCTTTGCCAAGGCATGTGCAGTTTTGGCACTCAGTCCAAGACACGCCATTAAATAGTCATTGGAAAATGATTGTCCTATCAGTTCTTGAGATGCCTGTTTCAATGTTTGAAACCGAAGTCGCTCAGTATCAAACATTGTTCCATCCATATCAAAAATTGCACCCAAAATCACATCATCATGAAATTTCAGCATTTATGCTCCTCAAATTATTGTTATGTACAGCTTTTAGCCTAATCAAAAACACCATAGCTGAGTAAAAATGACACGATATGAAATAATTTTGATTAAAATTCACTCAAAAAAATCAACATTTGCTTATTTTTTGTTTTATTTATTAAAGGTTAAGTAACTTTATGTAAGTTTAGTATTGATCTCTGGATTTCTAAAGCACTGAAAATAAAAAACCTACTGCAAATTGAGTAGGTCAAAAAATTGGCTCAAAACACCATATTAATTTTTCATTAAAAAGGTCAATTCATAATCGTCATGGGTAATTTTAACTTTTACGCCTCGATAACAACGCTTGTCTGGATCTAATGCCGAATTAATCACTTCATCTGCAAACTTTTGATCTGCCATAAATTTTGCATAGAGCTTATAGCCAACTCGGATTTTCTTAATTTTTTTATTTTTTGCTTCGTACTTATCTATGGTCTGGTCTAAAAATTCTAAGTTCAGGTCACTCACGTATTTATCCTCTATTGTTCTAATACTATACCTTGCTTACTTGTACCTGAATTAAGCACAAATAACTAGTAGGATAAAATTAGTAGAAAATAACGGTCGATTGAGTTAACACCTACAGATATAAGAGTTTGGAATTATTGTGATTGAACCAATCTAATTCAGCAGGCATAAAAAAACCCAATCTAGGAAGACTGGGCTATAAACTTTGAATCTTTTCTCGTTGGTAGCGGGAGCTGGATTTGAACCAACGACCTTCGGGTTATGAGCCCGACGAGCTACCAGACTGCTCCATCCCGCATCAACGAGTTGACTTTATACGCCCTAATAACTACAAAAGCAAACTTTATTTAAAATTAATTATTTATTGTGCAAAAATCAATCCAATTTAGAGTAATACAATAAAACGTTCTTGCTAGCACCTATTAATTACTCATTAAAAAAGCCCGCATAATGCGAGCTTTTTGGCTTAAGCAGTTCAGACAAATTAGATTGCCGTGATACCACTTGCTTGAGCACCTTTTTTCCCTGCAGTAACAGTGAATTGTACTCGTTGACCTTCTTGTAAAGTTTTGAAGCCATTAGTTTGGATTTCGCTAAAATGAGCGAATACATCTTCACCATTATCAGCAGCAATAAAGCCAAAACCTTTAGTTTCGTTAAACCACTTTACAGTACCAGTCGTTAAATTAGACATAATATATTTCCTATATGATTGAGCTAAGAATAGAAAATAATTTATTAAACATAAACCTTAGATAAAATGAAGGATGAAAATCAACAACACAATACAATCAGTAAACACAATAAAATTATTCTTCTAATACCCAATACTATATCTCTTTTATTTGTTAAAAGATAGTGATTTTAACTTATAGAGCTTATTTAAACCAAAATAAAATGATTTACCGTCAAGATTGAGGGCACATTTTTCGCCAGACTCAAATTCAATCTGTTTACCAACTTCTACCCAACTAGCACCAAATGAATTATTTTGCTTTCTCTTCAGAGGGATAATTTTCACACGTATTTCATCGCCATTTATGGCTCTTGCTGTTGTCCAGCCATCAACAAAAATCAACTTAATTACTCATATATTAAGCCTTTGCAAACAAAAAGTATTTCATAAATAAGACCTTTAGGGAGTATAGGATTTATTCAATAAAGAGGCATTTTGCCTATGAACTTAGAATATTTACATCAGCAAAGCTTGTAGATCATCGGCATTACAATAGATGTTGAATGCCAACACGGATATCAAAACGTATCCAATTTTGAGTAGCCATACTACGCCATCTTTGCTCAGTAAGCAAACTACGTAAATGGGACTAAGCTTTTGAATTGCGCTCTATAAAATTCCATAAATCAACAAAATCAGTTATCCGCGACGTCAGCAAATACAGCGCCCAGCACAATACTCAAATCTTGTGGTGCTAAACCAATATCCAGACCACGCTTACCACCACTGACATAGATTTTTTCCAAGGCTTGAGCACTTTCATCAATTACGGTTTTCAATCTTTTCTTCTGCCCCACAGGACTAATACCACCGACCAAGTACCCCGTTAAGCGTTCTGCATCTTTAGGATCAGCCATGTGCAGTTTTTTTGCCCCTACTGCCGTAGCCACTTTCTTTAAGTTTAATAAATGATGAACGGGTAGAACTGCAACGTAATAGTTCTTATCATCGGTCACGAGCAGAGTTTTGAATACTTCTTCAACTTTTAAATTCAATTTTTCAGCAGCTTCTAAACCAAAGCTTTTGGCATTTGCATCATGTTCATATTCATGAATGGAGAAATCAATTTTTTTGCTTTTTAATAATTTACAGGCTGGTGTCATTTTTCGTCTACGTTAGAGATAAACCCAATAATTATAGGCTTTTAAGAGAGGAAATGTGAACTCTGCTTAGGCTATTGCCTTTTAAATGGCACTCCGCTTGTATTAAGGCAACTGAAATGAGTACAATTTAGCCAGAACACGATACTTAATAATTCCAATGCCCTCTATTTATCAGCTCAAACCTGCATTTCAAAATTTATTGCGACCTTTGGTTCGTCGCTTGAATCAACATGGCATAAATGCAAATCAGGTGACACTATTTGCTATGTTCATCTCACTGCTTGTCGCAGGGGTTTTAGTCTATATATTTCAGAAAGAAGCTACTGCAAATGCTGCATATTTCCTGCTAATTCCAGTATGGATGTTGGTTCGGATGGCATTTAATGCGATTGATGGCATGTTAGCCCGCGAATTTAAGCAGCAATCCAAACTCGGTGCTTATCTAAATGAACTGTGTGATGTGATCTCTGATACGGCGCTTTATCTTTGCTTTATAGTGATGAGCTGTATTTATGCACCTTTACTTTTTATGGTCGTATTTTTAGCCATCTTAACTGAATATGCTGGAGTGATGGCTCCGATTGTGGGTCAAGAGCGTCGTTATGATGGACCGATGGGGAAAAGTGACCGTGCCTTCTGGTTTAGTCTCTTGGCAATTTTTTATGTACTGAGCCAATCTTTTTCAGAACATCTCACCTTTAAATTACAACAACTCATTAGCAATGGGCTATTGGCTGTCATTCTGGTTTTGCTTTTCATTACCCTCTATAACCGCATTCGTAACGCAATCTAAATCACTTAACTATTCATTTCAATTCATCTTCAGGACTATAAAACATGCATTACAACAATAGTCAGCAATATTTTGCCAGCCATGATGGTACATCCCTGTTCTATCAACACTGGGCTTCACCAAATAACCCTGAGAAAAAAGCCATTGTAATGTTTCACCGTGGGCATGAGCATTCTGGACGGATGGAACACTTGGTTGAAGAGTTGAATCTTCCTAACTTTGATTTTTTTGCATGGGATGCTCGCGGTCACGGTGAATCTCCTGGTGAACGTGGTGATGCACCGAGTTTTTCTGCTTGCGTCAAAGATATTCAATCTTTCATCCAGCATATCGAAGCCACCTATGCCATAACCCCTGAGCATATTGCGATTATTGGGCAAAGTGTCGGCGCGGTAATGGCTGCAACATGGGTACATGACTATGCACCTAAAATTCGTGCCTTGTGTTTAGCATCTCCTGCCTTTGATATTAAGTTATATGTACCCTTTGCCCGACAAGGACTGACTGTACTGAATAAATTACGTGGTAATTTTTTCATTCAAAGTTATGTCAAAGCCAAAATGCTGACGCATGATGCTCAACGTGCACAGCAATATGATCATGATCCGAAAATTGCCCGAGCAATTTCAGTGCGCATGTTGCTTGGACTTTATGATGCTGCCGAGCGTTTGGTTGCAGATGCGCAAAATATCTATGTCCCGACCCAAGTACTCTGTTCAGGTGCAGATTTTGTAGTACAACAAAAACCGCAAAGAGAATTCTATGAACGTTTGGCACATCCCAATAAAGAGTTTCATGTACTCGAAGGTTTCTTTCACGATACCTTAGGTGAACAAAACCGAGATGTTGCCGTACAAAAAGTCAGACGTTTTATCCTGCAATGTTTTGCTGAACCTTATCAGCTTCCTGCTGTTTTAAATGCTGATAAAATTGGTGCCAGTTGTTCTACGGCGGAACAGTTTAGCCAAGCACTACCAAAAACATCCCTGAAGCAATTGTTTTGGAATCTGACCCAACGTCAACTCAAATTCGGTAGTCAATTTTCAAAAGGGCTCAAAATTGGCGAAGAAACAGGTTATGACTCTGGCAGTACCTTAGACTTTGTTTATCGCAATCAGTCCGAAAGCCAGAACCTACTCGGTAAAATCATTGATCAACAGTATTTAAATGCGATAGGTTGGCGCGGTATTCGCACTCGCAAACAAAATATTGAAACGTTACTAGAAAAGTATGCGGCCTTATTGATTAAAAAACGCAAGCCTGTCCGTATTTTGGATATTGCCGCTGGGCATGGGCGTTATATTCTCGATGCCGTTGCACAGCTGCCTAAACTACCTGAATCCATTCTACTCCGTGACTATAGCGCACTCAATGTTGAAGCTGGACAAGCCTTAATTCAGGAAAGAGGCTTAAGCCAAATTGCCAATTTTGTCCAAGCGGATGCCTTTGATACTGAATCGCTGGCAAGCATTAAGCCTAAAGCCTCTTTGGCCGTTGTTTCAGGTTTATATGAGCTGTTCAGTGATAACGATCTATTACGTCAATCTCTGACGGGACTGAATAAAGCCATGTTAAAAGATGGCTATCTGATTTATACCGGACAGATCTGGCATCCACAGCAGGAATTTATTGCCCGCGCGCTCACGTCGCATCGTCAAGGCGAAGCGTGGGTCATGCGCCTACGCTCACAAGCGGAAATGGATGCACTGGTCGAACAAGCAGGCTTTAAGAAAATTGACCAATGTATCGATGAGTTCGGTATTTTCACGGTTTCAGTTGCGCAAAAGATCGAGTCCTAAGCTTCCATGCAAACATTTACTCATCAGGCAGGCACATGGAAATGGGGTGTTCTCGGCCTGCTCTTTCTTGCCCCATTCTTCTTTCTGACTTATGGCTTTGCCAATCAGTATGCTGCTGGACTCAGTGATGTCCCGAGCATAGTGTTCTCGTGGGAAAAACATATTCCCCTATGGGCTTGGACGATTGTTCCTTATTGGTCAATAGACTTGTTTTATGGTCTGTCTTTGCTGCTGTGCTGGAATAAATTTGAACTTAAGCAGCATGTCCTGCGTTTATTCAGCGCGCAACTCATTTCGATTAGCTGTTTTTTGTTGTTTCCACTGAAATTCACTTTCGAGCGCCCTGAGTTACACGGCTTCTTTGGTCTTTGGTTTGATATTTTGATGGGTTTTGACAAACCCTTCAATCAAGCACCATCCTTACATATTGTACTGTTGATGATCTTGTGGGATTTCTACCGTCGTCATGTAGCTTCAGCTTATCGTTGGATCGTACATCTGTGGAGTTTTCTGATTGGTTTATCGGTACTGACCACTTGGCAACACCATTTTATCGACATTCCGACAGGAATATGGGTCGGTGCGTTCTGTTTATGGCTCTTTCCTCTAAATGCGATATCGCCAATTCAAGCACAAAAAGTACAACGAAGAACCCACCGACATTTAAAATTCGCCAGTTATTATCTGATTGCAGCCGCAGCTCTGGCATTTTTGGCACTTTATTTACAAGGATGGGCACTTTGGTTAGCTTATCCAGCCGGTAGTTTTCTCTTGGTGGCTGGTGCATACGCGCTGAATCGACCACATTTTTTCCAAAAACAAGCTGATGGCAGTATGAGCATTGCAGCATGGATTTTGTTTGCCCCATATTTTTACTTAGCCAAGCTGAATAGTCGTCTCTGGACCAGATCACATAGCAATGACTCATTAATTTTGAGCAGTAACAACATCCAAATTTTTCTAGGGCGAATTCCATCCCATCAACATGCAAAATCGTATTCAGGCTTATTTGATTGTTGTGCTGAACTTCCACTAAAACAACAGCAATGCTATCAACAATATTTAAGTCTGGATTTAATTCCATTACAACCCGAGCAATTACATTTGACTGTTCAGGCATTCGATCAATTCATGTCTCAACAGCAAGCTGGTAGTAAAGTTCTAATTTTTTGTGCTTTAGGCTATTCACGTAGCAGCAGTATCCTAGCAGCTTGGCTCATTCAAACTGCTCAGGTGGACAATGTTGATGCAGCCATTCGCATCATCCGCCAAGCTCGACCATGGATTGTACTGAACACTCATCAACTTGCTTATATCGACACTTACCAGAAACAATATCTACAGCAGGTCAAGACATGAAATTACTGATTGTCGCCAAACTTCTAGAAAATTCGGATGGTATCCGGACTTCAGGCTATATTGCTTTTAGCTTGTCTATTTTGGCGTATTTTTTTTATGCTTGGCAATCTATAGTGATTTATCTTTCACTGATTGCTATTTTTGGTTTATGCCTGCTACAACACTATCTCAGTATTCGGATTCAATTTGATGCAGAACTGCTGAAGTTAATCGCTATAACACCTGAAACTACCGATACAGAAATGAATTTAGCTCAGCAAACCGCCGTACTGGATCGTAGCTTACTCGAGTTAGGACTGATTCCTGTAGACAAGACTCAGCGTAGTTGGGAGATTCGTATTCAAGGCTGTATGCGCTTATTTAAACTGCATGTAGCTGTGGTCTTATGCCAATATATCGTTTTAATATCGCTCATGATATTTTTATTGAAACAATAATAAAATTCGGTGACTTTATGCAAAGTACAAATTCCTCCCCAGTTGAAGCAGGACATAAAGCACATTATCTAACGCAAGTGTTGGGACGATTTATAGCCTTTCTCACCCGTCGCAGTGCACGCCTTTTAACAGGTGCACGTAGCTTATGGGTCGGCTGTAAACCTGCTACCAAGCAGCGAATTTACTATGCCAATCACAATAGTCATATCGACTTTATTTTATTGTGGTCCTCCTTACCAACACCTGTGCGCCGTAAAACGCGACCTGTTGCCGCATCAGATTATTGGCAAAAAGATGGATTCCGCCGTTTTCTGATTTATGACACTTTTACAGGCGTGACCATTCAAAGAAGTCATGATGGTCAGTCCGATCCGCTTGAACCGATCAAAACCGTACTCCAGCAAGGCGATTCCATTATCTTTTTCCCTGAAGGTACGCGCAATTTAAATGACGATGTAGAACTACTACCTTTTAAAAGTGGGCTCTATCATTTAAGCCAGCAATTCCCTGAAGTAGAAGTTATTCCAGTTTGGATTTCCAATCTTAAACGGGTTATGCCTAAAGGTGCTTTAGTCCCACTACCGTTATTATCGACCGTGATTTTTGGCGCCCCCTTAATCATCACTCCAGATACCAATAAAACCGACTTCCTAAAACAAGCACAACAG
Organism: Acinetobacter zhairuonensis; assembly: GCF_022601715.1. Lineage (GTDB taxonomy): Bacteria > Pseudomonadota > Gammaproteobacteria > Pseudomonadales > Moraxellaceae > Acinetobacter. Next base: position 222,411 of record NZ_JAKVIM010000003.1, on the reverse strand, counting down.
GCACTTTTAGAGCTAAAAGAGGTTGAATTCCAATGACCGTCTCTAATTTACAGCAGACCTATTTGCTGTTTGCTATTTTTACTGGAATTTTGATTTTTGCCTCAACTATCGGCTGGATATTAAAACAACGGGCTGGTCATCAGGCTGCTCCTGTCATTGATAATCTTAATGCACGGATTAACGCTTGGTGGGTCATGCTAATTGTGCTTGCCACCGCAATCTTGCTGGGCAAAGTCACCTTCATCCTATTATTTGCTCTTATCTCGCTTTTTGCGTTAAGAGAATTTATTAGCTTACTACCGACGCGCCGTGGAGATTATTTTCCTTTACTTATCGCCTTTTATTTTGTTATTCCCTATCAATATTACTTAGTCTATATCGATTGGTACGGCTTGTATTCCATTTTCATTCCCTTGTATGTGTTTCTATTAATCCCGATTGCCAGTTTAAAACAAGAAGATACCAAACACTTTTTGGAACGCAGCGCTAAAATTCAATGGGGTTTGATGGTATGTGTGTTTTGTATTTCGCATGTGCCTGCTTTAATCAATTTAAAACTACCAGGCTTTCAAGGTGAAAAAATTTGGTTAGCCATATGGCTAATTATCGTGGTGCAAGCTTCAGATGTGTTGCAATATGTCTGCGGGAAACTTTTCGGGAAGCATAAAGTTGCACCGATTCTTTCCCCCTCAAAAACTATTGAAGGACTTTTGGGCGGTATCGTACTAGCAACAGGTTTAGGCATTCTAATGAAATGGTTAACACCATTTAGTTATTGGCAAGCTGCGCTCATTGGTTTAATTGTCTGTGTCTTTGGCTTTTTTGGTGGACTGGTCATGTCTGCCATCAAAAGAGATCGTGGGGTAAAAGATTGGGGACAATTGATTCATGGACATGGAGGTATGCTCGATCGTATCGACTCAATCTGTTTTTCCGCACCCATCTTTTTTCATATTCTACGTTACTGGTGGAGCTAAAACTCAGTTACTTTAGTCACACAGCATAAACCCTAGCCATGAAACTAGGGTTTATTTTGCTTGGTCAAACATTGCGCTGTTCACCAGATTGTTAATGCATCATTTGCCCAAAGGCGTAAATTACTATCATCAACATCAATACCGACGATGACGTTATTAATAATTCTAAAGCTTTCATACCACCCCACCTCCATTTCTTGAGAGGTAGTTCTATTTAGACATGTTTAGACTACATTTACAACCCAAAAATGTGACAAATTTTGACATTTACAAACAAAAATAAAACATTATTAACCAATTCAAACATTCGGAAAATTATTCAAATACTCATTCTTGCGTAATCAGTTCAAAAACAGAAGTTGCAACATATTCAGTCAAAATCTGTAACCGCTGTTCGGGGGTACCTGCAATCAAATAACGATACTCGTAATATTTTTCTTGAAATAGGATGGAGATATAAAACGTGCCTTCGGGTTTTTCCGCTGTTGCACTCCCTCCAGATTTTAATAGTCCTGTACAAGCAACAATGACATTCGCAGCAACAAAAAGTTTTGCTCCTGCTTCCGCTAAGGCATGAGTGACTTCCGCAGATTCAGCGGAATAACGTTCAATTAACTCGGGGCAAATATGTAACACCTGAACTTTAATGCTTGGGTCATAGCACACCAGACTACCCAGCAGAATGTCTGCACCACTATGTTTATGAATCGAAAATTGACTACACAAATATCCTGAACTCGCACTTTCAATAAAGGCAATGGTAAGTTGTCTTCGTTCTAATTCATCACAGCATTGCTTCAGCATCAACGTCCCCAAAAAATTTCAAATTGAATATAAAGTGCTATTTGTCCAATTCCTAGTCAAACCATAAGCATAACGGTTTATTCACCCGTTAAAAACTGATACAACTAAAAATAAAGCATGGACATAAAGGCAGAGATTACAATGAAAACGACCGTCAAATATGTGGTTTTAAAAAGTAAGGATTATCAACTTGGCACACCACTGTTTGAAGAAGAACTTGATGCAGATGGTCAATATTTTGACCAGATTCCCCTCGTAGTTCACTTCCAAAACCGTGATTTCAAAGTCAAAAGTAAAGAGATGCAACGTAAGCAAATTCAAGATGACTTTGAAGAAAGCCAAACTATTTTGGTTAAAGTCATTGCACTGGATGCTTAATCATCGACCAGTCGATATAAGCTTGTAGGTAGAACATGGGGAATAACTTCTCCATGTTACTGCAATGGGATAAACCCAACACTCATTTTATAATAACAACAATTTCAGCAGTTTAATCTTCAAAACATATCATTTGATGCAATGAATAAACCACATAACACGAGAAATACATATAAATACTAGGGTTTAAGAAATCTTGTGCAAACTTTTGCTATAATTTCAAGTAAAATTTAAGGGCTCCCTTTTCAGATTATGCATGATCTAGCTGATTTAGAACCACTCGCACGTGACATTCCTCAGACCAAACGCGGTCATGAGCGATGTCATGCACTCTTAGAAAGTGCAAATGAGTTGTTTTTGCAGCACGGCTATGATGCCGTTTCACTCGATGATATCGTGAATCATGCTGGAGGATCTAAAGCATCCATTTACAAATATTTTGGTAATAAAGAAGGACTTTTTGCTGCCATCTGCGACTTTCGCCGTGAACAGTTCTTTAAAGATATTTGCACCCCTTTTGATTTTACCAAGGATGATTTACGCACTTATTTGATTCAGACCTTATTAAACCTACATATGCATTTGGTATTACCCACGAATGCTGCTTTCTTCCGTTTGATTATGGAACAAACCCAGCGCAGTACTCAGCTAGCGCAACACATCCATGAACAAGGTCCAAAACACATTCAAACCGTTATTTCTAACATTTTAGCTAAAGCAGATGAGCTAGGATTAATTACCTGTACAGAACCTGCTTACTCAGCACAACTATTCTTTGGCATTGTCAGAAATTTGGAATGGCAGGTGCTCATGAACATCTATGTTCAAGAAAATGAGCAAGAAAACTTAAAATATATTCATTATTGTGTTGATCGCTTCTTAGACGGTCATCAAAAAGCCTAGATTTTTTGCATTTCCTAACCTTTATAGTATATAACTGTTAGTCTTTTCTTTTAACCAACCAACAACTAATTGTTGTACTTAAAGACAGCAATTATTGTGGAGTAACCATGGCTCTACGTCACTTTCTCACTTTACGCGATTTATCGACTTTAGAACTCAACCAAATTTTGCAACGTGCAATCGAACTGAAACGAAAGCAACACAACAATGAAGTTTTTCAACCTTTTGTTGGCAAAGTAATGGGCATGATTTTTGAAAAATCGAGCACCCGAACACGCGTTTCGTTTGAAGCTGGTATGAGCCAATTTGGTGGTAGTGCAATCTTTTTGTCTCCACGCGATACTCAGCTTGGTCGTGGTGAGCCAATTGAAGATTCAGCTCGTGTCATTTCAAGCATGTTGGATATCGTCATGATCCGTACTTTTGGACATGAGATTGTTGAACGTTTTGCCTCTTATTCCAAAGTTCCTGTCATCAATGCTTTGACTGATGATCATCATCCATGTCAATTGCTTGCCGACATGCAAACTTTCCTTGAACACCGTGGTCCAATTGAAGGTAAAACCGTAGCTTGGATTGGTGATGGCAACAATATGTGTAATTCATATATTGAAGCAGCACACATGTGGGGCTTTAAATTAAAAATAGCTTCACCTAAAAGCTATGAGCCGCAAGAGAAATTCTTATCTGAATTTGCTCACTGTGTCGATTTAGTTGACTCAGCAGAAGATGCTGCTGTAAATGCAGACCTGATTGTGACTGATGTTTGGGCAAGTATGGGACAAGAAGAAGAACAGAAAATTCGCGAGAAAGCTTTTGCAGATTATCAAGTCAATGAACGCTTAATGAATCTTGCTCATCCTGATTGTTTATTTATGCACTGTCTACCAGCACATCGTGGTGAAGAAATTTCAGAAACCATGTTGGATCACATGAATGCTGTGGTTTGGGATGAAGCTGAAAATCGCTTACATGCGCAAAAAGCATTGATTGAATTCCTCATCAATGAAAATCTGAAAAAAGATTAGAAATTAGTCTTAAAAAAAGCACCTTAAGGTGCTTTTTTTATAATTGCGACGATATAATCAAAACCATAAGCTCTATAAGTGATTTCAACACATGCAATTAAAAAAGATAATTTTAGGTGTATTCACCTGTTCACTCACCACAGTTACACTCGCACAACCTACCGACTTAGATCAATATTTATTAAAGAAAAAAATTGTCGATCAAAATTACAGTATTAAAAATACTACTGCGTTAAATGAAATTCTAGATTACATCAGTGATGAAGATTCACGAACCATGCCTTACCAGCTAGATCAAAACATCGTGATAGAAAAAATGCGTTTATATGCAGATCACGTTGAGATTTCAGGCTTAATTACTTCGCCTGATTTCAAACAGTTTGCTCAGGATATTGGTGATCGCCAAGTGCATGAAATGATGAAAAAAAACTTGGTACATAGTTGTCCTAAATTTTTTGAGCATCAATTTCAGCGAGTCAATCCTTATCAGGTTAAAATCAAACTGACAGCAGAACAGAAAAATTATGACCTCAGCCTAAAAAACTCAGACTGCAATTTTGAATAAAATAGTTTGATCATTTAACGGATAAGCCCTTGGGGTTGCAGAATAATCACTGCAGCTCCAAGCAATACAATCGCACCGCCAATCATATCCCATCTTGAAAGCATAATTTGATCGACATAGCGTAACCACATCAATGCAGAAAAAATATAAACTCCCCCATAAGCTGCGTAAATCCGTCCAGAAGCCGCGGGATGCAAGGTCAGTAACCACACAAAAATAGCTAAACTAAGTGCTGTGGGTACCCACAGCCAATTAGAACGCCCTTGATTTAAAATTAAATATGGGAAGTAACAACCCAAAATCTCTGCGATTGCTGTTAGTGTAAATAAGAAAAAACTAGTAAAGATTTTGAGTAAAGGAATATCCATAGAGAGATCAGTCACCGCGACAAAATTTATATAAAGATAAAAAATAAGCAAAAAATAACCCGTGTAAACACGGGTTATTTAATCAAATTTTACTTAAGCAGGTTCAGCAGTTTGATCTTCAAAAACTTCGAGTTTTAAGCCCACAGCTTCACCATTTTCCATTTTCACAGAAACTGCGACATTGCCGCCATGCTCTGCCAACTCACCAAATAAAATCATTTCAGCAAGTGGTTTTTTCAAATGCTCTTGAATCAGTCTTTGCATTGGACGAGCACCCATGAGGCGATCATAACCATGTTCAGCCATCCATTCACGCGCACTTTGATCAACTTCAAGAATGACTTTCTTATCATCAAGTTGTGCTTGGAGTTCAGTTAAGAACTTATCTACCACGCTTTCAATAACTGTCGTAGGAAGTGCTTTGAACTGAATGACACCATCTAGACGGTTACGGAATTCTGGAGAGAATGCACGTTTCATTGCTTCCTGATTATCACGACTGTTGTCTTGCTCCATGAAACCAATGCTGACACGTGAAATACTTTCAGCCCCAATATTAGTCGTCAACACTAAAATCACATTACGGAAATCGGACTTGCGACCATTATTATCGGTTAAGGAACCATGATCCATAATCTGCAATAACAAATTAAAGACGTCAGGATGCGCTTTTTCAATTTCATCGAGCAATAATACACAATGCGGATTCTTGTGAATGGCATCCGTTAATAAGCCACCTTGATCAAATCCCACATAACCCGGAGGTGCACCAATTAAACGTGATACAGCATGGCGTTCCATATATTCGGACATATCGAAGCGCACTAACTCCACACCTAAAAGCTTCGCAAGCTGTTTGGTCACCTCTGTTTTACCGACCCCTGTAGGACCCGCAAATACAAAACTACCCACAGGCTTATCTGGAGATTTTAAGCCTGCACGAGAGAGTTTAATGGCAGAAGATAATGCCTCAATGGCTTCATCCTGACCAAATACCACGCGTTTTAAATCACGTTCAAGATTCTCGAGTACTGATTTATCATCTTTAGATACTGTTTTTGGTGGAATACGGGCAATTTTAGAAACAATATCTTCAATATTTTCAACCGTAATCAAGCTTTCATCTTGTTCAGCTTTCAAACGACGCTGTGCACCTGCTTCATCAATGACATCAATAGCTTTGTCAGGTAAGAATCTATCATTGATAAATTTCGCAGAAAGTTCAACCGCTGAAACCAACGCTTTATCGTCGTATTTCACATGATGGAAATCTTCAAATTTAGATTTTAAACCACGTAAAATATCAATTGTTTCTGAAATTGAAGGTTCATTCACATCAATTTTTTGGAATCGGCGGGAAAGCGCATGGTCTTTCTCAAACACTTGACGATATTCTTGGAACGTTGTCGAACCAATGCAGCGTAAAGTACCGTTCGCCAAAGCAGGTTTAATTAAGTTTGATGCATCCATGGTACTGCCCATACTTGAGCCAGCACCAATAATCATATGAATTTCATCAATAAATAATACCGCTTCTGGTTTTTTCTTCAGCGCATTTAACAATTGTTTTAAACGCTTTTCAAAATCACCACGGTACTTGGTTCCTGCAACCAATGCACCAATGTCTAGACTGAAAATTTCTGCATTTGCGAGTGGTTTTGGTGCCTTACCATTAACAATTAACCAAGCTAAACCTTCCGCAATTGATGTTTTACCCACGCCTGGGTCACCCACCAATAATGGATTATTTTTACGGCGACGGCATAAAATTTGTGCCGCACGCTCAATTTCTTTTTCACGGCCAATCAGCGGATCTGTTTTACCTTTTTGTGCCTCGTGATTTAAATTCGTTGTATACAGTTCCAAAGGTCCTGCATTCGCAGATGAAGAAGATTCACCATCTAACTCCTCTGCCTCCTCTTCAACCTGTACTTCATCCTTACGCGTACCATGAGATAAGTATTGCGTTAAGGTCAAACGGTTAATTTGATGACGTTTTAATAAATAAACTGCAAATGAATCCCGTTCAGAGTACATTGCAACTAAAATGTCAGCCCCCTCAACAGTACGGTCACCACCACTCGATTGAACGTGGAAAATCGCACGTTGCAGAATGCGATCAAAGCTTTCTGTAGGATGAGGTGCTTGATCGCTGTTTTCACCAAGTTTAGGCGTATGTTGTTCTACGTATTCTTCTAATTCTTTACGTAAGACGATGATATCTGCACCGCATGCTTTTAATGCATTTACGGCAGAATCATTATCCAGTAATGCCAATAATAAATGTTCTACTGTTAGGAACTCATGTCTCTTTTGACGAGCCATGCTAACAGCCAAACGTAATGATACTTCTAATTGACGACTGAGCATGTAACCCCCTTAATCTTTTGGCTCAATCTGACAAAGTAATGGATGACCTTGAGATCGAGCGTAATTATTGACTTGGTTCGCTTTGGTTTCCGCGATGTCTCTTGGATAGACGCCTGCAATACCTTTACCTTCGTAATGTACTGTTAACATTACTTGAGTGGCTTGGTCAAGATTCATTGCAAAGTATTGTTGTAAAATTTCAATAACAAAGTCCATTGGGGTGTAATCATCGTTCATTAAAACGACAGCGTACAGCGGAGGACGCTTTAATTCTGGCGGTGCAGTCTGTACAGCTACATCCCCATGCTCCTCATGCTGAGGCTCATCTACTAAACGAGGATTAAAATGCCAGTCCACCAAACCAGACTGATAAAAACTACTTTTAATGTCGTTTAGACAAATTTGTCGTTTCGAATTTCGCATATGATCATTTACAACTATTGGGCATTCGCTTCAGCTTGAGGAATTTCAGAGATATTGGCAGATGGTGTTTCTACTGCATTCCCTTTCGCCCAACTAAAGCGCTTAATTACAGGTGTATTCGTTCCAGTTAAACGAACTTCTACAAATTGTGGGCTAAACCCTTTAGGCATTGTCCAACGCCCAGTCAGGCGCTCATACTCATCAAAGTTAAAGTTTTTATCTTCCATGGGAACAACCAAAACTTCAGTACCTTGAATCAGTCTTAACTCTACTTGACCAGAAGTATTGCGTTTACTCGGACTGACTTGAACTAAATCTAGTTGATATTCAAACGCATTTTCAGGCAACGGTTTAATACTCAAGTTCTGAACAGTCAAGCTTAAACCACCACGCTGACGCAGCACTTCTCGATACAGGGCACTTAAACTCCGTGCAAGAGTTTCACTGTCTTTCGCCTGATTTAATGCAGTAAATAGATCATTTGAATTACTTACAGCTACATCACGCTCTTGTACTGCTGTATTCATACTCTTATTCAAGTCTTCAAGCGTTTGCTTTTGCTTTTGGACTACTTCAACCAGTTGTTCCGCATCTGCATCATAACCAACTACAGTTAAACCCTGTCGATGTCCAATCGAATAACCAATAAAACCACTTCCGATTACCAATACAGCAGCACCAATCACCAAAGGTAAATTGGTTTCAAGAAAAGGCTTTTTGACTGGATCATTCAATTGTGACGTAGTGTTCGAGTCAGTATTCTGCATCGTCATCTCTTATTTTGAATTATTCAAAACACACATTTAAAGCTAAATTTAAATGTGTGTGAAGGTATTTAACATGTTTTAAGGCAATAAACCAATGCCTTCAAGACCCGCAGTCTCATCAAAACCAAACATCAAGTTCATATTTTGAACAGCCTGACCTGCTGCACCTTTAACTAAGTTATCTTGTGCCACCAAAACTACAAGTTTTTTAGGCTGCGGCTTATGCAATGCAATACGCAATTGATTCGCCCCACGCACTGAACGGGTTTCAGGTGAACTATTTTCAGGCATCACATCAACAAAACTTTCATTGGCATAGAACTGCTCATACCAAGCTTGTAAGTCTAGCTCAGCGCCCTCATCCGTTAAGTCCACATAAATGGTACTTAACATACCGCGAATCATTGGTACCAAATGCGGAACAAACAAAATATGATCAAATACGCCTGTTTGACCTGAAATGTTTTCTAAAGCTTCTACAATTTCAGGATGGTGACGATGTCCTGCTACACCATAAGCTTTAAAGTTGTCGGCATTTTCTGTATAGATCATCCCTAGACTAGCTTTACGACCTGCACCAGACACGCCTGATTTCGCATCAATAATAATGCTCTCAGGTTTAACCAATGTGTCGCTGTGCTTAAACAAAGGTGCCAAACCTAGCTGTACAGTAGTCGGGTAGCACCCTGGGTTACCAATCACATTTGCCTGCTTAATTTTGTCTCGGTTCAATTCGGATAAACCATAAACAGAGTCTTTCAGTAATTCTGGACAAGCATGTTGCATGCCGTACCACTTTTCGAATTGCACTAAATTTTGCAAACGGAAGTCAGCTGCCAAATCAATGACTTTGGTATTTGCAGCAACTAATTCTTCAGCATGTTTCATAGCAACACCGTGTGGTGTAGCGAAAAATACAACATCACACTGTTTTAATTGTTCAATGTTTAAATCTGAATATTTAAGATCAGTATGACCACGTAAGCTCGGGAACATATCATCTACACGGCGGCCATCTTCGGTACGCGATGTCAGTACATTTACTTGTACATTTGGATGTCGAAGTAATAGGCGCAACAATTCAACACCTGTATAACCTGTTCCACCAACAATACCTACTGAGATCACGTGCTTTACCCCTATTCAAAAGCATGAATTTTGTAACTGCGTAGTATGACAGGAAGTTGGTGCTTTCTAAACTGTTTTACTTGGAATTTGTATGTTTTCGTGTTGCTCAATCTTCAATTCAGAGCTGTTTAATTTAAATTTTGATGATTTAAACCAATATGTTTTCGACCTGAGCATGTCTCAGCGAAATACAAAATTTGATCTAAAAAATAAATGTCGCTTAGAAACTTTATCGACAAACTCAAACTTACAGCATTTAATCTGTTTACTTTAAGAAGAGAACCACCAAAATGGTAAGGCCGTAGTTTTTAAGGTGTGTCGATGCTGTTTGAAGTTTGAATCATGTTCAGCCACTTTTGCCCAAAAATGAGGGCTATGATCAAAATATACGGTATGGGCTAATTCATGCACACAGACATAACGTGTAATCTCCTGTGGGAATAATGCCAAGCCACTATTCAACATAATGTCGTGCTTTGCACTACAGCTGCCCCAACGGGTTTTAGGTTGACGAATACTACAACACGCATACTTCAATCCAATCTCACGACTGACCTGTTCAAGATAAGCAGGCAAATGTTGCTTTGCATACGCAATGACAAAGGCTTTAAGATATTGCTCTGGTTGTCGATCACTCACCAAAAGTATTTGCTGAGCTGAATGATAAATATAGGATTGTTTCTGAGTAACATAATGGATCTGAATCGGTTGCAGAAGATTAAATAGTTTTAGCTCAGTCGGTAATACCCGATGAATTTCCCCCATTTTCTCTTGTTGCTTTTGCCATGTTTCCCGCATCCATTGCTCAGATTCATTTAAAAACGCCTGAATTTGTTTTTTGCTACAAAACTTAGGCACAGTTAAACGAATTTGAGTAGGTTCGACACGTAAGCGAAGACGTGTTGCACGTGCATGATGGGTGATTTGAATTTCTGGAAGGCTTGAAGTCATTATTTTTATGCTTGAAATGCCCAAACCTTCCAGTACAGAGGCGAAAGGTTTGGGAAATTTTAGGATTTAAACCGCTGTACGCTCTTCAATGCCGTTGTCTGTTGCTACGATAGCAATATCCGCTTTGTTCAAAGCAAAAATACCATTACACACCACACCTGGGATGTTATTGATGGTTCTCTCTAATTCTAGTGCATTTAAGATATTTAAATTATAAACATCTAAAATCACATTGCCGTTATCGGTGACTACACCTTCACGATAAACAGGGTCACCACCCAAACTCACGATTTTACGTGCTACAGCAGAACGCGCCATTGGAATCACTTCTACAGGTAATGGAAATTCGCGACCCAATTGTTCAACCCATTTCGAATCATCAACGATACACACGAATTTTTTAGCAATAGACGCAACAATCTTCTCACGGGTCAGCGCAGCACCACCACCTTTAATCATGTGCATGTGACGGTCAATTTCATCTGCACCATCGACATAGGCATCTAAACCACCAACGTGGTTCATATCTACGACTTCAATACCCAATTTCTTTAAGCGTTCTGCTGTTGCTTCAGAACTTGCGACTGCCGCTTCTAATTGAAGCTCTGGCAATAAATCAATAAGAAAGTTAACCGTACTCCCTGTACCTACCCCTAAAATGCCGCCTTTAGGTAAGTGTTTTAGAGCGGCTTTCGCTGCTGCTTGTTTTTTCTCATCTTGCGTTGCATATAGACTCATGACATCACTCAACTATTTTTCACGTTTCGCGCAATTTTAAAACGCAAATGTGTAGGGGTTTGTTACAATAAGCCCCTATTTTAAACTGTTAGATGGAAAATTAACATGCTGTCTCGTTTGGTTCGACAAATTTTACAAGCAACGGTCTATGACGTTGCAATCGAAACCCCACTCGAAGCAGCGCCACGAATTAGTGAAAAGCTAAACAACAACATTCGCTTTAAACGCGAAGACTTGCAACCTGTCTTTTCTTTCAAACTACGCGGTGCCTATAACCGTATTAGTCAATTACCGAAATCTCAGTTGGAACGTGGCGTTATTACTGCTTCAGCAGGTAACCATGCTCAGGGCGTGGCATTATCTGGTCAAAAGTTAGGGATTCGCGCCATTATTGTCATGCCAAAAACCACACCTGATATTAAGGTACAGGCAGTAAAACGTTTGGGTGGTGAAGTTGTCTTACACGGTGACTCATTTGATGTTGCCAATAAATACGCGATTCAACGCGCCAAAGAAGAAGATATGGCATTTATTCCACCTTATGACGATGAACTGGTAATGGCGGGACAAGGTACCATTGCCAATGAAATTTTGCGTCAATGGCGCGATGTCGAATATGTATTTGTTGCTGTTGGTGGTGGCGGTCTCATCGCAGGCATCGCAGCTTATTTAGGTGATGTTGCGCCACATGTCAAAATCATTCCTGTGGAATATGATGAATCTGCTTGCTTAAAAGCAGCATTTGAAGCGAATGAGCGTGTAATCCTACCTTCTGTAGGTCTATTCGCTGATGGTACTGCTGTAGCACAAATTGGTGAGAAACCATTTGAAGTCTTACAACTGCAAAAGTCGGACAACTCTGGGCCAATCGTCGAGCGTGATGTCGTTTTGGTCAATACTGATGAAATCTGTGCCGCAATTAAAGATACCTATGATGAATGCCGCAGCATTGTAGAGCCTTCAGGTGCGATGGCTTTAGCAGGTATTAAAAAATACGTTGAAGAGCACAATATTCACGGTAAAAATATGGTGTCAATTGTTTGCGGTGCAAACATGAACTTTGACCGCTTACGTTATATTGCTGAACGTACAGAATTAGGTGAGCATAAAGAAGCCATTTTTGCCGTGACCATTCCAGAAGAAAAAGGGTCTTTCCTCAAATTCTGTCGCGCATTACAAGGCCGTAACATTACTGAGTTTAACTACCGTGCCAGCAATGCATCTGCCGCTCAAGTCTTTGTCGGGATTAGCCTGAAAAATGGGGAAAAAGAACGTCATGACATTCATGAGTTACTCAAGACGCAATACGATGTGGATGACTTGTCTGATGATGAAGTCGCAAAACTTCACATTCGCTATTTAGTGGGTGGTCACGCAGACTTGGAAAACGAACGTTTATTCCGTGTCGAGTTTCCAGAACGTCCAGGTGCATTGCTTACCTTCCTTGAGCGCTTAGGTCCTACGCATAACATTACCCTGTTCCATTACCGTAACCACGGTGCAGCAGAAGGTCGTGTCTTGGTCGGTCTAGAAGCCAGCGATGCCAAACAAAATCCGGACGGTTTAATTGAAACTCTGGAAAGCATTAGCTATCCATATGTGGAAATTACCAACAATCTTGGCTACCAACGCTTCTTGAAATAAGTCAATCGCATCAATTAAACAGAGTCTTTATGGCTCTGTTTTTTATTTCAGTTATTTAAATTGCCCAAGACATTTCTGAAGGCTGATATTTTTCTACTTGCAAACCCGCTTCATCAAATTGCTGATTAAACAGTTCACAAAACGCTTCAATTTTTTTCGGTTGATTCGGTACAGCCAACCAATAATGATCTTTCCCCCAAAGCAATAACAACGCGTAATTTTGGGTTTTTAAAAATTTATAAATTTCGTCTAAAATAATTTCTAAAATTTGATCTTGTACTTTATAAAATCGTCCAATCACGTGCTCAAACTGCTCATAGTGCTTGAGGATAGGATCAGCACGCGACTGGATCTGTGCTTGCACCATCTCAATTTCAGTGATCATGTGTTGAAAAATCGGATGATCGCTTAAACCATTTTCCAAATATTGATGAATATTTAAGGCAACCAAGCATTCAAACTGTTCGTCACTCTCTGCAGTATTTAACCACGTTAAAAAATACTCTGCTCTGGCGCGATGTTTCTTTTTTGGTAACGGATTCTGTTTCAACTGCGGAAACCATTTCTTCAATTGTTTATAGATTTTCTTTTCATTCATCTCAAGACCCTTATTGTTTTAATCGCTTTGCTTTTACTAAATGTACAGTCAATGCAGCAAAACTTCATTTCAAGTATCAATTAACGCTATGATTAGACATTATGAAATTTAAATGTGTAAATAATAATACACCTAACAAATTAAGGACCTTGCATGGCTCAATTTGCAGTGATTGGTTTAGGTAGTTTTGGTGCAACTGTTGCAACCGAACTGATTAAATTAAAACATGATGTGATTGGCATCGATAGCAATAAAAAGTATGTGGAAAATATATCAGACGTACTGACTCATGCAGTCATTGCCGATGCGACAGATGAACATGTACTTAATGAATTAAACATTCAAAACTGTGATGCAGTTGTGGTGGCGATTGGTGAAGATATTGAAGCCAGTATTCTATGTGTCTTGCATCTTAAAAATTTAGGCATTGAAAAAATTTGGGTCAAAGCCAAGTCTGAATCCCACCACATGATCCTTAGTCATTTAGGCATTAACAAAATTATTCATCCTGAAGAAGACATGGGCGTGCGTATTGCACAATCTCTAAGTTACCCAATGGTCAGTCGCTATATGTCTTTGGAAAATGACCGCTACATTGTCAAAGTTGAAATTAAAGACAACTTACACGGACTGCGTTTACAAACCATTAGTGAGTACAACACTGAAATTAAATTAATTTTACATAAACGTGGCAAAGACGTTTTATATCACGCTGACCCAAACCTAATTTTACAACGTGGCGATATCATCGTTGTCGAGGGTCATCTCGAACAATTACGCAGATTATCAAATCGCTTTAAATAATATGAAAACATTAAGAAAAAAGCCCAAAACCACGGTAAATTTAAGCCCACCGAGTTTATTAGCATTAGGTTTTCTAAGCTTTATTGTGATTGGCACTTTACTGCTGAAATTACCCATTTCACATCATGGTGATTTACCATGGACACATGCGTTTTTCACAGCGACATCTGCCGTGACCATTACAGGGCTTTCTGTAGTCAATGTCGGTGAAGCTTATACTGTCTTTGGTAAAATTGTCATCATGCTTTTACTGCAAAGCGGTGGCTTAGGTTTTATGACCTTTGCAATTTTAGCGGTAATGAGCCTTTCCGCTAAAATTGGTTTAAAACATCAAATCATGGCACAAGAAACCATTGGGCAAACCAGTTTGTCTAAAGTTTCACATACCATCAAAGCCGTTTTTTTATATTCATTATTTTTTGAAGCAATTGGTACGTTCATTCTGACGATTGCATGGATGCAAGAATACGATTTCTTAAAAGCCTTCTTTTATGCTGCATTTTATTCTGTTTCCGCATTTAACAATGGTGGATTTTCATTATTCCCAAATAGCCTGATGGATTTTTCTAGCCATTACTTTATTACATTCACCATCAGTCTGCTGTATATCATTGGTGGGATTGGCTTCTTGGTGCTCATGGACATCAAACAGCATCGAAGCTGGAAAAAGCTCAGCCCGAACAGCAAATTGATTCTCTTAACGATTGCGGGACTTAATCTGGTTGCTTTTGTCACGATCTGGTTGTTAGAGGCAAACAATCCTCTCACATTAGCACCAATGAGTATCACCGATCAGGCAGTGAATGCTTGGTTCCATGCGACTGTTCCGCGCTCCTCAGGATTTAACAGTTTGAACGTTGGCAACATGACCGATGCTTCTGCACTGGTCACAATGGTTCTGATGTTTATTGGTGGTGGCTCATTGAGTACCGCTGGTGGTATTAAAGTCGGTACATTTATCGTTGTAATTTTAAGTGTGGTGAGTTTTTTACGCCGAGCGGATGAAATCCGTATTTTAAATTTTTCAATTCCACAAAATACTTCATTCAAAGCCATGGCTGTGGTTTCAATTACTGCCATGTTGGTATTTATTGGGTTTCTAACTCTCTTGTTATTAGAACCTAAGCACCATTTTCTTGATTTACTTTTTGAAGCTGTATCAGCAGCGTGTACCGTTGGACTGTCGCGTGGAATAACCTCAGAGTTACAACCTGCCAGTCAAGTCGCCTTAATGTTGCTGATGTTCGCAGGTCGACTAGGTCCACTTACCCTTGCATATATGATTGCGACTCCAAAGAAAACTCGCTTAAAACATCCACCGACTGACATTCAAATTGGATAAAGCTAAATGAAAAAATCTTCAGGTGAAAAATGCTGCAACTTTTCACTTGAAGTCATTTAGTTCTTTATATATGTTCAAAGCAGTAGAATAAGCACGTTCAATTTTTTGAAATTATTATGTATTAATGACTAAAAACAATCGACAGAGCCTTAAAATTAAGAGCCATGGCATCCATCAACTTACACCATCCTAGTATAGAAATTACAAATGACCTGAATTAACTCAACAACATTTATAACCTTACACACCGATTTAGAAGCCTTAGAATGAAAAAACAAACATTATGCATACTCACAGCTTCAACTCTTTTATTCTCTGCCTGTACGAGTAAAAAAAACGACACTCCATTAGACACGCTTCTTAAACAACAGCCGAATTGGCAATTAGCCGATCACTGGAGAGCTGATCGAGACGGTGCAGACCCTAATCAACCGACCCTGATTGCAACTCAACGTTTTGTTGATGAGCAAAATCTCAAGTCAGTTCAATTTAATTCGCCATTTTTGGTCAGAGAAAAAAGCATTGTTACTACAATAGGTCCTTCTGGCAAGGCTGAGGATACAACCTTTACTCAAGTCTTACTGCTTGATTGTGCCAATATGAAATTCGCACGAGTCTAGATGATACGGGCAAGGCAAGAGAGCATTCTGAAGTTCTGGTTGATTTAAAGAAAGCTGTGGATGCCTCTAAATGGAATATGTTTTTAAAAGGTTCATATGCTGCCGAGCAATACTGTGCCAAAGCACCCGACTTCAAAGCTTTTAGTCCACCTAAAAATGACATACAAAAGGATTGGAAACTCACTACTCCCGATGAAAGAGTAATGCCAAACTACATCAACAAAGAAGATCTAAAGCATGCCCGCCTAGATCAGCCCTTTCCTGTTCGCATGAAGCGCTATGATGAATTTTCTATTAAGGGAAAAGCGGCAACTTCTGTGGTCAATGAAGTCCTGATCAACTGCAAAGAACAAAAAGTGGCGAATATTGCGCAAAGATATTATGCAGATGATTTTGAATTTAAACCGCATGCGAATCCAACCTTAGTAACTGAATTCATTGAAACAAAAGACCCTAACAATATAGAAGAAAATCAATGGTACAGCATCGGAAAGGATTATTTAGACCATACTGGAATTTGTAGTGGCGTAAAATAGGCATTTCATCAGCCTCTTTTACAAAAACACGCTCTGATACCGCATTAATTGCAAAGTGTATATACACCACAAAAGATCCATTTAAAAAAAAGCCTGAAATTTGTATTTCAGGCTTTTTTATCTGTAAAGGATCAATACCAATTCAGTAATGACACCCCTAAACCGACATAGGTTGCACGGTGGTTATAATCAATCAAGCTCTCACCATAACCATCAAACAATTGGAACTGACCGCGCAATTTCCCTCGAATTGGGAAAGACCAATCGAACTGAACTGCGCCATGCGAATCATCCCCACCTTTTAAAGAGTGACGTAGCATTAATGAAAAATCATGATCATTCTTGCGATAGAACGCCGTAATGTCCCCACGCCCCACATAATCTTTAATGTCTGGATTGTTATCATCTTTTGCATCTTCATCAAAACGATACCAAGGGCGAATCATTAAGGCGAAATTATCTCGCTCGAAACCCACATTTAAAATTGCTCGATTCCAACTCCGTGACAACGGATCTGAACGACCGTTGGATTGGTGATTTAAGGTAATCCCCAATAAACGTCCACTTAACCCGAACAACTCATAGTTGGTGCGGAACATCAAACTGGCTTCTGGCTCGTAGTTGGTTTCACGAAATGGACGAGACTCATCTGCGTTATAGACTTGCCAGCGTGATGACTGGGTATAGCCAAACCACACATCACCATTGTCACCGAATAGATTTTCAACCGCTTTGGTTTTAAGGGAAATCTGAAATTTAGCCTCCATGGACTTCAGGTTTTGGTCATCCGTTACCGTGTTCTTCAAATTTGGGCTTTCAGGAAATTCATTTTTCTTACTGGACCAAAACACCGGCAATAAATACACAGGCTTATAAGCCCGTATATTCCATGTTCCCAACTTACTGTCTGTTGAAAGCTCCCAGCGCCTATCTAATAATGAATGGTTTGGATCAATCTTTGGTCCTTCTGACGCAAACAAATTACTGAGACTACTACTTTCTTTATCGGCAGCTTTCGCTTCAACAGGCTTTAACTCAGCATGCCTCGCTAAAACAGACTCTATCACTGCCTGCTTTACTTCATCCACAGGTACCTTAAACAAGGCATCATAGCAAGCCAATCGATCAGCATTAGACTCTAAAGCTACACACGCTTCTGGACTAGCAGGCGATATTTGAGCCTCAGGATCTTGAGCATATGTAGCCGAAAATGCAGAGCTGAGCAAAATCATGCTCAGCGACAGCATATTACGTTCAAATGATTTGAACGTCATAGACACCTCTTTTCTTATTGTATTAATTCACTTGATAAATCTCGAAGCCCAACGCCAACAACTCATCTTTTTTCGCCATTGGTGCTACAACCGCTTTATTGGCAGTTTGATTAAGCAAATACTGTTCCGCAACGCGTTTTAAATCATCCAGCGTTACAGCAAGTAAACGTTCACGCAATTGCTTACGGAATGCTGGCGTACGTGCATGTAACAACGCATAGCAGGCAGTAATTGCTTCACCTGCTGGTGAACCAGGTTTATCCATAGAAGCAATCAGACCTAAAATGGCTTCTTCTAGCTGATGTGGTTGCTGCTCAGCATTCAATAACCATGTCACGCTGGCTTCAAAATCATTAAATGTTTCAGCTAAGCGCGGGTCACGATAACTATAGAAACGGAATGAACATGCATTACCATCGTAGCTTGCACCACCACCGTAAGCACCACCTTTTTCACGAATCGCACTATGTAAGAAACCATTGCGTAAATAAGCTGCCAATACCATCAATGGAGCAGCATCAGCATGGGCAACATCGACCGCAGGATAAGCAGATGCACAGAATTGAACATTGGCTTGAATTAGCCATGCTTGATCTTGAGCATTCACCTCAGGACTAACAACTGTCAATGGTTGTTGAGTCTTATCTACCGCAAGCTTATCCCATACCGTTTGAATTTCCTCTAACAAACGATCTGTTTGGTGCTCTTCACACACCAACAAGAATTGCTTCGGTGCTTGCAATAACTTGCAGTGAATCAGCTTCAGCTCAGTAATCAGGTGGTTGTAAGCCTCTTCATTGGATTCAATTTGCGTGACTAGCTCACCCAACCAATTGAGTGCACCCAAACCTGTATTGTTATAGTCACGCAAAGCTAAAGCACTGTGCTGACGCGATGCAATCTGCATGGCATAACTATGCCCTGAACCAGACAAACGAGACTGCCAACGTGTTTTACGTTGCTGTAACAACTCAATAATGCGATCTTTCTCGTCAAAACGGAGCTGTTCAAATGCAATTTTAAGCAGTCGAATTGACTCTAAATTATGTACCAAAGATTTTGTGGTTAATGTTAACCAAGCACTGATCTTCTGTTTGTCATCCACTTTTGAACGTAGCGATGCACCCATACCCAAACCACCACTGACCGCGGTTTGAATTTGTTGTAATTCCAAATAATCGTATTCACCAGCACCGACTTCACCGAGCAAAATAGACAAGAGATTGAAGTATGGTGACTGTACGATTTCATCAGGAATCTGAATCAATACTTGTTGATAGTAAATGCCATTGGTTCCCGCATGATACAAATTCAATGGGGTATCCAAACCATTGCTGATAATTTCACGCAATTGTCCTTGAACAATTGGTAATTCAGCAGGTACATCTTCCAAGCCTACTTTCGGTAATAGATTCAAATCATCAGGCGTATCTTGACGCACTTTCAACGCTTCAGTTTGCGCAAGAATCTCTGCTTTTTGTGCTTCAGTTAAAGTCGCACCAATTGCCGCTAGACGATCTTTTTCTGATTGCGCTTCTTTGGCAGACTTGTTTGCATCAGGCACCAATGTCATTTGCACACGATGCGGATTGTCAATCAAATATTCTTGAATAAGACCTGAGAGCCACATTGGATCCTGCAACTCTTCTTTGACTTGCTCCATTGCGGTGTCCACATCCCAAACATGGATCGGGTCACTATGATGAATTGCACTACTCAAGCCATTCAGAATTAGACTTAAACCATATGGCATACCATCGCCATTGATTTCGCGTTGATGCAGTTCGATTTGGTGCAAAATCGCATCGATCAAAGCCGAATCGATTGGTTTAGATGCAACGTCTTGTAGTATTTCAAACACACCTTTTTTAAAGGTTTCTGCATGCTCAGGATTTGAACCCTGTACCCCACAGTAGAAGGTCATTTCAAAGTTTGAATCATCAACGCCCATAATCGGACCTGTCGATTGTGCATAATCACAGGTCTCCAAATAGTGGCGTAATGGTGATGCTGAGTTTTCTAATAGAACCCCTTCAACTAAACGCATACCTAGACGTAATTTAATATCACTTGCTTGAGGCAATAACCAAGAAATAATGTGGTAGGTCTTATCTTTTAAATCTTCTGCATCAACCGCATAAGACTCTGTCACAGTGACTGGCTCAGCTAAACGATGTTCAGGCTTAGAATATAAAGTTTGACCTTTATCAAATTTAGCCAGTGCTAGAGTTTCAAACTGTTCTTGTAATTC
This sequence comes from Acinetobacter zhairuonensis, assembly GCF_022601715.1. Taxonomy (GTDB): domain Bacteria; phylum Pseudomonadota; class Gammaproteobacteria; order Pseudomonadales; family Moraxellaceae; genus Acinetobacter. The sequence continues at coordinate 201,942 of NZ_JAKVIM010000003.1, read as the reverse complement.
AAATGCAGATTGACTACCAAAGGTCATAAATACCGCATTACTTGGATGGTAATGTGATTTATAGAAATTCACTAACTCATCGTAAGTTAAATCTGGAATATCTTTAGGATCACCACCTGAATTGTAGTGATAGGTGGTTTTCGGGAACAAATGATGCGCCAGTTGATGATAAAGCTGGTCTGAAGGTGAACTCATTGCACCTTTCATTTCATTGAAGACCACACCTTTATATACAGGCACATCATTTTCAAGCTCAATACGAATACCTTCTTGAGCAAAATCTAATGGGTTCAGATTCGCAGCAAATGCGGCATCTAAATATACTTCTAGCAAGTTTTGGAAATCTTTCTTGTTTTGCGTTGCAAATGGATACGCCGTCCAATCCGCCGCAGTAAACGCATTCATGAAGGTATTTAATGAACGACGGATCATTAAGAAAAACGGATCACGGACTGGGAACTTCTCAGATCCACACAAGGCTGTGTGCTCTAAAATATGCGCTTCGCCTTTTGAGTCCATGGGTTGAGTACGGAAAGCCACCAAAAACACATTTTCATCATGGTTGGTTGCAAGATGATAGTGTACGGCACCAGTCACTTTATGCTGGTACTCAGTCACTAAAATATCTAAGGCTTCAACATGGTGTTGACGAATCAACTGAAACGCTGGATGTACTGTTTGAGAAAGGGTTTCAGTGACATCTACAGTCATGTGTGCTCCTAATAATCTTTTAAATAAAACTGAAATGATTATAGCTTTAGTTTGCGCCATAATTCACGTATAAACCCGAGTATTTTATTCAGGTCAGAAACAATACACAGCAATAAACCGTGTATTGTAAAAAATAGGCTAAATATTTGAAAACTAGATTAAATATTTAAAGTAATTGTAGCGTGGATTGTTTTCAACCCACACATAGTTTTGTTTTTGATAAAAATCTGCTGCCAAACGTGTATCTGTTTGTAAGCAAAGTGCTGAGAAATTAGGCTTGGCTTTACTTTCCAGATAAGCCAACAGGTCTTTACCGACACCATGACGTCTGTATTTGGGATGGACATAAAAACGTCGCACTCGCCCAATTCGACTTTTTTGTCCGTCTTCTTCACGTTGCTGGTTTAAACCACCACAACCAATTAACTTATCACCATCGTATGCAATTAAAAAAAACTCACCTTCATCCTGAAACCGATTTTGACCACTTGCATATTCGTCAATGAGACGCTGAACAACATTTACCCCTTCTTTATTTGCCAGCTTGAGTAAAGTCTCAATTTGAGCGGGTAATTGTTCAGCTTCTTTAATGATGAGTTCCATTTTGTATCTGTTACCTAACACTGGTTTTGCTTATTAAACAATAAAACACAATCAATTAGGCATAATCTTGAATTTTATTCACAAAACTTCTGCAATCCTGAGCATTGGTGTAAACTTAGTGTTTTATTTTTAGATGTGATTGAACGACATGACCTCTGTTGATCTTTTTGCAATTGGTAATGCGCTGATTGACCAAGAATTTAAAGTTTCTGATGAATTTCTTACGCAACACAATCTGCAAAAAGGAACCATGCAACTGACTGATGGTGATCAACAAGCAAGCTTATACACTCAACTGCAACAGTCTGAAGTGTATAAAGGTCAAGCTTCAGGTGGCTCTGCTGCCAATACAACAGTTGCCTTTAGCGCGCTAGGCGGCACCGCATTTTATGGTTGCCGCGTAGGAAATGATGAGCTAGGTAAAATCTACTTAGATGGTTTAAACGATGCAGGTATTCAAACCACACCGAAATCGGTCAGTGAAGGTGTAACAGGCACATGTATGGTCTTGGTTAGCCCTGACTCAGAACGTACCATGCAAACCTACTTAGGCATTACCGCAGAACTTTCTGCCGAACAAATTGACTTCGAACCATTAAAAACTGCACAGTGGCTCTATATCGAAGGCTATTTATCTACCAGTGCGACCGCGCGTCAAGCAGTCAAACAAGCCCGTGAAATTGCACGCACTCATCAAGTCAAAATTGCATTAACACTGTCTGATCCAGCAATGGTGCAATATGCACGTGAAGGCTTAAATGAACTGTTAGATGACGGTGTCGACTTACTCTTCTGTAATCAGCAAGAAGCCATGATGTACACTGAAACCACTACAGTTGAAGATGCATTGGCAAAATTGAAGCTACATAGTCAGTACGTTGTAATTACATTAAGTGCTGAAGGTGCGATTATTTCCTCTGAGCAAGAAACGATTCGTGTACCAGGTCGTGCCGTGACGGCTGTCGATGCCAATGGTGCTGGTGATGCATTTGCGGGTTCATTCCTGTATGCATTAAATGAAGGTCAAAGTTTACAGACTGCGGCTGAATTAGCCATCCTAATTTCAAGCGAGGTGGTTTCTCAGTTTGGTCCTCGTCTTGCTAATCAAGACTACGCGCAATTACTTGCAAACTTTCAAAAGAAGGAATGTGCCTAATGCATAAAATTTGTATGACCGAAGACATTCCAGAGCGTGAAGCACGTGCTTTTGAAACGCCGAATGGTGATACGATTTTTATTACGCAACGTGATGGCGCTTTTTTTGCCTATCAGAATGTCTGTCCACATTTACAAGTTGAACTTGAGTTTCTTGAAAATCAGTTTTTAGATCGCGATCAAGAATTCATAGAATGCTCTACCCATGGTGCACTCTTTGAGGTGGAAACAGGTGAATGTATTTCTGGTCCTTGCCAAGGTCAATCACTTGAAAAAGTCGAGATAACTGTGCATTCTGATGGCGGAATCTACCTGCCTGAATAATCAATGGAATTTGCCATGCTTGAGTTATTACATGACATAAATTTAATGCCGTTTCATTTAAGTTTATTTGCCCTTGTACTACTCAGCATGGTGGAAACCGTGGGCTATTTTCTTAACATCCGCCCAAGTCAGTTTTTTAAACGAATCATTCCGCAAAGAATTGCTGAAGCACCACTCCTCAGCGTTAAGTTTTCTAAAATTCTCATCTTAGTTTTCTTACTCATGAATTTTAGCTTTTCTGGCTACTTCCTCCAGTTCAGCTATTTTGCACAACAAGAAAAATTCTTGCCCGCATATTACGTTATCTTACCTGCGCTAATTATTGCGATTTTTTTCACAGTTTTTATGATTCATTGTTTGGATCAGGTAATTCGACCTAAACAGATCCAACTTCAAGCCAATTTACTTGGTAGGCTAGCTACAATTTCTAGTGGTAACGCAAGACCAGGCTTCTCTGCACAAGCACGTGTACGAGATGAATACGGTCAATTACACTATGTACAAGTTGAGCCTGAATTTGGGGAACTTGTATTCCAGTCTCAGATTATTCTGATTCGAATCAAACACTCGCACTACATTGCTAAAAAAATTTCAAAATCCAATCAATTGTTCTCAAGTGAAATAAACAAATAATCCAGCTGCGTGATTACCTCTACATTGGATTGATTGCCCAAATAAGTGCAACTTAACCAGCCACGTCTTAACTTTTAAATTAAAGCACCTATCATATTAGACTGGATCATAAAGTGACATCTGTAGTGACTGAGCACTTATTCACAAATAGCTGTTTACCCTTCAAATCATGCTTCATATTAAATTAGGCTCTATCTGATCCCCAAATCCCCTCCTTTAAGTACAAGCATTTCTAAATTTTAGTTATGTTTGCACATTGTAACTCCCCCCATCTTGTAAATTTCTAGCAATAATATAAAAAATTACAAATAAGCCTTCCATGCTCCAATCAATCATGTGTATATTTATTGATCAATAATAAAATAATATGAGAATGAATAAAATTATTTAAATTTAAATCCGATCTTTACACTACAGCTTCACAATTAGTCCTTTTTTAAATAGACTAAAACACTTGGTTTTATATTTTTTAAATATAAGTATTTTTGTCGGATTTTATTTTATTTAAATATAACTGTTTTAGTCAGGTTTATTTAATGAATATTTTAGAATAAAAAATAACTTTCTTAATCATAAGCAATTGTTTTAAATAAATTTAATAATATATTTTTATTTTAAGTGTATTTCCTATTTATTTTTTGTATAAATTTGTTTAATAATACACAGTAAGTTTCAAAACAGGCTTATTTGTATGAGCTTAGTTCCAAAAGATTTTAACCAACGTCTAGTCCGTGAAATAACGATCATATTAATAATTAAGGTCGTTATCCTACTCACGATTAAACATATTTGGTTTGATGCACCGACTATTCCCAAAAACTTTGACAATCAAGTTGCTGAGCGTATTGCTGGCAGTCCTTCCCAAATCAAGGAGACACGTTGATGATTTCTGAAAGCGTGGTCGATCTTTCGCGGTTCCAATTTGCAATGACCGCGATGTATCACTTTATTTTTGTTCCACTTACTCTTGGTCTGGCTTTTATTCTTGCCATCATGGAAACGACGTACGTCATTTCTGGCAAAGAAATTTATAAAGACATGACTAAATTCTGGGGGAAACTCTTCGGTATTAACTTCGCACTCGGAGTTACTACTGGTTTGACCATGGAATTCCAGTTCGGTACAAACTGGGCATATTATTCGCACTATGTGGGAGATATTTTTGGTGCACCACTGGCGATTGAAGGCTTAATGGCTTTCTTCCTTGAATCCACCTTTATTGGTTTATTCTTTTTCGGCTGGGATAGACTCTCCAAAGTACAACATTTAGCTGTAACATGGCTGGTTGCATTGGGTTCAAATATGTCCGCCCTCTGGATTCTGGTTGCAAACGGCTGGATGCAAAACCCTGTTGGTTCCAAATTTAACTATGAAACCATGCGTATGGAATTGGTGGATTTCGGCGCGTTGATTTTCAACCCTGTTGCCCAAGTTAAATTTGTGCATACAGTTTCTGCAGGTTATGTGACTGGTGCCATCTTTGTATTAGCCATCTCTAGTTATTACCTACTGAAAAAACGTGATGTTCCATTTGCTCGCCGTTCTTTTGCAATTGCTGCAATCTTCGGCTTGGCATCAACACTCTCTGTTATTTTACTCGGTGACGAATCTGGCTATGAGTTAGGTGATGTTCAAAAAACCAAACTCGCTGCAATTGAAGCAGAATGGGATACACACCCAGCACCAGCACCATTTACCCTGTTCGGTATTCCAAACAAAGAAACCATGACCACTGACTATGCAATTAAAGTTCCTTATGTCATGGGGATCATTGCAACACGTTCTACAACAAAAGAAGTAACAGGCATTAAAGACCTTTTAGTTCAGCATGAAGAACGTATTCGTAATGGTATGGTTGCATACTCTCAACTTGAGAAACTTCGTGCAGGCGACACATCTCCTGAACTAAAAGCAGCTTTTGAAGATACTCAAAAAGATTTAGGCTACGGTCTACTCTTGAAAAAATACACACCAAATGTTGTAGATGCTTCTGAAGATCAAATCAAATCTGCAGCTTTAGACACTATTCCGCATGTACCAAGTTTATTCTGGGCATTCCGTGCAATGGTAGCTTCTGGTTTCTTAATGTTATTGTTGTTCGTTTTAGCAACTTTTGCAGTAGCTAAACGCAATGCTGAAAACAAACCTTGGTTACTTAAATTTGCCTTATTTGCTTTACCGCTTCCTTGGATTGCTGCACAAACAGGTTGGTATGTTGCTGAAGTGGGTCGTCAACCTTGGACAATTGGTGAAGTATTACCTACACACTTGTCTGCATCTACACTTTCAACAGCGGACATTTGGGGTTCTATTACAGCATTGGCAGTGTTCTACACAGTACTTCTGATTATTGAAATGTACTTGATGATTAAGTTCTCTCGCCTTGGTCCAAGTGCACTCCATACTGGCAAATATCACTTCGAAAAAAATGCTGCTCAAGATAACTCTGTTGGGGAGGCTCAATCATGATCGAATATGAACTTCTCAAAATTATTTGGTGGGTGTTGGTTGGTGTATTACTGATTGGCTTTGCCCTCACCGATGGTTTCGATATGGGCTCAATGGCAATCATGCCATTTGTAGGTAAGAATGATGAAGAACGTCGCGCAGCAATCAACACGATTGCTCCGCACTGGGATGGTAACCAAGTCTGGTTTATCACTGCAGGTGGTGCTTTATTTGCAGCATGGCCAATGGTCTATGCCACTGCATTCTCAGGCATGTATTGGGCACTGTTATTGGTACTCTTTGCCCTGTTCCTGCGACCTGTAGGCTTCGATTACCGCTCTAAACTTGAAAATACCCAATGGCGTACTTCTTGGGACTGGGGTCTATGCATCGGTGGTGCGGTACCTGCGCTCGTATTTGGTGTTGCATTTGGCAATATGTTCTTAGGTGTACCCTTTACCCTAGATGAAACTGTACGCTCAACCTATACAGGTAGCTTCTTTGCCCTACTCAATCCATTTGCCTTAGTGTGCGGTATTGTGAGTTTATCCATGCTTTGTGCGCATGGAGGTGCATGGCTCATGCTTCGTACTGATGGAGATTTAAGAAACCGTTCTGCAAAAGCAACCCAGTTAATGGGGATTGTATTCCTAGTCTGCTTTCTCGCTGCAGGTGCATGGTTGTACTTCGGTGGTATTCAAGGTTATACCTTAGTCACTCCTTTTGATACCAATGGTGCAGCTAATCCTTTAGCGAAAGAAGTACTGACCAATGCAAATCCTGGTTGGATGAATAACTACAGTACTTATCCAATTACGATTGTGGCGCCAGTTCTCGCGATTTTAGGTGCATTGATTGTGATTCTAGCAGCAGGTAAAAACAAAGCAGGCTTGTCATTCTTAGGTACTTCTTGCTCAATTATTGGTGCAATCTTAACAGCTGGTTTCGCATTGTTCCCATTCCTTATGCCGTCTAGCATCAACCCTGTTGCAAGCTTGACCATGTGGGATGCGGTATCAAGTCAGAATACACTGACTGTGATGACAATTGCTGCCTGTATTTTCGTACCACTTATTTTGATTTACACCACTTGGTGCTATTACAAAATGTGGGGCGTTATTACCAAGAAACATATTCAAGAGAATTCACATAGCCTTTACTAAGGCAATGCTTAGGAGAACAAATTATGTGGTATTTTGCATGGATTCTCGGTATTTTGATGGCATGCTTTGCTGGTGTCCTAAGTGCCCTATATATCGAACATCATCAAGATTTAGATGAGGAATAAACTATGACAGAAGTAGCAATGACAACAGAACAGCCGAAAAAACCAAATAAACTGGTCATGGCAGTGTCCTTTTTGTTGGCATTGCCTCTCGCTGCAGTTTTACTGGTTCATCCAAGTGCAATGCTCGATGCCAACGGTGAATATAGTCACCGAGCCATGATGTTTATCATGATTGGTATCTCAGGCGGTTTTATTTATGGCGTCGGATTTATTCCTCGCTTCTGGCTCTGGAAGTGGCTATTTAGCCCTTTCATTGCTTGGCCCCTGATGCTCTGGGGATATTACACTTGGTTCCTCGCCTAAAAAAAGCCCTCTTTAAGAGGGCTTTTTTAATGGCATTTTTATCTAATGGTTTTGAGCATTTGCTGTAACTCAATGTGCCTTAATGGCTGACCGACATTCGCCTCTATGGGATATGAAGTTTTAAGATCAGTGGGGCTATAGCCTCGACGTTGATAATAAGCTAGTAGCTCAGCACGTACATCCAAGACATACATCACATATCGCTTAAGACTGGGTTGGATTAAAAGCGCCTGTTCTTCAGCAAAAGTAAGTACCCTTTTACCAATTCCTGTGTTTTGCAAAATCGGATCTACACTAAAAGTTCCGATTTCAACTTCATTAAGATGAAAACTCAAACCGACACACGCCACTATTGTCGAGTTTGAATGCTCATGATCAATTTCAGCAACATATAAATGGAAGTCTTGATCCGCTAAAGCCTGTTGCAATTGCTGTTCATCAATTCTTAAGCCTGCAACAAGCTCAGCCTCATTGGTCCAGCTTCGAGCTGTATTTTCACGATAAGCTCGATTAATTAAACCCAATAATTGTGAAAAATCTTCCGTCAATGCTTTTCGGAAGGTCAATTGCCCTGTCATCTAAACCCTCTAATATATTCTGTTTTATTAAAATTAAGCTGCTCATATTGTTTAGCAAAATATTATGTTGAATGAATTAAGTCACTTAAAATTAAATATAATAACGACAGATTAGCTTAGGCTATTTTAAAAACCAATAAAAAAAACCAGCTCCTAAGAACTGGTTTTTAAATCTTTATTTCGGTTCAATTGGTGCAAATGGCGCGACCACATCAGCATTTTGCGCACGATGACGCATAAAATGATCCATCAATACAATTGCAAACATGGCTTCTGCAATTGGGGTAGCTCTTACGCCCACACATGGATCATGACGACCTTTGGTCAGGACATCAGTATCTTCGCGCTCAATATTAATGGTTTTACCTGATGTAGTAATACTCGCGGTTGGTTTTAACGCAATCGCGACACGAATAGTTTGACCACTAGAAATACCCCCTAGAATACCGCCTGCATGATTTGCCAAGAAACCATCGGTAGTTAACTCATCACGAGTCTCATGACCAAACTGTTCCGCAACTGCAAAACCATCACCAATCTCTACGCCTTTTACGGCATTAATTGACATCATGGCATGCGCAATATCCGCATCTAAACGGTCAAAAACTGGCTCACCCCAACCCACAGGAACTTTTTCAGCCAAAATTTCCAACTTCGCACCACAACTGGTGCCTTGCTCACGCAAAGAAGTCACTAAAGCTTCAAAACGCGTTACAGCATCTACATCACCACAGAAAAATGGGTTATTTGGAACTTCATTCCAATCTAACTTTTCTGCTTTTTCAGTACCAATTTGCGTCACGTGACCACGAATCAGAATACCAAATTTTTCAGCAAGATATTTCTTGGCAATTGCACCCGCAGCCACACGCATTGCAGTTTCACGCGCACTTGAACGCCCGCCACCACGGTAATCACGAAAGCCATACTTTTGTGTATAAGTATAGTCGGCATGCCCTGGACGGAAAGTCTGTGCGATGTTGCCATAATCTTTCGATTTCTGATCTGTATTGCGAATCAACAAACCAATTGGCGTACCTGTAGTTTTTCCTTCAAATACCCCTGAAATAATTTCAACTTCATCTGGTTCTTTACGTTGCGTTGCGAACTTAGAAGTCCCCGGCTTACGGCGATCCAAATCTTTTTGTAAATCTTCTGCTGATAGCTCGAGTCCTGGCGGTACACCATCGACAATCGCCATCAAGCCTACACCATGAGATTCACCACAGGTCGTTACACGGAAGAGTTGTCCAATACTATTACCTGCCATGTTCACGACTCCTTATGCTTGAACAGATTGAATGAATAAATCACGGAATTGACGGCATTGTGCAGCTGTTAAAGCAAAGATGCCTGAACCACCTTTTTGGAATTTCAACCAGTGGAAATCAATGGTATTAAAGTTTTGTTTCATCGCCCATTCAGAATTACCCACTTCAATGACAATTAAACCATCTTCAGTCAGGTAGTCAGGCGCTTGTGCCAACATTTTACGGACTAAATCTAAACCGTCTTGACCCGCTGCCAACGCCAATTCTGGCTCATGACGGAATTCATCTGGTAAGTCTGCCATATCTTCTGCATCTACATACGGCGGATTCGATACAATTAAGTCATACTGATTTTCAGCAGGAATTTTAGCGAACAAATCTGACTCTAATAAAGCCACTTGATACTGTTTGTCGTGGTATTCCGCATTGATCGAGGCAACCTCTAAGGCTTCTTTCGAAATATCCGTTGCATCCACTTCTGAATCTGGGAAAGCATAAGCCAATGCAATGGCAATACAACCTGAACCTGTACACATATCTAAAATGCGTTGTGGTGTTTTCGGTTGAGTATTGACTGGGAGATTATTGTCAGCTGCACGCATTTCACCATTTTCATCTAAACAGTAAGGTGCAAAACGGTTTTCAATCAATTCAGCAATAGGTGAACGCGGAATAAGCACACGCTCATCCACATAAAATGGTTTATTAAAGAAGTAAGCCAAATTCAATAAATATGACGTTGGTACTTTTTCATTAATACGGCGTTCAAGCAATTGAAGAAATTCAGCCTTTTCACTTGCCAATAATTTTGCATCTAGAATTTCTGGACTTGCATTCCAGTCCAATGACAACGTCTGTAAAACCAATGCTGAGCTTTCAGCAAAAAAGTCTTCTGTACCTTGACCTAAGTGTGCATCGTATTGACGTAATGCTGTCACCCCAAAACGGATAAAATCACGGATAGTGGTAAGAGTTTCAGCGGCTTCCTGCAAATGTTCAGGGCTAATAGTCGGTCGATCCACTTAAGGCGTCTCCAAAGTTCAGAATCATAAAAACGGCTTATGATACCTTGTTTTGCCTGATTTTATAATGCTTAACTTTGTTTCTGCTTTATTTCATTCCATTTTTCAGCCACATGCAATTGAATACAAATTTTCTAACGCGCATTCTATTCAGCGTATTGAACTTAGATAGAGTAAGCTCAAATATATAGATACAAAACATCCACCAATCTCTGGGAAAGCAACTTGTAACCCGTATGATCGCGTCTTATAAATAGGGCTTTATTTTCTCTTCTTCTCACTATGAGCTACAAACATAACAACCTTATGGCAATGCGCCTGAACTATTGGAATAATGAATCTTCAGAGATTCAATCCGAAAAATTATTTTTAATACAGCAATTGTCTGAACAACGTATCTTCAGTAATCCAACCTTGGATGATGCAAAGTATTTATTTTTTAGTTTACCGAGCATAGTAATTGTCAAAGGTTATTCACACGGCTTTACCCATAGCAGTGTACACGCCATGATTACTGACTACATACAAACCCACAAAGCACAGCTATCCAACAAGGAATCGCTAAAAATTAAGTTTCATATGTAAATCGTATCTTCTGATGTGTGCAGAATTTTCTTGTATAACCAAAAAAACGGTGTCATTCAGCAAGTTGAACTTTTTTAATACGTGAAGACGCGTTAATATCCGCTACAATTAACTTTTCTGTGAATTGCTGATTAAGGATTGCATTGAATGTCAGATCAGAACGATAAGCTCAAACAACTGAAAACCTCCTCTATGGACCGTCGCTTATCTATCGCAAAAGCATCCTTACTGGCTGGTACACGTTGGGCAGCTTCCAATGCGACGTCAATGTTTTCTAGCGAAGCTGAGAAAGAAAAGAAACGTAAACAAGCCATGAAAGAACAGGCTAACTATCTAGTGGCTGAAATTGGCAAGCTCAAAGGCTCAATTGTTAAAATTGGGCAAATGATGGCACTGTATGGCGAACATTTTCTCCCAGAAGAAATTACTCAAGCACTCAATACCCTAAATAACCAAACTGTTGCATTGGCATGGCCTGCAATTAAGCAGCATTTAGAACAACAGTTGGGTGATAAGCTGTATGAACTAACCATTGATCATGAACCTTTGGGTACAGCTTCGCTCGCACAAGTTCACCGTGCAACTCGTAAGTCTGATGGTTTAGAGCTAGTACTCAAAATTCAATATCCAGGCGTAGCAGACGCGATTGATTCAGACATGAGCCTGTTTAAAAACATGCTAAAACTGACGCGTATGGTGCCGCAAACCCGTGAATTTGATCAGTGGTTTGAAGAAGTTCGTGACATGATGCACCGAGAAGTGAATTATGACATTGAAGCTGCGACAACACGACGCTTTGCTGAACGTCTGAAAGATGATCCACGTTATATCGTGCCAGAAATTGTCCCTGAGTTCTGTACCGACCAGATTCTTTGCATGACCTTCGAACGTGGTGTGCCAATTAACAGCCCTGTGATGCTTTCTTTACCGCAATCACGTCGTAATCTGTTGGGTGAAGCCTCTTTAGAAATTGCCGTTCGCGAAATTTTTGAATGGGGCGAAATGCAAACTGACCCAAACTTTGGTAACTACTTGGTTCGCTTAGGAGATGGTGAGCAACAGCCGGATCAAATCGTACTTCTAGACTTTGGTGCAATTCGCCAATTTGACCAGCATCTGTTAAAAGTCGCGCGAAATTTGATTCATGCAGGTTATCAACATGACCCACAGTCGATGGTGAATGCTATGACAGGCTACGAATTCTTTGACTCTATTCCGCCAAGTATTAAACCTGATATGGCTAAAGTATTTTTGTTGGCGACTGAAGCATTTAGCTGTCCTGCAAATAACAAAGAATTACCTGTAGGAGTGATGGACGAGCAATACCGCTATGATTGGAAAAAAAGCCAGCTACATAGTCGTGTCATGCAACAAGCCTCTAAATCTATGGCTTCGCGTTATTTCAGTGTACCGCCTAAAGAATTTATGTTTATTAGTCGTAAATTTATTGGTGCCTATACCTTCATGACTGTGATTGATGCAAAAACTAATGTCCGTGACATGATTAAAACCTTCATCTAAATAACCCAGACTAGAATGGCATGCTTGTCATTCTAGTCAATCCCCTATCTTTTTAATCAAAATCCAATTTTTAAATATTGATATAAATTAGATAATTATTAAAAATCACTTATTCTAATTACCGTTTATCTTTGACAATCAAGCATGTCAACAATGACATAGTTTTTTAGATACCGCCATGTCAGCATAAAAATAGCAATAAAGCTCATATGGAACGAAAATAATGACAAGTATGATTAATAAGGCACAAGGATTAGGTTTATCACTGATTACAAAAATTGCAAGCAGCGATGTGCTGGATCAGCTCAAGCTCAGAAGATTTGTGGAAAAATCTTTATATCAAGGTTCTAAAACCAGTTTTAAAACCCTGAGTAAAACCCAAAAACTGTTTAAAGCAACGAATGCACATTCAAAGCAACGCCTACCCAATCAAAACAAATCATTATTTGATCTGAGTTTAACTGAAGAACAACAGATGACTTGCGATGCCATGCGTCAATTTGCATCCGAAATTCTCTACCCGCTTGCACACCAAGCCGACCATCAGGCGCAATTCCCTCATGCACTGTGGCAACACTTAAATAACCTAGGACTCAACTATTACGCCCTACCCGAAGATTTTGGCGGTGTAGCCAGTGAAAAAGACATCATCAGCCACATTTTAATTGCAGAGCACCTAGCCCAAGGTGATTTCAGCCTAACCGCGGGAATACTTTCAACCTTTAGTGTAATTAATGCCATCACCCAATGGGGTTCCGAGCCAATTCAGAATCAGTATTTATCTGCTTTTTCAGCAGACGGTGATATTCGCGCCAGTTTTGCGGTACAGGAAAACACGCCTGCATTTAATCCCATGCAGCTTAAAACCAAAGCCCAACTCATAAATGGCCAATACGTCATAAATGGAGAAAAAACGCTGGTCATGCTTGGTGAAACTGCGGATCTCTTTCTGGTCAGTGCCGAATTTCAAGGTCGACCCGATGTATTTGTGGTTAAACGTGGTTTATCGATTACGGCTCAAAAAAGTCCTGCCATGGGCTTAAAAGCCACAGAGACCATGACCTTACAATTTCAAAATACGCCCGCAGAACGTCTAGGAGATGAAGACTTTGACTACAGTGCTTTTCTAGACTTAGGGAATCTTATGTGGTGTGCCATGGCTGTAGGCACCTGTGAAGCGGTTAAAGCCTATTGTATTCGCTATGCCAATGATCGGACGGCTTTTGGTGAACCGATTTCGCATCGTCAAAGCGTGGCATTCATGATTGCAGACATAGCAATAGAAATTGATGCCATGCGGATGTTGATACTGAATGCTGCGAGTCTGGCGGAAGCAGGACAACCCTTTCACCGTGAAGCTTATCTGGCACGCATCCTGTGTGCGGAAAAATCCATGCAAATAGGCACAGACGGTGTGCAAATTCTAGGTGGTCATGGCTTTACCAAAGAACATCCCGTAGAACGTTGGTATCGTGATTTACGTGCTACCGCCATCTTACATTCAGGTCTACATGCTTAAAACAATAAAATAAAGGTCTATTTTCCATGAACTTACAAAATCCTAAAAAATTTAAAATCCTGCTTGATCAAGCCCATGAAGTTGCACTAAATGTACTGCGCCCTATCTCGCGTAAATACGACAAGACTGAACATGCCTATCCAAAAGAACTGAATATGCTAGCTTCATTACTGGATGGCATGAATGATGGCGGTGAAGGCATAAATGCAGGTGCTGCGGTGGGTAAACGCGGTGAGCAAGATAAGCACAATAAAAATGGCGTGAATATGTCGACGGCATTAGGCATTGTGGAAATGTGTTATGGCGACACTGGGCTGCTGCTGTCTATGCCACGCCAAGGGCTGGGTAATTCCGCAATTGCTGCGGTTGCCAATGATGAACAATTAGAACGTTTCAAAGGAACTTGGGCTGCCATGGCGATTACCGAACCGAACTGTGGCTCGGATTCTGCAGCTATTCGCACTACCGCCACTCAAGATGGCGATGACTATATTCTGAATGGTGAAAAAATTTTTGTAACGTCTGGAAAGCGTGCAGATTCTGTGGTCGTTTGGGCAACCCTCGATAAAAAGTTAGGACGTGCCGCAATCAAATCCTTTGTAGTGCCCAAAGGCACAACAGGTATGACCGTGGAACGGTTAGAGCATAAACTTGGCATTAAAGCCTCTGATACAGCGGTCATTCGTTTTGATCAATGTCGAGTTCCTGCGAAAAACCTGTTAGGTAATGCAGAGATTGATGTTGCCAAGGGTTTTGCAGGCGTGATGGAAACCTTTGACAATACACGCCCCTTGGTTGCGGCAATGGCGATTGGTTGTGCCAAAGCTTCACTGGAACGCATCAAGGAAATCTTTCACCTAGAGCTGGATTCAAACTACGCAACACCTTATTTACAGTGCTCTAACCTTGCCGCTCAAATTTATAAAATGGAAGCAGAATGGGAAGCCGCGCGTTTGCTGATGCTGAAAGCAACATGGATGGCAGACAATAAAAAGCCAAACTCAAAAGAAGCATCCATCGCAAAAGCCAAAGCAGGACGCGTTGGTAATGAAATCACCTTAAAATGTGTCGAGTTGGCGGCTTCGGTGGGTTATAACGAGACTGAGCTTTTAGAAAAGTGGGCACGTGATTCTAAAATTCTCGACATTTTTGAAGGTACACAGCAAATCCAGCAACTGATTATTGCCCGACGTGAATTGGGCAAAAGTTCGAGCGAATTAAAATAACGTTGATACCTCCTGTATAAAACTTCCTTACAAATGATGGATTATTTGCTATAACAGTCCATCGTTTAAAAGCTTGCTTATACTCATGTTTCACATCCGCTCCCTCCAAGAAAAAGACAATGCCGCAATTGCCCAAATCATCCGTGAAGTGTCTAAAGAGTTTGGACTCGCAGCAGAATCTGGCTTTGCCGTTGCTGATCCTATCCTAGATAATTTATATCAAGTCTATAGTCAGCCCAATGCACAGTATTGGGTCATTGAAAATAAACAAGGGGATATTTTAGGTGGCGGTGGGCTGTCACCACTTATGGGTGATACAGAGACACTCGAAATTCAGAAAATGTATTTTCTACCTGAAATTCGAGGTTTAGGCTTTGCCAAACAAATTTTAGCGCAATGTTTTTCGTTCAGTTTAGCTCAAGGCTACTGCTCATGTTATTTGGAAACCACTGCATCGCTATGGCAGGCCGTCAAACTTTATGAAAAGTTAGGCTTTCAACATTTAGAGGCACCCAAAGGTCAAACAGGTCATAGCCATGCCTGTGAAATTTGGATGGAGAAAATCCTCTAAAGAATAATGAAAAATGACATCAATTCAGTGTAATTGATGTCATCTATTGGGATGTTTCTAAAATTACATACAACTGTTACACACTGAGCAACTTATCGATCACACCAAATTTTTTAAAGATTTTTGTTCTACGTTTAGGGTGAACATTGGCTTTATTCAAGTCACCGCCATAATGTTTAAATACGCGTTTATCCATCATTTTGAACCATAACGGCGGAATCATCGCGGGTAAAAGCATACTGGCATAACCACTTGGCAGCTCTGGCGCCTCATCAAAATGTCGCAGCGCTTGGAAAGGTCGTGTTGGGTATGCATGATGATCTGAATGACGCTGCAATTGATATAAAAACAAATTGGTCACAATGTTATTGTTATTCCAGCTATGCTCGGGCATGGTTCGCTCATACTTGCCATTCTCATCTTTCTGACGTAATAATCCATAATGTTCAATATAGTTAATAATCTCGAACAAGCTAATGCCATATAAAGATTGCGTGAGCAAATAGGGTGTAATGCCCGCACCAAACATCTTGATCATGCTGGCATGAAAAGTAGCACTCATGCCCCAGCCTTGTAGCAACTCATTATCTACAGACCAGAATGTTTTACCTTTACGTTTCAAACGATTACTTTCAATTTCAATTGCAGATTTAAACGAGCCAATGACTGTTCTAGGTAAAAACTCATAAAAGGTTTCACCCATTCGTGAAGATGCTGGATCTTCTGGGGTAGCCGCACGTTTATGATGCCCATAAGGATGTTCAATGCGAAAGTGGTTATAACCTGTTGGAACCAGCGCCAAATGCGACAAGATATGATCGATGCGATTCGACTTATGGCTTAACTCATGTGCAGTATTTACCGCAATGCCGTTAATAGCTCCCATGGAAATGCCCAACAGTACTTTATCCAGCAAAGAAGTTTGTTTGCGTCCAACCAAGTAGCAGGCATAAATATTGGCTGCGTATTGCAGTGGAATAAAGGTTTTTACTAAACGTGCATAGTATGGATCTTGCTCCAGCAACTTTACATCTTCAGCCGTCGGGTTATTTTGATCATTACCAATCAGAGCATCAATTGCAGGAATAAGCACATGCAGTAATATCGGTCCACCTAACGCAAATGCTTTTTTCAATGGTCGTGGTGCAAACTGATAGCCTGCTAAAATCCCCATCCCAATGACAGGTAAGGCTGGGCTAATTGCCCACAAATAGCGCTTCTTATCTAAAGCTAACCCTGTTTTGTTTGGAGTATTCATCAGGTCTGGTTCTGTCAGTTTTACTGTTGCATTCATTTGCAATGCTTTCCTTCTTTTCTTGTTATGTATATATTTTCTGAAAGTGCCTTTGAGCGACAGTTGCAAACGTCCATAAAAACTATGTAATCGTCTTTGGCTTATTTTGATAAACAATGTCCTATAAACACATATTACAAATTTTTAATAATTGTATATTTCAGCCAATGAGATAAAACGAAAAAGCATGGATGCACTAAGTAAAATTTTTGATGATATTCATCTGAACAAATCCGAATATCTGTATTTAAAAGCGCGTGGCGACTGGTGTTTTCAATATGAAGATCAGAGTGCCATGGTGGCGTATGCGATGGTCTCAGGGCATGCACTGATCCAACTGGATGCCACTACACAAGTACATGTCCGCGCAGGAGATTTGGTTTTAATTCCTTCTGGTCGTAGCCATAGTGCCTCTAATACGCCAAACCCTTTGGTCGATACCTTGAATATTACCCATCGTTTCGATGAAACAGGCGAAAAAAGTATTGAATTTGGCGCGGGTGAAGGCAAACAGACCGTCATCTTGGCTATTCGCTGTCATATGGATAGTATCATGGCGCGTCCATTGTTAAATGCATTACCGCAATCCATTCATTTACATCAAATGAATGGGCAAACGATTCCCGAATGGCTACAAATCGGTTTGCAGTTCCTAGCTGTCGAAACCCTACAAGTGCAACCTGGACGTGACAAAATCCTCGATCATCTGGTCAGTATTTTTTTTATAGAATGTGTCCGTGATTATATTTTGCAATTAGGCGATAGCAACAACTGGTTATCCGCACTGTCCCATCCTGAATTATCCAATGCCTTAGCTGCCATTCATGGGCAACCGCAACATGCATGGACAGTTGAAACACTAGCAGAACAATGCTGCATGTCTCGTTCTAAATTCGCGCAACTATTTAGCCAGATGGTAGGTGAACCACCGCTGGCATATTTACAGCAACATCGCTTACGCATTGCATCGCAGTATTTAAGACAAGGACAATATACTGTTCAGCAGATTGCCAATTTAGTGGGATATGCGTCAGAAACGGCGTTCAGTCAAACCTTTAAAAAGCAATTTGACCTCACGCCGAGTCAATATCGACAGCAATTTATGCAATAACTGAAGTTCGTCATTCGTTACAGTAAACTTAAAATGGCTTGTACAGGATCTTCACTATTGCCAGAAAGAAGCTGCTTATGCATCGTAATGTGCTGCATCACTTGAATCTGAGATACCTCAATGTTCATCAATTTTTCAATTTCATGCGCTAGATTCTCGGGTGTTGCATCATTCTGAATCAACTCCCGAATCACTTTTTTACCCGCAATAATGTTTGGCAAAGAATAATACGGAATTTTAATTAACAGTTTCGCAATAAAATAAGTCAATGAATTAAGCTTATAGAACGTCACCATCGGGCGATGCAATAGCATGGCTTCTAAAGTCGCTGTACCCGATGCCAAAGCCACGATATTGGCTGCATTCATGACCTGACGACCAATTTTTGATTCGGTGTCGGTATTTTCCAGTAAATGTACTTTCGCGCGGAAAGCATCTGAATAATGTTGCAGTAAATGTTCAATTTGCTGTTTACGGGCATCATTAATCGCAGGAATCAAGAACTCATATTCAGGATGTTTTTGACTCAAAATTTCTCCTGCTTTAAGCACTAAGGGGCCTAAACGCTCCACTTCTCCACGGCGACTACCCGGTAATAACGCAATATGTTTTTGTGTTGTTGCTAAACCCAGTTCCTGCTTCGCTTCAACCAAATCATTTTTTAAAGGTAATTGACTCGCCAAAGGATGCCCCACAAAAGCCGCGGGTACATCAAATTTTTTAAAAAATGCTTTTTCAAATGGAAATAAACACAGCACCAAATCAATACTTGCCTTAATCCCATGCACACGACCCTGTCGCCATGCCCAAACCGAAGGACTCACATATTGTACGGTTTTAATTGGTAACTGTTTTTGCTTTAAACTTTTCGATAAGCGTAGATTGAAATCAGGTGCATCAATGCCAATAAAGACATCAACCGGCTGTTTAGTCCATCTTTCTACCAGTCCATCACGCACTGCAAATAGCTTTTTAATATCTTTTAAGACTTCAACAATGCCCATCACCGACAAAATATCCATCGGATAATAGCTCTGGAATCCCTCCGCGATCATTTGTGGACCACCAATTCCTTCAAACTCGGCATCAATTCCTTGCTCACGAAAACTGCGGATTAACTTGGCACCCAAGGTATCTCCTGAAACTTCACCAACAACGATGCCTATTTTTAGTTTTTTGTTGTTCAAGATTTCTTGCTCTGTTCAAAGTTAAACACCTGAATATTCTAGCATAGCCACAGCTTCGGAAAAATTTTCTGTATGCATTTTCAAGTTCAAAAGACATCCACACTAAATCTAATTTAGCTATGGAATCATTTTAGTTAATCATGATTTACGATCATTATACATTTGATTGCTTTAAAATATAAACTTAGAATTAATGAGAATTATTTGCATTAATATTAACCATGTCTAAATCCGCTACGCTATTTAAGTACTCTTTACTTGCCCTGACCATTGCCCACATCAACCTTAGTTATGCCGAGGATGAAGTGACCACCCTATCCACCATTCAGTTACAAGCCGATGAAACCGCCGATCAAAGCTCTGAAACAACCAAGGCATATAACGTTAAAAAAAGCAGTAGTGCGACCAAACTGAATATTGATGCGCGGGAAACACCGCAAACGGTAAATGTAGTAACGCGTCAACAAATGGATGACTTTAATCTGACTTCAACACGGGATATCTTAAACAACACCCCTGGCGTAACGGTCACTGGTTTAGAAACCAACCGTACGACCTATACAGCACGTGGCTTTGATATTTCCAACATCTTGGTCGATGGCATTGGTATCCCGCAGGTGGATAGCTATAACTACAATAATAGTGATGCTGACAGCTATTTTTATGATCGCATTGAAGTCGTGAAAGGTGCAGATGCCCTGACCAATGCTTTAGGTGACCCAGGTGCGACCATTAACTATATACGTAAGCGTCCAACCCAAGAGTTTCAAGCCAATGCTGGAATTAGCTATGGCTCTTGGGATACACAGCGCTATGAAGCAGACATTTCAGGCGCCCTTACACAAGATGGTCGCCTTCGCGGACGCTTGGTTGGCTATGAAAAAACGGGCGATTCATATTTAGACCGTTATTCTGAAGAAAAAAATGGCTTCCAAGGTATTCTTGAAGCAGATCTTACCGATTCTACTGTGGCATCCGCAGGCTATTCTAAAACACGCCAATATGCCAACGGCTCTCAATGGGGGGCTTTACCTTTAGTCAATTCGAAAGGTGAAGCTTTAAGTTATTCTCGCAGTTACAACTATGCGCCATCGTGGACCTACTATGACTGGGAAATTGACAACTATTTTGCCAATATTGAACAGCAACTTGCTGGTGACTGGAAATTGAAGCTCGGTTACAACTTAAAAGAATCTGAAGTTCGTGACAAAATGCTGTATTTAAGCGGTTCACCCTCTGCAACAGACAATACTTCAGGCATTTATCTCTACCCTGAAATTTATAATCAGAAATTTAAAGAAACCACTGCAAATGCAGACATCCAAGGCACCTTCCCTCTATTTGGACAACGTCATGAAGCCAATATCGGCTATAACTGGTCGAAGTACACTGCTCAAAGTATTTATTCTTATGGCAGCAGTTTAGGCACCTATACGACGGATCAGGCAAGTTGGTCACCTGTAGAACCCACATGGGGAGAATTCTATACCGCAACGCCTGAAGAACGGGTCATGAAATCTGTTTACACTGCTACCCGTCTACATCTAAATGATGATTTAAAACTACTTTTAGGTGCAAACTATACTGAAATTGACACACTTGAATATAAAGAAGATAAAGTTTCACCTTATGCAGGATTAACCTATAACTTCACGCCTGAATATACAGGTTATATGAGCTATACCTCTATCTTTAGACCGCAAACTGTTATCGATTTAGCGACCCAGCAAACCGCCGTTCCAGTTGAAGGTGAAAGCTATGAAATTGGGGTCAAAAGTTCATGGTTAGATGGTGCCCTGACAGGTAACCTTGCTGTATTTAGAACTGACGAGGACAATTTTGCCCTCAATCCAATTTGGGATGCGACCTACAACAAGTATTCTTCCGACATTGGTACAGTTCGATCTCAAGGTGTCGAAGTGGGACTATCTGGAAAAGTCACGGATAATCTTGATCTCGTGTTCGGCTTCTCGACTTTCAGCCTGAAAAACATGGAATCTGGTGAAAGAGCGCGTGTAAATATTCCAACCCAAACCATCAATGCTTTAGCATCGTACACCGTACCGCAGCTACCTAAACTCAAACTTGGTGCCAGCGTAAAGTGGCAAGATGATATTCAAGACACGTCTTATGCCGCCATTACTCAGGATGCCTATGCCTTATTCAACATCATGGCAAGTTATGAAGTGAATCAAAATGTATTGGTACAAGTGAATGGCAACAACCTAACCAATGAAAAATACCTGACTGGGCTGTCTGGCGGTCAAGGGTATTATGGTGCTTCAACCAACTATAACGTTGCTTTAAAATTTAAATATTAATCAACCAGCCAAGCCTGAACATACAGGTTTGGCTTTTTTTAATTCCATAGCGGTCGTAATTTATGAGTAAAGTACAATCCATTTCCTATACTTATCGCATACAAGTGTTTTACCGCTTTGTTGTCGCTTTTATCATAGGTTTTATCTGTGCTGCACTACTCAGTCTGGACTTAACTTATTTACTCAATCATCAACTTCCTAAAGCTGAAGCGATCTATTTGGCTGCATTTATCAGCCTGATATTTTATGCCGGCTATGTCATTACCAGTTTCTGTATTCAATCATTACTTCGGCTTACCATACTCAGTTGTGGAATATTTGGCTGTGTATTTTTACTATTTCTAGGAATGCGTTAATTCATGCATAAAAGTATTCGACAATCGATGGCATGGTTGCACTCTTGGACTGGCTTACTACTAGGCTGGGTGATTTTTGCCATCTTTCTTATGGGTACTGCTTCCTATTATCGCCATGAAGTGAATTTATGGATGCAGCCGCAACTGGCTCAATACGAAATTCAGCAGCACACTGCCATTCAATCTGCTACTACTTATTTGCAAGACCATGCTGCTGATGCAAAATCTTGGTTTATTGGCATTGCCACTCCAGAATCACCTTTGAATACCATTTACTGGCAAAAAGTAGATGGTGGCTATGAAAGTAAAACGCTGGATGCGAATTCTGGGAAAGAATTGAATCTCTCTGCAACAGATGGCGGTGACTTTTTCTACCGTTTTCATTACCAGCTGTTTGGCTTACCGATAAATATTGGGCGACTCGCTGTCTGCTTTGCTGCTTTTATCATGTTGATTGCCCTGATCTCAGGCATCATCACGCATAAAAAGATTTTCACCGATTTCTTTACCCTAAGAACCTTTAAATCGCAGCGTTCTTGGCTAGACTTTCATAATGTTTCCTCGGTCATTGCCTTACCGTTTTTCTTAATGATTACCTTTACGGGTTTAGCCATTTTTTTCTATTTATATTTCCCGTGGGGAATGAAAACCCTTTATCCAAATGATCCCTATCAATATTTCACAGAAATTAGAACTCAAGTTGTTGCACAAAATACAACTCCGGAGCCAGAACCTAATTTAAGCATGAGCACATTGCTTCAAACCGTAGAACAACATTGGGGAAGACAAGAACTTGCCTCGATTACTGTGCAAAATCCCAATACCGACCAAGCCTTGTATAGCTTTATGCAATTACAAGATCATACGATTACACGCAATCAACCTCAAATTACCTTGCGGGGGACTGATGCATCACTGATTCGAAGCACACGTAATGACAGTGCCATTGCAACCTTAAATTTTGGAGTTTATGGCTTGCATATGGCTACCTTTGCTCAACCGGTTTTACGTCTTGCATTCTTTTTCTCAGGCTTGTTAGGTTGCTGTATGATCGCATCTGGCTTATTGCTCTGGAGTCTGAAACGTCAACTACAAAATAAAACGGGGCAATTTCACTTTGGACATTATTTGGTTGATCGTTTCAACATCGCAACGTTTGTCGGTCTTCCTATGGCGATGTTGGCATACCTATTTACCAATCGCATCGTGACGATTACATCAGATACACCGAATTATGAAATTTATGCTTTTTTTACCACATGGAGCTTAAGTCTGGTTCTTGCGTTGTGTACACCTAAACAATGGCTGTGGCGCTCCCAACTTGCAGGTTTAAGCTTAGTTGCGACCAGTCTAGTTATTTTTGATTTCGTTTATCTTCTACAACATCACTATATCCATGACTTCTATAGCTATTGGTTATTTTTAAGAATTGACCTGTTTATTCTACTTCTCGCAATCTTTGCCTATTTCATTTTTAAGAATATTCATCCCATTCAGCTCAAGGCAGCACAAAAGCTAAGTAAGAAAGTTTCTACTACTCATGAGGTAAATGCATCATGATGATCTTCTTCGGCATGACATGTATTCTGCTTGGGATGTGGTGTTCACATTTACTCAGCAGCAAACAGATTGAAAAAACCAAGCGATCCCAATGGCACTTCTTGACGCGTTACCCCAAATGTAGCCGCAGCATCGCTTATATTCTTTTTCTTATTGCAGCTGCCATTTTTATAAAAACATTCGGTATTTCAATTGGTTTCGTTAGTTGGTGGTTATTCTCCAGCCCTGTTATCTTATTTTTAATATTATTAATCAATGATTTAAAAAAGAAAGATAAACCTCAAAAGCATCATTATTAATGTTTTGACTCATCGTAAGCTTAAAAGCTTTAGCGTTTTTTTGCATAAGCAAATCATTTATCAAGACAAACACTTATCTTAAAAAGTCATAACATATGCGTGGTTTATCATATTTGGCTTCTATTCATGTTCGGTTCTGTTGAATATATTCTTGCAGGTGTTTTAGTTGGGTTCTGTGTAGGCATTACAGGTGTAGGCGGTGGTTCTCTGATGACCCCTATTCTGATTAGCCTGTTCAAGATTGAACCTCACATCGCCATCGGAACCGACCTTCTGTATGCATCGATCTCAAAATTTTGTGGTTCGATGGTACATGCAAAAAAAATGAATATTGTTTGGCCCATTGTGATTTGGCTCGCTGTCGGCAGTATCCCCGCTTCTTTTGCCACACATTGGGTGCTTGAGAACTATCTCAGCCAATCTGCGAGCTACAAATCCGTACTCACCATGGTGTTAGGCTTTATGCTAACCCTGACTGGTGTCTCTATTATCTTCCGTGGACATATTGAACGCTTTTTCAATAAATTCCGTAAAGATGAACAGTTAGACATGAGTGAAGATTTGGAAAAAGTGAATTTCCAAGCCAAAAATAAGCGTGCCTATATTATTCTTATGGGTGTGATACTGGGTATATTTGTAACTTTATCTTCAGTCGGTGCCGGTGCTTTCGGCATTATGGCGCTGGTGATTATGTTCCCAAATTTACCGATGATTCGTATTATCGGTTCAGACGTAGTCCATGCGGTATTGCTTACCTTAGTCGCAGGTCTAGGTCACATGAGCTCGGGAAATGTCGATTTCACTCTATTAGGTTGGTTATTGGTCGGTTCTATTCCAGCCATTATTGTGGGTACACTCATCAGCTCTCATCTACCAGAAAAAATTATCCGTAAAATTTTAGGGATCACCTTATTTGCACTGGGTGTGAACTTCATGATTCACCCTGTTAAAGCCAAACCTGTACAAAAACCGACCACAGCAATGATTTACACTGTTGAAAAATCACACAGTGTTTAATTTATATATGCGAATAATCGGTTTTTTTCACGCTTTTATTGGTCTTTTGTATAGCAAAAGACTGATTAAATCGTGTTATATTCAGGCAACTAAAAAAACTCTTGTATGATCGATCTAGTGACAGCAATGAATACACAACAGCCAAACCCTATTACTCAATCAGACATTGATGACATAAATGTGAAAAGCATTCAGCCTTTAGTAACTCCTGCAGAACTAAAAAAAGAGTTGCCTTTAACTGGAAATGCATATCAAACCGTACTTAAGGGTCGCGAAACCATTCGCAATATTTTAGATGGCAAAGATAAGCGTCTTTTTGTCGTAATTGGTCCTTGTTCTATTCATGACACCGTTGCTGCACATGATTATGCTGATCGCTTAAAAGTCTTGAGCGAAAAAGTCAAAGATACCCTGTATATCGTGATGCGAGTTTATTTTGAGAAACCACGTACGACTGTGGGGTGGAAAGGCTTAATTAACGACCCAGACATGAATGACTCTTTCAATATTGAAAAAGGTCTTCGTATTGGTCGTCAATTACTGTTGGAATTGAATGAAAAAGGCTTGCCTTGTGCAACTGAAGCACTCGATCCTAACTCACCACAGTATTATCAAGATTTAATTTCATGGTCTGCGATTGGTGCACGTACTACAGAAAGTCAAACTCACCGTGAAATGTCTTCTGGTTTATCTTCACCAGTGGGCTTCAAAAATGGTACAGATGGTGGCTTAACTGTTGCAACCAATGCGATGCAGTCTGTGAAACATGGTCACAACTTCTTAGGTCTAAATGAACACGGTCAAGTTTCTGTCATTCGCACCAGCGGTAACCCATATGCACATGTGGTATTACGAGGTGGTAATGGCAAGCCTAACTATGATGCCGGTTCAGTTGCAGAAGCTGAAAATGCTTTAGCCAAAGCTAAAGTCAGCACTAAAATCATGATTGACACCAGTCATGCCAACTCAAACAAAGACCCGTTCCTACAACCTCTCGTTCTGAAAAACATTACAGAACAGATTTTGGATGGTAATAAATCAATCGTTGGTATTATGGTTGAAAGCCATTTAAAAGGTGGTCGTCAGGATATCCCTGAAAATCTCGATGATTTAGAATATGGTAAGTCAGTTACAGATGGCTGTATTGACTGGGATACCACTGAAAAAGCCTTGCTTGATATGAATGAAGCTTTGAAAGACGTATTACCAAACCGCTAAGCCTTCAAGCGCCATCCCACAGGATGGCGTTTTGTTTTACTGCCAAATAAAGTTACCGTTATGAATCAACTCGAAAACGCTTTAAGTCACATTGACCATTTCCAGTTTATCCATGAACATTTATTTAGTTCAGGGCAACCGACCATTGAGCAGTTAAAACTGATCAAAGAATATGGCATCACAACTGTGATTAACCTTGCTTTGAATGATGCAGAAAATCATCTTCCGCATGAAGATCGCGTATGCTTGGAATTAGGTTTGAATTACATTCATATTCCAATTCTTTGGGATACCCCTTCTGATGAACAGTGTATGTTGGTTCTAGATATGTTGGATCACTTGGTACAGGAACAGATGGTTTGGGTGCATTGTGCTAAAAACCTCCGCGTCAGCAGCTTGATGTATCTTTATCGTCAGTATTACATGGATGTGAATATTGCCACAGCTCAAGATCAATTGCATGCAATTTGGGAACCTAATGAGACATGGACTGGGTTAATTCATGCGGTAGCCTTACAACTACAGGGTCGTAAAGCTACCAAAGAATTGCAGCAATCCCTGATGAGTGCAGGTCATTTTGCTTGATGACTAATTAACACCGTTGCAGTTGCTAAAATTCCTTCCTGACGACCAGTAAAACCCAATTTTTCAGTGGTTGTTGCTTTTATACTAATTTGAGTAACATCCACATCCAACACATCAGCAATCGATTGGCGCATTTCTAAATTATATTTAGCAAGTTTTGGGCGTTCACAGGCTACTGTCATGTCTGCATTATTCAACACATAACCACGATCCAAAATTAACTGATACACATGTTTTAACAATACACGGCTATCCGCCCCTTTAAACTCAGGGTCTGTATCAGGAAAGTGTTGACCAATATCGCCTAGTGCCAGTGCACCTAATAATGCATCACACAATGCATGCAACACCACATCCCCATCTGAATGCGCTTTTAAAGCATGTGTATGCGGAATTTTCACCCCAGCCAAAGTAACAAATTCACCTTCTTCAAAAGCATGAACATCCATTCCTTGACCAATTCGAATATGTGCGACCATTAAATTACGCTCCCTCAGAAATAAATGTTTGAAATCTTGTATTCAGTGTTTCGACTTCGTTATAGTTACACTAGCACAGTGTTGTGAAAGTATAAGTCATCATGTTGTTGAATACAGACATTAAATTCTTTAAAACTATAGCATCTTTCATTGGTCTCGGCTGTATATACAGTAGCCTGAGTTATGCTCAGGAAATTGATTGCAGCACACCCCAAAATTCGACGATGAAAACCATGTGTTCGAGTACATTTGATCAACAACGCCAAAAACTCAAAAATCAGTATTTAACCGCTTTTCTGATTAGTGATGCACCATTACGCTTGTTGGATGATACACACAGTATCTGGCTCAAACGTGCGCAACAATGTAAAACTAAATCTTGTTTTGATCAGCAATTTGAACTGCGTACGGATGAGTTGAATTTTTATACTTCACTCAACCAAAGTTTAACCCAACATTATTTAAAGTTTGAGCACGGCAAATTGGCAAAGCAACCAATTCATTTACAAGTGCATCAGCTCACTAAAGACAGCATTAAAATTGAAGGGATTGCTTACCGCAATCCGAACAATAACAAAGACACTCAAACCATCCCTTTCTTGGCTTATACCACACCTGAAAAGAAGCAGAATATTGAGGATAATGAACATAACTGTAAATATCAGTTTGATTTTAACAAAGCGATTTTAACGGTCAAAACTCAGCAAAAAGGCTGTGAGCGTTTCACTGGCGTATATCGTCTTTATGATTAATCCACTCAATTTTATCAAATAAAAAAGCACAAAATACTCTGTGCTTTTTTAATACTGACTTTAAGCTGGATAAGCTAAAGTGATTTCCTGACTAATCATCACTGCGGTAGCTGCCGACAATGTCCAGCCTAAATGTCCATGTCCTGTATTGTAAAATATGCGCTCACGACGACCGCGGCGCACAATTGGCATCATATTCGGCATCATTGGGCGTAAGCCTGCCCAAGGCACCACATTCTGAGTTGAAATATCAAAATTCTTATTTGCCCAATCCACCAAGGGTTGAATCCGATCAGCACGAATATCACGGTTATAGCCATTGAACTCAGCTGTACCCGCAATCCTTAAGCGGCTTGCCCCGAGGCGTGAAGTCACAATCTTGGCACTTTCATCAAGTAAACTCACCCATGGTGCATGCTGCACACTCTGCTCATCCTCCAGATTGATGGTGATGGAATAACCTTTTACTGGATACACATTCACTTTATCTCCCAGTAAATGCGCCAACTGATAACTGCCAACACCACCACACACCACGACAGCATCGGCTTCAAAATATTCAGTTTCTTGCGCTTCAGAATTCATATTTTCTGTGCTGGATTTACAGACGACAGCCACTCCTTTTGCATGATGTTGCACATCTGTGACTTCTAAGCCAAAACGATATTTCACCCCATATTTTTCTGTTGCTTTGGCTAAACCATTGGTAAATTTATGGATATCGCCTGTGGCATCACCCGGACAATAAAATCCAGCAAAGTAATCACCTGTCAGACTTGGCTCAATTTGTTTTATTTCTTCAGGTGTTACTGCATGACGTTCTAAACCACCTGTACGCAGCAATTCATTCACCCGTGTTGCCACTTCATAATCAGCCTGATTATGGTAAAAATGCAGAATCCCCCGTTTTTCTAAATCAAACTGAATATGCTCTTGCTCCGCGATATCAAATAGGCGCTTACGCGCCATCAATGCCAGTTTAACCGTATCACGGGTATTTTCTTCATAATGCTTAATATTGCCTAAAAACTCGACTAACCATGCATATTTGTGCACATCAAATGAAGGATTCAAGAGTAGC
Organism: Acinetobacter zhairuonensis; assembly: GCF_022601715.1. Classification (GTDB taxonomy): domain Bacteria; phylum Pseudomonadota; class Gammaproteobacteria; order Pseudomonadales; family Moraxellaceae; genus Acinetobacter. The sequence goes on along the minus strand of NZ_JAKVIM010000003.1, from coordinate 172,924 downwards.
GGAGCATCTTTCCGTGTCATCCATTTAATGCCTTTCAATACAGTCGATTTTTGATTCCATACTTCTGCATTACATGCTGAGAGCTGACCACCATTGGCGAAAGAGGTTTCCATTGCAGGATAAAGATGTTTATCAATAACAGTTACATCATAGCCCAACTGAGAGAGTTCATAGGCTGAAGTTACCCCAGTAATTCCAGAACCAATAACAATAATATGTGGCATAAAGCACTCCTTGGAAATGCATGCATTCCTTGTGTTATGCCCCATCTGTCATTGGTACCTGAGAGCTTCGGTCGCATTGCTTATACAACCATCCCCTTCGGTGAGTGCCTATTTTTTGTTTATGCACTTCTCTCCAGATTTTGAAATTATTACAGTCCTTCTGCCTGAGAGTTTCCGGGGTCGTTGCTCCTTCGGCGAACACATTTAATGTGCTTCTCTCCTGCAATAATTGCTTCTTATAATATGAGCAATATATATACCATTTGCGAGTGCAAAATACACTAATTACATGCTGTATTATGCTAAAGCAGTATAATTACAGTTATTTAGCCTATAATTCAATCGCTTATCGAATTATTATCTTGTTTAAATTTTGATATAGTAAATGAAAAAAATTATTTCAAAATAGAAAAAAAGCCCCTTTCGGGGCCAATGTATCTTATCGGTGCGTATGAACTGACATCACAATGCCCATACCAGCAAGCAGTGCAATGACCGCAGTACCACCATAACTCATTAAAGGCAATGGATCACCTGTTACTGGTAAAATCCCACTAATCATGCCTGAATTTAAAAATACAAAGAAAAAGAAGGTTAGACCAATTGCACTTGCCAATAAACGACCGTAGTTATGGAACGAATTCAGACCAATCATCATACAGCGGAAAATAATCGCTGCATAAAGCGCAAATAGAAACATGACCCCTAAAAATCCAAACTCTTCAGAATAGGTCGATAAAATAAAGTCGGTATGATGTTCAGGCAAATAACCTAAATGCGATTGCGTCCCTTCCAAATATCCTTTACCCATTAATCCACCAGAACCAATCGCAATTTTCGACTGAATAATATTCCAACCCGCACCTAGCGCATCAGACTCTGGGTCAAATAACGTCAAGATACGTTTCTTTTGATAGGTTTGAAGCACATACATCCATAACACAGGTGCAGCAACAGCCAGTGCAACAAAAGCGCCCAGAATCAGCCGCCAAGACATACCACTTAAAAATAAGACAAAAATTCCCGGGATAATTAAGCCAATGGACAAATCGGGCTGCAAAGCCACCAACACAAACGGCACAAACATGATGACCAGTGCCCCCAAAATATGAATCAGTTTGGGTGGAAATGGCTTTCTGGCAAAATACCATGCCATCATGAGCGGCATAGCAAACTTCATGAATTCACTGGGTTGTACACTGCCAATACCAGGCACCGTCAACCAGCGTTTCGCCCCTAAGCGTGTGTCACCAATCACCAGTACCAAAACCAACAGCACAATCGAAATCAAATAGAAATATGGACTGGTGGCTTGATAAACCTTGGGTGGAATCTGTGCACAGATAAACAATAGAATAAAACCCACACCAAAACTGGTTGCTTGACGCAGCACCATACTCATATCTTCAGCCGTGGCACTATAAACCGCCATCAGACCAATAATCGAGTTAATGATCAACAATCCTAATAACCAAGGATCTAAATGTAAACGGTGCCATTTGGAGGAATCGTCCTTAATACTTCGACCATCACGCAGGGATTGGCGTAAGAAACGATACTGTTGAGAAGGTATCATCTTGAGAGGCAATACAGCTAAAAGAGCAGAGTATAAATTTAAAGTGCAGCAGAGTGAATGCTTAATTCCATGTTCAGAGCAATTATTTCGTAAACACGCTCTACTGCAGTATTAAAACCTAAACATCAAGCTTGCGAGCGTGTGATTAAACGCGCCAACTGCAAATCATCGGGATAGGTAATTTTGATATTATCTGAACGACCTTGCACGACAATTACAGGATGCCCGACATATTCAAGCGCACTGGCTTCATCTGTAATGACTTGATTGTCTTGTAGTGCCTGTTCAATTGCTTGCTTTAAAACACCGAGTTTCGCCATCTGTGGCGTTTGTGCTTGCCACAAAGATTCACGACTGACCGTATTACTGATCAGGTCTTCAGTTTGCACCAGCTTTAAGGTATCTCGCACAGGAATCGCAAGAATAGCAGCTTGATCTGTTTCAATCGCTTTATCCACCAACGCATGCAAGGCAGCTAAGGTGACACATGGACGCGCAGCATCATGCACCAATACCCAGTCATTTTCATCCGCGATTTGTGTGAGGTAATTTAAAGCATTGAGAACAGAGTCAACTCGCTCTTTACCACCAGCACAAAAATGGGCTTTTTCAGCGGCAGCTAAAGCTAAAGTTGAAACCACATCATCATCTGGCGCTACAGCAAGCACATAACCTGCCAAAGCCAGACCATTTAAGCGCTCCACCGTATGTTCAAGCACTGTTTTATGATCTAGCAATTGATATTGTTTTAATTCAGACTGAGAAAAACGACGTCCAGAACCTGCTGCAGGAATCACCACCCAAAGCTTATTGTGCATTGGCTGGCTCTTGTGGGATGACATCGTCATCTTCATTGGTACGTAAATCTGTTTTGGCGTTTGGATCAATATAAATCGGTTTGTATTGTGTACTGATGGTGCTCATTTGCACAAAGGTTTCACGCGGTTTAATTAAACCCAAATCTAAACGTGCATGTTCTTCTATGGCTTCAACACCATTTTTTAAATCATAAACTTCTGCGGCTAAAACACGATTGCGTTCTTTTAGCTCATCATTAATTTCTGTTTGTTGTTGGATTTTTTGGGTCAGTTGCTGATGATCGTGATAACCACCTTCACCAAACCAGAATAAATACTGAAACCCTGCGATCAGTATGATCGCAAGGCCCAATAGTAATTTACTCGCAACGGAGTCAAATACATTTAACATAGATAGCATTCAATCGCTTAGTTCAAACCTTTGAACTCAGCTTTACCGCGATAGATCGCGTTAGTCAACTCTTCAATACGAAGCAATTGGTTATATTTTGCAACACGGTCAGAACGGCAAAGTGAACCCGTCTTGATTTGACCAGCCGCTGTACCTACTGCAAGATCCGCAATTGTAGAATCTTCAGTTTCACCAGAACGGTGCGAGATTACAGTTGAGTAACCATTTGCTTTCGCAAGGTAGATTGCATCTAAAGTTTCAGTCAAAGTACCAATTTGGTTGTACTTGATCAGAATAGAGTTACCTACTTTCTGGTCAATACCACGTTGTAAAATCTTAGGATTCGTTACAAATAAATCGTCACCTACCAATTGGATTTTGTCACCAAGAATAGACGTCAAGTAAGACCAGCCTTCCCAGTCAGACTCATCTAAACCATCTTCAATTGAGATAATTGGATATTGGTTTACAAGACCTGCTAAATAGTCAGAGAACTGGTTGCTTGTGAATGCTTTATTGCCTTCACCTGCAAGGATATATTGACCATTTTTGTAGAATTCTGAAGATGCACAGTCAAGCGCAAGCATAATATCAGAACCAGCTTTGTAACCAGTTTGACCAATAGCTTCAAGAATAACCGTGATTGCTTCTTCGTTTGAACGCAAGTTCGGTGCAAAACCCCCTTCATCACCAACAGCAGTGTTTAAACCTTTTTTGTTTAAAACTGATTTTAGAGAATGGAAGATTTCAGCACCCGCACGTAATGCTTCAGAGAATGAAGTGAAACCAACTGGCTCAATCATGAACTCTTGAATATCAACATTGTTGTCTGCATGTGAACCACCATTGATGATGTTCATCATTGGTACAGGCATACTCAAAGTTGTTTGACCACGTAAGTCTGCGATGTATTGGAAAAGAGGAATTTTCTTTTCAGTAGCAGCCGCACGTGCAGCAGCCAAAGAAACAGCTAGAGTTGCGTTAGCACCTAGTTTTTCTTTATTTTCAGTACCATCAAGTGCGATCATCGTGTTATCGATGTCTTTTTGTTCAAATACTGATTTACCCACTAAAGCATCACGGATTAAAGTGTTTACGTTGTTAACCGCATTTTTAACACCTTTACCTAAATAGCGTGCTTTGTCGCCATCACGAAGTTCTAAAGCTTCACGAGAACCAGTTGAAGCACCAGAAGGTGCACATGCACGACCTACAACACCAGATTCTAGGATAACGTCTGCTTCGATGGTTGGGTTACCACGAGAGTCCAAAATTTCACGTGCACGAATGTCAACGATTTGGCTCATGAATAATTCCTCAGTTGATTAATAACGAGATGCTTTAGACAGCATCAATGAGTATCTAATTTTGCGAAACCTTTTACCAAGGTATCTAATTCTTTTAGCTGTGCTAAGAATGGCTCAAGCTGTGACATGCGCAATGCACAAGGACCATCACATTTGGCTTTTTCAGGATCTGGATGTGCTTCCAAGAACAAACCTGCTAAACCAGTTGCCATACCTGCACGTGCCAATGTCGTGATTTGCGCACGGCGACCACCCGCAGAGTCTGCACGACCACCTGGGGTTTGTAGTGCATGGGTCACATCAAAGAACACAGGAACATTCATTTCTTTCATGATGTCGAAGCCCAACATGTCTACAACTAGGTTGTTATAGCCAAATGCAGAACCACGTTCACATAGAATGAGTTTGTCATTTCCAGCTTCTAAGCACTTATGCAAAATATGACGCATTTCGTGCGGAGCAAGGAATTGTGCTTTTTTAATGTTGATAATGGCATCGGTTTTTGCCATTGCTTCAACCAAGTCAGTTTGACGGCTTAAAAATGCAGGTAACTGAATGATGTCCGCTACTTCAGCAACTGGAGCAGCTTGATACGGCTCATGTACATCGGTAATGATTGGCACATTAAAGTGCTTTTTAATGTCTGCCAACCATTCAATTCCCTTTTCCAAACCAGGACCACGGAATGAAGTTAAGCTCGAACGATTCGCTTTATCGAAACTTGCCTTAAACACATAAGGAATATCTAAGCGCTTGCAAATATCAACATAGGTTTCTGCAATTTCAAAAGCTAAATCTTTTGACTCTAATACGTTCATGCCGCCGAATAGTACAAATGGCAAGTGGTTTGCCATTTGTATATCGCCTAAACGTACAATTTCTTGTGGTTTTAATTGTGACATTTAAACTTTCCTAGTTTAGTCCTAGACATACTTTATTTAAGCTTTTTGATGTTTTGCTTTCGCTGCACCAATAAAACCTGCAAATAATGGATGTCCATCACGTGGAGAACTTGTAAATTCTGGGTGGAATTGTACAGCAATAAACCAAGGATGTTGAGGAATTTCAACAGTTTCAACTAAATGTTGCACTGGAGAATAACCTGAAACCTTCATACCCGCAGCTTCAATTGCAGGAATGAAACGGTTGTTCATTTCGTAACGGTGACGATGACGCTCTACAATTTCAGCCTTACCATACACTTCACGTGTTTTGGTGCCTTCAACCAATTCAGATTTTTGAGCACCTAAACGCATTGTACCGCCAAGGTCAGATTCTAGGCTACGCTGTTGTACTTCTCCACGCTCATCTAACCATTCTGTAATCAAACCAATTAATGGTGATTTAGTCGAACGGTTGAATTCTGTAGAAGTTGCGTCTGCAATACCTGCAACATTACGTGCAAATTCGATTACAGCCAACTGCATGCCTAAACAAATACCAAGGAATGGCACATTGTTTTCACGCGCATACTGAATTGCTTTCATTTTGCCTTCAGTACCACGCTCACCAAAACCACCTGGTACAAGAATCGCATCAGCATCTTTCAATGCAGTTGCTACATCTTGGCTTTCAAGGTCTTCAGCGTTCACATAGTCGATTTGAACTTTAACGCGGTTTTGAATACCTGCATGTAACAATGCTTCGTTTACAGATTTATACGCATCTGGAAGTTCAACATATTTACCCACCATCGCAACACGAACCGTGTATTCAGGATTTAACAATGCTTCTACTACATTGTCCCAATCTGTAAGATCCGCTTCTGGCAAATCATTAAAGCCAAAACGTTCACAGATTAAATCATCAACATCTTGTTCATAGAATGTGCGAGGAATTTGATAAATTGTTTTCGCATCTTTACATACCACAACTGCACGCGCTTCTACGTTCGTGAACAAGGCGATTTTACGTGTGGTATCTGCATCAACATCGTATTCAGTACGGCAGATTAGGATATCTGGTTGAATACCGATTGAAAGCAGCTCTTTTACAGAGTGTTGCGTTGGTTTGGTTTTTAACTCAGCCGCAGACTTGATATAAGGTAACAACGTCAAATGCATAAGCATGGTACGTTTATGACCTAATTCAACCATAAGCTGACGTACAGATTCCATGAATGGGAGAGATTCAATGTCACCTACTGTTCCACCGATTTCTACGATGGCAACGTCATAACCTTCGCCTGCGCGAAGAACACGTTCTTTAATATTATCTGTAATATGGGGAATTACTTGAACAGTACCGCCTAAGTAATCACCACGACGTTCTTTATTAAGTACGTCTTGATAAACACGACCAGAAGTAAAGTTGTTTAGCTTGGTCATTTTTGCACGACGCAAGAAACGTTCGTAATAACCCAAATCCAAGTCAGTCTCAGCACCATCTTCTGTGACAAAAACTTCACCGTGCTGGAATGGGCTCATCGTCCCTGGATCGACATTAATGTATGGATCCATTTTGACCATGGTCACTTTTAAACCACGGGCTTCTAAAAGTGCAGCAACTGAAGCAGCTGAAATACCTTTACCTAGTGATGAAACTACACCACCAGTAACGAAAATAAAATGGGTCATTAAGTTTCTCGTACAATGGAGCCTAAATCGGCCTACAATGTTGTGCGATTTTACTTTACTCTGTACCTAGAAAGCAAAGTCAATTAGCAGCAATTCATAGATCAATAAACAATTGGCTATTCTATCAGCATTTCCGATAAAAATTTAGTAGGGAATCTCAGGATTTTTCATCTGCTATTTTACTGCTATACTATGCGCACTCTATTTATGCTTTATTTTGTGCAATTATGAATAAGAAATTTTTAATTTGTGGCGCCCTTGCAATGGGTTTATTACTTACGGCATGTGTGAAAAAAGAAGAGCCGAAGGATGAGCAAACTGAAACTGCTCAAGCTGCATCTGAACCAACTGAACAAGTACAGTTCCAACCATTAGAAGCATCACAACCTGAAGCAGAAGTTGTTATTCCTGCTCAAGTTGAAGTAGAGCGTCAAGAAACCCCGAATACCACGACTGAAATCCGTCGTGAAGTGCGTGAAGAAGCACCTAAACCAGCTGCAACTGAAGTAACAGAAGCACCTAAAAAAGTCGAAGATAAACCAGCACAACAGCCGAAGCCAAATTATTCGACTCAGTCTGAGGATGATGCTGTTGCCGCTGCAATTGCTGCTGCTACACCTGCATTAGATAACAAATAATGTCAAGATGATGTGAAAAAACCAGTTCCAATGAACTGGTTTTTTTGTGAAATTAAAACATCAACATCTTAATCTATATGTAACTTCAGATAATCTGCCATTAATTTTGCCGCCCAAGAGCGGGTGTGGGTAACACCTTCATAAAAACCACAATGACTGCCCTTTTTGGTGGTCACAACAATAATATTGTCCATACGCTGGATCAGTGATTTATAGGGCTCAAAATTTTTGATATGACACACGGGATCATCTTCCGAATTTAAAACCATCAATGGAATTTTGATATTTTCAAATACGTGAATTGGGTTAATCGCTTGGGTATAACTGGCATAATCTTGAAATCCAGCCAATTCAAAATAACTTTTCTCAAATTCAGCAAGTGTTTTAACTGCCAACACCTTCGGCAGCGATGCCACAGGCTGCCACGTTTGCACATAGGGATGAATAAAAGTCTTAAACAACTTTTTGGTCATGACCTTACTATAAAACGGATGAATGTTATCAAAGCCAAGTTCGGTGTTATAGCCCGGACATAAGGCAAAAGCCGCTTTAAAAGGTGTATCAAGTCCTTGCTCACCCAAATAGCGCACCAATAAACCTGTACCCGCAGATGAGCCCACTGCATATAAAGATGTGTCTGAAAATTGTTGCTGGATATAAGCCACTTGTTCACGTAAATCTGAGGTTGAACCAAACAAACTCATTTTAGGTACAGGTAACGGCAAATCCGCATGACCACGGCGTAAACACAAGGCTATGCGCCAACCTGTATGTTGATGTAAATCTCTCACCAACTCGCGCATGCTGGCCAAATTCCCAGTGATGGTATGTAAAACCACAATGGTTGGAGTCTCTGCGGGTAAATCTAAGCCATACCAAGCGACTGCCGTAATTCCCCCATCTTGCATGGTCAGCTGATCAATACGGTCATATTCAAGCTGAATACGACGCTTTTTAACCACATCAAAATACAGCAAATGGGCATGGGTATTCGATAACCACGGCGTCGGACGATATTTCTGCTGGAGTTGCGGTAACCTCTCTAAAATGGTTTTACTTGTCCCTTGCGGGTCATAATACATTTTAGGTTGTTCCGCGCCCAAGAGTGTATCTAACCACTCTGAACTGATTTCTTTGATTTTTTTAAAAGTTGATCTGCTCATATTCATATATGACCTCTGACTATGAGTATAAAGATTGCCGTATCAATGCTGCGATTTGTTGCCCCCAAATAGTATAAATCTCTTTACTTGGGTGAAAACCATCACTTGCCATTGGCAAATTCATGGCTTGATAAGACTGGATATCAAATTGTAGAAACTCAAACTGTGCCTGAGGCGCTAACCAATGCTGTAACTGTTGATTCATCTGAGTGGCATACTGCCCAAACAGCCACGCCAATGGATGTGGCAATGCTTCAAAGTGCTGCATAGGTGGTACACCCGATACAATAATCAGCCGAGGATGAAACCGTTTTTGGATGTCCTGAAACAATATTTGCTGCTGTTTCAGCCATTTTTTAGCAGACATGAGTTTGGTGACATCATTGACGCCAATGGAAGTCACCACCACATCATACTGTTGATGTGCCAAAAGCTGCGTCGCAGCAATCACCTGTTGCGTGGTATCTCCAGTTTTCGCATGCAATTTCCAGCGTACCCGATATTCATCTTGCAAACAGGACAAGATCGAACCCGAAAGTGCCTCTTGCTGTGATTCAACACCCACACCTGCTGCCGCTGAATCACCTAAAATCAGCAAGGATAACGGTTGTCCCTGCCCACAAATCCCGTCACGATCACCACTGGCTTCTGCAAGCCGCGGTGTATTCTTCCTCACCCTGAGACCTTGAAATACAACCACAGGTAATAACGCCAAGGTTGAAAGTTTTAACCACATTTTCATAACCTCTAATGATCGCGTGATTACTAGACAAACTTAGCCAGGTTGAAACTGTTTGATCCGCTGCCCCATTTGAGCTGCCAAAGCTTCCAAACCACTTTTCGGGCGAATCATCACTTCAAAATCGACAATTTGACCTTGCGCATTGAATTGAATCATATCAATCCCCTTAAGTGTCTTATCACCGACATTGGCTGAAAACTCGAGTACCGCAGATTGTGCATTATCCGTCAAAAATTCACGATGATACGTAAAGTTCTCAAAGACTTGAATTACATTGGTCAAAATAAAGGTGACAACTGCTTTGCCTTCATAAGGATGAAAGGCAACAGGTGAGCGAAATACAACATTATCCGCTAAAAGTTCATTTAACAAACTCATGTCACGAGTCGCTAACATTTGATGCCATTGGTGTAATGCTTGTTGAGTTTGTTTTAATTGCATTGTTTTATTCTCTATCTAATCATGATCAAAATAGAAAAGAGGACCCGAAGGTCCCCCTGACTTTAAATGACTGCTGCAAGTTCAGCACCTTGACGAATCGCACGTTTCGCGTCCAACTCACCAGCTTCTTTTGCACCACCAATCAAGTGTACTGCTTTACCATCTGCTTTGAGTTGATCAAACATAGCTGTGAACGGCTCTTGTCCTGCACACACCACCACGTTATCCACTTCCAACAGCATTGGTTTTTCGTTCACAATAATGTGTAGACCTTGGTCATCCACTTTTTCATAGCTTGCACCTGCAATCATTTGCACATCACGGTTTTTCAAACCAGCACGGTGAATCCAGCCTGTGGTCTTACCTAAACCGGCACCTACAGTGGTAGGTTTACGTTGTAGCAAGAAGATTTCACGCTCTGAAACTTCAACTTCTGGCTGTTTTAAACCACCTACATTGCTATAGTCGGTATCAATACCCCATTCTGCATAGAATTTTTGCGGGTTTAAGCTACCACTTTCACCTTCATGGCTTAAGTATTCAGACGTATCGAAACCAATACCGCCCGCACCAATCACCGCAACACGCTTACCGACTGGCTTACGCTCTTTTAATACTTCGATGTAGCTCAATACTTTTGGATGATCAACCCCTTCAAAGCTCAATTCACGCGGTGTTACACCTGTCGCCACCACGATGTCATCAAAGTTGGCTTGGCTCAATTCTTCATAAGTCGCCTTATGATTCAATTGCAACTTAATTTTCGGTTGTAACAATTCAATTTTACGTTTGAAGTAACGTAAAGTTTCATAGAACTCTTCTTTACCCGGCACAGTTTTCGCAATATTGAACTGACCACCAATTTGGTTCGCTGCCTCAAAGATAGTCACGTTGTGGCCGCGCTCTGCTGCATACGTTGCAAAGCTTAAACCTGCTGGACCCGCACCAATCACCGCAATATTTTTCGCTTGACCAACTTCTTTGAAGATTAGTTCAGTTTCATAACATGCACGTGGATTGACTAAGCAAGTTGCAATCTTCATCGAGAAGATGTGATCTAAACATGCTTGGTTACAGCCGATACACGTGTTGATTTCATCGCTACGACCTTGTTCAGCTTTAAGCACAAACTCTGGATCTGCCAACATTGGACGCGCCATAGACACGATATCTGCATCACCAGAAGCCAATACATGCTCAGCCATTTCCGGCGTGTTAATACGGTTAGAAGTCACCAATGGAACTTTAACGCTGCCTTTTAACTTTTTGGTCACCCAAGTAAATGCAGCACGCGGTACTTTGGTTGCAATGGTCGGAATACGCGCTTCATGCCAACCAATACCGGTATTGATGATGGTCGCTCCCGCTTTTTCGATTTCTTTCGCAAGATGGATAACTTCGTCTAAGTTTGAACCACCTTCGACCAAGTCCAACATCGACAAACGGTAAATGATAATGAAGTTTTCACCCACTGCTTCACGAGTACGTTTAACAATTTCAATCGGAAAACGGATACGCTTTTCATAGCTACCACCCCACTCATCATCACGATGGTTGGTACGCGCAGCAATAAATTCATTGATCAAGTAACCTTCTGAACCCATGATTTCTACGCCATCATAACCTGCATATTGCGAGAGTTTGGCACAGTTCACGAAATCATCGATGGTTTGCTGAACTTCAGCAGAGGTTAATTCTTTAGGACGGCTTGGGTTAATCGGTGCTTGAATTGCCGATGGTGCCACGATCTCTTTTTGATATGAGTAGCGACCTGTATGCAAAATTTGCAAAGCAATTTTACCACCAGCATCATGTACCGCTTGAGTAATCACTTTATGGTGTTCAGCTTCTTCACGTGTATCGAGCTTAGAACCGCCTTTAAAGGTTAAGCCATGATCATTCGGTGAAATACCACCTGTCACAATCAGTCCCACACCGCCTTTGGCACGTTCAGCATAAAAAGCTGCCATACGGTCGTAACCACCGGGTGCTTCTTCAAGACCAACGTGCATAGAACCCATCAAGACACGGTTTTTAAGCGTGGTGAATCCCAAATCTAATGGGGCGAGTAAATGTGGAAAATTGGACATGAGACCTCCATGGCTTGCAATGTGCTGGCTAAATTTGCTTTTATGCAACTTGTTGCACTAATTTATAATCTAATTTTGAAATCTATGCAACATGTTGCATAATGCTTTTAACTTAAATCTGTTGAAAACCATTATGTCCTTAGCGCATGTTCTTCTGACCAGTCTGATTGAAAAACCAAGTACGGGGATTGAGCTGGCACGACGCTTTGACCGTTCTATGGGCTTCTTCTGGAATGCCACGCATCAGCAAATTTATCGTGAACTCAGTGCGATGCAGCAAAAAGGTTGGATTTCAACGATTGAAGATGAAAGTGCAACCAGTCGAAAAAAGACCTATCAAGTTGAACAAATGGGGCGTACCGAACTGGCTGACTGGATGGTCAAACAAAGCCCTCCCGCCCAACTGCGTGAAGAGCTGATGGTACGCTTAAGAGCTGAAGCACAAATTGGTGAAGCAACCGTGTTACCCGAATTAGAACGGCACCTTGTCTTGCATCAAGAAAAACTGAAAACCTACCAACTTATCTACAATAAAGATTTCTCTTCATCTGAAACTGAAAATCGGACTTTATATATTCATAAAATGATTCTACAGTTAGGAATAGATTCAGAAGTAGTCTGGATTCAATGGCTTGAAACCATGATTACCAGTTTAAAAAATTTCGATTCACATTAAAAAAGAGAAAATAAATATGCCTTACTACCGCATGCCTGATCAGGAACAATTGTATGTTCGTGAATTTGGTCAGGGTAAACCTGTACTAGTGTTATCAGGTTTAGGCATGCAAAGTTGGCAATGGATGCCCTTTTTACTTCAGAACAGTAAACAATTTAAGTTTATTATCCCCGATTGGCGTGGCTTTGGTCGCTCAAAAAACTGTCGTATACCCGAAATAGACGCGATTCCTAGTCATTGGCGTGATTTAGAAGCTTTAATCCAACAATTAAAGTATCAAGAATTTGCGGTGATTGCTTTTTCTATGGGAGCAACTACAGCCATGCATGGCATGAAATATGGCAATCTAAAACAGTACCTCAATCGTTATTTACATATCGATCAAGCGCCCAAAATTGGTGTCGATACACATTGGCCATATGGGCTACTGAGTCAACAGCATCTGGATTTTAAAAAGCTCTTGGCTGAAATTTCATTGTTCTTCTCAGCCCTACCTCCTGTTCGCAGTCTTGAGGACCTTGAACCAGCTTCACGTCAGGAATTTATTAAGATTTGGAGTAAATTCATTCTTTTACAGAACAACCATACTTTTAGCCCCGTGCTTTGGAACACGGCGCTAAAATACGACAAATTGCAAAAGCACTTGTTGCCGTTGCATCGCCTGGATTATCTGGCGTGGTATATCAATAACTACTTGTATCACGATGAAGATTATCGTGAAGCGATTGCCGAACTGAGCTGTCCAACCACCTTTTTTATTGGTGAAAAGTCGACGCTTTATCCAGCTCAAGGGCAAAAAATTATAGCCAACAGCGTAAAAAATGCCAATCAGGTCGTTTTTGAGCGTTCAGGCCATGCCATTCTGATTAATGAACCCTTCAAATTTAAGCGAGAAATCTCCCGCTTTCTTTCCAGTTACCATTAAAGACCAGACTCTTAAGGTATTAAAGCACCGCCCGATCATATTTAATCGCTTCAAGGTCATAGACCTGATAAATACAGTCAAATAAAGAGCGAATATCTTCACTTTCATCCATACTTCGGATGGCAAGAAAGATCGGGCTGACTGCGGCATCATCCAACAAAGGAATATAGTTCAAGTGCGGAAACTGAATACTACACGCACTTTCAGGCACAACGCAGATCCCTTCACCCGCAGCCACCAAGCCCAGTGCCAACTGAATTTCACGCACTTCACGCAAGCTTCTAGGCTCTAAGCCATATTCAGAAAATAAGCCCCGAACCTGTGTGGAAAAATTTGGTTTCGGATGGCTTGGATAGAGAAATAAACTCTCTTCCACCAAATCTGCAAGATATACCCCTTGTTTTTGCGATGCCAAAGGATGACTACTATGTGCTGCCACCATGAGCGGTTCTTCACGCAATAGCACACGGCGAATCGCTGGGTCAGAAATACGTAATCGCCCAAAACCAACATCAATTCGCCCTTCTTTCAGCGCCTGTATCTGGTCTTTGGTACTCATTTCGATCAATTCGATTTTAAGCTGCGGCTGTTGCTGACGAAATAAATACACAATTCGCGGCAATAAACCATATAACAAAGACCCGACAAAGCCCATGGTGACCGTCCGCTCCACCATACCCACCCGCTTGGTCATAGACTTCACTTCTTCGGCATTAGACAAAAGTTTAACCGCATGTTGGTAAAAAAATTGACCTGCTGGCGTAGTCTGTAAAGGTCGACTACCCCGCTCAAACAATTGAATTCCGAGCTCACCTTCAAGATTTTGAATCTGCCGACTTAAAGGCGGCTGGGCAATAAAAAGTTTTTCTGCCGCCTTGGTAAAGCTTTGTTCCTCTACAACCGCTACAAAATAGCGTAGGTGTCTAAGTTCCATAAGACTTCATACCTTTTAAATATAATAAAATGCCAAAATGATCTTCGACAGGTTTAATTCATTCTTTTAAGGTATACCACATGAATTAGACAAATCAAGATAGCGAAGCTGAAAGATGTATAAATCGATTGAAACGTTGCTTGTAGAAATACCAACGATCCGCCCTCACAAAATCCCTACATGAAGATTGAAGTGATGGCACTAAAAGGGCATCCCTCTTCTATTCGTGAAGATGACCGTTAAGTAAAAAGGATAAAGGGAAACCCGCTTCCTGAATTGTAAAAATTAATTGTTAAAAACACCTGTATTCACAAGGAATGTGGCCCGCCAAATGTATTGATGCAATCAAACATGCGCTAGCCACGCAAAGCATACTTAAGGAGCTATAGTATGAACCGTCAACAAATTGATGCCCTCGTAAAAGAAATGAACGTCGACACAGCGACTGGTCCTGTTGATGCTCGTGTACAACAAATCGTTGTTCGTTTACTGGGTGATTTTTTCCAAGCTATTGAAGATCTTGATATTTCACAATCAGAATTGTGGAAAGGTCTGGAATACTTTACTGACGCTGGTCAAGCCAATGAATTAGGGCTTCTTGCAGCAGGTTTAGGTTTGGAACACTATCTTGATTTACGTGCTGATGAAGCTGATGCTAAAGCTGGTATTTCGGGTGGCACACCACGTACCATCGAAGGTCCACTTTATGTTGCTGGCGCACCAGAATCTGTTGGTTTTGCCCGTATGGATGATGGTAGCGAAACAGACAAAATCCCAACTTTGTTTATTGAAGGTACAGTCACAGATACTGATGGCAACATCATTGAAGGTGCCAAAGTTGAAGTATGGCATGCCAACAGATTGGGGAACTATTCATTCTTTGACAAGTCACAATCTGATTTCAATTTACGTCGCACCATTTTGACTGACGCTAATGGTAAATACCTAGCACAAACCACGATGCCTGTTGGCTATGGCTGCCCACCAGAAGGTACAACTCAGTTTGTACTCGACAAACTTGGTCGTCATGGTAACCGCCCTTCTCACGTGCATTATTTCGTCTCTGCTCCTGGTTATCGCAAGCTGACAACACAGTTCAACATCGAAGGTGACAAATACCTTTGGGATGACTTCGCATTCGCAACACGTGATGGTCTAGTGGCAACCGCTGTCGATGTCACAGATGAAGCTGAAATTGCTCGTCGTGGTCTGAATCAGCCATTCAAACACATCACATTCAATATTGAGTTAGTGAAAGAACAGCAAGGCTCTCCTTCTACTGAAGTTGAACGTCGCCGCGCTAGCGCTTAACCCCACATTTTAGGAGCCGAAATGACAAGAAGATTGTCATTTCGGATAGTTCCCCTCATTTGGAACCTCGGAGAACGGACATGCCTCGTATTCCTGTAATTAACACCAGTCATCTTGACCGTATTGATGAATTGCTTGTCGATGACTTTGAAACTGGCGAATTTAAACTGCATCGCTCAGTCTTTACTGATCAAGCCTTATTTGACCTTGAAATGAAGTACATCTTTGAAGGCAATTGGGTGTACTTGGCACATGAAAGCCAAATTCCAAACAACAACGATTTCTACACCACCTATATGGGACGCCAGCCGATCATCATCGCGCGTAACCGTAATGGTGAATTGAATGCAATGATTAATGCCTGTTCACATCGCGGTGCACAGCTCTGCCGTCATAAACGTGGTAACAAGGCAACGTACACTTGCCCATTCCATGGTTGGACGTTTAACAACTCAGGTAAATTGCTAAAAGTAAAAGATCCAAGTGAAGCTGGTTATTCAGATTGCTTTAATCAAGAAGGTTCACATGACCTGAAAAAAGTAGCACGTTTTGAAAACTACAAAGGCTTCTTGTTTGGTAGCTTGAATCCTGATGTTCCTTCACTGGAAGAATTTTTAGGTGAAACCACCAAAATCATCGACATGATTGTGGATCAGTCGGAACAAGGTCTCGAAGTTTTACGTGGTGCATCAACTTACACTTACGAAGGCAACTGGAAATTGACCGCTGAAAATGGTGCCGATGGTTACCATGTCTCTGCGGTGCACTGGAACTATGCTGCAACTACTCAACATCGTAAAGAAAAGCAAGCGGGTGACAACATTCGTGCCATGAGCGCAGGTTCATGGGGCAAACAAGGCGGTGGTTCATATGGCTTTGACAATGGTCACATGTTGCTTTGGACACAATGGGCAAACCCAGAAGACCGTCCAAACTTCCCGAAAGCAAAAGAGTATACCGAGAAATTCGGTGCACCAATGTCGAAATGGATGATCGAGCGTTCACGTAACCTTTGCTTGTATCCAAATGTCTATTTGATGGATCAGTTCGGCTCACAAATTCGTGTCTTGCGTCCACTTGCAGTCAATAAAACTGAAGTGACGATTTACTGTATCGCACCAAAAGGTGAAGCGCCAGAAGCACGTTCACGCCGTATTCGCCAATATGAAGATTTCTTTAATGCTTCAGGTATGGCAACACCAGATGACTTAGAAGAATTCCGTGCATGCCAAGCGGGTTATGCAGGTATTGAACTGGAATGGAATGACATGTGTCGTGGTTCAAAACACTGGATTCAAGGACCTGATGATGCCGCGAATGAAATTGGTTTAAAACCAAAACTCAGTGGTATTAAAACCGAAGATGAAGGTCTGTATCTTGCCCAACATCAATATTGGTTAGAAAGCATGAAACACGCTATTGCCTCAGAAAAAGCACTTGTGAATGAACAAGGAGAGATCGCATGAATGCCACTGCAACATTAGACCACATCTCTCTGGAGCAAATTTCGCAGTTCCTCTATCAAGAAGCACGTTTTCTAGACGATGAGCAATGGGATGACTGGTTGAACTGTTATGCCCCAGCAGCATCATTCTGGATGCCCGCTTGGGATGATGATGATCGTTTAACTGAAGATCCACAATCCGAAATTTCGCTGATTTATTACCCAGACCGCCAAGGTTTAGAAGATCGCGTGTTCCGTATTAAAACTGAACGCTCTTCAGCAACC
Organism: Acinetobacter zhairuonensis; assembly: GCF_022601715.1. Lineage (GTDB taxonomy): Bacteria > Pseudomonadota > Gammaproteobacteria > Pseudomonadales > Moraxellaceae > Acinetobacter. The sequence continues at coordinate 155,383 of NZ_JAKVIM010000003.1, read as the reverse complement.
ATGCCAGATACCCGCACCAGCCATAACATCAGCAATATTGAAGTCTTGGCACGTGAAGGCAGCAAAGTGACTGTGCGTTTTAACTGGAATACCTTAAGTTTCCGTTACAAAACCAACTATAGCTATTTCGGCATGTCACGTTATGAAATCGATTTTTCAGGCGCTCAACCACAAATTTTAAGCAAATACGTGGTTCTGAAAAACGACTATATCAATCAAGTGATTGACATTTATCACCTCTGATTCAAGCGTTATCCCTTCAGTCAAATGGAATGTTGACTGAAGGTCAAGTTTCAAAGTTTTTAGTAGGATTCTAGCCATGTCAAACCACAATATTGCACTTCAATTTGAAGATGGTGTTACCCGTTTTATTCGCGTCGCTCAGGGTGAAACTTTATCTGATGCCGCTTACCGTCAAAAAATTAATATTCCACTAGATTGCCGTGATGGTGCTTGTGGAACGTGCCGTGCTTTCTGTGAATCAGGAAGTTATGACATGCCTGAAGAAACCTATATTGAAGATGCGTTAACCCCTGAAGAAGCAGAACAAGGCTACATTCTGGCTTGCCAATGCCGCCCAACTTCTGATGCAGTGTTCCAAATTCAAGCATCTTCGGATGTGTGTAAAACTGAAATTCATCAGTTTGAAGGAACTTTATCTCGTGTCGACAACTTATCTGACTCCACCATCACTTTTGATATTCAACTAGATGAAGGTCAACCAGATATTCACTTTCTTGCTGGGCAATATGTCAACGTGGCGATTCCTGGCACGAGCGAAACCCGTTCATATTCTTTTAGCTCTAAACCAGGCAACCGCTTAACGGGTTTTGTGGTACGTAACGTGCCGAACGGCAAAATGAGTGGCTTTTTAAGTGCGACTGCCAAAGCAGGCGACAAAATGACTTTCACAGGTCCATTTGGCAGTTTCTACTTACGTAATGTGGTGCGCCCTGTGCTAATGCTTGCTGGTGGTACCGGTATCGCTCCTTTCATGTCAATGTTGCAAGTACTCGAAGAAAAAGGCTCGGAGCAACCTGTTCGCTTGGTCTTCGGTGTGACCAATGATTTTGATTTGGTTGCCCTAGAAAAACTGGATGAATTGGCACAAAAGTTCCCGTGGTTTGAATATCGTACTGTTGTTGCAAACCCTGAATCTCAACATGAACGTAAAGGTTATGTGACAGGTCATATTGAAAATGACTGGCTCAATGGTGGTGATGTCGATGTCTACCTATGTGGTCCTGTTCCTATGGTTGAAGCGGTTCGCAGTTGGTTAGATAGTGAAGGTATTAAACCTGCAAACTTCCTATTTGAAAAATTCTCTGCAAACTGATTGGGGGCTCTTATCATGTCGGATCGTCAAAGATTTTTAAACAAAGTCGTCATTGTGACTGGTGCCGCTCAAGGCATTGGTCGCGGTGTTGCACTCCAAGTCGCTGCCGAAGGCGCACAAGTTGTCTTAGCTGATTTATCTGACTATGTCGATGAAACATTAGCAGAAATTGAAGAACATCAAGGTGATGCTATAACAGTCAAAGCTAATCTTGAAACCTTCGTAGGTGCACAAACTATTGTAGTAAAAGCACTTGAAGTCTATGGACGTGTAGATGTACTGATCAATAATGTCGGTGGTGCAATTTGGATGAAACCCTTTGAGGAATTTTCTGAAGAAGAAATTATCAAAGAAGTGAATCGCTCCTTATTTCCAACGCTTTGGTGCTGCCGAGCAGTTTTACCTGAAATGATCAAAAATCAAAAAGGTACCATTGTGAATGTGTCGTCAATTGCGACACGTGGTATTAACCGTGTGCCTTACTCCGCCTCTAAAGGCGGAGTCAATGCACTGACTGCTTCGCTTGCCTTTGAACATGCGCATGATGGGATTCGAGTCAATGCCGTGGCCACGGGTGGCACTGAAGCTCCGCCACGCAAAGTTCCTCGTAATGCCAACCCGCTAACCGAAAATGAAAAAGCGTGGATGCAACAAGTGGTCGATCAAACCCTTGAGCGTAGCTTCTTCAACCGATACGGCACGATTCAAGAACAAGTGAATGCTATCTTGTTCCTCGCATCAGATGAATCTTCTTATATGACCGGTACTGTAGTACCTGTTGGCGGTGGTGATCAGGGCTAATCTGATCACTTTTATTTTTTGCAGGATCATTGAACACATCAGCATGGAGGCAATGCAATGAGATCCCTGTTACAGACTTTAAAACAAGATTGGTCCATATCAGCCACCGTTGCTGGTTTTTTAGCTGTCCTGATTTCATACGCAGGTCCATTGATTATTTTTTTTCAGGCGGCTCAACAAGCCAATGTACCCAATGACATGATGGCATCATGGATTTGGGGTGTATCCATTGGTGCAGCGCTGGCAGGCACCTTCCTATCGATTAAGTTCAAAGTTCCTGTAATTACGGCGTGGTCTGCGCCTGGTACAGCACTATTGGTGACGCTGTTTCCACATATTTCTTTGAATGAAGCTGTAGCAGCCTATATCACCTCAGCCGTTGTGATCTTTGCGATTGGTGCTTCAGGATATTTTGACAAATTACTGGCTTGGATTCCGCAAGATATTGCCGCTGCCATGATGGCAGGTATTCTATTCCAGTTTGGTTTAGGACTCTTTGTCGCCACCAATAGCATGCCAATGATTGTGTTTGGTATGCTGACTGTTTTTTTATTGGCGAAACGCTTGAGCCCTCGATATGCCATGCTTTGGGTACTCTGTACGGGCGTCGCTTTAAGTCTGCTTCTGGGTAAAATGAATCCTGTCAGCATGAACTTTTCACTCGCGATTCCTCACTTCATACAACCCGAATGGACATGGAATTCAACGTTAAATTTGGCACTTCCCCTGATTCTGGTCAGCCTGACAGGACAGTTTTTACCTGGCATGGCGATTATGAAACTCAGTGGGTATGACACCCCTGCCAAACCCATCATTATTACCACCAGTATTGCTTCTTTGGCAGTCGCTTGTGTAGGCGGAATCACGATTGTTCTTGCATCAATTACAGCGGCACTGTGCATGGGTAAAGATGCGCATGAACTGAAAGAAAAACGCTATATCGCAGGCATTGCCAACGGTATTTTCTACATTTTAGGTGGGCTGTTTGCTGGCAGTATTGTGATGCTGTTTAGTCTACTTCCTAAAGAGCTGGTTGCTGCTTTGGCAGGTTTAGCACTCTTGGGGGCGATCGCAACCAATATCACCGCTGCAATGAAAAATGAAGCGCAGCGTGATGCCGCACTGATTACCTTTCTCGCGACCTCATCTGGTATGCATTTTTTAGGACTCAGTTCTGTTTTTTGGGGCATTTGTATTGGTTTATTCGCGCATGTGATCTTAACCAAGCGCTCAACAGCAACTACAACCATTCGCTCAACCGAATCAAGTAGAAGTTAGTATGACCTTAAAAGATCTAGGAAATAATATTTAATAAAAGTAAAGCATCTCTGACCGAAGTGCTCCCCCAAATCACCGACGGCTCAACCATCATGATTGGTGGTTTTGGCACAGTAGGACAACCTGCTGAACTGATCGATGACTTAACTCGGCATTAAAGACCTCACTATCGTCAGCTACAACGGAGGTAATGGTGGCTATGGTTTGGCGAAACTGTTGAAAGCCAGTGCAGTCAAAAAAGTCATCCGTTCTTTCCCTCGTCAGTCGGACTCTTGGGGCGTCAATGAACTCTATCGTGCAGGAAAAATCGAATTGGAATTGCTACCACAAGGCAACCTCGCTTGCCGTATTCAAGTGGCAGGCGAGGCTATTGAGTAATGCGACAGAAGATGAGCTTTTGAAATCAATAGCCCCCCTAATCCCACCGTGGACAGGATAAAATTCGTTGATATGATCTACGGCTGTGCCAACCAAGCCAGTGAAAATAACCATAATATCTGGTGTATGTCTGCATTGTTAGCAAGCTTACCGGTTGAAGTTCCAGCGACCACCATCAAACCGTTTATGTGGTTCATCTGCGGGGCAACTAACCCTGTGAAGACGATAGCGGATGCGCAGTTTATGCAAGCACAGATTCCGAACAGTCGGCTAGTTCAAATTGATACTTTACATATTTCGAATGTAGAACAGCCAACAGCATTTAATCAAACCTTACTGCCATTCCCTGCATAAGATTTATCTATGCAAAATGTCTCACATTCCTTGAGGATTTTTTGAGTAATCCGCTTTAAATTGACTAGACCACTCGCAAAATTACGATATGAAGAAAAGTGAGTGAATCTTATCTCTTTTCTATTCGTGCTAAAGCTTTTAGCTTGAGAAAAATAGCCATTCAGCTTAGGCTATTTCCCCATCAATCACACCCATACTTTTTAACAGCTTTAATTCATGTTCCGCTTTAAATTGAGACAATACAGACATGGTATGTTCTCCCAATTGTGGCGGAGCATGATGGTATTCAACAGGTGTTTCCGACATTTTTATGGGAGACCCAATCACTTGAAACTCTGGATTCAATGCATGTGGAAGCTTAACCACCATCTCTCGATGCTGAATCTGAGGTTCTTGTAAAGCTTCAGCAACAGAATTGATTAAACCGACAGGTACTTTAAATGCATGAATCGCACTCACCCATGACTCTGCATTTTGCTGTAAAAAATGCGTGGATAATAATTCAATCAACGCTTCACGATGTCGCACACGATCCTGATTCCGATTAAACCGTCCATCCTCTAACAAAGAGGTATAACCAATAGCAATACAAAAATCTTTAAACTGCTTATCGTTACCACAAGCCACAATAAATTCTTTATCTTTTGCTTTAAACGTTTGATACGGCACGATATTTGGGTGGCTATTCCCCATACGTTGTGGAGATACGCCTGTCGTCAGATAATTCATGCCTTGATTGGCTAAACCTGCTACCTGAACATCTAGTAATGACAAATCAATATGTTGTCCTCGTCCAATTTGCTGTCGTGCCAATAGCGCAGCCTGAATCGCAATCGTGGCATATAATCCGGTTTGTATATCAACCACTGCGACACCGACTTTTTGTGCACCACGACCTAAGCTTTCATCTTCACCCGTAATACTCATCAATCCAGACATGCCTTGAATAATAAAATCATAGCCGGGTTCAGCCGCACGTGGTCCCGTTTGACCAAATCCTGTGATCGAGCAATACACTAGATTTGGGTTAAGCGCACTTAAAGTCTCATAATCCAGTCCATATTTTTGCAAAGACCCAGCTTTGTAGTTTTCAATGACCACATCTGCGGTCTTGACCATTTCATGCAGTAATTGCTGTCCTTCTTGACGTGTAATATTGATTGCGACCGAAAATTTATTTCTGTTCGCAGTCTGAAAATAACCCGACTCACGCGTGGCTACCCCTTGTACATTCAGCATCCACGGCGGTCCCCACATGCGCGTATCATCACCACATTGCGGACGTTCGATTTTAATCACTTCAGCACCCAAGTCTGCCAGCGTCTGTCCGCACCAAGGACCCGCCAAGACACGGCTCAGATCTAAAACACGAATTCCTTTTAATGCCCCCATCTTTAACTCCTGAGTATTTTTTGTCAATTTTGCTTTTTCTAAGACAGATGCTCCCGCAAGATGCTCTTTCGAGCATCCCGATGTTAAATAAATGCATACTTAATTTAGAATTAGAATGCAGCAATCCCAGTCTGTGCGCGACCAAGAATCAGTGCATGGACGTCATGAGTACCTTCATATGTATTCACGACTTCCAAATTGACCAAATGACGAGCAACACCAAACTCATCACTAATTCCATTACCACCCATCATGTCACGGGCTAAACGCGCAATATCGAGTGCCTTACCACAGTTATTACGCTTAATCAGCGAAGTTCCTTCAACCGAAGCAATCCCTTCATCTTTCATACGTCCAAAACGCAGTGCAACCTGCAAACCTAAGGCAATTTCAGTTTGCATATCGGCAAGTTTCTTTTGAATCAATTGATTCGCAGCCAAAGGACGCCCAAACTGTTTACGGTCCATCGTATATTGATGCGCAGTATGCCAGCAGAATTCGGCTGCCCCCATTGCTCCCCATGCAATCCCGTAACGGGCACTGTTCAAGCAGGTAAATGGACCTTTTAAACCGCGCACTTCTGGAAAAGCATTCTCTTCTGGCACAAATACGTTATCCATCACAATTTCACCTGTAATAGAAGCACGTAAACCAACTTTGCCATGGATCGCTGGTGCTGAAAGTCCTTCCCAGCCTTTTTCTAAAATAAAGCCACGAATGTCGCCAACATTGCCTTCTTCAGAGACTTCTTTTGCCCACACCACAAATACATCGGCAATTGGGCTATTGGTAATCCACATTTTGGCACCCGACAAGCGATAACCACCTGCAACTTTTTTAGCACGTGTGATCATACTGCCTGGGTCAGAACCATGATCGGGTTCCGTTAGACCAAAGCACCCAATGTATTCTCCAGATGCAAGCTTAGGTAGGTATTGCTGTTTTTGCTGCTCTGTACCAAATTCTTCAATGGGCACCATCACCAATGAACTTTGCACGCTCGCCATAGAGCGATAACCCGAGTCCACACGTTCAATTTCACGCGCAATTAAGCCATAACTGACATAATTTAAACCCGCACCACCATATTGTTCTGAAATGGTTGGACCCAATAAGCCAAGCTCACCCATCTCACGGAAAATATGAGGATCTGTGCGTTCATGACGAAACTGTTCCAACACTCGCGGCATCAATTTATCTTGACAATAGGCATGTGCAGCATCACGAATCATGCGTTCTTCTTCTGTCAATTGTTGCTCAATTAAAAAAGGATCTTTCCAATCGAATTGCACACGCGCCGCTTTTGTTTTCACCATCTGATTCATCGCATCCTCTGCTTTATGTATTTATCTAATGTAATGCTATGTGTGAACAGGAAATAATTCAAACGATGAATTTGCATGCAGATATGCTAAAAACGCATATCTTATTTCATGTTCACATCTTTATCAGCTCATAAAGTGGTAAAAAATATATTCCTGCGCTATTTTAAGATTATCTGAATGGCGTGTTTTATGCTGTTTTATAATATCCTAATGATCTAGTCATGAGCATGAGAAGAAAAATTCCATCCATGCAGAGTCTGCTCTGCTTCGAATCTGCGGCTAAACATGCCAGTTACACACATGCATCACAAGAACTGTCGATGACTCAAAGTGCTGTATCGCGTCAAATCCAGCAACTTGAAGAATTTTTAGATATTCAACTGTTTACCCGTACCCGACATGGTATGGAACTGACTGTCGCGGGTACGCAATACTATGAGTCGATAAAGCCCTATTTAATTGGCTTAGAAAAAATCACACAGGAAGTCATGTCACATAAAGGTTTGGGCGGTACGCTCAAGCTTGGTGTCGTACCGACCTTTGCCACACGTTGGTTACTCCCGAAATTACATACCTTTAATGCACGCTATCCCGAAATTACCATTCATTTAGAGACCAGTACCAAACCCTTTCTTTTTAATGAGCAGATGTTTGATGCAGCCATTTATGCAGGTACACAGCAACAAATTGAACACTGGCCAAGCATCCAAGCCCACTTTTTAATGCATGAAGATGTGGTTGCGGTATGTTCTCCTCACCTTATTTTTAAACATTTCCCCAATGCCAAAAAACTAAGTCCGCACAGTTATGATTTAACTCCAGAGCAAATTGCAGAACTGCCTTTATTACAGCAAACGACTCGCCCGACAATCTGGCAAGAATGGTTTGAGGCACATCAAATCCAGCATACTAATGCCGATGAGGGACAGCGCCATGAATTGTTTTCAATGCTTGCTGTTGCAGCATCACACTCCATGGGGGTTGCTTTAATTCCACAGATGTTGATTGAACAGGAACTCAATAACCAAGCGCTCGTTATTGCCAGCAATAGTCCATTACAGAGCAATCGTGCTTACTATTTGGTACATTCCATTCAGGAACCATCACCGATTTTGAATAAATTTGTCGATTGGATACAACATGAAGTAAAGTCAATCTGAGTCATGAATACTGTTGCTGCTCAAGCAACACAATAAGGGGATGCTATGCAAAACTTAGTGGTGTTTTCAGGTGCGGGGATGAGTGCAGAAAGTGGTATTCAAACCTTCCGTGATCATGATGGACTGTGGGAAAATTACAATATTGAAGATGTTGCCACACCTGAAGCATGGGCTAGAAACCCTCAATTGGTTCAAGACTTTTATAATCAACGTCGCAAGCATATTTTAGATGCCCAACCGAATCTGGCACATCAATTGATTGCTCAATTACAACAGTACTATCATGTCAATGTCATTACACAAAATATTGATGACTTACATGAACGTGCAGGTAATGACAACGTATTGCATTTACATGGCAATATTCTCCTTGCCAAAAGTTCTGGACCGAATGCTGAATATTCGACAGAATTTTATCCAATACAGGGCTGGGAACTCAATCTAGAAAAGGATCATTGCCCTGCGGGCTACCCATTGCGACCACATGTGGTGTGGTTTGGTGAAGCTGTACCCACTTATGTAGAAGCACAAGACACTGTGCAACACACCGATATTTTCATTGTGATCGGATCAAGCTTGGAGGTTTATCCCGTAGCAGGATTAATTCATGAAATTCCACAACACTGTCAGGCGTACTATATTGATCCTAAGGCGCATCAACAAAGCATGCCTGCACAGTATCAGTTAATCGCTAAAACGGCGACAGAAGGCATGCAGCAAGTCTTCAGCATGCTAACAACTTAAACAGTACCTTAGGCATACATCTAGATGATTCCAAGGCTATCGAGCTTAAAGGCTATGCACCGTATTGCTGTTTGAGATACTTCACAATTTTTGCCGACTCAAACATTTTTACTTGCGTATTTGGATCTACTAAATATGGCACTTGAATGTCACGCCCCATCAATTCGACCACTTTTTCACGCTTACCTTCTTTAATTGGAACATATTTGCCCGGTTTGAGTCGTAGTACTGCAGGTCCCATATCCTGCCAACGTTCTTTCGCAACATTATGAAAGACGAACGGCAGTTCGAGTTCAGTCAGTACACCACGCACCACACGTGTAAATGGGCTGGCTTCAAAGCCCCATAATTCAAGCAATTGTTCTGGCGCTGCGCGATGAATAATTCTTTTATCGACCCAAACACCTCTTGCCCCATTAATGACTGTTCCTGCAAAAGCAACCACAGGCAGCTTTGGATATTTCGCAAATTTTTTCGGGGTCTTTCCTGTACGACCATAATGTTTAAACAGATGATGGATAATCTGTTGTGACTCATACATGTGAGTGGATGTATTTTCATCTATCAAGAACGGAAACTGAGTTTTTCCACCATGTTGTTTTACGATTTGACGGTACTTGGTTCCACCTTTAGGACAAGGATAAACCTCATAATCCAAATTGAGTAAAGTTAAAACTTCACGCACACGGCGACAAAATGGGGAACCTTCAAATTCATAGAGTTTCAACGGTTTATCGGGCTGCTTTGGAAATGCTGTCCCTGAAATTCCTCTACCACCTTCAGCCAAAGAGGAAGCCAAGGCTTGAATGACTTTAATTTGATGGTTCGCCATAATTTGTCCTTATTTCTTAAAGTCTTATAATTCGACCAGTTGTTCTTTAGCCACCACAATACCATTATTGTCGGCATAAATATAATCACCAGATTGGATGGTCACGCCACCAAAATAGAGTGGAATATCGGTTTCGCCTATGCCTTTACGATTACTTTTTTGTGGAATTGCAGCCAATGCATGCACGCCTAAATCCAATTCCGCAATTGCATCCACGTCACGCACACATCCGTAAATAATTACGCCATTCCAATGATACTTCACGGCTGATTCAGCAATCAAATCCCCCATGAGTGCGCAGCGCATTGACGCTCCACCATCGACCACAAGCACCTTACCTGTACCATCAGTCGCCAATAACTCTTTCACACGTGAGTTATCTTCAAAACACTTGACCGTTACGACTTGACCGCCAAAGCTTTTACGTGCGCCATAGCTTTTAAAGAATTTACCATCCATTGATGGCGTCACCACCTGAAGTTCTTTTTCAGGGTTATCATCAAGCAAATCACAAGTTACAAAAGGAACAGTTGCCACTTCTCTCTCCATTATTTGGCTTTTTGTATGCGTAAATTATCATAAATTTCAAACTTTCCGGTTTGAGATTGGGCTGCCACGACCATAGTATGAGCCACTTGTTCTGCAGTCACTGGCTTATATTTGAAAGAATCGGGAACCAAATGCGACATTTTCTGATATAGACGTTGCGTTGCACCTTCTAACACCCGTTGTTCAGATCGCTCTCCCAGCAATAATGAAGGTTGCAAAATGGATGTCTTGTACAAAGCCAACTCCCGAATATGCTGTTCAAGCTCACCTTTCACCCGATTATAGAAAATTGGGGATTTCGGATTGGCTCCCAGCGCACTCACCAACAGATAATGTATTTCTTTTTCTTCCAATAAATCGGCAAAATGTGCATTAATTTCGTAATCAATATTATAAAACTGTGCTTTCGAACCTGCTTTTTTCAAAGTTGAACCTAAACAACTAAAAGCATGACTATGACCATGAATATCCTCATCATTGAGCATTAAAAAATCTTCCAGCACAAATTGATGAACTTTTTCCATCTGACTGAGTTGCACATCATAATGTCGCACTATTGCGGTAATTTGCTCGCAACTGGCTAATTCATTTAATTGTTTTATTAAGGTTCTACCAACTAAACCTGTTGCACCAATCACTATTGCCTTTTGAATCGGATTTATCATTTTTTGATCATTCTCCATGGTTTAGTAGTAATCTAACGTTTTCTTTAACATTTTTCTGCATCTAAAATGTTGTCAGAGTAAGTCAAGACTTGACTTCGTAGCCATGTTTAATCAAAATATGGCACTTGTTTACGGGCTGGTGATAGTTCTGCTGATGTTGGTTTTCAGTTTGAATTTCAGCCCGCCCAGACCAATCTAATTCAAGGAGTGCACGAGTGGCAAACTCTGCTCAAGCAAAAAAACGTGCTCGTCAAAACGTTAAAGCACGTAAACACAACGCAAGCTTGCGTTCTATGGTTCGTACTTACATCAAACGCACAGTAGCTGCTATTGCTGCTGGTGACTATGCTGTCGCTACAGAAGCTTACAAAAAAGCTGTTCCTGTAATCGACCGTATGGCTGATAAAGGTATCATCCATAAAAACAAAGCTGCTCGTCATAAGAGCCGTTTAAATACTCAAGTTAAAGCGTTAGCTAACTAATTTGATGTATTAAAAAAAGCCCATCCGGGCTTTTTTTACGTCCACTATATTTATAATTTCAACCATCTTTAATATTACAAAAGATAAAATAAGACCATTCTAGAACTACTAGATAGTATTAATACTACGTACCATCAAAAAAATCGTGTTAATGATGCTGTTTAAACTGTCGAATATTGAGTTCATGTAACTCACCGCGCCAAATCCATTTGAGTTTAGAGTCTAAAAATTCATCACCTTCAAACCAGACAAATAAACCTTCCATCATCTGCGGCCAGTCTTCTTGCGTAATCACATTTCTACCCGAAATCACTGCTAGAATCGCCGCAATAATTGTATCGTGACTCACAGCCAAACTTAGACCATTATGCTGCTGTGGATGGGTGTTATAAATTAGCTCCAGCACATCCACCACACCATGAATCGGATGCTTCATTCCAGGCAGTGCATTATTGACAAAGCTATTAATAAAGCCCAATGCGCCTTGCTCACGAAAATAAGGACCTGCCTGCTTAATATCCAAGACAAAACTACCAGGCTCAACCAATAAGCCTTGTTGCACAATCTCAATATGATGGGTATTACTTTGCTGACTCATAGAATCTGCACCCTGAATCATCAGCGCTGCGGTATCTACACAGCGTTGAATGGGACTGGAAATACAATGCTGAATAATACGATCCGTTTGACCAATTAGATGTGCTCCCCACGCCTGAGCCAAATCTCTGCCTTGAGATGTCAATTGCAAATCATAACCTGCTAAGCCCTGCCCACTGACAATCTCGCGTAAAGAGTGTCGCGTAAACAACGTGACAGGCGTACTGGTATCAGGCAATAAATCAATTGCTTTGAGCATACTGCGTGGAAGTCTTTCTAATGCCATGATATCTTCATATTTTTTTGGTATTTACACTGAACCATTTTAACCTGTTTGCTTAATGCTTGCTCAACATTCTTGCAAGTACATCTAAGGCTAATACTTGCATTTCTGCAGTTCGGTAGGCAATAAAACCCTTATTCAGCAAACTATCGCGCTGATTATATAAAAATGGGCGTCCTTTAAAGTCAACAAGTCCACCACCAATACGTTCGAGTAGACATTGCCCCGCACTGGTATCCCATTCACTGGTGGGGTGAAAACGCGGATAAATATCAATCTTATGTTCCAGCATCATACAGAACTTATAGGCACTTCCTGCCTTAAACACACTGTATTCTGTGATGCTTTCTAAAACTTGCAAATACTCATGGTAGTGACCTTTTTGCTGCGAACTTGGGCTAAGACCAACTTTTACTGTATCCGCTTGCTGCTGTTCAGGAGTATAGATAAACCATTGTTGAGTCTTAAAATCCAATTTCAACGGCATTCCTTCAAATGGGCAGATATACATAGACTGCTCACCTGGGATTGCTAAAATCGCAAATATCGTTTGCGCACCATCCACCAAGCTTAAATTAATGGTGAATTCAGGTCGCTGATGTAAAAACTCTTTAGTCCCATCCAGCGGATCAAGCAACCAGAAACGCTGCCACTGTTGACGTAGACTATAATCGCCTTCTTCCGACAACAGCGGAATATCAGGGCTGATGTTTGCCAAAGCCTGTGTAATAAATTGATTGGCTCTAAAGTCTGCTTGCGTAACCGGTGAATCATCATGCTTATGTTCAATATTAAAATGTTCACCCGAACAGTATTGCTGAAATTCCTGATTAAGGATTTCACATGCCTGAGTCATCATCGGAACAAGTTTCAAGATCATTTCATCTTGCGGTACATCAGTTTTTATAAACATAAATTGCCTTTAATAAGCATTATTGAACGATGCCGATTCATTGCAAGCCATAATGCGTATTCTTTACTGTGCTTTGTAAAATTATTGCATTCCTATATTCATCATACGCTTAGTAGCATTAAATTGCACAACAGGAAGGCTTCGTAGAATTTCGTCGGAGTTAAAAACTCTACCAGTCTAATTAAATATAGTATTCCCATGCATTCTGTTGCGCCAGAAGCTTGATGAAAGGTCCAATAGTTCTTGCCGTCAACAAAGTCGGATTAAATTCTTGAGCATACTGCAGTTGAAAGAATGCCCTGATACTCGGATTAATCGGTGCAAACTTCATTGCCCATTCAGAAAATATACGCTCGATCTGTTCTTCAAAATATAAAATCTGACACCCCTTATGGCGTGAATCTTTTAAAATACGATCAAAGTACAAATTACTGACTTTAGTTTTTTCACCCTCTAAACACTGAACAAAATATCCATTGCCATAACTCAACACCCCTGTAATCTCATGCAAAGCATTATGATCAACGGAGGTCATTAAAATGTTCATTAATTCAGTTTTAAAAACATCATCATTCTGAGTGAATTTACTGACATAAAGCAGCCGCACACATTCAACCATTATCAATATTGCCTAAATTTTTGATTTAAATTTATTTAATTACAAAATAATTAGATTTTTGTTTTTTGCACAAAGGTACGTCATTACTATGAAGTATTTCAGCGAGCAAGGCAATTCACCCCATCAACAGACATCATTTACTTATAAATCTCGACGCACTCAGCAACCCTTATTCTATTCATTACTTTGCTGCTATAGTAAAGCCTGATTCATTCAGCCTGACAGATTATAATGGGCTGCCACTTTTATTACTCCCAAACATAGCTAGGACTGTTCAATGGTTAAACCAATTGTGATATTCGACATGGATGGCACATTACTCGATCTCGCCTATGACGATCTAATCTGGAACCAATTACTGCCTATTCGTTATGCCGAAACTCATCAATGCACACTCGAACACAGTCAGGCAACTTTATTTCAGTTTTATCAGGAACATAGTCATACTTTGAACTGGTATTCATCCCGTTTCTGGTCGTCAAAAGTTGGAGTGGATGTCTTAGCTTTACAACAAGAGCATCAACATAAAGTCAGCCTTCATCATGGTTGCATCGAGCTACTCGAATATTTAAAAAGCAACCAGTATCCATGCTGGCTTGCCACCAATGCAGACTGCGCCAGTTTACAGTTTAAATTAGAACAAACGGGAATAGCTGCGTATTTCGATGTGATTGTCAGCAGTGAAACCATCGGTCATGCCAAAGAATTTCCTGCCTTTTGGGAAAAATTGCATCAACAACACCCATTTGATATTTCTCACGCCTATTTTATTGATGACACAGAGAAAGTTTTATTAGGTGCACAAAAATTCGGCTTACAGCATTTAATTAGTATTCAACAACCCTCATCTATAGGATTAGTCCGTGACGAATCCCCATTTCCAATGTTAAAACATTTAACAGATTTCATCCCTTTATTGGAACAAGCTGAGGAACAAAAGCAATATGCCTAAAGCAGAGCAACATTTACCTGCTGAAACCATGCGTATCGACAAATGGCTGTGGGCTGCACGTTTTTTTAAAACACGTAGCATCGCCAAATCTGCAATTGAAGGTGGCAAAGTCCATTTTGACGGTGAACGTGTCAAAGTATCGAAAGAAGTGCGTGTCGGAATGGAACTCACCATTCAACAAGGCTTTGAAAAGAAAACCGTGGTTATCAAAGCCATTTCAGGTGTGCGTGGTCCTGCACCTGTAGCACAACTCCTTTATGAAGAAACTGAAGTCAGTTTAGCAAAAAGAGAATTGCTTGCATCGCAAAGAAAATTGCATAATCTTGCTCGACCTGATCATCGCCCGTCTAAAAAAGATCGTCGGCAAATCAGTAAGTTTAAACAAGAAAATGATCAACAATTTGACCAACACTGGTCTTATAATGATGATTAAATTAGTCGCGTCATGTTGTGTCGCACCAGATACAACAGACATAGAATAACAGGAATAATTCTGTCACTATACTGAAGTGGAAAACGTTTGTAATGCAATACATCCACTTTAGTTAGAAATGAAGTGACATAGTTTTGAGGTTGAGAGATGGATGAGAATAAAAGCAAGGCACTAAATGCTGCCCTAAGCCAAATTGAAAAACAATTTGGTAAGAATACAGTCATGCGCCTTGGCGATAATACCGTGCAAGCCGTTGAAGCGGTTTCAACAGGTTCATTAACACTGGATATCGCACTCGGTATTGGTGGCTTACCTAAAGGTCGTATCGTTGAAATTTACGGTCCTGAATCTTCTGGTAAAACAACCATGACATTACAAGCAATTGCACAATGTCAAAAAGCTGGTGGTACTTGTGCCTTCATCGATGCTGAACATGCACTTGATCCACAATATGCACGTAAGCTTGGCGTCGACATTGACAATCTACTCGTCTCTCAACCAGACAATGGTGAACAAGCACTCGAAATTGCAGACATGCTGGTTCGCTCTGGTGCAATCGACCTTATCGTTGTCGACTCCGTGGCTGCTCTTACCCCTCGCGCCGAAATCGAAGGTGAAATGGGTGACTCACACATGGGCTTACAAGCTCGCCTAATGAGTCAGGCGCTGCGTAAAATTACAGGTAATGCGAAACGTTCGAACTGTATGGTAATCTTCATTAACCAAATCCGTATGAAGATTGGTGTAATGTTCGGTAGCCCAGAAACTACCACTGGTGGTAATGCCTTAAAATTCTATGCGTCAGTACGCTTAGATATTCGTCGTGTTGGTCAAGTGAAAGAAGGCGATGAAATTATTGGTTCAGAAACCAAAGTTAAAGTCGTTAAAAACAAAATGGCACCTCCTTTCAAAGAAGCGCTTTTCCAAATTCTTTACGGCAAAGGTGTGAATCAGTTAGGCGAATTAGTTGACCTTGCGGTACAACAAGACATCGTTCAAAAGGCTGGTGCTTGGTATTCGTATCAAGGCAACAAAATTGGTCAAGGCAAGAATAATGTAATTCGCCACCTTGAAGAGAATCCACAATTGGCGCAAGAAGTTGAACGTATTATCCGTGACCAGTTATTAACAACAGGTAATGTAACCGTAGAGGATAAAGAGGAAGAAGAACCTGATCTACTCCTTGATGCTTAAGCCATTAGGTACTCTACAAAATATGCCCGTTATACCAAAACGCCCTTCGGGGCGTTTTTCAATCCAAGATTCGAACTAATATGAGCCCATCTAAATTTCCTAAACTATTGAACTACGAGAGTCTTAAGCAAGAATTTGGCACATCAGATGCCAAACAGACACCACCTCAAGAATCACAAACAACTCAGTACAATCATGAAGAGATAGAAACTGAAGTTGTACAAAATACAGGACTCACTGGCTCACGTCTGCGCTCTTATGCGTTTGCCGTACTGACACGCAAGGAATACTCCAAAGCAGAGCTAATTGAGAAGCTAGCGACCTATGCAGTAAATCGAGAGGAAGTGGTCAATCTGGTTGAAGAACTATCAAACAATAATTATCAAAGTGACCAACGTGTAGCTGAAATTGTACTGTCGAGCCAAAAACGCAAAGGAAAAGGTCCTCAGCGCATTAAACTGGCATTAAAAAACAAAAAAATAAACAGTGAATTAATTCAAGAAGAATTAAAGGAAATTGATTGGGCAGAACAGGCTTATCAACTCAAACTCAAGAAATTCGGCTCGACCGTAGAAAAAGACCCAAAACTAAAAGCAAAGCAAATTCGTTTTTTACAGTACAGAGGATTTGATATGGATGCAATTATGAAAGCAATTAACAGAAAGGAATTTGAAGAATAAATAAAAGAGAAAAATTAAATATTATAAGAATAAAATGGTGGCAACCCTACCAGCAAAACTTCGGCACATCACAATTCTACTACCGTTGCTACCTTCCGGTCCTGGCGGGGTTCGCAGAGTGCAATTGCGAAGTAACCGGCAGGGCTACCATTGCAAGAACAGAGTATAGAGATTTTTACCCAAGTTGCAAGCACTTATTCTTGGTTTATTCACCTAAGCTATTCATTTGTCTATTTAAAATACAAATATATGCATTTATTGCAATTTCTATCCATATTCCATTTTGAGTTTACCTTAAACATACGACAAGATTGAAAACACTTATTGCATTTCAGTGCTTGAGCATTTTAAATGTGTTCAATATGAAATGAATAAAGCCATACAAACTCAAGGCTTTAAGCAAGTAATACAAAATGGATATGTTTTATGATGCAATTTAAGCATGCAATTTATGCACTCACCTTACTCAGCACCACTTCTATTTTCGCCAATATCCCTATTGAAAATCGCGGATTAAGCCAAACTGATTCTGGTTCAAATTCAAGCTCAAATTATAATACAACAACAAACACACCCGTTGCTGAAGCCAATGTACCCACCAATATAAACTGGCAAATCATGCAAAAAAATCAACAACTTGAGAATGACATTCGAAGCTTACGTGGTCGAATTGAAGAACAAGAAAATACGATTGAACAGCTTAAAAATGAACTCAACAATCGCTATACTGACTTAGATCAACGCTTAGAACTCTTACAACAAAAGGTTGATCCTGAGAGTGTGACTCAAACGGAGGATAAACAACAGGATAGTTCACCCAGCATCAGCGCAACCGCCACAGCAGCCGTAAATTCAGCCAATAGTCCAGCTGCTGCAACTCCTGAAACACCTAGCACGTCAAGCACCAATGTGCCTGTTACGACAAATCAGCAAGCAACGGAGCTAGAGAAAGCCGCCTATACCGTTGCATTAGACGCTTACAAACAAGGTGGTGCTAAAAAAGCCATTGCACCGATGCAAAACTTTATTAAAAATCACCCCAACAGTATCTACATCAGCAATGCGTATTTTTGGCTCGCAGAATTCAATCTAGCAATTGAACCAACCAACTACACCGAAGCTAAAAAGAATTACAACATTGTTGTCAATCAATATCCACAATCATCCAAAGCTTCTCGTGCCCTATATCAACTCTATAGCATCGCAAAAGATGTTGACCGCAATACAGCATTAGCTAATCAATATAAAGCTAAACTATTAAAACAATATCCTAAAAGCGAAGAAGCTAGCTATTTCAAGAAATAAAAAAAGACACCATATGGTGTCTTTTTTATAATGCGAAACTTAACGAACGATGCCGCGTTCAGACTGCTCTAGAGAGTCAATTAACAATTGAGCTTCAGCAACCGTCGGTAAAATTTCCTGACGGATTCGCTCAACTGCCTCAACCGTCGTCAAACCTTCTTTATAAATGAGTTTGAATGCTGTACGTAGACCTTGAATTACTTCTTTAGACCAACCTTTGCGACGCATACCCTCAACATTCATAGCAAATGCATGTGCAGGATTACCAGAAGCCATGACATATGCTGGAACATCTTTCACGATTAAAGACGCCCCACCCACCATACTGTATGAAGCAAGCTTACAGAACTGATGAATACCAGAGTTTCCACCAACAATAACGTAATCACCAATATGAACGTGTCCAGCAACACCTACATTATTGGCAAAAATATTATGATCACCCACCATACAGTCATGCGCAATATGCGTGTTCACCATTAATAGATTATGACTACCAATTTTGGTTAAAGACTGATCTTGCACAGTGCCGCGATGTAAGCTGCAATGCTCACGAATCGTATTGTGATCGCCAATTTCCAACCAAGTTTCTTCACCTCGGTATTTCAAATCTTGGCATACTTCACCAATACTTGCGAACTGGAAAATTTCATTATTTTTTCCAATACGCGTGTACCCCCCAACCACAACATGTGAATGAAGTTTTGTGCCTGCTCCAATTGTGACCTGAGGACCAATAATACAATACGGTCCAATTTGCACATCTGGAGCAATTACTGCTGATGAGTCAATAATAGCGGTTGGATGAATTAATTCGTTATTGCTCATGCCTACTCTATACTTTCTGATGATAAACCATGATTTCTGCGGTTGTTGCAACAACACCATCAACAGTAGCAATACAGTTATATTTGTAAATACCACGTTTTTGCATAATCAATTCTGATTTTAATACAAGTTGGTCGCCTGCAACCACCTGTTTTTTAAATCTTACCTTCTCTGCACCCGCAAAAAGGAACAAAGAACCTTCACTCGGCTTCTCATTGTTCATAATAAAGCCAAGAATACCAGACACTTGAGCCAAAGCTTCCACAATTAGCACACCTGGCATAATTGGGTAGTTTGGGAAATGTCCTTGTAGGAACTCTTCGTTGATTGAAACGTTTTTATAACCAACAATACCATTATCAGTTACATCTACAATGCGATCAACCAACAAGAATGGATAACGGTGTGGTAAATATTCACGAATTTGTTGAATATGCATTGGCAATTCTGGTTTCGTAAATGGTAGTAAAGTAGACTCAGTCATCATAATTCTATTTACGCAATTTAAAAGTTGATTCAAGGGACTCAATTTGAGTCTGCATATGATCAAGTCGTTTGACTAATTGGGTCAATGGCACATCTGCTAATTGTCTGAACCGTACAACTGTCCGCTTCCACTGTGGTGTTGCAAATAATCCTGTCCCACCAGAATAACTTCCAGCTTCGTAAATATTATTTGTGACCATTGACATTGCCGTAATCGTTACATTATCAGCAATGCTAATGTGCCCTACGACACCACAAGCACCTGCAAGGATACAGTTTTTGCCAATTGTTGTACTGCCCGCAATACCACACTTAGCCGCAATCGCAGTGTTTTCACCAATCTTAACGTTATGGGCGATTTGCACAAGGTTATCAATCTTAACACCATGTTCCAAAATAGTATCGTCTAAAGCACCACGATCAATACTACAATTTGAGCCAATTCGCACATCATGACCAATGATCACTGATCCCAATTGCGCAATACGGTGCCATTTTCCTTGATATGGCGCAAAACCAAATCCTTCGCTACCAATCACAGTATTGGCATGAATACGCACTCGATCACCAATTTTACATGCACCCGTTAAAGTGACATGCGAATCAATGAAACCATCTTTACCAATCTCGACATCATCATCAATACGAACATGTGCTTGAATTATAGTGTTATCACCAACCACACAATTTTCACCGATGACAGCATAATGACCAATATAAGCAGTATCAGACACAATTGCAGAGGGATGAATTTTTGCTGTGCTTTCAATCCCGAATTCAGTATGCTTTTTCTCAAACACATGAGTCAAAATTGCAAAAGCAAGATAAGGGTTAGGAACCAAAATGAAATTTTGATGGCTATGCAGTTTTTCTTGTAGAGCTTTAGTGACAATCAGAGCACCAGCTCGGGACGCTAACGCCTTATCCAGATATTTCTCATCTGAGACAAAGGAGATATGTTGTTGAGAGGCAGTATCCAGACTCGCTAAGCCTTGAATAACAAGGTCGGATTGACCGAGACACTCACCTTGAACAAGGTGAGCGAGGTCTTTTAAACATTTTTTGTTAAGATTCATTGATTACTTAATTGCATTAACCTTTTGAATCATTTTATCAGTTAAATCGTACTTAGCGTCATAGGCAAGCGCAGAGTTTTTATTCAAAACTACATCTAAGCTATTTTCTTTACGCAATTGTTCAGCAACTTGCTTGATTCGAGCATCTAACGTCTTATTCATCACTTGCAAAGAGGCTTGTACTTTAGTTTGCAAACCTTGTTGAATGCCATTTAATTCATTCAACTTAGTTTGGTATTCAGCGCTCATTTTCTTCATTTCTGCTTCAGACAATTTGGAAGCTTGTGCCTTTTGCTTCATGGCATCCAACTCTTTGCCCAATTGCTCTAAGCGAGTCGTCTGCGGCTTAATGGACTGTTGCAGCGTTGTATTCTGAGCTTTGAGGTAAGTACTGTTTTCTACCACTTGCTCTAAATCGACCACACCATAGCCCGCAGCATGAACCATTGAACTGAGTGAAATACTAGCAAATGCTAATACCTTGATTATTTTACGCATTTTTAGACCTTATTCTATATTCTGTTCTATTAGAAAAGATCGTACTTAGAAAGTACGACCAATTTCAAATTGAAGCTCTTTAGTTTCATCACCAGGCTTATCATTTAATGGGAATGCATAACTTAATGATAATGGACCAATCATGGTAATCCAGGTAAAGCCTACACCCACGCTATAACGCATGTTACCTAAATCGAAACCATATTTATCTTTACATGTCTGTTTCGCAGCATCAGTCGCAAATACATCACATTGTGTATCAAAGACCTGAGCACCTTCTGCAAACAATACTGGACGAACTTGACGAGTCCAATCCCCTTTAAATGGTAAAGGTAGTGCCAGCTCAGTACCAAATTGAACTAAAGCATTACCACCCACTTCTTCTGGTGAAGGGTCCGTTTGACCAGTTTCACTATAATAAACACCATCATATCTTGGACCTAGGGTACTGTTGTCATAACCACGTACCGACCCATAACCACCTGCATAGAAGTTTTTATAGAATGGTAAATCGTTACCATAACCTAACTTACCATAGCCACGTAATACAAAGTCCTTACCTAGAGGTAAAAAGGCTTGCGCATCGTAGGTAATTTTTTGATATTCCACATCACTACCAGGTAGTGCAATTTCAGCATTCACACGATGCGATTGACCTGAAGTTGGGAATTGCGGGCGGTTTAAAGTGTTATACGACCAACCTAAAGTAAAGTTGTAGGTTAAGAAGTCACCAGAAAATTCAGAATTATACGGATTTGAGACACTATCCTCTGGACAGGTATAATTGTTAGCTTCTGTTAGATCTACTAAGCAATATGTTGATGTGTCTTTAACTTTACCACCATGTGCCATTAAATAATCACGCACATAGGTCGACACATAAGGACCTGTTGTCACTTCAGTTTGGTCAATATTTAAGCCCGCACTGATACTTTGGTTTTCATCAATTGGATAACCAAAGTTAATACCACCACCCAAACTATCCGTTACATAGTTATTGACGTTATAGTCATCATCTAGCTTGGTCTTACGGTAGTACATATTGTAACCACGACGCACACCATCAATTGTGAAGTACGGATCGGTTACACTCAAGTTGTAGTAATCTTGGGTTTCAGAGCGTGACAGGTCAATTGCAACACTATTACCCGTACCCATAAAGTTGGTTTGACTGAGTCCCGCTTGGAATGTCACACCACCACTTTGCGAGTAACCGACAGCCAAAGTACTTGTACCTGAATGCTGTTCTTCAACATTTACATTCAAATCGACCTGATCTGGCGTATTTGGAATACGTGTCGGTTTAATATCTACCGTTTTAAAGTATCCCGTACGCTCTAAACGTACTTTAGACAAGTCAATTTTTTCATTACTTGCTAAAGCACCTTCCATTTGGCGCATTTCACGACGTAATACTTCATCTGAAGTTTTAGTATTACCCGTAAAGTTAATCCGTCGTACTGTAACTTGCTGACCTGGATTAATATAGTAATTTAGGTCAACCACACGCGTTTCATTATTAATTTGCGGAACCACATTCACTTCCGCATAGTAATAACCCGCATTACCATATTTACGTAATAATAACTGCTTAACCGCATTTACTTTTTCTTGAGAATACGTCGATCCATCTTTATAAATTTGCATCGCCTTAAGTTCTTCAGGCTTATACAATGCATCGCCTAAAAACTTGGTTTCACCAAATTTAAATTGCTGACCCTCATTCACAGAAACTTCAATGAAAATACGTTTTTTATCTTCACTTAAATTCAGACTTGAGTTCGTGATATCGAAGTTGATATAACCTGCATTCAAATACAAAGCGCGTAATGCTTCCAAGCTTGCCGCCATTTTTTCACGTGCATAACGGTCATTACGTGAAACAATTGAACTCCAGCTACTTTCTTTAACAGCAAAAGCCTGTTGAATATCGCTATCGCTAAATACAGTATTACCAATAACATTAATATCAACAACTTTAGCAGCTTGACCTTCGTTAAATTCAAGCAATAAATCTACACGGTTATTCGGCTTAGCTGTGGTTGTAACTTTGACATCTGCATCGTAACGACCTTGTTGAACATACTGTTGTTCAAGTTCGGACTCAACGGTTTGAAGTGTCGATTTTTTTAACACCTCACCTTCAGCTAAGCCCATTTTTTTCAAACCTTCTTCCAACGCTTCTTTAGGAATGAGTTTGTTGCCTTTTAGCTCAATTTTAGAAATTAGTGGACGCTCAACCACTTTGAAAACAAGTGTATCACCCTCTTGAGATGCCTTGATGTCATCAAACATACCCGATGCATACAATGCACGAATTGAATTTGAAATAGCTTGATCATCAACACGATCACCACTACGCACTGGCAACATGGTGTACACATTGGCAGGAGTTAAACGAACGAGTCCATCAATTTTTATATCACGAACAATAAATTCATCCGCTGCATATACTTGTTGTACTGCTGCCATAGCACTAACCAGTGCCAAAGGCATAAATAAATGTGTGTGCTGCATGCCAGTCTTTTCCGATGTTAATTTCAAAGCAACGTTGTTATAAACGCATAAAGTCATTAAATAATGCAAGGAGCATCATGCTACCCAGCAGTACCATACCAATTTTTAAACCAACCAATTGTATTTGTTCAGAAACAGGTTTACCACGAATCAATTCTATAAAGTAGTAAACCAAATGCCCACCATCCAACATAGGAATCGGCAACAAGTTCAATATCCCCAAACTCACACTCATGAGTGCCATGAATGAAATGAAAGTTTGCCACCCCATTTCAGCACTTTGTCCAGCGACTTTAGCAATCGTGATCGGACCTGATAAGTTTTCCAACCCAATTAAACCTCGTACCATTTTCACTATAGAATTCAGGATCATGGTACTGATTTGTCCAGTCTTGTCGAAGGCTTTGCCAAAAGCCTCAACAGGACCATATTGAATGGTTTGCTTGTATTCTTGAGGAATAACCACCTTGCCTGGGTTATTTTGCACACCAAGCACGCCAGACACATTACCCATGTTATCTCGCTTGCCTTGTGGCATAACTTCCAAATGCACCAACTGATTTTGACGCAAGACATCAATCTTGAGCAGTTTCTCAGGCGATGCTTGCACCACCTCAACCACATCAAACCAGTCCTTCATCTTGACCCCATCAATTGCAACAATGCGGTCACCCTCCTTCATCCCTTGACGAATTGCCGCACCATCTTCACTCAATTTCATCACAGTTGCAGGAATATGTGGACGATAAGGGATAAATCCAAGACTATCTAAAGGCGATTGATTTTGATCTTTCAAGAAGTTTTGAATTGGCAATTCAAAGGATTTGAGTTGTCCATTTCGATCAGCATCGATATGAATCACACCTGTTTCACCCGCACGATCAACCAGAGCAAAATTAAGTTGCTCCCACGTCGTAGTCTTTGCACCATCAACAGCGGTGATCTTATCACCAACTTGCATTTGTACTGTTGCCGCAGGCGAATTTATTAAAACCTTACCAACACGCGTGTTTAATTGTTCTTGAGCGGGTAAAAACAACACCCAAAATAATAAAACTGCAAAAATAAGATTAATTAAAGGTCCAGCAGCGACAATGGCAATACGTTTCCACGGATGCTGACGATTGAAGGCATACGGCAAATCAGCTTCTGCAACATTGCCTTCACGCTCATCCAGCATTTTGACATAACCACCCAAAGGTAAAGCTGACAATTGATATTGAATGCCTGACTTTTTAGATGTCCACTTCAGAACAGTTGGACCAAAGCCAATCGAATAAACTAAAACTTTAACGCCGAGTTTACGTGCAACAAAATAATGTCCGAACTCATGAATTGCAATGAGCGGCCCGAGCAATAAAATTGCCGCAACAATAATAAACAAGGCATTCATGTTAGCTTCCTTTACCGCTTACAAACTGCTGAGCAATTGATCTGGCAGTTGAATCGACTTGTAAGATTAAATCAATCGAATCAGCAGAACCATTTTCAACCTGATTCAATGTATGTTCTACCACAACAGGTATATCTGTAAAACGAATCTGATTTTGCAAGAAAGATGCCACCGCAACTTCATTTGCCGCATTTAAAATCGCAGGTGCCAAACCACCCGCTTGCATCGATTGGCGAGCCAAACTTAATGCAGGAAAACGAGTCGTATCTGGTTCCTGAAAATCAAGACGATGATTTACAAATAAATCCAAAGCTGGAACATGAGTATCAATACGCTTCGGCCAAGCTAAAGCATGTGCAATAGGAGTACACATATCTGGATTCCCCATTTGCGCCAATGTTGAACCATCAACATATTGCACCATGGAGTGAATAATACTCTGCGGATGAACTACAATTGTTACAAAATGTTCTGAAATTGCAAATAGATGGCACGCTTCAATTAACTCAAGCCCTTTATTCATTAAAGTTGCTGAATCCACCGAGATTTTTTGCCCCATAGACCAATTCGGGTGCTTACAAGCTTGGGCTGGCGTAACACCATGCAGCTGATCTAATGAATGGTTTAAAAATGGACCTCCCGATGCAGTCAACAGAATACGCGACACACCTAATTTCGGCTGCCCATTACGCTCTGCATTTAAATATTGTTCTGGAAGGCATTGGAAAATAGCATTGTGTTCGGAGTCTACAGGCAATAATAAAGCTTGATGATCGCGTGCAGCTTGCATCATCAAGTCGCCCGACATCACAAGTGCCTCTTTATTGGCAAGCAACACCCTTTTACCTGACTTAACTGCTGCCAAGGTCGGCAATAGTCCTGCAGCTCCAACAATCGCAGCCATAACCACATCCACTTCTGGATGACTGGCCACAGCCTCTAAGCCCACCTCATCAAACAAAACTTCAATATCTTGAAGATCTTCCTGTAAAAAAAGTTGTCGTAATTCCTGTTCTTTCACCGAGGGAATCACCACAACTTTAGGTCGGAACTGCTTACAAATTTGTACCAGCTCCTGAATTCGACTAAATGCCGTAATCGCAAAGACAGAATAGTCTTCAGGATGCTGTTGCAGTATTTTTAAGGTACTTTGACCAATAGAACCCGTTACACCTAAGATACAAACAGCTTGTGACATTTACAAATCTACGCCAATAAGTTTTAACACATACATACCCGCAGCAAAGATTGGCGCTGCGGCTAATAATGAATCGATACGATCTAAAACCCCACCATGCCCAGGTAAGATGCGACCAGAATCTTTAATTCCAGCGCGACGCTTGATCATTGACTCAAACAAGTCACCCAATACCGAACTAAACACTGTGACTATAGAGAGAATCAAAAATAAAATATGTTGTGCTAAAGTTAAATCCAGATACAGAATCTCAACCGCAATCACAATAATCATTGAAGTTAAAATTCCACCGTACAAACCCTCTACAGATTTATTCGGACTAACATCAGGTGCAAGCTTCTTGTTACCAAACTTTCGTCCGACAAAATAAGCTCCACTGTCTGCGCCCCAAACCAGCAAGAACAAATACATTAACCACCATGGAGAACTAAACCATAGCGCGAAAATAGCGGTAACGGCTGCAGCAATCAGCACAAAACCCAAGAAATAGAGGCTATTGTTATACCAACCATCATATTCTGGGTAATTTTTCACCCAATAAACACTGACTAACCAAGATAAAATAGAAGCACACCACAATAAAAGTGCAATGTCTTTAAAATATAACGCCAAAGTTGCTAATGCTGCAGTGACAAGCCCGTAGCACCAGGCAAAAGGCTTGATGATTTGATTTGTTTTTCTAGGCATGAGCTTATACCACTCATAGCCAGCAACCCCAGCGGCAACAATCATCAGAATCAACATCGGATACTGTGATTGAGTAGCAAACATACAACTTAGTACAACTGCCACCAATACCAATGCGGTAATAATCCGCTCTAACATTTATTAATTCTCAAATTTATCTTGTTGAATTTGCTCAGACGTTTTACCAAAACGACGCTCACGCCCTGCAAAGACTTCAAGTGCATAATCAAACTCTTGCACACCAAATTCAGGCCATAAAGTTTCAGTAAAATACAACTCTGCATAGGCTGCTTGCCAAAGCAAGAAATTCGACAGTCGATAATCTCCACCTGTACGAATCAGCAAATCTACAGCAGGCAAATCAGACAAACTAATATACTGCCCCATAAGTTCAGCATTAATCTGTTCAACCTCAAGCTTTCCAGCTTTTACTTCTTGAGCAATTTGCTGAGCTGCTTGCGCCATGTCCCACATACCACCATAACTGACTGCTATGGTTAAAGTCATTTGAGTGAACTTAGCAGTCCTTTGCTCGGCATGCAACATTAACTCGCGTAAATGCGGAGACAAGCGAGAACGATCACCAATAAATCGCAAAGCAATTTCAAATCTTTCCATGCGCGGGATTTGCTCATGAATTGTTTCTTCCAACAAATTCATCAGCAAATCCACCTCAAACTGAGGTCTATTCCAGTTCTCACTTGAAAATGCGAAAACAGTTAAGGCTTGAATATTTCTTTTTCGACAATGCTCAACAATCGGATCAAGGACATTTTTACCTTCACGGTGTCCCGCCCCCTTTTGCATTTGCATTTTTTTGGCAAAACGGTTGTTGCCATCCATAATGATGGCAACATGTTTTGGAAGATGTGTAGCGTCTTCAGATGAGGTCATTAATTTAGACCTTCATCAATTCAGCTTCTTTAGCAGCCAAACGTTTTTCAACTTCAGCAACGTATTTATCAGTGATTTTTTGGATATCATCACCTGCACGGCGCTCATCATCTTCAGAAATTTCCTTTTCTTTCAACAATGCCTTGAGATCACCCAATACATCACGACGAATGTTACGAATCGCAACTTTCGCATTTTCAGCTTCGTTACGCGCAACTTTCTGCATGTCACGACGCGTTTCTTCAGTCAGTGCAGCCATTGGTACACGAATCGCATCCGCAGTAATTGGATTGAGACCCAAATCTGATTCACGAATCGCTTTATCAATTGCAGCAACCATTGTGCGTTCAAATGGTTGAATGATTAAAGTGCGTGAATCTTCAACGCCGACGTTTGCCACCTGATTTAAAGGAACATCAGAGCCATAGTAAGGAACCATTACACCGTTCAGAATGGATGGATGCGCTCGTCCAGTACGAACCTTTGCAAAACCATGTTCCAACGAGTCAAGCGACTTGTTCATACGGTCTTCTGCGTCTTTTTTAAGATCGTTAATCATATGATCTTCCTTACTTAATTCTTAAAGATGTAATTACTAAAATAGCGAGTAGTATAAAGAGCTTTCGGGCTCACGTACATTAATTCGTAACGTGAGTCCCTTCTTTTTCACCCATAACCACAGAAAGCAATGCGCCAGACTTGTTCATATCAAACACTTGAAGTGGAACATTATGGTCACGGCACAAGCAAATTGCAGTTAAATCCATCACACCCAATTTCTCATCCAACACTTGATCGAATGTTAAGTGATCATATTTAACCGCATCATCAAATTTGCTTGGGTCTTTATTATAAACACCATCAACTTTTGTTGCTTTTAAGATGAGGCTCGCTTCAATTTCAATACCACGTAAACAAGCAGCAGTATCGGTGGTAAAGAATGGATTACCTGTACCTGCAACGAATACGCACACCTCACCTTGTGTAAGGTGACGAATGGCATCACGGCTAGAATATGATTCCACCACAGTACCAATTGGTAAGGCTGACATTAAACGCGTTTTAATGTTACGACGCACCAATGCATCACGCATTGCTAAACCGTTCATCACCGTTGCCAACATACCCATTTGATCACCCGTTACACGACCAACCAAACCATCTTTTTGCAACTGGCTACCACGGTATAAGTTACCACCACCAACAACAATACCAACCTGTACACCTAAACCAACCAAATGCGCAATTGATAGTGACATTTGATCGAGCACTTGTGCATCGATACCCATGTCTTTATTGCCCGCAAGCGCTTCACCCGAAAGTTTTAGCAAGATGCGTGAATAGCGTGGATTCTTTGAATCTGACATTCCAAACTCCAAATTAACTTAATTTCTATTTTTCTATATATGGATTTACTTAAGCCGATTTCACTCGAATCAACTTCGCAAACAAGTCGTATTCATCTGCATCGGTAATTTCAACTTCAAGCAAATCACCAGCTTTAATCAGATTCTTGTCGATATCTTCGACAAAGACATTTCCATCAATTTCTGGCGCATCCGCATAAGAACGCGCAACTGCAACAGGAAACTCTTCTTCAAGATCATCTACCAATACTGTCATGACTTGACCGATACGCTTTTGGAGTTTTGCAGCAGAAATTTCTTGCTGAACCTCCATAAAACGCTCATAACGCTGTTGTTTAATTTCTTCAGGCACATGATCAGGTAAATCATTCGCTGTAGCACCTTCAACTGGTGAATAGGTAAAGCAGCCTACGCGATCCAGCTGTGCTTCTTTCAACCAATCCAACAACAATTGAAAATCTTCTTCAGTTTCGCCGGGGAAACCGACCACAAATGTTGAACGAATTACCAATTCAGGGCACTTTTCACGCCATAATTTAAGACGCTCTAAAGTATTTTCACTATGGGCTGGTCGCTTCATCAATTTCAAGATGCGCGGACTGGCGTGCTGAAAAGGAATATCTAAATATGGCAAGATTTTACCTTGCGCCATTAAATCAATAACAGCATCAACGTGCGGGTACGGATAGACATAGTGCAGTCGAACCCAGATCCCTAATTGACCCAAGGCTTCACACATGTCGTAAAATTTGGTTTTGACTGGCTGACCATTCCAGAAATCCAGTTTATATTTGGTATCTACACCATAAGCCGAAGTATCTTGAGAAATCACCAAGACTTCTTTAACACCTGCACGTTTTAATGCAGCTGCCTCATCAAGTACTAAACCTACAGGACGTGAGACCAAATCGCCACGCATACTCGGAATAATGCAGAAGGTACAACGATGGTTACATCCTTCCGATATTTTTAAATATGCATAGTGTTTTGGTGTCAGACGAATGCCTTGCTCAGGGACCAAATCAATAAATGGATTGTGCTTTGGTGGCGCAGGTACATATTCATGCACTGCTTCCATGACATCCTGATAAGCTGCCGCACCTGTGACTTTAAGGACATTAGGGTGCATTTCACGAATTTTATCTTCGTCTTTACCCAAACAACCTGTCACAATAACTTTACCATTGGCGCTCATTGCTTCGCCAATCGCATCTAATGATTCTTGTACTGCAGATTCAATAAAACCACAGGTATTAACAACAACCAAATCAGCACCATCATAATCTGATGCCACATCATAACCTTCAGTCTTTAACTGAGTTAAAATTCGTTCTGAATCTACCAATGCCTTAGGACAACCTAAAGAAACAAAACCGACTTTGGGGGACTTCATGAATCTGCACTCCACTAGAATCCGCGTATTGTAAGACTTTTCGATTCATAAAAATAGGTGGTAACTCTACTCTTTCTGTAATGCACCAAAATTAATCCACCGTTTGATTCATATATTTACAATTGCACCAATTTAATGCATTTTAAAAGTTATCTACCCACTATCTTCAGCTTATAATTTTAATAAAGTCCAATTTCAGCGCATTTTTTTAATAAAGGTTCAACTTTGACACGCCAGACTCAAAGTTGGCGTACATTTTGCTTAAATTGCATCAATTACGTTCCAAGATTGGACTATTAATTGTTTTTTGAAGATGCCATTGCGCCATTTTAATACAGGATACCTTCGCTAATGGATCAGCCACATGCTATCGACTATCGTGTTTTGGTGGATAATCTAACTACCGCCATTATGCTTGTCGACAGTAAACTTAATATTTTTTATTTAAACTCATCATGCGAGTCATTGTTTGATATGAGTTTATTACGAGCAAATGGACAGCCTGCCTTAAATTTGCTGCATATGCCAAATGATGAATTTAATACAGAAGAAGCATTATTTAATACTTTAGCTACTGGTCAGCCTTATACTCGTCGTGAAGCTACAATTAATGTCAACTTTAAAGACATTCATGTTGACTACACCGTATCTCAACTCAATGCTGGCAAACCTTATCACCCTTTACTGTTAATTGAGCTAAATCCAATTGATCGGATGCTAAAAATATCCAAAGAAGAAAACCTGATTCAGCAACATCAAGTCGCACGACAACTAATTCGCGGAGTTGCCCATGAAATTAAAAACCCTTTAGGGGGAATTCGAGGTGCAACGCAACTGTTAGCTCGCAGTTTAAACAACCCAGAATATTCAGAATTCACCGACATTATTATCAGTGAAGTTGATCGCCTACGTAATCTTGCCGACACCATGCTCGGCTCACGTCAATTACCAAGCTATGAACCAGTCAATGTGCACGAACCTCTAGAACGTGTGCGCTCACTGATTGCCAATCAAACCAAGAAAAAAATCAAGATCACACGCGATTACGACTTATCTTTACCAGAAGTCAAAGCCGATCGAGATCAACTGATTCAGGTAATGCTCAACATCAGTGTTAATGCCGTTCAAGCCATGATGGAAAACAAAGATTTCTTTACAGAACATCAACCTGAACTGGTTTTAAGAACACGCATTCAACGCTTGGTCACTATTAATGGTGTGTTAAACCGCTCCGCGGTTCGCGTTGACATTGAGGATAACGGACCTGGGGTTCCTGAGGAAATCTTGGAATCCGTGTTCTATCCACTTGTGACTGGCCGTGCCAAAGGCACAGGACTCGGTCTGAGTATTGCACAAAACATTATGCATCAACACAACGGAATGATTGAATGCCAATCCATTCCGGGAAAAACAGTATTTAGCTTATATTTACCTTGGGAGTCTAACCATGTCGCGAAATAAAATATGGGTAATTGATGACGATCGCGCCATGCGATGGGTGCTTGAAAAAACGTTTAAAGAAGAAGGTTTTGATGTCACCAGCTTTGAAGAAGCACAATCTGCTTTAGATCAGCTTGCGGCTGATGCGCCTGATGTCATTCTGACTGACATCCGCATGCCGGGTATTGATGGTCTCACTTTTTTAGCCAAAGTCAAAAGCAATTACCCAGATCTTCCTGTCATTATTATGACAGCGCACTCTGATTTAGAATCAGCAGTGTCAAGCTACCAAACTGGTGCTTTTGAATATCTACCAAAGCCATTCGATATTGATGAAGCCTTAGCACTGGTAAATCGTGCAATATTGCACATTACCAAGCTACAACAACAAGAGTCTGCAAAAACTGCCTCACCAATTCAATCTACAGAAATTATTGGGGAATCTCCTGCCATGCAGGAAGTCTTCCGTGCGATCGGTCGTCTCTCTCAATCTCACATTACTGTGCTGATTAATGGTGAATCTGGCACTGGTAAAGAATTGGTTGCACATGCTCTGCATCGCCATTCACCACGTAGCAGCAAGCCGTTTATTGCCTTGAACATGGCAGCCATTCCTAAAGATTTGATCGAAACCGAATTATTTGGTCATGAAAAAGGTGCATTTACGGGTGCAAATACGCAGCGCCAAGGTCGTTTTGAACAAGCCAACGGCGGTACGCTATTCCTCGATGAAATTGGGGATATGCCGTTTGAAACGCAAACACGGTTATTACGCGTCTTGGCAGATGGCGAGTTCTATCGCGTTGGTGGTCACATTCCAGTTAAGGTTGATGTACGTATTGTGGCAGCAACCCATCAGGATCTTGAGAAACTGGTCAATGAAGGACGTTTCCGTGAAGACTTGTATCACCGTCTTAACGTCATTCGTATTCACATTCCAAAACTTGCGCATCGAAGCGAAGATATTCCAATGCTCGCTCAGCATTTCTTAGCGCGTGCAGGTAAGGAGCTTGGTGTAAGCCCAAAAATCTTGCGCCATGAAACACAAGAATACATGCAACAACTTCCTTGGCCCGGCAACGTGCGTCAACTGGAAAATACGTGCCGCTGGCTTACTGTCATGATTACTGGTCGTGAAGTATATCCAGAAGATCTTCCATCCGAACTCAAACAAATTCCGATTGAGAAATCATCCGAACAAAGCGCAACTTCAAGTTTTGATCGTATCTCTCTACATCATTGGGACGAGTTACTGGGTCAATGGGCAATTCAAAAGCTCAAAAATGGCGAAATGAAAATTCTTGATATTGCGACACCAATGTTTGAACGTACACTGATTAATGCCGCACTCCAACAGACTCGTGGTCGTAAACGTCATGCTGCGGAACTGTTAGGTTGGGGGCGTAACACGCTAACTCGCAAACTCAAAGAACTTGGCATGGATACAGCCGACGACGATATTGAAGAAGAAATCGAAGGCTAAGCCTTAATGCAAAAACAGCTCCTTTTATGGAGCTGTTTTGTATGACTAGACAGCAAAACCTGTATAGCGATACATATTTTCCACACCTAATTCTGAACGAACCAAAATAGCTTGATCAAAATCAACCTTCTGAATTTCATCATAGACACTGGCAGATTCATCATCATGAATTTCATCGACTGAACGCCACATTTTCTGTTCAAAGCGGTCTGATACAAACTCAAAGCCCAAATCCATTGCAATAAATAAAGTATGCTCACAAGGCTGAATATATTGTTCTTCCGACCAATCCACAACGGCGTGCTGGCAAATTGGACAACAGATATTGCTTTCGGCTGAATCAATTTCAATGATTTGTTGGTACATCTTTTTTCAACTGTAATCTCTTAATTGTAGTCTAAAGGATAGCATCAAGAAATTACATGAAATACATACGTTTTTAAAATTGACAATATGCAACATTAGCACTAAATTTTAAAAATCGTTGCATAAATGGAATTATAGATGCTCTCTGACTTAGATGATTTTTATTGCTTTGCTTTAGTCGTAGAACATGGTGGCTTTAGCGCTGCAGAACGGGCGACCGACATCCCCAAATCCAAACTGAGCCGTCGCGTTTATAATTTAGAAGAACGTCTTGGCGTGCGACTCATTCAACGCAGCTCACGACATTTTGCAGTCACTGAAGTTGGCATGAATGTTTATCGCCATGCTCAAGTCATGATGAATGCCGCACAGGCTGCTCATGATTTAGTCGATCATTTAAGTGTTGAACCACGAGGCGTCATTAAAGTCAGCTTGCCCGTTTCTATTGCACAAAATGAAATGACAAAAATTCTGCCTAGCTTCTTAAAAAAATATCCAGAAATTAAAGTACAGCTCTTGGTTAGCAATCGTCGTGTGGATGTCATCAATGAAGGCATAGATTTAGCCTTGCGCGTTCGGTCCAATCTAGATGATGATCCAAGCTTAATCTTAAGAAAATTTGGACTCATTGAGCAGCATCTATTCGCCAGCCAAGCCTATCTAAATGAATTTGGCGAGTTGAAACAACCTGAAGACTTAGCACAGCACCATATACTCAGTATGGTTGATGAACACCTTGATCAGCAAATTATTGTGCACGACAATCAAAATCATCAAAAGAAAATTAAAGTAAATCCTGTGGTCATGGGTTCTGATTTAATGATGTTGGCGCAACTGGCGAGACAGAATTGCGGTATTGCCCTATTACCTGATTCTATTGCGCAAGACTATATTAAAACAGGTGAATTAGTTCGTGTCTTGCCCGACTGGAAAGCACCGCACGGTATATTCCATGCTGTCTATCCATCACGTCGAGGGCAACTTCCTGCAGTACGGGTATTTATCGACTATTTGATAGAACACCTGAGTCATAAGTAAAATATATTCAAAAAAAAAGCTTATCCGAGAAGGATAAGCTTGAAACTTAAAATAAGAAACTACAGCTAGAATCTTGGAGTGCATTATATAGATCGCACAAAATTTCATCAAATATAAAAAAACGATTAGTTCAACTGACTAATATTCACTCAAGCTAGAGAATAGTAACTTCAACCCTAAATATTATAGAAATTAGCTATTAATCCCCGCAATAAGACAGAAGTTAAGACTTAAGTCTAAATTCAACCTTCATTCAGTTGTCACTTGATTTCAGGATAATCACCTGTTCCTTCTGGCCACGGGGTCAACAATTCAAATCCTGTATCCGTAACTGCAACCATATGCTCCCATTGCGCAGAAAGCGACTTATCCACGGTCACTACAGTCCAACCGTCTTTTAACTCTTTCACCGTTCCGCGACCTATATTCACCATCGGCTCAATGGTGAACACCATGCCTTTCTTGAGTTTTAAACCTTGCCCTGGCTGACCATAATGCAAAACACTTGGTTGTTCATGATAAACCTTACCAATCCCATGCCCACAGTAGTCCTTGACAATACTAAAGCCCTCACGTTGCGCCACAGACTGTATCGCAAAACCAATATCACCCAAAGTTGCATCAGGTTTAACAGCTTGAATTCCTGCTAGCATGGCTTCATAGGTTGTATCCACCAGTTTTTTGGCTTCCGGTTTCACACTTCCCACATAGTACATTCGGCTGGTATCACCAAAATACCCATCTTTAATGATCGCAACATCAATATTAATAATGTCTCCATCTTCTAAAATACGGGTTGCAGATGGAATTCCGTGACAAACCACTTCATTCGGAGAAATACAGGTGGTTTTGGTATAGCCATAATAACCAATATTTGCAGGAGTCACGTTTAAGGTATTCACAATATAATCATGGCAAATATCATCAAGATATTCTGTACTTACACCAGGTTTAACATGCTCGCCAATCATTGCCAAAACTTGTGCAGCCAGACGTCCAGACACACGCAGTTTTTCAATATCTTGCTCAGTTTTAATCACTACTGAAGAAGCCAGCATATCCTCACCCTCTTAAATGATGCAGGCATTATAATCCTTTTCATTTAAAAATGTTGCTTAACACACTCACTCTGCCTAATCACTAGAGTTCGCAGCCAACCCCAAAATGCAAAACAACAGCAAGATTAACCCCATACACGATGATTTTTTTAACAAATTTCTAAACATATTGTTTAGCATTTTTTCATCCATTTTCAGCAATATAATTCGACCATTGAATAAATCACAGAAAAGACTGTATAAAAAAAATTCATATTACATATAAAAAATTTTCCCAAGTCCTTATTTTTCTACTAGAATCGCCTGTTTTTAGTCAATGCATCTCCTGATATGACGAATCTTCGTACTCGAGATATTATTGCCTTGGGTTTTATGACCTTTGCTCTGTTCATTGGAGCAGGCAATATTATCTTTCCACCTATTGTTGCCCAACAAGCAGGTGAACACGTTTGGCTTGCAGCTGCAGGCTTCCTTGTCACTGCCGTGGGTTTACCTGTAATCACGATTATTGCCCTTTCACGTGTAGAAGGCTCAATTCAACTATTGAGTTCCCCACTTGGTAAAGTAGCAAGTTTAATCTTGACCGTTGTCTGTTATTTGGCTGTAGGACCGCTCTTTGCTACGCCACGTACAGCAACAGTTTCTTATGAGATTGGTTTTTCATCTTATTTTGGCACTTCAGCAAATAGCTTATTTATTTATAGCGTTATTTATTTTGCTATTGTGACACTTGTTTCACTCTATCCAAACAAACTCTTGGATACGGTTGGACATTTCCTTGCACCAATTAAGATCATTTCTCTTGCTGTGCTCGGTATTGCTGCATTTTTAATCCCAGCAGGTTACATCCCGCCTGCAATTAATAATTATGTCGCCAGCCCTGTCTCTGAAGGTTTTGTGAATGGCTATCTCACCATGGATACGCTAGGCGCACTGGTTTTTGGTATTGTGATTATTCATGCGATCCATTCACGTGGTGTAACGGATAAGAAGTTAGTTACCAAGTATGCTGTAATTGCTGGCTTAATTTCAGGTGTAGGTTTAACGCTGGTTTATCTCAGCCTATTTAAACTCGGTCTTGGAAGCCACGAAGTTGCTCCAAATGCAGCCAATGGCGCAATCATTTTACATGCTTACGTACAACATGCATTCGGCGACCTAGGTTCAATCTTCCTAACTGGTATGATTTTCCTTGCCTGTATGGTCACTGCAATTGGTCTGACTTGCGCTTGTGCAGAATACTTCTCAGAATTAACTAAAATCCCATATAAAATTTTAGTCTTTGTTTTAATTGGATTTTCTCTACTCATCTCCAACTTAGGTTTAACTAAACTGATTGCAGTTTCAGTACCTGTATTGTGTGCGATCTATCCGCCTGCAATTGTTGTGATTATGCTGAGCTTCTTTGCAAAATTCTGTAAAAATCCACCAGCAGTTATTGCACCAGTCACAGCAGTATCTTTTCTCTTTGGTATATTAGAAGGTCTTAAAGCAGCAGAACTGAATGCTTTTTTACCTGAATTTGTTCAACATTTACCTCTGAATGAACAAAATCTTGCATGGCTAATCCCATCTTTGCTGGTCTTAGTTATTGCAATCATCTGCGACAAATTTAGAAAATAATCTTTCGATTTGTTATTAAAATCCAATTTTACCCAAATTAGATTTTATATGTGACCAATAAAAGTCGGTTTTACCCAAATCTACCTTTATTGTTTACTTTTCGCAGAAATGCAATAACATGCCCTGCATGTATCACACCAGCGATACGTCTCGTTTTATATTCCCTCAATCTGGTCTGTTTCTTGCTTTATTCGACTTAAGCACTATTAAGTTTTTTCGTATATCGAATTAGGCTAAGTGTCAGGCGATGAAGCTCATATTGATGACATTTGCCCCCATACAAATGTACAAGGTAGCATTACCTAATAAAATATGAACTATTCATAAAATAAACAATTTCCCATATAAATTTTTATATTAGTAATAGTTTTTCGACAAAATAAAGGTATTAACTATTGAAATACCCCTAAATTCGAAGTACAACATTACTAACCAATCCGACTAAAACACTTAGGTTTCAGTCAAATTCATAGGAGGGATGGAGATGTTATCATTACATTTCAATAAGCAAGTCTTCATTAACGCTCTGAAGGCAAATAAAAACATGGTCACCTATTTAAGCACTACCGTGGCCCTGATGCTTACTTTGCTATTTCATGGATTAATTCAAGGGCACCTTAAAGCGGAATATTTTGCCTACGCGCTTTTTGTCTCTGCCGCCTTTTATGGTTGGGCCGCCATTGACCAGAGGTTCCGTGCTCAAAAGAAATCCAAGTCCACCGATTAAACAGATGGATGATTATTCATCCATCTTTAAAACCAAATTATAATTATTAAAAAAGATATAGCCCTGCTCCCAAGATCAACATTCCTGTCGCAAATAACTCACTCAACACCAATAAGCACATACAAAAGGTCATCACACTTTTTGGCAGAATTCGTTTTCCTAGCCGATGTGGTTGTTTAAATTGATTATACGTATCTTTTAAAAAGCCATGCAAAACATAACTTAAAATCGAAGCACTAAAAAAGAATACATTCAGTAAAACAAAGACCAAATTCCACAACTCTGACCAGACTGAAAATGCAGCCAAGACTGCTAAAATTAAACTTGCAGGTGCATATAACAAGCTACTTCGGTGCGCAATATCCACATAATAATGCGCTCGTGCTTGTGACGATTTCCTGATCTGCCAGTATTTCCAAACCCCTGTGAACATGCCCACCCATAAAAATAACCCACTAAAAATAATCGCCAGCTTCACAGCAACAGAAAAATATACAACCATTTAACAACCCTATTTAAGAATTTCATACGCTTATCAGACTTATAAGTCATACTTTTTACAAGTTTCTTTTTGGAACTTAGCTAAAGTATTGAGAGACAGCTCTTGAAACTTTACTCATGGACACTCAAGTTAAATCCTTATACATACATTGTGCGGATGGCTATAAATTAAGTGCAAAGCTTTACCCAAGCCAAGTGAATTCCGACAAAGCCCTACCCATCTTAATCTGCCCTGCTACAGGTATTGTTAAGGAATTCTATCACTCCTACGCCGAGTGGCTGAGTAGCATGGGCTATAGCGTCATGAGCTTTGACTTTAGAGGCATTGGTGCCTCGTTACATGGTCCATTACACCTATCTGAAGCCAGTATTGTCGATTGGGGAC
Source organism: Acinetobacter zhairuonensis (assembly GCF_022601715.1). GTDB lineage: Bacteria > Pseudomonadota > Gammaproteobacteria > Pseudomonadales > Moraxellaceae > Acinetobacter. The sequence goes on along the minus strand of NZ_JAKVIM010000003.1, from coordinate 116,153 downwards.
AACTCGATATCACTGCTGCAATAGATTGCCTATTGGAACAAACTCAAGCTTCTCAAGTCATTTTACTGGGTCATAGTGCAGGTGGTCAGCTACTTGGCATCTCCCCCAATTACCCGAAGGTTGCCAAAGTGATTGCAGTATCAGGTTCTACAGGGCATATACATGGCTTGAAAGGCAAGACCAAATTACTCGCCCCAATCATGTTCAATTTACTTTTCCCAATCTCCAGCAAGCTAAAAGGATTTGGTGCTACCAAAATAATTGGTATGGGGGAAAACCTGCCTAAAAAAGTTGCCAAACAATGGGCTGAGTTTTGTGGGACACAAGGTTATGTCATGCATGCTGTTAAAAAGGAACAACTACCGAACTATCACGATCAAATCACTTGCCCAATTACAGCAATTTGGGCCTCTGATGATGAAATTGCCACCCAATCCAATGTACAAGCGCTACTCAAACTTTACCCGAATGCTGAAACATCCATGATTGAGCTAATACCTCAACAGTTTCAATATAAAAGTATTGGACACATGCAGATGTTCCGAAAATCACATTGCAACCTTTGGGATGTGATTGAACAACAGCTACGCAACTAGTTTTTCCATCAAGCTGCACAACACTCCAATCTGACTTGATGGACTTTTTATTCAATAAAAAAGCCCGAACTTTCGGGCTTTTTTTAACAAACTTAATTAATGGCGATACATAATCGTGACATATTTAATGCGATTATCTTCCAGTTCCGTCACTTCGAAGTGAACACCTTGATAATCCAACTTCGTTCCGACTTGAACATCGCCTTGGGTTTTATCTAAAAGTAAACCCGCAACACTCATATAACCTGCATCATCTTCAACTAAATCCAGCATACCCAGTTCTAGTTCCAACTGATACAAATCTAGCATTCCAGAAGCTTTCCAAGTTTCATCGTTAATTTTAACCAGATCTAACTGTTCATCTGCGTCCGGGAATTCACCCGCAATCGCTTCAAAAACATCGAGTGGTGAAATTAAGCCTTTCACATTGGCAAATTCATCTGTTACAAGAACCAATGAACCCTTAGACGTTCTTAAGGTATTAATCGCATCAATCACTTTCATCTTCTCAAAAATGAAAATTGGACGTTGACGCTTAATTAATGCCTTGAGTTCTTCTTCACCATCATCTAGCACATCTAATAATTCTTTAGCACGCACTACACTAATGACTTTATCCAAGCTGCCACGGCAAACTGGAAATAAACTGTGCGGCACTGCAAGCACCTGCTCACGGATTTTTTCAGGCGTATCGTTTAAATCAATCCAAGAAATTAGATTACGCGGTGTCATAATCGATGCAACTGAACGCTCTGCCAAAGTCAAAACACCACCAATCATGTAGCGCTCTTCTGCCGCAAATGCCTCATGTGCTTCAATTTGCTGAGCACCCAATTGCGATGACTCAACTTTGCCACCCATGAGCTTTAAAATAGAGTCTGCAGTACGATGGCGCAAAGGAATCTTAGATTCATGTTTAGCTACATTACGTTTTGAGTACTGATTAAAAGCTTCAATCAGAATTGCTACACCAATACCCGAATAGATATAACCCTTCGGAATATGGAATCCGAAACCTTCAGCTATCAGGCTAATCCCGATTAATAATAGGAAGCTTAAACACAGAATGACCACCGTTGGATGACGGTTTACAAAGCTGGTTAATGGCTTGGATGCAAATAGCATCACAATAACTGCAATGGTCACCGCAGCCATCATCACATAAATATTATCAACCATACCAATTGCGGTAATGACTGAATCTAGTGAGAAAACTGCATCCAGAACAATAATCTGCGCAACAACAGCCCAAAAGCCCGCATATACAACAGATGAAGTGGATTTAATTTCTGGCTTACCTTCCATTTTTTCGTGCAATTCGGTAACAGCCTTATACACAAGGAACAGTCCACCAAAGAGCAGAATCAAATCACGCCCCGAAAAGGATAAATCGGCAATTTGGATAAGCGGTTTGGTCAAAGTAACCAACCAAGAGATCACGGACAATAGTCCTAAGCGCATAATTAATGCGAGAGAAAGACCAATAACACGTGCTTTATCACGTTGTTCTGGTGGAAGTTTATCTGCCAAAATGGCAATAAATACTAGGTTATCAATACCTAAAACAATTTCTAATACAATTAAGGTAAGTAATCCTACCCAAATTCCAGGATCTAATAAGAATTCCATTATTTACCCACCTCAAATAACTCAAGGCGTAATTTCAATAAGCTAGACCTGCACGGCGACGGATCCATGTAAAACCTCTTTTCGACAATAGATTGTTTTATTATGCATACTCTCTCCATTTTGTAATTACTTTTTTTAATTTTTTTACAAATCATAAATTTACATTTGATTTTAAGAAGAGATTAAAATATCATCAATGGATACAATTCAAGTACATTGACCAAATTGATTGTAACAAAACTAAAAAACCGAGCAGTCACAATTTTTTTTGATTATTTTAAATAGGAACTACATCACAATAAAGCTTTGTTATACATAAATATTTAAATGATTAATGTGTCAATTTTTATTTCTGATGGTAGTCGCATCAGTTAAGTTTAGTTAACAAAGAGAGTTTTCAAATGATTTTTTTTCACTAAAATGAACACTCAAATGGATTTGCAGATCATTTTTTAAACATATTTAAATTAATTGAATTGCTTATCCTAACTAATTTCACGTGTAGGATTTGATGCTGCGAGCAATATAACCCCATTAAACTTCAGCTCAATCCACACAAAACAATGACCTAAATCATAGCAGTGCTTATTGAAATTAACATCTTTAAATCAGCACTTTAAGGAACACGATTTAGTCATATTTAAATAGAAATACACATCTTGTTGATTTCTAATTGACTATTTCATCACAGTTATATTGCCTATTGCGAGATATTTCTCATAAAATTAAGCAATATAAAAATAAATGACGGGAATCACATATGACTAAAAAGTATGCGAAATTTTTACCTACAACTGATGACTTCAGCCTAGACAACTTTCCTTTTTTCTGGGTAACACAGGTTTATTCGCAGCATGTACAAAAGGTCGATCAGGTCCTCAAAAAGTATGGCTTGGATAATTCTCGTCGTCGCATCTTAATTGCATTAAAATCTAAACCAAATGCTAGCGTCTCTGATCTTTCAGACATGGTTGTGTCCAAAATGTCTACAACCACCAAAATTGTTTATCGCCTAAAAGATGAAGGCTTAGTCAACACCTACTCATGTGAAGATGATGCACGTATCACGCGCGTGGTACTTACAGATAAAGGACATGAGATGGCGCATAAGATTAATGACTTAACCAGTGCTGTGTTGGAGCAATCCTTTGAAGGCTTAACTCCACTTCAAATTGAAAAAATGATGGATAGCCTAAAACATATTTTCAATAACTTAAATCGATAAAATTTAAGTTTTCTTAAAAACAGGTCTTTTATATCAAAAGTCCTGTTTTTTTATTTCCATACCCACCAATTTTTTCATTTAAATTTCAACTTTTAATTTCTATCTTTAAAAACTTTCTCAAAACTCTCATACAAATTCACAAATAAAAAAGCCCCCAAAAGGAGGCTTTTTTATTAACAAAGACGGCTAACTTAGTCGCCTGTATAACCTTTTAATTTTAAACGCGCAGCGTGCAATAATGGCTCTGTATAACCAGAAGGCTGTACACCCCCTTTAAAAATAAGGTCAGATGCAGCTTGGAAAGCAATATTGTTATCAAAGTCTGTTGCCATTGGTGTATACAATGGATCATCAGCATTTTGACCATCAACAATCTTCGCCATACGCTTCAACACTTCTTCTACCTGTTCACGCGATACGATACCGTGACGCAACCAGTTCGCCACGTGTTGAGAAGAAATACGTAATGTTGCACGGTCTTCCATTAAACCAACATTGTTGATATCTGGAACTTTAGAACAACCAACACCTAAATCAACCCAACGAACCACATAACCCAGGATCCCTTGACAGTTATTTTCAAGCTCATTGTTAATTTCTTCAGCTGACCAGTTAGTATTTGGTGCAAAAGGAGGCGTTAACAAGTCATCCAATGAAAGCATTTCTTCAGTTTTCAACTGATCTTGACGTGTTTTCACATTTACTTGATGGTAATGCATTGCATGAAGTGCAGCACCTGTTGGAGATGGTACCCAAGCACATGAAGCACCAGCATTTGGATGTGCAGCTTTAGTCGCCAACATATCTTTCATGCTGTCTGGCTTCGGCCACATGCCTTTACCAATTTGTGCCTTGCCCTGCAAACCACACTCTAAACCAATTGCGACGTTACGGTTTTCGTATGCTGCAATCCATTTCTGTGTTTTAACAGCTTCTTTACGAACAACTGGTGCAGCTTCCATAGAAGTATGGATTTCATCACCAGTACGGTCCATAAAGCCCGTGTTAATAAAGATAGTACGGTCTTTAGCAGCTGCAATACAGTTTTTCAAGTTCACTGATGTGCGACGCTCTTCGTCCATAATACCAATTTTTACAGACTTCGCTGGCAGACCAAGCGCTTGTTCTGCACGCTCAAAAAGTTCAACAGCAAATGCAACTTCTTCTGGACCATGCATCTTCGGCTTAACGATATACATCGAGCCTTTACGAGAGTTTTTGTTCTCGTTTTGACCACGAATATCAGCAATTGTAAGCAATGGTGTTACCAGTGCATCCATGATGCCTTCAAAAATTTCTTCACCATCTACAAGTACCGCAGGGTTCGTCATTAAATGACCAACGTTACGAAGAAGCATGAGTGAACGACCATGTAATGTCGTAGTACCACCAATTAAGTTCTTAATGGTACGGTCTTTATTCAATGTACGCGTAACGGTTTTACCATTTTTCTCGATAGACTCTTGCAAATCACCCTTCATTAAGCCTAACCAGTTACGGTAGCCTTCAACTTTCTCTTCTGCATCAACCGCTGCAACAGAGTCTTCTAAATCCTGAATGGTTGTGATTGCAGCCTCAAGCACTAAGTCTTTAACACCAGCAGCATCAGTTTTACCCACTGGGCTGGTTGCATCAACTTCAATAATGGCATGCAAACCATTGTTCAAGAGAACAACTTCTGATGGATTAGTTTCTTCACCATTGAAGCCAACAAATTGTGCTTCATGAGCCAAACCAGTTGTAGAACCATCTTTAAGGGTTACAACCAATTTGTTATTTTCCACTGCATAACGTGTTGCATCAGCATGCGAACCTTGTGCAAGCGGGAAAGTTTCATTTAAGAAATTCTTAGCAAATGCAATAACTTTGTCGCCACGTACTGGGTTGTAGCCTTTACCTTTTTCTGCGCCACCTTCTTCAGAGATCACATCAAAACCGTAAAGTGCATCGTAGAGTGAACCCCAACGTGCGTTTGCCGCATTTAAGCAATAACGTGCATTACGTACAGGTACAACCAATTGTGGTCCTGCCAATAATGCAATTTCTTCATCAACATTTTCTGTGCTGATCTGGAAATCTTCTACTTCTGGTACCAAGTAGCCAATTTCTTTTAGGAAAGCTTTGTAAGCTTCTAATTCAAATGTGTTGTTGCGGTGCCATTCATCAATTTTAGCCTGAAGATCGTCACGCTTTGCCAAAAGCGCTTTATTTTTTGGGCTAAGATCGACAACAACTTGCTCAAAGTTTTTCCAGTATGTTTCGCTGTCCAAACCAGAACCTGGTAAAGCTTCATTCTCGATGAAATCGTAAAGTTCTTTAGCAATCGCTAACTTACCTTTTTGAATACGTACAGTCATTGTCTTTCCTGATATTGCTACTTTTTATAACAAGAGATTCTAGTATACCGATTTATACTTTGCTGAATAGTAATATCACATTCCTAAATAGTAAGCATTTTCTTGAAAATAAATATTGACATCATCAAATAAAATGCTGATTAGTGTGTATTATTACTTCCATGAATACTCTATTTACAGTGTATTAAGTTTTTAAAATGTCGAAATTAGACTTAAGTTCAGAACATTTATCAAACTCATCCCAATTACTTATTTTCATTTCTTGTTTGAACTGACGCATTTTCCATATACAAGCAAAAATGTTGATTTAACATACAATACTTTCGCCCATAAAAAAACGCCATTTGATGGCGTTTCTTTGCTTATTCGTTAAAATCTTTGGCAGATTTCTCAATCAGTCGGTGTTCAGAATGCAAATAATCATCAGATTGCATTTCCAGTAAGCGTGAACGCGTCCGTTCAATTTCAAATGCCAACTTTTCACCTTGATAAATATCAATGATCGTATCTTCCGAAGTCAGCAATAATTTGACTCCGCGGTCATAAAACTCATCCACCAAATAGATAAATCGACGTGTTCCTTCAGAAAGGTAATCAGTCAAATGCGGAACATTACTCACCAATACTGTATTATAGATATTTGCGATTTCAATAAAATCCGCAGGACTTCGTGGCTTCAAGCACAACTCAGAGAATTCACACCACAATACATCTTCAGTATGACCAATAGTTTCAACGAGACGACTGTTGATTACTATCGGCTCTTGTGACTGATGCTGTGTTTGTGTCAATGCAGTAAAACGCTGTGCAATCCAAACTTTATGGTCATGCGTCAAAGGATGTTTAAACAATTGTGCCTGCTTTAATACACGCAACCGGTAATCTACACCTGCATCCACATTCAAAATGACACAGTTTTTCTTCACCATCTCAATGGTCGGGATAAAACGGTCACGGTGAATACCATTCTTATATAAACCATCTGGAGCAATGTTTGAAGTCGCCACTAGCGTTACACCACGACTAAACAATTTCTGGAATAAATCACTCAGAATCATTGCATCGGTAACATTGGTCACAAAGAACTCATCGAAACAGATAATCACTGACTCTTTATAAATTTGGTCCGCAACCGCATCCAAAGGATTACGCTGACCAGACAATTTATTCAGTTCACGATGCACATATTGCATAAAGTGATGAAAATGCATACGCGTTTTACGACGAAATGGAATCGAATCATAAAACTGGTCCATCAACCAAGTTTTACCGCGACCAACACCACCCCACATATACACACCTTGCGGAGAAGTCTGACGACGAAAACGACGAAAGGCTTTTTTCGACGCCTTATAACGCTGAATCAGTTCCTGCCAGACCCGATCTAATTCATGCACAGCTTGTGCTTGCGCTTCATCAGGCATAAATTGCCCAGAAGCCAAGGCTTGCGCATAACGTTCAGCTGGTGATAAAGGTGCAAAGGCAGTGCTGTGAAGATTTAAATCCGACATATCTTGATTACTATTTTGGTCTGACGAAAGTATAACGAAAATTAGGGAACAATAAATAAAACTTTGGCATGAGTATCCGCACTACTTGGAATATTGCCGAGGACTACGTCCAAACCAGCGTTTAAAAGCATGATTAAATGCTGCTGGTTCAGAATAACCCAATAATTCAGCAATCATTTCAATGGTATACTCCTGATATTCAATCAACCTCAACGCCTTTTCTTTAATCAACTGCTCTCTAATCTGCTTATAACTGCTATTTAACTGTTGCAACTGATGCCTCAATGTACGCTCAGGAATATGCAAGGCTTGTGCTGTTTCTGCCATGGTCGGTATTGCACCCTGTTGTAAATCTAGATAATCATGAACACGTTCAACCAAATCGGGTACGCTAGACTGCTGCGCCAAACGTTTCATTTCAGCCTGACACTTATAATCATAAATCCGAAACGTCATTTGATCCGCCGATGGGATATGAATATCCAGCACAGACTCATCAAACCAAAACGCTGCATAAGGCTGTGAAAACACAATATCCGAACCATAGTACGCCTGATACATTGCCAGAATGCCAGAATCTTCAGGTAGATCAAATGGTAGCTCTACCTTAAGCTGAGGCACACTCAACCCCATCTTTTTATACAGCTCTTGAATAAATTTATAAGTCCCTGCCAATTCCGATTGTGCACGAAACATATTCAATTCATCTACCAGATCATCTGCGTGATAACACAACGCGACTTGATAATTTTGAAACTTAAGACTGAGTTTTGCTGTCAAATGGGTTAAGGGCTGATATGCAATCACTCGCTCTAAAGCAATTCGTATCGTGTCACTCGTGACCAGCAACATCAACAATGGACCATATCCCGCTAAAGCATAATGCTGCCCAATATATAAACCTTGCTCAGCAGAAACTTGCTCGGACAATACTTTTAAAACATCACGCTCTAATCGCGGATGAATAATTGCAGCAGGGTCCAACGCATCCACACTCAAGCCAATTCCTTGTAACTGCTGATCAACATCAATCCCAGCTTTACGCATCGCTTGTATTAAATACATAAGGCTGAGAATAGATCTTTTCATATTTGTGACAATATTGGTGTGAATCCATTTTTTAACCCAATTTGGTGCATTTGAAAATTGCCGAATCTATCAAACTACAATCGTATAAAAATATGCATCTAACCCCGTTAATCTTCCCGCAACAAAAATGCAATCTAACACACAAGTCGCTGCAACGATTACACAGTTAAGTTATGATGCTGCAACAGCAAATTAATATTCTTACCATGCAAGCCCTGATCCTGATTTCACAACTCCTGCTCTGCCTCGCTGCAGGATATCTATTCGCAAAAAAACTACCCATTCGCTTAGTTCAATTTTGCTTTAAAGTTTTACCTTATTTTTCCTACTTACTTTTGATCGGCATTAGCATGGAGTTCACCCATGCATTACAAGATATTCATGGCTCTTCTCAGATTTTAACCAGCGCAACCACGCTGGCTTTTCTGACCACCATGGGTTCATTTTTATGCTGTTTCGCACTGTATAAATTTATTGGGATTCAACCCACTTCAGGTAAAATTTCACTCGAGCTTTTACTTAGATCTTTCATCAGTATTTCCTATGCATGCTTAGCCTTAGCAGTCGGTTTCGTACTTGCCAAATTATTCGAAAACTATGGCTTACCCATCCAAGTTAACACATGGTATCTGTTACTGGCTTTTATGTTCTTAATTGGGCTTGATCTTGCCTTTAGCCCCTTAGATCACTCTTGGTTAAACTTGAAAATCCTGCTCGTCCCGATTGGTTGTATTATCGGTTCGATTATCGGTGCTTTAATTGCTAGCATGTTCCTTCAACATCTTCAACTCAAAGACCTGATTATGCTCTCGCAAGGGTACGGGTTCTATTCCATGAGTGGCATTGTAGTTTCAGAGCTAAAAAGCCCTGCGCTAGGTAGCATTGCGTTAATTAATGATTTATTCCGCGAGATTATTGCGATTATTCTGATGTATTGTATTGGCTGGCGTTACCCCCGCTCTGCGATCGCCTCAGCCGCAGCAACAGCTATGGATGTATCATTACCTATGGTTAAACAGGCTTGTGGCAATGACTTCATTCCACATGCAATGGTGAGTGGTTTTATTCTCTCTATTCTAGCACCCATCGCTGTAAGTGTACTTGCTGCACTTTAAGTACAAGACAACCTCCCTTGGTATTGATGTTAATAAGTTAACACCAAGGGAAATAAATGAAATTGAGCCAGACATACTAAAAATCTATATCAATATGGCCAACAAGATCTACTACTGCATCAATGACAACTGATCCAATATCCAACAAATCAATTCCAGATGACCAATCAGCAGAAGACTCCTCTTTCTTTTCTTCAATTAACTGCGTTTCCCCTAAAGTGTTCTGCAACCCAGCAACCTGCTCTTCATCACTAGCCCCATCAAGCTCAAATAATTTTTTATTTATCATCTATCCACCTTCTTAATATTCAATTCATAAAAAAGCCCTTCATTCGAAAGGCTTTCAATCAATTATTCATCATCCTAAAGCGTAGCCAAAATATCTTTTAACGTTTGGCGTGGATTGTCAGATTTCGTGATTGGGCGCCCAATAACCAAGTGTGTAGAGCCATCTAACATCGCCTGTTTTGGTGTCACAATACGTTTTTGATCATCTGCATTTGCACCTTCTGGACGTATGCCAGGGGTTACCAATGCAAAATCTTGCCCTAATAACTCACGCAACATCTTGGCTTCTTGTGCAGAACACACTACACCATCCAAACCTGACTCTTGCGTTAATTGTGCCAAACGTTTTACTTGCTCAAATGGCTCGATATCCAAACCAATATCACGCAAGTCTTCACGACCCATTGAGGTTAAAACTGTAACAGCGATCAGTTGAGTTGCATAATTGCCTGCTTTTAAACGCTCTACACAGGTTTCCATCATTTTACGACCACCCGATGCATGCACGTTAACCATCCACACACCTAAATCAGCGGCTGCGCAAACTGCTTGGGCTGTAGTATTTGGAATGTCATGAAATTTTAAATCCAAGAAAACTTCAAACCCCTCCGCATGCAAAGCTTTAACAACAGATGGACCCTCATGGGTAAATAACTCTTTACCAACTTTTACTCGACATAATGCAGGATCTAACTGCTCTGCAATGTGCAACGCATCAATTTGGCTTTTAGCATCTAATGCAACAATGATACTCAAGAGAATTTACCTTTAATCAGACAAAAAGAAAGCCCATTATAATGGGCTTTTATCATCGTTTGTTACATCAAATACAGTTTTTTCATGCCTTACATTCGCAGCTGCCTCAGCTGCAGCCAATTGTGCAGCTTGAATTTGTTCTTTGCGCAGGTGATCAATATCTTTACGTAAACGCTTAATCTCCCAACTTGTTTGAAACACACGGAATACTTGCACGCCAAGTAATAATCCAACCACCACACCCAATGCCAAAGTCAACAATAAAACTAAACCTAAGCGCATTGCAGGGACTTGTGTAAACAACAAATCGACCGTGACTTCAGTACCGTTCTGCAAAACCAAAGCCAACGAGTAACCAAATAGAATGATTAATATGGCGACCAATACATAACGCATATACACCCCACTTTTATTATTATTGATTTATAGCTTCATTCACTGCATCACGTAAAGCTTTACCAGGTTTGAAATGTGGAACTGCCTTTGCAGCAACTTCAACAGATTTTCCTGTTTTTGGGTTGCGACCAATGCGTGGTTCACGATGATGCAAGGCAAAACTTCCAAACCCGCGAATTTCTATACGACTATCAGACGAGAGCGCTGCAATCATTTGATCAATCATAATCTTAACGGCCTCTTCAACTAAAGGTTCCGCTAAGTGCGGGTTTTTTAGAGAAATACGCTCAATTAAGTCAGACTTATTAAGTGCTTCAGTAGTCATCTGCGACCTCTTTAATTATCAAGCTACTTGTACCTAAACTGATAATAACCTGTTTAAATACAAAACGGTAGCGCAATAATTAAATACTACGCTACCGTTTACAGTATTTGTGTAAAAAGTATTAGTTAAATTACATTAACAATACAATTTATACGACCTACTTAGTGGTTCATTTGAGCTTTGATCAAGTCACCAATAGTCTTAGGACCATTGTCTTGAGAAGTAGCTGCAGTCTTCAAGTTAGCAACTGCTTCTTTCTCTTCAGCTTCGTCTTTCGCTTTGATAGACAAGTTGATAGAGCGAGATTTACGATCTACGTTGATGATTTTCGCTTCAACTTCTTGACCAACTTCTAAGAATTTAGTTGCATCTTCAACGCGATCACGGTTGATTTCAGAAGCTTTTAATTGAGCTTCTACTTCGTCAGCCAACTTAACAGTAGCGCCTTTAGCGTCAACTGCAGTTACAGTACCTTTAACCAAAGCACCACGTTCGTTAGCAGCTAAGAAATCGTTGAACGGATCGCTGTTCATTTGCTTGATGCCAAGGCTGATACGGTTGCCTTCAGCGTCTACAGACAAGATAACCGCTTCAACAGTGTCACCTTTCTTGTAACGACGGATAGCTTCTTCGCCTTGTTCGTTCCAAGAAATATCAGACAAGTGAACTAGACCGTCGATACCACCTGGTAAACCGATGAAGATACCGAAGTCAGTGATAGATTTGATCGTACCAGAAACTTTCTCGCCTTTGTCATGGTTCTTAGCAAACTCTTCCCATGGGTTAGCACGAGTTTGTTTGATACCAAGAGAAATACGACGACGTTCTTCGTCAACTTCAAGAACCATAACGTCAACTTCGTCACCAATCTGAACAACTTTAGATGGGTGGATGTTTTTGTTAGTGTGGTCCATTTCTGAAACGTGTACTAAACCTTCAACGCCTTCAGCGATTTCAGCAAAGCAACCGTAGTCAGTTAAGTTAGTAACGCGAGCTTTAACGATAGAACCTTTAGGGTAACGGCTCATGATCGCTAACCATGGATCTTCGCCTAATTGCTTAAGACCTAAAGATACGCGGTTACGCTCTTTGTCAAATTTAAGTACTTTAACAGTAACTTCTTGACCAACTTCAACAACTTCTGATGGGTGCTTGATACGCTTCCAAGCCATGTCAGTGATGTGAAGAAGACCATCGATACCGCCAAGGTCAACGAACGCGCCGTAGTCAGTAAGATTCTTAATAGTACCTGTAACTGTTTGACCTTCTTCAAGCTGAGCAAGAAGAGCTTCACGGTCAGCTGAAGATTCAGCTTCCATAACAGCACGACGAGATACAACAACGTTGTTACGTTTTGCATCAAGTTTGATTACTTTGAATTCTAACTCTTTACCTTCAAGGTGAGTCGTGTCACGGATAGGACGAGTATCTACCAAAGAACCTGGTAAGAACGCACGAACTGGACCGATGTCAACAGTGAAACCGCCTTTAACCTTACCAGAAATAACACCAGTAACGATTTCGCCATCTTCAAAGATTTTTTCGAGTTTAGTCCAAGTTTCAGCACGCTTCGCTTTTTCACGTGATAAAACAGTTTGGCCCATACCGTTGTCAAGAGCTTCAACAACAACATCAACTGTATCGCCAACTTGAACTTCAAGTTCACGTTGTTCGTTTAAGAATTCAGCACGGTCAACAACACCTTCAGATTTAAGGCCAGTGTCAACAGTTACCCAATCAGAGTCGATGCTTACTACAACGCCTTGGATGACAGCACCCTTTTCAACGTTGAGGTTTAATTCGCTTTCTTCAAAGAGGGCTGCAAAAGATTCGGTCATGATATACCCGATAAAGTATGCGGTCTTGGATCAGACAAGGCCGGTTTAGTTATACGTCCACATAGTCCATAATAGACTGATCAAGCTATGCTTTCGCTATAAAATTCTTTACTTCGCTAATTGCTTATCGATATATTGAGTCATCAAATTAAACACTTCATCAATGTTTAATTCCGAGCTATCAATAATAAAAGCATCTGCTGCGGGTTTGAGCGGAGCGACTTCGCGCTCCATATCTCGTTTGTCGCGAGCTTCAATATTAGCTAAAATGTCGTTTATTTTAACATCCAGCCCCATACCCTGCAACTGTTTTACCCGACGCTCTGCTCGGGATTGTGCTGAAGCAGTTAAATAAATCTTCGCTTGCGCTTCTGGAAAGATCGCCGTTGCCATATCTCGACCATCAGCAACTAGACCCGGTGCCTGTGCAAATGCACGTTGGCGCTCAAACAATGCTGTTCTAAGCACAGGAATTGCTGCAACTTTAGATGCAAACTCTCCTACACGCTCTGTTCGAATGGTTTGAGTGACATCCTCACCCTCTAAAAAAATTTGCGTTTCATTTGGAGTTGTCACAAATTTTATGTCTAAATTTGTAGCAATTTCAGCACAACGATCTAATTGCTGATCCAGTACTTCTAATAAGTTCTGCTTATGCAACGACAAACCCAATAAACGATATAAAGCACCTGAGTCCAATAAATGGAACTGGTAATGTCCTGCCAGCTTTGCAGCTAGAGTGCCCTTACCTGAACCACTAGGCCCATCAATGGTAATAATATTTACTGTCATTGCTATTCCGTTTTTACCTTATACAGATTTTGCGAGTTTAGAAAAGCCTAGTTTAATCGCTGATTTAAGCTGTGCAAGGATTAATTTATTGACAAAAGGAACACGCGCCTGCAATTCAATTGTATAAGTCACCAATGTTGACTCAGGATTTAATGCCTCAAATTCAATTATGCCAAGATGGTGTTTAATCAATGGATTTTGAATAATTTTATATTCAATTCTTTGATTTTCCTGCATTAGCGTAATTTGTTCCTTTAATGGCTTTACAGGTCCTAAGCCTAATCGTCTAACTGAACCTAAACCATCTGGACGCTGCGGATCTGCTGAATCAACAACTCTCTCCACCTGAATGGGTGCAAAAGCCACATTATAGGTTGCATGCTTTGCTAATAAATCAAAGACTTGCTGCACAGGTGCATTAAATTTCTTTTGTACTTGAATCGAATTCATATATTCATCTCAATTTGACAATTATTATTGTCATCAAATTCTACATGAAATTTGATCAATTTTATGAACCATCCAGTTTTTGTTGCATTTTCTGTTCTTTCTTTTGCTGGCGTCGCATTCTAAAGAAATCACTCAATTGCTGAGAACACTGTACTTCTAGACACCCACCAAGCACTTCAAATTGATGATTGTAGTAACCTGTTTCTAATAGCTTTCGAGCACTGACCAACGAACCCGCCTTAGGCTCAGTCGCTGCAAAAACCACACGTGCAATACGTGCATGAATTAAAGCACCCACACACATAGTGCAAGGTTCTAATGTGACATATAAAACAGCATCAGCAGGAAGCCGATAATTTTGAAGGTTTTGACAGGCTTGACGGATCGCTTGAATTTCAGCATGTGCTGTCGGATCCATCAATGAAATGGGCGCATTATGCCCAACACCCAAAATTTGATTTTGACTCACCAATACCGCACCGACAGGAATTTCCTGTTCAGCGGCAGCCAATGCAGCCTGCTCAAAAGCAAGCTGCATCCAATATTCATCTGAATAAATTTCAAATTCGGACATTGCTTTAGGCAATCACACCATACTGCTTAAGAAGCTGATTCCAACTTTCAATGGTTGTTACAGGTGGGTTAGCGGATAAAATACCTTTTAAAGACATATCCGTTCCTGTACTCCATTCTGGTGCCAAATCTTTATCTACCAGACGTGCACGCACACCTTCAACAAAATCAGCATGGCGAATTTTCCAGTCAGAAATTTGTGTTTCCAACTCAAACACTTCATTCCAAGAATGGATTTGCTTGCCCCATTGCCACAACAGCCAAGTTAATGCAGCAGTTGCTGGAGAGCCTTTTTGCAAGTTTTCGCTGGCTTGACGTAACCAATCACTACGCGCATCACGTAAGCCAATAATCGACTCATAGTCATGCTCGAAATTCACACCACGGCAAACACTTTGAATGACATCCAACGAGTTTTGTAATGGGCCAGGTCCCACAGGACGATGCAGACTATTCAAAGTATCATCAATCGCGCGGAAATCCCCTGCTGGGTAATGCCCCCAATCAATATTAATGAGTTTATCCAACACTTTATCACGATGTGCATCA
Source organism: Acinetobacter zhairuonensis (assembly GCF_022601715.1). Classification (GTDB taxonomy): domain Bacteria; phylum Pseudomonadota; class Gammaproteobacteria; order Pseudomonadales; family Moraxellaceae; genus Acinetobacter. The sequence goes on along the minus strand of NZ_JAKVIM010000003.1, from coordinate 100,664 downwards.
CAGATATGCGTTGCCCAACCAATACTATAAGCACCCGCTGCAGTCATGATTGAACCAGTTAAACCTGTAAACAAACCAATCGCACCACGATCCGCTAAGAAACGGGTCGCACCTACATCTGGATATAAACCGATATTGATTTCTGGCATTGCCAAACGTGAATACGGTGTCACCATACGGAATGGTGCCGCCATAAACAAACCTAAACCACCACCCATCACATAACCTTCCCCCCAAACCAATACTGGTTTAGCGTAGTTATGTAAAAGCAGGTCTAATGCATACTCTTGCTCAAAGAATTTATTTGCTGCATCAACCTCAGAATTAATCACCAACTGACGTAATTTACGAACATCACCACCCGCACAAAATGCTTTCGGTGTGGTTGAATCCAGCCAAATTGCCTTGACGCGATCATCATGGTGAAAGTCCTGAAATACTTCCAATAATGCTGTAACAATTGATTCATCTAAAGCGTGCAACGACTTAGGGCGATTTAAACGGACAATACGCCAGCCATTAATCGCTTCTTCTACAAGAACGTCTGGATGATAATTTTTTAATACGGGAGAGTTTGTCATGCGTCCAGCTGCCAATCTATCGGCTCAATGCCATTATGTTTGAGATAATTATTTGTTTTAGAAAAAACCTTACATCCAAAAAAACCACCACGATTCGCAGCCAAAGGAGATGGATGTGCTGCTTTTAAGATGAGGTGTTTGTTTGGATCTATTCTTTGTCCTTTACGTTGAGCATAGGCGCCCCAAAGAATAAATACAATGTGTTCTCGCTGTTCATTCAATACATCAATCACATGATCGGTAAAATTTTCCCAACCACGTTTTTGATGCGAAGTCGGTTGCCCCGCTTCTACAGTCAACACACTGTTTAATAACAACACACCTTGTTCAGCCCAATGGGTCAAGTCACCATGTCGAGGAATTTCTACACCTACATCCGCATGTAATTCATGAAAAATATTACGTAACGATGGGGGTAAAGCTATCCCTTTTTGCACAGAGAAACTCAAACCATGCGCCTGATTGGGTCCGTGATACGGGTCTTGACCCAAAATCACAACCTTTACTTGCTCTAAAGGTGTCGTATTAAACGCATTAAAAATCAGACTGCTCGGTGGATAGATTTCTTTCTGCGCTTGTTTTTCCGACACCAAAAAATCTCTTAACTCATCCATTTGCGGGCTGAGCAAGAAATCACTGAGTCCATATTTCCAACTGGCATCAAGCTGAACTTTATCCAACTTGTGTAGTTGTTGATCGGTATAAGACATGCTTATTTCCTAATCCCTTAAAATTCTTTCTTAATTTGCAAATTAAATTTTTACTTGTAAATCCACACTTGGATTTTGGAATTTAAAACCTTGTTTCAGCTTTAGATACATCTGAGGATCTGTCCATTCCGACTGTACTTGCTCTGAAAATACAATCTCATCCAAAGACAAAATACCCATCTGCTCATTTTCAATATCTTCTAAAAAGCTTTGTGCATAACCTGTGTCTGTTTCATGCACGATCACAGAATAGACCTCTACATCACCTTCACCATTTTGTGTTTCGGTCGATGCAAGAATTTGCTGAGCCAAGAAGAAAAAGATTCGCGAGAATTGTTCTGCAGAAGGTGAAACAGGTAATGCCACCCAACGTGCACTGAATTTTTGACACGCTTGAATATATTCAGGATCATCATGCTGCCAAAAACAAATGGCATGATCAAAACTGTCAAAAATATCTTTGATAAGCCCTTTAAGCAAACCAAAGTCATATACCATTTGACCATGATCCAACTTCGAAGCTTTAAGTAATAATTCAACTTTATAACTATGCCCATGAATCGAACGCTTACAGCGATCCGATGTGCAGTTTCGCACAATATGCGCATTTTCGAACTTAAACAACTTACGAATTAACATGTGTCTGAATGGTATGAATCATCAATAAAATAATGCTAATTATAGAACAAAAGTGAACTAAAGCGCATTAATTTTACCATTTATCACGATCGGTCTTTTCTGATTGCATTATTCAGGTGCAAGCGAACGATAAAGCACATGTACTTTTTTATCTTCTCTGAGCAAATAAGTCTGAAATTGACGCTTTCTTTCACTTAACATGACCTCAATTTTGGCCTGAAAGTAACTAGATTTCACACCAAGCAATGCATTTAAAGCGGCTTGATTCTCATTTTTAGCTTGGGAGAATGGCTCTAGACTCCACAATTCATCGACATTGGAAAAATGTTCCATATTCCGCTGTCTTTGTTCCAATACAGCCTCTACTGTTTTGACATCCAAACTTTCAACCAAGCTCGCCAATACAATTGCAGGTGCTGTGTTGATATTCGCTTTAGCATCTTGAACTGCAATCGCACTCACATAAGGCGCGATCTGCAAATACTTTTCACCTTCAAAGCCGCGTACCATTTTAAGCTCTTCAACCGCATGAAATTTGCTATTTGCAGGCAAATAAGCATTCCTCAAGCCTCGATAATAACTCTCTTCTGCACCCATTGGACCTATGGTTTCGTTGTCTGCATCCTGCCAATCAATCACTGCTTCACTCAGCTGTGCATTTAATCCGACATTCGTCAGTAATCGTTCAAACCACTCCTTTGCAGCGACATTTACTTGCCCTGAGTCATCCACAAGACTATATAGATTGAACTTACCTGACTCATCATAGAGTTGCCCAGTAACATAACCATCTTCAACAGGGAATGCAGGCATGGGCTTCGCCCAGTTTTCCTGTAGATAATCGACATCGCCTGCATTATCTGCATCTTCAACCAATAACTCGGAAAAAAAAGTTTCAGCACTTTTGGCATACCATAACGACTGGTTCTGGCGCATCAAATATGCAGTATTTTCTGCAGTAAACTTTTGTCGCTGTGCAATCGTCGCAGCAAGAATGGTTGCCAAAGCCACCATCACCAAAATTGTAATGAGTGCGATACCCTTTTGTTTATTCATTTAGCATCTCATCATGAACTGCAACCTACACCCTAAATGCTTAACTATTTTGTTTTTTATCTAAATAATCTGTATTCAGCAAGCTAAAAATCCACTCATACGCTACACCATTCACCGTTAAATTGATTTTTATCCCCCGAGGTAAGCGCTTCTTGATCAAAGCATCATCAGATTGTCCTGATATTTCAGGCCAAGCGGAAACTTCGTTTGGATTCAACACGACCACCTGAAATTGTTCAACATTTTCCAGTAGAACACTGGATTCCGGCTGCGTCTGTGATTGAGCATTTAAACCACGAGTACGTAAACGATTTAAGGTTTGAGTATCCGCTTGATATTGATATTCAACGCGCTCTTCAGGAGGAATACCTTGTAATAAAGGATCCGTCACCCCCACCTTACTAAAAGTAAAACGACCATTTTGTAAGATTAAAGCAGGCTGAATTTCACTATTCAGATTTGAGGTTAATGGGGCAATCTGAATGGTATCTTTTAATATCTGTTGATAGGCTTGCTGCAAACTTGCCAATTTCTGTTCATGTTGTGCATTTCGCTCTTTAACTTTGATCAGGTAATCGAAAACTTTCCAGCCTAAAGCAGACAATACTGCAAAAATTGCAATTGCCACCAAAAGCTCAACCAAAGTAAAACCTGCACGTTTAGGCATAATCATGTTCTATTATTAAAAAAGACCAAATGTGTAACACCTGATTCAGCCTTACCCGTTTCTGTATTAAATAAACGTACCTGTATTTCGACCCGTTGTACATTTGGACTAATGGTCGATTGCGCACTTTTTTCTACCTGCCAGTGCTCACCTTGTTGCGACAACTGTTCAGATTGCGTTCCTTCCAGCCATTCACCTTTAATTTGCATTTTGGCGATTTCATTTTGTGCCAGAAATTGTGCTTTGGTTCGTAAAATTGCCTGTGCAGTTGCCTGTGTATATTGCATCGCCACTTTGGTTAAAGCCATTGCAGCAGTTGCAAATATTGCCAGCGCAACCATGACTTCCAATAATGTAAACCCTTTAGATTTCATTTATTTTACCTAAATGGTCAATTTGGATTTCAGGTCCAAGCTGCTGCTGGGAGAAATAAAACTGAACTCGTACTGGCTTTACTTCACCATTGCCCAACCAAATTAATTGCGGAGCTTGACTATTCAATAAAGCTGAATTTTGGGCATTATCATATTGATAATCGGTCGACTGAATTTGAAAACTCACATCATCGGGTAAAGGCTGGACTTTAAAGGCTGGATACTCAGCCCATGTAGATTGATTCGTTGAAGGAGTTCGCTCGGTACCAATCTGTTGATTTGAATGATTTTGTTGATATTCTACAACTGCATATCGAAAAGGACTTACATCGGTTGCCGGCTGTACATTTAAAGCCAAAACACGCGATTGATCGTTTGCTTCATGAGCGATGCGCTGTAGATTCATTAAAAATATTTCACGAGCTTGCATTGCTTTACGCTGATCAATCCCACCAAAGTTCATCATAATTAATGAGGTCACAATCGCAATGACCACAATGACTACCATGACTTCAATCAGTGTAAAACCGCGAATTGAAGCTTGATGATGAACAGTCATAACTTGTTCTTTATTTTAAGCGGTTACTTGCTTAGGCAAAGCAAGTGCTTGGTCAATATACGCCACACGCAAGGTGTCACGCGAACCTAAATAACGCTGATAGAAACTTGAATTTAAGATTGCCGCTGCACCATGGGTTAGCGACCAAATCGAAGCCAAATAATCACGTACCGACATTGAGCTATGAATTGAAGCCAGATAATTTTCAGTCATATTAATAATAAGTCGTAAGCGGTGACGTCTGACTTTATACAACTCACTAAATAAATGCTGAATGCCCTGACCAGTAATGGACAGACGCTCCTCAATTTGATGGAACAATACTGTACGCTCAGGATGATGCAGATGATGCAACATAAAGAAAGCCAAATGTTCAGGAAAAGCCTTCTCTGAATCCATAATCATTTCAAGCAACATACGCTCATTACGAATTATCAGCAGCATGTAGAGTTCATCTTTACTTTGAAAGTGCTTATAGAGCGTACCCTTCGCCAAATCCAGCTCTGCCGCCAGAGCATCGAGTGTCATACCTGATTCGCCATTTTCCAGCAACAATTGCTCAGCCACTTGAAAAATTAGGGTTTCTCTTGCTCGAAACTGAGCTTGACGATCCATCTTCACTCTATACTCTCTTCAATTCTTATATTCAGTCTAAAACTACACAGGCGATTACTTTAATTGCAGCAAATTTTCAAAATTCTGTGTCGTGATTAATGCCATTTCTTCCAGCGACTTATCATATACATCGGCCAAGGCTTTGGCTACATACGGCACATATTTTGGCTCATTTGTTTTACCACGATATGGCACCGGGGCAAGATATGGACTATCAGTTTCAATTAATACCCGATCGAGTGGCACTTGCTTGGCCACATCTCTTAAATCTTGTGCATTTTTAAACGACACGATCCCTGAGAACGATACATAGTAACCACAATCTAATACTGCTTTGGCTGTTTCCCAGTCTTCAGTAAAACAATGCAAAATCCCATGCGTCGATTTCTCTGCACGAATGATATCCACCGTGTCATGCTTGGCGGAACGAGTATGCACCACAACAGGCTTTTTCACCATTTGCGAGGCGTGAATGTGACGGGCAAAACATTCTTTTTGCTCCTGAATAAAATCAGTGCTGTGAAAGTAATCCAGACCAGTTTCACCAAGTGCCCAAACCTTATCTGCCTGAGCCAGTTCAACCAAATACTCGGTTGTTGCTCTTGCCATGGTAGCGGCATCTTCACAAGGATGCACTCCGACGGTATACCCCACATCAGCATGGCGCGCAGCAATCTCCGCCAAAGCGATATGATCATCCAGATCGACCGAGATACTCATGAATTTTGTAACGCCAGCCTCTCGCGCTTGCGCCAAAGCCTGATCTAAATCTCCACCATAAGGAGTTAGATCCAGCATGGTTAAATGACAATGAGTATCTACAAACACAATTTTTTCCTATTTCCAACCAAATTACATGGTGTAACTATAACGACCTTCGGCTTTAAAGCCTGCGAGAAGTTTTTCTGCCTCAGATTTAAAGTAAAGCCCTTTTTCACCCGACAACTGCATACCAAAACCTTGTGGCTTAATGCCATTCTGCTTTTGTGAAATCCAGATCACTTTACCAGTTAAGGGAATTTTTTGAGACTGATCAGGCAATGTGGTCAATACGAAAACCTCATCACCTAACTTAACTGCTTGCTTTGAAGGAATAAATAAACCACCACCTGCAACATAAGGCATGTACGATTTGTACAGTGTTTCCTTATCTGAGATATTTGCATGAATAATACCGCCCATACGTGGTTGCATTGTATTTCCCCTTTAAACATTCATTAGTTTTATACAAAGTTGATCGAGTACTAGATTTGTTTGTACGTTTTGCTCGATAAACTGTTTGGACTGTTGTAAATCTGAATATAAATTAAAAAGCGTTTCTAAAGAATATTGCTCCGCCAGCTGAGCCAACTGTAAATCAATATTTTTGATTGGCTGATTTAGCTTGACACAAATCAGATCAGCCAACAAGTACTCATACATACGACTAAAAGCGTCGAATGGCAAAGCCTTCTGCCATTTGGTCGCAATTGCGATCGGCATATTTTTATCTGCGACTAATTTTTGCCAATCATTTAAAAAGTCCTGACGTAAATTCAGCCATTCACTCTGAGCTAGTTCAAGTGCTTGAAGGGGCATATCATTGGATAGATTCAACAACAATTGAAGTTGTGTTTGATTAAGTTCCGAAGCTAGATGTTCTGATAAATAATTCTGTGTTTGCTCAGTACTGATTCGATCTAACGCAAAATGTTGTAATCGACTGCGTATGGTGGCTGGCAATTTAAGATAGTGCTCTGCCAATAAAATAATGACTACACGATCACCAGGCTCTTCCAGCGTCTTCAACAGCGCATTTGCTGAAGCCGTATTCAATGCTTCTGCGGGCTCAATCACAATCACTCGCCAACCATCTACGGTTTGCTGTACAAAAGGCAATAAATCACGAATTTTTTCAATTTTGATTTTGGCATTTTGCTTTTTATTGTCTTCATCCGTCGAGATATAGACATAATTCGGATGCGTATCAGATTTTAACCACTGACAGCTACCACATTCGCCACAAGGTGCATTACGTAAATGGCGTTGTTGGCACAGAATCCACGCCAAAAAATACTGGGTAAAGGCTTCTTTGCCACAACCTTGCTTGCCATAAAACAATAAGCCGTGCCCTAACTGTGGGAAACGCCCTGTTAAGGTGTCCCATACATTTTGCTGCCATGGAAAAATTTGCGGTTGTAGTTCTGTCTGCATCATCAATCTGTCTTATTCAAAATGCGCAACTTCCATGGCATTTAAGCGATCAAGATCTTCTTGTGTGTCTACCCCAGGTGGTAGATTGGCTTCAGCAACTGCAATCGCAATACGATGTCCATTTTCTAGCACACGCAATTGCTCTAGACTTTCGAGCTTTTCCAATACACCCATTTCCCAAGTCACATATTCTTGCAATAAGCTAACACGATAAGCATATAGACCTAAATGACGAAAGGCTTGATTGTGTGGTGCTGGATTGACTAGTTTTGCACCATCACGATCATAAGGAATGGTTGCACGGCTAAAATAAAGCGCTTGGTTAAACTTCGACTTCACCACCTTTACGATGCTGTCACGTTGGAATTCTTCCATGCTATGAATCGGTTCGCACAGTGTCGACATTGAACAATCAGGCTGCGCGACCAAAAGCTCAGCGACCTGTTTCACCAAAGTTGCTGGCAATAAAGGCTCATCACCCTGCACATTAACAATAATATCGTCTTTATCCCAACCTTTTAAGCGAGCAACCTCACTTAAGCGGTCCGTACCTGATGGATGATCTGCACTGGTGAGCACCACGTCCACACCTTCTGCACGACAAACTTCAGCAATGCGCGCATCATCAGTCGCCACACATAAGTCATCAAACCCTTGCACTTTTTTTGCCTGATCTACTACACGTAAAATCATTGGACGACCATGAATTTCCAATAATGGCTTACCTGGTAATCTTGAGCTGGCAAAACGCGCAGGAATGACGATATGTTTCATAATTCACTCTTATTCAATATGAATGCCTAAATCAGCCAACTGCTGATTGAGCACTCGATAACATGCACTTGAAAGTACAGCTTCAACTGGGACCACCCAAATTTCACGATTAAAATCTGGATGCTGTTTTAAAATTGGCAGAAGTTTGACGGCATCTTTTTCCGTGGTAATTATTGAATTACTGTCTTCAAACTGCAAATCTGTTAATTCATAATCATGATGATCTGGAAATTCATGACACTGAAATTGCTTAACCCCTAAAGATTCAAGCGTACGGTAAAATCGTTGTGGAAATCCAATCCCGACGACTGCATAAAAGTCCTGATCAGGATTAAAAGGACTCGCCTCTAAAACATTGAGTAAATACGGTTCAGCCACTTCTAAATGCATATTTAGTTCTGATTCAGGTTGAGCCGCATGTTCAATAACCGTGCCAGAGTTTAAACGGCTTTTTGGTTCACGCAGATAGCCTTCTGGTAATAGTTTCTCATTCCCCAATCCACGATTACGGTCTAATACAATCCACTCCAGTTGTCTTGCAAGCGCATGATGTTGCAAACCATCATCACTAATAATGAGATCTAACTCATGCTTTGCTAAAAGCAATTCAATGCTGTGTTGTCGATTAGAGCCAACAACCATTGGAGCACCTGTAGACTGTACGATCAAACATGGTTCATCACCAACTTGGACAGGCGTTGCCTCTAGTCCCACATAAGCAGGAAATGGACCCTTACCCCCATACCCACGGCTTATAATACCTACACGCACATTATTAGCTTGTAGATAATTCACCAGATGTATGAGTAATGGCGTCTTACCACTTCCACCAACCGTAATATTACCGATAATCATCACGGGCACTGGCGCGGTATAAATGGTTTTCAAACCTTTTTCATAGAACTTTTTATTAAGCCAAAATCCAAAATGATATAAGCATGACATAGGACGCAGCACAATTAACCACTTTGCCTGTCGATTCCACGCATTTTGAATAAATTGTGCGACTGACATTGCTTAGTTTTCCTCAAAATTACGTTGATGTAACTGGAAATAGGCACCACGTTTTTCAATCAATTCAGCATGAGAACCATGCTCAACAATATGCCCTTGATCCATCACCACAATACGATCTGCATTTTCAATGGTGGATAAGCGATGTGCAATTACTATTGTTGTCCGATCCTGCATTGCTGAATCAAATGCACGCTGAATAAAGTATTCTGACTCATTATCTAAAGCACTGGTTGCTTCATCTAAAATTAAAATCGACGCATTTTTTAAGATTGCACGTGCAATCGCGATACGTTGGCGCTGACCACCCGATAGATTCAAGCCTTGTGCACCGAGTTGCGTATCATAGCCTTGCGGAAGTGCCATAATAAAATCATGTGCATAAGCAGCTTTAGCAGCAGCAATCACCTCATCATCGGTTGCATCTTGCAACAAACCATAAGCAATATTTTCACGCACTGTGCGGTTAAATAGCACCACCTGCTGATTCACCATGGCTATTTGAGAACGCAAACAATTGACTTCAATCTCATCAATTGGATATTGATCTATCAGCAACTGACCCGAACTGAATTCATGGAAGCGCGGCAACAAGTTAACTAAAGAAGTTTTACCCGCGCCTGAACGACCAACCAAAGCGACCGTTTCGCCAGCTTTGACCTGTAAATTAAAATCTTGGATAGCACGATGTCCATCTGCATAAATTAAATTCACATCTTTAAACTGGATATCACCTTTTAACACAGGGGTCAAAGTACCTGTATTTTTCTCTTCAGGCAGATCAATCAATTCAAATACAGAATGCGCTGCTGCCATACCGCGTTGTAATTTTTCATTCACATCGGTAAGGGTTTTGATTGGCTTGCTCAGCATCCCTGCCGCAGTAATATAGGCAACAAATTCACCTGCAGTTGTGTCACGCAAAATTTCAGGACGCAAAGCAATCCACATGATAATACTCATAGCAATGGACATGATGAACTGCACAATAGGGCTGTTCATCTGTTGTACCACGACCATTTTCAAACCACGTTTGAGGTTTTCAAGGGAAGTCGCTTTAAAACGCTCTTGCTCATAAGCCTGCCCACCAAAACCCTTTACCACAACATTACCATTGACTGTTTCTTGCACCACATGGTTCACATCGCCCATGGTGTCCTGCACTTGTAATGACAATTTACGCATGCGTTTAGATGCTTTACGAATCAATAAACCAATGAGTGGCGCAAAAATCAGAATAATCAGGGTTAAACGCCAGTTGGTATACACCAAATAACCCAACAAGCCCAAGGTGATTAAACCCTGCTGAACGATGGTTTTTAAGGACTCAGATGAAGCAGCCGTTAACTGCTCCACGTTATACATAATCTTAGCGGTGATATGTCCACTGGTATTGTCTAAATAATACTGCGAAGGTAGACGCATTAACTTTGCAAATACCTCCTGACGGATATCAAACACCAAATTACGGGAAATCACTGCAGTAAAATAACCACCAATAAATGACCCTAGACCACGAAAGAAAAACAACAATATAACCAAAAATGGAATCAGGTTGGTAAAACTCTGATCCCGATGTTGAATAGCTGTAATAATTTTTTCCAGCAACTTAGCAATAGATACTTCGGTTGCTGCGTTAATAGCAAAACCAATGACAATTAAAATCGCTACGCCCCAAAATCGCTTTAGATAGCTTAAAAGACGTAGATAGACCTTGAAATCCTGATTCACTAATAACCTCGAGATGGTACTTTGGTACTAATATTAATATTTACAAAACCGAGCTGCCCCGCAACATCCATCACACGAATAACATCTTGGTGAGTGGCTTTGGCATCTGCTGCAATCACAAACATTAAATCACGTCGCTCATTCGAAATCTGTTTAATTGCAGTACTTAAATCAGCAACTTCTTTACTCGATAAAGCCTGTCCATTCACAGCATAGTGACCTGAAGAATCTACAATCACTTCAATTTTTTGATTGTATTGCTTCGGAGGCACCCCTTGTGCATCAGGCAAGGTCAAGTTCATGCGACTAAATTGATTAAATGTTGTCGATAACAGCAAAAACACCAAGATAAACAATAAGCAGTCAATCATTGGTGTCAAATTAATATGAATATCTTCAACATGCCTACGTTTGAATTTCATCTTCTACCTTAGCCTGCTTTACGGAGTTCTTGTTCTTCAACAGCAGAATTTTGGTAAAAAAGTGCTGCATGAAATAATGTAGCTTGTTGTTCTAATTCAGCCACATATTCCTGCACCAAACGCTGAAAATAGCGATAAGCAAATAAAGCAGGAATGGCAATCAGCATACCTGCTGCTGTAGTGATTAGGGCTTTTGAAATCCCCGGAATCATCATGGTTGGGTTGCTATTGCTACCCATATCAATCACTAAGAAAGACTCAATAATCCCAACTACAGTACCCAACAACCCCAACAATGGTGCTACAGCACTTAAAGTACCTAAGAAATTGATATTTTTTTCCAAATAGCCAATTTCTTGAGATGCAGTCGCTTCCATCTGCGCACGTGCATATTGCTCGGAGTGTGTTTTGCTTTGCAGACCTGAGACTAAAATACGCCCAAGACTGCTCGTCTGCAGGCTCTGACTATTTTGTAATTGTTGTACGACCTGCTGTACATCCGCCCCACCACTTAACAGTAGTTCTTTTGGCAACACAATTGAACGTTTTAAACGAATAAAACGTTCAATCGCAATTGCAACTGTAAAGATAGAGCATAAAACCAGTGGAATCATTAACCATCCACCAGCTTTTACTAATTCCCACATTATTCTTCCCCAAGAATTTTAAAAAATTAATCAGCTAAACAAATATTCAAAATACCATCCAGCTCATCGAGTGAATGATAATGAATGACCAGTTTGCCTTTACCCTGCTTATTATGATCAATTTTTACATCAGCACTAAAACGCTCAGCCAAACGCTGCGTTAATTGATGTAAATCTGGTGCAACTTCCGTTTTTGCTTTTTCAGTTTTCGGTGTAGTCAGTTCACGCACCAACTGTTCTGTTTGACGTACTGACAAACTTTTCGCAATAACTAACTCAGCGACTTTTATTTGTTCTTTTGCTTTCAGAGTCAGAATGGCACGCGCATGCCCCATGTCGAGCTCGCCTTGCTGCATCATGTCTTTCACAGGTTCCACCAAGGTAAGTAAGCGCAGTAAATTACTTACCGTCGTCCTTGCTTTCCCCACTGTGTCAGCAATTTCTTGATGGCTTAAACCAAACTCATCATGGAAACGTTGCAGCGCAAGTGCTTGGTCAATTGGGTTTAGATCTTGACGTTGAATGTTTTCAATCAAGGCCAATGCAATTGCGACCTGATCATTCAACTCACGCACAAGTGCTGGAATTTCAATCAATCCCGCCAATTGAGCCGCACGCCAGCGACGTTCACCCGCAATAATTTCATAAGGATATACTTCGTCTGCAATCGGACGAATTACGATAGGCTGCATCACCCCGTGTTTTTTAATGGATGCCGCTAATTCCTGCAAATCATTTTCATGTATAAAACGACGTGGTTGATATTCACCACGTTTAAGCAAATTAACATCAATTTGCTTCAGCTGACCATAATCTAATGCTTGCACTTCAAGTTGTAATTTTTCTTTTTGGATTGAACCAAGCAAGGCATCCAGACCACGACCTTTGGCAAGTCCGCGTTTTTTTATGGTCATGCTTTACTTCCTTTCTTCACTTTGCTTTTCTTTAAAATCTCAGCTGCTAAATTTAAATAAGCAACTGCACCCTTTGAACTTTTTTCAAAATAAATAATTGGTAACCCGTGCGCTGGTGCTTCAGCTAAGCGAACATTACGCGGAATCACGCAGTCATAGAGTTTTTTACCAAAGTACTGTTCTAATTCAGCAGATACATCACGCGTTAAGGCATTACGGCCGTCATACATGGTGCGCAGTACACCTACAACTTCAAGCTCAGGATTTAATGCCTGTTGAATACGATCAATGGTTTGCGTTAAATCAGCCAAACCTTCAAGCGCATAATATTCACATTGCATTGGAATAATCACACCTTGAACCGCAGCTAAGGCATTCACAGTAATCAAACTCAAACTTGGCGCACAGTCCACAATAATATAATCAAAGGCATGATCTATACTTTGCAAAGCATCACGCAAAATAAACTCACGACCGTCTTGTTCTGCGATCGCAAGTTCAACACCCGCTAAGTCACGGTTTGCACCAAGAACTTTATAACCGACTTCCGCTTTAGTAATTGCCGTTTCAATTGGCACTTCACCCAAGAGTACATCTGTGACTGAATATAGCAGGTCATTCTTTTGAATACCGGACCCCATCGTCGCATTACCTTGTGAATCCATATCCACAAGTAAAACTCTTTTTTTCAGCACGGCTAATGATGCTGCCAAATTAACTGCGGTTGTGGTCTTCCCTACGCCACCTTTTTGGTTTGCAATCGCAATAATTTGAGCCATGACCCCAGTCCTTCGAAATAATTAAATCTGTTTCAATAATAATAAATGGCGTTGTTCATCTAATCGAGGTACTTTCAACTCGATAGTTTCACAACTGTATTCATCTTTTAATGCGATAATTTCGTCTTCAGGAATCAAGCCTTTCATAGAGGCAATAATGCTATTGTCATGCATATAAGGCTTAGACGCAGCTACAAAGTCTGTCAGAGAAGCAAATGCCCGACTGGTTATGACGTCAAACTGTCCTAAATCACGAATACTATCTTCATCTTCAACACGTGTTTGTACAGCAATCACATTTTTTAATTTTAAGTCTGCAATAAACTGCTTTAAGAAACGAATTTTTTTACCATTAGAATCTAACAGCACGCAATTACGTTCAGGCTGACATAATGCAATGATCATGCCTGGCATACCGCCACCTGTGCCAATATCGAGCAAACGACCTTCTGGCAAATCCTTTAAAATGCTTAGGCTATCAAGCAAATGCTTAACCAGCATTTCTTTCGGATCACGAATTGCAGTTAAGTTATACGCCTTGTTCCAAAGAACCAAAGCATCTTGGTATTTGAGTAATAAATTTAAAGTCTCGTCGTTGAGCTCTAAACCTAAAGCTTGACTACCCTGCTTTAGTTCTTGAAAAAACGTGTGCATATACAATTAACGTCTCGAAAATGTTAGGTGAAGTATACCGATTTATACATGAAGTCATAGTGGGTTATGCTTAGTGAATATGCACTTAAGCGTACATGCCTTGCCGAATCTGCAAATCTAGAGCAGATAAACGCTCTGGCGTACCTACATCTACCCAAGACGCCTGCATTTTTTCTGCTGCAACACGACCATCCAGCATTGCCTGTTTTAGTAATGGTGCTAATGGACGCTTGCCATTTTCCAAGCCCGCAAACATTTGCGGATGTAGTACTGCAACACCACTATAAGTTAAATCTTCGCCTTGTTGCTCTTGCTCAAAGGTAAATGCACGACCATTTACCAGCGTAAAATCACCTTGTAAATGTTGTGGCGGATTCTTGACGAAGACCAAATGTGCCAAATCTTGATTGAGTTCAACATCGAGTAATGATGCAAAATCAAAAGTCGTCCACACATCACCATTCACCAAAATGAATGGCTCTGTTCCCAACAGTGGTAAAGCATTAATAATGCCACCTGCGGTTTCTAAACCTTCTTCTTCACGCGTCCACAAAATATTGACACCAAATTGCGAACCATCACCTAAAGCACCGATGAGTACATCTGCCAACCATGCAGAGTTAATTACGATTTCGGTCACACCAATTTCTTTGAGTTTCTCGATGTGCCAAACAATCAGTGGCTTACCTCCCACCTCAAGTAATGGTTTTGGCTTATACAGCGTTAAAGGACGCATACGATTCCCTAAACCCGCAGCTAAAATCATGGCTTTCATGCAGCAACAACCTCGTATTTGCCATATTTTTGTTCAAATTTCGGCATTACTTTAACTTGAATAAATTGCATAAATGGTTGTAATTCTGCATATGGTTTGCTTTCTTCCAACAAATACCACATCACACGTGGTAAGTCTTTGAGATAACCCGATTTACCATCACGCTCAAACAAGCGCACAAAAATGCCTAAAATCTTAATATGGCGTTGAATTGCCATTAAATCTGCATCTTGCTTAAACTGTTCAAAGTCACGCCCTTCTTTTGCTGAAGCAGGCAACAAGTCATAAAACACTTTAAACCAACCATACACACGCACAGGATCCCACTGCACGTAGGCATCACGGGTAATGGAAATCAGATCATAAGTATCTGCACCAATCACCGCATCCTGAAAGTCAATTACACCCTGCTCTTGCTCATCGGTCAAAAGCATTAAATTACGACTATGAAAATCACGATGTACAATTACCTGAGGTTGAGCAAGCGCAGCATTGGCTAAAATCGCAAATGTACGTTTAATCAGTGCAGATTCTTCAGCAGTTGGCTGAATCTGTAGACTTGGTAACAACCAATCAGTCAGCAATGTCATTTCAGTGAGCAACTTTTCATAAGAATAAGCAGGGAAATGACCTTCGCCATTGATCGATTGCAATTGAATTAATTGTTTGAAACTTTGCTCATAATGCGCATCAACCGTTTTGTCATCTAGCTGAGTTGATAACAACACATCACCAAAATCCTCGAGTAATAACAGACCCTGCTCTAAATCCTTCGCCACAATATGTGGAACGCGTACACCGTTCGCATCAAAAAATTCATCAATCGACACAAAAGGTACACAATCTTCTTTCTCAGGAGGTGCATCCATCAACATAAATGTTTTATTATTCAAGTTAATTCGTGCATAACGACGGAAGCTTGCATCGCCTGCTAAAAAATTAATTTCAAATTGATCTGAACCAAGTACAGATGTAATCCATGTTTGTATCAATTGTTCACGTTGTGTATTCATTTGCGATAAATTCTAATACAGGCTGAGTTTTTAAAGTCCTAAGTGTAGCCACTTATGAACTTTTTCTCTATGATGCGACAATAATTAATTGCGATTAAGCATACTTGGTTAATGATACAAATGAAGCATCAGTTTAAATTCAATCCTTTAGCGACTGCTATTTTCAGCCTCTTATGCGGAAGCTCGATTACGGCATACGCAGATACATCTAATACTGTTTCATCCCTAACCAACGAACAACTTAAAGCAAGCATAAAAGAAGCCTATGCGGGCCAACATTTTTTTGAACAATATTATGTAGATAAATCTGCTCCTGAAGCTCAACAACGTCAAGGCAAATCACTGAGTGCAGCATATTGCCAAGGTGCTTGGTTAACACCGATTGCATCAAGTGAAACCGCTGTTGATCCAAGTAAAGCGACCTCAGTTGTCACAGCTGATTATGGTCATTACGATCCAAATGGTGACTCTGTACTTGAAGGTAATGTTCTGATTGACCAACAAGGTCGACAAATTCGTGCAGATAAAATCACCATTGATAAAACACAGACTTATGCTAATGCGCAAGGTCGTGTACAAATGGCTCAAGCTGGGCTCTTGGCACAAAGCGATCAAATCAATTACAACCTAAAAACCCAGCAAGGCGATTTAAACAATAGTTACTATATTGCTGAAGAGCAACACGCGCATGGGCGTGCGGAAAAAATTGCACGCACCTCAGAAAATGTGGTGATGTTAAGCAATGCGACCTACAGTACTTGCCCTCCAGAGCAAAAACCAACTTGGAAGATTCAGGCTGACAGCATTGAACTAAATCAAGAAACAGGACGCGGTGTTACCAAAGGCACTAAATTGTATGTTAAAGACGTACCTGTTTTGGCTGTACCCTACTTTAACTTCCCGATTGATGACCGAAGAACCACAGGGATTTTAACCCCAGGTTTCGGTTATACCAATGACGGTGGTATTGAGTTTGCCGTACCTGTTTATTTAAATCTTGCACCCAACTATGATGCCACTGTCACGCCTCGCTATATGAGTGACCGTGGTGCCATGATCGATGCTGAGTTTCGCTACCTCACCGAAAACTTTGGCGAAGGGAAAATCTGGGGCGGCTACCTACCTTCAGATGAAAGTTATGAAAATCAAGATCGTAAAGAATTACACCTTTTACATAAATGGCAAATCAACGATAGTTTTTCTACCAACCTAGATTACAACTATGCATCGGATAAAGATTACTTTACCGACTTAAGCAACAACCCCAACTCTAAAACAGACTTAAACTTACGTCGTGCTTGGGAATTAAATTATAAAAATGGCGTAACAGGGCTTAGCGCACAGTTAAAGGTCGAAGACTTCCAAACTTTAGATAAAACTATTTCAGATGAAGACCGTCCGTATGCACGTTTGCCACAATTTTTACTGACCTATAAAGGCGGAAATCCGCAAGGCTTCCAGTACGAGTTTAATAACGATACGGCATATTTCAAAAAGAATATTAGCAATACAACTTCAGCAACATCAGAACCTAGTGGTACACGGTTTTATAATGATTTTGCTGTACGCTATAACTATCGCAATCCTTGGTCATTCGTCATTCCAGAAGTATCGGTACGTAGCATTAACACTTTCTATGACCAAGATACGATTACTGCACAGCAAAATCAGACCACAAGTGTCAGCAATTCCGACCAAAATAAATCCGTGGTTGTGCCTCAATTTAGCTTAGACACAGGCTTAACTTTTGAAAAAGATGGCAAATACCTACAAACCATCACGCCACGCGCTTTTTATGCGTATGCACCATATGAAAATCAATCTGATTATCCAAACTTTGATTCGATTAGTGCTTCAATCAACTATGACCAACTCTTCAGCTCAAAACGCTTCTATGGTCATGACCGTTTAGAAGATAATAATTTCTTATCTTTAGGGGTAAGTTATAGCCTGTTTGATGATATTGGTTTAGAACGCTTAAAAGCCAGCGTAGGTCAAAGCTTCTATTTTGATGATCGCCGCGTCACTTTAGATGGCACAACAGATGAGTTGAATACTGAATCACATACTGGTCCAATTGTTAGCCTCTCTAGCCAACTATCTGAACATTATCGCCTAAGCGCCAACTCTGCTTGGATGGCGAATGGAGATAATGCGCAACGCGACGTCCAGCTTTACTACATGGGCGATCAAGGCAATATCTATAGTGCTGGATATTTCTATCGAAAAGAAATTACCAACCGCCAAGATAAGTACGACCAATTTGTTGCATCATTTATACAACCGGTACATAACAACTGGCGTATTATGGGGCACGCTCAATATGACATGGATAACAACGTTGCGCGCGAATACTTGCTTGGCGTAAATTACGAATCGTGCTGCTGGGGAATTTCCCTATACGGACGTTCTTATTACAACGACTTGGATGATGTAAGTGATTCTAGCGTTAAACCTAAAAAAGCTTTCATGGCTGAAATCAACCTGAAGGGCTTAGCAGGTTTTAACAACAAACTGGCATCCATGCTTGAAAATCGAATTTTAGGTTACGATCGTATTAATTAATTTGGACACGATGTTAATGAAGACAAAACAGTTAAAACAATTCTTTAAGGCAACTGCGCTTGCAATAGCCCTTTCTTCATCAATGCCGACATTTGCTCAGACTTCAGATGAAGTCATCGCAGTTGTCGACAACAGTGTCATTTTACGAAGTGATTTAGAACAAAGCGTAGCTGAAACCAAACGTCAATTAGAAGCTCAAAAGCGTCAAGTTCCACCAGACCAATATCTTGAGCAACAAGCACTAGAGCAGCTTATTCTACGTCAAACTCAATTAGAGCAAGTAAAACGCTACAATATTAAAGCAGATGAAAAAAGCTTGAATGAAGCGGTATTAAAAGTTGCCAACCAATCTGGAAGCAATTCTCTAGAAGCTTTCCAACAGAAATTGGATAAAATGGCTCCTGGCACATACGAATCATTACGCAAACGTATAGCTGAAGATTTAGCTATTAACCGTTTACGCCAACAGATTGTGATGTCACGTATTAAAATTAGCGACCAAGATGTTGCGAATTTCCTCAAAACACCACAAGGACAAGCTGCTTTAGGCAGTCAGGTTCATGTGATTCATGCACGCGTGTCAGGCGATAACAATGCAGAAGCTGTAGCTAAGCAAGTCCGTACTGCCTTAAGCAACAGCAATGATATTGCAGCCATTAGCAAGCAATACAGCACCAATGAGGTAAAAGTTGAAGGCGCTGACATGGGCTTTCGAAATCTTTCAGAAATTCCAACAGAACTTGCTGCCCGCGTTACCCCATTACAAGCAGGTCAAACCAGCGAGCTGATTGTTGCTCGTGATGGCATTCATATTATTAAGCTCTTGGAACGCAAAGGGTCTGAGCAAAAAGCCATTATTCCACAATACAAAACGCGACACATTCTGATTCAACCCTCAGAAGTTGTTAGCCCTGAAAATGCCAAGCAAATGATTGACAGTATTTACAATCGATTGAAAGCAGGCGAAGATTTTGCCGTACTTGCAGCAACATTCTCGAATGATTCAGGCTCTGCTCGTGATGGCGGTAGCTTAGGCTGGGTTAGCCCTGGGGTGATGGTTCCGCAATTTGAAGAAAAGATGAAAAGCACACCTGTAGGGCAATTCAGTGAACCATTCCAAACCCAATTTGGTTGGCATGTACTTCAAGTTACTGAGACCCGCCAACAAGATATGACACAGGAATATCAAGAGCGTATGGCGCGTCAAATCTTGGGCGAGCGCCAATTTGATACAGAGCTCGATAGCTGGTTACGTGAAATTCGCAACAATGCCTTTGTTGAGATTAAAGATCCAAGCTTAGATCGTAAAAACAATAAAACATCTTAAGCTATTTCGGAAAAAAGCCAGTCTCAAATGACTGGCTTTTTTTGTGAATCATTCATTACACCCATACACTATAAACATATACCCTCATCTCAACTACTATCAGCAATCAAGCTTAAAACTCCAGATTATACTTCCGTGTTTTTAGGCAAAAAAAAGCCTCTCAAAAGAGAGGCTTTCATGATGAATATCAATTAACGATTGTTGTCGTCTTCTTGAGAATCATCAAATTTAGTTTCGCCATCAAAGCCACCTTGACCACCGAAGCCGCCACCTTGACCACCGAAGCCGCCACCTTGACCACCGAAGCCACCTTGACCACCGAAGCCACCACCTTGACCGCCGAAGCCACCTTGACCGCCGAAGCCGCCACCTTGACCACCGAAGCCACCTTGACCGCCGAAGCCGCTACCTTGACCGCCGCCAAAGCCACCGCCTTGACCACCACCAAAGCCACCACCTTGACCACCGCCAAAGCCTGCACCTTGCGCACCAGCTGGGGCACCAGCAGGACGAGGGTTACGTGCAGGAACAACCGTAGAAATAGCGTGTTTATAAACCATTTGGCTTACAGTATTTTTTAATAAAACAACATATTGGTCAAAAGATTCAATATGACCTTGTAACTTAATACCATTAACAAGGAAGATAGATACAGGAATACGTTCTTTACGGAGAGAATTCAAGAACGGATCTTGCAAAGTTTGACCTTTAGACATGTTATACAACTCCAAAAATATTAAAAATCAGCGCAAAAAAACTATCTTTATTTTTCAATTAAAAATTATAAAAAAGACAGTGTGTAAATTTTGCTTTATCCGTAACAGTTTCGCAAGTCTTCTTGAGCCTGCTTTATTGTTAAATATGTTTTAAATTTATGCGACTGTTGCAATGATCTTAACCATGTATATTGACGTTTGGCAAGTTGTCGTGTCGCAAAAAGGGCTTTATCCTCCATTTCTTTCTTATTTTCGAGACTTTTGTCGCTTTTTAATAAAAAATCTAAGGCTTGTCGGTAACCTACTGATCTCATTGAAGGCAAATCATCAGATAGATCGTATTTTTCAATCAGTGACTCCACCTCATTTAAAAAACCGATTCCCCACATAATTTCCAAGCGTTTTTCAATTCGCTTATGCAATTCTAACCGATCCGGCAACAAAGCATAATTATGAAAAGTGTAGCGATATGGTATATTTTTAGGCTGTTCAGCCTGTAGTTTAGTAATTGGTTGCCCCGTAATCCGAAACACCTCTAGCGCGCGGATTATACGCTGCTTGTCACTGACCTTGAACTTTTCTCCTGCCAATGGATCCACTGCACATAGAGACGCGTATACAGCCTCCCAGCCCTCACGTTCACCTTGTGCTTCAATTTCAGCTCGGATGGCATAATCAGCACTCGGTAAGTTGCTCGACAATCCTTCAAGCAAAGCTTTGAAATAAAGCATGGTACCACCGACCAAAATAGGGGTTTTACCCTTTGCATGAGTTTCATCAATTAGTCGAGAAGCATCTTCTACGAATTGCGCAGCAGAATAAACCTCCAATGGACTAATAATGTCGATAAGATGATGCGGATACTGCTCCTGCTCGGCTTTACTCGGCTTTGCAGTCCCAATATCCATATCTAGATAAACCAATGCCGAGTCTACAGAAATCAATTCAAAATTGCCCTGTTCATATAACTCACATGCTAAAGCCGTTTTACCGCTGGCTGTAGGTCCCATCAAATTAATGACAGGCAATTGATTCGACATTTAGGTTTACTCTCCTCGAGCAAAAAGTTTATCCAGCTGAGCCAAAGGAAATGCACGCCATGTTGGACGTCCATGATTACATTGACTCGCAAATTCGGTCTGCTCCATTTGACGAAGCAAAGCATTCATTTCTGAAAGGCTTAATAAGCGATGTGCACGTACAGCACCATGACAAGCCATACCCGCCAAGATTTGATCACGCTTCTGCAAGAGTCCACGCACCTCATCAGTTGGATCCAAATCATTCAGCAATTCAGGAATGAGTGCAGAAAAATCAGCTTTATGTAAAATTGCAGGTACACCACGAACAATCACTTGTTCATCGCCATACTGGTCGATTTCCAAACCTAGTCGTGCTAATGGATTTTTTAAATCCTCCACCCGTAGTGCTTGCATACGATTCACACTAACCACTTTAGGAATCAATAACTGCTGAGAGATCCAAAACTCTGGGGTTTCCCAAGCGGATTTCATCTGTTGCAGTAAAATTCGCTCATGTGCTGCATGCATATCCACAATAATTAAGCCTTCAGTATTTTGCGCCAAGATATAAATCCCGTGTAACTGCGCAATTGCGATCCCAAGTGGATGCTCATCTACTTTAGTGGCTATAAAATCCTCAACTGCATCAGCAGCAACCTGACTCTGCACTCTTAATGGCGCCAAATAACTTTGTAAAGCAGCATTTGTCTGTTGAGCTGAATTAACCTGATAATTTCGCGTTTCTTGTGCGACATATTGCACGGTTTGCGGCTGTGATGATTCAAAATCAGTAAGCACTGCTTGTGGTTCAGTAACAGCCATCTGCTCTACAGCACGATGTAATTGAAACTGCTCTTGATAGCGCGGTTGCTGTACAATATTTGGGCTTGCATGCTCAACTTTCAAGGCTTGAGCTAAATCTGCACTCGCAGTTTGAAACTGCGCCAAAGTATCTTTGGCAAAATGACGCACAAACTCATGCACTTCACGTTGATTTAAGAAGCGAATTTCATGCTTGGTTGGATGAACATTGACATCAATATTTTCAGGATCGACTTCTAAAAACAACAAATATGCCGAATGCTGATGTCCATGCAAAATACCATCATAAGCCATGCGTAAGGCATGCGAAATCGTTTTATCTTTGACAATACGTCCATTCACATACACATACTGCAAATCGGCTTGCGCTCTTGCATCTGAAGGATGTCCTAGCCAGCCACTCAAACGCATATTGACGCTATCCGCATCAATCCAATAGGCATTCTCTGTAAATTGTCGCCCCAGCAATTGTTGCACGCGTTGGAAACGTAATGCACCACTGTCTGCAACAGGTAAATTCAAGCGAATATTGTTGTTATGTTCTAGTACAAAACGAATATCAAAATGTGTTAAGGCTAAACGACGGACAATTTCTTCGATATGACCAAATTCTGTGCCTGGTTTTTTCAGGAATTTACGACGTGCAGGTACATTAAAAAATAAATCCTGTACCCGAATATGTGTACCGCGTGCTGCGGCAATAGCTTGAATTTCTTGGTGCTGAAATGCAGTACCATTCACTTCAACCTGATAACCCACACCATCATCAACTTGACTACTGGTTAAAGTAAGACGAGAAACAGCTGCAATAGATGCTAGTGCTTCACCACGAAAACCCAAACTCACAATTGCATGTAAATCTTCAGCTGTTTGGATTTTACTGGTGGCATGCCGCATGACCGCCAAGGACAAATCATCAGGATGAATCCCGCGACCATTGTCAATAATTTCAATCAGGGTGCTGCCACCTTGCTCTACACGAATAATCAGTTCTGTTGCACCAGCATCAATTGAGTTCTCCAGCAACTCCTTCACTACAGATGCTGGGCGCTCAATCACCTCACCCGCTGCAATCTGGTTGGCGAGTGCTGGGTCTAGAGTATGAATACGACGTGTAGAAAAGTCCTCATGCATGTTGAAATGCCTGCTCAAGTGCTTTTAACAACACTTCAGATTGAAAACTCAAGGTCGCTTGACGCGATAACTCATCTTCAGATTTTAAAATTTCAATGGTCAAATCAGCAGTTGGAATTTCATCACCACCTTTGCTTGGCCATTCAAACAAGAATAATGCATTGGGGGTGTCCAAGTAATCACGGATTCCCATCAACTCAAGCTCATAGGGATCATTCAGTCGATACAGGTCAAAATGAAAGACTGATTTATCTTGAATGTTATACGGTTCCACCAAGGTATAGGTCGGACTTTTCACCGAACCCTGATGCCCCAGCTGTTGAATTAAAAAGCGGGTAAATGTCGTTTTCCCCGCACCCAAATCTCCAATTAAATAAATGACACCCTCAGTAAAATATTGAGCAATCACTTGCGCAAGTTGCTGGGTATCTGCTTCAGAGTTTAGGGGCAAATGAAATGAATACGACATATGACTCACAACATGATTCAAAAGTAGAATTATGATAGCATCGCAACGCTTTTAATACCTATGCCACGCATACGAAATGTGCATTTTTAATACAGCACCTGTGTTCTGCTCATCTGTTGTAATGGATCTCTTATGACTACGAATAATTTTGTCCCACCGATGATTCGTGGTGTTAGCGCCAGCAAACTGTTCTTACCTACTTTACAGCCTGCACCACAGAGTTTATATGATTACCTGTGTCAGCAATTTGACCACATTTCAACACAAGAGTGGCAACAGCGTTTTCAAGACCAACTCATTTATGCAGCCGATGGTACGATTTTAAGTTTAGAAAGTGCTTATCTTGCCAATCACCATATATATTACTACCGTTTTTTAGCACAAGAAATTCATGTGCCATTTCAACATCAAATTCTGCACGAAACAGACGATTTATACATTGTTGATAAACCACATTTTCTGACCATGAGTCCGACGGGTCAGTATGTTCAAGAAACGCTTTTGGTTCGATTAAAGAACCAAACAGGCAATGCTGATTTGACCCCAATTCATCGTTTAGACCGTGAAACAGCAGGTTTGGTTTTATTTTCCAAGCGCCCAGAAACACGTGGCATTTACCAGCAAATGTTTGCCAAACGTGAAGTTCAAAAAACCTATCACGCAATAGCAGCTTACCAACCGTCACTTCAACTCCCGCTTACACTTCAGTTGCGGATGGATAAAGGACAGCCGTTCTACACCATGCAAATTATTGAGGGTGAACCAAACAGCGAAACACTCATTGATATTTTGGAACACAATTCAAATTGGGCTAAATATCTGCTAAAACCAGAAACAGGTAAACAACATCAATTACGCGTGCACCTGAATCACTTAGGAATTGCGATCAAAAATGACCCATTCTATCCAAGTGTGCAACATAAACCTGATGATGATTTTTCCAACCCATTACAGCTATTAGCGAAGCGGATTCAATTCAAGGATCCAGTGACAGGAGAGTACATGGACTTTTCATCTAATTTTGAATTGACACTGTAATACTTTTGTCATTACAAAAAACTTAAGTTTTCAGCTAAACAATATTGAAATTACAATGAAATTGTTTAGAATGAAGACTAAAAGTTTAATCTTCACATTTATAAAAATCATGAGAAAAACCGAAGTTTATCAAATTCGTCTTGATTCACAGGAAAAGAAACAGGCTTTTGCTGTTTTTAAACAATTGGGGATTACACCAGCCCAAGCTGTACGCCTTTTTTTCAAACAAGTTGTACTCACTAAATCCATCCCCTTTTCTATCGAAAATCAAAATATCAATTTAGAACAATTGATTAAATTAAGACGGCTGAAACAAGAGCAAAAAACTGCTATAGCTACGCTAGAAAGTAATGACACTGCAACAGGTACTCAGCGTAATGATGAGTTTCTCATGGATGATGATCATCTAGATTTATTTGAAGAACTAAACGCGATTCTCGGTGAAAGCGATAAAAATTAGCCATGTTGCATTTTTATACATAATTTAAATTTTTTCATTTAAAAACTTAGGTATGCTTCATGCAAGAAGCATAAAAATGCATGGAGCAATCGATGATTGTAAGAAAAGCCACACTTGACGACCTGAATCAACTTGCAGTTTTATTTGATGAATACCGTCAGTTTTATGGTGCTTCTTCTAATTTAAGTCTATCTCAACAATTCTTAAAACAACGCTTTGAAAACCAAGAAAGTGTCATTTTTATTCATATCAAAGATGATGTATTGACTGGATTTATTTTACTTTATTTAGGTTTCTCTTCTGTCGCTTGTTCAACTTATTATATTTTGGACGATGTCTATGTCACTCCGCAATTTCGCAGGCAAGGTTCGGCCAAGCAACTGATTGATACTGCAATTTTATTTGCTCGGCATGAAAATGCACTGCGGATTAGCCTTGAAACGCAAAAAACCAATCGTGAATCACATCGACTCTATGAAACGATGGGCTTTATTGCAGATAGTGAGTTTAGAACTTATCACTGTTTTCTTAAATAGACTCTCGAGTTCGCGCCAGAACTATTTGCTCGGGTGTTAAGTAGCCCCATTCACCTTCTTTTAAGTCTGGACATTGTAAAGCCCCAATTTGAACGCGATGTAATTGCTCAACTTTATTGCCCACCGCAGCCAACATTCTTTTTACTTGATGATAAACACCCTGATGAATGGTCATTTGCAATTCATATTCTGCCAACTGTTGAACATCCGATGCTGCAAATATGCCTTGTTCATTGCGTAATTCAACTCCTGTTTCAAGCTGTTGAATCTGCTCAGAAGAAATAGGGTCAGCGGTTTGCATACGATAAACTTTAGCCACATGCTTTTTCGGATGAGTCAAAGCTTGTAAAAATTGACCATCATCAGTAAGTAATAATAAGCCCGTAGTATCTTGGTCTAAGCGACCAACGCATTGTAAGCCACGATTCAGTAGCACATCATCAAACAAATCAAACACACTAAAATGATGGGTTGCCTGATGGGAACATTCATATCCAGCAGGCTTATTTAAAGCAATATAGATGTTTTCGCGATATTGATAACTTTGTCTATACACTTCAAAAACCAAGTTTTCTAAGTTTAATTTCTGCTTTGGATTTTGCATAATTTCTTGGTCGATACTCACAGCGCCAGATTTAATTAATTGCTGGCAATGCTTACGCGAACCAAAACCTTGAGATTGCAACATTTTTTCCAAAAACATAATTCGTGACCCAAATCAGACTGCTGCATTTTAAACAATTTTCCAATTACACGCTGATTTTCTATGAGCAATATGTCAAAAATCGCTACAATAGTTGCATTTTCACACATTCTCCTGACTACTCATGTCTAATCTAGATCTAAATCTGATTGTCCTACTGGTTTTATTGGCTTGCGGTATTTTCAGTCACAATTCTGCCGTCACCATTGCCGCTGGCGTGCTGATTGTTTTTAAAATTACACCTTTAAGTGAGTTTTTCCCGTTATTACAACAACATGGCTTAAATGTGGGTATCGTGATTTTAACCATCGGAGTACTCACCCCCATTGCCAGTGGCAAAATTCCTGGGGAAGCCATCCTTAAATCCTTTTTAAGCTGGAAATCATTACTTGCGATTGCAATTGGTCTTTTTGTCGCGTGGTTAGGTGGTCGCGGAGTTAAGCTTATGACACATCAACCGAATGTGGTTGCTGGATTACTGATTGGAACCGTTGCTGGCGTTGCACTCTTACGTGGCGTACCAGTCGGTCCACTGATTGCTGCAGGAATATTGTCATTATTAATTGGACAATCGTGATCAAAATAAACATTTCCTGTGAGAGTGCAGTAAACAAACTGCACTCTCACTATATCTATCTTAAATCACATTAAGACAAATAATACTGATTACGCTTTTGTGAGAATTTTTCTAACTGTTTTAAGAAACCTTCAAAATAGTTTTTCTCTTTTTCTTCAGTCCGATATCCCGCATACAAAGTACGACGTAAGCCTTTCTCAGATACACAATCTAAACGGCGTGAAGTGACCCAGCCCTTTTGTTCATATTCATTCACCACCCAATCTGGTAAAGCAGCAATACCACGACCACTTGCCACCAGCTGAATCAGCATTTGAGTTAGATCCGTTGTTCGGATTTGCTTGGGTTGAATATTCGCAGGAATAAACAACTTCGACATAATATCTAAACGGTGTTTATCGACTGGATAAGTAATTAAGGTTTCTTCAGCCAATTCTTGTACGGTAATACGCTCAGCACGCACTAACGGATGTGTATTTGACAATACTAAACGGGATTCATATTCAAAAATTGGGAAGTAATCAATACCTTTTAAAGCAATAGGATCTGCCGTAATCAGTAAATCAAACTCACCATTTTGCAATAATTCATGTGGATTAGACTCAAAACCTGAAGCAAAGTCTAAATCGACATCAGGATATTGCTGACGGTACTGATTCAAAAGTGGCATCAACCAATCAAAGCAACTATGACATTCAGAAGAAAAAATAATTCTCCCCGTTTGACCATGCACAATCCGGGTAATATCTGTTTGCGCAATTTGAATTTGTGGCAGCACATCATCTGCAAGTTTAAGTAAGCGTTGCCCTACATTTGAAAATGTCACTGGACGGCTACGGCGATTCACCACCTCCACCCCATACCAATGATCTAATTCCTTTAACTGATGTGAAATCGCTGAAGGGGTTAAACATAAGTCATTGGCTGCTGCAACTAAAGAGCCATGTTCACGTAGCGCAAGTAATGTTTTTAAGTGTCGAATTTCAAGCATATTTATTATGAGTCCGCAAAGGTCAAAACTTAAAGCCAGCCAGTGTTTAATATCTTCAAGCTACTGCGTGCTTAACAAGAGATCCGGAGAAAATCTCAAATATCTTAAAATCTGGATGGGCAATATCAAAGAGTATTCATGTGAATTGATTTTAATCCACAAAATGAAATTATCTCATTATAACATTTAATTAATTAGTTTGTTTCACTTTTTCTTTAATTCAACTTATTCACAATAAAAAAACATATTCGAATAAAAGTTAGAATTAAAACAGAAGTACAACCAAATACACATTGTCAATTACACGCGAATTTCAATCAAACCTGAGCTTTAATTTATTGAAAAAAATAAATTTATTATCTCTAGCTTATTCAGCTTCTGATATTTTTCACTGATTATTGTTTTAAATACTGATTGAGTTGAAAAACATTCATCTGAGTAAGGAGCAAGGATGCTGAACATTAGTAGCTTTTTAGGATCAATTACTAAGAATTTATATAAAGTTAGAAGAATTATGGACTATTTTCACTACATGTTTATGATTCGATCCAAAGGTGGTCAAAACACATCACTTGATCGAAACAGAAACAACACTGATAGAATTAGTGAAATATAAAAACAAGTATGTGAAGAATTCATTCAGAGAATTTAGCAGCTTTATCCAAATATAAATTTAGCCAACAACCGTTTCACACTTTGGTCGAATTTGCGTTGCTAGATTATGACTACATCACTAGCGATTTCGTAAAAAAATAATTTTTTAGCCATAAACCCACTCTAAACCATTAATTTTATTTCACTAAAACCTGTACAAAATCCCAATTCAAATTAATGTCAATCTTTCAGCTATTATTCCATCGCAGATAAATATTGTATTCCTAGAATGACTTCATTTTATGCTCAGACCATCAAACTGGACTTTGAGTGTAAACATGCCCGTTAAATTAATTTGTGTTTCACACACCCCACTCTTGAATTTTGCCTCCCCACCACCAGAAATTGAAGCTTCTGCCCGCGCAGCTTTTGCTAACCTTGCAGAACAAGTCAAAGCATATAACCCGACTCTGATTATCTCCTTTGGTCCTGACCACTTTAATGGTTTTTTTTATGACCTGATGCCGAGCTTTTGTGTGGGTCTCCGCGCAACCGCCGCAGGTGACTGGAACTATGGACCTGCACCGCTTAACGTGCCTGAAGATAAAGCACTGGGACTCATTGAGTATTGCTTAAAGCATGATATCGATCTTTCTTACTCGTATCGTATGCAAGCCGACCATGGGATTACCCAACCGCTCGATTTATTCTGCGAGGGGCAGTTAGACCGTTATCCTGTAATCCCAATTTTCATCAATAGCGCTGCAAACCCAATGCCTCACCCCAAACGAGTAATTCAGATGGGTAGAGTCATTGGTGAATATCTCAAAACTTTGGACGAACGTATTCTGATTATTGGTTCTGGGGGATTATCACATGATCCTCCAACTCCGCAAATTCAAACAGCGCCAACCGAAGTGCAAGAATTCTTGATTGCAGGACGTAATCCTACAGTTGATGTGCGAAATAGCCGTCAGTCTAAAGTGATTGAGGTTGGTCAACGACTTGCCAATGGTGATATGAGTGCGGCATTACCCTTAAACCCTGAATGGGACAAAGACTTACTCCAGCGCTTTAAACATGCAGATTTTGATTATTTAGCCGCAATGAGCAGTGAAGAAATTCGTCGTGATGGAGGACGTGGCGGTCAGGAAATTCGTTCATGGATGGCGGCTTTTGCTTCACTTTCTACTTTTGGCGAATATGATGCAGAAATTCAATATTACGAACCGATTCAAGAATGGATTGCTGGTATGGGCATGATGACTGCATCTCCTCTTTAACAGTCTCCTCTACTGTGGAGTTGGTGCAGAATCTCACTAACTTCACATTCTTATTTTGGTCAAATAATTCACCTTGATGATGAAGTATTCTTGTTAGTCATAAATTATGTGATTATTCCGATATTAATTTACAAAAAAATCCAATCCATAGTCTTTTACTCTGCTTATTTTTTAAATCTTTCACTTATAATATCAAGCTCTCCCACACCTACTCGCATTTATTAAAATGACATCTATGAATTCCAATGATTCTATCGATGCTAAGCCCGCTTATTCCTTATTTTGGGTGATTTTAGCCCTTGCTGTTGGAGGCTTTTGTATTGGTACGACTGAATTTGTCGCCATGGGCCTGATTCAGGAAATTTCTCATAATCTACATGTCAGTATTCCTGTGGCTGGGCATTTCATTAGTGCCTACGCATTAGGTGTCACCATAGGTGCGCCGATTATTGCCATCCTTGCAGCAAAGACACCCCGTAAAATCCTGCTGATTGGGCTAATGCTTTTTTATGGCTTAGCGAATGGTATGACTGCGCTGGCCAATAACTATGAAAGCATGTTGATTTCGCGTTTTATAGCCGGATTGCCTCATGGTGCATATTTTGGTATTGCAGCTTTGGTAGTTGCAGAATTTGCAGGCAAGCAAAAACGGGCTTCAGCGGTTGCAAAACTGATGATGGGCTTAAATGTCGCGACTGTAATTGGAGTCCCTTTTGCAACATGGCTGGGGCAAAATTATGGTTGGCGAGCAGGCTTTGAGTTTTCTGCATCTATCGCCTTTTTAACTGTTATCGCAATTTGCTTTTTCGTTCCGCCAATGCAGCAAAAACCTACTGCCAGTATTCAAAATGAATTACGAGGTCTAAAAAACACCCAAATGTGGCTGACCCTGGCGGTTGGTGCGATTGGTTTTGGTGGGCTGTTCTCAGTCTATAGTTACGTTTCCCCTATTCTAACCGAATACACCCATGCCAGTATTCAAATCGTGCCTTTTGCGCTTGCCAGTATTGGTCTTGGGCTGGTCGTTGGCGGCTTAGTTGCGGGTCATTTTGCCGATAAAAATCTCAATAAAGCGATTGTTTGGGTATTACTTTCCAATGCCTGTTCCTACATGATTTGTGCATTATTTATTGGCAATTTATATACGGCTTTTGCGGCATTATTCTTAGTCAGTTTTAGTATTGCAGGTTTAGGACCATTACTACAAACGCGACTTATGGATGTTGCAGGCGATGCTCAAAGTTTAGCAGCCTCACTCAATCACTCAGCCTTTAATATTGCCAATGCCTTTGGTGCTTTTCTGGGTGGCTGGCTCATCAGTCATGGCATGGGCTGGTTAGCGCCAATTTGGGTAGGTGTAATCTTAAGTCTCGGTGGTTTAGTCATTCTTTTAGTCGCTTTTCAGAATGAAAAGAATCAGCAATTGGATACTCCAACCTATCAGGAAACAAGTTAAGTATTTTTATCCATTTCGTATAAAAGCCCTAAAAGTTCGAGACTTTTAGGGCTTTTGCTTAATGTTTTTTTAATCTTTATTCAGGTAACTTTTTACCACAATGTGGACAATAGGCATATTGATCTCGTTCCTGCTTCAAAGATTCTTCTTTTTGCTCTCGAATCAATTGCAGAATAATATCTTGGGTTTGTTCACTAGTCAGCCCAACTTCTTTTCGAATTTCCTCGATCTTCTCTTTTTCTAGAATAAAGTCGATTTCGCTATTTTGAATCAATTCACGAAATCTGAGTTCAAGCTCTTGCTTACGTAATTCAAGCTCATTCGCCAAACCATTTGCCAAAATACCCGCGGGTAATGCTGCTAAACCGACCCCCAAAATGGTAATCAACGCACCAAGGAAACGCCCCAACGGCGTTACAGGCGTGACATCACCATAACCCACCGTGGTCAGCGTCACTACCGCCCACCACATGGACGCAGGAATTGAACTAAACACCTCAGGTTGTACCCGACTTTCAATCAAATACACCCCAGCAGCGGCCAAAATAATCATAATGACCAAAATAAAAATAACAGCTTGGAATGAACCTTTTTCACGCTCAATCACGCGTAATAGAATTTGTAGTGAAACAAAATATCGCGTGAGTTTTAATAATCGGAGTAATCGAAGAATTCTAAGGAAACGCAGGTCGAAATGCACAAAGAAATTCAAATAAGCAGGTAAGATCGCAAGCAAATCAATAATTGCTCCGCCACTGGTGACCCATTTCATGCGGTTTTTCCATGGCGACTCGAAACTATTCGCCTCAGCAATCGACCAAAACCTCAGAATATATTCGAGTGAGAAAACAACGATAGAAAACAATTCAAAATAGTAAAAATAATGATGATACAGCTCATAGTATTTCTGAATAGACTCAATTAACACTGCCGCAGCATTCGTCATAATTAATGCAATAAGAAAAATATTCAGTCCACGACTAAAACGTGTCTCATAATCATCATTGTGCAAAATATTGTAGACAAATTTTCGAAGCATGTACCAAGCTGTAAATTTCATTACTTTTCTAATTTATTCTTATCCGATGAATCGCAGTGTAGCGTAAGTTTTATTGAAAGTAAGCAATAATTGCACTTGCCTACTCTTTTCTTTTATAACAGTTTTATTCGATATAAAGCAAAGCTAAACGCACTTGATCATAGCCCATTCTTGGATTGGTTGCCTCGACAATTGGACGTAACTTTATAGAACCATCATCTGCGAAATGATCAGCACTCTGGCGCTTCTGTAAACGTTTATAAATTTTGCGGACTTCTTCGACCACCTCCTCTCCAGGATGCGCGATCGAAATATCCAAACCTTGCTCTTTATGCAAACGCCCTAAATGATTAATAATGGTTGCAGGCGTCAAGCCACGCTCCTGCGCAATATCTTCAATCTCATAGCCTGATTCAAATAACTCACGCGTTTCATCTAATGTCGCTGAAGCGTAGTTTTGCTTGCCCGCATTACGTGCAATTTTCTTTTCATTGCGTTCAATTTCAACGTCATTTAACGTTCCGCCACAATGACGAATAAAGGCTTTGTGTTGAACCGTTAAATCCTGATCTTCAAAATTGGTCTCGGCTTCTTGCGATAACTCTTGGAAGCGTCGATCTGCCTTAATGGCTAAACTATCCAGCTCCAAAGCTTGCATGTTAAAACCTAACAGCTTTAAGCCCTGTAACGATTTTAACCGTGACAAGGCAACATAACCTTGCCCTTTTTCAAAGGTATGGCTTAAGTTAATTTCAGCCGCAGCCAAAGTCATGCCTTGTGATTTATGAATGGTGATTGCCCACGCCAGACGTAAAGGAATCTGCTGCAAACTGGCAATACTTTTACCTGCCTCATTATCAACCGACCAAGTTTCTGGCTCCACCAACAACACCGAACCATCGGTCAGTTTTACTTTTGGCAAAATGCCGTGATCATCATCTTCTTCAAAACCAATGACTTCACCCAAGCTGCCATTGATATAGCCCATATCAAAGTTATTTTTGACAAACATGACTTTGGCATTTTTCTTGAGGGTTAAAGCCTCAGGCGCACGTACCGAAGATTTCAAGGTTTCAATTAATTTTTCATTGCCATCACAAACTGCCATAAATTCATGACCTTGCTGCTCAATGGCATTTAAATGTTGATAGTTAATCGAATCGACGTCCATATTATGTGTATATAAACGGGTGAAAGTCTCACCAATATCTTGTGTACGGGTCTGTTCTAAGGCCTGTAAATGTTGCTGGGTAATGCTCTGGCTACGAATCGCATTTAAAATATCATTCAGGTAATCATTGCCCTGACGATGCTGCTCGGTGAGATAGCAAACACGGAACTTGGCTTCGACCCATGCCTCAGACATAAAGCAGAATTTATCCCGATTCAGTTCTTCTTTTTTCCCGACTGGCGGTAACTGAAAGAAGTCTCCTGCCACGATCACCTGAATACCACCAAATGCATCATCACTTTCTTTAAAGTATTTCAGCACCTGATTGACCAGATTCAACTGTTTGGCATGTAACATCGAAATTTCATCAATGATCAATACCTGCGCATTTTCCAAATGCTCTTTCAGGTATTTACGCTCTTTCATGCGTTTCAGATCATCATCGCTGAGGCTATCTTTAATGCCAATGCCCGCCCAAGTATGGATGGTCATCCCATTCATATGGGTTGCAGCAATTCCTGTGGAAGCGGTAATTGCCACAGGAACTTTACGGGCTTTCAAGTAATTGATGTATTGATTTAACGTATAGGTTTTCCCTGCACCAGCCGAACCTGTTAGGAATACATTTTCGCCCGCTTTGAGTAGCTTGAGTGCAGTTTCTTGTTTCATAAGACCGATAACCATTAAATAACGGCTATAGCCTAACGATTTTTGCCTTAAAAGTTAAGCTTAGACAAAAACTGTTATCGGTTTAATTCAACCCAACTTAAATATAAATCTATATATATCAACACTCTATTTCAGTTGAATCTTAAGAATTTAAAAC
Source organism: Acinetobacter zhairuonensis (assembly GCF_022601715.1). GTDB lineage: Bacteria > Pseudomonadota > Gammaproteobacteria > Pseudomonadales > Moraxellaceae > Acinetobacter. Next base: position 65,818 of record NZ_JAKVIM010000003.1, on the reverse strand, counting down.
TCAAAAAAAATAATAGCGCTCCAAATTTTATCAGCTGAATAGGTCAAGTAAAAAAGCGTAGTCTGTTTTCAATTATGGTGAATACTTTCCATTAAACCATTGAATAAATTGCTCGGCTATCGTGACCAGTAGCTGTTCAGCTTTTTGATTATTCGGATATTCCAGTTGGTCAAACAAAAGCTTGCCCGCCTGAATATGACATCCTAAAGTCAGTGACTGGGTAAAATGAGGAGATGACATATGAAACGCGACATATTCACCTTGCATAATTCGCTCTGCATAACTGACCGCAAGGCAATGATGGAAAATATTCGATTCTTCTATGATACGTTCGATATGGTGCAACTCTTCAAACGTCCAGCCCGAATATTGCAAAATAGTCTCTGGTGAAACGGCATTCCAAGTATTGACTGTAAAATTCTGTTTCAGCCGTGCCAGAATTTCATCTTTATGTAACTGACGATGCCATTCAACCGCATGATGAAATAAGCCCAGCCATGTGATATTTTTGGCAATATCACGATTTTCATTAAAACAATAAATTAAGTAGTCGCGCACATAAGCATCAAATACCGACACCCTTAAATTCTGATATCGCAGATAAAACATGGCACGAAATTCATTCACAGGCACATGATGACGGCGTAAGGTTCGATAAAAGCCTCGATTTTGATGCGTACTCGGATGGACATAACTTAAGAGCTCTTGCGGCAAGTCTTGCACAATATGATGCAAATGCAGCATATATGCCTGCATCACCCGACTGATCTTTTTATACACCTGCTTTACTGTTGCTTCGTTCTTACTGGATACGTTACGCAGTAAATTCATCCATTCATCCAAATATAAAATGGAAGGACTGATTGCAATCCGTTGATCTTCCGCAGTCTGCTGTTGACCTTTGAGTACGACAGTTTGATTATTTTGATGTTCAAACCATTGTTCTGCTGTAGCATGGATATCACAGCTCTGAATAAACATGCGCGCACAGGTATGCTGAAAATACTGCAAGGTCAGTAAAATGAGACTGGGGTGAATTTGACTGGTATCAACAAAACTTAGTGCAGTCACCGCCACACGCACATGGCTATGTTGAATATGGCTACTCAACCAATCCAGCACCATCGCATCCTGTTTAAATAGCCAATTTACCGTTCTGGAATAATCAAATATCGGCAGTCGGGCAACTTTTTTTTGCCAGATTTGACTGTGCGCTTGTAAAAAGTTTTGCTTAGCCAATAAATCATCTTTATGCCACAGCTCGCGGTTCATCAACCTGACAAAGGATAAGACATGGCTCTGCTGTATGGCATAGGGCTGTAACAAAGCAAAATCTGTTTGATGATCCAACAGTTCATCTAAATTAAACTTTTGCTCAAAGGTTAAGGTCGCGATGCGATATAAAGCGGTCGGTAAAAATTGCGCTGCGCTATGGCAAAGCTCGTCATAGCTATCCATCAGCCCTTGTAAGGGTAAAAAGTCTTCTCCATTCACAATATGTAAGGCACAGAGCTGACTAAAATGTTGCTTTAATGCGGGATCTAAGACTCCCCCCGTTTGTTTCGCCTCTACAAAACGAGCATATTTCTGCATACCGAGTGCAATTAAACGTCGATCTAATAATTCTGCTTGCGCCAAAGTCATTTGATTTAAAAAATCCAACACACGGGCTGGTCCTGCAACCCATTGATAAACTTGCTTGGCAATAATTTCACGTAATTGTTGAGCTTTATTTTTTAAAAATAGTGAGTGCTGTTCATTCAAATGATCAGTCAGAAAGCCAACATCATGTAAAAAGAAATCTTCTAGTAACTCGGCATGTTGCCCTTGATAGCTAAAATCATGCTGTAAAACGGGTGTATTGTTGTTTTCAACCAAATGAAAGCTGAGATAAAACATCTCATTCATAATAAAAATCGTATGTTTTTCTTGGTCGATGCGAAACATATTTTGCGCATTTAGATTCCCCAAAATCTGCCATTGTTGCTGTTGCATCTGTGTCAGATCGGAAGAAAAACTCAACATCAGTTGAGCAATTTGACGATGTTGCGGTATTAAACGTTCTTGTTCCATACGCGCCCTCATTCTACTTTTGTATAATGCTACTCATTATTTTAATCAAATTTTTAAAAAAATCACCTTTTAAGGTTTGCTCTATTTTATTTTTATTTTTCTGATAGATACAAAAAATTGTAACCGCTGTAATGCAATCAAAAGTCTTAAAAAAAATATGGATTCGATTCTATGGTAGGTATTTGGTAGGTAGGCTTAAATTTATCTTCATTGAATACTTCAATTACGGTGAACATCACCGCAAACAACATAACAATGGTAGAAGGAATCGCACCATGGCTTTTAAAAATATTGCGGATCAAACAAACGGTTTTTATATTCCATGTGTTTCACTTTTTGGACCAGGCTGTGCCAAAGAAATTGGAACCAAAGCTCAAAATTTAGGTGCTAAAAAAGCGCTGATTGTGACCGATGCAGGTTTATTTAAATTTGGCGTAGCAGACACGATTGCAAGTTATCTTAAAGATGCAGGTGTTGATAGCCACATCTTCCCAGGTGCAGAACCAAACCCAACAGATATTAACGTACATAATGGCGTACAAGCTTACAACGATGAAGGCTGTGATTTTATTGTATCGCTCGGTGGCGGTTCATCTCATGACTGTGCCAAAGGGATTGGTCTAGTCACTGCAGGCGGTGGTCATATTCGTGATTACGAAGGTATCGACAAAAGCACTGTACCAATGACACCACTGATTGCAGTCAACACCACTGCGGGTACTGCCTCTGAAATGACACGCTTCTGTATTATTACCAATACAGACACGCATGTAAAAATGGCTATTGTAGACTGGCGTTGTACTCCTCTTATTGCAATTGACGATCCTAAACTGATGATTGCTAAGCCTGCGAGCTTAACTGCTGCAACAGGTATGGATGCATTAACGCATGCGGTTGAAGCTTATGTGTCTACAGCAGCGAATCCAATCACAGATGCGTGTGCTGAAAAAGCGATTTCGATGATTAGCCAATGGTTAAGCCCTGCGGTAGCAAACGGTGAGAACCTAGAAGCGCGTGATGCTATGAGCTACGCACAGTACCTGGCTGGTATGGCATTCAACAATGCATCTTTAGGTTATGTACATGCAATGGCACATCAACTTGGCGGTTTCTACAACCTCCCACATGGTGTATGTAATGCCGTATTGCTGCCACACGTGTGTGAATTCAACTTAATTGCATGCCCAGACCGCTATGCTCGCATTGCAGAATTAATGGGTGTGAACACCAACGGTTTAACCGTCACTGAAGCTGCATATGCTGCCATTGATGCGATTCGCGAATTATCATCTTCAATTGGTATTCCATCTAGCCTCGCAGAATTGGGTGTGAAGGAACAAGACCTTGGTATTATGTCCGAGAATGCACAAAAAGATGCCTGCATGTTAACCAACCCACGTAAAGCGACGCACGCTCAAGTGGTCGACATTTTCAAAGCAGCGTTAAAAAGCGGTGCCTCAGTTGTAGATTTTAAAGCAGCGGTGTAAGTCTCTCCAATCTCTTACTTTTTGCTTTTGGCAACCCAGTTCTGGCTGAATCAGGCATGGAGTGCAGTCACTGTTGACTAACCAGTGATTGCACACTAGATTCTCTACAGAAGAAGGCACTGGGTTGCATTTTTTTCGCCTGATTTTTAATTCAATTTGACAAATGCAACAACATCATCAAGGATTAAACCGATAATAAATCTTGATGAGTATAACAATGACATCTCTTAAAATTCCAAGCACCTATCAAGCCGATGTATTGGGTCCAGATTATCAGCAACTTGTACTCGAATTTCCTGACGACTATGAAGGTAAGGTCATTGCCACTTTAGTCCGTAAAAAAGCGGCTCAAACGAGCACCAAAGCTGTTTTATATATCCATGGTTTTATTGATTATTTCTTTCAAACTGAAATGGCAGATCAGTTCAATCAGCATGGTTTCGACTTTTATGCACTGGATTTACGCAAATACGGACGTTCCCGACTAGGTCATCAGCAACTGTATAACGTACGTGACTTACGCGAATATGATGCAGAGATTAGTAAAGCATTAGAGGTCATTCAAGCGGAAGGACATGAAGCTGTATTGCTGAGTGGTCATTCAACGGGTGGACTGATTTGCACCCTATACGCTGCGCATTACCCGCAGCATCCCCTCATTAAGGGGTTATGGCTGAATAGTCCTTTTTACGATTTCAACATGAGTGAATTTGAGAAAAATAAAGCGCTACCACAACTGAGTAAGCTCGGACGACTGTTGCCCAATCTTCCAATTCCGAGTGGTCTCAACCCATGGTATGTGCCGAGTATTCACTGTCACTACTCTGGCGAATGGAATTTCAATCTTGAATGGAAATTGCCTAAATACTCGATGGTAAAACTAAGTTTTATACGGGCAATTCATGAAGCACAAAAAGAAATTCACGCAGGTGTAACAGTTACTGTGCCTACGCTGGTCATGCATTCACATCAAACGACTAACCCGAAAAAATGGGGCGTTGAGGCACAGACCAGTGATGTCATTTTAAACGTGGACGATATTCAAAAAAATGCTGAAAAAATCTTAGGTGATGTCCGTATTCGAAGTTTTGAAAATGGTTTACATGATCTGGTCTTATCCAACAAAAAAACTCGCGAACAGGTCTACCACGCCCTATTTGCTTGGATTAAGGAAAAAGGGATCTAATCAAAGATCCTCTCTATCCTTCAGTTTCAGTAGCGTTTGATGTACAGGATGTGATTTCGGCATCAGTTCAATCAAACGCTCAACAGCATCTATAGCTTCAGGGAAATGCGCCACGTGCTTGAGCAATACATCGGTTTCATTGGCTTTAAAAATCGCATCACTCAGGCGAGATTCCAAGCAGTCTCGCCATGCACACAAGAACGGACTTTCGCTCTTGGCAAGGAACACGCCTGTATATAATTTCAACGCAGTTGCCAGATAACCTGCATCCAATGCCTGTTCAGCTTGCAAGAAATCGGCATCTACATTCACCAATAAACGATATGGTCGTGAACCCAGCATGCCGCCTAGAATATCGCGCAACTGAGACATTTCAGCTTTTAGAGTGCCAATGCTGACTTTACGCTCACCATATAAGGCTTGATGCAAGGTATCCAAGGTCAGACCTTGCGGGCAGAGTGCCAATATCGCCAAAATTTCGATTTGTCGTGGTGTGAGCACCAAAACTTTGCCATTAAACAAAATTTGGGGGATCGCGAAAGCTCGAATAAACAATTGCTGTTTCTGATGCTCTGATAAAGCAGTTTGAATAATGGAAGAACAGCGCTCAGCAGCCAATAAACCCAAACTGTTGTGATTTTTCCACGTAGTAGAGAGATCAATCACCCCTAAGACTTGTTTTGAATATGGGTCAATAATCGGAGCCGCATAGCAGACCCAATCCTGAATCGAGGTCATGTAGTGCTCATTGGAGAACACACAACTAGATTGCTGGGTCTTTAAGGACAATGCCAGCGCATTAGTACCGACCAATTCTTCACGCCATTGCCCACCTTCCACAAAATGCACACTTTCCGCTGCACTTTGCATTTGATGACTAGATGCCGACCAGACAATGGTACTACCGATATCACCAACGGCAACCACCATAGACGATTGCTGGGCAATGTGTTTAAGATCTTCCGTGCAGAGCTGTAAGGCATGCTCTAATGCACTGTTTTGACCACGGCGATGCTGATGATTGATGGGTGCTGCCATACGGTCTTTAGGAATGGCTGCCGAAGCTGAACGTTGCCATGAGCTTGCAATACTTTGCCCGAGTTGTTCTGCATGTAAAGGCGAAAGACTACTACTTTGGCGGAACTGATCAATCCTTTGTCTTTTTTCTAATAATGCCTGCTTATTCATCATTGCTTTCTCTCAAAACTAATGATCTGACGTCCTGTACTTAACTGTTTTTGTAAGCATTTGTCGTCCTGTTGTAAACCTTCTACATTCCAACCTTTCTCCAACCTTATGCTAGCTATGCTAAACAAATAATGTACTCATGTACCTTATACCAAAGCTGTAGATGCTTAGATAAACAACAAGCAAAGGAAATTATATATGCGTTACGTCGATCCTAATCAACCTGGTTCTAAGGTTCAATTTAAAGCTCAATACGAAAACTTTATCGGTGGCCAATGGGTAGCACCTGTTAAAGGAGAATACTTCGAAAACCTATCGCCTGTCGATGGCAAAGTATTCACTAAAGTTCCTCGCTCAACGGTTGAAGATATCGAACTTGCGCTTGATGCAGCGCACAAAGCTAAAGCTCAATGGAACAAATCCTCTCCTACTACGCGTTCAAACCTATTACTTAAAATTGCAGATCGTTTAGAACAAAATCTTGAATTACTCGCAGTTGCAGAAACTTGGGACAACGGTAAACCTGTCCGTGAAACACTTGCAGCGGATATTCCTCTTGCAATTGATCATTTCCGTTATTTCGCGGGCTGTATCCGCGCTCAAGAAGGTGGTATTTCTGAGATTGACGAAGATACCATTGCTTACCATTTCCATGAGCCACTGGGTGTTGTGGGTCAAATTATCCCATGGAACTTCCCAATTTTGATGGCGGCATGGAAACTTGCTCCAGCATTAGCTGCGGGTAACTGTATCGTGCTTAAACCAGCAGAACAAACGCCTGTCGGTATTTTATTGGTTGCTGAATTAATTCAAGACCTGTTACCTGAAGGTGTTTTGAACATTGTGAACGGTTTTGGTGCTGAAGTGGGTCGTCCACTTGCAACTAGCCCACGTATTGCGAAAATTGCATTTACGGGTTCTACGCAAGTAGGTCAGTTGATTATGCAATATGCTACTGAAAACATTATTCCTGTAACGCTAGAACTTGGTGGTAAGTCTCCAAACATTTTCTTCGAAGATGTTATGGATCAAGATGATGGCTACTTAGACAAAGCACTCGAAGGTTTTGCGATGTTCGCCTTAAACCAAGGGGAAGTATGTACTTGCCCATCGCGCGCCCTGATTCAAGAAAGCATTGCAGATCAATTCCTAGAAAAAGCGATTGAGCGTGTAAAACGCATTAAAACTGGTCACCCATTAGATACTGACACCATGGTGGGCGCACAGGCGTCTCAAGAGCAACAAGATAAAATCTTGGGCTGTATTGCCACAGGTCGTGGAGAAGGTGCTGAAGTGCTTATGGGCGGTGGTGCTCGTCAAGAAGTAGGTAGCGGTTTCTATATTGAACCAACTGTATTCAAAGGCAACAACAGCATGAAGATTTTCCAAGAAGAAATTTTTGGACCAGTATTGTCTGTAACCACGTTCAAAGACTTTGATGAAGCCATTAAAATTGCCAATGACACGATTTATGGTTTAGGTGCTGGTGTTTGGTCACGTTCGGCGCATACTTCATACCGTGCTGGTCGCGCAATTGAAGCTGGTCGTGTATGGACTAACTGTTACCACATCTATCCTGCGCATGCTGCGTTCGGTGGCTATAAGAAATCAGGTATCGGACGTGAAAACCACAAAATGATGCTTGATCATTATCAACAAACTAAAAACTTGTTAGTGAGCTACTCCAACAAAGCTTTAGGATTCTTCTAATTCCCTCTCTTGAAACTTGTTTCCTTTGCAAGAAAACTGAAAACAGCGAACCTCGGTTCGCTGTTTTCCTTTTCATCTATTTATTTAGACGATGTATTTTGCAATCTACGTTTTAAGTTTCAGTGCTTGGAAGCATTACAGGTTTCATCTCTGTTTGCTCTTCAACTTTAAACAGAATCACCAAACACACAAAAATAAGCCCCATACCCAGCCAACCTAATCCATCCAATTGCTCTCCAACAATCAGCATGGCAAATACAGCAGCCATAAACGGCTCAAACAAGGTTAAAGTCACTGCACGACTCGCAGGTACAGTTTTAAGTCCATAACCAAACAATAAATAGCCCAAAAACATGGGAATGAGCATCATATAACCCACCACATAAACATGGATGGTTTCATCAAAAAGATTGCTACCCGTATACAAGGCAGTCGGTAACAATAACATTGCCCCAAATCCAAAAATAAGACCAATCGAGGCTTTGGCATCTACACCGCGATCAATCATCTTTTTTGCAGCCCATGAATACAGCGAATAAGTCAGCCCTGCAACCAAGCCCAGAATGACACCTAAAACTTTATGATCGGCAGATTGTTGTTGTAACTGACTAGTAGCATGTGTCTCTCCAAGCGAGAGTAATAGCACGCCTAAAACGCCAAAGAAACAACTTAAAAACCAACGCTTAGATAATGTTTTATGATCAAAAATACGCTCCAGTAATGCTGTAAATAGCGGTGCTGTACCAATAGAAACGACCGTACCAATGGTAATGCCTGCCAAATGCATGGAGCTATAAAAAGCTAAAGGATAAATGGCTACAGAAAGTGCACCAAGTAACAAGATACCTTTGTTGCTTGGAATATCTTGAAGATGCTTCGCAATTTTCTTTCTGGCTATGAGTGCTTGTAACAGTCCGCCACCACCCATTGCCAACGCCCCAATTGCCAATGGACTCAAATTGGGAGCAAAAGATGCAGCCGTACCTGTAGTTCCCCAGAGTACCGAGGCAACCAGTACCGCGATGAAGCCATAATGTGCACTTAAATCAAATTTCTGGCTCACGCGTTTAACTCCTGCTGCAAAAGGCGCTCGATCATTTGTTTCGCAGCATGTACCTTCGTGCCATTACCTTCCAGACCCGCGCGAGCAATCGAGCCCTCTAATACGAAGGAAATGAATAATGCCAATTCTTGTGCTTTATCTTGATCCTGAAACATTGCATTCAAATGCCCCGCCAAAATCTGCTCAACTTCCTCTTTATGTTTCTTTACTGCTAATCGCTCAGGACTTGCCGCTGGAAACTCTGCTGCTGCATTCAATAAACCACAGCCTCTAAACCCTTTTTCGTAGGCATATTCAGCATGGTCTTGATAAGCATCAAAGACAGCCATAATCCGCTCAAATGCTGTATGTGCATGGACTAAACGCTTGGCATACAAATCTAGCCATTCCTGATGTCTTGCTTGAATATAAGTTGCTATCAAATCAGATTTGGTCGGGAAATTATTGTAGAGCGACATTTTAGCCACACCCGCCCGATCGGTAATTGCATTGATTCCTGTATTGGCAATTCCATCGTTATAAAACAAGGTTGCTGCTGCATCTAAAATTTTTTCCTTTGCGGACTTATTACTCATGTCAATCGCCAAAATAGGTATACCGATCTACCTAATTTATAAAAATGAGCATGAAATTGCAATCTAGAATTTATGTACTAGAAAGGCATTAGCATTTTAATAGGTTAGATATGAAGGAAAAAGCTAAGAAAAAATCTCCTGCACTGTCATACAAGAGATTGTTTTTTAAACGACGAATATCATTCAAGCTGAAGTTAAGGCATGCTCTAAAAAGTGCAGATGATCAATCCCCCAGTAAATTTCATTTTGATTAAACCATGTAGGTGCCCCAAATACCCCACGCTGCACTGCTTCTTCAGTGATAGATTTTAATTGCTGCTTCACCTGCTCATCATCCAGCCATGTTTGCACCTGCTGCACGTCCAGACCTAAATCAAGCATTAGCTGTTTAAATTCTTGCGGATCATTAAGGTTTCGTGGCTCGCCAAACATGGCATGAAATACACCAGTCAATACAGTCAAAAATTGATCAGGTTGATATAACTGCACTGCCGTCACTAACCGCATTAGTTGTAAGGTGTTGATTGGGAAATAAGGATTCATTTGCATTGGAATCTGCCACAACTTCGACCAACGCTTTAAATCATTCATTGCATATTGTGCCTTGGCAGGGACCGTCATTGGACTGCTATTTCCTGTCGCTTTAAATACACCACCCAAAAGCATTGGTTTCCAGATAATTTTGGCATGCTTTTCAGCTGCTATTTTCTGAATTCGATGAAAACCCATATAACTATATGGGCTACCTAAATCAAAATAAAATTCAATGCTTTGCATTTAAAAAACTCCCTATTTATCATTTTAAAATCCTGATATTACCAACGTTCAATCCATGGTCTTAAATCTAACTCATGCGTCCACGCATCACGTGGCTGATGCGCCAAATGCCAATAATTTTCCGCAATGTGGGCTGGATTTAAGATTCCATCCTGTACTTTGAGTGCATAGATTTCGGGGAACGTTGTTTCAATAAAATCGGTATCAATTGCCCCATCCACAACCACATGTGCAACATGAATATTCTTTGGTCCCAACTCTCTAGCCATACTTTGTGCCAATGCGCGTAAAGCATGTTTCGCCCCTGCAAAAGCAGCAAAATTGGCAGCTCCGCGAACGCCTGCCGTAGCCCCTGTAAAAATAATGCTTCCCCGTTCGCGCTGTGCCATACGCTTGGCAACTTCACGCCCTACCAGAAAAGCACTAAAGCATGCCATTTCCCAAATTTTAAAATATTTACGTGCAGTTTCTTCTAAAATGCTACACGGCACATTCGCCCCTATATTAAAGACCATGACTTCAATTGGTCCTATGCTACTTTCAATCTGCTCAATTAATTCAATGACTTGATCTTCTTTACGGGCATCTGAAGCAAAACCATAAGCTTGCCCACCCATTTGCTCAATTTCGTTAATTAAAGGCTGCAACTTTTCGGCATTGCGTCGAGTCATACAGGCAATATAACCACCATGAGCAAAGCGTTTGGCAATTTCACCACCCGTTGCATCTCCTGCACCAATGATTAAAGCGACGCCTTTATTTGTGCTTCCCTGTGCATTTACTTGATTCATTGTAGTTCTCTTTTACATAACGATCGTTACTATAACGAATACTATGTTATAGTTTTCTAATCGTCAAACCTCATTAATGAGTCTACGTGATGCGATATAAGCCAGGCTACAAACAAGAAAAGCGTAAAGAACTGCTTCAGATCAGTGGTCAACTGGCCAAACAGCAAGGCTTTGCAGCCACTGGCGTTGATGGCTTTATGAAAGCTGCTGGCGTGACCAGTGGTGCCTTTTACTCACACTTTTCTTCTAAGCATGAGCTGTTGAAGGCGCTGGTAGAAACAGAAATGCAACAGAGTCTGGCGATGTGGCAAGAAAATCCACATGATGATCCTTCCGACTGGATTGAATTTGAGCTGAATCGTTATTTAAATATGTCTCACGTTCAACATGCTGACCGAGGCTGTGTATTACCAGCACTTGCCAATGAAGTTGCGCGCTCGGAACTCGATGTCAAACAGCTTTATCAGCAAGAGTTATTACGGGGTCATGCACTTTTTACTCAGCATTTAGGCTGTGAAATCAAAGCTTGGGGCGTGCTTTGCCAATTAGTGGGTGCAATCACCCTTGCACGTGGTATGGCAGATGAAAACCTACAAAAACAGATCATTGAATCAAGCAAAGCTTATTTAAAAGCCAGTTTCTTGACACAAGTTTAATTATTTCCGAATTTTGGGCGATTTGGTATATATTCAAAACCCACTCGTATTCACATAATTCAAAGTCTATGAAAAGCACTGCTCCCGATTTTCCCGAAACCATTTATGCCATTCAGCATCTTGCTTTTGAAGACTTAGGTGCATTAGAAGATACTTTTTATCAGCTTGGCTTTCGTGTGCGTTATGTCGAAGCAGGTGTCGATGACCTGAGTAAAGCCCTAGAGCATGAAGGACTCACTGTAATTTTAGGTGGTCCAATTGGGGTCTATGAAACTGAAGACTACCCATTCCTTACTCAAGAAATCGAACTACTCCAGCTGCGTCTCGCACGTAATTTACCGACGCTCGGAATCTGTTTAGGTGCACAGCTAATTGCGCATGCATTAGGCGCTAAAGTTTATGCAGGTGCACAAAAAGAAATTGGCTGGAGTAGTTTGGAGATTAAACCTGTCGCTCAAAACCCACTTGCTTCACTTCAGGATACTCCTGTTTTGCACTGGCATGGTGATACCTTCGATTTACCTGAACAAGCCGAACTTTTGGCAAGCTCTAACCTTTATCCAAATCAGGCGTTTAAAGTGGGCAATAACATTTTGGCATTACAATTCCATCTTGAGGTTGCCGCAGATGCAATGGAAAAATGGCTGATAGGTCATACCAGTGAATTACGCCATGCGAACATCAATATCCCAAGCTTACGCGCAGATAACCAACGTTTTGCACCGATGCTAGAACAGCACTCCCCACAAGTCCTACAATTTTTCATGCAACATATTGAATAAGATTAGTGGATCTCATAAATCCTGCATATCTTCAAAAATGAACAGACCTAAAAAAAGGCACTCATATGAGTGCCTTTTGCTTTCCCGAAGAAATCGTGGGGAGATTATTTCTTCGCAGGAACTGATGCTTCAGTCGTAATGTTAACTGTAATTTTATCACCTACATTCGGTACATACCCGCCTACACCAAATGCCGAACGGTCAAACGAAGTAGTCGCATTGAAGCCAATTGACTGGAGTTTCGTCATTGGATGCTCACCTTGCTTGTTCATTACTGCGTCAAGCACAATAGGTTTAGTCACATCTTTAACGGTTAAGTTACCCGTAATTTTATATTTGTCGTTACCTAAAGCTTCAACTTTAGTACTTTTGAAGGTGATGTTTGGATAATTTACTGCATCAAAGAATTCAGCTTTTTTCAAATGCTCATCTAATGCTTTGACATTGGTGTTTAGGCTTGCCAATGGAATCATCACATTCACAGAAGAGTTAGCAGGCTTATCATTGTCTACGTTGATTGTACCTTGAATATCGCTAAAGTTTGCAGATGGCGTTGAAAAGCCAAAATGACTCCAAGAGAATACCGTTGCCGTGTGTGTTGGATCAATTTGATATGCAACAGGTTTCGCCATAGAAAAAGTTGCAACTGAAGCAACTGCCAAACCCAAAGTCAATGTTTTTAAGTTCATGTGATTGTATCTCGTTTCAGAATGATTATTAGTGTATACCTTTCAAATTATAATTCACTGTTATGCATAAGACGATATGTTTCAAATTTAGAACAGTTTAAAGAATTAATATTATTATGGATTTTAGTAGAACGATTGCGACCTATTGCACATAAAATTAACATTTTGTATACCAACTTAGCATCTCTCAAATTGAACCTGATCTATTTACTTTTAGGAATATAAAATCCTCAGACTTTTAGCTGTTCGATCTAGCTCAGGTTGAGTTTTATCTGTGTTTATTATTGCGATATAAGTACCTGAATAGCATAAAAAAACGCCTCATAGTGAGGCGTTTTTTTAGTTAGAAATAACTGATTAAGCAGTCAATTCTTTTACCGCATTCACAACTGCTTCAGTAGTGATACCGAAGAATTGGAACAAGTCTTTTGCTGGTGCAGATTCACCATACGTCGTCATACCGATCACTTTGCCGTCTAGACCAACAAACTTCCACCAGTAATCAACATGCGCTGCTTCTACCGCTACACGCGCACGGATATGAGCAGGAAGAACAGCTTCACGATAAGCGGCATCTTGCTTCATGAATTCTTCAGCACATGGCATAGAAACGACACGCACACCTTCTAATTGCGCATAAGCTTCCATCGCTAAAGATACTTCTGAACCTGTTGCAATAATAATCGCTTTAAGTTCACCTTTCTCTTCAGCCAATACATAACCACCTTTCGCAACGTTCTCAATTTGCGCTTGAGTACGTGTTTGGAATGGTAAGTTTTGACGAGAGAAAATTAACGCCGAAGGACCATCTTTACGAGACAATGCAGACTTCCAAGAAACTGCCGTTTCAACGGTGTCTGCTGGGCGCCATGTATTGAGGTTTGGCGTGCCACGTAAAGAAGCAATTTGTTCGATTGGTTGGTGCGTTGGACCATCTTCACCTAAACCAATAGAGTCATGCGTATACACGTGAATTACGCGCTGTTTCATGAGTGCAGACATACGTACTGCATTACGCGCATACTCCATGAACATTAAGAATGTTGCAACGTAAGGAATAAATCCACCATGCAATGCAACGCCATTCGCCATTGCAGTCATACCAAACTCACGTACGCCATAGTGTACATAGTTACCTGCTGGATTATCTTGAACACCTTGGCAACCTTTCCAAAGCGTTAAATTAGAACCCGCTAAGTCAGCAGAGCCACCCAATAATTCAGGTAATAATGGACCAAATGCTTGTAATGTGTTTTGGCTTGCTTTACGTGTTGCAATCGTTTCTGCTTTAGCATTCGTTTCAGCAATAAAAGCATCTGCTTGAGCAATAAATTCAGCAGGTAAATCACCTTCAATACGGCGCAACAATTCAGCCGCTTCTGTAGGATATTTTGCTTGGTATTGAGCAAATACTGTATTCCAAGCTGCTTCAGATTCAGCACCTTTTGCTTTTGCATCCCAAGATGCATAAACATCAGCAGGAATTTCAAATGGACCTTCTGTCCAACCCAATGCTTCGCGAGTTAATGCAATTTCATCATTACCCAACGGCGCACCGTGACAGTCTTCTTTACCTTGCTTGTTAGGCGAACCTAAACCAATAATTGTTTTACAAATAATGATGGTCGGTTTTTGCGTTTCCGCTTTCGCTTCTAAAGTTGCAGCGCGAATCGCATCGTTATCATGACCATCTACACGAAGCACTTGCCAACCGTAAGATTTGAAACGTTGCTCTGTATCGTCAGAGAACCAACCTTCTACTTCACCATCAATTGAAATGCCATTGTCATCATAATAAGCAATTAATTTACCTAGACCTAAAGTACCTGCAAGTGAACACACTTCGTGTGAAACACCTTCCATTAAACAGCCATCACCTAAGAAACAGTAAGTGAAGTGGTCTACAACAGTCAGGTCTTCTTTGTTGAATTGCGCTGCTAAAGTTTTTTCAGCCAATGCAAAGCCTACAGCGTTGGCAATACCCTGACCCAATGGACCAGTTGTAGTTTCAATACCAGGCGCATAACCATATTCTGGGTGACCAGGTGTTCTAGAGTGAAGCTGACGGAATGCTTTTAAATCTTCAATTGAAAGATCATAACCCGTTAAATGTAACAATGCATACTGAAGCATTGAACCATGACCATTAGACAATACGAAACGGTCACGGTTAGCCCATTGTGGATTCGTTGGGTTATGATTCAAAAATTCACGCCAAACGACGTCTGCAATATCTGCCATCCCCATTGGTGCACCTGGATGTCCTGAGTTGGCTTTTTGCACAGCATCCATAGCCAATACACGAATTGCATTTGCAATACGACGTTCATTCAAAGGGGTTGTCATAGATCAGAGTCCAATTAAAACAATTTAAAGAAGATGAATATCACATTCAAAACTAGGCACTATTGTCTTAAAAAAAGTGAGGTGGGTAAAGCCTTATACACAATTTTTACCTATTAATTGATACTTATGTGGATTTGTAAACATGGTTATGTAAGTTTTGATTTTTAGGAACACTCTTATATTTCTTGATAAATCATCTAATTTAACACTATATCAATAGTACCTGATCCACGGAGAGCCAAACCACAGCTTCTACACCACCACCTTAAATTGATTTTATCTCCGCACATCGCTGCAAAATATAAATTTAAATAACGTTTTCCATGTACGTTTTAATTAACATAAATCCAAGTGTGTGCAACCACTAGCTCAAGTCAAAATAATCACCCTCGGAAAGCTCTACTCAGACAACAAGCTCAAAAAGTAAATCACAAGTAATTCAGCACCTTTCATCATCTTGCAAATCAAAATGTTTTTAGCACTTTGTAGTGTGATGAATTCATCAACACTAAGATTCTGTAGTATATTCTTTGATATATACATAATGCTCTCATCCCACTTGAGAATTAACAAGTAGCCCAATAACAATATAACATTAGAGGTTTTTTATGAGATTGACTCCCCTTTGCTCCATAGCCTTGCTGATGTTCGCGAGTAATGTAATCGCTGCTGAAGAAACAACCATGAATAATAATTCAGAAAAATTGGCAGATGACCCTACCAAAGTCACCACTAAACTGGGGGTTTCCTATGCCAACAATTTCGATTTTAACGATGATAATTATTCCTTTTCTGGCTCTTATGCTCTTGGTCAGGCAAAAAAACTCAATGCCCGTATTAATAGCGATGCCAGTGAGTGGCGCATAGGTGGCTCTTGGTTATTCCCTATCGGAATTGTGAATTTTAACTTTGGTAAAAGCGAATACACGAATGGTGCAAACCAGACCAACTACAGTATTGGCACCTTTGTACCTTTAAGCCATTTTGGCTTTCAACCTGCTGGTATTCAGATTTTCCCTACCGCGGGTTATACCTATAATGATGGTGAATCACCACGCTGTACCAACCCAAATGGGGATTGTGCGAATTTGTCAGATTTGGCTGGCATACCCAATGCTGAAAGTGGTTTTAGTATGGTTGAGGTTTCTGGAAGCAGCGGTTATTTAGGTGCCTTTGCTTTGAAACCATTTACACCAGAGCTAACAATGATGGGATTTGCCGTGGGAAGCTATGGCTCTGAAAATGATGCAGGTGAAAACTATGAAGGCTACTTTGCCGGTTTAGGTCTAGGCTATTTATTTCATAAACAGCATTCATTTAATGTGATGGCATTTATGATGGATAACAACACCTATTTAAATAGCCCAGATGAACGCTTAATTTTATCGTACACCTATCAGTTTAATTAACTCAAAGTACACTCCAATACAGCTAATCTCTTGCTCACAAACCAGACTGATCTGTTTCTAAAGCATCTCAGTCTTTTGTGAGAATGGTAGATACCTTTCATTTAATATTGCTTTACTCTGGCATATTTTGATTTATCTAAAAAAATCAGAATATTTATAGAGTCTTGAGTACTCACCATTCATAAAGATTATTCCCTCCTACATTGCAGCACCCCAAATAAATGCCTTAAATAATACTCATACCGCTTTATTTGCTGAGAAATACATTCAACATGTAACTGGCATATTTGTACTCCATATAAGCCATTTAGAATGTTTCTATTATTTAGATTCGGTTTAGTGTCGGAAAAATTAGATCAGATTGTACAATTTATCACCTATAAATATTGAGATTGCGTATATTTATCCCTTCTTTATCAGTTTTATAGATGCTTATATCAAATAAAAAGTCATTGAATTGAAATAAAATCATCCTTTTTTACACAAGTTAAGCTAGTCCTAAACTCTAACTCGATGTAACATATTGCGTCTTTAAAATTAACTGTGATAGGACTTATGCGCGAGTACGCTGTATTTACTTCGGAATCTGTAAGCGAAGGCCATCCAGATAAAATGGCTGATCAGATCAGTGATGCTATCTTGGATGCAATCTTAAAAGAAGACCCATATGCGCGGGTTGCTTGTGAAACGCTTGTAAAAACGGGTGCTGTCGTACTTGCTGGCGAAATCACAACAACTGCAAATATCGATGTTGAAGCTGTGGTACGCCAAACCGTAAATGGTATTGGTTACCACCACTCAGACCTCGGTTTTGATGGTTCGACTTGTGCAGTCATTAACATGATTGGTAAACAGTCTCCTGAAATTGCTCAGGGTGTTGACCGTCAAAAGCCTGAAGATCAAGGTGCGGGTGACCAAGGTTTAATGTTTGGTTATGCAAGCCGTGAAACTGACGTGCTTATGCCTGCTCCAATTTCATATGCGCACCGCTTAATGGAAAAACAAGCTGAATTGCGTCGCAATGGTTCACTGCCTTGGTTACGCCCAGATGCAAAAAGCCAAGTGACTTTTGCTTATGAAAATGGCAAGCCAGTACGTTTAGATGCTGTTGTTCTTTCTACACAACACGATCCGGAAATCTCACAAGCCAACTTAAAAGAAGCTGTGATTGAAGAAATTGTGAAGAAAATTATTCCTGCTGAAATGTTCCATGCAGACACCAAATTCCACATCAACCCTACTGGTATGTTTGTGATTGGCGGTCCTGTGGGTGACTGCGGTTTAACAGGTCGTAAGATTATTGTAGATACTTACGGTGGTATGGCTCGTCACGGTGGCGGTGCTTTCTCTGGTAAAGATCCATCTAAAGTTGACCGTTCTGCTGCTTATGCTGGTCGTTATGTTGCGAAAAACATTGTGGCTGCTGGCTTAGCAGACAAGTGTGAAATTCAAGTGTCTTATGCAATTGGTGTTGCTGAACCAACGTCAATTTCAATCAACACATTCAATACTGGCAAAGTGGCTGATGAACTGATTATTCAATTGGTTCGTGAACACTTCGACCTTCGCCCATACGGTATTACCCGTATGCTTGACCTGATTCAACCAATGTATAAGCAAACTGCTGCATATGGTCACTTCGGTCGTGAAGGTTCTGATACTGCATTTACTTGGGAAAAAACAGACAAAGTTGAAGCACTTAAGTCTTCCGCTGGTCTCTAATCTTCTCCATGTTAAAAAAGCTCACTTCGGTGAGCTTTTTTATTGTCCCTTAAAAATTATTTCTCAAACAAAATATTTCAAGCACTCTAACTCTTGATCAACAACCAAGTTAAACTCAAATGGTGATATTGAGTAAAAATTAAAGATAAATCCGATATTTAATTCAATACAACATCTCAAAAGCATGTCAAACCCCAACCCTGCACTCTAAATTTATTACTCAAAGTGATTTACACATCAGCATAGAAATTAGGCAAAAAAGAGCATATAAATAAAAAAATAGGTTTTTGCCCTTTAAAAAATTTAGCCTATCCCTATTAAATATTTATATGTTTACAGGAGTTGTCTCGTGAAGAAGGTTGTAAAAGCAAAAAATTTAATCGCATTTCGTATTTGGTTAGAAAAATTAGGTTATTCAGTAAAGAGCCTTGCTGATGAACGTGGTTTTACTTTTAGTTTTAAAAAAGAATATGGCTTAGTAACTTGTGATTTAGCGGGTAATTCGTTAGCAATGCAGCTTGGTGAAGAGTTTGAAGATCACTTAAAAGCTTAACAACAAAAGTAATTCAATAGCTTGTACACGTATTCATAGTTCTTCGAGTCGCTATTCCTATATTTTTAAGCCCTTCGGGGCTTTTTTTATTTATCGATGAGAAAGCCAATTTCATCAACTAAATTACAAATCTTTTAACTACAAAGACAGTAGAAAATCCAAGCTAACCACGTCTCTTCAGCTTAAAAACGAAGAAAAATAACGAAGCAAATCTTGGTGCCCTTTGATATTAAATGATTTTATTCATTTCACTTTTCTCTAGACGAAAAAAAACAAGGTTTTAACCTTGCTTTATTCTTCCCAGTTTAATAAGTGGTGGGGGCGAAGAGACTCGAACTCTTACACCTCGCGGCGCTGGAACCTAAATCCAGTGCGTCTACCAATTTCGCCACGCCCCCATACTGGGTTTCACATATAGTGAATAATTTGGCAGAGGATCAAGGACTCGAACCTTGACGAACGGTTTTGGAGACCGTCATGCTACCATTACACCAATCCTCTGTTACCTAAACACCATCAACTGATGATTAAGTGGTGGGGGCGAAGAGACTCGAACTCTTACACCTTGCGGCGCTGGAACCTAAATCCAGTGCGTCTACCAATTTCGCCACGCCCCCGATGGCTGTGTATATTATAGAGATCGCTCCCCTCTGGCAAGCCCTTTTTATGAAAAAAACTCTTGTTTGATTAAATATAAAACAAAAAATACGATTATGTACTTTTCTTAAGCAATTTCAGTCACTAAGGCATGTTTTATTGCATAAATATTGTCAAATCTAGCAGCTTTATGCTTTGCCAACATCTTCGACAAAAGCGGTTTAAATACTAAAAATTTATCAGGTAGTTCAACATTTAAACGCTGACAATGTAAATACGCCCAATCTGTATAATTTTCTGCGCTTAATTGCCGCCCAGCCAGCCATTCATAGAAAATAATACCTAAGGCATAAATATCTGTTTGTATTGTTTTGACTTCGCCATGAAACAGTTCAGGTGCCATATAGCGCGGGGTTGCATTCATTTCAGTTTGTACAGGCTGTCCTATCGACTGCACTTGCTCAAAATCAATCAATTTTAACTGCGCATCATATTTCACAAAATGTTCATGTTTTAAATCAGCATGCAACCACCCTGCTTTATGTAAAGCATCAAGTGCATCCAAAACATGTAGTAGGTGATGCTGAATAACTTGTACAGAACATGACTGCGGGCTAAATGCAAAATATGGCATAGCTTCGGGCAGAAGCAGTATCTGTGCTAAGGATTGCTCGTGTTCGACCTCTAGCCCTATTTCGCTTAACAACGCCTTAGATGTGCTTTTAGAGGGTAATGTGATCTTAGATAGTAATTCAGACGTCAGACATTGCTGATAAAATGCTAATTCACGCTGAAATCCCTTGAGGTAACTGGGATGACCCTGCTGCAACTGCATTTTTAACCAGTACATCTTTTTTTGATACTGAAATGAATAAAGCCTGCGACCATATCGCAGGCTATTGGGTTTAGTTGTTAAGGTTAAGCCTTCAATATGCTTAAAATCAGGCAATATGAGCTTGGACATGTGGCTGAGGATGTAATTGCTGATAATTAAGGAGTTCAAGTGCATGTTGAATAGTTTTGCCAATTCGAGCATGGGTTTCAATACTGGAAATTTTTGGCCACGTTGCGCGCTCACCTTCTCGTTGTAATAACTTAAACAAATGCGGACGTGGATTTTGTAGCATATAGCTATAATGGCGCAGACTGTAACGACCAATGATATTAACATCCCCATAGTAACGCTGATCAACCACACCATAACCATGATCCAGCAGACGGCGTACCGACGATATTTTTCCTACTCTTTCTCGGGTAAAATCCATCACCCCTTTAACAAAAACTTTTCCCTGACGGCGAATAACTCGCTCTGGCCAGCTCAACATATCACGGCGGAATCGTGAAATATCATCCTGCATAAACGGCACAATGTGCGGATTGACCTGACTGGCAATGCTGTAATTTAAATTATACAAGCGCGCCATTTTCTGTTGCGGAAGGTCACTACGCACACTCCCATCAACCCAACGCGTTGTCGCCATATATGGTGTATGCTCTCCATCGTAACGCTTACTGGTGAGCTTTACCGGCGGAAATAGAATCGGCACAGCACATGAAGCCAAAACAGCACTCCATACCAGCAAATCAGGAGAGGTATAGGTATTCATAATGCGAGCATCTTGCACAGCATCATAAGGTGCTACTGCAACATTCATATACAGTCCCGATTTCTTAAAGGCTTCCTCAAAAGTAAAATCACCTAAATTTTCAACAAGAAAGTTCTTCAAGTATTTGACATCTGCAACACCACCATTGCCTTTCAATAAATCTCTAAGTTTCCGAAAGTGAAAAGCCTCACTAAAAAAGTTTTCACCATTTAATATTCCAGAAACATTGGTGGGATTTGAGACACCCAGCATAGCCGTCATAATCGCACCCGAACTTGAGCCAGAAAGAACTTTGGGCATCAAATCTTGCTCAAGTAGTGCTTTACATACACCTGTATGAAAAAGCCCTAAGGTTGCACCACCAGAAAACATCAGTGCTGGTTGACCATAAGCCCTTTCACAATGCTTAAAAAAATCCAGTTTTTCGGCATAAGTAAGACATTCACATGAATCAGAAGCAATAAATGCCAAACTCGCACTCACCTCCTCCACGTAATCTTCAATGATGGTTTTCGTCCCGACTAAAGTTGCAGCGAATAGCATCGGATGGGCGATATTGGCAATATCGTAAGTTAAACCCTCACGTAACAAATACATTAAGTCGCGGGTACGGTGCTGATAACGATAACGCTTAAGTAATTTGAGGCGATACGAAATCATTTCCGCATCAAAGTATGGAGAACAATTGTCATATTTCCATTCTTGCGCCCCTGACTCTTGGTCAATCTTGAGTGCAATACTTTTCCACTCAGCATAGCTTTCCGCATGCTCTAATTGTCGTTTTAGTTTTTTTATACGATAGGCTTGATGCGGATTCATATCCTGTATGAATTCTTGAAATAACATAGCTTCCCTCAAAGACCTGCGCTTAAATATATTAACTTAACTTCTACATTTTCAATTTAACAATTTGGCTTAAGTGAATTACGATTCGATTAGCAATGATTGCCATAATACTATACAGTCTAAAACCAAGGCTGATGTTGGTCTTATTTGCTACTTTATCGTAATTATAAACTGAATGACTATGGCAACTCTCGAATTACCTGATACCATTTTACAATCCCTCACTCAAGTTCTGGCTCAATTACAACAGACACTTCCGACACTCAAGCAAGAACCTGATTTCTCAGCCCCTGCATTTAAGTGGCAAGATAAGCAACTCATTCCAATTTTTCATCCCAAGAAAATTGAACTAGATGATTTGAAAGGGATTGAACGTCAAAAAGCCAAAGTCATTCAAAACACGCTTCAGTTCCTCAATGGATTGCCAGCCAATGATGTCTTGCTAACAGGCTCACGCGGTACGGGAAAATCTTCAATTGTTCGTGCGCTATTAAGTCAATACGAAGCGCAAGGCTTACGTTTGATTGAGATTGAACGTGACGATTTGTCTGATTTACCCGAAATTCAGAAAATTATTCAAAACCGTCCTGAAAAATTTATTGTGTACTGTGATGATTTGGCATTTAACGCTGAAGATGAAAACTACCGTAGCTTAAAAAGCGTTCTAGATGGTTCATTACAGTCTGGCTCAAGTAATTTTATTATTTATGCGACCAGTAACCGTCGTCATTTATTACCTGAGTTTATGCATGAAAATACACCTGTAACGCGTGTCGATGTACCGCAATACACAGAACTGCATCCGCAAGAAGCGATTGAAGAAAAAATTTCTCTCTCTGACCGTTTTGGCTTGTGGTTGTCGTTCTACCCTATGGATCAGGCACTTTACTTAGAAATCGTAGCGCACTATTTAACGAAGTCAAATATGCCTATGACGGATGAGGCGCGTGCAGAAGCCCTTCGTTGGTGTCAGGCACGTGGACAACGTTCAGGGCGTGCAGCTTACCAATTTTCAAAACACTGGGTGGGTTCGCAACAGTTAAATCAACTCTAGTTGTATAAAGAAAGTTTATTTAACAAATACCGTGAAACAGAAATTTTTATACAAAAAGCCCAAGCCTATTAGTTTGGGCTTTTAAATTAAACTCAAACATATTTTTTACTCATAGAATTTTGATTTCGTATAAGTTGTATTCTTAAATTTAATAAAAAATATCATTCGAATGATCAATAGCCACAGTTTTTTCAGTGGCTTTACATTTGTCTGTAAAATTCCAATTTTATATTTTTATTTATGATTACTTTGTTCTTTAGTTTTCCAAAAAGAATATGCTATCCCAACAAATAAGATGATGAACGTAATGGATAATGATACAGGCGGTGGAATTTTAGCTACCCCCAATCCATCGGCTATAAAAATTTTTGACCCTATAAACACCAATAATACAGCTAATGCATATTTCAAATAATGGAAACGATCAAGCATTGCTGATAAAGCAAAATACAGAGCGCGTAGCCCTAAGATTGCAAAAACATTCGAGGTATAAACAATAAATGGATCAGTCGTAATCGCAAAAATCGCAGGAACACTATCTATCGCAAAGATCAGATCCACAAATTCAATCATAATCAGGGCTAGAAAAAGTGGTGTCATAAACCAGGCTAATTGATGAGTTTTGGGATCAATTATCTTCACCCAGAACCTATCTTCATGAAGCTGCTCAGTTACACGAAATCGTTTTCTAATAAATTTTAAAATTGGGGAATTAGCAACCTCATAGTCTTTCTCAACACTCAACCACATTTTTATCCCTGTGAATACGAGGAATGCTGCAAAAATATAGAGTACCCATGAAAATTGGTTGACTAGCGTTGCCCCCAACCCAATCATGATCCCTCTTAAAAAAATTACCCCTATAACTCCCCAAAACAAAACATGATGTTGATACATTCTCGGTATAGAAAAATATGAAAAGATCATGGCAATCACAAAGATATTGTCCATAGCCAATGATTTTTCAATGACAAAACCCGTTACATAGTTAATCCCCGCTGTTGGTCCGATATACCACCAAACCCAAGTACCGAAAAGCAAACCCAATGAGATATAAAATGCTGATAGTGCCAAACTCTCTTTAACACCGATCTCTCTCACTTTACGATGAAATACACCAAGATCTAGAAAAAGTAAGACAAGTACAATGAGGATGAAAAAAATCCACATCCAAATAGGTTTATCCAAAAAGTTCGAAAAAAGAATATCCATAGCATTACTCTTCTTATGCGTGTACTTCTATAAAAAATATGCTCTTTGCAGCCAAAACTTTTCAATACTGATTTTATATAAAGATGTATTCAAACATCATAAATCCATTCCATGTACCTAATGGTGATTAGGTTAAGTATTCTTGTTAGATAGCTTATCAATCGATAAATTAAAAATTTGAACATCAAAAAATGTCCCCAATCATTACGAATTCTTCTTTCTTCTCAACAAATTTGTCCCTATCAACGCGAAACTTAGATTAAAAAACAACCGTAAACCCAAAAAACACATAAAAATCAAGGCTTACACCCACCAGATTTATCCGCAATTTCTGTGGATAACCCTAGGGGTAACTACTTTGCAACTTTGTAATCCTAGGCTTACACGAATTAAGGAATATTACGGCTATTCCTATGTGAACAATATTTATAAGATGCTTTCATAGTGAACAGGATGTTCCAAAACATAAAACAATAATGATAAGTTCAGCACTAGGACGTGAGGTACGACAGGAGTTATACCTAGCACCACATACGAAAAAGCCCGACAGGACGTCGGGCTTTTTTACTATGAATCATTAAATCTATAAAGAGTTGATCACCCTCATAAGTTCCTAGATGTCCGCTGGATTGGTTAATTCTGTCATTGGCCAACGTGGTGTTGTGGTTACAGACAAACCATCTTGCTGACCTGCTTTTAAGCGCTGGTAGCCTGCAAATGCAATCATGGCACCATTGTCGGTACACAGTGCAGGTTCTGCATAGTAGACCTGCCCACGAATTTTGGTTAAATCTGCTTCCAGACGTTCACGTAAACGTTTATTCGCACTTACACCACCTGCAATCACCAATCGCTTCAAACCAGTTTGCTTTAATGCTTTAATCGATTTTTTAACCAAAGTATCCACAATCGCTTCTTGAAAACTTGCCGCGATATCCGCATCACGGTTTTCATCACCTAATTTTTTCATTTGTACAGATACGGCTGTTTTTAAACCACTAAATGAAAACTCCAAACCTTGATGTAACATTGGACGCGGAAAAGCAAATGCATTTGGATCACCCTGCTCTGCCAGTTTCGAAATATTTGGACCACCTGGATACGGCAAACCCATCATTTTTGCAACTTTGTCGAAGGCTTCCCCCGCAGCATCATCAATAGACTCACCGAGTAGCTCATATTGACCAATACCATAGGCTGCCATCAACTGCGAATGTCCACCAGACACCAATAATGCAACAAATGGAAACTCTGGCGGCGTTGCAGACAACAATGGTGCCAACATATGCCCTTCCATATGATGCACACCAATGGCAGGTTTATTGAGTGCAAAAGCCAATGCCCGACCAAACAATGCACCCGTCATAAGTGCGCCCATTAAACCTGGTCCACGCGTATAAGCAATCGCATCAATCTCTGACTTTTTCACACCACTGTCTGCGAGCAATTGATCTAACAAAGGAATAAGTTTACGAACATGATCACGAGAAGCCAACTCTGGCACGACGCCGCCATATTCTGCATGCAGCTTAATTTGACTATATAAAACTTGCCCGCGTAAGCCGTTTTCACTGTCATACAGTGCCAAACCTGTTTCGTCACACGATGTTTCTAAGCCTAAAACGATCATTAAACTGCCTACAACCTATATCAAATCCAAAGCGAAACCTATTATAGACTTGTGGTATGAGATGTAAATGAGTAAAATACTGACCTTCACTTGTGATCAAGGCAATCATGCCAAGATCTTATCCATAACTTAATGAGGATTCTTCATGCCACAAGTTAAATTGAAAGAAGGCGAACCAGTAGACGTAGCTATCCGTCGTTTCAAACGTTCTTGCGAAAAAGCGGGTGTTTTAGCTGACGTACGTAAGCGCGAATTCTACGAAAAACCAACTCAAGAACGTAAGCGCAAAAAAGCTGCTGCTGTTAAGCGTTACCAAAAGAAATTGGCGCGCGAATCAGTTCGTACTACACGCCTTTACTAAGATTTATTTGTGATTGATTGACTACCTGGAAAAATAAATGACTACTTTAAAAAGCCAAATAACTGAAGTTTTAAAAGCAACAATGCGTGCTAAAGAAATGGATAAGTTAACGGTCATTCGTAGTCTACAGGCAGCGATCAAGCAAATCGAAGTCGATGAGCGCAAAGAGCTTGACGATGTTCAAACTCTTGCGGTCATTGAAAAACAAATCAAGCAACGTAAAGAATCGGTTAAAGCCTTTGAAGGCGCTGGCCGAGATGATTTAGCTAGTAAGGAACAAGCCGAAATTGAAGTTTTATCTCAATTTCTACCAGAAGCTATGACTGAGGAAGAACTTGATTCCATCATTGAGCAAACTATTACTGCTCAAGAAGCTACTAGCATGAAAGATATGGGTAAGGTGATGAACTCTCTGCGTCCGCTCATAGCCGGGCGCGCCGATCCTGCTCAAGTTTCTGCAAAAATTAAAGCAAAACTCGCTTAATCTTTTTCAAATTTTTTCTTTATCGTTGAACTGCCTTAAACAAGACAGTTCTTAGATAACAGCCTTTAAGTCAAATTACACTGCACATTATATTTCTTCAAAATCATCATTTCTTTTGACGACATAACCTGCTGAATCACATCTCGCTTAGTCAGATTACGATATTGCACATCCAGTGAACTTCTATTTTTATCTGCTGCAGTATAAAGTTGATCGACATAACGCCCTACAATTCCACAATAACGTGTTTGTTGCTCAGCGCTAAAACTTGTCTGCTGTGGATTGAGTTGAGCAAAAAATTGACGAATATCCGTCTTGTATGATCGATTTATTTTATCAACCGCAACCACATAATCTTCGACACTCGCAAAAGCTGAACCACAAGAAACAGCAAGCCAAAGTGCTGCTACAAACTGGACTTTATTCTTCATTAGAACCATTAAAAATCAAAAAAAATGATTGAACATCATGATACAGCGCAGATTCATGCAAAACTAGCGCAGATTATTTTATTTGAATAAATTCAGGCTTATATTGCTTATATGCTTCCTCAGTTGGCGCAGGTATTTGCCCAATAGTTACTGTTCCCAAGCGCAATCGAATCACATCTGGCAGATCCACACGGTAGGAAAAAATAGGACTACCGCACTCCTGACAAAAAACACGTGCCTTATTGGGACTATGAAAATACTCTTTTAATACTTTCACACCACGCACAATTTCAAACAATGATTTTTGCAATGGACTATTCCACCCCGCAAAACCACCTTGCGCACGTTGACAGTGCTGACAATAACACAGAATTGTTTTTTCAATTTCCCCATGATAACGGTAACTGACCGTACCACATAAACATTGTCCTTCTATCATTTTATCTCTCCTATTCTTCTTATGTTATACAAGGAAAATTTCTATTTAACGCTCAAATTTTTAACTGGCGTTCCTTTTGCATCTGATCAATTCGCTGTTTAAGCAACTCCGACATTGCCGTATTGTCCTTGGCTAAACGTTGTGCATGCAATAGTGATTTTATAGCACCTTCTTCCAAACCACTCCAGTACTCCACTTCTGCACGATAACGCAATACATTCACTGCGCGAAGTGGTGAAGCTACATCAATATTCGCCGACTGTTGTAGCAAGCGCCATCCTGTTATATCTCGTGGATTTTGGTTAATAAAATTTTGTACCAAAGTACTGGCCTGAGCTGGTTGCTTCTGCCGAATCAAGACCTCTGCCAATTTATATACCAAGGCACGATTCTCAGGCATAATCCGCGCAGGTGAAGCAATGATCTGATAAGCATCATCTAATTTATTTTGCCCAAGATAAATATCGGTTTGAATTAAAGTCAATAAATTATGTAACTTATTTTGTTTTTTGAGTTGATCTAACTGTGACTGTGCCAACACATAATCACCCTGCTGACTATAAAATGCAGCCAAGGCCAATTGCCCTGCAAAATCCCCGCGCTTCGCCAAGTTTTGTAATTGCTGTTCTGTCGCCTGATTTGACACCACCAAGGTGTACAACTTTAATATTTCAAAATTTTCATCCCGCATACTGCTTTTCACTTGCGGCAACTGATTCGCCCTTAAACGCGCCTCACTCATACGTTCAGTCGTAAGAGGGTGTGTGAGCCAAAAATCAGGCAGAAAGCTAACTCGACTGGTGGCACGGTGCATCACTTCGAAGTAATCCGCCATACTTTGTGGGTTATAACCCGCCGCATACATGTATTGCATGCCTATACGGTCAGCCTCACGCTCCTGATTACGACTATAGGTCAGTTGCTGATCCATTAATGCGGCTTGCGAACCCATCATCACTGCAGCACCCGCATTACCATCGGCTTGTGAAGCGACCAACGCACCCACAATAATGCCTGCCAATGCCAACAGACTTTGCCCCTTAAATGCTTCCTGCGAGCGACTATAATGCCGCTGGGTCACGTGAGCGATCTCGTGCGCCATCACGCCTGCAACCTCATCCATATTGCGTGCAGAAGTAATCATCCCTGTATTTAAAGCAAATAGCCCACCAGGTACAGCAAAAGCATTAATTTGAGCATCATTGACCAATACCAAGCCAATCGGTTGTCCGAGCTGGGTCTGACTAAGAATATTTGAAAATACCAATAAAAGCTGATCTTCCAGCCATGCATTGTGCGCTATCGGTAATTGATGTTGCACTTCACGATAAACTTTTTCGCCAATCATTTTTTCATTTTGACGATCAATTAGACCTATTCCACTACCAATTTCAGGAACATTAAACTGAGGAGAAGATGAAAAATGCGTTGCATCTGCCCATGCGATATGAGCCACTACACACAAACTACCAATGACGAAAAACCGTTTCAATGTTACGTCTCAAAATCCTATTCGCTCTGAGCAGACTATAACATTGAAACAAAGAAGGATTTGCAATGATGTGTTATCAATATTTTAAAATTCAGGATTGACCAAATAACGTGGCTGACGCCCCTCTAAAGCATCCACCAAATTACGGTAAGCAAGTTCAGCCATCTTTTTCCGTGTCTCCGCAGTGGCTGACCCAACATGCGGTAAGGTCACTACATTATCCAACTGGAATAGCTCTGAGCTTTGTAATGGCTCTTTCTCATACACATCCAAACCAGCAGCAAAGATTTTTCGCTCTTTCAATGCCTGAATTAAAGCTTGCTCATCAATCACAGAACCGCGTGCAATATTCACCAACACCGCATGCGGCTGCATTAAGTCAAACTGCTCGGTAGAAAGCATAGCCTTAGATTCAGCATTCAAATCCACTGCAACCACAACAAAATCTGACTGTTGCAGTAATTCTTCGAGTGAGCGATATTGCGCATTTAGTGGCTGTGCCATTTCTAGTTTTTCACGACGGTTATGATACAGAATATTCATATTAAAACCGTAAAGACCGCGACGCGCTATCGCAGCACCAATATTACCTAGACCAATAATTCCCAGTGTTTTTCCATAGACATCTTGTCCAAATTGGGCTTGAGAAACTGTGCGCTTCCACTCACCAGTTTTGGTCCATTGATCTAAATGAGGCACTTTACGTGCGGCACTCATCAATAAGGTAAATGCCAAATCTGCAGTCGTTTCAGTTAATACATGCGGAGTATGACTTAACCAAATTTTGTTTTGACTCAAATAACCCACATCATAGTTGTCATAACCCACACTAACACTAGAAATGATTTTAAGTTGTTGTGCACCAGCGAGATTACTTTCATTTAGCAAACGCCCTGCACCAATCATGCCATCTGCATTTTGAACATGTCGCTGAATTTGTTGATTGACGTCGCCTTGCTTCGGATCAATCACCACCACATCATATTGGGCTTGTAAGCGAGTTAAAATTTCAGCATCAATTTGACTAAAAACAACAACTTTTTTATTCATCATTCATCCGTGTATTGAGTGATTTTTGCATAAACTGCCACAAACGCTTTTTCAAAATTGGTTGCTCCAGCATTTCCTGCAAGCTCGCCAAACGTTGTAGATCTACCTGTTGTAAATGAGAAATATCCCCTAGTGCAATCAGATCCTTGTCTACACCAATTGCATCGATAAAGCCCTGCACATAACTGCCAGCACCTCGTCCATCTTGCATTTCAAGCAAAGGAAATGGCCACTTTAATTCATGATATTCTGCAGGGATAGCCTGCTGAATGTTTACCCAAAGTTCTGACTGAGCCTCTGTTAACTGAGAGGCATCCAACACGATAAGGCAGGTAGCAAGACTGACTGCCTGTAATTCAAACGCTTCAATATGAATAGCAGGTTGTGGCTGCACTTCGGCTATAACTGGAGTTATCGGCTTAGGAGGTTGTTGAACAATTTCCTGCTCAACCTCAACAAACTGAGTTAATACATCATCAATATCTTGGATGTCCGGTTCACTGGATATAGGAACCACAATTTGACTTAGGGGTAACTCAGCATTAATTTCAGGTTGCGCCTGATCGCGCCATAAACCAGATGACTGAGAGTGATGCACACGCGCGACACTTCTAGGAATCCAAATATCGATTCCCATTGTTGCCAATATATCTCGCTGGTGCCCCATCATCTTTATGTTCAACATCTTAATCTTTGTCGCTATTCTAACGACATTCGCATTATTTTGCTGTGCTTTATTAAAGCACTCATTAATACCTATAAACCCTATATTTACATCTTAATCACATAATCATTAAACTATTTTTCTTCTGCATTTGCTCAACAATTTCCGAAGTTTCAAAACCAAAGCGCCAGTACAACAATTCCAAAACATCCAATTCATCTTGCGTAATGATTCGGTCATTCCATAAACACAACTCTGCAATTCCCAAAATAATCAGACGATCTCGTAACAGCAGCCCCGAAATATCATGTACGATTTCAGCAAGATCAATCGGTTCATCAGATATTTCTTCGTAGATATCTAACTCATCGATTGTCAGTATCTTTTTTAATATTCGCTCACGCACAGTGAGCTGGTTATCACTATTAATCTGCTGCACATGCAGCAATGCATCAATCAAACGTACGATTTGTGGTTTCACTTCATCCAAGGCTGTTGGGGTATGTACTGGTAACAGGTTTAATTCAAATTTAA
Organism: Acinetobacter zhairuonensis; assembly: GCF_022601715.1. Classification (GTDB taxonomy): domain Bacteria; phylum Pseudomonadota; class Gammaproteobacteria; order Pseudomonadales; family Moraxellaceae; genus Acinetobacter. The sequence goes on along the minus strand of NZ_JAKVIM010000003.1, from coordinate 34,410 downwards.
CCCGTTCCAACAACAATGCATCTAATAAGCCAATTTCCCCGTCTTCTTGAATAATTCGCGCTAGCTTAGTGACAAATTGACGTGCAATAGTTGCGGGCATACCCCCAATATTCGCACATGCTTCATGGAAAATAGATAAATGTACACGACCATCTAAATGCAGAAGTGCATCGATAATCGCACGACTAACTTCAGCTTCAGCAGGGATAAACTCACGATATTGACGAATCATTAGAATCGCCACCATCACCTCACGCGAACCGGTTGCGGTTTGTAAGGCACGCTCAATCAGCTCTGGACGCTGCATTGTTCTGCGCACTTCCGGATTTAAAGGCTTAATCGCATCTTTAATCGCGAAGCTAATCGGAGACAAACGCAGTAAAGGCAAAGGTTGTGGTGAACTCCATGGGGTGTGGTATTCCGCATTGGTTTCTTCAAATGAGCGAAAAAGACTAAATAATGGCTGATTTCTTAACCTTTTTAGGTTCTCTAATTGTAGATCTTGCACTAAACCAGGATTTAGCTCATAAATTCGTTGCTCAATATCTGGATGAATATTCATCCAGCTTTGTGGACTTAGAGAGTTCGCAAAACACATATGTGAAATCGATTCTGAGTATTCACTATGAATTTGCGAACCCGCATGATGCACATAAATACGTAATAAAGTTTGAATATTGGCATCATTCTGGATCAGACGTTTGGTCTTTAAATCGTTTCTAAAGGTTCGGCTACCCAGAGTGAGGTATTTAATGAATCTCGTCATTAACACCCCCATACTCCCGACCAGCCAAATCACCCCACCCAAGGCTACTAAAATAGTTTCAAATTTTTGTGGCTGATCATAACCCTGCCGACTAAACCCCAACTTCGCAACCTTGCTCCCCCATTGACTAAAGGTCGTAAGACCACTGTATAAAATTTTTAATCGGGTATTATCAGCTGTCTCACCAGATAAAATCTGATTAAACTCATGGCTCAACAAGCCAAACAACTCAGATTCATCTAAGTTTTGTAATGCACCCCAGGTCAAAATAATCGCAATATCGCGTGGTAAGAAACCCGCAGTCAGCGCATTTACACCCACTTCATCGGGTAACACATATACGGCTGGTGTATCAATCAAAAAACGCTCAGATAATTGTTCGGTAATTTTGAGTGCAACAAATTCTTCAGGCGTACTCTCAATCAGACTTAAACGTCTTGCGCGCAATTGTTTTGCAAGTGAATGCCCACCCGAACGAAAGACATAGAACTCATACACAATAGAAGAACCTATGATCAGCAATAATAAGCCAATGACATAGGGGCTGAGTTGATGCCATAAAATAGATTGGCTTTGATCAAAATAATAGACCAACAATCCCAAAACCGTATTGAGGATAAACATGGTCAAAAGAACAGCTACAGCACAGATACTGGCAGACCACATCATATTTTTATTTTCGATCAAAAAGCCACCCATTTCTTTCAATGTAAAGTTCCTTTATTACATTGTAATTCAGCCACATCATAAATGAAAAAGGCGGGAAATACCCACCTTTTTCACGCAAAATAATTGAAAATTATTGCTCGGTCACACCGGTTAAATCAACAGATGCCGCATCGATATTTACATCAATATAGCCATCTTTTGATTTTTTCGCTGTGTCATTACGCTTCTGTTCCAATTCATCCAGATATGCAGCATCAATGCCACCCGCCACGTAAACACCATCAAATACAGAACAGTCAAATTCTTGTAAATCGGGTACTTTGCTGGTACGGATAGCCGCTTTAAGGTCTTCCAAGTCTTGGAAAATCAAGCGATCTGCTTCAATAATTTCACGGATTTCTTCAACACTGCGTTCAGATGCAATCAGCTCCTTTTTCGCAGGCATATCAATACCATAAACGTTTGGATACTTCACCATTGGCGCTGCAGAAGCAAAGAATACTTTTTTTGCACCCGCATCACGCGCCATTTGAATGATCTCATTACAAGTGGTACCACGTACAATTGAGTCATCCACCAACAACACGTTTTTATCTTTAAACTCAAGCTCTACCGGGTTAAGTTTTTGACGAACCGATTTTTTACGCTGCTGTTGGCCTGGCATAATGAAGGTACGACCGATATAACGGTTTTTCATAAACCCTTCACGGAATTTCACACCTAACGTATTTGCCAATTCTAAGGCTGAAGTTCGCGAGGTATCTGGAATTGGAATCACCACATCAATGTCGTGCTCCTCCCCCCATTCACTCAAAATTTTGTGTGCAAGTTTTTCACCCATTTTCAAACGGGCTTTATACACCGAAATACCATCAATAATCGCATCAGGACGCGCAAAGTACACATATTCAAAAATACATGGACGGTATTGTGGGTTTTCAGCACATTGCTGCGTAAACATTTCACCATCTGCATTGATGAAAATCGCTTCACCAGGTGCAATATCACGCTCAACTTTAAAGCCAAGTGCGGTAATCGCCACAGATTCAGACGCAATGATATATTCCATCTCACCTGTTTCGGTTAAACGAGAACCGTAAATCAGTGGGCGAATACCATTCGGGTCACGGAAACCAACTAGACCTTGACCTGTAATCATGGCGACAACGCCATAAGCACCTTTACAACGCTCATGTACACGAGAAACTACGTGGAAAATATCTTCTGGCGCAGGAGCCAACTTGCCACGCTTTTGCAATTCGTGCGCAAAAACGTTGAGTAATACTTCTGAATCCGAATCGGTGTTCATGTGACGTAAATCTGTTTTAAACAGGTCATCATGAATTTCTTCAGCATTGGTTAAGTTACCATTGTGCGCCAAAGTAATACCGTAAGGTGAGTTCACATAAAATGGTTGCGCTTCAGCACTGCTCGCTGAGCCTGCTGTCGGATAACGCACATGACCAATACCGTAGTTACCCTGTAAAGCACGCATGTGACGAGTATGGAAAACATCACGTACCATGCCATTGTCTTTCCGAAGAAATAAACGTCCTTCATGGCAAGTTACGATCCCAGCTGCATCTTGTCCACGATGTTGTAACATCGTTAATGCATCAAACAACATTTGGTTAACGGGTGATTTACCAGCTATACCAACAACTCCACACATAGCAACCTCGCAGACAAGCTAGGATTAATAAAAAGGATTATTTGTTGAATTGCCTGAACGCGAATGATCTTTTGGCGTTGGTTCAGACAAGGAGTGGGAAGAATGCTGTGCACCTTCCGACTGAATATGTTCAAGCGCTTCGTGCGCTGCATCTTTCGATAGCTGGGCAGCCCGTGGCGCATAAGGCAATAAAGATTGAACCATTTTAGACTGTTTCCAATGCGGAGAACTTTCTACCCATGGACTTAAGCCTTGCATGGTGATTAAAACCACCATAAGTCCTTTAAGTGTTCCAAATGCCCCACCAGCTAGACGATTCAACGGACCTAACTTCAAGGTGCTTAATACGCCATTTAACAGTGCTGTAGCCAACCAAGTAAATACGATGATGACCAATACAATGAACGCAAATGCAGCTATTTTCTGAACCACAGGATCTTGACTGAGCACACTCATTGAAGGAGCTATAAGTGCGGCATATTTTGCACCGACTATCAGTGCAAAAATCCAACCCACCAAGTTCGCAAAGGCTTTAACAAATCCTTGTCGCAAACCGTTTAGCCCTCCAATGAGCAAAATGATCAGTATGAAGATATCAATGGTATTCATTTTGCAAGCATAGCATCGACACAATCTTTAATCAGTTTCGGTCCTGTATATATGAGGCCACTATACACTTGTACAAGTGTTGCCCCTGCATTTTGTTTAATCAGCGCTTGTTCACCCGCCAAGATTCCACCTACTCCAATAAGTGGTACTTGACCATTTAAAGCTTGGGCAAAAGCAGATAAACATGCGGTACTTTTTTCAAATACTGGTGCACCAGACAAACCACCAGCTTCATCACCCTGTGGTAAGTTTTCGACACCTTCGCGTGACAACGTAGTATTGGTCACAATCAGACCATCAATTTTATTGGCAATCAGTTGCTGCGAAATAAATGCAATATCTTCTGGAGTTAAATCTGGAGCAACCTTGAGTACTAAAGGTACATAGTGCTGATGTTCATCCGCCAACTCAAGCTGACGTTTCTTTAAGGTCACTAACAATTCAGTCAGCGCATCACCACTTTGTAAGCTACGTAGATTTTTTGTGTTCGGAGAAGAAATATTGACGGTAATGTATGAAGCGTAGTTATAGACTTTTTCCAAACAGATTAGATAATCATCTACCGCATTTTCTACAGGAGTATCGGCATTTTTACCAATATTAATCCCGAGCACACCCTTGAACTTTGCCGCCTTTACATTTTCAATCAGCTTATCTACACCATCATTATTAAATCCCATACGGTTAATAATGGCTTTTGCTTGTGGTAAACGGAAAAGACGGGGTTGCGGATTGCCCGCTTGTGGGCGCGGAGTAATAGTACCAATTTCAATAAAGCCAAAGCCAAGTGCCGCTAAGGCATCAATATAGGCACCATTTTTATCTAAACCAGCAGCCAAACCTACAGGGTTTGGAAACTCAATACCCATACAGGTCACAGGTTTTGCTGTAACATGCTGACGCATCACGCCCATCGCATGGGCTGATTTCAGTAAGGATAATGTTAGCTCATGTGCACGCTCTGGTGCTAAAGAAAACAACAAAGGGCGGGCTAGAGAATACAACATATCTAGAAAAGTCTACGGCTTTTTGAGTCGGTATATTATAGGCGTACCCCACCCAAAACACCATGCTTGGCAACTGTTTATTTTGACCTATTATTGTAGTGTCGCTGTTAATTTAATCTGCCCTGCACTGGACACAAATTCCATTTTTTTAATACTTAAACCCATCTGTGCCAATTGAGTGAGAAAATTCGCCAGAATTGCATAATTCGTATGGCTCACCACCACTTGGATTTGTTCACCCATTTGTTGCGAAGCCACACCTAACCCTTGTTGCTGTGCAGCACGCTGTACCTTGTCTGCTGCACTTAGTTGCACATCCCCTGCTGGCTTCATGGTCACTGCATTACTTTGCATCCATACCACCAGATCCTTAAGCTCGCTGACCCGCTGTTGCTGATATTCAGCAGCCTTATGCATGTACCACAATGCTGAACCCACAGCAGCAACCAGTACAAAAATCACCGTAAATACCACCATGATACGTTCACGAAGCGACAAGCGCTCTAAATAGTGTGCAATCAACTCTGAGTATGAAGCGAATGAGCTTTGAATTTTTTCTAATGCTTTCATTATTGTACTTTCACCGAGCCAATAACTCCCGAACCATTCGGCTGAATATTCCCCAGCTCAACCTTAAATCCTTGTTGATTCAATTGTTGTGTCAGATTTTGTAAAATAGCTGATGAATTCGCCTTGAGATCCAAATTTAGTGCACCTGCATCGTAAGAAACACGATCCGCGATAATTTTATTTTGCATTAACACAGGACCAACCCGACTAAGCAGTTGCAGCCCTGCATTTTGCCCTATTTGATTATTACGCATCTGAAATTCAAACTGACTTTTCAACGTCTGTTCTGTCACTGGATAATTTTGTCCAAACCAATATTTAAATTGAGACACAGCCTGAACAGCTGTTTCATCAGCCACTTTTTTATTTTTATACCAACGACTGGCATCATAACCAAACTGAACCACTAAAATTACCAAAAATAAAGCTACACATGCCTTCCAATAGCCCGAAAGCTTTGTATCTGACTTCAATTTCGGCAGAACATTAAAAGGATGTTGCTTGGTCTTCTTTAAAGGTGCAAAGGTGTATTGAAAGTTATTAATTTGATCTTGAGTGAGTCGGGCTTGCAAACTATTCAACTGCACATCAGTAATATTTGACACAACGTAATTATGTGTAGCGGTCTGATAGTCCAGATACAACGGCAAGTCATCTATGGAACAGCCCATCCACTCGCTTTCACGTGCCAGTAAACGACCATGTAGATAAAGTAAAACGGTTTGTTCAACACTCACAGGCTGCGGAGCTGCATAAAAATCGGGAATGAGTGCTACTATCTTGAGTGGCAATAGTGAAAGCGAATGTTGCCATGTTTCAACTAAATGCTGTGAAATACCCAATAAGGTCAACTGGTCTGGATTTTGAAAATGATGTAACACTTTCATACTATCTATCGGAAATACGATATATTCCTCTAACAGATATTTAATGCCTTCTTGCCCCAATTGCTTATATTGCGCTTTGTTCAACGTCTGTTGTAGCATTTGTATATGACGACTAGGGAAAAAAACCGTCACTTCTTGATGCGCAAAAGGTTGCAAGTCCTGAATCAATTGTTCAAGACTCACCGCAGCTTGCCAAGACTCCCCTTGCGACCACTGCCACGCCTCATTCGCTTCAGGCATCCATATATACAACATTTATTATTATCTGCCGTTTGGTGTCATTTAAGCTTGAGGGATAAAACGCTTTTGTACCGTGGATAAACCAGCCGCTATCACTGTTTGCTCGTAACAACGTGCTTCAGCTAGTGAAAAGGGATGAAATGGCTCATTGGTAAGTAATTCTTCAATATGCGCCACAACATTCATATGACAAACAACGACTATCGACTCATAAGGCAGATGCGATAACCATTCCACTGCAACGCGCGCATCGTCATCTGGTTTAATCGCATTACATAATAAAACGGGCACACCCTTAAAATGAGTTTGAATATGCGCTAGTGTCTCTTGCGCTCTTAATAATGGGCTGACAATGAAAATATCAGGCTGAACCAGATCTTTTAAATAATTTGCGGTTTCTTGTGCTTGCTGATGACCACGTGCTGTTAACGGACGCTTGATATCATTTCCATCTAGTGCTGGCGAAGCTTCGCCATGACGGACCAAAGTAAGTTGCATAAAATTTCCTTATTATTTCAGAGCACACCACTGTATTGTAAAATTAAAATCAGTAGGTGCTCAGTTTTGAAGTATATACAATATTTATGACAATTCTAATGCATTCAATTAATTAAACTTAGACTTCATGATGTGGCAAAACAAACTCAACATCACTGCGATGACCATTTTTCATTAATGACACTGCAATAGATAATGGCGGCGCACCTTCAAAAATCACATCATAGAGTGCACAGGTAATCGGCATATACACATCCAATTCTTCCGCTCTCGCACGTACCTGAACGACGGTGTTAATCCCTTCTGCAGTTTGCCCCAACTCTTTGGTGGCTTGCTCCAAAGTTTTCCCTTTCCCCAAAGCATAACCAATTTGGTAATTACGACTAAGTGGACTATTACAAGTCGCAAATAAATCACCCACGCCCGACAAACCAAGGAACGTTAATGGATTTGCACCCAACTTCACAGCGAAACGACTCATTTCAGCCAGTGCACGGGTTAAAATCATGCTTTTGGTATTTTCACCTACATTGTAGGCAGCAGCCATCCCCATTGCGACTGCATAAATATTTTTTAGCGCACCACCCAACTCAACGCCATGCACATCATCACTAGCAAAGACACGAAATAATGCACTGTGTAAGGCTTGCTGCACAGCATAGCGTACAAGTTCCGAATCACTCGCAATGACTGTACCCGCAGGCTGACCTGCAACAATTTCTTTTGCCAAATTCGGACCAGAAAGCACACCAAATGGAACTTCAGGTAATTCCTGCTGAATAATATCGCTCATAAAGCAGAAGGTATTTGCTTCAATACCTTTGGTTAATGACACCACAGCTTGCGAGCTAATAAACGGACGAATCTGTTTTAATACATCACGAAATGAATGACTCGGAATAGCCACCAAAATAATATCGCGATCGCGTACTGCTGTTTCTACATCTGATACTGCAACCAAGCCAGTCTCAAGTTGAAAATCTGGTAAATAACGCTGATTGATATGGGTACGATTAATTTCTTCTGCAATCGCTGCATCACGAATCCAAATCATGGTATCACAGCCATTTCGCACAGCCGTATTCGCCATGGCTGTTCCAAAACTCCCCCCACCCAATATGGTTACACGTAAAGCAGTTTTGCGATCAATTTCAACAGGTTCTACCAAATCACTAAAATTTAATTCAGACATTTATTTTTATATCCCAAAGCAAACACCAAACTTATTTATTCCAAGAACTTACATAATCTGCAGTACTAATTTCAGTACGTGGTGGAATCGCTTTTGCCGCCGTACCCACATAAATAATTCCTGAAATGAGATCGTGCTCAGATAGCCCCATAGCATGCTTTAATAATTTTGATTCGACTACTGCACCACTACGCCACATGGTTGAAAAACCTTGTGCCTGCAAAGATAACAAGAAATTTTGAATGGCTGCACCAGTACTTAATGTTTGTTCAAAATAAGGAACTTTGGCATGTTCTTGAAATTTTGTCAGCGCCAAAACCAGTAAAGGCGCCCGAAATGGGTGATGCTTGACCCGATCCAATTGCACCTGATCTTGTTCGCCTAAATCTGCGAGTGCTTGGGATAATAATTGCCCAAAGGCTTCTCGCTGCTCTGGCTCTATCACCACGAATTGTGTTGGTTTTAAACGGTGATGATCAGGCGCTGTCAATGCTGCCTGAAATGCTTTTTCCAACTGAGCTGCATTCGGTGCAGGTTCTACAAGATGCCCTATAGACTGACGTTGATGAATATTTTGATGAATGAGGTCTGCAGTTAAATCCGTCATTGACTTTAAGATCTATACATAAATACTCCTGCAAGAGTATCACAATATTTTCATATTGCTCTAGCAGACTGAATAAATTGTCTTTCTAGCCGCTTTTTCACAGAGCAGCAAAATAAAACTGCACTTTTTATACAACACCCTGCCGCACAATCATGAACACTATGTGGTAGAACTTCATAATTACAGATGGGAAAAATATGAATAAAATTTTAACCTTAAGCACTACCGCTTTATTCACCCTATTATTAACAGCTTGTGCATCTAGTCCAACTTCATCTACCGTCATTCAAAAAGAAAATAACCAATTTGAAGTAACTGGTTTGGGTAAAACCAGCATTATTTCTAAAAATAATGCCGTGGAAGCCGCAAATAAAACCTGTAAGAGCTCAACACCCATCGTTGTTACCGAGAAAACTGAATACAATGGCGCTTTAAAAGGTGTCGTAGATGCTAAAACTGGAGAGATGATTCAATCTGCTGCTGACGTGATTGGCAGTATTGCTGGCACCAATACCAGTATTGCCAAAGATACCGATTATCAAACTGTAGTGACTTTCTATTGCAAAAGTTAAGTCAACATAATTTATAAGCAATAAAAAAGGTTAGTCTTCAACCTAACCTTTTTTTGATTTTAGGTACGAGATTAACAATAACCTTCCAATCGAGTTAACGGTAATTTCTGACCAATCGCCTTTTCAATTTCTGGCAAGTGGAAAGCATCATCTTCAGAAAGAAAACTAATACTGACGCCACGCGTACCCGCACGACCTGTACGTCCAATACGATGCACATAATCATCTGACTGCTCAGGCAAAGTAAAGTTCACAACATGCGATACACCATCCACATGAATCCCACGACCCGCAACATCTGTTGCGATCATGATGTTATGCTGGCCATTTTTAAATTGGTCCAACATTTTAAGACGCTTATCTTGTGCAATTTCACCAGAAAGCATCACCACTTTATAACCATCGCGCTTTAAACTGTCATATAACTTACGCACTTGATCGCGACGATTGGCAAAAATCATAACCTTTTCAATTGGTTCATCACGAAGAATATCTTGTAGTAGTTTATATTTATCCGTCTTCGCAACCATATACACACGTTGTTCTACATCTGCATTAGTTTTCTTTTCAGGCTCAATTTCTACAGTCACAGGTTCAAACAACCATTGCTGAGCCAAGTTAAGCACATCATAGCTAAAGGTTGCAGAGAACATTAAGGTTTGACGTTGTTCTTTACGTGGTGAATAACGCACAATTCGCTTAACCGATGGAATAAAGCCCATATCCAATAAACGGTCTGCTTCATCAATCACTAAAAATTCAATTTTGTCCAACCAGACTTCTTTCTGTTCCACAAAATCAATCAATCGCCCTGGTGTTGCCACGATAATATCGACAAAGCTTTTATCTAATTGTGCTTTTTGCTTATCGAAATCAACCCCACCCAATAATGTCACCAAGTGCAGATTGGTAAACTTGGTCAAAAGTTTAGCATCACTTTCAATTTGCAACGCCAGTTCCCGTGTTGGTGCCAGAATTAAGGCACGTGGCTCACCACGGAAACGCTGTTCTTGAATTGGATTATTCAGCAAATCATTAATTACACTGACCAAGAAAGCTGCTGTTTTTCCTGTTCCAGTTTGTGCACGCCCAATGGCATCATGCCCAGCCAAAGTAAATTTGAGCACCTTTTGCTGGATTGGCGTCATTTCCTTAAACCCTAAAGCATCAATCGCTTGTTTAAGTTGAGGATGTAAATTTAGGGTTTCAAAACCAGATGACATAAATACTTGCTCAAACTAATGAATAAAGAAAAACGAGGTCATTATAAACAAAAAACGCCCCAATATACATTGAGGCGTTTCGAAGAATCTTTAGCGTATTAGTCTAAAGGTTGAACTTCTTCAGCTTGGAAGCCTTTTTGACCTTTTACAACGCTGAATTCAACACGTTGGCCGTCACGAAGTGAACGGTGGCCTTCGCCTTGAATAGCACGGAAGTGAACGAATACATCGTCACCGCCATTGCGTTGAATAAAACCAAAACCTTTAGTGTCGTTGAACCATTTAACTACGCCTTGTTCACGAGCTGTCATAAGTTAATCCTCATTGTATTTAAAAGAAGGACCACCCGGTGTTGCAAACAGCAGAGCAAACAAGGTTTAAAAACATTTATTATTTCTAAGCTTGTAATCATTCTGTATAACTATTAACAAAATCCCGGTTACATCCAATTGTAGAGCATGGGTTTAAAACAATTTATAGTTGTGATAAATCCTCAATACGGCATCGAGCTTAACATGGGTTTATGACAATTAATAGAATTTTTTTTACTTATTCCACATCAAATTAAGTAATTTTTTTTTCAATACTTATTTAACACCAAGATAAACATAAATATAGTTTCACTGTGTTTTAAGTTGGGATTTGGCACCAAATTTGCTAATATTCAATGGTGTTTCCTGAAACTACTCACTCCATATGTCGAATCAAAGCGAATGTGACCTCATTATTGATGCGATGGGAAAGCCTTGCCCTATGCCATTACTCATGCTGAAGCGTTCATTAAAAAATTCTCCGCATGGTCGGGTCTTGCTCAAATCCTCCGATCCGCATAGTCAGATTGATGTGACGCGCTATTGCCAAATGCATCAAATGGCTTGTGTTGTGCAAAGAATTTCAGAGCATGAATACCATTACTTAATTGAATCTTAATTATTTTCAATTAAACTAAATGGTTTCAATTTGGCATAAAAAATTACATAACACTACCCAAATTTCCTTAATGTGTGAGCGTATTGGCATTAAGATGAAAGGTAGTGGAACATCAATGTCCAATTTTATAAGGAGTACCTATGAGTGACAGCAGCAATCAATTGATGCCCCTGTCATTATCTGCACCAGGTGTAAACCTTGGGGCATATATTAGTACTGTCAATCAGATTCCAATTTTAACAGCCGAACAAGAAAAAGAGTTGGCTGAACGTTACTACTACGACCAAGACCTTGATGCCGCTAAAATGCTGGTCATGTCGCATTTACGTTTCGTGGTACATATTGCACGTAGTTATGCAGGTTATGGTTTACCACAAGGTGATCTCATTCAGGAAGGTAACCTTGGCTTAATGAAAGCCGTAAAACGTTTTGACCCGAATATGGGTGTACGTTTGGTTTCCTTTGCAGTGCACTGGATTAAAGCTGAAATTCATGAATACGTAATTCGCAACTGGCGTATTGTCAAAATTGCGACCACAAAAGCACAACGTAAATTATTCTTTAATTTGCGTAGCCTAAAAAAATCTAGCAAAAAGCTGACGCTCGAAGAAGCAAAGTCAATTGCTAATGACTTGAATGTGACCCCTGAACAAGTTATTGAAATGGAAGGTCGCTTAACGGCTTATGATGCAGCTTTTGAAGCACAAGGGGATGATGACGATGAGGGTTCAACACATGTCGCGCCTGCGTTGTACTTAGAAGATAATCGCTACGACCCTGCACGCTTGGTTGAAAATGAAGACTACGAGGAACAAAGCACCTCGGCTTTACATGAAGCCATGGAGCAGCTAGATGATCGTTCACGCAATATCTTGCAACGCCGCTGGTTAGATGATGACAAGTCCACCCTGCATGAATTAGCTGCAGAATATAATGTTTCGGCTGAACGTATTCGTCAGTTAGAAAAAAATGCCATGGAAAAAATTAAAGTTGCAATGTCATCCAACTAAATTCTTTCGAACCTTAAAGGGCACAACTTCTATGTTGTGCCCTTTTTGTATGAACGCTTTGAACAATGTCACATTTCGCTTTTTTACCTTACGCAGAATATGCTAAGGTTATGCGCAAATTTGTTCAGGTCATCATGGCTTATGTGGATCGCAATCTCTGCACTTAATTTAGCAATTGCTGTCATGTTAGGCGCTTTTGGTGCTCATGGTTTAAAAGCCCGTGCAACCGAAGCCCAATTAGCTTGGTGGCAGACTGCAACAGATTATTTTTTCTATCATGCATTGGGCTTATTGGCGCTCGCCATTTTGGCAAAAGTAGTTCCTCAACTTCCAATTAAAGTGAGTTTCGCCCTCATTCAAATTGGAATTTTCTTCTTTTGCGGTTCTTTGTATGTCATGGCTTTGGGTTTACCTCGCGGCTTAGGTGCCATTACACCCATTGGCGGTGCGCTTATGATTGCTGGGTGGCTAGTTCTGGCTTGGAATGCTTATAAATACGCCAAATAAAGTCGCAGATTGTTGGGAATTAAAACATGCAAATTTTTCTAAATGGTGAAGCGAAAGAGACTTCTTGCCTGAATCTTTTACACCTGGTTCAAGAATTAGAACTGGAAGGCAAACGCTTTGCCGTCGAACAAAATGAAATGATTATTTCTAAATCTAAACTCGAGCAAACCCCCATTTGTGATCAAGATCGCATTGAAATTATTCATGCCGTTGGTGGCGGCTAATTCGGAGCTCCCATGGAAGATACCCCTCTTATTGTAGGTTCAAGAACATTTCACTCACGTCTGTTAGTGGGCACGGGGAAATATAAAGATTTAAACGAAACTGACTTAGCCATTCAAGCCAGTGGTGCTGAAATTGTCACGGTGGCGATTCGTCGTGTCAACATCGGACAGCACCCTGATCAGCCAAATTTACTTTCAGTTATTCCACCTGAAAAATACACCATTTTACCAAATACAGCTGGCTGCTTTGATGCAAACAGTGCAATCCGTACCTGTATGTTGGCGCGTGAACTCTTAGATGGTCACAACCTGGTGAAACTGGAAGTATTGGGTGATGAGAAAACACTTTATCCAAACATTACCGAAACCTTAAAAGCTGCACGCACCCTGATTGATGATGGCTTTGAGATTATGGTTTACACCTCGGATGACCCAATTGTGGCGCAAGAGTTGGAAAGCATGGGCTGTGTAGCGATTATGCCTTTAGGCAGTTTGATTGGTTCAGGTTTAGGTATTTTAAACCCACATACCATTTCAATTATTAAAGAAAATGCCAAAGTTCCAGTGTTGGTAGACGCTGGTGTGGGTACGGCTAGTGATGCTGCGATTGCGATGGAACTCGGCTGTGACGGCGTGCTGATGAATACGGCAATTGCTGCTGCACAAAATCCAATTTTAATGGCTTCTGCGATGAAGAAAGCCGTTGAAGCAGGACGTGAAGCCTTCCTTGCGGGGCGTATGCCACGTAAGCGCATGGCGAATGCAAGCTCTCCTGAAACAGGTTATTTCTTCAAATAAATAATGACTAAAATGGATTCTTCGGAATCCATTTTTCTTTTAAACTTTTCTTATAATAAGACGATGAATCACATGCTAAAAACAATACTTACACTGACTTTAATCAGTTTCAGCACAGTTACCTTAGCGGCCTCAGACAAATCAGCTTATACCAAGTTTATCCCCCAAGGCTGGACAGTTTTAGAAACAGTCACTGGAGATTTAAACCGTGATGGTAAAGCAGATACTGCATTCATTATTCAGCAGAATGATCCAAACAATATCAAAAGCCATGAAGGTTTAGGCAGTGAGCGCTTAAATCTAAATCCAAGAAAACTGTTAGTGTTATTTCATACAGCGCAGGGTTATCAACTGATTACTGAAAATGACTCTCTTCCAACTGAGAATGATGAAGAATCCCCTTGCCTTGCAGACCCATTAGAAGATGGAGGCATTGCCATAACGAAAGGACTACTGAAAATAAACCTACATTATTGGTTAAGCTGCGGCTCATGGTACGTCACCAATAACAGCTATACTTTCCGCTTTCAAAATAATAACTTTAGCTTGATTGGTTTCGATAGCAATGATTTTCATCGTGCTTCAGGCGACATCACCGAGAAGAGCATTAATTTTTCAACAGGCAAAGTGAAAACCACCACTGGTAAAAATGAATTTTCAGACACTTCGCAACCTGTAAAAGTTCATTGGAGCTCTCTTAAAAATAAGTACCAATTTACACTACAAGACATCGATTTTAGTGAATATACGGAATACCAATAAAAAAATGCCTCTTGATGAGGCATTTTTTAAACGTAGAATTAAGACTTAGATTTCATACATTAAGGAATTAAGCCTTCATCACGCATCGCCATTTGTACAGACTGACGTTCAGCCACTTTATTGCGAATTGCGATAATATTCTTATACGGCGTTAAATCATGATGAATGTAGTTTGACCAGTTTGTTAGCACGAATAAGTAAGCATCTGCAGGTCCAAAATTATCATCCACTAAATAATCATGATCCGATTCAGCAATAGCTTGATCAATATGTGTCAATAATCGATCAATTTCTGCATAGGCTTTGGCTTTAGCCTCTTCTGACAACGGTCCACAAAATAATACTGCATAGGCATCATGTAATTCAGAATTCAAATAACCCAACCATTCTAATACTTTGGCACGACCTAAACCTGATGGTGGAATCAAGTCCTGTTTTGGATCGTGTTGTGCCAGAAAAGGTAAAATTGCAACATTTTCAGTGAGAATTAAACCTGGATTAATTTCCAGTGCTGGTACATAACCTTTCGGGTTAATTGCATAATAATCTTCACCTTTTTCTGTTTTATGGTTTTTTAGGTCTACACGAACCAGATCAAAATCGACATTAATTTCATTTAGAATAATATGCGATGCTAATGAAGATGCACCTGGGGAATAATAAAGCTTCATATATAATCCTTGTTATCTAACTCTTTAATTTTTTAAATGCCTTCAAACAAACTTTCAAGCGTTCAGACCTGTAAATTGCAAAAAAGCGTAACGACCTATAAATAGTACTTCTTGAATATTGTTCAATTTTTACAATTTTTCAAGACAATCTCGTGTGCTTTTTTATTGTTAGATGTTTTAACATACACATTCTTTAAATTTAATGAAATGTAGTAGTGATTAGCCTTAAAAGATCAGAATGGTTATCAAATATTCGTACTGATGTACTTGCGGGTATTGTCGTGGGTTTAGCCCTTATTCCCGAATCTATCGCCTTTTCCGCTATTGCGGGTGTTGACCCTCAAGTGGGTTTATATGCTTCTTTCTGTATAGCCGTCAGTATTGCTTTTTTTGGTGGGCGCCCTGCCATGATTTCTGCGGCAACAGGTGCAATGGCGTTATTGATGATTACCCTCGTGAAAGATCACGGGCTACAGTACCTGTTTGCAACCACCGTTTTGACAGGTTTGATTCAGATTATTGCAGGCTATTTTAAAGTCGCGAAACTGATGCGCTTTGTTTCTCAGTCTGTGGTCTATGGTTTTGTGAATGCCTTAGCCATTTTAATTTTTGTGGCGCAAATCCCTGAAATACAAAAAATGGACTATATTGGCTACGGCTTTGTCGCATTAGGCTTGGTGATTGTCTATCTATTCCCTTATATCCCTAAAATTGGAAAATTGCTGCCTGCCCCACTGGTCTGTATCATTTTACTGAGCTTAGTGGCACTGGTTTTTGGTGCAGACATGCGTACAGTCAGTGATTTGGGGCAATTCCCAGATACGCTACCTGTATTTTTAATTCCAGATATTCCACTGAATCTTGAAACCTTAAAAATCATCTTCCCTTATGCCATCACTCTAGCCACCGTTGGCTTACTCGAAACCATGATGACCACCACCATTGTGAATGAAGCAACAGGTACAGAAGGTGATCGCCATAAAGAATGTCGTGGTCAAGGTTATGCCAATATTGTCAGTGGTTTTATGGGCGGTATGGCTGGCTGTGCTATGATTGGTCAATCGATTATTAATGTCAGTTCTGGCGCACGTACACGACTCTCTACCCTTGTCGCAGGTGTATTCTTGCTGTGTCTGGTGGTGTTTTTAAAAGACTGGCTGGCGTATATTCCAATGGCAGCACTGGTTGCGATTATGATTATGGTGTCCTTTACCACTTTTAACTGGGATTCGGTCAAGCAGTTTAGTAAACATCCGAAACAAAGTAATATCGTGATGCTGAGTGTGGTGGTGATTGTATTGGCGACGCACAATCTAGCTCTCGGTGTATTTGTCGGAGTCTGTCTGTCTGCCCTGTTCCTTGTGAACAAACTGGAAAGTGAAGTGAAGGTGCAAGCTCAGCAACTGAATACTGAAACGCTGCAATATCAAATTTCAGGACAGATCTTCTTTAGCAGTGCAGAAAAATTCTATCAATTCTTTGATTTTTCGAC
Source organism: Acinetobacter zhairuonensis (assembly GCF_022601715.1). Lineage (GTDB taxonomy): Bacteria > Pseudomonadota > Gammaproteobacteria > Pseudomonadales > Moraxellaceae > Acinetobacter. The sequence continues at coordinate 17,504 of NZ_JAKVIM010000003.1, read as the reverse complement.
TTCTGCCAAGCGTGTCATTCTTGATTTAACCCATGCGCATGTCTGGGATATTACTTCGGTGAATATGCTGAATACTGTCGTGCAAAAGTTTCGAGATCAAGGCATTGACATTGAAGTGGTCGGTTTAAATGAAGCCAGTAGCACTTTGATTGATCGCTATAATCCACTGTAAAATTGGTGATGCATTGAAAGAGCTGGTTATCCAGCTCTTTTTTATTTTGTAGTGGACAACACTCAAGACTCTCATTCAAGCCAAGTACTGTAGGATGAGATTCACGCTGACAAACTCAAAAACAATTTAATTACCGAAATATGGGTAAAAAATTTGACTTGCCAGTCTCAGGATTTAAAATACCGCTTTCGAATTTTTACATTTGCCAAAGTTATGTCAACCGATCTATTAGAACCGCAAGTCGTCGAGCTAGACAACTTGAATGAGCATCGTGAAATTGTGACGTATATGCGTCGCTCTGCTCCGCTGAATACTTCTCAACGTACTGCGCTTGAACAATATGGTCACTTAATTTTGGAATATCCAGTCGGTGATTTGCGTCAGCATTTTGAACATCCTGAGCGTCCACTGACGGTTGAAATCGGCTTTGGTATGGGCCGCTCACTGGTGCTTATGGCAAAAGCCAATCCAGAACGCAACTTTGTCGGGATTGAAGTTCACATTCCTGGTATCGCGCAGTGCGTATATGAAGCAGGCATGGCTGAACTGAAAAACTTACGTGTTTTAGATGCCGATGCAATTCAAGTGTTACGTGAAATGCCCGACAACAGCATCAACTGCGTGCAATTGTATTTCCCTGACCCTTGGCAGAAAAAGCGTCACTTTAAGCGTCGTTTCGTTTCACATGACCGTATGCCACTGGTTGAGCAGAAGCTGGAAATGGGTGGAACATTCCACGCAGCAACGGATTGGGAACCGTATGCAGAGTGGATGCTTGATGTATTAGACAACCGTCCCAATCTGGAAAATCTGGCAGGCAAAGGCAATAGCTACCCGCGTCCTGAATGGCGTCCACAAACTAAATTTGAACGTCGTGGTTTGGAAGCTGGTCACAAAATTAATGACTTTATTTTCAAGAAAATTAAGTAATTCATCTTAGTAAATTTTTCTCAAGCATGATCTAATGCATGCTTGAGATTCCCTTCTCTTTCCTCAAGCTAATTATTATGCTTGATGTCGCTGCATAATCTGCTGACTAATTAAGGCATACACTTCAGCTAAATCTGGTCGTTGCAAATCCGCCAATATCGACTGATGCATCTGTAAAATATTCACATCACCGCGTACCGCAGGTCCTGTCTGCATGATTTTAGGATCATTCTGCGTGGCTTTAGCCGCTGTTTCCAAAATCAATGGATAGAGTAAGCTAAAATCTACCTGTGTCTGATCGACAATTTGCTTACTCATGTCATAACAGTAATTGGTAAAATTACAAGCAAACACAGCTGCCAAATGTAGACTTAAACGTTGCTGCGAACTATAGGCATAGACACGTTCACTGAGCTGTTGTGCTAGTTGCAATAAACACTGTTGATCTTCTTCAATTGCTGCCTCCACAAAGAGTGGCGTTTGCTTCCAGTCAAGTTCGCGCTCCAAGCTAAAAGTCTGTAAAGGATAAAACACACCTGAACGTGGATGATGTTGCTGCAATCGCTGTAGATCGGTGCTACCCGAAGTATGTACAATCAGCACATTTGGCAATAACGGTGCGACTTCTGCAATCACAGTAGCAATGGATTGATCACTCACCGCAAGAATCAACAGATCAATCTCTGGATTTAACTCGCTAAGCGATGGACACGCTTGTGCTACCACATGTGCAGCTAAACGCTGTGTTTTTTCCCAAGTCCGACTATAAACCTGTACGATTTGATGTTGCTGCTTCAAAACGGATGCCAAATGGTAGGCAACACGGCCTGCACCAATAAAACTAATTCGCATGTCTGTTCTTACTCTTCATTTCTGCTGCAAGCATGCCAATAAAAAAAGGACGAATCAATTCGTCCTTTCCATTTCAAAGTAGTTTCTGATCAATTAAAAACATTATTCAGATAAACGATACGCTCAGAAGTTTTTTGATTAAAACATTTGGTGTATTGCATGTCCTGATTTTGTGCTTTCATTTGCTCATCCCAATAATCGTGATGCTGTTGATAGGTTTCACGATCTTTTTCAGGAATATTATAAACGCTCGTTTGTGCAAGCACTTTACAATCTACATCACGCTTTTCAAACCAATCGGACTGGTCTTGTTGCAACTGCACTTTTTGCTCACTGGTGAAGTTATCCCAAGTTTGATTCAAACGCTCCACCACCTTTGCTTGATCGGTATTCAGCTCTTTTTGACGGATATCCATAGATTTCTGTGCCAATTCTTGTTGTTCAGTATATTTTTGTTCTTGCGTATCTCGCATATTTTCATAATGTTGATTCTCTTCTTCATAAGCAGCAAGTAATACCGCTTTTTCAGTGATATAAACTAAACCATCTAACACTTTATTTTCTTTGGGTAACTGGAGTTGATTACCTTCTTTATCGGTTTTAATCAACTGATAATTAAATGATCCTTTAAGTTGGTCTTTCTGCAAGCTCAAACCATATGCTTCACTTTCAAGTAAATCATTCAAGGTGTCATAGCGATCACAATCACATTCTTCGGTTTTATATGCATTTTCAGCACGTTGCTGCAACCCTTTCGGCATTTTCACAATTAGCTCACTACGGCATTCTAATTGTTTAGACGTGTCTGGTTGTTCAGTCACTGTGGTAATGCTTTTCACTTCAAATTGAATATTCTGAGTAATGGTATCAGCTAGGTTTTTATCTGCCTGATAGTAATTTGAATCACGTAAAGCTTTATCTAGTTTTTTCAGATAATCTTGCTGTAGTGCTTTCTTCATCTCTTTCAATTTTGCCTCATTGCTACAGTCCCATTCATTGACGACGGGAACTGCCTGTTCTGCTTCTGCGCTGTCTTTCTTTCCTTTAAAGAAATCACAACCCGTTAAAAGCATACTGCTACACAATGTTGCAAAAACCAAAGTATTGGCAAATTTATTCATATAAAGCCTAGTGTCTGTTTGTTATTTTTCGAGGCGTATTTAAGCAAATTTGTGATAAAAAAACGAGTATCTGCCCCATGAAAGATTTTCAATCATAAAAAAGGGGCGATTCAGCCCCTTTTTTAGTTACATGAATTTCGGTTAAAAGGTTTTGTTTACACTCATGCCCACACTAAAATTACGTCCATCGGCAGGTTCAAAGAAACGACTATTACCATCATTCACAATCACTGAACCGACATAGTTACGGTCAAACAAATTATCGACACGTGCATAAGTATTGATTTTCCAGTCTTGATTCACCCATAAATAGCCAACATTTGCCGCTACAACGGTATAACTTGGCGCTGTATCAGAGTTGATATCATCAACATAGATTTTATCCATATAGCGTGCTTCTAGTCCTGCTTGAAAACCTTGTTCAGGTTGCCATGCCAAACTTGCAAACGCCTGATTTTTAGCTATACCTGGAATATAGGTCCCTTTCTCAATCAGAGGTTTGGTCGTCGTGGCAGGAATATCGGCATCAAAGGTCGCATCTAAATAGCTATAACTGGTGCGAATATTCAGCGCTTGCCAGAGTTGCTTTTGCCACGATAGTTCTAAGCCTTCACGTAAGGTTTGTTCCGCATTACGGAAGGTACTACGTCCGCCATTGGCATCATCAGGAACGATGTCATCTTTGGTTTCGGTATGGAATACGGCAAAAGTAAACAGTCCAAATGGGTTTTGTGATTTTAATCCAAATTCAGCAGTATCACTGGTCGCTGGTTTTAAATTAAAGTTAATACCTGAAGTTCCCACCGTAGGATAAGCCATCTCGGTAAAGGTCGGAGTTTCAAACCCTTTACCATAACTGGCATAAGCATAAAGTTCAGGCAATATATCCCAACCTAAAGCAACGGTTGGTAGTAACTTTTGGTAGTCGGTGTTACCACTATCATCGCCATTTGCTGAGGTGATGTAATGATCCTCAGATTCATAATGGACATTGCTATAGCGTAAGCCTGCATCTAAATGCCACTGTGGTAAAAACTGCCACTTGGCTTGGAGGTAGGGATCCAGATTCCATAAGGTATTGATTTCATCACGACGTAGCGAGCCTTTCACACCATAACGCCCAGACGAATCAAAGTTTTCATACCCCTGACGATCTTCTCGCATTTGATCGAATGCTAAACCAGCGATGAAGGTTGTATTCGGCAACAATTCTTTGCCTGTCCAACGTAAATCCGTACCGTAGTAGTCTCGATCAAAATCAATCACGCCACCTGCATGACGAGGATTTTTTTGTGCACTACTCGGAATAGACTGATATTGCACCACTTGACGATTACCCAAATAGAACATCGCATAGAGTTCGTTCTGATCATTCAGCGGTTTGGTCCACGTCAGTCCTGTCTGGGTCTGATCAATACTTTTACGCACATCGTAAGTATTGCTACTGTCATTGACCTGTTTCGGATTGGCTTTCCATTGTTCACGTCTTAAACCTTGAGGATCATCTGCCTCAATTTTGGTACGGTTCATGAGCCAATTAATTTTGCTGCCATCCTCCAAATTCCAAGTCAGTTTGGCATTGTTCAACACTTTTTGCGCTGCACTATGATCGCGGAAACCATCAGTTTCGAAATAGGATGAACTAATCACATAAGCAGGTTGATTGGCTTGGTCTGAGCCACCTTGCAATTGGATGTTTGCCTGCTGCTTGTGGTGGCTACCTGCATTAAAACCAACTTGAATGGAATCTTGACCTTGACCTTCTTTGGTTTGGGTTAAAATTGTGCCACCCGATGAGTTGCCATAAATGGCAGAAAATGGACCTGTCAAAACTTCAATATTGTCTAAGCTATCTAAATCGATATTCGAGCTTTGCCCCTGACCATCAGGCATGGTGGCAGGAATACCATCGACATAGAGGCGTATGCCACGTACACCAAATGTGGAACGTGCGCCAAAACCTCGCATCGAGATTTGCAAATCTTGCGCGTAATTTTCACGATTATTAATTTGTAAGCCTGCTACACCTTGTAACAGCTCAGAGATATTCACATTCGCGTTATCTTGCGCCTGAGGAGCTTGAATTTTCTGTATAGAAGCGGATGTCTGTAACAGATCGCTTTCAGCGCGAACTGCTTGAACTTTAATGACTGGAAGTTGTTGGTATGCTGTTGTGTCTTGAGCATGCAATGCCATCGACTGCAATATTACAGCAGTCAATAATGCATATTGAAAGGGAAATGGAGTCATATTGAGTAATCTCACAAGATATCCTTTTCTTATCATCTTGGTGGAGTGAAAAAAAGCCCCTCTAGTACAGAAGGGCTTTCCCTATACGCTTATCTATTATTCACCTAGGCTATAAGCAATCACATAATCGCCATGATCTGGTGACTGACGTGCACCACCAGCAGAAACGACGACATATTGTTTGCCTGTTTTAGGTGAAATGTAGCTGATTGGTGTACCCTGACTACCCACAGGCAAGCGTGCTTTCCATAATTCTTCACCATTTGAAGAATTAAAGGCACGTAAGTAGTAATCCTGTGTTGCAGCGAAGAAGACTAAGCCACCTTGTGTCGCCATTGGACCACCAATGGTAGGCATACCAATTGGTGCTTTTAAGCCCATTTTAATGCCCATGGGACCTGTATCTTCTACAGTACCCAATGGAACCTGCCACGCAATTTGACGAGTTTTCATGTCAATTGCAGTCATGGTACCGAATGGTGGTTTTTGACACGGAATACTTAACGCAGACCAGAAGCGATTTTTGTTGACTTTGTATGGTGTGTCCTTCATTGGAACGGCACCCATACCTGTATTCACTTTTTCACCACCATTGGCTTGAATGGCCAAATCTTCAGGGGTTTGTTTAATCAACTGAATCCAAAGCCCTAAACGCATGTCATTCACAAACATATAGCGATGGGTTGGATCAAATGCGATTGAACCCCAGTTCATACCACCGAGCGAACCTGGGAAGCTCAATGATACATCGGTCCCTGGTGCAGTAAACAAACCTTCATAACGCATTGATTTGAAGCTAATACGACACATCAATTGATCGAATGGTGTTGCACCCCACATGTCAGATTCAGTTAACGTTTGATTACCAATTTGTGGCATTTCAATCGAACGTGGTTGAGTCAAACTGTATTGTTCATCTGGAATATCTGCTGCTTTCACTGGTTGCTCAATGACTTTAGTCAATGGTTTACCCGTTACACGATCAAGTACAAAGAACTGACCAGACTTAGTACCAATCACCACAGCAGGTTTGGTCGAACCATCTTTCAATGGGAAATCAACTAAGCTTGGTTGCATTGGTAAATCAAAGTCCCATAAGTCATTATGAACAGTTTGATAAACCCACTTTTCTTTACCTGTGGTCGCATCCAATGCCAATACCGAAGTATTGTATTTATGATCCAAAGGTTGACGGTTTGCACCCCAAAGGTCTACAGATGAACTACCCATCGGTAAGAACACAGTATTCATTTGTGGGTCATACGACATCGCAGCCCATGAGTTCGCCGAACTACGCTTATAGGTTTCACCTGGTTTTAATACATAGTTTGGATCTGGGTTACGCGGATCGAATGCCCAACGCAACTGACCTGTAATGACATCGTAGGCACGAATTACACCGCCAGGCATATCTGCAGCAACGTTATCGGCAATACGGCTACCAATCACAATTGAAGTACCAGCGATGGTTGGAGCTGAAGTGACCTCAAAGCGTGGCGCTTTGGTACCATCACCTAAACCTTCAAGCAAATTCACCGTACCATCAACACCGAAGTCTTTACAGCGTTCGCCTGTATCGGCATTGACTGCAATTAAACGACCATCAGGTGTGTTGGTATAGACACGACGTGGACAAGCTGTGTTAGACGCTACAGCAGTCACTGCAGTCGCACCTGCCAAGGTAGGCTGAACCAATGCTTGGGTCGAATCAAAATAAGCTACACCACGGCAACGTTCCCATGCATCGGCTTTAGAATTGACTTCAGCTTTCCAGATTTGCTTACCAGAGTCTGCATCTAACGCAATAATGTTGTTATGCGGGGTACACAAAAATACTTTGTTGCCAACCTGTAATGGTGTCATTTGATCTTCTGCACCATTACCTGAACCGGTGGTCATATCGCCCGTTTGGTAACGCCAAGCTTCTTTTAACTTGGATACGTTATTACGGTTAATTTGATCTAACGCAGCGAAACGGCTACCGCCTGCATCACTACCGTAATGATCCCAATTCACCTGTTGTTTATTGGGTTCAACAGGTACAAGTGGTAATTCCTGACCTGATGCTTCAACTGTTGGATGTGGAATGAACATGCCGTACATACCACCCAACATACCCAAAACAGTTAAGCCACCTACGATATAGGCAGGTGCGTTCATTGCTGTTTGTTGCTGGTATTTACGAATTGAAGGCAGAGTAAATAGTACTGCAGCAAATAAGCCTGCTGGGAACATCAGGCGTGAATGTAGTGGCCAGAATTCCAAGCCAGTATCAATCAATGCCCAAATGACAGTACCAATAAAGACTAAACTGAATAATCCAACCCCGAGGGCTTTTCTTCTAAAAATGAAAATCGCTGAAACGATGGTCACCAAGCCTGCAATAAAGAAGTACCAAGAACCACCTAAACTGATGAGCTTTCCGCCACCAATTAAATAAAATAGGCCTGTTAACAATAAGGCCAAGCCAAGGATAAAGCACCATATTTTAAATATGGGTTTTGGCTTAGTTTGAGTGTCAGACATACATCTTACTCCAAGTGCCGTGGGTTTAAATGATCACTCCCTCTCTCCTTTGAGTATCATTTATCATCACGAATAAATTCTCGTGCTTCCGCAACTAGGTGTTGCGAAAGTCACGACCAAAGTGTTTAAACTGAACAGCACTAATGCTTATATTTTAATCATTTTTTAATTTAAGTGCTGTTAAAAATTAACTTTCATGCTCAAACCAGCCACCCAAGCATCCTCTACTTCTTTCACCCCTGTCGGTTGGTAGATGTATTGCAGGTTCGGTCTAAGCATGACCGCTGGAGACCATTGGTAGGTATAGTTCAGCTCGACATTCAGCTCATCGTGTTGAATTGGCACATAGTCACTGGCAATGGCATCGTAACTGTAATAACCACGACCTTCATTGGTGGCAATTTGTTTATCTGTGACGCGATCATTGACCACGTAATTTGCAAAGCCTAGACCAATCGAGTCGTTCGGACGGCTATCAAATGGACCTTTGTACCAAAGTGCCAGTTGTTGTGTACTTTCCACTGAAGTCGTGGCTTTATCATTCACGACGCCATTAAAGCTAATGTATAAACCACGCTTCGGATCGGTACCGTGTTGCGTGAGTTGTTGCTGAGCATTCAGCCAGAAACTGTATTTGCCATCTTGCATTTGACCACTGCGAATATCTTTTGCTTCAGCCGTGGAATACAACGCACCGACTTTATATTCACCTGGCAAACGATTAAATGCAGCTAGCTTAGGTTTCCAAGCCAACTCTAAAGGAATCGTTGCTCCCTCAACATTGTTCATATCGAGGTTAAAGCCATCACTGTTGGATTGTGTTTTGACATTGTCTGGGTTGACTTCATACACACCCAAACCGAGTGACCATGCAGGTGCAAATTGATACTTCAGGTTGCTCCCCCAAACCCCGACAGGCCAGTTGTACCAAATTGAACCAATCGATTTACCTAACTGACCACCGCAAAGTAGTAAGTTCTGGAATTCACATTGTGAGCTGTTAAAGTCATCTGACATGCCCATACGACCAATCTTGAATTGGACTTTGTTATCATCAAATCCAGTTTTGATCCATGCTTGGGTTAAACGCCAGATTTTTCCACGTCCGTAAATTTCTTGGGTATTGCCTAAAGTACTCGCTCGCGGATCTTTGATACGCTCTAAAGTTAATGAGTTACCATCACGTTTGGTAATCATTAAACCTGCTGTGGTATTTTCCCAGCCCGCAATTTTGTTTAAGTCAAAATTGGCACCTAAGGTCAGTTGCCCAGCATTTTCCAAAGTATTGTCATCGTTATAACCACCATCAAGATTGGTTGCCGCCTGACTCATAATTGCAACTGTAAACTTATAACCTTGGTCTTCGAGTTGCTTACGCTCTCCGTTCCAGTCCCCAAACAACCATTGTCGATCAGCCGAATAAAATTCATTTGCTGAAGCCAGTTGGCAAGTCAAAAGTGCCAAAGATAATGTGCCAAGTTTTAATAGTTGTTGCATACCAAACATCCTTTTTTATGAGGAAAGCTCAACCCAAGTGAGCTTTCCATGCAGTTTTTATTACTTAACACGAACGGCTGGGCTAAGCTCTGAAGTAGCACCCAAATGATCAGTCACATTGGCTGTCACACTTGCTGCACCACTCAGTGCTTTCCAAGTTGCTTGACCTTGACCTTGTGCATTTGTTGTTACCACTTGCGCACCTAAGTACTGTTCAGCTTCTTGACCATTCGCTTGACGGTTGGCAAAGAATTCAACGTGATAACGCTGATTTGGTTGCCCTTGGACTGTCGCTGTAATTTGTCCTTTGCTATAGCTTAAACGCGGAGCTTGGATATTTTGGTTTGGCTTAGCATTACAACCTTCTTGATTTGGCTGCGTGCAAGTCTTTTGAAGTTTGGCATCTTCAATGACCACACCGCCCCCACGAGAACCAACGAAACCTGCATGTTCTAGTGCTGGTACAGCAAACACGATGGCACCTAAACGTTGATCTGGTACACATGAACCACCAGCTTCACAACGCTTAATGTCTTTACCATTGTTCCAGATGAGGTTTTTGGTCAAAGTCGTACGAGCATTGGCATCTTTTTCAGAACGCACGGCAATTCCTAAACGGTTACCGTGAACTTTATTGCTGTCAAAGATGTTGCCATCACCAGTTAAGTTAAAGCCAATCGAGTTGTTGATCAGCTCGTTATAGGCAACGTAATTACGTTTACCCCAGTTAATTTGCAAACCATCAGAATAGTTTTCAAATTTGTTACCCACTACAGCGTTGTCATTTCCCCAAAGAATTTCAATCCCTTGAGATGGCTCTGGATTGGCTTTGGTTGAAGTAAATAGGTTATTGGCAACAAGGTTAAATGCGGCACCACGAGTCAGCTCTAGACCATCACCATTGTCCACAAACAAGTTATTTAAAACTTTGTTGTTATTGGTGGTGGTTGAAGTTGGATTACCTTTACCATCATCACCAGTCAACATCACGCCTGAACCACCGTAGTTATTACTGATACGGTTATGCTGAATGAGGTTGTTGCTCGAACGGTTAATCAGGACACCGATACAGAAACGGTGGATATCGAGTCCTTTTAAAGTCACGCCATTCACATCTTGTAAAACAAGACCCGGTAAAGTCATGGTACGAACATTGGTACCATACTGTTCAGGATTTGCACCTGGACAGGCTTTCGCACCTTCACCTTTGATGTAGTTTGAACCATCAATGGCAATAAACTCACCGGTTTTGTCCCACTGGGTACCAATAATTTTCACTGAAGATTTGATTGGCGGTAAAGCTTGATTCAGCTTAATCACATAAGGGGCTTTTCCGACTGCCTGAATCTGAATCTCATTTTCTTGTGCAGCATTGGCATTGGATTGTTCAATTGCCCAACGTAATGAACCTTTTGCACTATCGTCCTGATAACGATCAACCACATAAGTTTCTGCACTGGCTAAACCTGAAGCCACTAGGCCCAAAGCCAAAGTCGTTAAACGTAAAGTTGATGATTTCATAATCAAATCCTTTTATATCTGGAAGTCTTAAGGTGTAGGCTGAACAGTTTTAAGGAACTGTTTGAGTTGGGTCACATCAATTTGACCAGGCGCTGAAGCCTCACCAATCATTCCAAAACTTAGACTTCCGCCCATATTGGCAGTTGCAATACGGGAAATTGTGCCAAGTTGCCCCATCGACATGGTGAGTAATGGTTTTTTACTTTTTTCACTCACTGCGAGAGTTGCATTCATCAAAGTCATCACATCTTGTTTAGATTTCGGCATTACCGCAATTTTCAGGATGTCTGCACCCATTTGGTCTTGTTTGAGCAAACGGTTTTCAATTTCTTGTTGTTCTGGCGTTTTATTAAAATCGTGATTCGACATAATCACTAACACATGTTTATCATGTGCCAACTTGGTTAATTTCTCAACAATTTTTGCATCACGGAACATTTCGATATCCAGTAACTGCATAAATGGTGCTTTCAAATACTCACGATAAATTTTTTCATAATCTTGATCGGAAACCGTCATTTTCCCACCTTCGTTATGGGTACGAATGGTCGCAATCAAGGGTTTATCTTTCAGGATCTGATTCAACTGCTGACCCAAAGCAATCACTTTCTTGTTATCAGCAGAAAATTCGAGTAAATCAATGCGGAATTCTGCTAAGTCTGCATCAGGATTGCTGGCAATCACTTTCGCCTGTGCAATCGCTTGTTCCGCAGTTTTTGCAGTAATTGGTACGATGGTTTTAACAGGTAAATCGCCAATATTGACGTTTTTCACTACATAGTGTTGTGCCTTAGATTGAGCCACTTCAGCCGCAAATGTCGCTGGCATTGCTGCTAAAATAGCAGTGCTTAAGCATAATTGCATCGCTAACTTTTTGATCGTAATCATTACAGTTCCTTGTATTTTCAAACTATTGCCTGACTTCATCATCAGCCGCAAACATACGTGGGATTCATGCAATGGGACATGGAGTCACCACGTATAAACTTTTATCTATTAGGCTAGTGCAAGACATCTTGCACTATACCTTCAGGAGTTTAGATATCGAAAAAGACCGTTTCATCTTCGCCTTGAATGCGAATGTCAAAGCGGTATACCACTTCACCATCACGTTCTTCGCGTTTTGCAACTAAGGTTTGACGACGTGGCGCCCACTCAATGCCTTTCAATACTGGATCTTGCGCATTGGCTTCTGCTTCATCTTCAAAATAGACACGAGTGTTCAACCCGATGTTGATACCACGTGCGAAAATGATCAGTGCAATATGCGGTGCTTGAGTTGTGCCCTTACGACCTGGAACTGCGCCCGGTTTGATGGTATCGAAGCTCCAGAAACCTGTATCGAAATCTGCACCCGTACGTCCCCAACCAAGGAAGTTTGGATCAGCTTGTTTACCTTGGCAGTCCGCAGCACTTGGGTAAATGCCATTGGCATCGGCTTGCCAAATCTCAACCAATACATCACGTAGCGGTAAACCTAAACCATCAAAGACTTGACCTTCCAAGCGAATACGCTCGCCCAAAGTGTTCTCTTTCACCAATTGGTTGTTGAAGTTATTTTCAAATACTTCAATGTTGGCTTGTTTTGGTAATAAACCAATGTGTACGTATGGCCCACCTGTTTGAGATGGAGTTTCATGCAATTCTTGAAAATTCCAATTGTTCATGTTGTTCTCCCTAAATTAAGTCAAATCATTTTCGAAATAAGTCGCACGACGACCACGTAACGTGATGTCAAAGCGGTAACAACGACTGTCTGCTTCAATGAAGTTGCTCTTGTCTTCTAAAGCAATCAATGCACGACGTTGTTCTTCCGAAGGAATGGTTTTAATAATCGGACACGAATCAATGAGCGTATCGCCTTCAAAATAGAACTGAGAAATTAAGCGTTGTGCCCAACCATCCGCAATTAAAGAGAAATGGATGTGCGCAGGACGCCATTCATTAATACGGTTACGCCAAGGGTAAGGACCTGGTTTAATGGTACGGAACACAAAATAGCCATTGGCATCGGTCATCATACGACCACAACCACCAAAGTTCGGATCCATCGCACCAATAAACTGGTCATTTGGATGGCGATAACGACCTGATGCATTCGCTTGCCAAACTTCGAGCAAGGCATTTTTCACAGGGCGACCAAACTGATCACGCACATAACCATGCACAATAATACGTTCACCAATTGGCAAACCTTCTTTGGCATAGTTCAAAATCAAATCGTTATCTTTAGGACCAAATTGATCCGCACTAAAATGTGGTGCTGTCACTTCAGTCAAAGTTTCTGCAATTGAGATCAACGCATTTTTAGGCGAACGCAATACACTGGTTTTATAAGTTGGTGTATATGCTGGCGGATGATCATCGGTATTACGTTGTGCATATGCACCTAAAATAAGTTGCGACATTTGAAGTCCCTCTTAATCTTGTTCCATTACTCTTGGTTCGTTTGTTCTTGGTTTAACTTTTTCGGCGCAATGCCCAAATCCGCAAAAACCTCTTCTGCCATATGCATGGCTGCGTTTGCTGCAGGTAAACCCGCATACAATGAGCTGTGCAAGATCAACTCTTTTAAGTCATCCTTGGTCACGCCATTGTTAAAACATGCGCGTAAATGCATACGCAGTTCATCTTCCCGCCCCAATGCCAACAAAATGGCAATGGTGACTAGACTACGGGTGTGGCGTGGTAGACCTGGTCTAGACCACACTTCACCCCATGCAAAACGGCTAATAAAGTTTTGAAAATCTTCGTTAAAATCATTCAGGTTCTCAATTGAACGATTGACATGCTTTTCGCCTAGCACTTCAGTTCGGACTTTGATCCCTTGTTCATAACGTTGTTCATCATTCATCAGAGAAACCTCAATTAAGTTGCATCAGTATGAGCAACAAGTGATTTAACAAAAATTGCGACAGCTGCTGCGGTTGCTGGAATCATGAGTAAGCTCAAAATTGCTGTAAATGACCAGTCATTACCTAGTAATACCGCACCGATCCAAGCACCAAACACCGCACCAAAACGACCGATTCCAGTCATCCACGCCACACCTGTTGCACGGCATTGGGTTGGGTAAAAACGTGCACTTAGCGCTGGCATAGCAGATTGCGCACCATTCATTGCAACACCTGCGCAGAGGACTAAAATTGCAAGCAATGTTGGGTTGGCTAGACTTTGTCCCACAGCAACTACAAACAAACCTGCAACTAAATAGAAGCCAGAAATAATGCGATTCGGGTTGAAACGGTCCATCGCCCAGCCAATGAATAAGGCACTGAGTACCCCACCAAATTGGAATAAACCACCAATAAATGCTGCACGCTCCATTGAAGCACCTGTCTCACGCATTAAGGTTGGTAGCCAGCTGGTGAGTAGATAGATCATCACCAAGCCCATGAAGTAGGTTAACCAAAGTAAAGCGGTACCCTTGACATATTGCTTAGAGAACAGCATGCCAAATACGCCTTTCTTTTCCGTCCCTGCAATCTGTTCTTCAGGTACATGAAACTCGGTCACACCCTGAACTTGTGCAGGTGCAATACGCGATAAAATTTGATGAACTTTAGCGTTATCACGACCTTTAACAATCAAGAAACGGTACGACTCAGGTAAGAAGAAAATCACCAAAAACATGAGAATTAAAGGTGACCAACCGCCAAGTAAAAACAGGCTATGCCATCCAAAATTCGGAATGAGCCAACTACTGATAAATCCGCCTGTTGCCATACCCAAGTTGTAACCGCAGAACATGCAGGTCACGAGTAATGAACGCGAACGTTTTGGGCAATACTCAGAAAATAAAGTGGTTGCGTTCGGCATTGCCGCACCCAAGCCAATACCCGTTAAAAAGCGTAAAACAACCAAAGTATCTAAATCAGGAGCATAAGCAGATGCTAGCGTGAAACCACCAAAAATTAGCATGGAAACACTTAAAACCACTTTACGACCAAAACGGTCAGCAGTTGGACCAGACACCAGAGCCCCAATAATCATGCCGCCTAATGCAGCACTCATGACTGGACCCAGTTGTGAACGGTCAATACCCCAGTCTTGTGCTAAGGCTGGCGCAATAAAACCCATTGCCGCAGTATCAATACCATCAACAAAAACAATTAAAAAACATACAATTGCGATAAGCCACTGATACTTGCTAAGTGGTGCTTCATTAATCAGTGCCTGTGCGTCTATACTCGTTTTTTGAGTAGCGTATTCCTGAGACGCCATACCTGCCTCCTTAGGCTGAAAGTCCTTTTTAAATCCTTAAACTATTGAATCGAACCAATGAATTGACTGAGGGTTTGATTAAACAGCTCAGGTTGTTCAATATTGGAAAGATGCGATGCGTCAATCACCGCCAATTCACTATTTTGAATCTGTTGTTGCATGAAAATGCCATCATCAACTGTCGTTACAGGATCCAAAGCCCCTGCAATTACTAAAGTTGGAATGTTAATATTCTGAATCTCGTTGCTCAAATCGGCTTGTGCCAATGCACGGCAAGATTCAGCATAGCCCAGTGCTGGGGTTGTTGCTAAAGACTGGATCGTACGTTGCGCCAAAGCATCATGTTGATAATCAAACTGTTCGCTGAACCAACGGGTATGCGTAGTCTTCACCAAGTCCGCAATACCATTCGCTGTTACCGCATCAGCACGTGCATTCCAACCTTCCGCAGTCCAAATTTTGGCTGCTGAATTGGCAACCGTAATGCTATGAAAACGATCTGCGTGATGAATACCCAACCACAAAGCGGTCATACCGCCCATGGAAATTCCACAAAAATGTGCTTTTTCAATGTTCAAACCATCGAGGATATCAATCACATCTTCAGCAAGATTTTGTACAGTGGTCTGCTCAATCACATCGCTATGCCCATGACCACGTGTGTCATAAGTTACAACTTTAAAATGCTGTTCAAATGCTGCAACTTGAGGTTGCCACATGCCCTTGTCTGTGCCGAGTGAATTTGAAAATACAATCGCAGGCGCATTTTCTTGACCGCTAACATATACAGCCAAACATTTGCCCTGACGATTGGTCATTGTAATATTCACTTTGCCTCTCCTTTTGCTTCCTGCAACACCGCATCAATCTGGTCTTGAATATTGCCAAGATAAGATTCGGGTTTAAAAATTTCTGAAATCTGAGCTGCGCTAAACAAGTCTTTAACTTGATCCAATTCCGCAATCTCATCTTTTAAATGCACACCTTTTGCAACAGCGGTTTTACACGCAGCTTCCACTACATGGTGCGCCTGTAAACGACCCATGTGTGGTGCCAATGCCATCATTACAGCTTCTGCCATAATTAAGCCTTGGGTACATTCCAAATTACGCTGCATGTTCTCAGCATTAACTTCCATGCCCTGCAATACATCCAATGTGCGCTCTAAAGCACCTGCACACAGTTGGAAAATCTCAGGAATGGCGAGCCATTCTGCATGCCAAGCACCCAAGCTGCGCTCATGCTCCTGCACCATGCTTTGGTACAAGCTCGACATCAACACAGGTACACGGTTCGCTGCTGCCAATACAGATGCCGCTGCAACTGGATTACGCTTGTGTGGCATGGTTGATGAACCACCACGACCTTTTGCAGTGGGTTCAAAGATTTCTGCAATTTCTGTTTGCATCATCAACGACCAATCACGTGCCATTTTGCCCAAGCTCCCTGTTACCATCGCGATAACACTCGCCACTTCGACAATACGGTCACGCTCGCCATGCCAAGTACAGCTTGGAACTGAAAGTTGTAACTGTGCTGCAAATGCCTGAACCACTGCTGTGCCTTGATGCTGTAAAGATGCCAATGAACCGACTGCACCACCCAATTGAGCAGTAAACACACGCGTTTTCATGGCTTCAATACGCACTAAATCACGATGAAATGCCGAAGCCCAGCGCGCTAATTTATGACCCAACGTAATCGGCAAACCTTGCTGCAACCAAGTACGACCAATCATGACTTGTGCACGATACTGTTCTGCTTGAGTCAAAGCTGCGCGATAACATTGTTGAATTAAAGCCTCAACATGTGTCATTGCTGCGCGACATTGCAAAATACATGCGGTATCCAGAATGTCCTGACTGGTTGCACCCCAGTGAATATAACGGGCAGCATCTTCATCTGTTTGTTTTGAAATTGCTGTCAACTGCTTCACAAATGGAATTGCAATATTGCCCGCCAAACCTGTTGCGACAGCCAAAGCATCAAAATCAATCTGATCGAGAGCAGTTGCTGCAGTGTCTGAGATTGCTGTTGCAGCAGATTCTGGAATGACACCGACTTGAGCTTGGGCTTTCGCCAACGCGACTTCAGCTTGAATCATGTAAGACACCAAAGCGCGATCACTGAAAATTTCAGTCACTTCATTTTGGTAAAATAAGCTGGCGTATAACTGGCTCATGATGGTCTTTCCCTATTCTGCTTTGCTAATCCGATTAAACCCGCTGAATAATCAGCGCAATCCCTTGACCGACCCCAATACACATTGAACATAGGGCATAGGTGCCACCGGTTTGTTCTAACTGGTTCAGAGCTGTGGTCACTAAACGTGCGCCCGATGCACCCAGTGGATGACCAATCGCAATCGCACCACCATTTGGATTCACTTGCGTAGTATCGTCAGCCAGACC